>CAVTEU010000012.1:0-109004 GCA_963733905.1 uncultured Actinomycetes bacterium | reverse complement strand
ACTGACTGCTCCGAAGGCGAACCCGCCGACATGAGCCTCAGGTTGTGTTCGAGCCGTCGAAGGCGAGGTTGCTGGACAGTGCTCGGTGGGCGTCGGCTTGAGCGAGGAGGGTCCTGGCCTTTTGCTCGACGGTCTGGACGGCGTCGGCGCCAGCCACAAAACGCAGCGGCGGCGCGTTCTGACCGGCGAGATGGACCAGGGCGTTGGCGAGCTTGGCGGGGTCGCCTCCCTGCTGGCCGTTCATGCCCTTCCAGGAAGCGACGGTCTGCTCGGTGCGCTCGGCGTAGTCGTCGATGGAAGGTTCGGCGTACTTGGTCGATTCCGGCGTGAGCAGCTCGGTGCGGAAGAAGCCAGGCTCGACGACCATGGTGCGGATGCCGAACGGCGCCACTTCGGGGGTCAGCGACTCGATCCAGCCCTCCACCCCGAACTTGGAGGCGGCGTAAGCGGTGCAGAACTCTTGGCCCACGGTCCCGGCAGTCGAGGAGATGGCGACGACGAGGCCCGAACGCTGAGCGCGCATAACTGGAAGCACGGCGCGGTGACATTGATCGGGCCGAACAGGATGGTCTCGACCTGCGCCCGGAACTCCTCGGGCCGGATCTCCTCGAAGAACCCGGCGTGGAAGTTGCCGGCGTTGTTGACCAGCACGTCTATGCGGCCGAACCGTTCGACAGCTACCTGGACGGCGGCCGTGGCGGCGGCGGGGTCGGTGACGTCGAGTTTTACGGCGAGGAGCCCATCGTGTTGGCCCAGGGCCGTGGTGACGGTGTCGGCGTTGCGAGCGGTAGCGACCACAGCGTCGCCGTCGGCGAGCGCGGCCTTGGCAATGTCTACGCCCATGCCACGGCCGGCGCCTGTGATCAGCCATACTTTCTTGTCAGCCATGCGATGGTCGTCCTTCTGTTGGATTGCGGGTGGGGCACCGCCTGGTGGTGCACTGTCTATTGAACAGGCCGCCGAGAAACTTGGAAACCTGATGCAGAGGTCTAACCGGTGCCACCGGTTTCTGAATATGCCACCGCTCGAGGTTCCCTCGGCCGCCTCGGCATCGACGACCTAGTGCGCCGCCAGAGGGTGAGCGCCTCGGCTCGCTCCAAGCCGAGACCAGTTCTCATTCTTGGGCCACGTTTGGGCCGCGAAGGTCGAGAAAAGTGGGAAAATGATGCGAGACGTTGAGAACTCGTTTTCCCTGATGAGTAGCGTCAAGATCGCTGAAGAGATCGAGACCACCGTCATCACGATGTTCGACGTCGACGAGCTGGGCATCGACCGGGCCATGGAGATCGCTCTCGAGATCGCATGGAAGGACGTCAACGCGAAGTTCACCTTTCGTTCGACATCGCCGTCATCGACCCCGGATGGCCCCGAGCCGTAACGCGATCGAGATGGCAACGGTGCCCAGACCAACGAGTGAGACAATCGGGTTGTGTTGAAGGGGCGCTCTGGCAGAGAGCCTGCGGGTTGGTGCAGTGTTGGAGGTCCGCGGTCTCATGCTCACCCGGGTCGCCCGACGTGACGTCGCTGGGTCCACGATCACCACTCAGCCCTCGGTATGGACCTTCCTGGAGTTCAGGCGTCCGATGAGGTTGCTGACCAGCTGGCGGACACGCTCGCCGGGTCATTACTGGCCGAGGGTGGCTGGTACGCGAACTTCACCGTCGGCGACGAGCACGTCGTGGTTTTCGCCGGTCGGATTTTCCGTTACAGGCGTGGTGATCAATCACGCCGTGCCGAGGCCGAAGCGTACGCACGCCAGGTGGGCGTCCCGGTAGGCCAAATGGACTGGGGCGATTGAGCAGAGAGATCAAGCGGCCATTCCGTCCGGCGGGATGTCGGCGCATCGGCATGTCCGAACGCCCCGCCTTGTCGCTCAGCCCTAGTTCTGTTGGCCGATGGTGGGTCGATCTGAACCAGGCCTTTTAGGTGGAGGTGAGGGGATTTGAACCCCTGCTTCTTCCTGCGAGAGAAGCCCGCCCGATCCCCTGACCAGGGGAAACAGTCAGAAAGGGCCTCTCATCAGGGGAAACTAGTTCTCAACATCTCACATCATCTCCCGTTGTTTCTCAACCTCTCGCGGCCCAAACAGGCCCCCAAGAATGAGAACCGGTCTCAACTTGGCGAACGCAAGGCATATGGCATGCCGGTTCCATGTGGGTGACCACCTCTTGCACTACCGATGCCGGGACGACGCAGCTGCCAGCTGTGGCGCCCGACGTCAGCGGCACGGATCAGATTGGAGCCGAGATCTGTGTGGGATCACCGCAGAGCGGTTAGGTAACGGTCCGCGACCTGATCGGATGGATCCGGCAGCCGCCTCATGGACTGGGGACTGCACCGTTTCAAGGGGATCGAGCAACCCTGGCAGCTGTCCCTTCTGGTGAGCACCTGGCCCGCTTCAAGCTCAGGACAACAATGGCTCGTAGAGCGGTCGCACGAAGGGCCACGCATCACTCGCCAGCCATGCGGCCACCGCCCGCCGGAGCGTCAGGTCGTGCTCCGCCTCGGACTCCCGCACCCATGAGAGCACCCTGGCGTCGTGGACGTCGTCGTCTGCCGGGTACACGTATACGCAGCCGACAACGTCCCTTTTGGCGTCGAGGACGGTGAACGTGAACCCCGTGCGATTAAGGAAGTCCTCGGCGTGGCGCACCAAATCGGCACGGTTCTCATCGATGCTCATTAGGCGGGGCCAGTTGCCATCCCAGCCGTAGCCGGGCGAACGGCGGATGTGGTCGATGCTCGATGTCCAGGCGGCGTAATCGCGTTCGTTGTGCTCGGGGCCGAGCGGCTCCAATTGCAACCCGCCTTCGACCAGTCGCGTTCGGAGGGTTGAAGCCGGTGGGAACGAATGAGTTGTCCTTCGGCACCGAACTCCTACCTGATCTCCCCAAAGGACTCGGCGGCAGCGGTCCACGACGATTGCGGCGTACATCCGAGCGGTGCATGGCACAGCTAAAGACAAACAGGTCCGCTTGTTGGTCAAACTAGTCCAGAGGAATCACGTTGTGCGTAGTTGTTCAAGAGCAGCCCGGCAAGTTCATTCAGGACCGAATCGCTTTTTCGCCGCTCTACAGACACTGCGCAGGCATTACCCTCGGTGAGGCTCGGCCGCCCGGGGCCCCGATCAGGGCCTTTAGCGGTTTTTTAGTGGCTATCCGGATGCTTTGCGGCGACGACGAGTAGGCAGCTCAAGGAGCGGACAATGCTCGGTCGGTCGACGGCAATTCGAGACACCCGTCCCACAGCTGAAAGCTCTCTTCCAGCCTCAATGATCCGCGTCCTTGGGCCGCTGGAGGTGGAGGTCGAAGGAAGCATCGTCGCACTCGGCGGAGCCCGACAACGGGCCATATTGGCCATCCTCATCGCCTCGGTCCCGGACCCGATCTCCGACCGATGCTCTGATCACTGCCGTGTGGGGTGACGACGCTTCACCGGGAACCCGCGCCAGCCTCCATACCCACGTCTCCCAGCCTCCGCCAGTTGTTCGGCCGTCGCATCGTTTTCGACCGTGGCTCGTATCGCTTCGACGTCGACCCGTCGACGATTGATGCCAACGTCTTCGTCGAGACGTTGAACCAAGCCCGATCTGGGGTGGCGACCGATCCGGCCGCCGTCTCCACCACTCTCCGGGCCATGCTGGCAGGATGGCGTGGGCGGCCCTACGCCGACCTGATCGACGTTCCCGGGCTCGAGCCGGAAGTGAGGCGCCTCGAGGCTCTCCGCCTCGAGGCGGTTGAGCTGAGAGTCGAGGCCGATCTCGCATCCGGGCACGCTGTCGACCTCGTGGCCGAGCTGGAAGCCCTCGCCGAGGACAACCCCACCAGGGAGAGGTTGCGCGCTCAGCACATGCTCGCCCTGTATCGCTCGGGACGTCAGGCGGAGGCGCTCAAGGCATTCCGGCGAACCGAGCGTTACCTGGCCGAAGAGCTCGGCATCAGTCCTTCGCAGGAACTCCAGGATCTCGAGCTGCGCATTCTCGAACAGGACGCGTCGCTGTCGGCCGGGGTCGCCACACCAGTCACGCATCGTCTGGCATTCCTGGTCACAGACATTGAAGGATCGACTTCGCTCTGGGACCGATTCCCCCAGGCCATGGCGGCTGCGCTCACCACCCATGACGCCATCATCCAGGAGGAGGTGGAGAGGTGTGGGGGGCGGGTCTTCAAGCACACCGGTGACGGCATCCTCGCCGCGCTCCCCGACGCAGTAGCGGCCGCTGACGCCTCCGAGGGCATCCAAACTCGGATGGCACGTGCCGACTGGGGGGACGCAGGAGAGCTGCGAGTGAGGATCGGCATCGACTTCGGAGAGGCCGAGCAGAGAGGCGGCGACTTCTTTGGTCCGCCACTAAACCGGGCCGCCCGTCTGTGTGCCATCGCCCATGGGGGACAGGTTCTCGTGTCGTCGGCGGCCGAACGCGATGTGACCGCCAACGCTCAGGCGGGCCTTCAGGTGCATCACCTCGGAGAGGTGAATCTGCGCGGGATGGCGACCCCAGAACGTGTCGCCCAGCTCGTCTTTGTTGGCCTCCCCGCCGACTTCCCCGACTTGAGGGTGGAGGCGGACCTCGACCTCGACAGTCGCTCCGGTCTGATGTCGCTCCCCGGCTACGAAGTGCGCGACCGACTGGGTGAAGGAGCTTTTGGCGTGGTATGGCGGGCGTACCAGCCTTCTGTCGGGCGGGAGGTGGCGATAAAGGTGATCAAGCCCGAGTTCGCCGCCGACCCGTTATTCGTGCGACGTTTCGAGGCCGAGGCGCGCACGATCGCCCGTATCGCCCATCCCCATATCGTCCCGCTCATCGACTTCTGGCGTGCCGCAGATACCACCTACCTCGTGCTCGGCCTGCTCCCCGGAGGCTCGTTGGACGATGCCTTGCGCGGGACGAGGCTCGACGCCTCCACCTCGCGTCGCATCCTCGCTCAGCTTGCCAGCGCTCTCGATCACGCCCATTCCCATGGCATTGCACACGGCGACCTCAAGCCCGCCAACGTCCTGCTCGACGGGGCCGGCAATGCCTACTTGTCCGACTTCGGGATCGCTGCCCGGCTGATCAACTCCGAGATCCTCCGCTCTGTGTCGTCTGCGTCGCAGTACCGGGCACCCGAGGAGCCGGTCACCGGGCCAACGCCCGCCGCCGACCGGTACGCGCTGGGAACCCTGGCGCGCCAACTGCTCGGGCAGAGTCCTGACCTGGAGCCGGTTCTGGCCCGCGCCACCGCAGCCAATCCAGCCGACCGCTACGAGTCTGCCGTTGCCTTTGTGCGCGAAGTCGAGTCGACCATGGGAGGAGATGCGACCGAGGTCGAAGAGGCGACCGTCTCCCGCAACCCGTATAAAGGGCTGCGCCCCTTCGACGAAGGTGACGCAGCCGACTTCTACGGCCGCAACGACCTGGTGTCGGCAATATTCACCGCGTTGCGGCGCCATCGATTCGTCGCCGTAGTTGGCCCGTCGGGGTCGGGCAAATCCTCGGTCGTCCGCGCCGGAGTCGTGCCTCGATTGGCATCGGGTGAGGTCGACGGCCTCGAGAGGTCCCTGGTCATCACGCTCACCCCGGGACCGAGTCCGGTGGACGCCCTGTTTCGGGCGCTGGCGGCGGCGGACGATCCTCAATCCTCCAGCCCGAAAATCGCCAACTTGGTAGGCCGTCTGGCCCTCGACGGAGAACTGGTGCTGGTGGTCGACCAGTTCGAGGAGATCTACACACTCGTCGACGATCCCGAGACCCAGAGCTTGTTCATCGACCTGCTGGTGGAAGTGATGAACAACGGTGGCCGGGTGCTGGCAACACTCCGGGCCGACTATCTACGACCGCCCTCTCGGCGATGAGCGCATCGCCCCGTTGATTCGAGACGGGCAGGTCACCGTGCTGCCCCCGACTCGGGATGAGCTGATCCAAATGGTCACCGCCCCGGCCCGGGCGGTGGGTCTGCGTTGGGAGCCCGGCTTGCCCCAACGCATCGTCGAGGATGTCGCCCACCAGCCTGGAGGTCTTCCTCTCTTGCAGTACGCCCTCACCGAACTGGTGGAGCGGCGAGCCGGCGACCTGCTGACATCCACCGACTACCAGCGCATCGGAGAGGTGACCGGGGCGTTGGCGAACCGGGCCGAAGCGATCTTCGCCGGTCTGAGCCCATCCCGGCAATTAGCGGCGCGTCAGATCATGCTGCGTCTGGTGACGGTCGACGAGGACACCGATGACACCAGGCGGCGAGTCCGCCGTGGCGAGCTCGAGTCACTCGGCATCTCCTCGAGCGACCTGGATTACGTGCTTCACCTGTTCACCTCGGAGCGGCTTCTCCTCGCCGATAGGGATCCTGTCTCCCGAGCCCCAACCGTCGAGGTTTCCCACGAGGCCCTGCTGCGGGAATGGCCACGTCTCCGCTACTGGATCGACGACCAGCGAGAAAGCCTCGTCCTCGGCCGCCGGTTCCGCGCCGCAATGCGGCGAATGGGAGGCGAACGCCAGCGAAGACGACTACCTGCTCGGAGGCAGTCGGCTCGCCTCCTTCGTCGGCTGGGCAGAGACCTCGTCGCTCACCCCAGACGAGCGGGCTTCTATCAAGCGTCGCGGAGCCGTGATGAAGCGGATCGTTCCGCCCGCCGTCGTCGCCGTCGCACCCTGACTGCGATCCTCGCGGTCTTCGCCGTGGTCGGCGTGACCTTGGGTGCGATCGCCGCAGTCCAGGCCGGCCGGGCAAACCAGGAGGCGAACGCTGCCCGTCGAGGCGGAGACCGTGGCCGAAGCGGAGACCGAGCGGGCCGAGCTCAACACCCGTCTCGCCCGATCGCGCGAGTTGCTGGCTTCGGCCGAGGCGACCCTCGACACCGACCCCTCCCTGGCGAAGTTGCTGGCCGTCGCCTCGACACAATTCGCCCAACCGACCGCCGACACGACGTCGATCCTTCACCGAACCTTCGCCGCCGATCGGGTCCTGGCCCGCTATGCCTGGCCCTCAGACGATCTCAACGGAGCGGACCTCCATCCCGATGGCGCCCTGATTGCCGCCGCCTTGTGGAGCCGCCTCGAGGTCCGCGACCTGGAGGCGGATGAGCTGTTGTGGGCCTGGGAGGGCGAGGAGGGCATGTCGATCGATCAGGCTCACTTCACCGCCGACGGTGCCCACGTCTTGGCGGGAGTCGTCTCTGAGCTCAGACGGCGAGAAGCCAACGGGCGGCATCCATATGTGGGACAGCCGGAGCGGAGATTTGGTTCGGGTCTATCTCCCGGGCGAATGTGCCCGCGATGTGATCGCCGTCACCAAAGGGAAAGGCATTCACCGCCCAACCATCCGGTGAATGCGACGGGGACAGCGCCACTATCGGAGTCCTCGATCTGGAGTCGGGAGATTGGTCCGAGCTGGTCCCAGCCGCCTACGGGTGGACCGTGAGTGGAAACGGTCGCGTACTCGCCTATACGTATGGGGAGACCTCTTACGTCATCGAAGTTGCCACCAACGAGGTGATCCTGCAATACCCCATCAGCAACCACCCCGGTCCGGTTCCGGACGGATACGTGCAACTGCTCAACCACGACGGCTCGCGCCTCCTCGCCGGGGAGAGGCCGATAGCGGTGTGGGATGTCGCCGCCGGGGAAATCGTCGCCGAGTTCCATGGGCACCCCGGTGAGGCCATCGGCCTTGGGAATTTTCCGAGGACGGCTCGACCGTCTACTCGGCAGGTCGGGAGGACACGGTGAAGGCGTGGTCGGTGGCCGACGGGCAGGAAGTCGACAGTTTCCCGGCGGTTGGTTCGGCCCGCGTGGCTGTCGCCGGTGATCGTGTCCTGGTGAGCGATTGGAGCACCGACCAGGTCCGGCTCCTCGACACAACCCCACGGGCCGAGATATGGGCCGTCGATACCTGCGACGGCTTCACCGTGGGGGGCTCGCTTGACCCGGGTAGCCGACACCATCGCCCTCGCCGAGTTCTGTGGTGATGACCCGACCGATGCCCGCAGCTTCCTTATCGATGCGAACACGCAGGAGGTTCGCTATTGGCCGGGTTTCTTTGGGCAGCACCAGGCCATCTCGCCCGACGGCACCCGTTTGGTTCGCCAGGAGCAGGTGGCGCCGCCCGTGGTCAGCGCCGACGGCGTCGTGCAAACAGTGGGACCGCTGGTGATCCGCGATCTGACCGACGGAGATGTAGTCGTCGAGCTGGAAGGAGTATGTACCTATGAGTTCCGGGGTTCGGTGACCCCAGAGACGGAAGCCCAATGCGAGAAGTACCCCGCCACGCCTTTCGTCAGTTTGAACCTTCACACCGGGTGGACACCTGACTCGAAGCACGTAGTGATGGTGCGCCCCGGTGTCACCGTCTGGGATGCCACCACCGGAAAAATCGTGTCCAAGATGGACGCCGAGACCTTGGAGGATTGTCCCCCGATGTGGCTCTTGGCGCCTTCGGACGGCGAGCGACTCCTATTCGGCTGCGACACCGCCAACCAGATCCTGGAATTGTCGACCCGGACCTGGGAGCACTCGCTGGTCGAGGCCGAAGGATGGCGAAACGGAGCGCTTGTCGGCTTCACACCCGACGGGGACCATCTGGTCAACATCCGCGACTTCCAATCGTTCGGAGCCGCCTCGCTCGCAGTGGCTCGACGCCGAGACGTTCGAGATCGTTGAGACGGTCGAAGAGGTCACGCGGGGTGCTGCCAAGTCATACGCTCTCAGCCCCGACGGCCGGCTGCTGGCCATCGGCACGTCCGAGGGCTTCGTCCACATCTGGGACATCGAGGAGCGGCGGCCAGTGCAGGAGATCTTCGTCGCCCCCACCCAGATGCAGGGGGTCGCATTCCTCAACGACACCCACCTGGCGGTGGCACCGCAAACCGGAGGGGTGATGGTGTACACACTGGATCCGGCGGAACTGGCCAACGTCGTCGCCGCCTCCCTGACTCGGGGGTTCACTCGGGCGGAGTGCGATCGCTACGGCTTCGGAACCGACTGCCCCACCTTGGATCAGCTCATGGATAGCTCCAAACCGATCCGAGAGGAACGATGATGGTGCGCCGGCAACTCTCGCCCCTTCTAACCTTGGTTTTGGTAGTTGCGGCATGTGGCGGTGGCTCCGCATCTGCACCATCTGCGGATGTGACGGAGCAGCCTTCCACCACGCCCGCGACGAACTCCACGTCGCCGAGCATCGTTGCCTCTGACACGAGCGTTGCCGCCACGAGCGGTGCCGCCACAGCTGTCGCTGACGGCGAGGAATGGATCGTATTCCAGGGAGTGCAGGGCGGTCTCTCATTGATTCGACCGGATGGCACCGGCAACCACGTGATCCTCGGCCCGCCCGCGGAGCAGGTGCACCCCGACTGGTCTCCTGATGGATCACAGATCGCCTATGTACAGCAGGACGAGAACACGTATCGAGATCTGGATCACCGATCCGCTCGGCACCGATCCTCAGCCCCTGATCACCGAATACCCAGCCGAGCTGTCGGGCCTGTTCTGGGACAACCCGGCCTGGTCGCCGGACGGTTCTCAGATCGCAGCCGTCGCCTACCAGGGCCACCCGGCAGAGGTTTTCCCCGCCCGATCCCTGCTCGTTGTCGTTGACGTAGCTACCGGGGAAGTCGAGGTCGTGGGTGAGCTCGCGGTGGGTCAAGCCCACTCGTTCCCCCGTTGGTCGCCCGATGGGAACGCGTTCGTCGTCTCCCTCGACAGCTTCACGGACGACGCGTACCTCGGTGGTGCGGTTTCGATCATCCGGCGGAGCGAGATCGGATGGGCCGAGCCGGTCCAGATCACCGAGGTCTCCCGCGGGCCAAGTGCGGACTGGCACCCCATCGAGGACGTAATCGTCTTCTGCGACGGCGTGAGCACCCACCCGCAGTCGGACGAGTCTTCGAACCTATTCACCATCCGCCCGGACGGAACAGAACAGTCGCCAATCACAGACTATGGGCCGGGCGAGGACCGGGCCTGCCAGCCGACTTGGACTCTGGATGGCCGGATCATCTTCAACCACAACACTGGGGCCGAGGACGAGCTGGGCAGCATCGCACTTCCTGAATGCCGACGGGTCGGGCCTCGAGATCGTGGCTGACGACGCGACTACCGGGCCGGGCAATCACCCTCGGCTGCGACCCATTCCCTAATGAGACGGCGCCTCACCGAACGCCGCTACCTCTCCGAAGGCTCAATGGCACTCATCGCACCAACGAACCAAGATGACATCCCCATGGAGGTGAACGCCGCCAACCAGCACCAACTACCCGCCGCATGAACTGGCGGGAACGCCGAGGGCAGCAGCTACTACACCGCACCGCGGGGACGTGATCGATTGCTGGCCGGCTTACGGTGCTGTGACTGTCATCTGATCGCTCGGTTACGGCTTCGGGCGCGAAGGTTCCTGGATGGGATCGACTCGCGATGACGCCGTTGCCAATGAGACTCTCCGTCAGGTGGTGGATACGGAGATCTTCCGCCGTCTTGAGCGGAGTGGCTTGAGCTCGACACGTCTCGGCCTCTCCGGGAGCGGCTGCAGTCGGGGGCTGCAGAACACCCGGTGTTTGGGTTCGATGACGGAGCGGCGTTGGTTGTGGAGGCGCAACGCCGGGAGCCCCAAAGGCGGCCGCGCGGCCCAAACGCGGCCCAAGCCGTTCGGCCTACCAAGACAGAAAGGCCCCTTGACCAGGCCTTTTAGGTGGAGGTGAGGGGATTTGAACCCCTGGCTTCTTCCGTGCGAGGGAAGCGCTCTGCCGGGCTGAGCTACACCCCCATGTGGGACGGTCAGTTTACCGGGGGTTGGTGCCCGGGTTGCTGGACTTGCCGAGCCGCTGTTGCAGTTCGATCCGGAGCTTCTCCTGGACGACGGTCGTGGTGAGATCAGACCTAGAGCGCTCGACCAGGGCGCGGGCGACGTCGGTGGTGCGGCGCAACCCGCCGGTCATCCCGTCGGGGAAGTCGAGGCCGGCGAGCAGGTCGACTATTGCGTCCATCGCCACCAGGATCTCCTCTGCTTCGCCCACCTCTCCGGCCCGGAGACGGTCGAGCAGGCGGCGGCGAAGCTCGCCGACCGCTTCGCCGAGACCGTTGAGGTAGGGCGCCACATCGACACCCAGATCGCGATGGGTGGGGAGATCGGCCCCTCGAGCCAGCGCGGCGGTGAGACGGGCCTCGGCGTATTCCTTGGCGGCGTCGGCCACGAAACCGGCGTAGAGCACCTCGGGACTGGGCGCCAGGTCGGCTTGGATCGCGGCGAGGGTCTCTCCCGCTTCCTTCATCAGTTCCTCGGCGCGGCCCCACTCGTCGCGGTGCATCGCTCGTATGGCGTTGGCGGAGCAACGGATGATCCTTCGGCAGTCAGCCAGGGCGACTTCGCGCCCTCGATTGGCTGCCTCGAGGTCGGCGCGAGCCGAAGCTTCGATCGAACTCAGGTCGGGAGATGGCACCGGGTCAGCGCGAGGCGACGACGCGGATCCGAGCGGAGGTTTCGTCGGCCGCCGCCTCGGGCTCGCCGAACTGTGCCAACTCCATGCGGCGCCGCTGCTTGATCTGGACCAGCATCGCCACGTAGCAAGCCACGGCGGCGTCGATGGCGATGTGGACATAGAGCAGCGTTCTCGAACCGGTCATCAGCGCAGCCACCAGCGTCCCCACCGCCGCCAGCAGGAGCAGGACCAGCATGATGCGCCGCCGGGCCAGCACCCGGTTGCGGTTCACCTCCAGCAGGGCGCGATTGCGCCGCCGAGCGGTTCGACCTTGCACCGACGCCAGCTTCGAGGTCCAACGACCGAACTCCTCGGTCGTGTTGAGCGGCGCTTCCTTACGGCTGGCGAACACCTCTGGGAAGAGGAAGGCGCCCCACACGCCAGCCAGCACGACAAACAGAACGATGATTCCCGGTTCCAAGTGGTCTCCGCCCCGCTTGGTTTTGCGGAGCGTAGCCAAGCCCCGGTTTACGGTTCAAGCTTCTCGCTGGGGAGGACTTCGCGCTCCCAGCGGCCTGAGCGCCCTCCCGATTTACTCACGAGATGTACCGAGCCTAGTTCCGCTCCCCGCTCTACCGACTTGACCATGTCATAGAGAGACAGCCCGGCTACTGCCACCGCGGTCAGTGCCTCCATCTCGACGCCGGTTCGGCCGGTGGTCGAAACCGTCGCCGTGAGACGGGCACCCTCGTCGCATTGCTCGATCTCGACCGAGACCGAGTCGATCGGCAGCGGGTGGCACAGCGGGATCAGCTCAGATGTCCGCTTGGCCCCCATGATCCCGGCGACCCGCGCCGACGCCAGGGCGTCGCCCTTGGGGAGGGTCCCCGAGAAGAGCTGGTCGCGGGTCTCGGGGGATATCCGCAGGACACCCTCTGCCACCGCGGTTCGAGCCGTCACCTCCTTGGCACCGACGTCGACCATGTGGACGTGGCCGTGCTCGTCGAGGTGGGAGAAGGTCATGGCTGTCCTGGAGTCGAGAGCGAGCACCATTGGAGTTCGGCGGCCCCGCCTACGCGGGGGACTGCTGAATTGAAGAAGGGCGCTGCTCGCAGCGCGACCCTCTGGCTGCCGTCTGCCGTCTGCCGTCTGCCGTCTCATTGCGCCAGGGCCTCGGCGGCGGTGCGGGACTCGGGTTGACGGAACATCTCGAGCGTCACCGGGCCACCGTCGGGGACGGTGGAGACGCCCTCGGGGACCACGGCGAAGGCGTCGGCGGCGGCCAGGGCGGAGAGGACGTTGGATGACTGGACGCCGGAGGACTCGGCGAACAATGCTCCGTGCTCCCACCAGGTACGGACCCGGAGGAAGACCGTCTTGGCGGGATCGGTCTCGGCACCACCCACCAGGACACCTTCGAGACGGGGGCGGAACAGCTTCTCCGAACCCATCATCTGGAGGAGCGCCGGGCGGGTGAACTGCTCGAAGGCGACCATCACCGATACCGGGTTGCCGGGGAGCCCGAAGAAGGGGGTGCCGCCAAGCCGCCCGAAGGCGAAAGGCTTGGCCGGCTGCATCGCCGTCTGCCAGACCTCGATGCCCCCCAACTCCCCTACCAACTGCTTGACCAGGTCGTACTCCCCCATCGAAACCCCGCCCGAGGTGACCACTGCGTCCGCTTCGGAAGAGGCGCGGCGGAGCGCCGAGCGGAGCGTCGCCTCGTCGTCGGGGATGATCCCGAGATCGATCACCTCGACGCCCACCTCAGCGAGCAGTGCGCCAAGGAGCGGTCGGTTGGTGTCGCGGATCAGACCGGGACCGAGCTCGGCGGTGTCGGGGGGACGCAACTCGTCGCCGGTTGACATGATCGCCACCTTGGGGCGGGCGTAGGTCTTGACCCGGCCCACACCGATGGAGGCGAGGACCGCAAGGTGGGCCGGCCCCATCCTCTCCCCGGTGCGGAGCACGGTGGAGCCGGCGGCGACGTCTCCCCCGGCGGCGCGCACCGAGGCGCCCTTGGGCACCCCCTCCAGGATCTCGACCCGGTCGCCGTCCTGACGGGTCACCTCAACGGGGACCACGGCGTCGGCACCCTCGGGGATGGTGGCGCCGGTCATGATCTTGATGGCGCTCCCCGGTGTCACCGCCAAGGTGGGGACGCGTCCGGCAGCCACATCCTCGACCACCTGCAACGTCACCGGAGCCGCGGCAACGTCGGCGGCGATGACGGCGTAGCCGTCCATCGCCGAGTTGGCGAAGGGGGGCACGTCGTGTGGGGCCCGCACCTCTTCGGCCAGCACCAGTCCGAGTGCATCGCCCAACTCGACCTCGGTGACGGGGAGCCGCCGGATCGCCGACAGCACGGTTGCCTGCGCATCGCGCAGGGGGCGCATCACTTGGCGACCGTCGCCGCCAGTCGGCGGAAGTCCTCGCCCCACTCTTCATGGGCGGCGCCGAGCACCGCGGTGGCCTCGGCCAATCCGAAGGGCGTACCCACATCGAGCAGGTCCTCATCGGCGATCGAACCGAGGCAGCGGTTGGCACGACCCAAGGCGTCGATGGCGTCGGTCAACTGGATCTCGCCACCGTGGCCGGGCTCGACCTTGGTCAGGGCCTCGAAGATCTCGGAGGTGAACAGGTAGCGGCCGATGAGCCCGAGGCGCGACGGGGCGGCCGCTGCACCCGGCTTCTCGACGGCGCCGCGAACCTCGATCACCGACTCCGAGCGTTCCTCTCCGGGGACGATCACCCCATAGCGGTCGAGGAATTCGTCGGAAAGCCGCCGCAGGCACACCACCGAGCTCCCCTCGTAGGCCGCCGCCAAAGAGGGCAGCACGTCGGCGCCGGGGTAGACGATGTTGTCGGCGAGCAGGCAGAAGAACGGCCGGTCGTGAACCACCTCACGGGCCTCGAGCACGGCGTGACCCAGTCCGAGCGGCTCCTCCTGGACGATGGGCCTCACCTTGACGTGCTCCAGACCGGGGAGCCTGTCGTCGACGAGGAAGTGCTGCTGGATGAGGTGGCCGGCGTCCAGATCGACGACGATCACCGCCTCGGTGGCACCCGCCCGCGCCGCTTCCTCGACGGCGTACTGGATGGCGGGGCGATCGATCACAGTGATCAGCGCCTTGGGGACCACCCGGGTGGCCGGACGCATCCTCGTTCCCCGTCCCGCTGCCGGGATGACGGCTACCTCAATGGTCACGGGCGCGCAAGAGGTGTTGGGGGCACGTCGGCGAGTCTAAGTGGGCGTCTTCGACGGCGCACACCGACCACTAACCTCCCGGCCCAGTCAACACGACGGCGGTATGCCCACTTACGAATACGTCTGCAAACAATGCGGGGACCGGTTCGAGATCTTCCAGCCGTTCTCGGCGAAGCTGCTGAAGAAGCATGAAGTGTGCGGCGGGCCTCTTCAGAAGGTGTTCCATCCAGCCGGGGTGGTGTTCAAGGGCAGTGGCTTCTACTCCACCGACTCTCGCTCGAAGTCGTCGTCGGTCAGCCCGGCCAAGGACAAGGACAAGGACAAGGAGAAGGACAAGGAGAAGGAAAAGAGCGACGGCAAGACCGCCAAAGCCGCCGCAGAAGCCGGATCGTCCTCGGGCTCGTCTTCAGGCTCATCCGACAAGAGCGACGAATGATCGGCGTATTTGGCGGGACCGGCTTCTACGAGTTCCTCGACGAGGCGCGCACCGTCGATGTGGACACCCCCTATGGGCCGCCCTCGGCACCGGCGACCGTCGGCGAGGTGGACGGGGTGGAGGTCGCCTTCATCCCCCGCCATGGTCATGACCACCAGTACCCGCCGCACCTGGTGCCGTACCGGGCCAACCTGTGGGCGATGCGCGAGCTCGGGGTCGACCGCATCATCGGGCCCTGTGCCGCCGGGAGCCTGGTGAGCGAATACGGCCCTGGCCACCTGGTGGTCCCCGACCAACTGGTCGATCGCACCTGGGGCCGGCCCTCGACCTTCTACGACGGTCCCGAAGTGGTCCACATCGCCTTCGCCGATCCCTATTGCCCGGAGTTGCGCCCGCTGGCGCTCGACTCGTGCCGTGATGCCGGGGCGACCGTCCACGACGGGGGCGCCACGGTCGTCATCCAAGGGCCTCGGTTCTCCACCCGGGCCGAGAGCCGCTGGTTCGCCCAGTCCGGGCTTCAAGGTGATCAACATGACCCAGCTCCCCGAGGCTCTCCTCGCCCGGGAGTTGGAGATCTGTTACGTCAATATCGCGGTGGTCACCGATTACGACGTCGGCGTCGAGGGTGAGATCGAGGCGGTCACCCACCACGCCGTGCTCGAGTTGTTCAAGGAGACGCTGGGAACGCTGCGCGAGGCGGTCCGGCTGCTCATCCCGAGGGCGGCGGAGACCGGCCGGCAAGTGTCCTTGCGCCACCGCCCTCGAGGGCGCCACCGGCTGACCCCTTCCCTCGGGGACCCACTGTCGATACGTTTCCGCGGTGCTCTGGCTGTCGCGCCCGCCCTACCTGCGCTGGCTTGGGGCGGTTGCGATCCTGGGGCTGGCTCTCTGGATCGAAGTCCGGCCCCGCGCAGGAGGTGGACCATCCCTACGCCAGGATCGATCTCGCCGCGGGCAGTGTCGTCGATGAGGAGAGCGTGGAGTGGCGGCAGGTGTCGGGAGGGGTGCTGCCCCCCGTCGAGCTCGGCGGATTGGCACTGGTAGACATCCCAGCCGGCACTCCGCTGTCACCTGCGCTGGTCGGAACCGATTCGGTCAAGCCACCTGACAACTGGTGGGCGCTCGAGGTGCCGCTGCCCCCTGGTGCCCTCCCCGGTGGGACGGTGCGTTTGGTCCTGCTGCCGGGCCTCGGCGCTCAGGGCGAACCTCGCGTCGTCGACGGGGAGGTCATGGCGGGCATGCCACAGGATCCGCTCAACCCAGGAGAGCCAACTGGGCTCGTGGCCATACCTGCCGAGGCGGCCGCTCCGGCGGCCGCCGCCGTGGCCGAGGGCCGTGCCGTGGTGATGATCGGGGGTGGATTCGCCCCCTGATACCGGTCCCTGTCGGATAGCGTTCAGTGAAGGCACCAATGCCAGCACCCACCTCGCCACCGCTCATCGGGGTCGAACCTGATCCGGTAAGGCCGCCCCGTCCCTCATTGTTCCCGCTGCTGGCCGTTGCCGTGGTGGTCGGCCTGGTTGCTCTCGTGGTGTCCAGATGGGACCCGGCGACCGTGGGTCGCACCGACCCGGAGCCTCCGCCGCCGGTGGCCACCACCACTGTCGGGACCGTCGTCGGGCCCGGTCTCGCCGGAAGGGTCCCTGGAGTGAGGTCGGACCTCGTCGCCATCGTGAGCAACTCGACCGTGCTCGAGCTTTTCAGGTGGCCATGGGACCGCGGTGTCACCACCCGTCGCTTCGAGATCACTCCGGGCACCTATGACATCGACGCCTCCGGGACGAGCATGTTCCTGCTGTCCGATGACGGGGTCCTCCGGGCGGGCAATTCCGGGTTCCTCCCCATATTGGCCCGCAACGTGAGCAGTGCCGCATGGCACGATCAGGTGGGCGGCGCCATCGCCTGGACGGAGAAGGTCGGGGACAAAACCGTTGTCTGGGCTAACGACCGAACCGGGCGGGTGGCACGGCTGGAGGGAGACGCCCAGCTTCGGGGGTGGGGAGGTTGGGGCTTCATCCTCGGCGACGAGGGCAGGAATTCGAGCGGCTCGACTTCGCAGGTGCTCCGGTGTGGACCCGGGAGGGCGCCGAGATCCATGACGTCGGTCCCGGAGGCCGGCTGATGCTCGATGCCGGTGAGGGGGAGATCGCCTTCGCCGACACGATGCTCTCCACCGTGGTCGAGTTGTCCTGGGTTCCCGACCATGTCACCCGGGCGTGGTGGTCGCCCGACGGTCGTCATATCGCGCTGCTCCTGGAACCGCCCGGGAGGCGGTCGCGTCTCGAGGTCTGGGCGATGCGGGCCGAGAGGCTGTGGTCGATACCGATGGATCCCCAGCGCCTCGGTCGACTGGTCGTGGGATGTTTGGCGCCTGGTGGTTGGCGGGCCAGGGCCAGAGGTGCGGGTGCTCAACGTCGCCACCGGCGCGGTCGACACCGTGGATCTGGGCCGCGACGTGATCGTCGTGGGGCTGCGTCCCCACGGCAACGACGACGGGTAGGAGGCCGAGGGCTAACCTCCCCGGCCCGTGCTGCAAGCCATCGTGTGGGGGCTCGTCCAAGGGATCACCGAGTTCCTCCCCATCTCCTCGGACGGCCACCTCGTCTTGATCCCGGCGCTGCTCGGTCTTGAGCCGCCCGATCTCGCCACCACCGCGGTGCTCCATCTGGGGACCCTGGTGGCGGTGGTCGCCTATTTCCGGGTGGACCTGCTCCGCATGCTCCGCTTCCGTTCGGACCCGGTGGCCCGTCGGATGCTCCTCCTGGTGGTGGTCGGCACCCTTCCTGCGGTGGCCGCACTGGCACTGGAGGGTCCGATCGAGCAACTGCAGGCGATCGCCTGGGTTGCTGCGGCGCTGCTCATCGTCAACGGGTTCATCCTGGTGGTGGGGAGCCGTCTCACCTCGGGGCGGATGCGACTGGAGGAGGCGCGACCGCTCGACGCCTTCCTGGTGGGTCTGGTTCAGCTAGTTGCGCTGCTCCCCGGGATCTCCCGGTCGGGCACCACGATCACCGTGGGGGAAGGGAGAGGGCTCACTCCGGTGGAGGCGGCTCGCTTCTCGTTCCTGCTCGGGGTTCCCACCATCGCCGCCGCCGGGTTGTTCGGGGTGGTCGACCTGGTCAACGACGGCGGAATCTCCTCGCAGGTCTGGGTCGGGATGGTGGTGGCGGCGATTTCGGGCTACTTCGCCATCGCCCTGCTGTTGCGTGCCCTGCAGACCGTCGGCCTGCTCCCCTTCGCCATCTACTGCTTCGTCTTCGGCACCTTCGCCCTGATCGTGCTGTTGTAGGGCCGGCGGCTCCGCCGCCGACGGCGGACGGCGGTACGGCGGACGGCGGACGGCGTACGGCGGCAGTGGGAGCCCGCTGCAGGTGGCGACGGGTTCGGCGTTCCGTCTTCCGCTCCGAGGCCCAGAACCCAAAACCCAGAACGGCGCAGCGAGCTGCGAGCGCAGCGAGCCCTATTGGCTGTAGTTGCTCGACATGCGCATCGTCTCGGCGATGTGGACATCGACCAGTGAAGGCTTGCCGGAGGCGCGGGCGCGCTCCAGGGCGGGAGTGAGGTCGGCGGGATCCTCGACCAACTCGCCGTGACCGCCCAGGGCGTTTACCACCGCGTGGTAGGGGCGGCGGCCGAGTTCCGAGGCGACGAGCCTGTTCGGGGAACATGGCTCGGTGGAAGGTCCTGATGTTGTTCCACACCCCGTCGTTCCCCAAGACGCCGACCACGGGGAGGTCGAGGCGGACCAGGGTGTCGTATTCGAACCCGTTGAAGCCGAAGGCGCCGTCGCCGAACACGATCCCGACGAGCTTGTCGGGGTAGGCCACCTTGGCGGCGATGGCGTATGGCACGCCGGTGCCAAGCGTCCCGAACGGGCCCGGGTCGAGCACGTGACCCGGGGTGGAGACCTGGAGCCAGCGGGCGGTGGTGGAGACGATGTCGCCACCATCCACGGCGACGATCGATTCGGTGCCGAAGAACGCGCCGACCTCGCGGCCAAAACGCTGCGGTTGGACGGGTGAGTCGTCCGACGCTGCCTCGGCCTCGGCGGAGGCTTGCCGGCTCTCCTCCTCGTCCATTATCTCCTTGGTCCACCCCGGCGTATCGGCGCGTGCAAAGCGGTCGGCAGCAGATCGCCAACTGGGCGGCGACACGAGCCGGGTCGGCCACCACCCCGATGTTCGCCGCCCGGTTCCACCCGATCTTCTCCGGGTCGGCATCCACCTGGATGACCACGGCCTCGGCACCGATCTTGTCCCCATAGGACGTGCGGAAGTCCCAGTCGACCCCGAGCGCAAGCACCAGGTCGCATCCCGAGAAGGCGAGCGACCGGGCATGGTTGCCCAGCAGCGGATGACCGTGCGGGAGGGCGCCTCTCGCCCGGCTGTTGAGGTATGCCGGCGCCTGGAGAGCCTCCACCAGGTCGACCAGGCTCGCCGCCTCGGGACCGCGCAATCCTCCCCCGGCGAACACCATCGGTCGCTGACTCTTGGCCAGCGCATCGACCATCTGATCCAGCGTTTCGGGGTCGACCCCGCTCGGCTCGGAAGCCCGGTATCGGGCCGGCCAACTGACGGCGGTCTCCTCCACCATGTCGAACTGGACGTCCATCGGTATGTCGAGGAACACGGGGGCCCCCCGACCGGCAAAGGCGTGGCGCGCCGCCACCGCAATGTGGTCGGCCAGCCTCTCCACCTGCCAGCAGGTGCCCGACCAGGCGGTGATGGATCCAAAGAGCCGGGGATGATCCATCTCCTGGAGCCCACCCCTGAGCTCTTGACGGAGAAGGTGGCGGCCGCCGAGGAGCAGCATCGGCGTCTGCGAATACCAGGCGGTTGCCACCCCGGTGATGGCATCGGTCACCCCGGGACCGGCGGTGACCGCGGCCACTCCGAGCCGCCCGGTGAGTCGCGTGTAGGCCTCGGCGGCGTGGGCCGCGGCCTGCTCGTGGCGGACATCAACCACCCGGATCCCCTCTTGGACGCACCCGTCGAGGATGGGGACGATGTGCCCGCCGGTGAGGGTGAAGATGGCGTCGACCCCCTCGGCGCGCAGCGCCCGGGCGACGATCTGACCGCCGTGGATCTTGGCCATGAACCCGACGCTAACCGGGCTGGACGGTCAGAAGATCCAGGGGATCCAGGTGGGTCGGTCCCAACCGAACATGATGTCGGCCCGTCGGATTGCCTCCGGCTCGCCCTGGATCAGACCAGCCTCGGCCAGAGCCATGACCTTGGTGCCCCCGAGGTAGGCGGCACCGAGCGCCGCGGCGTCAAGGGTGAGATCGGGCTCGGCATCGGTGCTCGTCACCTCGGCCCCATCGACGTCACCCTCCAACCGGAACCGGCCGGCGGCGTATCCCAGCGGGTCGGCCACCTCGAGGACCAGGCTCCCCGCTTGGCGATAGCGCCGGGTTCCCAGGGCGGTCGGCACGTCGAGTATCCGCAGCCAGAGGCCATCGCTGAGCCTGGCCCGGAGCCGGCGAGGGTCGGCGAGCATCATGCCGAGCGGCTCCGTGGCGGGTCGGTGGTAGGCGGCGATCGACTCCACCAAGTCGAGGTTGAGCAGATGAGACCAAAGCGCCTTGTATGCGTTGGGCGTCAGCGCCATGAGTTGCGGGGTGGTCACCTTTCCACGGGCAAAACCCTCGTCCCATTCCCCCTTTGCCCGGTAGCGGAGAAAGCCCAATGACTCGCCGTTTTCCTCGTAGGACACGTACCGGTTGGAGCTCATGCCGTCGCGGTGGCTCTCCCGGTCGTTGAACATGAGCTGCCAGCGGCTCGGGTCCTCTCCCAGCATCCCTGGGTAGGTCGGTCGGATCTGCTCGTACAGCGAGGGGAGGATCTTTTCGGCCTCTTCGCGCTCGAGCAGTTGGATCTCACCTGGGGACTCGAAAGGCATCGCCAGCCGGCCGTGGCGACGCTCGATCTCGAGGGTCACATCGGGAGCAGCCATCCCGTAGCCGAACCGGCCGTAGATGATGCTCTCCGAAGCCCAGAGGATGGCGATCGCCTCACCCCGGTCACGGACGTCGTCGAGCTGGTGGCGCATCATGGCCGACAGCACGCCGCGTCGCCGGTGGGTGGAGCGCACCGAGACCACGGTCACGCCGGCGGCGGGAAGACTGCCTCCGGGCACGGTGAGCTCATAACTGATGGCACCCGCGGTCCCGACGATCCGGTCGCCATCGAAGGCGGCCAGGCTGCGCTCGATCTCGAACCAGATCTTCCAGTCCTCGAGATCCTCGTCCTTGACGTCGCCGTGGAAAGCGCGGCTCACCCAGCGGGCGAATTCGGGAAGCTCGTCCTCGGTGACGGGGCGGAGGGTCAGGTCCATGGGCGGCAGGTTAGAAGAGCCTTGGTCCCTAGCACGCGGGATTTCAACTACCGGCGGGGAGCCGAGCCGCAGCGACCCTCCCGGCAATCCCGGTAACCAGGATCAGCGCAACCATCGCCCCCAGCGCCCAAGCCGACGAGTGACTCCAGTCGACCTCCTCCCGGAACCGCGCCAGCGCACCGATAACGAGGATGGCGTAGAAGACGTAGACGGTGGAAAGGATCCGCGACCGCCCCAGGTCGTTCTCGAACACCACCCACACCCCGGCCAACCCGATCGGGAGCAGCCAGGCGCCGATCGCACGAGCGGTGAGGGGCGTGAGGGTCCAAGGCCAGAAGGTGGCCACTGGCTCGGGGAAGAGCAGAAGTCCCAAACCGAGCAGACCAAGCACCACGGCCTGGATGGCGAGGATCCCCCGGAGCGCAGAAGGGAGAGGACCCGCATAAGGAGGGTCGCTGCCCAGCGCCCGCCACTCGGTCACCAGGGCGACCACCCCGGCGATGGGGAACACGACGTAGATGGCGAGCCAGAGCCATGCCGATCCTTCTGCGAAACCGCCCACCCCGAAGTGGAACCGGTCACGGTGGAGCAAGGTGACCACCAGAGTGAGGGTGGCGAAGATGATGATGGCGAGGACGCCGGGGCGGATCCGAGCCCAGGACCGCTCACGCAAGCACAACCCGGCGAGGAGTGCGCCCGCCCCGTAACCGGCACCGAAGAAGGCGGCGCTGAGCGGAGGTTGGACCGTCCAAGCGAAGTACTGCTCCGTGTCCTCGGCGAGGACGTAGGTGAGCACGAACGCCGCGGTGGAGAGAATGCACGACCCGATCAATACGCGGGTCATGAGGCGTGTCCTGGTCCGGAACCCGAGTGTCATCGCGGTTCCCATTGCGCTATCCCCCTAGACGGCAAGGCGACGAGACGAGGGTAGCGAGGCGTCCAAATCGAGCCGTCCCTGAGTTTCTCTCCCCCGGCGGGGGGAGTACCCGAGGCCGCAGGCGTCGGGGGAGGGGGGCTGGTTCACTCCCAAGAGCGCGATAGCCGGTGTGGCGAGCACAGTTGGGAATTCGGCAGCCCCCCTACCCGCTGCTCCGCAGCGGGGCCCTTCCCCCTGCGGGGGGACGGAGCAGATCGCCTTCCGACTTCCGTCTTCCGACTATCCCGCCAGAACGGTTTCCTCGCTGAGAGTGGTCCTGATCCCCCGCCGCGCCAATTCCTCGTAGAAGGGAGCCGGTTCGATCACGGTCTCCGGGGGGTGGACACCGGGACGGAGGGCGTCGCCGGCCAGCCAGCGGGCGACCACGGCCGGGGGGCGGCGACAGCGACCGTGCCCCCGCCGACGCCCAGTTCGGATGATGGCCATGCGGTTGCGTCCAGCCTGAGCCGGGTGGGTACGCCGTCGACCGTGCCCTCGGCCACGGTGGCGATGTCCTTGAACCCGGCGTGGTCCGGAGGAGGTGGTGTGGTCTCCTCGAGCAGGTCGACCAAGAGGCGGCGGGGGACGACTCCCTCGACTTCCCCGACGGTCCTGGGGTCGGTGGAGGCGAGACCGATCGAGGCGAGGAAGGCGAGCTTGCGGAGGGCCGGCTCGGACAGCCCGAAGAACCGGATCTTGAACTCACACCGCTCGATCCCCTTCGCCGCCAGGCTCACCGGGATGGTCGCCACCTCGGAGTGGAGCGAGAGGTGGGTGGTGGCGTAGCCGATCGGCTCGAGGAACGGGAAGGGCTCCTCCTCGGACAAGCGGTTCCACCTCGACGAACTCGCCGTCGCGGAAGACGACAGGGCGTTGAGTGACCTCATCGAGGATCGTCCAAAGCGAGTAGGGCCAGGTGATCCGATCGGAGGGGTCCACGGTGGCGCCGTTGAAGATCCGGACCGAGCGAACGTGTTCCAGCCTGGCCCCCAGGTCGCCGGCATGGACGTTGGCGATCCCGGGGCACGAACCGATCCCGAGGACGGCGCTGAGCCGGGCTTCCTCGAACCGCTCCCCCAGTTCGAGCTGGCGTCGCGTGGTGTGGAACAGCCCGCCGAGATCGAGGTAGTGACAACCCGCCCGAAGCGCCCCCTCCATTACGGCGAGGTTGACGTGGTACTGGGCGGCGTTCACCACCACCGAGGCGCCGGCAAGGAATGCATCGAGGGAGTCCGGGTCGAGCACGTCCACCTCGGCGCCCTCGAAGCCATGTTCTCCGGCTGCCGTCTTGGCCCTCTCCACGTCGACGTCACCCACCACCACCTCGTCGGGGCGATCCCATGTGGCCAGGTCACGGGCGATGACCCGCCCGATGATCCCGGCACCGAGCAGCGCGATCCGACTCACGAAACGGTGTCGGCCAGCGCCTCGTCGAAGGCTTGAAGGGTGAGCGCCACGTCCTCGTCGGTGTGGGCCGAACTGGTGAACCATGGCTCGAGGGCGTCCGGGCAGGGCATCACCCCACGATGGATGAGCCCGGCACAGATCTCCTCGTACCTCGGCTCGTCGTGGTTCACCGCGTGTCGGAACTCGGTGGGCTCTTCCTCGGCCAGGAAGATGGAGAACATCGCGGGGTGACCGGTGACGTGCCCGGGCACGCCGCGATCGGCGAGCACCTTCCGGATCCCCTCCATCAAGGCCGTCCCCACCTGATCGATCCTGTCGTAAGGCTCACCGGTGGAGAGGATGCCGATCGTGGCCTTGGCTGCAGCCACGGCAACACCATTGCCGCTGTATGTACCCGCCTGGCCGATCCCGCCTGCACCTAGTGCATCGATCACCGGGCTGCGCCCGGCGACCGCTGCCACCGGGAACCCGTTCCCCATTGCCTTGGCGAAAGTGCCCAGGTCGGGGGTGACACCGAACAACTCCTGGGCCCCGCCCAGAGAGACCCGGAACCCGGTCTTCACCTCATCGAAAATCAGCACCGACCCGTACTCGTCGCAAAGCCGTCGCAACCCTTCGAGGAACCCGGGTTGGGGCATGATCCCGAAGGCATTGCCCAGTATCGGCTCGACGATGACGGCGGCGATCCTGCGGCCCTGGTCGGCGAAGAGCCGCTCCAGTAGCTCGAGGTCGTTGAAGGGCATGGTGCGAACCGAGGTCCGGGTCGCCTCGGGGATGCCCGATGAGTTCTGCCATGGGACCGGGGCAGTGCGGGCACCGAGGTGGCCGGGAGGTGCTCCCGCGGTGGAGAACATCACCGTGTCGTGGACCCCGTGGTACTGACCCTCGAACTTGACCACCACCTCGCGGTCGGTGAACCCGCGGGCGAGCCTGATGGCATGCATCGTTGCCTCGGTTCCGGTGTTGGTGAACCGGAGATGCTCAACCCACGGCACGGCTTTCTTGAAGGCCTCGGCGGCCTCGATCTCACGCCGCTGGGTCATGGCGAACGTGGTGCCGTCGGCAGCGGCCTCGGCGACGGCGGCGGCCACCTCCGCCCGCCCGTGACCGAGGATCACCGGTCCGAAGCCAAGCTGGTAGTCGACATAGCGCTTGCCGTCCATGTCGAACACGGCGCCGCCCTCGCCGCGGGCGATGACCATGGTGTCGTCGTCGCTCCAATAGCGGAACATGCTCGACGTACCCTTGACCAACGATTCAGTCCCCCGCCGATACCACTTCGCCGTCTCCGGGCCCTGGAAACCCATCTTCTGCCTCCTAGCGGTCAGGAGGAGGATGGTAACGAGGAAGCCGGGTCGGCCGCTCTGATCAGCGCAAGGCTCCGCTGACCTCGGGGACGCTCCTGGCCAACGAGCCGACACCGGCGAGTGGGACCTCGGTGAGCTCTCCGCTGGCGAGATCGAAGACCATGGGGAAGGTCGGCTCGGTGGGCTCACCGCTTGCGCCGGCGGCGAGACGGTTGACCAGCACGAGATCTCCCACAATGTCCACCCCAACCGTGGCGAACCCGGCGACAGGCATGCCCTCCCTGGCAACCTCCTCACCGGTTGCCGCGTCGACGACGACGAGGTCCACGCCATCGGCCACGCCTTGCCCGGGGACCGTCACCAGGTAGGCGAGCCTGGTCCCGTCCGGTGATGCCACCACCGAGCGGGGGCAGGTGACGTCGTCCTGGCACTCCGGGTTGGGGTTGAACGGTGGTCGGCGCGCCTCCCCGTCGGGGTCGAGAAACTCCACCGACGACATGGCCACGACGATACCTGTTTACGACAAATCCCTCCGGGTCAGCGCTTGCTGGTCCCGCCCCCGACTTGTGCCCACCGACCACCGCCACCTGCCGCCGCTCCCGGGTCGTGAGGTCGACCGTCTCGAGCGTCAATCGTTCAGCGTCTGGATTGCCAAAACGGGTCCTAACCGTGGCGACCACTGTGGGGTTGCCCCCGATCCGCTCGACGTCTTCCAGGATCACCCACCCATCTCTCTCCGGACCAGGACCATCCAAGGGTTCCCTTGGGCGGGCACGTGCGACACCACGCCGGGACGACCCTCCGGCCCGGCGAACTGCACCACCAACCCGCCGGCGAGGTCGTCGCGCACCGATAGCACCGGCCCGTCCGCCACCGGTTGCGGTTCCTCACCCAGTTCGGCGAAGAAGATCCCCGATGAGTTGCCGATGAGTACTCCTGCAGGATCACCGACCGGCGCCATCGACGTCGTGGGCGCCACCAAGGTCGTCGAGGTCGGGACGGTGGTCACCGCGGCTGCGGTCGTGGACGATGAGGCGGCCACGGTGGTCGTGGTAGCTGCAGGAACCGTGGTACCGGCGGGCTCGAGAGTGGTAGTGGCCTGTCCGGCGCGCACACGCCGCGACCAGCAGGAGAGCCAAAACGGCGGCCGGGATCTTCACCACCAGGGAACGGTAGGCAGTCGCCTTTGCGGTTCCGGCATCGGTATCTTGGCGGATCCAGAAGGCAGAAAGGGGGTCGAGGAGGTACGGCGGTGGCGGTCGATCTGCAGCTCTACATCGCGGGTGGCTGGACCGACGGAACCGGGGACGACGCCTACGAGGTCCGCTCTCCGGTGACCGGGGAGCACATCTACTACGGTCCCCAAGGCCTCGCCTGCAGACATCGACCGGGCGGTCGCCTCCGCCAGGGAAGCTGCAGCTGAGATGAGGCACTGGACCGCTTTCGAGCGGGCAGACCTGTGCCTCCGCATATACAAGTTGTGGCAGGAGCGGGTGGACGAGGTAGCCAGGATCCTCACGCTCGAGCAGGGGAAGCCGTTCCACGCCGAGGCGATCGACGACATCGCCGAGTCGGGGGACTACTTCCAGATCGCCGCCGAGGACGTCAAGCGTCTGAGCGGTGACCTGATCCCGACAACGGAACGGAACCGGAGGATGTTCACCGTGCGCCGCCCGGTGGGGGTTTGGGCGGCGATCACCCCGTGGAACTTCCCGGTGATGATCCCGATGGAGTACGTCGGCCCGGGCCTGGCGACCGGGAACGCCATGATCGTCAAGCCCCCCGAGTTCACCTGCTGGGCGCTGCTCGAGATGGCGAAGGTGTTCGAAGAGGCGGGGGCGCCCGCCGGGGCCATCAACGTGATCCCCGGCGGGGGCGATATCGGCGAGGCGCTGGTGACCCACCCCGGGGTGGACGCCATCGGGTTCACCGGGTCGTCGCAGACCGGGCGCCGCATCGTCTCCCAGATGGGGCTGAAGCGCTCGATCATGGAGATGTCGGGCAACGGACCACTCATCGTCACCGGAGACGGCGATGTCGCCGCCGCGGCCGAGGCAGCTGTCTATGGCGCCTATTACAACGCCGGGCAGGTCTGTTGCGCCACCGAGCGGGTCGTGGTGCTCGAGGAGGTCCACGACGAGTTCGTGGCGGCGACGATCAAGGCTGCCGACGTGGTGCGGCTGGGAGACCCATTCGACGAGGCCACCACCATGGGGCCGCTCAACAACGCACCCACCGCCGAGAAGATGGACCGCCACCTCGAGGATGCCCGAGAGCGGGGCGCCGAGATCCTGCTGGGTGGCCGGAGGGCATCGGGGCACCCCACCGACCTCTACTACGAGTTCACCGTGGTCGACGGGGTGTCTGAGGACAGCATGATCTCGCAAGAGGAGTCGTTTGGTCCGGTGCTCCCCATCCTCACCGTCGAGGACGACGATGAAGCGGTCGCCCTGGCCAATAGGAGCCGCCTCGGGCTACAGGCGGCGGTGTTCACCGAGAGCCTGTCACGCGCCTGGTGGTACGCCGACCGGATCCGCTCGGGCACCGTCGTGGTCAACGACTCGACCGACTTCTGGGAGACATTCCAGCCGTTCGGCGGCGCCGCCGGCACCGACACCGGTTGGGGCCGCCAGCGCATCGAGGAGTTCACCGACCTACAGACGGTGGTGTTCACGCTCAGGTAGACGGCGGACGGCGGACGGAACCAGAGACGGCGGACGGCAGCGGCAGACGTACCTGGATGGGGGTGCCCGAGGGGGCGGGTCCTCCCAGCCCCCTCGGCCTGGTCGGGTCGGCGTGTACGGCCCGACCAGCACAAGTCAGCGCGGCCCGCAGGGCCGCACGCTTTCAACTGCCCGGCGGCCTGCCGCCGGGCACTCGCCACATCGACCCAGACGAGACGGTGGTCGGAGCTGGGGAAGGGGAAGGTCCCGACGAGGCTGAAGAGTGGATCATCGGTTGTCGGCCAGAAGACACCGCTGTCGAGGATGCGAAGACCCTTGGAGGGGAGCACGTAGTCGACCCTCAGATTGCCGGGGGCTCGGCGAAGTCGGCCGTGTCGAAGGCGGGGTCGCCCTCATGCTCGAGGTTCACGCCACCCTGGAGGAGCGCCTGCTCGGGACCGCCTGCGCTCGACGGTGTGTCGAGACGTGTTGACCCTGGGATTCTCCAGCAACTGTTGGGCCGCTCCCGGCGACGCTGTCTCCGTCGAATGGGTCGGCATTCATGTCGCCGGCGATCACGAAGAGATTGCCCGCGCCCAGTCCGCCGCTCGCCCCGCTGTCGTCGTACACGTAGCCGCTGCGTGCCGGTATCACGTAGTCGGACCAGAATCTGATCTCGTCATGGTTTCGTCTCCCGTTGCGATCTTCGTCACCGTCGAAGACGGGCGGCGTGGGGTGACTCGCCAGGAAGTGGACGACCCGTCTCCCAATCCGAATGCCCAGATCCCATGGCTCTTCGAGGAGAGACGGAACACATCGAGTTCTTCGGGTGAGTACCAATCGGCGGGATCGGGTGTGCTCGGGTCATCGGGGAGGAGCGCTCCCGGCATGTCCCTCCAAAGGAAGTTCTGGAAGGTCCGGTCGGAGACGATTGGGTAGCGCGAGTAGACCACCATCCCGAACTGGCCCGGGAAGAAGCCGAAACCGAATGCATCGTCGGGACCACCCACCGTGCCGTCGTTGTTGAGGTCGAAGCCGGAGGGGATTCCGGTGTTCGAAGGTGCGACATACCGGTACCGGTACCGGATGGGTCTGGCACCGTTGTGACCGACCGAGAGGTAGTTGGACTGGAACAGGGCAGCGGCCTCGCCGGCTGCGTCGAAGTCGAACTCGTTGATGAGAAGGACATCGGGCCGCGTTCGCTGGACTATCTCTGCGATCACCTGCGCCTGGACGTTGTCGGGGGTCGACAAGTCGGTGATCAACTGGCCCTCGGCGGAGCGGTTGAGCGAGGCGTTGAAGGTGGCGAACCGGACCGGCTTCTCCCGGGCGGCTGAGGCTGGTGCGGCGAATGCACCAAGCGCAAGCGCACAAATGATCATGACAACGCTGATTCTGCGCATCGCTGCTCCTCTCCTCTGAGCGACTCGACCCTATCGGTGTCTGTGGAACTCGGTCCGATCAGTCGGAGTCCGGGAGGTGAATCATCGCGGCGACGCGGGCCAGCTCACCGTGCGAGGGCACCTCGGTCCGGTATCGGTTCCGCTCCTCGGGGTCGTCGATCATGGCGGCGCGTTCCTCGATGATCCGTTTCGCCTCGCCGATCGCCTCCGAAGCGCGAGCCGTGTCCCCCAGTCGAAGCACCCGGGCGCAGGACCGTGAGCGCCCCCACAGGGTCGTCGCCACCCCAGCCGCGTGTGGCCAAAAGACGTGTCAGCGCCTCTTCAGCAACCGGCAATGCCGCCTCGATGTCCCCGATGGCAACCAGCTCCTCGGCTACCCAGGCCAGCGCAGAGGCGGCGAACGGCTCGTTCCCAACCTCCTCCTGCTCGGCCACGGCTTGTCGCAGCGCATCGAGCGCTTCCTCGTGCCGACCCATCGCCCCGAGCGCCCTTCCCATCAACCGGCGAGCGTTGGCTGCTTCTGGTGCGAAATCGCCTTGCTCGGCAAGCGTCACCGTCTCCCGAGCAATGTCGAGGGCATTTGCTGCCTCCCCACTGGCCAGCGCCTGCCAACCCAGCTCCTCCATGCACTGGCACTCCCCCTGGGTGTCACCGAGGTCGTGAAATCCGGCTCGGGCGCGCTGCATGAGCGTCGCCGCCTCAGCGTGATCCCCGAGACGGAACGCCATGACGCCCATTCCCTGGTCGGTGGCGGCAACGCCTTCGCGATCGCCCGTGACCCCGCATATTTGGCCGGTGCGCTTGAACATGTCGCGTGCGGCGGCGGCATCGCCCAGAGCGGCGGTGGTCAGAGCCAGGTTGTTGAGAACCAGCGCCTCACCCGGTCGGTCCCCCATCTCGACCCGGATGCGCAGAGCCTCCTCCTCGAAACGGCGGGCTCGCTCCAGATCGTTCTGGTAGTACGAGGCGATCCCGATGTCGTTCAGCCCTAGCGCGATCTCCCGGCGGTCACCGCGCTGGCGTGCACCGTTGAGTGCTGTCCGGTAGGCCGCCTCGGCACCGGGGTAGTCACCTAGGTGCTCCTTGACCATTCCCAAGTTGCGGTGGAGCCGTCCGTGCCAATCGGCCAAGCCGGCGGCCAAGGCCAATTCGATCCCGCGGTCGAGCGCTTCCTGCGATCCGGCGAGGTCGCCTTGACGCCATTTGATCGCGCCCTCGTTGCGTAGCGCCCGCACCTGGCGCTCGGTGTCGTCGACGAGAGTCGGCGAAGTGCCAAGCCTGCTCGCCGGCGGCGAGTCCCTCCTCGTACTCCCCGAGCCGCTCGGAGCGATGGCCCTTGCGGAGCCAATACTCGGCCTGTCTCCACGGTTCCCCAGACTCTCCGGCAATCGCAGCCATCACCTCCAGGTCCGCTGCCTGCTGGGGGCGCTCGCCCAGGGTGTCGTGGATGCGCTCGGTGAGGTCGGCTATGTCCCAGCGCAGCGCAAGGTCGGTCTCCGGCGCCAGATCGGCGGCCTTCTGCAACAGTCCAAGGGCATCGACGTTGGCGAACCTCTCCGCCGCCCTCCGCCCGGCGACGAGATACCAGGCAGAAGCCTCCGCAGAATCTCCGGCTTCTTGGTGGTGCCAGGCGATGGTTGCCGCCCAGTCCTCGGCCCGACCTGCAGCCTCGGTCACCTCGGTCAACCAACGCGCTGCCCGAGCGTGATAGTCGGCGCGTCTGCTTCGCAACAACGCCTCGTAAGTGACGTCACGCAGCAACCCGTGGGCGAAACCGAACTGGCGTGTGTCGGCGAAAGACGACTGCTCCGTCGCTCTGACCAGGCCCTTCCCTTCCAGCCCGGCGAGCTCGTCCGATACTGCGAACTCGGCCATGGCCTCGATCGCCCTTTCCCAGAAGGTGCGGCCGATCACTGCCGCCCGGTCGGCAACCTGGCGCTCGCCCGAGGTGATCGTGTCGAGCCGAGCCTGGAGGACCCCGGTCAGCGTTACCGGGACCTGCCCGCGCTCCAAGGCAGACCGATCCGCCACTACCCGGCCCCCTTCGTGACGGATCACACCCTCCTCCATCAGCATGCGCGCTATTTCCTCGAGGTAGTAGGGGTTCCCCTCTGCAGACCCCTGGATCCGGGCGGCCACCTCTTCGGCCACCTCGGCGTCGCCGAGTTGCCTAGCCAGCAGAAGCAGTGTTTCAGCCTCATCGAGTGGGTCGAGGTCGATCCAGACGCGCGGCCAGTTCTGAGCGCCAACGGGGGCGAAGCTCGTCGAACTCCGGCCGGGCGCCGACCACTCCCATCACCGGGCCCCTCACCGACGACAGCAGCTGCTCGATCACCTCGAGAGAGGCGTCGTCCGCCCACTGCACGTCCTCGATGAGGACGACTACGGGAGCAGTGACGGAAAGCTCCTCGAGCAGGGCGATCAGGTCGGCGGTGCCGCCCTCGCGCACTTCCCTGGGGTCGAGGTCTGCCGAGTCGGTGGCCAGGCCGAGCAGCTGCGCCAACCGGGCCCCGCGCACGGCAGAGCCCTCACCGGCGAAGGCCCGCTGGACGCGCTCACGCACCTCGCTCGCCGAGCTGTTCTCGGAGAGTCCAAGCCTCTCTGAGACCACGGCGCGCAGCACGGCGAAGGCGCTTCCCGCCGTCTCCCGGGTCGCCCTCCCTGTGAGCCTGATCACCGGCTCACCGCGGTCGGCCACCGTCCGGTCGAACTCGACGAGGAGGCGTGACTTGCCAATTCCAGCGTCTCCCGCCACCACGGCTAGCGCCGGGCGGCCGGTGTCGATCACCTCGTCGAGCAAGGCGTTGAGCCGGGTCAACTCCTCCTCCCGACCGACGATGGGCCCGGACCCCTCCGCCCCGCCGAACGCCGGCTTCCGGGTGCCCACGACCTCGTAGGCGGGCACAGGCTCGCGCTTGCCCTTCACGGTGAGAGGCGCCAACGGCTCCACCTCGAAGCGGTCGCGAACCAACGAGAGCACTTCCGAGGAGATGAGGATGCTGTCCTCCGGAGCCGCCGTTTCGAGCCGGCTCGCCATGTTCACCGTGTCGCCGACCAGAACGACGTCGTGTCCCGAGCGTCCGCCGACATAGCTGACCAAGACGGGTCCGGCGGTGATGCCGACCCGCATCGCCAGCCGCAAGCCATGGACCTGCTTCCAGTTTGTCGTTGAGCCCGTGCAGGGCATCACGCATCTCGAGGGCGGCTTGCACCGCCCGGACGGCGTCGTCCTCGGCCGCCACCGGGATCCCGAACGCCGCCATGACGGCGTCACCGATGAACTTCTCGACCACACCACCGTGCTGCTCGATCGACTGTGACCACAAACGGAAGTAGTCGTCGACGATCCCGCCGACGTCCTCTGCATCGAGCCGGGCGGTCATGGCGGTGAACCCGACCAGGTCGGCGAAGAGCACCGTCACCACCTTCCGCTGCTCGGCGGCGGCGAGCGAGCGGAGTGTCGCGAGTCTCTCCTCGATGGGTCGGAGGGCCGTGGCCACAACGTCGTCTCCCAGCACCGGCCGCTGTCCTTCGAGAGCGCGCTTCGCCGCTTCCAGTTGTGCGATCTCGTCCATCCCGTCCCTTCCCGCCGGCTGATCTTTGCACGGGAAACGACGTACGCGGTGTCGGAACCCACGGGCCGGGCGACTCGTCCAAGCGGCGGGCCCACGCCCATCAACTAGTGGAGGTCCGAAATGCGAACACGAATCACGCTGATAGTGATGCTGGCGGCGATTGTGCTCTTCGCGTGCGCCGGCGGCGGGAGCGAGGCGGTTGATGAGCAAGGCGCAACGACGTCACTTCGAGTGGCGCCGAGGCGACGGCGGGAGGGTCGCCGGCCGAGGGTCACGGAGGGAGAGGTTGATGGCACGACAGACCCCATGGGCGTGCCGATAGCCATTGAGATGGGCGGAAAGTCATCACCAATGCCACCGTCGAGCTCGAAGCGAAAGACACCCGCGGTGCGTACGACGCCTTGATCACCGCCGTGGAGAGATCCGGTGGATTCATCGCCGATGCCTCTATATCCGATCCGCAGGGGGAGAAGGACCAGCCCGTGGTGCGGGCCACGGTCCGCGTGCCCGCAGAGGTCGTGCCCGGTCTTCTTGACAGGATGAGGAGCTAGGCGACGGGGTGGTCGAACTCGAGATGGGCACGCAGGACGTAACCGAGGAGTACGTCGACGTCGAGGCTCGTACTCACCAACCTCGAAGCTCTGGAGACGGAGCTAAGAGCTCTGCTTGCCGACGTGCGGGAGGACGCAGCGGGCAAGCCGGGCGGCTCTGCTCCAGGTGTACGACGAGATCAGGCGCGCCAGAAGAGATCGAGGTACTTGCCGGCCGGCAGAGGGTCCTAGATGACCTCGTGGCCCTGGCCACCATACGGTCTCGGTGCAGCCGTCGCCGACTGTCGCCCCAGTCGTGGACGAAGGTTGGCAGCCAAGGGAGGGGACCGCTCCGCGAGGCCGGTGCGCAACACGACCGAGGCATTCCAGACGATCGCGGACGGGATCATCTGGTTCGGTCTGTACGTGCTGCCTGTGCTCGCCGTAATAGCTATACCAGCCGGGATCGTCTGGCTGGTGGTGCGGGGCAAGGAGCGACGCGGAGCGCCGCGGCTGCGGCCGCATGGCTGACCTTGCCACCTACCCTCTCGGGATGGATCCCTGTCTCGTCGCCAGGCTGGGCGAGATCGGGGCCGATCCCGATGACGTCGGTGACCCGGCCGAGGTCTGGCGGCGGCTCTTCGAGCGTTTCGGGCGGCGGACCACCCTGGTCGACCGTTACGAGTTGGAGGCGCACCGGAGGGGTATCGAGGTCGCCCAGCTCGACCCGGAGCTCCGGTCGCGGTTGGCGGTGGAGGTGCTCGCCGTCCAGTACCCGGGGATCGAGATCCTGGGACCGACTTCGAGGACTCCCATCGAGGTCGTCCCCTACGACGAGGAGTGGCCCGGGACCTTCGACTTGTGGCACCGCCGCCTTGCCTCCGCGCTGGGCCCTGCCGCCATCCGCATCGAGCACGTCGGCTCGACCGCCGTCCCCGGTCTGGCAGCCAAGCCGATTGTGGACATCCAGGTGAGCGTCGCCGACATCGACGACGAGGCGAGCTATGTCCCGGCTATCGAGTCGACCGGGGTTCCGCTCCGCTCCCGCGACGACAAACACCGCTACTTCCGACCGCCATCCGATCAGCCGCGTGTCGTTCAGATCCACGTCTGCGATGCCGGCGGCACCTGGGAACGCGACCACCGCGTTCCGCGACCACCTCGGACCCACCCCGAGGTGGCGGCCGGTTACGGGCGGCTCAAGATGGAACTAGCGACGCAATGGAAGGACGACCGCTACGCCTACACCGACGCCAAGACCGCCTTCATCCTCGACGTGTTGGAGGGTCTGAACCCATAACCCAGAACCCATAACCCAATACGGCGAGCGAAGCGAGCCTCCTCTCACTCCTCGCCGCTGCAAAGGCGTCGGTGTAGGCGATCTCGAAGTCCCCGGTGTTCTGGATGATCTCGAGCCCGTCACGGATGTCCGGCGGCGGGTAGATGGTGGGGTCTTCGAGGATCTCGGGAAGGATGAATTCGGCGGAGGCCTCGTTGGGGCTGGCGTAGTAGTTCCAGTTGGTCAACTGGGCCCCCCGTTCGGCGTCGAGTAGGAAGTTGATGAAGGCGTGCGCCGTGCATGGATGCTCTGCCCCGGACGGAATCGCCATGTTGTCCGTCCACAGGGTGGCGCCCTCCTCGGGGATCACATAGGCATAGCGGTCGGGGTTGTCGGTGGCGGCGAAGGCCGTAAAGAAGTTGCCGCTGTAGCCGTGCGAGACCGCCACCTCGCCGTTGACCAGATCGTCGGTGTAGAGGTCCGAGTCGAACTTGGTGATCCGGTCGATGTTGTCGCTCATCAGTGCGGCGGCGGCGTCCACCTCCTCCTGGCTCTCGCTGTTGAGCGAGTAGCCGAGGTACTTGAGGCCGCCCCCAAGGTCTCCCGGGCGTCGTTGAGCAACGAGATCTGCCCGGCGTAGGGTTCGGTCACCGCAGGGTCGAACACCAGCGCCCAGCAGCGGGGAAATCGGTCCCGACCACCTCGGTATCCACCCCGAGCCCGGTGGTTCCCCATTGGTAGCCCACGGAGTAGGTGAGGTCCGGGTCGTATGGCGGGGACCGGAAATCCTCTCCCAGGTTCTCGATGTTGGGTATTGCGTCTTTCTGCAGCGGCAGCAGCAAGCCGTCGGTGATCATGATCGAAACCATGTAGTCCGATGGAACGATCAGGTCGTAAACCTGGCCCGTCTGGATCTGAGCCAACATCGTCTCGTTCGAGTCGTAGAAGGTCTCGCTGACCGCTACCCCGGACTCCTCCTCGAAGGCGAGAGCAACTCGGGGTCGATGTACTCCGTCCAGTGTAGAGGTCAGATCACCATCGGTCTGACCCGGCTCGCACGCAGGAGCTTCACCGGCTCCTCCGGCAACCTGTGCCGGCGCCACCGCCGCAACTGTCGTGCCGGCGCCACCGCCTTCGTCACCGCCGCAACGGCGACCACTAGGGCGACCAGCGCTAATAGAGACCAAAGGGAACGAATGGGTTGCCGGGTCATGGGATCACTCCTGTCCTACCACTGCCGCTGGCCTGGTCCTTCGCTGAAAACCGAGTGAGACCCCGACGAGGATCATCGACGCGACCAACATAGCGGTGGATACCGCGTTGATCAGGGGCGACACGCCGCGTCGGACGGACCCAAACGTACACCGGGAGGGTCGTCGACCCCGGGCCGGTGACGAAGCTGGTGACGACGACATCGTCGAGCGAGAGGTCTGGGCCAGCAGTGCACCGCCCGCCACCCGGCATGATCAACGGGAGCGTGACCCTACGGAACGTCGCCATCGGTTGGCGTAGAGGGCGGAGGCAGCCTCCTCGAGGTGGGCGTCCATCGGCCGAGTCGGGCACGGACCACCACGGCGACAAATGAGATGTTGAAGGCGATGTGCGCCAGTGATATCGAGGTGAGCCCGAGGTTTAGCCTAGTGCCGAGCGCCCCGTTGACGATGGCGAAGGCTTGGGTGAAGAAGAGGAGGAGCATCACCGCCATGGTGACGTCAGGGATGATGATCGGTAGGTAGAGCAGCCCGTCGAACACCCGTTGCCCGCGGAATCTGAACCGCTCCAGTGCGAGGCCGGCCGGTGCCGAGGACGGTGGCGACGATGGTCGAAACCAGGGCGACTACCAACGAGTTGCGGAGCGACCGTAGGACCTTGTCGTCCTGGAGCATCGCCTCGTACCAGCGGAGCGAGGACGGGTCCACACCCCGACGTTGCGGTTGTCGTTGAACGAGTAGACGATCAGAACGATGATCGGGGCGTAGAGGAAGAGGAACACGAGCCAGGCCTGGAGCCCCAACAGCCGCTGGACCACCCGCTGGGCCGGGTCCCTCCTCACAGGTTCGGCCCCCGGTTCGGAAATAGACCATGGTCGCCCCGAGCATCACGGCGAGGATGGCCACCGACAGCGCCGACCCGAACGGCCAGTTGCGCGCCGCGAGGAACTGGGAGACGACGAAGCTGCCGAGGAGCGTGGTTCGGGCGCCGCCCAGGATCTCGGGGGTGACGTATGCGCCGAGGGTCGGGATGAAGACGAGCACGCTCCCGGCGATCACCCCCGGTCGAGATAGCGGCCAGGTGATCCGGCGGAAGGCGTTCCATCCGGATGCGTAGAGGTCGCGACCCGCCTCGACCAGGCTCCAGTCGATCCGTTCTATCGCTGCATATAGCGGGAGCACCATGAACGGCAGAAACCCGTAGACGAGGCCCACCAGGACCGCAGTGGTGGTGAACAGCAACCGGTCTCCCCCAACCCGAGCAATTCGCTCAGTTGAGAGATAGGGCCCTCAGACCCGAGCAGCACCCTCCAGGCATAGGTGCGCACGAGGAAGTTGGACCAGAAGGGGATGAGCACCAGGACGAGCAGGACGTTGCGCATCGTCGTTCCCCTGGTGGCGATGTAGTAGGCGAATGGGTAGCCGAGGAGGAGGCAGATGATGGTGGTCGCCGCCGCCAACCAGAGCGAGCGGAACACGACCTCGACGACCAGCGACGAAGCCAGCCTCTGGTACGAGTCGAGGTTCCAGTCCTGGAGCAGGTGTCTGCCCCGTGGCGCTGCGCGAGGCGAATGAGTAGACAACGACTATGGCGAGTGGTATTGCGAAGAAGATGATCAGGTAGACCCAGCCCGGGACCGCCAGAAGGAAGCCGCGGCGGGACTCCGCCCGCTCGGCGGCTGCTTCCAATTCGGGTGTTACCGCCGGTGCCGCCATCCCCGCTCAGTTCTCCAGGGCTTCCGCTGCGTCGGGCGCGAAGCAGATCACCACCCGGTCCCCCGACTCATACCGGCGAACGCCGCCGATGTTCTCCATCCGGGCATCGACCAACGGCCCCGCATCGAGATCCACCTCGTAGTAGAGGGTGTCGCCGTAGTAGAGCCGGCGCCGTACCTTGCCATCGAGCCGCACATGACCGGCGGGCACGTCGTCCTCCGAGCCGTAGAGCGTCACGCTCTCCGGTCGCAGGAGGAGGGTCACTTGGGTCCCGGGGGAGCTCGTGGTCACCGCCCCCACCACCACCCCGTCGGCGATCGAAACCCGCCCCTCCTCGACGACGTTTCCGTCGATGAAGTTCGTCTCGCCGATGAATCCGGCCACGAACCGGTCGGCGGGGCGCTCGTAGATCTCCTCGGGCGGCCCGACCTGGAGCAACCGGCCGTGGTTCATCACCCCGATCCGGTTCGACATGGTGAGCGCTTCCTCCTGGTCGTGGGTCACGTAGATGAAGGTGATCCCGACCCGCTGCTGCAGGTCCTTGAGCTCGAGCTGCATGGCCTCGCGCAGCTTGAGGTCGAGCGCGCCGAGCGGCTCGTCGAGGAGAAGCACCTGCGGCTCGTTGACCAGCGCCCTTGCCAGCGCCACCCGCTGCTGCTGACCACCGGATAGCTGGCGTGGCTTGCGCTCCTCCATCCCGCCGAGCCGGACAAGGTCGATGGTGCGCTCCACCCGCTCCTTGACCTCGGACTTCGGCACCTTCCGCATCTCCAGCCCGAAGGCGACGTTCCCGGCGACGGTCATGTGGGGGAAAAGGGCGTAGGACTGGAACACGGTGTTGATGGGCCGCTCGTTTGGCGGGCGAAGCCCCATTTCGAACCCGTGGACCCGGATGCTCCCCTCGGTGGGGAACTCGAGACCGGCGATCATGCGGAGGGTGGTGGTCTTGCCACACCCCGAAGGGCCGAGCAGCGAGAAGAACTCACCGTCGGCGATGGCGAGATGGAGCTCCTCGACCGCCACCACCTCGCCGAACCGCTTTACGACACCATCGAGTTCGACCGCCGGCTCGGCCAACCCCACCTCTCTGCTCAGCGTGCGGGGAGGATAGGGAAGCGTTCGACGTCAGGTCGGCCGAGGGACCCCCCGTTTTTGGCGTCACTTGAGGCGGCTATGGCCCCTCAGGTGACGCCAGAACCGTCTTCGGCCTCGAAGAGGGACCGCAGCCGGGTCACCCGCTCGTCCCACTCCGATCCAACGTCGAGCATCCATCGCACCGCCCCGGTGAGCGGCTCGGGAGTGACCCGATACTGGACCTCCCGTCCGACCTTCGAGCCATGGATCAGCCCGGCGGCGCCCAGCGCATCCAGGTGCTTGGACACCGCCTGCCTGCTGACTGGAAGGTGGGCAGCCAACTCGGTGGCGGTTACGTCTCCATGCTCGGCCACCCGCTGCAGGACCAGCCGTCTGGTGGGGTCGGCCAGAGCCGAGAACACGGCCTCGACGCTCATCGACCGGCGAGGGCGAGGATCCCACCGAGGTCGGATGAGGGCGGGTCGATCCAGGTCGTCTCGACGAGCTCCCAGGTCCAAGCCGGCGACCGAATCTCGGTGATGGTGAGGACGCTGCCCCGGTCGGTTTCGGCGATCGCCAGTTCCACCACGGTGTCGGTGGAGCCGTCGTCGTCGCCCACCTCCCACCAGCGCCAGGTCAGCCGGCGACCCGGCTCAAACTCCTCGATGACTCCCGCCCGCTGCTGCGTCGAGCGGAAGTGGATCTTGCCCCCCGGCCGAAGCTCGATCTCGATGTCACCGCCGAGCCAGTCGCCCAGCGACCCGGTCACCACCTCCCACACCCGATCGGGCCCTAGCTCGATCTCGATACGGCGCACCACCCTGGGCTCGTCTTGCAACTCCATGGTTGCAGGTTAGCACCCAGGCGTCCTATGATTAACCGCAACCGTTTGGTTGCGTTAGGAGGTCACCATGGTCCAACTGCTCGTCCCCACCGTCATCGAGGACACCCCCCGCGGCGAGCGAGCTGTCGACCTCTACTCCCGCCTCCTCGGATCGAGGGTGGTGTTCCTCGGATCGGAAATCGACGATCAGGTCGCCAACTTGGTGGTGGCTCAACTGCTCCATCTCGAGGCCGACGATCCAGAAAAGGACATCAACCTCTACGTCAACTCACCCGGCGGCGAGATGTCGGCGATGATGGCGATCTACGACGCCATGCAGCACGTTCGGCCCGACATCGCCACCACCTGTGTGGGTCTGGCGGCATCGGCCGGGGCAGTCATCCTCGCCGGCGGCGCACCTGAGAAACGAGCCGCTCTCCCCCACAGCCGGGTCCTCATCCACCAGCCGGTGATCACCGGTCAGCTCCAAGGGCAGGCGAGCGACATCGAGATCCACGCCCGCGAGGTGATCCGGATGAAGCAGCAGATGCTCGACATTCTCGCGATGCACACCGGCCAGTCCAGGGAGCAGATCGAGTTGGACACCGACCGGGACCGGTGGATGACCGCCGAGGAAGCGGTTGGGTACGGCTTGGTCGATCGGGTGCTCGATCGGCGGTCGATCACCATGCCGGGCAATGGCAACGGGCACCGGGCGGTGGAGAGGCTGGTCAAGCAGGGCTAAGTAGCCGCGGCGAGCCGAGGACGCTCGGGCATCGAGCAGAAACCTCACGGGAGAGAACCCGCCACCACCTCACCCTCGATCAGCGTCGCTGCCGTCCGGGTGTCCCCGATCGCATCGAGTGCCTCAAATGGGTCGCGGTCGGCCACGACCAGGTCGGCGAGCTTTCCCGCCTCGATGGTCCCGGTATCCCGGTCGAGGTGGTTGACCCAAGCCGACCCTGCCGTAGCGGCAGCCAGGGCGGTGGGCAGATCCAGCCGCTCATCCGGCAGGAAGGGGTCGGCGCCCCGATTCTCCGGGTCGATCCGGCGCACCGCCACCTCGAGGATCTTCCAGGGGTCGGCTGTGGAAACACCCCAGTCGCTCCCCACCGCCAACTGGGCTCCGTGGCGGATCAGGCTGGCGAAGGGGTACTGCCAGCGCCAGCGCGGTTCTCCCAGGTAGGGGATGGTCAGGTCGCGCTGGTACTCCTCGTGCTGGGCCCAAAGGGGTTGGGCGTTGGCTGCGACACCGAGCCGGCGGAAGCGGGGCAGGTCGTCGGGGTGGACAACCTGGATGTGAGCTACGTGGTGCCGGAGGTCGTTCCACCCGTTGGCGCCGCGGGCGGCGGCGACCGCATCGAGGGCGCTGCGGACGGCTCGGTCACCGATGGCGTGGAAGTGGCATTGGAACCCGGCCGCGTCGAGTGCGGCGACGTAGGCGCCGAGCCTGTCTGGATCGATGAAGTCGATCCCGCGGCGCTCCGATGGCCGGCCTTCCTCGTCGAGGTATGGCTCGAGCATCGAGGCGGTGAAATTCTCGGCGACACCGTCGAGCATCAATTTGACCGTGGTCGGCGAGAACCGACCGGTGACCCCCCGCCTCTCCGTCAACTCCTCGATCTGCTCGGCTCCCCGGTCCCGCTCCCACCACAAACAACCGACGACCCGCGCCCGCAGCTTCCCGTTGGCAGCCGCCCAACGGTATGCACCCTCCACGTCGCTCTCGACCGATGCGTCCTGCCATCCGGTGATCCCGAGATCGAGCATGTACCGCTGACCCGCTTCGAGGGCGGCGCGCCACTCTGATTCGGTGGTCGGGGGCTGATGACGCTGAACGAGAGCCATCGCCCCCTCTTGGAGGGTGCCCGCAGGGGTGCCGTCGGGGCGTCGCTCGATCCGGCCGTCGGGAGGATCGGGGGTGCCATCGTCCACACCGGCGATCTCGAGGGCGCGGCTGTTGACCCAGGCGCCGTGGCCGTCTCGATTGGTGAGGAAGACGGGTCGGTCGGGGACGATCGCATCGAGATCCTCCCGCACGCGGGGTGCCACCGGGGAAGGCCCCCATCGACCACCCGCCGCCCAGGATCCACTCCTTCTCCGGGTTGGGCGGCGGCATAGGCGGCGATCGCCTCGAGCGATTCGGATCGGGTCTCTATCCCCAACATGGCCAGCCCGAGCAGTTCCAGCCCGGAGGTGACGGGATGACAGTGGGCGTCCTGGAACCCGGGGAGGAGCAGACGGCCGCCGAGATCTACGACGTCTGTCCCGGTCCCGATGTGCTCGGCGATCTCTCTGTCGCTGCCGACGGCGGCAATCCGGCCACCCTCGACCGCCAGAGCCCGACACCAGCTGCGCGCCGCGTCGGCGGTGAACACCGCTCCGTTGACGAAGGCGAGGCTGGCCGGCATGGCCGGGCAGTATGCCAAGGAAGGGGGTGGTAGGTGGTCGGTGGTTCGCCGACCGCCGTCCGTCGCTCGTGGGAGAACTCAAACCCAAAACCCATCACCCAGAACCGCGAGCGAGCGCAGCGAGGCGAGCCTCCGTCTAGTGTCCAACCCCCCATGGGCAGCTTGTGGCATCCATTCGCCCCGATGGCCCACGTCGCCGAGCACCCCTTCGTGGTGGTCCGCGGCGAAGGCGCTTACGTGTTCGACGAAGCCGGGCGCCGCTATCTCGATGGGGCCGCGTCGCTGTGGTACTCCAACATCGGGTATGGACGTCGGGAAGTCGCCGAGGCCGTCGCTCGGCAGATGGAGGAGCTCCACGCCTATCACCTCTTCGTCGACTTCGCCACGCCCCCCGCCCTCGAGCTGGCCGACCGGATCGCATCGCTCGCTCCCATCGAAGGAAGCAAGGTGTTTCTCACCAGTGGAGGATCCGACGCGGTGGACACCGCCGCCAAGCTGGCAAGGCGGTATTTCCACGAGATCGGTCAGCCCGAGCGGACCGTGCTCATCGCCCGGGAGTGGGCATACCACGGGATGCACGGTTTCGGCACCTCGCTGGGGGGGATGGAGCCAAACCGGATCGGGTACGGGCCGCTCATCGAGGATGTGGTCCTGGTTCCCCACGACGACCCCGAGGCGGTGGAGAAGGCGATCGACCACGTCGGGGCGGAGCGGGTGGCGGCGATGATCTGCGAGCCGGTCATCGGCGCCGGCGGGGTGAGACCCGCGCCAGAGGGCTATCTCGCCATCGGTGCGCGAGGCGGTGCGGCGAGCCGGTGCTCTCTTTGTCGCCGACGAGGTGATCACCGGGTTCGGACGGTGTGGTGACTGGTTCGCCTCGACCCGTTTCGATCTCCAGCCGGACATCATCACCTTTGCCAAGGGAGTCACCGCCGGCTACCTACCGCTCGGAGGGGTCATCGCCGCTCCTCGAGTCGCCGAGCCTTTCTTCGAGCGTCCCGGGGTGATCTGGCGCCACGGTTACACCTACTCGGGTCATGCCAGCGCCTGCGTGGCCGCCCTCGTAGTCCTCGACATCATCGAACGCGAGGGAGTCCTCGAGCGCGCCAAGGAACTGGAGGGGGAACTGAAGACGGCGCTTGCCCCGCTGGCCGACCTGGAGGGAGTGGACCACATCAGGGGTGGCGTTGGGGTCCTTGGCGCGGTGCAGCTCACCGCAGACGACCCGGCCAGGGCGGGAGCGACGGCATCGGCGTGCCGCGATGCCGGCGTCATCACCCGGGCAATGGGTGGTGGCGCCCTCCAGGTCTCCCCGCCACTGATCCTCACCACCGAGCAGGTCGACGAGCTCGCCGATGGCCTACGGCGAGGGATCGAGGCGTCCACAGCTCCGTGAGCACTGGAGACGGCACGGCAGGACCGCAACTGTCCACTGTGCCGTTCTGGATCGAGGACCATCCCCCGCCGTCAGGGCTCTCGTCCGACCTTCCCGCCAAGTGCGACGTGGTCGTGGTTGGCTCGGGCTACACCGGGCTTATCTGCGGCTCGCCGGCTGGTGCGATCGGGGCATGACGTGGTCATCCTCGAAGCAGGAAGCGTTGCCTCGGGTGCATCGAGCATCAACGCCGGGATGGTCAGCCCCGATGTCAAGCGCGGTGTGCAGGGCCGTTGCCAAAGAGCGGGGTATGGACGTCGCCCAGGAGATGTGGAAGGCCACCGAGCGCGCCGTGGATCTGGTCGAGGAGATCGTCACCAGCGAGGGCATCGATGCCGGGTGGCGGCGGGTGGGGATGGCCGGGCTGACCGAGCGGCCCGAGTTGCTCCCCGCACTTCGAGATGAAGCTGCCTGGTTCGAGTCTGAAATGGGATATCCGACCGAAGTGGTCGGGACAGGACAGGATCCATGACGTGGTGGGGAGCGACCGGTTCGCCGCCGCCGTCAACGAGCCGGCCGGCGGTGGACTGCATCCGGCTCGATACGCCTTCGGGCTGGCCAAAGCCGTGGTGGCGGCGGGTGCGGTGCTCTGCGAGCAGACCCCGGCGCTCGAACTGACACCGACCGGTTCGGGTGTGCGTGTCAGCACCCCTGAAGGCGAGATCGAAGCGACAGTCGGTGCTGGTGGCAACCAACGGGCTCACCGGTGACCTCGTCCCTTGGCTCCGCCGCCGAGTGGTACCGGTTGGCAGCTACATCGCAGTGACCGAGCCACTGCCGGGAGGGCTGGCCGAGCGGCTCATCCCGGGCAACCGCATGCTCTGGACCATGGAGCGGCTGCTCACCTACTTCCGCCGCACCCCGGACGACCGTCTGCTGCTGGGTGGGCGTCACGACCTTCGGACCGGAAGAGACCTCGTGGACAGCGCCGCCAAGCTCCGAAGGCGCATCGCCGCCATCTTCCCCGAGCTTGCCGACGTCGTCATCACGCACAGTTGGGGCGGCACGCTCGGCGCCACCTTCGACCTCCTCCCCCACATCGGCCGGATCGGCGAGGTGTGGTATGCGCTTGGGTACGGCGGCCATGGTGTGGCGCTTGCCACCTATTTGGGAGACGAGGTTGCGGGGAGGATCAGCGGCGAGACCCCCAACCCGGGCCCGTTCGAGAAGCTGTTGCACCCGGCGAGGTGGTACTACCGGCGCCGCCCTTGGTTCCTGCCCGTGGCCGCAGGGTGGTACGGGGTGCTCGATCGGCTGGGAAGGTGAGCGGCTCGCCGCCGCCGGAGCACCCCACACCAACCGCAATACGCCGAGGAGTCCGCCAGCCTCGGTCAGCTGCTTCGCTTCTTCTTGTGGCTGGGGGTGGTGGCATTCGGGGGGCCGGTGGCGCACATCAGCGTGATGGAGCGGGAGGTGGTCGAGCGGCGCCGGTGGGTGACGCGCGAGCACTTTCTCGATCTCATCGGGGTGACCAATCTCCTCCCCGGCCCGAACTCGACCGAGATGACGATGCACGTCGGCTACGTGCAGCGGGGGGTACGGGGGGTTTGGGCGGCGGGGGCAGGGTTCATCGTCCCGGCCGCTCTGATAACCCTGGCGATCAGCTGGGCTTACGTCGATACGGAGCTCTGCCCGCCGTCCAGAACTTCCTCGCCGGTGTCTACGCGGTCGTTGTTGCTCTGGTTGCTGCTGCGCTGGTGAAGCTGGCGCAGCAGGCGCTCGACCACCCGGTGGCCTGGGCGGTGGCGGTGACCGCGTTGGTGGCAGCGCTGCTCGGTGGCAACGAGCTCGTCGTGCTGGCCGGTGGGGCGATCATCGGTCTCGCTGTCTTCTACCGGCCGGCCGCACCAACTCTCCTCGTCCTGCCGTTGTGGTTGCAGGGCGCATCGGCAGATGATCCACCGACGCTTGGAAGACTTGGTCTGCTGTTCCTCCGCTTCGGGGCCACCATCTTCGGTAGTGGATACCTGCTGATCGCCTATCTCGACTCGGTCCTGGTCGATCAATTGGGATGGCTCGACGCCGACCAGTTGATCGCATCAGTGGCCATCGGGGAGATCACTCCAGGACCGCTCTTCACCACTTCTACCGCGATCGGTTACCTGGTCCTCGGCGTGCCCGGCGCCGCCGTAGCCACAGTCGCCATGTTTCTTCCCGCTTTCCTCATCGCCATGCTGGTGGGCCGCTTCATGCCGGCGCTGGAGCGGGCCGCCTGGGCCAGGCCCGTACTTACGCGGCTTGGTGGCCGCCGTGATCGGTGTGATGGCGGCGGTGACTTTCCAATTGGGGCAGAGGGTGATCACCGGCTGGGTTCCCGCCGTCCTCGGGATCTTGGCACTGATCGTGGTCCTCCGAACCCGGATCAGCGGTTTGGTCCTCATCCCGATCGGCGGGATCGTCGGCTACCTTGCGGGGATGGCCGGCTGGGTCTGAGGAATCACCCGGCGGTCGTGGCGGTTGTGCCGGTTGCAGCGGCATCCCGGGAGGAGCTATGGCAGACGAGCGGCAACGGGTCCGCATGGAGCGGTCGGCCAAGAGGGTCCGGGCCTACCTGGGCGGAGTCGCCATCGCCGACTCCACCGAGCCGTGGTTGGTTTGGGAGAAGCCGTTCTACCCGACCTACTACTTCCCCCAAGAGGACGTTCGCACCGACCTCCTGGTCCAAAGCTCGACCACCGAACGGATGCCGAGCAGGGGTGACATCAGGTACTTCACCGTCAAGAACGGCGACGGCGAGGTGGTGGACGCCGCCTATCACCATCCCGAATCGCCGGTGGAGGCGCTTCGCGACCTGTACGCCTTTCGCTGGGACGCCATGGACTCGTGGTTCGAGGAGGACGTCGAAGTCCACACACACGCCAGAGACCCCTATACCCGGATCGACACTCTCCCCAGCTCACGTCACGTCGTGATCGAGGTCGACGGCGTGAAGGTCGCCGACAGCAGCCACCCGACGCTGCTCTTCGAGACCGGTCTACCGGTGCGCTACTACCTCCCCAAGACCGACGTGCGGTTCGACCTGCTCACCCCCACCGATCGTCACACCCGGTGCCCCTACAAGGGGACCGCCAGCTACTGGACCCTCACCGTCAACGGGGTGGAGCATCCAAACGTGGTTTGGAGCTACCCCTATCCCTTGCCCGAGAGCATGGGTGTGGCCGGGATGGTGTGCTTCTACAACGAGAAGGTGGACATGGAGATCGACGGTGTCCCCCAGGAGCGGCCCCGCTCCCCCTTCAGCTGAGTACCTCTACTGCCGAACCCTGGCCAGCAGCCGCAGCATCTCCAGGTACAACCAGACGATCGTCACCATCAAGCCGAACGCGGCATACCAGTTCATGAAGCGGGGCATCCCCGCTGCGGTACCCCGCTCGATCAGGTCGAAGTCGAGCAGCAGGTTGAAGGCGGCCACGCCGATCACCACCAGGCTGAAGATGATCCCGATAGGACCGGTGTCCCAGACGAAGGGGATGCCGACGTTGAAGAACGAGAGCACGATCGACACCAGGTAGAACAGAGCGACTCCGATCGTGGCGCCGATCACCCAGGACCGCATCCGCTGGGTCACCTTGATGGTGCGGGTGACGAAGAGGGTGAGCATCACCACGAACACCGCACCGGTCGCCAGCACTGCCTGGAGGACGATCCCCTCGAACTGGATCTCGTAGACGTGGGAGATGGCGCCGAGCAGGAAGCCCTCCACCGCCGCGTAGAGCGGACCGAGCACCGCCGCCAGCTTGGGGACGAACGAAGCGGCGATGGCGAGGACCACGGCGCCGATCAGCGCGCCGAACAGCAAACCCGGGTTCTGCATCCCCTCGAACTCGTCCACCGAGCGCCACCCGAAGACTCCGGCACCCATGAGAATCACCAGAAGGACGAACGTGGCCCGGGTGGTACCGCCAATCGACATGCCACCTTCGGTCACCGGGACGGTGGGCGCAGGGGGCGCCGAGGTGGTCATTGCGGTGTCGGCCGTGGCTGCCGCCGAACCCGCTACCGTTATTGGTGGTGGGAGTCGGCGCGAATTGACGCTGCAGGACAGGGTTCGGCATGCGACTCGACCTCTCGTGGGGAAAGCCGGAATTCTACCGGAGGTCGCTCACAGCTGAGCGCGGAGCCGGGTCCAGGTGTCGGCGAGGTCCTCCGGGATCACCCGGGTGCCGCCCACGACGCTCATGAAATTGGTGTCACCTGCCCATCGGGGAACGAGGTGGAGATGGAGGTGGCCGGGCACCCCCGCGCCCGGCCACACGCCCCAGATTGGCGCCGATGTTGAAGCCGTCGGGATTGAAGGCGCGCCGCGAGAACCTCTTCACCGAGTGCGAGCAGCGACCACATCTCGGAGCGCTCGTCATCATCGAGATCGCCCGGCCCGGCGACGTGCCGGTAGGGGCCGACCATGAGATGCCCGCTGGCGTACGGGTAGCGGTTGAGCACGGCGAAGGCATGCTCGCCCCGCCGGATGATGAGCCCCTCCTCGTCGTCTTGCCCGGGGAGCCGGCAGAAGATGCACTCCTCTGCCTCCTCCTGCCCGAGACCCTGCACGTACTGCGATCGCCAGCCTGCCCACAGGATGTCGAGCTCAGCCATCGGCGGTTCCGCCGGACTCCGGGTCCACGTCGGGGCCGAGCGCCTCTTCGATGAGGCGCTGCTTCAAGGCCCAGAGCTTCGGTGTGAGCGACACGTGGTAGATGTGCGGGTTGACCAGCCGGCGCACCCCAGGGTCGAGCCGCTCCAGGTCGCGTAGGCGGCGTTCTTGCAGGACCTCGATCGGCGGCAGGTCCCCGACCAGGTCGCCCTCCACCAGGACATCGGTCAGCAGGGGCTCCACCTCGGACACCCTTCCGGGTTCGAGCACCCGCCGCAGCTCGTGCCGGGTGGGGTGGTGCAACTCGAGCCGTGCGCCCGCAGCCACCTGCTCGTCATCGGTGGCCATCAGGTCGGCCGTTGCCCTGCCCCGTTCGTCGTAGACGCGCCACACCGACTTGCGGCCCGGGTTGGGCACCTTCTCTGCGGTCTCCGAGATCTTGATGGCCGGCACCCAGCCCCCGTCGTGGTGCAGCGCCACCAACTTGTACACGCCGTCCTGTACGGCGTCACCCTGCGACGTGATCAGGTTGGAGCCGACGCCGTAGGTGAGCCGGCCGATCACACCGTCGGCGTCCATCCCGTAGCGGGGTGCCTCGTCTTCGATCTGACGGAGGATCTGCCAGATGGAGAGCTCGTCGAGGCCGCTGGAGAGGACTATCGACGCGTCGGGGAACCCGGCTTTGTCGAGCATCTCGGCGGAGCGGATCGCAAGGTAGGCGAGGTCGCCCGAGTCGAGCCTGATCCCGAGCGGCTCGTGCCCCCGAGCCCTCAGCTCTTCGAACACGGTGATGGCGTTGGGGACACCCGACTCGAGGGTGTCGACGGTGTCGACGAGGAGGACGGTGTCATCCGGATATACCTCGGCGAAGGCCCGGAACGCCTCGAGTTCACCCCTCCCCATGGCGAGGTACACCTGGACGAGGGAGTGGGCGTGGGTGCCCTTCGGGGCGAAGCCGAGGGAAACGGCCACGCCGACATTCGAGGTGGAGACGGCCCCGCCGACCAGAGCAGCCCTGGCGCCGGCGTTGGCGGCGCGCTCGGGGCCCCGTCGCAACCCGAACTCGATCACCGGGCGGCCCCGCCCGGCGTCCACGACGCGCGATGCCTTGGTCGCCACCAGCGTCGGGTAGTTGAGATGGTTGAGCAGCGACGTCTCCACGATCTGCGCCATCGCCAGCGGCCCCTCCACCACCGCCTGCGGCACGTCGATGTGGATGACCCTCCCCTCGGGTACCGCCCGCAGCGTCAGCGACTCGAATCCGCCCTGGCGACTCAAGCCAGGAGAGGAAGTCCTCGCCGAACAGACCGGCGTCCCGGTGACCCCTTTGATCGAGCGCAGCGCATCGAGATCCTCGTTGGTCACCCTCGTGGTCTGCATCCACTCCACCAGCCACTCGAGACCCGGCGGCGATGCAGTAGCCGGCCTGGTGGTTTCCGTAGTCGGGGTACTTCCTGAAGAACTGATCGAACTGGGCCCGCTGGTCCTGGAGGCCCATCCGGAGATAGACCTGGGCCATCGTCAACTGGTAGAGGTCGGTGAAGAGGATCCCGCCGAGAAGATGCCGGGGAGTCATGAAGCGGCGCGAAGCGTACCCCCGGAGGCGCCGACCGACGGCCGTCGGCGGCGAGGTATCAGTTCTTGCGTGGCTGAACCACCGGATAGGTACCTCAGTCACGCCAGAACCGCGAGGCCTGTCTAGGCCACCGTCACTCCGGCGGCGCGCAGCGCCTCGGTGGCCCGATCGCCATCGCCCGGTTGGAGGTCGACCGGCCTGGTCGCCTCCAGCAGCACGGTCGTGGGAAGACCGAGCTCGGCGGAGTCGATGGCGGTGTCCTTGACGCAGTAGTCGAGCGCCAAGCCGACCACCACCACCCGGGTGATTCCTCTCGCCTCGAGAAGGTCTGCCATCTCGGTGTCGGTCTCGTGACCGCTCTCCGGGTGCCGGACGGTGAACCCGAATAGCCGTCCTCGCCGCCGGTCCCCTTCTTGACCGACGCCCCGGTCACTCTCAGTCCATCGACGAACTCGGCTCCCCAGGTATCGCCGACGCAGTGAACCGGCCAGATGCCTCCGTCCTTCTCGAAGTGGGGGGTCACCGGCGGGTGCCAGTCCTGGGTGTAGACCACCAGGGCATCGGCGGCCTCGGCCTTCTCGATCTCGCGGTTGACGGCATGGACCACGTCTTCGCCCCCGCCGACATAGAGGCTGCCATCGGGATGGGCGAAATCGTTCTGCATGTCGACGACGAGCAGAGCGGTGGACGCGTCGTACTCGATCTCGTTCATGGCTCGTAGAGCGGCAGCTGGTCCACTGCCTCGGCGGCGACGGCGAGGCGGACCTCGCGCTCGGTGAGAACCTCCACCCACTCGGTGGGGATCAGCCGGCGCTCCCTGCTGACCAACCCCCGCTCGACGACGATATGGGTCATCCGATCGGTATTGGCATCGACGACGACCTCCTCGACCCTCCCCAGATGGGCGCCATCGACACCGAGCACGGGTGATCCCACCTCGACCGCCACCGTGCCCTCGGGGATGTTCTGCCTCTCGTGGTGTAGGTGCTCCGCCCTCAGCGGGGATGGTGACGGCGTCGGGTCCTCCGCCCATTGGCGTCACCCAGATCACCGAGTCACCGGGGAGCTGGCCGCGAGCGCGGGTCTCCTCATCGACCGTCACGTAGGTGGTCTCCTCGAAATGGGAGAGGCTGTCAACCGTCCACCGCTGCTCGAGGACCACGGCGCCCTCGTCGGTGCTGACCACGGCGTCGACGGGAACCACGCGGTCCTCCTTGAAGAAGAACCCCTTGTGAACGACCAGGTCTGTGACCTGCGCGGTCACCGGATCGATCACGATCCGGTCGATACGGCCCACCTGCGTCCCGTCCCAGAGGAACACATCCATTCCGGCCTTGAACTGCATCTTTCTCCTCGGTCTACTCGGCCAAGGTACCCGAACCGGCCCTCAAATACCCCGTCGACACGTATTCAGCTACCCGCCTCCGGAGCCGATATACGGCCAACAGTCAGGGTGTTCCCGGGGGTCAGGGATATGAGGAGCTGATGGATTCTCTCTTGACGTGGGCGATCGCCGGTTGCGGCGTCCTCATCGGTGTCCTGCTTGCGCTGGTGATTGGCGGCCCCATCGGATGGGTGATCGGGGCGGGGGCTGCCGTGGCCATCGCCTTCGTCGGCGCACGGACGCGCCGTCGTCGCACCGACGAGGTGCTCAAGGAGCGGCTCCGGCGCTCCGTCTGAGCAAATAGCCTGCGAGGTCGTGACGACACCCAGCGGACTAGTCATCAGAGCGGGCCAACCCGACTGATGCATCTCAGATCGCAGGAGTCCAAGTCAGGTCATGGCGGTCGGCCTACCGCGGTTTCTTCCCGGATGAGTGGCTCGATCGCCTGACGGTGGAGGAGCGGTTGCCCGTTATGGGAACGGCATCTATCCGACGACGACAGCGCCACGCTCGTCGCCGAAATCGATGGAATCGTCGTCGGATTCGCCCTACTCGGCGCCGATCGAGACGACCGATCCAGGGGCAAGATCCTCGCCATCTACCTCGACCCTGAGGTTTGGCGGCGGGGAATCGGGCGGGCTCTGATGCTCGCCTCGGAGAAGACGCTCAGCGAGCGCTTCTCCACAGCGATTCTCTGGGTGCTCGATCAGAACGAGAGAGCGCGTCGCTTCTACGAAGCGGTCGGATGGACCGCACGACGGCACCTCCGAAACCAATGGTCATCTTCGGGCGCGATGCGACCGAGGTGCGCTACCGCAAGGATCCTGGAGCCTGGTCCTTCGGAAGGCAGCTCCAACCGGTAGGACTCGACCAGTTCCACCAGTTCGCGAGGCCGGCTGAGCGCAGGGAGATGACCGCTATCGATCACGTCAGGGGTGATCCCGAGCCGGTCGCCGCGAGAGCCGGCGCACCATATCCAGCGGGAACAACCGGTCCTTTCGCCCCGCCACCACCCGGGTCGGCACGGCCGGCCATCTATCCACCGGCCACGGCTGCTCGAAAGGAGTCCCCGACTGGTATCTCTCCCCGCGGGCGAATGCCTCGGCGACCACCGGATTCGGGCACGTCGTGGAAGAACGTGGTGCGAACGTCGAATGGCGCGTCCGGGTCGCGGCCTTCTTGAACGTCGAAGGCGCGCCGCGCCGCCTCCTGGCCGCTCGTCACCCACCACTCGCCGGGGTGCTCGCCCGGGAGCGGGATCATGGGGGCCACCAGGACGATCAGGTCGACGGGGACCAGGTCGCACACCAGCGGCACGGTGAACGCCCCCATCGACTGCGCCACCACTGTCACTCCCGACCATTCGGCCACGGCGCGTGCCACGGCGCAGGCGTACTCGGGGAACCCGGCCGAATCGCTGTCGGAGGGAAGGTCGGGGGCAACCACGGAGTGGCCGCGCTCCTCGAGCAAAGGGACGACCCGGTGCCAGTACCAGGAGTCCGAGGCTGCGCCGTGGATCAGGACGTAGGTGGCCATTACATCTCCATGTCGTGTCTCGTCAGAAATGAACGTCACCGCGGCGGCCGTTCTCATCGGTCGAGTCGGCGTCTAGGGTGCCGGTCGTGGCGAGCCCTCCTCAGAAGTCGAGGCTTTCCTGGCTGCGCTGCCGGACGACAGACGCACCGCCCTCCTCGCGTTGCGCGATGTCATCGCCGAAGCCGCGCCCGATGCGGTGGAATCGGTCAGCTATGGGGTGCCTGCGTTCAAATACCGCGGGCGGCCGCTCGTCTCCTACGGGTCGAGTAAGACCCATTGCTCCTTCTACGTGCAGAGTCCGGCGGTGATGGAGGCGCACCGGGACGACCTCGAGGGATACGACACCGCCAAAGGCACCGTCCACTTCACCCCCGAAGCGCCACTCCCGTCCCAACTGGTGCAGAAGCTGGTCAAGGCCCGCATCGCCGAGACCGACGCCGCGGCCAAGTAACCCCGCAGGTTTGCACGCCACCCGACCGGGGTAGCACCGGATCCCGCCGAACAAGGCACCGCAAAACCCGGAGGGATCGTGGACGACGCCCAAGTCGAAGAGTTGCTCTACCAAGCGTTGGAAACCGAGCTGGGAGGCGTGCAGGTCTACAAGACGGCGCTCAGGTGCGCCGTGAACGACGGCCTGCACGAGGAGTGGCAGAAGTACCTCGACGAGACGGAGAACCACGTCCGCATCGTCAGCACGGTCTTCGACGAGTTGGACCTCGACCCGGAGAAGGAGACACCCGGTCGGGAAGTGGTGCGTTTCAAGGGCCAGTCACTCATCAAGTCGATGGAGATGGCGCTCGCCGCCGGCAATCCGGACGCAGCCCAGCTCGTCGCCGCCGAGGCGGTGGTCGACGCCGAGATCAAGGACCACGCCAACTGGGAACTCATCGGCCGCGTCGCCGAGAAGGCGACAGGGAAGATCGCCTCGGTGCTCAAGGAGGCCTACGAGCAGGTTGAGGAAGAAGAGGACCACCACCTCTATCACACCCAGGGCTGGACCCGGGAACTGTGGATCGAGTCGCTTGGCATGCCGGCGGTGCTTCCGCCCCCCGAGGAGCAGAAGACCGTCACCACCGCCATCGGCGCAGCCCGCGCCGAACAGTCACGCGAGGAACTCATCGGGAAGAAGCCCAAGGAGTAGCCGGCGTCGCCGAGCTATTGGAGCGTGCCCGGGGTGGGATTCGAACCCACACGCTCGGAGAGCAGAGCTGTTTAAGAGCCCCTCGTCTACCAATTCCGACACCCGGGCGATGGGACGAGGGTAAACCGGTCAGTCGAGCAGAGAGAGCGCAATCGCATCGAGCATGTCGCTCTCGGAGACGTGGTATCCAGCGAGGCCGAAATGGCGCAGCACGGCCTCGGCGCAAATGGCACCACCAAGGATCACTGGTGCCCTCCCCGGATCGAGCGCCGGAAAGGTCGAAGCCGTCTTCTCGATGCTGAGTTGCGACAGCTCTTCGATGAGCCGGGTCACATCGGCCATGGTCAGGTCGCTCCCGTGGACGACCTCGGGGTCGTAGGCGGCGAGCCGCAGCGTCATGGCCGACAAGCGAGGTGATCGTCCCGGCAACGCCGATGGTCAGTTCAGGCGTTCCCGGCAAAACGGCTCCTGCCAGCGCCCCCGCCACCAGCTTTCTTCCAGCTTCGACCTGATGCGGTGGGGCGGGACGATCAGGGACGGCGCGCTCGGTTACCCGGACCGAACCGATGTCGATGCTTCGTGCCATCTCTGGACCATCCGAGCCGAAGACGAGCTCGGTACTGCCTCCGCCGATGTCCACGACGAGTGCCGAAGTTGCGCTGGACCCGAGCGTCGCACCTTTGAAGGCGAGAGTCGCCTCCTCCTCGCCCGGGGATCAACTCGGGGCGTTGGCCGAGCGCTGCTTCTGCCCGGTCGAAGAACTCCTCGCGGTTGACCGCGTCGCGGCTGGCGGAGGTGGCGACGACCCGGACGCGCTCCGCTCCGAGGGCGGCAATCCGTTCCCCGAAGCCGGCGAGTGTCTCGATGGTGCGGCGCATCGGCTCCTCGCCCAACCGCCGCTCCCGGTCGACGCCTTGTCCCAACCGGGTGACAACCGAGTGCCGCTCCACCTCCTCGAGCCCTTCGTCGATCTCGTCGGCGACGAAGAGCCTCATCGAGTTGGTTCCTATGTCCACGGCTGCGACCCGCATTGGACAGCGACGCTACCCGACGGTCAACGAGGTTCGACCCACTCCGGATTGCGCACCGCCCCTCCTGGCGCCTCGACCACGCAAGGTATCGGGCAATCGAGCGGCTCGATCTCCGAGGCAGTCATCTCGCCGACCGGGTTCTGGTTTCCCGCCGCCTCGTCGGCGTAATGGGCGTGGAGGCACTTGACCGAGGACGACCCGCCAACACCTCCGCTGGGGCGGTGGAGGGCGTCGTCGGGCACGAGAGCATCACGTTCGGCGGCGTAACGAGCATGCGCCGCGGCGAGACGCTCGCCGAATACGGGATCCTCGCCGGCCAGTCGGTCCATCTCCTTGACCCCGCCCGCCGCCTCGAGGCGGCCGATTCTGCGGACCGCCAGCGGGCAGCTCAACCAGTACCTGGTAGGGAACGGGGTGCCGTCGTCGAGCAGCGGGGGGACTTCGACCACAACCGGCAACCCGAGATGGCACCGCCCCAGGACCGTGACCTCTGAGCGGAGGGGGCGACCCACCTGGGCGGCCACCACGGCCGCCTCGTCGATCACGACCCGGCGCTGGAAGCCAGGTCGGCGCCGGTTACGAAGTCCCACACATCCTCGTACCAGGCCCGGTCGGCGACTTGCTCCGGCTGGGCCTTCCTTCTTGCCAGTACCGGTGTCGGCTTCGTCACCTTCAGGATCCACCACCCGGTAGGCAACCTCACCTGGGTCGACATAGCCGAGGGTCTCCCGGGCGATTCGCTCCACCTCGGTCGGGGTCTGCAACGCCTCTGCCTTCGCTTCGAGAATCCGGTTCTCACGGCGTAGGGCGGCGAGTTGCTCCTCGGCCGTCTCCACCTGCTCGTATTGCGCCACGATCTGCCGCACCGGCACCACGTTGGTGAGGACCACGGCCAAACCCACCACGAGCAGGACCGACACCACCACGGCGAGCCGAGTGGCCAGCCTCATGGTCGCCTCCGAAATGCCCCCCACCCGGCGTAGCGAGCAGCGGGACCGAGTGACTCCTCGATCCGGAGAAGCTGGTTGTACTTGGCGGTCCGCTCCCCGCGCGCCGGTGCACCCGACTTGATCTGACCGGCGTTGGTCGCCACCGCCAAGTGAGCGATGAACGAGTCCTCGGTCTCCCCCGATCGGTGGCTCACCATGCATCGGTATGAGGCTCGTTCCGCCATCGCCATGGTGTGGAGGGTCTCGCTGAGCGTCCCGATCTGGTTGACCTTGACCAGGACCGCGTTGGCCACTCCCTCCTGGATGCCGCGGCGGACTATTTCCTCGTTGGTCACGAAGAGGTCGTCACCGACGAGTTGGACCTCGCCGCCAATTCGTTCGGTGAGCAGCCGCCAACCCTCCCAATCACCCTCGGCGAGCCCGTCCTCGAGTGAGACCACGGGCAGGTCGGCGGTGATGCCCTCCCAGACAGCCACCAGCCCGGCGCTGTCGAGTTCCTCCCCCTCGAGGTGGTACTTGCCGTCGGTCTCGAACTCGGAGGCGGCGGCGTCGATGGCGAGTCCCACCTCCTCCCCGACCTGGTACCCGGCAGCCTCGACCGCCTCGACCATGACCAGGAGCGCCTCCCGGCTGTCCGAGAGATCGGGGGCGAAACCTCCCTCGTCGCCGACGTTGGTGGGGAGGCCCTTGCCGGCGAGGATCTTGGCCAGAGCGTGATAGATCTCGGTGCCGGCGCGCAGCGCCTCGCGATACGAGGGTGCGCCACCCGGCACCACCATGAACTCCTGGATGTCGATCGAGTTGGCGGCGTGAGCACCGCCGTTGATCACGTTGAAGCAGGGAACGGGGAGGACGCGGGCCGCCGGCCCACCGAGGTACCGGTAGAGGGGAAGACCGACGGAGGAGGCGGCGGCGCGGGCGACCGCCAACGAGACCCCGAGGATGGCATTGGCACCGAGAGCCTGTTTGTTCGGCGTCCCGTCGAGGTCGAGCATCCTCTGGTCGACGTCCTCCTGGCGGATGGCATCCAAACCGAGCAGTGCCGGGGTGATCGTGTCGCGGATATGCCCGAGGGCGCGCTGCACACCCTTGCCCCCGAACCGCGCCTCGTCATCACGCAGCTCGATCGCCTCTCGAGTCCCAGTGGAGGCGCCCGACGGAACTGCGGCACGGCCGAAACCGCCGCCCGCGAGCAACACCTCGACCTCGACTGTAGGGTTGCCCCTCGAGTCGAGGATCTCACGGGCGTTGACCGAAGCGATGGCGGATTCGACGAGAAACTCCTGGTAGATCGGTGCCAGAAACTACCACGGGGACTTCTGAGCCCCGACGATGATCGGCCCTGCTCGACAGCCCTCGGCCGTCCCATTGGGGAAGGGCCGCCGAGGTGTTGTTCAGCTTCCTTCGAAGGGCAAGCAGGTCGGCGGCGCGCACCAGGTCCTCGGGCCATGTGACCTTGATGTTGTCGGGATCGCCGGGCACGGTTCTCACCACCAGATCGGAGAACTTCTCCATGGTGGCGGCGGTGTCGGTCGCCTCGACCCCGGCGGCAGCCGCGGCTCGGAAAGCCTCGAGCAGGGGGCGGGCCGAGAACCCCTGTGGGGTCTGGACGGTCACCACCTCTCCTTCGACGGGAACAAGGTCGCCGCCTCGCCTGGCCAGAAGTGGAGGAGCGGCGGTCGCCGGGACCGCACCACCGCTCCGCCGCGCCTCGGCGATCACCCGGGCGACGAGGTCTTCGGACAACAAGGGGACGGGCGCCGTCGTGCAACAACACCAAGTCGATCCGACCGTCGTCGATTCGGTCCGCCAGCGCTTCCAAAGCGGCGAGCTCGCTGCGGAATCGGGTTTCGCCACCCTGGACGATCTCCACCGGGACCGCCCCTGCCGCATCGATCGCCTTCGCCTCCTCTCCAGGGCGGACAACGACCATCACGTGATCGGACTGATCAGCAACGGCCGCAATCGACCAGAAGAGAAGGGGACGCCCTGCCAGCTCGAGGTAGACCTTGTTTTCGGCCGCCGCCACCCGATTGCCACCTCCGGCGGCGAGGACAACGGCGCAGGTGTTACCCAAGGGGTCGGTCTCGTTGGCAGGCAGAGGAATCGGGCGGCACAATCCCGCGGGTGATCCCCGGCGTACTCGTCGTGGCCGGTGCGCCGCCTTTCACGGCACCGGCGCTGCCCGATGGAGCGACCCTGGTCGTCTTCTCCGCACCGGCGATCGACCGGGCCGAGGTGGACCTGCTGTTGCAAGGGATCGGCGACACCGCAGAGGCGGCCACACTCGGAACGGCGCCAACCGAGACGGTAAAGCTGGTCGAGGGTGGGCGGGTGCTCGCCACCTTGGACCGCGAACAGCTCGTGGAGACACGGCTCCCCCAGGTGGTGCGGTCCACCGCCCTGCCCGAGCCAGGGACACAACTCGGTGACCCGGCGGCCTGGGTCGCACAGCGGGGCGGCAGGGTCAAGCTCATCAGCGTTCCCTGAGTTCCTCGACCTTGGCCTGCTCCCACAACTCGTCGAGTTGTTCGAGCGAGCGGCCCGACAGGTTCCCCCCGAGCTCCTCCATCCGGCGGAAACGCGCCTCGAACCTGGAGACTGCGCCGCGCAGCGCCAACTCGCTATCGAGACCGAGGTGTCGAGCCAAGTTGACCAGGGTGAAGAGGAGGTCGCCGATCTCCCGCTCGGCCTCCTCGGGCTGGTCGATTACCTCGGATAACTCGGCCAACTCCTCAGTCAGCTTGGGGATGACCCCGTCAGGTCCTTCCCAATCGAACCCCGCTGAGGCGGCCCTCTTCTGCAGCTTGGCGGCACGGGTCAGACCACCCATCGAAACGGGTACCCCGTCCATCAGGGAATGAGTGCCCGTCTTCTCGTCGGACTTGATCGCTTCCCAGTTGCGCAGCACCTCACTGGGCGTGCTCGCCTCGACATCGCCGAAGACGTGGGGGTGGCGGCGGACCAGCTTGCGGCGCAGACCCTCGGCGACGTCGTCGATAGTGAACGCGCCAGCTTCCTCCGCCATCACCGTATGGAACAGCACCTGGAGCAAGACATCACCCAACTCGTCCTCGACAGCGGAGTAGGCGACCCAGTCCGACTCGCCACCTGGAGCCTCGACGGGCAGGGCGGAGACGGCATCAACCAACTCCGAGGACTCCTCGAGAAGATGGGTGAGCAGAGATCGGTGTGTTTGCCGCCTGTCCCATGGGCACTCGCGCCGCAGACGGCGCATCACGGTCACTGCCCCGACCAGACCCGATGGCGCCGGGTCGAGAAACAGTGAGGTCCGAAGCCCGGCGTACCCGGGGTCGATCGTGGCGACCGTGGTGGTCACCGCCTGGGCGGCCGGGGTCCCGAGATCGATGAGCACTGTTGCCTCGGTGTCCTCGGGGAGCACCCTGTCGATGCGCGAGATCACCTCTGACAACAGCATTCGATCGGGGAGATGCCCGATGATGGTGGGGTGGTCGAGCACGAGAGGATCGGGCAGGCTTTGGCCGTTGAGCACGATCAACCCGCGGTCGAGCGGGTCGTAGCCCACCGTCGCCAAGACGGCGTCAATGAACGACTCGGCGGGGACCACCTCGAGCCCGATCCCGCGTTCGTTCGCCAGTCGTCTGACGGTTGCGACGGCGAATTCCCCCACCAAGGGGCTGCCGGGCACGGCATAGATCACGTTGCCGCGTTCACCCGCCTCGAGCAACCGCTCGGCAACGGCGGCGTAGAGATCGTCGGAGCTCTCCGCCTCCTCGTAGAGGTCGTCACAGCTCTCCACCGGCCTCTGCTGCGCCAGCGTGGCGGCAGCGGGGTGGCGGAGAGTGCGCACGATCACCCGGTTGGCCGGGTCCGTGAGTCGGGCGAGCGAGGCCGACCCGACGCGTTCGAGATCGCCGGGCCCGAGCCCGACGACCGTGATCACGGGGTGGTGGTTGTCGGAGCGACCGTGGTGCCGGTCGGCTCGCCCACCGTCGAGCTGGTGAGCGGGCGTCTCGCCTTCCTCACCGGCCGGCGGGGTCACCTGTGGGGCTGGATCGGCCGACCAGGTTCCGAACTCCTCGTCGACCTCGACCTCGGCCGCCTGGACCACACGCTGCAGCCACTCTTCAAACAGCGTGCCACCCCGCTCGGTGCGGATCTGGGTTTCGATGTCAGCACGCACATCCTCCAGAGGCGGAACCTCGGAGAGCTCGTTGCGCTCATCCACCCGTATGACGTGGTAGCCGAAGTCGGTCTGGACCGGTTCCGTCAACTCACCGATCTCGGCGATTGCGGCCGCCTCGGCAAAGGGGAGGACGTAGCTGCTCGCCGGCTGACACCCGAGGTCGCCCGAGTTCTCGGCGGCACCTGGGTCGGTGGATACGTCGGCAGCCACTTCCTCGAAGTCCTCTCCGTCCTCGATGCGCTGGATGGCCTCATTGGCCTCTTCCTCGCTCGCGACCAGGAGATGGTGGGCGCAGACCTCGATGGCGCCGAGTTCGCGCAACCGGTAGGCGGCGACGATGTCGGCCTCGGCAACTTCCTCACCTTCTTGGAGTTGCTCGAGCACCTGGTCGCGCAGCACCTGAAGGCGGGCGATCTCGATGGCGCGCTCCTCGGGGATGCTCTGGGCGGTGAGTACCTCTTCGAGCGTCTGACCGCTGGCCTCGATCTCCCCCTCGATCTCATCGAGCTTGGTCTCGGCGGCGGCGTCGTCCGGGATTACGTCGAACTCCTCTTCGGCTGCCTGGAGGGCGATTACCTCGACGATGGCGGTGGTGAGGTCGGCGGCGAACGCTTCGGGCGGGACCTCCTCACCCTCGTTTACCCGCATCGCCTCGACTTCGTCCACGGTGATCGGCTCACCATTGACCACTGCAGCCTCACCGGTCGATCCGTTGCAGGCGACCAACAGGACGGCCGCGGTCGAAAGTACCGATATCAACTTGAACACAGGACGGTCACCTCACGCCAAGGGGGAAACCCGCAACATTGTAGGGGAATCCGCGAATCACGTTTCCAACGGCTCGAGTGTGTGGCGCTCACCGACTGCCCTGGCGGCGACGGCGACCGCCAACCCGGCGACGGGGGCTACCAGCAAACCCCAGCGAAGACTGCCCGTTGCCTCGGCGAGCGCCCCAATCGTCAGAGGACCGACCATGAACCCGATCCGGGCGAGGAGGGACGTGCCGGCGATGCCAACGCCCTCCCCCAGTCCGGGCACTTCACTCCCGGCGGCGAACATGGCCGGGAACAGGGCGGCGAGCCCGATGCCGGCCACGGCGAAGCCGACCATGACCCCCCAAACGGTGGGTAAAGCGAGAGCGGTCAGAAATCCGGCGACACCGAGCAGGCTCCCTACGCGGACGACGGCAACCCGACCAAAGCGGTGGACGACGCGATCGGCCACCATCCGTCCGACCAACATCGTGCCGGCGAAGACGGTGTAACCAAGCCCAGCGACAGCGGCACGGGCTCCGACAGTCCCCTCCAGATACACCGCTCCCCAATCGGCGGGGGCCCCCTCGATTATCCCGGTGCCCAGTGCCACCACCGCCAGTGTTCCCAGCCCGCGCAAGCGGGGACGGGCACCGGGGACGACGACACCCGCCGGATCGTCGGCGAGAAACGACGCCACCGATATCCAGAGCGCCACCACCACCAGTGCGGCAAGCACCGCCATCTGGGCCGGTAGCGGGATGGCAAGAGCCACCGCCAGGCTCCCGAGTAGAGCGCCGCTCATGGCGCCGACGCTCCATGCGGCGTGGAAGCTGTTGATGATCGGCCGGGGGTAGAGCTTCTGGACACGCATCCCGTGGGCGTTCATCGCGATGTCGGTCACGGCGTCGGCAAACCCGACAAGGGCGAGGGCGAGGGCCAGGAGGGCGCCGCTCGGGGCGATCGCCAACGGAAAGAGGGCCAGACCAAGGAGCGTCCCGGCGGCGAGGGTCGTCCGGCGACTCCCCAGCCGGGAGACGATTGGCCCGGCAACCAGGCTGCCGATGAGGCCCCCCAACCCGGCACCCGTGAGGGCAGCGCCCAGCCCTGCATCGCTCAGTCCGAGGCGTTGCTGGATCTCGGGGAGCCGAGGCAGGAAGGTGGCTATTCCCAGGCCGTTGATCAGGAAGACCGCACCGACCGCCAACCGGGCCCGTTTCGCCATCACTCCCCCGCGGCGGGTTGGGATGGGGGCCACATGGCGGCGAGAAAGGCGATCAACCCGGTGACAAGCGGAACCGGAGCCGGTATGAACATGGCACTGTCGGTGGACCGGAGTACCGCCCTGGGCGACAGCCGTTGCAGCCGGACCTCCTGCGACGTGGTGAGGTCTACCGGGGCGAGTCTGATCTCGTGGCGCAACTGGACCACCTCGCTGATCCCCACGCGGAGCGCCTCGACCCTGAGCTTCGCCACGTCGAGCAACTGGAGCGCCGCCTCGGGGGGCGGCCCATATCTGTCCTGCCACTCGACGGCGACGTCGTCCACCGCGGCCACCGTGTCGGCCTCGGCCAGACGGCGGTAGGCCTCGAGCCGCGCCTCGTCGTCACCCACGTACTCGGGCGGCAGGTGGGCAACCACGGGGAGCTCGATCCGAACCTCTGACGGCTCTGGTGGCGCCTCCTCCCTCCCCTCCATCTGGCGTATCGCATCTGCCACCATCTCGGCGTACAGGTCGAAGCCGACCGCGGCGATCTGCCCCGATTGGATCTCGCCGAGGACAGAGCCGGCCCCGCGGATCTCCAGGTCGCGCAGAGCCAACTGGAACCCCGATCCGAGGTCGGTGGCCTCACCGATCGCCTCGAGCCGGCGGTGCGCTTCCTCGGTGATCGATTGATCAGGCGGGTGGAAGAGGTAGGCGTAGGCCCTCTGGCTGGACCGGCCGACCCGTCCCCGCAACTGATATAGCTGGGCAAGGCCCAACAGGTCGGCGCGCTCCACCATCAGCGTGTTCACCTGGGGCAGATCGAGCCCGGACTCGATGATGGTTGTGGCCACCAGCACGTCGGCCTCACGGTTCCAGAAGTCGAGCATGACCTGCTCCAATTGGCCCTCTGACATCTGGCCGTGCGCCACCGCGTAGCGGGCGTCGGGGACCAGCTCACGGAGCCGAGCCACGGCACGTTCGATCGACCGGACCCTGTTGTGCACGTAGAAGACCTGGCCCTCGCGCAGCACCTCACGCCGGATCGCCGCCGCCACGGCCTGCTCGTCGTACGGCCCGACGTAGGTGAGGATGGGGTGCCTGTCCTCGGGCGGGGTCCGGATGTGGCTCACGTCGCGTATCCCGGTCAGCGCCATCTCCAGCGTCCGTGGGATGGGGGTGGCGGTAAGGGTGAGGACGTCCACTCCGACCCGGAGTTGTTTGATGGCGTCCTTGGCGTTGACCCCGAAGCGCTGCTCCTCGTCGACCACGAGCAGGCCGAGGTCCTTCCAATGGATGTCGTCGCTGAGCAAGCGGTGTGTGCCGATCACCACGTCGACATCTCCTTGCCGTATGCCGTCGACGACGACGCGCTGCTGACGCTGGGTGAGAAACCGCGAGAGCACCTCCACCCTGACCGGATAAGGGGCGAAACGCTCCGAGAAGGTCTGGTGGTGCTGCTGGGCCAAGAGGGTGGTGGGCACCAGTACCGCTACTTGCCTGCCATCGAGGATCGCCTTGAAGGCGGCACGGATCGCCACCTCGGTCTTGCCGTAGCCGACGTCTCCAAACACCAGACGGTCCATGGGCCGGTCCTGCTCCATGTCCTCCTTGACGTCGACAATGGCGGTTAGCTGGTCGGGCGTCTCCTCGTACGGGAAGGCGGATTCCATCTCGCGTTGCCACGGTGCGTCAACCGGATAGGCGTGCCCGACGGCGGCCGCCCTGGCGCGGTGGAGCGCCACGACCTGCTCCGCAACCGCGGCCACCGCCCTCCGTACCCGGGCCCGCGTCTCGGCCCAGTCCTTGCCCCCCATGCGGGAAATGCGAGGCTCTTCGCCGCCGGTGTACTTGCGGACCGCGGCCAGTTGGTCGGTGGGGACATAGAGCCGGTCACCGGCGGCATACGCCACCACCAGGTAGTCACGCTCCACGCCGGCGATGCTCCGGGTCACCATCCCCTCGAACCGGCCAATCCCGTGCCGGTGATGAACCACGTAGTCGCCCGGGGTGAGGTCGCGATAGTCCGCCCCGGTTGCCGGTGCGCGGCGGGCAGCGCGGCGGTGAGCGCGGCGCCTCCCGGCTATCTCCTGCTCGCCGAGAACGGAGACGCCGAGACCGGGGAGGATGAAACCGCGGTGAATCCCGACCGGGAGCACCGCCGACGCCACCTCGTCGAGCGAGGATCGGCGCGGTAAGGCGACGCCTTCGTCGGCCAGGACGCCGGCAACACGGTCGGCGGCTGCTTCCCCGTCCATCGCCACCACCACCGTGGTCCCGGCTCGCATCAACCGGTCGAGCCCACGGGCCACCGACTCGGGGTCGCCAGGAGTGGCGTCGAGTCCCCGCACCTCGAGGCGTTCGTCGGCAGGCCCGGCCGCCAGCGGCGGGCGCGGTCAGCAGGTCGCGGCCCTCGAGGGCCTGGCCGAGATCGAGATATAGGGCGGGATGCTCGCCCGCTTCGGGAGCGCCATGGCCCCACGTCGGGGCGAGTGCAGCAGCCAGTTCCGCCTCCTCCTTGACCAGGTCGCGGCTGCGGTCACCCGCTCTCACCGGGTCAAAGACGACTAGTCGTGCACCGGCGGGTAGCTCATCGAGGACGGTGACCGGCGGTGTCATCCAGGGGAGCCACGACTCCATCCCGGGAAAGACGAGCCCTTCGGCCAGCCGCTCCCAGGTGGCGGCGGCCCACTGCTCGGTGGAAAGCAACCGGCGCGCCTCGCTCGCTACCTCCCCCTCGGGGCGGAACTCGCGGGCCGGGTAGGCAACCAAACGGGGCGCAGGCTCGATCGACCGCTGACTGGAGATGGAGAAGACTCGGATCGAGTCCACCTCGTCTCCCCACAACTCGATCCGGACCGGTTCCTCGCCCTGTGCGGGGAACACGTCGATGATCCCACCCCGCACCGCCACCTCGCCGCGCGCCTCGACCCGGTCGGTCCGGTGATAACCCGCCGCGGCCAAGTCGCTGATGAGCCGGTAGAAACCGACTTCCTCGCCCGGCGCCGCGGTGATCGGCTCGACCGACGATGGGCTGACCCGCTGTGACACCGAACGGGCCGATGCCACGACCACCGCCCCCGGCTCGTTCTGGCGGAGCCGGTGCCTGGCATGGGCTCGGCGCGCCATGGTCCCGACGTTCGGAGAGACGTGTTCGAAAGGCAGCGTCTCCCAGGCCGGGAGCAGCGCCACCTTCTCGACGAAAAGCTCGAGGTCCTCGGCAAGCTCCTCGGCATCGCGCTCGCTGGGAACGACGGCCAACACCGCTCCCGTGGCCTTGGCCGCCAGACCTCCGAGAAGGATGGCGCGGGCATTGGGCGGCACCACCAACCGCCCGGTTGCCCCGGGGAGATCGTGGGGCCGCCACCGGTCGACCAGCGAAGCGAGCGGAGCAGGCACGGGCCCGCAAGATGGTAGGAGCCGCTCCGTGGACGGCAGACGGAAGACGGAAGACGGCGGACGGCGGCCAAGAATCCCCCCGCAGGGGGAAGGGACCCGCTGCGGAGCAGCGGGTAGGGGGGCTGGCGAACTCCCAACGGTGAGGACACCGTCGCTCCGTCGCCCCTCAGGGGGAGTCAGCACCGTGTTGCGACGCTCGCCCTGGCACTCCTCCGCCGTGCCGACCGGGGGGAGGCAAGCAGTGCCCTACTCCTCGGTCTCCAGGGGGCGGCCGTCGAGGAAGGCGTCGATCATGTCGCTCGCCTCGGGCTCGTCACGTGCCACGTAGGCGACGCCGTTTTCCGGTGCGCTGACCACGGGCAGGGCGACGGTGTCGGTCTCGCCGGCAAACCGCATCCCCACACCGGTCCGGAGCAGATCCCAAAGCGAGAGGCCCTCGTCGGCGGTGAGGTTGGAGGACACGGCGGTGACCAGCCCGGGGGTGCGAACGAGAACCGCTGGGCTGCCCACCTTGGCCAGCACCTGGAGCATCACCTCGCGCTGGCGCGACGTCCTCCCCGGGTCGCCGCCACCCTGAGAGACCCACTCTCCATCGCGGAGTTCCTCGTACTGTCGCGACCGGGCGTAAGCGAGGGCGGTTGCGCCATCCACGGTCTGCTTGCCCGCATCTATCTCGAGACCGGACTTGAGATCGCGGGCCGGGTACGGGATGTCGAGCTCGATCCCACCGACGGCATCGATGATCGATGCGAACCCACCGAAGTCGACCTCGAGATAGTGGTGGACAGGAACACCGGTGGCGTCGACCACCGTCTCGGTGAGCAGCTCAGGACCGCCGAAGGCATAGGCGGCGTTTATCCGGTTGGTGCCTTCACCGGGGATGTCGACCTTGAGGTCGCGCGGCAGGCTGAGCAGCTGCCGCCGCCCATCGGTGACGTGGGCGAGGATGATCACGTCGGAGCGGGCGCCGCTGAAATCGCCGAAGTTCCCCTCGAGATCATCGGGGAGATCCTCACGGGTGTCGGAACCGACGATCAGGTAGTTGGTGGGTCCCCCTGCGGCCGACAGCGTGTCCACAGGAACCCGATCCATGGCGAGTTGGTCGAGATAGACGTACCCGGCAGCGGCGAAGACGGCGAGCACCGCCAGGAACAGGAAGAAGAGCACCCACCCCCGGCCCCGCCGGCGGCGGCGGCGCACCGGTTGCCGGGAGGGGGGACGAGAAGGGTTGGTTTGCGGCTGGGTCAGTGTGTCCATGTGGCAACTCGATTGGGTCGAACCCGACTAGTGAGTGGTGACCGGAATGAGACGGCGCCGAGGAGCGCCCGGTTCCCGGGGCGGGGAAGCCTAGCCGGAACCCGATCGACCCACCGGTCAGAGCCATGCCGGGCTCACAGGTCCTGGGGGCGGGCATAGCTGCCGATTGCATGGGAGACGGGACGGTCGGGGGCGCCGTCCACCCACAGCAGCACTCGGGCGGACATCCGGGTCCGCCCCACCCGGTCGAGGTCGGCACGGGCCAAGAGATCGGCCCCTGTGGCCGGTCGCAAGAACGAGATGGAGAGATCGGTGGTCACCGCCATTGGGGCGATGCCGATCTCGGTGAAGACGGCGAACCAGATGGCTGTGTCGGCGAGGGTGAACTGCGTCGGGCCGCTGATGTAATCGCCCGGCCGGAGTTGAGCCGGGTTGTAGGTCCAGCGGGCCACCGCCCAACCATCACCAAGTTCCTCGCAGCGGATGCCGGACTCGGCGGCGGATGGGTAGTCGGAATGGAAGTAGTCGTTCACCTCGTCGGCGGTGAGCCCGATCGAACGGGTCATGCCGGTGCCGGCGTCGTCGGTTGCGGCCCGACGAGACCCTGGCCGAGCGCCCACGTGTAGAGGCGGCGCAGCGTGTCCTCCGCCGGGGTGTAGACCAGACCCAGGTCTCGGGTCGCCCTGGTGCCGTCGTAGGCGTGGCCGTGGAGCATGGTGCGCGCCATCTCCGCAACAGAACCTGGGGTGTCTGCCGATCATCCTCGAGACCGCTCCATAGGCACCGGCACCGGCCAGCGCCACCCATCCGGGGAGGAAGCGAACCTTGGCGCGCCGTCCGGTGACCTCCCCGAGGAGGTCGAGCGCCTGTCGGATGTCGAGGGTGAAACCGCTGAGGATGTAGCGCTGTCCCGGCGTGCCCTTCTCCTCTGCCAGCAGATGCCCGCGGGCGCAATCGTCGATGTCGACCATGCTCACCCTCGTGTCCACCAGGACGGGGAGCTTGCCATCGATCACCTGGAGGATGAGCTTCCCCGTGCCGCTGGCCCTCCCGGGACCCTGGACGGAGGACGGGTTGACCGCCACCACCTCGACCGGGGTCCGCTCGGCGAACACTGCCTGTTCGGCCAGGTACTTGGACCTCTCGTATTGGGAGAGGAAGCGTCCGCGGTGAGGCGAGCCCTCGTCTCCGACGGTGCCCTTCTCCTCGCCGATCGCCGCGGCCGACGACGTGTACACCAGACGCCGAACGCCAGCGGCGGCGCATGCTCTGACGACATTGCGAGAGCCGTCGATGTTGGCCGCGTCCATGGCTTCGGGGTCCGAGACACAGAACTGGTTGACCCCACCGACGTGGTAGACCGCCTCGAACCCGGAGAAGGCGCGGACCAGCGAGCCATGGTTGAGCAGGTCCCCGTTCACCGCCACCGCTCCGGCTTTCTCGACGGACTCGGCCGACCCGACGGAGCGAACGAGGGCTCCCACCTGGCGACCGGATTCGACCAGAAGCCGCAGGATCGGCGCCCCCACCACACCGGTGGCGCCAGTCACCATGACAGGTCCCGGAGATGCGTCGCTCACGGCGTCCGGGTATCGACCGCGCGCACCACCGACCAGAAGCTGGCCACGTACTGCCACCCCGAGGCGATGGTCACGATCGCGGCCAGCCACATGACCCACTCATCGAGGTAGAGCCGGCCCAACGGCTCGGGAAGCCGGAGGATGGCGAGGAGGATGGCGAGGAACTGGATGCTCGCCTTGAGCTTTCCCCAGATGGAAGGCTTCACCATCGTCCCGCTCATGGCCGCGAGACCTCGCAGCGCCATCACCACGAACTCCCTGAGCACGATGATGAGCGTCACCCAGATCGATGCCCGGCCGACTGCGATCAGGGCGAGCAAGGAACCCGTTGACGAGGAACTTGTCCGCCGTGGTGTCGAGGAATGCACCGAGCACGGTGGTTATCCCCCAGCGCCTGGCGAAATAGCCATCGAGAAAGTCCGTCAGCGCCGCCACAAAGAACAGGACGGCGGCGATGCCGAAGCCGTTCTCGATCCGCTCGTTGGCGCTGATCAGCCACATGATGACCGGCACCAGGAGCACCCGGACCAACGCGAGCGCGTCGGGGATGGAGATTGGATCCTCCTGCCAGCTGGGGGTTTGGATGATACCCCGGCAAGATCGCTGGGCCATGTGGGTCACATGGCCTTCAGGGGGGTCTCTGCCTATGCTCGCCGCGTGTTGAGCGGTCCATTCGCCCTGGCCGCGGCGGTGCTGGCCGTGGGTGGGGCGATGAAGTTGGTCCGGCCGGGTCCCGCCGCCGGCGCCCTGGCTGCGCTCCATGTCCCAGCTGCGCCGGTCAGCGGCGCGGTTGATGGGAGCGGCCGAGCTGATTGCCGGCTCGGCGGCACTTGTGGTCGGCGGTCGGACGGCGGCGCTGGTCGTCGGTGGGTTCTATGTGGTCTTTGCCGGTTTCGTCGCCGCAGCGATGTCGGGCCGGATCCAGGTGGCCTCGTGTGGCTGCTTCGGCCAGGAGGATGCGCCCCCCGGCATGACGCACCTGGTCATAGATCTCGTCGCCGCCGCGGTGTGCCTGACGACGGCCATCGCCTCACCCCCATCCGGGATCCTCGACATCGTCGCCACGCAGCCGTGGGCCGGAATCCCATTCCTCGCCTTCCTCCTGATGGGGGTGGCGGGAGTGGTGATGGCGATGACAGAACTCCCCCGCCTCAACGCGGCCCGGGCTGGTCGGTGAGCGTCAGGCTGGTTGATGCGGGCAGCCGGTTCCTCGCCTCGAGGACCAGCAGGCGCGGCTTCCTCCGGAACGCCGCTCTAGTTGGTTCGGCCCTGGCAACCGCCCCGATGGCATATGCCCTCAGGCCGGTGACGGCGTATTCGGCCATCTGCAGCTGCTCCGGTTCTTCCTGCGACTGCTCGGCGCTGTGTTGCGACGGCTACACCGAGTTCTGCTGCACTCTCTACGGCTCCAACTCGTGCCCCCCCGGGACGCTCGCCGCCGGGTGGTGGAAGGCGGACGTCTCCGGGTTCTGCGTCGAGGATGGCGTCGATCTGCCCCGGTACTACATCGACTGCAACGTCGACAACTGCGGCAGCTGTGGGTGCGGGTCGTCGGGATCGTGCGGGTCGGGTTGTGTCGGGTTGTGCGACTGCGGCTGTGGCGCCGGATCCTGCGGCAACCGCAAGGCGTGCTGTGCCGCCTTCCGCTATGGCCAGTGCAACCAGGACGTCGCCTGCGTGGGCCCGATCGTATGCCGGGTGGTGACTTGCACCCCACCATGGGAGATCGACGACTCGTGCACGACGACGGTCGCCACCGACAACAACACCCGCTTCCACGACCGACCATGCCTGCATGCTCCTCCCCCGTTGATGGCGCGTCCCGCGGTCGTCAACGGGAACACATGGCGGCTGCGCAACTCGCTGACCGATGGCGGTGCCAACCGGAAGTTCGAATACGGGATCATCGGCGACCATCCCGTGATGGGCGACTGGACGGCGTCGGGGACCGCAACCGCGGGAATCGTCAGGGGCACCCGATTTGGCCGCCTCTCCGACACAGCCCTTGTCTGGCTGCTCCGCAGCGAACCGGGTGACGGCGAGCCGGACATCGCCTTCGAATACGGCCGCATCGGGGACATCCCGGTGGTGGGCGACTGGCTTGGAGATGGACGAGATCTCCCCGGTGTGGTGCGGGGCGGATCTTGGATGCTGCGGACAAGCCTCGAGTCCGGACCACCCGACATCGAATTCGAGTTCGGCGGGGGCGACGGCATACCCGTGGTGGGCGACTGGGATGACACCGGGGGCGACTCTCCCGGGCTCTATCGCGACGGTGAGTGGCTGCTACGAGACTCGCTGTCCAGCGGGACCGCCGACCGCATCTTCACCTTCGGCACTTCCGCCGGGATCCCGGTGGTCGGTGACTGGAACGGGGATGGGACCGATGGGATCGGGGTCTTCAACTCGGGATCATGGCGGTTGCGCCAGACCCCCACCGGTGGGGGTTCTCAGATCACCTTCGACTTCGGGCCATCAGACGGAACGCCTTTGGTCTGGGGGGTTTCGTGATGGACACCGCTCTGCTCACCCTCGTTGTGCTCGAGGCGGTGGTGATCGCGGTGCTCGGCGTCCTGGTGTTCGGCCTGTTGCGGAGCCACGCAGACATCCTGCGCAGCCTGCACCGACTGGGCGATAGCGAGGACGTCGGTGAGGCAGCGGTGCCTCTCCGGACCAGACCGGGGGTGCCGGCGCCCCGTGCCGAGGGCACCACCGCAGTCGACGTCTCTGGCAATCGCCCCGGGGGCGGGGCGGTGAAGGTGGCCGTCGTCGGTGTCGAGCGCCAGACGCTGCTCGCTTTCCTCACCAGCGGCTGCGTCACCTGCGCCGGGTTCTGGAAGGCATTTGGCGAAGACAGGCGAGTGCCCGCCGGGGTGCGACTGGTGGTCGTCACCAAAGGTCCCGAGGCGGAGAGCGAGTCGACGGTGGCGGCGCTCGCCCCGACGGGTGTCACGATCGCCATGTCGAGCGAAGCCTGGGACCACTACCGTGTACCCGTGGCGCCCTACTTCATCCTGGTTGACGGGCCTTCGGGGCGGGTCGCCGGTGAGGGCGCCGCCGCCACCTGGCGGCAGATGGTCTCGCTCCTCGAACGGGCACGGGCCGATGGCTCGATGGCGAGTGGGCCGGTTGCCGACCGGGAGACCCGAGACCTGCTCGCCGGCGGGATCGGACCTGGTCACTCCAGCCTCTATCCGACCGGGAGCGACGACACGCCGGCGGATGCCACATGAACGACATGAGCGAGATGCTTTTTGCGGGAGCGTCGCTGGTGGCCCTGATGGCAGGGCTCCGCTCGGCGTGGTCACCCTGAGGGGAATCGATGCTGGCCAGCATCCACCCGCTCGGTGAGCGGGCAAGACACAACCGATTCTGGGTCACCACCACCGCCTACATCGCCGGGTCGGTGGCGGGGGGCGCTGTCGCCGGGGGCATCGCCGGCGCCATCGGGGCAGCGCTTTGGGCGATCGCCTCGCCCACTCCTGTGGTGGTGGCGTGGCTGGCCGTCGTCGTCTGTCTCTCGGCCGCGCTGCTCGATGCATCGGGGAGACGTCTTCCCGGGGTGAGACGGCAGGTCGACGACGACTGGCTGCACCGCTACCGCGGCTGGGTGTACGGCGCCGGCTTCGGATTCCAACTCGGGCTCGGTGTGGTGACGATCGTCACGACCGCCGCGGTCTACGCCACCTTTGTCTTGGCTGCTCTCACCGGGTCGGTGCGGACCGGAATCGTGGTGGGGGCGATATTCGGGGCAGCAAGGGCATCGACCCTTCTCGCTTCGTCTCGGGTGAGCGACCCCGGCGGGCTGCGGCTGCTCCACCGCCGCCTGACCGCGGTCGCCCCATATGCCCGCATCGCCACCATCGTCGCCCTCGCCGCCACGGCACTGATCGTGATTTGGTGACTGCGATGCAGATCGACTCCGAGCGGATCCGAATCGACCTCCCCACGGGGTGGGAGGGGGAGGTCTACCGGACCAGCGCCGTGCCCCAAGCCGAAGGCACCAACCGCGCCGTCCTCCACGCCGCAACCTTCCCACTCCCCGTCGAGCGGGGCGACTACGGCGGCGGAGCCGTGGAGATGATGCGCTCCGACGACATCTTCGTCTCTCTCTTCGAATTCGAACCGGCGTCGGCGACCCAGACGCTCTTCGCCGCAGACCGCCCCGACCATCTGGACCCGGATGACTTCTCGACCTCGACGCTGCAGCGGCTCATCCCCGGGCAGAGCGGTGTCCAACGCTTCTTCTCGGAAGGAGGACGCGCCTTCTGCCTCTATGTCGTGCTTGGCAGCCACGCATCCCGGAGGGCGCTGGTCGAGGAGGTCAACCAGCTCCTGGCCACCCTCGAGGTGGAACCATGAGAGTGGCGTTCGTGGCGGCGATGGTGGTGGCCGCGATGGTGGCGGCGCTGGCCGTGCCGCCCGCAGCCGGTCAGAGCGACCTCCCCAACACAGGCGGGGCATTCAAGGACGACAACGGCGACTACCACGAGGCGGCGATCAACGCCATCGCCGCCGCCGGGATCACCGAGGGCTGCGCCGAGGACCTCTACTGCCCGACCCTCTCGGTGACCAGGGCGCAGATGGCGAGTTTCCTGGCCCGCGCCTACCGATTGGGGACACGGGGAGGACGGGTGTTCGACGACGTGACCCCGGGGAGCACGCACGCCGGCGCCATCGCCGCCATCGAGGAAGAAGGGATCACCGAGGGATGTACTCCCAGGCTCTTCTGCCCGGACGAACCGGTGACACGCGCCCAGATGGCCAGCTTCCTGGCCCGGGCCGAGGGACTGGCCGGCCGTCCCGGCCGGGTGTTCAATGACGTGAGCCCGGGGAGCACGCATGCCCGTGCCATCGCGGCCATCGCCGCCGACGGGATCACCCAGGGTTGCACCGAGACGCTCTACTGCCCCGAGGACCCGGTAACCCGCGCCCAGATGGCGAGCTTCCTCGCCAGAGCGCTCGACCTCGATTTGATCTACCCCACGATCAGCCTGAGCGGCCGCTTCCGCGGAGGCTGCAATGCAGATCGGACCCGGTGCACCGGGACCGAGCACTTCCCCGCCGGGCGGACATACGTGGTCCGCGAAGGCATCGTCCACAAGCTCCCCTACCTGTCCGGGGAGCGCTCGATCTTCATGTCAGACGCCACCCGCTTCGCCCTGACCGTCGATGGCGAGACGCTGGACCCGGATGGACCCACGTTGAGGACGGCGGGCGGCAGGGCGAAGAAGGTGTTCGTCTACCAGTTCCGCTCGATCCGGCCGGGCACCTACAAGTTTGTCGGGCGATGGCGCTGGAACGGGGTGACCGTGCAGACCACCGTCCTCACGGTCGTGGTCGACTGACCCCAACCCAGGGTTGGCAGCTACCTAGGCGGTCGCTCCAACCCAGGGTTCGGAGCCGCGCCACAGGGACAGTTCGGGCCCACAGAATCGCACCCGGATGCGATCAGCGCTCGCCGGCTCGTCGGACGGCTGACGTCCCAATACGGAAACAGCGAGACCGACGAGGGCGAGCACGGCAGTCGTCGCCAACAGGGCCCGCTCGACACCCGGGGGCAAACCCGAGGGCAACGACGGCATCCACAATGTCGAAAGCCGGAGCAGAGCCCACACGATCAGCAACACGGCACCACCCACCACCGGCAGCTCGGCGATCTCTGGGCGCCGACGCCGAAGCAGCGGTGCGGCGACTGCACCGCCCACCGCCAGCGCGGGAGGTGCCCAGATGAGGAATTCGCCCCCGGCGCCGGGTGGAGACACCGCAAGCAACGAGAAGGCCACGACGAGGGCGGCAACGCCGGCGGCGCCCACCGCGATGACCCCGGCGAGGAAGGGCCGCGCCCTCCACACAAAGAGGACCGGGACGGCAGCCAGGAGCCCCAGACCCAGTGCCGGCAATGGGCTCACCGCTGGGAGCCATCGGAGGGTGCCCATGACCTCTGCGGGCTCGCCGTCGACCACGACCGGGACGGTCCACTCCATCACCTCCACCGGCTCGCCTTGAACAACCGGCGGCGGTTGATCGGGTGTCATCCAGTGAATGCGATGGTCGTGCCACGCGTAGCGACCCGCCGGTGGCCACCTCCACCCATTCGGGAGGGGCATCGGCGGCGGCATCGCTCGGTGGGGTGACCAACCCGTAGCGGTCGTCGTTGACCCACCGGGTGGGTGAGCGGTCGTTGACCAGCACCGTCCCGTCGGCCTCGACCCGGATGTAGGGCTCCTCCTGGTAGCCGGGGATCTCGGCGGTGTGTCCCGGTTCGACCGTCACCTCGAGGAACGAGTCACCCCCGACCACACGGAACTCGGCGGGAAGGCCCGCCGGATCTACCCGTACCACCTCGGACACGAAGTTCGACGGTCGAGCAGGATCGGCCCACGCCGGGCCCGCTCCCGCGACGAGCACCATCAGAATGAGCCCGCCTGCGGTGAGCCACCGCCTCACTGCTTGTTGCGACTCCTGGCCAGCGCATATGCACCGACTGCAACCACGGCCGCCCCTCCCACTGCGAGCGCCACGGGCAGGGTCCCACCACCCTCGGACTGCGGCCACCGTGGTCGACGGTGACGGCGATGTGGTCGTGACCGACGCGGTAGAGACGGTGGCCGGTGCTGTGGTGTCGGGCGCTGCGGTGGTGGTGATCTCAGCGGTTGGTGGTCGTCGCTTCTACGGTCGTCGCAGTCTCGGCGGTGGTGGTCGTCGCCTCCGTGGTCGTCGTGGCCTCGCTTGTGGTGGATGTGGTTGCGTCCGGGTTGTCCACCAGGAGAACGGCCGGCGCCGGCTCGGCAAGCTCCTCCGGATCCTGGCCCTCGGCCGGGATCTCTATCCATCGGACCTGGTCGTCTGGCCCGCACCGCTGGATGGTCGGGAAGTAGAGCGTCGTCCCCGCCCCCGCGGGCAGGTTCAACTCGACCGGGTACTCCGCCTCCACCCCGTCGGGAACGGCGGGACCCGACCAGATGATCACCTGCCCATCGTCGCTCTCCTCGATGGTCGACTGCCACCCCTCCGGACCACCCATCGGCTGTCACCTCGACCCCCTCGGGCAGCAGGATGTCGAGACCGTCTGTGGCCAATCCGTCGCACCCGTGGTGGTAACTGAACACCAGTTCCTGTGCGCTCGATTCGGGCAGTTCGGTGGGGCTCACCTCGACGTGGGCCCAGGCCGGGGAGGCGATGAGCGACCGCGCCGGCGATGAGTAGAAACAGGGTGGCGACTCGCCGTCTCATGGGTTCACCGCGACCTCGACCGTGGCGGTCGTGTCCTCGAACTCCGACCTGACCACGACCTCGATCTCCCATGTGCCCGGAATCGCCAGCTCCGGGCCGACGTGGAGATAGTGCCCCGTTCCGGCGTGGATCGGTTCCCGCTCGATCGGCCCCACATCGCGCTCGGGCAGCGAGAAGACAAACCCGACCCCATCGCCGAGGTCGGCCGGTCTCCCGCTCGGGTCGATCAGGTAGGCGTGAACCTGGTTGGGCCCGGCCCGGTTGGGGTCGATCACCACATTCACCTGGCTCCCGTCGTCACCCAGCGGGACATAGGTGGAGAAGGCACCCGTCACACCTGCGGCCTCGGCCGCCGGCTGAAGGTTGACCAGCACCGAGGTGACGGCGATCACCAGCCCGAGCCCGACCAACTCCCAGGTCATGGTGCGGCGCAGCCTCGTCCAAGCGGCGGTTGACTCCGAGGGTGGCGGCTCGGGAGGATCGGCGATCCCCGCACCAACCGACACCGGCACCGGGGCGGCTACGACGGACCGCTGTATCGCCGGAACCAGCGCCCGGTTGTTGTACGCACCGACGGCGATCACCGCCCCGCCCAAAGCGACTTTGACCAGAAGTGTTCGGCCGTAGGTCGTGCTGATGAGCGCATCGAATGTGCGGACCTCGAGCCAACCCAGCACGGCACCGGCGGCGGCCAGCGCGACGACGCTCCATGTCGCCATTCTGGAGAATGCCCTCACCCCTTCGGCCGCACCGAGCGGATCGTCGTCGGTCCGGAGCGATCGGAGCGCCACCAGCAGGGCGGCCAGGCCGCCGGTCCACAACGCTGCCGCCAGAAGGTGCACGGTGTCGGCGGCCATCACCAGCCAGGTCGGCTCGGTGGTGACGGTGTGCCCGGTCAGCAGGTCGGCGACCAGCACGACCGCCGCCGCCGGCCCGGCGAGCGCAACCGGGAGGCTCCTCGACTTGCCCAGAGCCCAGACGGCGATCATCAACGCGACCAGGCCGGCGATCCTCACAATGGCGGCTCGCCCCACCCCCCCGGAGAGCACCTCGGAGAGCAGGTCGGGGGCGGAAATCACCGACCAGCCCAGACCGCTCACTTCGGCCGCCTGGACGGGCACCGACAGGACCGATCCGATCACCCCGACGGCTGCGGCGATGAGCACCAACCTGCGTATGGCGAGCCGGGCATTCGCGGCGCGCAAGCGAGAAGAGCATGGCGGTGGCACCCACCGCCACCAAAGACGCGGCGTACGTGATCCACCGCACGGCGACCCCGGCAGTCCTGGCCCCCGAGGCGTCGGCGCCGCTGAGGATCGAGGCGATCAGGTCGTCATCGGCGCCAGGGCCTGAGCCAACCTGGAACACGAAGGCGCCGCGGATCGGGTGATCATCGAGCGACACGACACTCCAGGAGACGATGTAGGAGCCCTCAGCCAGATCTGGGACGAGAGAGGTGCTCAGCTCGGTCGACCCCTCGGCACCCTGAACCGATCCCCGGTCCACCCGCTCGCCCGTGGCATCGAACACCCGGATGGCGCCCGGTAGGGCGGTCACCTCCTCGGTGAAGGTGAGGACCACCTCGGTGGGCGGCTCGTCGAGCGAGGCATGGTCGGCTGGCTCGGTCGTCGCCAGCTCGGCGTGGGCCAACGCCGGCTGAGGGTGGAGCACGACCAGCGCATGCCGCAAAGACAACGGCCAGAACGGCTTGGCGGACTCTCGATTTCAGGGATAGGTCCATGGTCGACATCTCGGATCGCGTTCTTACTTTCGATCGGGATGCCGATTTCGGTTCCAATCGGCCGAGAACGCAGGTCACTGTACCGAGGGTGGTGTTCAACCAAGACTCAGACGGAAGACGGAAAGGGACTCGCCTCCGGCGGCATCGCCCCGGCACTCAACCGCAGGGTTGGCGAGCTACCTCGCTGGCGCACTCACCGACCCGTAGGGGGTTGGCAGCTACCATCCTGGGGACTCGAACCACCCAGGGCTCGGCAGCTACCTACACCTCTGGCGTGAGCCGTCCGCCCTCTGCCGCGTCTCCGGCGTCGGTACTCCTCTCTCTCAGCGCCCGGTGGCGCTACAGCCACATTTCTTCAGCGCCCGGTGGCGCTGAAGTGCTGATAGTCCTTGAGGGACACCCAGTCGCCGCCCCACTCCCAGCCGATCGAGGCGAAGGCGGCGACCACCTCGTCGCCGTCGATCACCATTCCCTTGCGGACGTCGGTGCGGTCGAGGTAGGCGGTGCCGGCCGGGGGGAGCACGGTTCCGTCGTTGACATATGGGTTCTGGACCGGGTTGATGTCGATCGCCCAGCCGTAGGAGTGTTGCGACCAGGTGTCGTCGCTCCCGGTGACGAGCCGGCAATTGAAGGCCGATGTGTTGTTCGCCTCCATCGAGGCGTCGTCGTCGCCCTGGTACTCGTCAACCAGCTTCATCCGCTGGATGGGGAAGCCAGCCTCGAAGAGCATCTTGAACACACCGACCACTCCCAGGGCGTGGTCCTCGTGCACCACCAACTCGCCGAGGTGGACTGCTCCGTCGAAACCGCGGTAGGTGAGCGTCAGCAGCCTGAGGTCGCCGGTGCCAACCGGGCACCCGACACGCCAGGAGTACTCCATTCGATCGACCGGTGCCGGATCGATCGAAGCGCGGAAAAGCGGACCGGCGTCCCCGGTGCCACACCCTGGCTCCCAATCCTGGTTCACCGGTTGAGCGGCCTGGGGGACAGACTCCGCCGAGACCGCAGTCGGTGGGATCGCAAGCAGGAACAACGCGAGAGTCGCCCCACCTCTGATCATCGCGTTGACGGTAGCCCCGGCCGGATCACGACGGTGGCCGCCTGCTGCCCGCCATCCTCACCGCCTGAGAAGGGTCGGTTAGCGATGCCTCCACCACGTCGGCGGCATCCTCGACGAGCAGATCGACTTCGGGTCGCTCCGCAGGATCGAACCGCCGGAGCACGAAGGCGGCAGGGTCCATCCGTCCCGGTGGCCGCCCCACCCCGAGCTTGAGCCGGGTGAACTCGGCGTCGCCCAGCGACCGCATCACCGATCGCACTCCGTTGTGCCCACCTGAGCCGCGCCCGGCTGCGATACGGAGCTTTCCGAAGGGGAGGTCGATGTCGTCGTGGATCACCAAGCAGGTCTTCCGGCCCCAAGTGGTACCAACGCAATGCTGCCGTCACCACCGGCCCGCAGTCGTTCATGAAGGGAAGCGGGAGCACGAGGGCGATCGGCAGATCCCCGATCGTCCCCTGACCCATCTCGGCCCTCACCCGGAGCGGACCGCGAGCGAGGCTGATGTCGTGACGGCCGGCAAGCACGCCGACCACCTCGGCACCGACGTTGTGGCGCGTGCCGACGTAGTCCGCACCCGGGTTACGCAACCCGACGATCACCCGATCAACGGTGGGTCGGCTCATGATCCTCGGCCGCACGCCGTTCGCCTGCCTCTTGCGATCCGAATCGACCGGACCCAACGCTCCTGCGTGTCAGCCCTCGGCGGACGCCTCGTCCCCCTCCTCGGCCCGCTCGGCGCCCTCCTCCTCGCCTTCGACGCCCTCCTCTTCCTCCTCGCCTTCGGCCGCTTCGGCGACCTCGGCAGCGGGGAGGACAACTGTCACCAGCAACTCGTCGGGGTCGTCGAGGTACTCGACGCCCTCGATTGCCGGGAGGTCGGCGACCCGCAAGTGGTCTCCCACGTCGAGATCGGTGATATCGAGCACGATGGCGCTCGGGATGTTGGTCACCAGGGCGGCAACCCGGATCGAGGAACGCACCGTCTCCACGATGCCCCCTTCTTCGACACCCACCGACTCGCCTTCGAGGTGGATGGTGACCTCGGCTTCGACCGTCTCGGTGAGTGTCACCGTGATGAAGTCGACATGCCGGATCTCCCCACGCCATGGATGGCGTTGGATCTGGCGGGCCAAGGCGAGATGCTCCGCTCCATCGACATCGAGGCGCAGCAGGACGTTGGCGCCCGACTCGCCCCGAAGCGCCGAGTTCAACTCACGGGCGGAAACGGCCACCGGCGTGGGCTCGATGTCCCTCCCATAGACCACTGCGGGCACCTTGCCATCGCGGCGCAATCGCCGCGAGGCGGAACTGCCGGTGGCGCGACCCGGCTCGGCGCGCAGTACGACTTCCATTGGGGACAACTCCTTCGAGAGATCGGTGACCTGGATTGTGCCACCTCGCCGTCACAGTGTCACAGTCGAACGCACGCCGACCGTCACCGCAACGAGCCGCCCGGCGCCGCTCATCCCCTTTCCACCACGGTCCACAGCAGCCATTCGCCCTCATCATCGGGGACCATCACCAGATCCCACCGGTATCCCTGATTGGGTTCACCGCGCCGGACGAAGGTGACCCATCCCCGGACCACATCACCGTTCGGCCCGCTCTCGGCGACCCGGGCCTGCCGAAGCGTCACCGTGTATGCAGGAGGACCCAGGGGGTCGGCGGCCAGGGTCTCCGCTTCCTCGGCCAGTTGCTCCCACTGCGGGCCGTCCGGGTGGAAGTAGCCATCGAGATCGTCGATGTCGCCGCTCACCGCGAACCGACCCCACGCCGCCAGTGCATCCCTGGCTGCACCGATGGGCGATGCAGTGATGCTGGTGGTCGTGACCGCTGCGGCGGTGGTGACGGGGGCAACCGTTGTGACCGGGGCGACCGTGGTGAGAGGCTGCTGGGTCGTCGGTGGGGATTGGCTCGTCGTCGGCAGCTCCTCCGAAGTCGAGGTCGGGGCGGGAGTGGTTGCCGGCAGCAAGGTGGGGTCGGTCCCGAAGGTCACCGAGGATGGCGTCACCGGTGTCACGGGGGATGGTCCGTCTCCGTCAAAGACGAGGACAGCGGTGAGGGCGATTGCGAGGGCAGCCACGACCACAAAGCCCGGCCAGAGGCGCTCACCGCCCTCCGGCCCAGGGTCGTCCTCGGTCACTCAGCCGGCGGGATCTGAGGGGACGGCGAGACCGGTCACCCCGACACGGAGTGGACCCTCACCTTCGAGGAACCCCGAGAGGATGGTGAAGTGCACGTCCTGTTCCAACCTGACCGCGACGTTCTCGGGGGTCGCTTCTATCGCCACCGAGATGGAGCCCTCGAACCCTTCCTGGCGTCCCAGGTACTCGGCGGCCCTCGATTGCGCCACGCCCGGGTCGAGCACCACGGCTCCGCTCGCCCGGTAGGCGTCCTCGTCCAGCGCCGTGGCTCCCGCTGCGGCGGCTGAGTCCGCCATCCCGGCGAGGTCCTGGCGAACGGCGAAGGCGCGCCATGCATCCACCACCACCCCGGCGAACCCGAAGAGGACCAGCGTCAGCCCGATTCCCCAGAGCGTCACGCTCCCCCTCTCGGACTGCCACCGGCGCGGCGGATCGGATGGACGGCTCATGGGAAGCTCCGATAGTCGTCCACCCGCTCCGAGGAGGCGCGGGTCACGGTGAAGGGCCCACCCACATAGCCGACACCGGGGACGAGGATCCCAGGCACGGACACCCTCACCGTGGCCGTCACCGTCGAACCTCGGGCGAAGCCGCCACCCTCGCCGCCACCACTCAGCGAGAACCCGACCGACAACTCGTCGGGCGAGAGCCCGTGGTTGGCGCCGAGTTGCTCGGCGACCGCGGCACCGTGGGCCAAACCGGCCGAGTAGGTGTCGGCGATCACCACCGCCCTGGCTGCTTCCTGGGCGGCCAGATCGGCCGTCGAGTTGGCGTCGATCCAAAGCGGGAGCTGGGACAGCGCCATGACGGTCGGGAAGATCATCAGTGCCAGCACTCCGGCGAGTTCGACAACCGAGTAGGCGGCCCCTCTCTCGTCGCCGTGCAGCCTGCAGAGAAGTCGCCTCACGGTTCCTGCTCCTCGACGGCCCTCGCCACCGTCTGGAAGGACCAGGCGGGCACACCGGGAAGCGGGCTCCGCAACGTGGCGTTGGCCACTGCCACCATCTCGGTCCCGCTCGACCCGCACGACACGGAAACGTCGTCGCCCAGCGGACCACCGAGAAGATCGCCGATGAGGTCGTTCGCCCTGCTCAGACAGACCGAGGCGTCGGCGTCGATGCGGGACCCGGCCCTTGCTCCCTCATCCACCGCCGAGCGGATGACCATCCGCCCGTACAAGAACAACAGGACCTGGAGCATCGCCACCGCGGCGACCAGGGTGAAGCCGATCGCCAGCATGGTGGCGACCGTGGTCATCCCTCGGTCGGATCCGCCAGCCGAACCGCGATAGCCCTCATGGATACTGCCGACGCTGAATCACCTGCTCCCGCACCCAGTTGATCACGTCGACATTGAGCGCCTTGGAGCGCCGCCGGCACCGACGATCGCCACCACCACCACCGCGATCCAGGCGAATATCTGCGGCGTCTCGACCGCACCCTCGTCGTGACGCAGCTCGATCCGACTCAGTCATGTAGCACTCATGCTCCTCCATTAGCTTCCCTCCTTGTTGTAGTCCATCACAACCCCCCGAAGATGAGGCTGGGCAGCGGGGCTCCCAGGAACAGGAGCACCAGCGGCGCCAGGACCACGATCATCGGGAAGACCAACAGTAGCCGCCTGCGGGCGGCGTCACGTTGCAGGTCCTCACGCCTCGCCTGGCGGAGGTCCTTGCTCAACGCCAGCAGCGCGTCGGCGAGGTCGGAGCCGCGCTCCTGGGCGGTGGCGAGCACGTTGTAGGTGCGCGCCGCCTCGGGCTCCGGGGTGAGCTGTGCCGCCCTGTGAGGGCGACGCCGATGGGGAGCCCCCTCTCGTGGAGTCGGAGGATCTCGGCGAGCTCGTCGACGAAACACGCCGTTGGCCCGATCCACTGTGTGCCGCAGGGCGTCCACCACCCCACCTCCGACCCGGGTGCGCATGGCGATCAGCTGGTTCACCGTATATAGCTCGGAGCGGATCCGCTCCCGGCGCCGTCCGACGGCACCGTCGACCCGGCTGCGCGAGAAGAGCACGCCGATGACGAATCCCGCTGCGCCGAACAACAGCATCGCCGCCACCCCGCGTAGGGCGAGACCGAAGAGCCCGCCGAGCACCGTGAGACCGGCGGAGAAGAGGAACGACCGCACCCGATATTCACGAACCCGGTCACGGGCGGTGAGCCCGGGGTAGAGCCCGGCCTGTCGCAGCTTGGTCGCCAGTTGCGCCTCGGAGCCGAAGGAGATGAGCCGGGAGAACCTCGCGAGGACTCCCTTCGACGATGGGGCCGAACAACCGCCGGAAGGTCCCCTGTCCGAACACGGGACCGGTCGCAGCCTGACCGGCCGACGTCGACGCTGCGCGCCAGTCGGGTCCGGGCCACGGCCACATATGGCCTGAGCCGCCCGGCCAGCCCGCGGTATGGGCGGACCAGCAACCAGGCCAGCACTGCGGCGAAGACCGTGGCAGCGGCCACCGCGGTCAGTTCCATCCAGCTGAGACCGGCGGTCATCGGATCTCCTGGAGGTCGAGTCGAGCACGACCGACGCCGTGGGCACGGGCTGGCCCGCAGCGGGCAGCCGCCTGGCCGACGTCGCGTCGACGGAGCGGGACTTGCTCACCGCCGAGCCACCGCCGAGCACCCTCGGCTCGTCCTGCTGGCGGGCGATGAAGCGCATCAGACAGCCAGCCGATCCCGGCCCACACCGCTCCCGACGAGGACGGTGAACCGCCCCGGTGGCGACCGGTAGAAGGCGACGTAGCTCTCGGGGATGGTGGCCAGGAAGAGGAGGAGGAGCCAAGGCGCCGCCACCACCACCCAGCTCTCCAGCCGCTGCTCGAAGTTGGCGGTTCGGATCCCTTCCTGGGTGGCGAGGTCGGCGACGGTGGTGTCGATCAGGTCCCGCAAGACGTCCTCGACGAGATCTCCGCCGTGCTGGTGGGCGAGGATCAGCACCTCGATCACCTTGTCCGATGTGGGGTCGGCAAGCTCCTCCTTGACCATCTCCAGCGCAGGGATCATCCCGAACATGCGCGCCTGGAGGGGGAACCTATCGAAGGCGAGACGGAGCGGCTCGGGACCCTTTGCGTGCCAGCGCCTCGAGCGCCACGGGGAGGCTGGCTCCCGACTTGACGTAGGCGACGATGTCGCGGATCCCGTCGGGCCATGCCCGCCTCAGCTCGGCGAGCCGCTGGTTGCGGCGCCGCGAGTAGTAGGCGCGGGGCCACAGCCCGACCACGACCGCAGGGACCAGCGCGATCCACCAGGCTCCGGTGAGAAAAAGGAAGAGGACGAAGGTGATGACGGCGGCGGCGATCGACCCGGCGCGGAACTGGCGCGGTGTCAGGTCCGATCCCGCCTGGATGAGCCACAGTTGCCGCGGTGAGACCTGAGTGGCGGGCGAGCGCCGCACCTCGAATCGAGGGCCGTTGCCGGTCAAGTAGGAGACGAGGAGATAGAAGAAGAGCCCAGCGAGGAGCGCCGCTAGAACCCTCACGGCTCCGGTCTCCAGTCCCCGCTCAGGAGATCCTTGAGGCGCACGTCGCGGGGAAGGGCGCGCTCGATCATCTCGGTCACCGGCTCGGGCGGCATCGAACCGGTCCACATCAGCGGCTCGCCCAGGGCACGGCGCAAGAAGATGGGCTCGGTGGTGAAATCGTCGGTGGACAGAGAGGGAGCGACTGCCAGGATCTCGCGGACCTGGCGACGCAGCCCCTCGTCACCGTCACGGGGACGGCGCAGGTCCCTGTCGAGGTGGATCACGAAGTCGAGCGACTGGGCGAAGATCTTGCGCACCGCCGGTTCCGGGACGTTCTCACCCGCCATCAGGGCGGCGTTGACGATGGCGTAGAGGGCATCGCGCGCCGAGTTGGCGTGGACGGTGCAGGCGAAACCACAACCGGCGTTTACCGCCCTGGTCAACTCGAAGGCTTCTGCGCCACGCACCTCGCCGACGCAGAGGAGGTCGACGCGCTGTGCCAGACACACCTTGACCAGGTCGCGCAACCCGTACCGCCGCTGGCCCTCCAATGTCACCGGGCTTGCCTCGTACGCGCTGGAGTGTGGAGGGAGGGGCACGTGGATCTCGCGCACCTCCTCGCAGATGCGGATGCACTGGTCGTCGGGGACCGCCCGCAGCCAGGCGCTCAACATGGTGGTCTTCCCGGCACCGGTGGCACCGGAGATGAGCACCGACATCGATGCCTGGGCGAGCACCCACATGAAGGCGGCTGCCTCCGGCGTGAGCGAGTTGCGCTCGACGAGCGACCCGAGCGTCTCGTCCGAGACGGTGTACTTCCGCAGGGTCACAGAGAGCCGATCGGACACCGGCGGAACCACCGCGGTCAACCGGCCTTCGCCGTCGAGCACCCGGGCCTGTTCGATGGCGTTGGACGCGTCGAGCCGTCGGTTGGTACCGGCGAGCAACCGGTCCACCACCTGGCGGTTCTCCTCCTCGTTGGTGGCCGCCACGAGGGCGCGGAGCCGCCCCGAGCCATCGATGAAGGTGACCCGGCCACCCTCGATGAATATCTCCTCGATGAACGGATCGGTGAGCAGGCTGGTGAGTGGCCCGTAGCCGGCAACCGACTCCCACAATCGCTGCTCCATCTCCCCTGGATCGCGCAGCGGGAGGCTGCGACCGGTGTGCGCCGTCCGCTGATAGGCGCCGACCAGGTCGCTGATCACCTGCCGCACGTCCTCGGGGCTGCGCTCGGGGTCGAGCTTGAGCTCTTCTATCCGTTCCGCGGTGGCGATCCGCAGGTTCTCGTATGCGCTGGAGCGCCGGCTGGTCATCGGCTGGACCCCACCTGGGTGCGCACCGGAGCGCTGACCGCGCCGAGAGTGGCGGCGAGCGGCGCCAGCGCCTTCATGAACTTGCCCGAGTAGACCGGCTCCCCCTGCCAGGAGGCCCGTGGCAGGCGGTCGTCCTCGGGGAGCAAGGTCACCGATGCCGGGTTGAACGAGCGGCGCAGTTCCTCCATCACCTCGTGGCGCTGGAAGGGCCCCGGTCGGATCCGGTTGAGCACCAGGTGCACCGGTGCCGAGGTGACCGTGCTCAGGTCGCCCAGCCAACTGAGCATCCCGGCAATCCCGACGGGCGAGGGATCGCCCACGCCGACGATGGCATCGGCAGTGGCGGCGACGGCGCGGCTCGCACCGAACCTGCCGGCTGCCCCGGTGAGGGTGGAGAGATCCTCGAGATGCCGGTCGATGCGGACCAGCACGACCTCGAAGGCGAGGGTGAGCTGCTCGAGCAGATCGACGATCTCGTCCTCGGCGAGCGTCGCCCACTCCCGCGGGTTGGGGAGCCCGCCGAGCACGGCGAACCCACCGGCGTGATAGGCGAACTCACGGGTCAGGTCCGAGCGGAAGCGGAGTGCTTCGAGCGCGGTGACCACGTTCGGGGTCAGTTCCACATCGAGACGCTGTGCCAGCGCCGGCTCCAATGTGTCGAGATCGGCCAAGAGCGTGGGGCGCCTCCAGCCGGCCAGATGGGTGCCAAGCCCCACCACGACCTCGAGAACCCCGCTGGCACCGGTGACCGCTATCAGCCGCCCCGATCCTCCAACTTCCACCGCCGGCTGGGCCGGGGTCGTCGGCTGGGGGATGGCCTCGGTAGTGAGATCGGGCCCGAGAACCTCGGCAAACCGCTGGACCAGGTCGCGCCGTTCGACCACGTCTTCGATCGCCTGCACCACGTCCTCGGGCGAGGCCGAGGCGACGATGACAGCGTCGACACCCATCTCGAGCAGCCGGGACCGCCCCGGACCGCCCCGTTCCGGGTCGTAGACCCCGATAACTGCCCGGTCGCTGCGCTGCAACCGGTCGACCAGGCGGGGGGTGAGGAAGCTCGAGGTGTCATCGAGGATCAGCACGTCGTACCCAAGCTCCATGGCGTCCGCCGAGGAAAGGATCGTCCCCACCACCCTCACCCCGGGATGGTCCTTGGCGTAGCTCATCAGCTCGCCGGCCCAGGAGCGGGCCGACGATCCCAGCGCCACCGCCGGTTCCACTCGAGCCCGGCGACGCTCGGTCACGTCGTGCTCACGGGATCGTGGTTTCGGTCGTCTCGTCGCGGCCCTCGAGTGGGCCCTCGATCGGGCCCTCGATGGGGGCGACCTCCTCGACGCTGACGTCTGGGGCCCCGGTCGAGCGGACCAGGTGGACTTCGGCTATGCCCAGAGCGGACGCGATCCGAAGCGCCTGCTCGTCGTCCACAGCCAGCGTGGGCGCAAAACCGCCGGTGGTCGAGGTGAGACCACCGGTGGAATCCTCGGTGGGCACGCCGAGCACCTCGACATTGGTGGCGATGAAACGGGCAACGCCGTCGACGACGGCGATCACATCGACGCGGTCACCCACCGAGAGTCCCCCGGCAACGGCACGGCCCTCCTCGATGGGAACAGACATGGCACGAAGACCCTCGGAGGCCGCAACCCTCCCCAGGTCGGTGTCGAGAAGCGGCTCACCGGGGATGATCGGTCGCCGCGCCACCGATCCGGCAACACGGTCGATCTCGTCGGCAGTGACGAACTGGGCCCCGAACTGGGGCGAGAGGAGGACCTCTTCGACCACCACGTCCTCGGAGGTCAGCACGGCACCGGAGGCGATGGGTGCTGCCGCGGTGACCACCGCCACCGTGCTCTGGTTGGAGCGGAGCACGGCCAGTGTGGTGACCGCCGCCAGCAACCCGGCGACGATCGCCACGACGTGACCCAGCTTGACCCGGGTCAGTAGCCCGCGACGGGGTGGTGGCTGGGGCTCGGCCTGTGGAATGGTGCGGCGCGTGGTGCGCTCTGTCTCGGTGGTCACGGGAGTCTCCGGAGGTGGATGTTCGAAATGGGACCGGGCCGGAGCGGTGCAACGCCGCGACCGATGGGCGCCGACGAGCCGACGCGCCCCCATTGGTGACACCGGCCGCCTGTCATTTCAGCCCCTCGACTCCACTTTCGTACTAGGTGGGCTACGGACACGCAAGCTGGAAGGGTCATTGCCGTACGACCACGGCCGCCACCGCGTTGAGCGCAACCATCCAATGCAGCCCGGTGGGACCCATGAGGTCCACATGATCACGACCCACGGCACGCACCCGGCCCTCGACCGATCCACCCTCTGCGGTGACTATCTCAACCCGCTCGGCGTCCATCTCGTACACGCCTAGTTGTGCCCGGAGCGACCCGACAGTCCCACTGCTGCGCTGCCCGTCGCCCCGCCCCCTGGCGTCGATCCGCAACCAGCGCAGCGCCGGGAGGCTGATGCAAACCTGATGCGAGCCTGTGTCGACCACCGCCAGATCGCCGGCGGCCTCGACCAGCCTGCCTCCCCATTCCTTCCCACCGGCGGCGAGGGTCACCTCGTCACCACGGACCATGGACTCGAAGGCAGCGTTGGCCAGTGTGCGGCTCCGCAGCAGCAACTGGGTGGCATCGGCCTCCTCGGCAGCCGCCTCTTCACGGAACTCCCGGTCGGTCTCCCGCCGGAGCTTCCGAAGATCGGGGTGGGTCTCCCAGCTCCCGGGCGACATGAGGGACCTGGTCAGCCGGTTTCGGAGGCTGTCTGGAGTGCGGCCGAGCCGTCCACGCTCTCGACGACCGGATGCTCGCGGAGGAACCCGAAGATCTCGTCACGGAAGAATCGGAAGGTCCGGCCGCCGGGAAGACGGTACGCGGGGATCCTGCCCTCACGGGCGTACTTGCGGACCATCTGCACATTCATCCCCAGCAACTCGGAGACATGGGCTGCGTCGAGGATCGGCGGGTAATCGTTGGCATCCATCTCGATTCTTCGTCCTTCCTCCAGTCCCGCGTGCATGCACGCTGCGGACGGCCCAGCGATGCGCTCCCCCCTTCCCCCGGCCACATCGCAACATTCCGCCGCCGACAGAGCGGCTGTCACCGTCCGGATCACGGTGCCCCGTGGAACGGTACAAGGTCCCGTCCCCCGGAGGTACTCGGCGATAGTCTACATCATAGCGCAACACTTTCCAATGAGTCGCCGCGCCTTGTCATACGATAGGCCGCCGCTGTCACCCCGCAGCCCCTACCCTCACCCGGGACGAGGAGGAGCGATGCCCGAGGACGCCCAAGCTGCCGAACCGATGGTGCCAGACGCCGTCGAGGTGCCCGTTCCCGCCGAGCGTGGCTCCGGGCCACCGGTGAGCCAACCGACCAAATTGATCCGGATCGCCTCGATGACACGGGCGATGCTCGACGAGGTGCGCCAGGCACCGCTCGATGACGCCGGGCGGCGCCGGTTGCTCGAAATACACGAGCGGACGCTCACCGAGTTGCGCGAGATCCTCTCACCCGAGTTGCTCGACGAGTTCGACGAGATGTTCATCCCGATACGCAACGAGGTGCCGAGCGAGTCGGAGCTTCGCGTCGCCCAGGCCCAACTGGTGGGATGGCTCGAGGGCGTGTTCCACGGGATCCAGGCGAGCCTGTGGAGCCAGCAGGCGGCGGCTCAGTCGCAGTTGCAACAGCTGCATCAGCAGCGGGCGCTCCAGGGACAGGGCGAGACCGAGGAAGAGCAGCGGTCCTACCCGGGCGTCTATCTCTGACGATCAGGCGGCTTGAGGGGCACGACGTCTCCGCCTTGCCCCGCCGGCACGCGGCTCCCAAGTGAAGAAGCGGGTCGCCAGGATCACACCGAGCACTCCCCACGCCACCATCACCCCGATCTCTGCCCACGGAAAGGCCGGAGTCGCCGCTGGGTCGAACTGCTCGCTGACCGCCTCGACCATCGGTCGCAACGGGAAGATGCTGGCCAGCGTGCTCAGCCACTCCGGGGCAAAGCTGAGCGGGAAGAACACCCCTGAGATGAAGGCCAACGGGAGCAGCGTGGCGTTGGTGATCGCCGGTGCGGCCTGACCGTTCGGGGTCAACCCGGCCACCGCCACCCCGAGCGAGGCAAAGCAGCCGGCTCCGACCACCAGCAGGAGGACGATCACCGGGGTGCGTTCCCAGGGAATGACCACGTCGTAGAACACAGCGCCGACCGCGAACATCACCGCCACCGAGAACAACCCGATCACCACCGTCGCCCCGATCCGCCCACCGAGGTAGGCCCATCTCGGGAGCGGCGTGCCCCATGCCCGTTTGAGAACGCCCTCGTCACGCGCAGATGGCGGTCCCGATCGCCAGGCTGGTGTAACACGACGTGACCAGGGCGAACACCGCGATCGCCGGGGTGAATCCCTGGGCGAAGGCAACCCCCGTCCCCTCGCCGAAAGTGGACCCGGAAAAGAGCAGGTTGAAGAGGACCAGGAACATCAACGGGAAGACGAAGGTGAAGAAGGCGGAGATTGGGGTCCGCCAGAAGATGCGCCATTCCCATCCGATCTGTCGGACCAGGAGCCGCCACCCCGACGCCAGATGCCCCGTGTTCATATCGGGACCTGCTCCTCGCTCGTTGGTTGATCGACCAGGCCGAGGTAGACGTCCTCGAGCGTCGGCCGCTTCACCTCGAGACCCTCCAGCTCACCTCCACCGCTGATCGCCCACTTGGTCAACTCGTGCAGAGCGGCAGTGGGACGATCGGTCGTGACCGTCACCGTCCGGTCGGAGACCTCGATCGACCCGACCTGGGGGATGTCGTCCTCGGCAGCGCCTTCGGGCAGTCTGAAGACAATGGCCGCCCCGGCGGTGTCCCGCCCGCCGAGGGTCGTCGGGTCGCCTTCGGCGACGATCAGACCACGGTCGATCACGACCACTCGGTCTGCCAGCCGCTGCGCCTCCTCGAGATAATGGGTGGTGAGCAGGATCGTCGTCCCCGATCGGCGGAGCTGATCGATCACCTCCCAAGCCTGTCGTCGGGCGGCGGGGTCGAATCCGGTGGTGGGCTCGTCCAAGAAGAGCAACTCCGGGTCACCCAGGATGCCCAATGCGAGATCGAGCCTCCGGCGCTGACCCCCCGAGAGCGTGGAGACGCGGCTACGGCGCTTCTCCACCAGACCCGCCAACTCGATTACCTCGTCCGGTGATCGGGGGTGGCTGTAGTACGCCGAGTACATGGCCAGCGACTCCCCGACGGTGAGCGTCGTCTCGATTCCGCTCGACTGGAGGACGATCCCGATCCTGTCGCGGAATGGCCGGCCGCCGCCATCCGGGGCGGCCCCGAGCACCGTGACCGAACCTTCGTCGGGGGTTCGGAAGCCCTCGAGGATCTCGACCGTTGTGGTCTTACCCGCCCCGTTGGGGCCGAGCATTGCCACCACCTCGCCCGGAGCGACGTCGAGGTCGATGCCACCCACGGCAACGACATCGCCATAGGACTTCTTCAGTCCCACGAACCTCGACAACAGCCACCGGGCGATGGTATCCGGCAGGTATCGGGTGTGTGGTAGCTAGGTGTCGTTGCCACTGCCATCTGCCGTCTTCCGTCACTTACCACTCAGGCTCTCTTCGGCCGTGCGATCACCCGGAAGCTGAGACGTGCTCGCTCGAGGTCGCCGAGCATGATCGAGAAGGCGTACCCGCCCGGTGCGGGGAGGGGCACGTTGGCGAAGGTGAGGGCCCGAACCACGCTCACGTCGATGCCCTCGGGGTGGTGGGGCGGTCTGCCGGGTCGGAAGGAGTGGCGGAGCCTGGCCGCGTTGGGGACGGGCCGCCCGTCCTCGTCCTGAAGTTCGACGGCAAGGCTGAGGTCACGATCGGTCATCGTCCACGGCACGCGGACCTTGACACCGATCCCGATGCTGTGCCGCGCCGGGAACCGGGGTACCAGGAGCGTGTCCCATCCGCCGCCGAGCACGTAGAGCTTTCCCGACGCCGCCTGCACGGCGTCGGCGAGGACCGCCACATCGATCGCCGGCTCGAGCGGGCCTATCTCCTCCACGAGTCGACTTTACGAATCATCTCGAGGAGGCGGGAGCTGCGGGGATCGGGCCCCCCGGGGTGGTGGACGGCGAGCAGCCGGCGCTCGGCGATGGCGTCGCCCCAGCGGCGGAGCCGAGGACCCTGTTCGGCGACGGCGGGGGGAGAACGGTCCACCCGAGACCCAGGTCCGCCACCTGCCGGAGCACCGAGGGGTTTGGGCTCTCTGCCATCACCGTCGGTCGTATCCCCAGCCGGGCGAATCCCTCGTCGATCGCCGCCCTGGTATGTGATCCCTCCGGGTAGAGGGCCCACTCGGCGGTCGGCCCGGGACCTCCCCTCATTCCCCGGCCGGCGTAGACGAACAACGGCTCGGCGAGCAGTTCCTCGGACTCGAGGCCCCGAGCCGGAGCCACTACGACCGCGAGGTCGAGTGTCCCGCGCCGCACCATTTCGAGCAGGGCCTCGCTGCTGTCGATGACCAATTTGAGCTCGATCTCGGGCTGCTGCCCGCGGAACTCCCTCAAGGCACCTGGGAACAGGTAGAGACCGCCGGCGTCGATCATCCCCACCCGCAGCGTCCCGGACAAACCGTGTCGGCGCTGGTCGAGGCGCTGCTCCAAGCGGCCGGCCTCTGCCAGCACGATGGCGGCGAAACGCAGCACCTCCGCGCCGTCGTCGGTCAGCAACGGGCGCCGTCCTGTGCGGATGAAGAGGGGAACACCGATGCTCTTCTCCAACTGGGCGATGCCCTGGGACACGGCCGACTGGGTGACGTCCGACAACTCCGCGGCATCCGTCCAACTGGGAGCGTCCACCACTGCCTGCAAATACGACAGGTGCTGGATCCGCACCGCCGAGAGTGAGCCCAGAGCCATGAATCGAGTTGACATAAGTACTACTTATAGACGTACATCAGATTCATCAGATTGCATGATCGATCACTCTCATCTACCTTCCCGCCCAACCGCAGGATGGAGGCACCGTGAACGACTCGACATCTTCCCAGGGGACCCTCGGTGTGCTCATCCCTGGGTTGGGCGCAGTGACCACCACATTCATCGCTGGAGTCGACGCTGTCCGCCGCGGTCGAGCCGTGCCGGTCGGCTCGCTCACCCAGATCGGGCACCTACGGAGCGAGGACGGTGACGACCTGGGACGGGTCACAGAGATGCTCGACCTCGCCTCGCTCGACGATCTCGTCTTTGGCGCGTGGGATCCATACAGCGACAACGGGTACTTGGCAGCGCGCCGCGCCGGGGTCCTCCGACCGGAGGACCTCGAGGACGCCCGCTCTGCTCTCGAGGCGATAGAGCCGATGCCCGCCGTCTTCGACCCGACATGGGTGCGCCGGCTCGAGGGCACCGACAACGTCAAGACCGGCGCCAATCTGATGGACCTGGCCGAGCAGGTCATCGAGGACATCGAGCGGTTCTCCGCCATCCACGCATGCAGCCGCCTGGTCATGGTCTGGTGCGCCAGCACCGAGGCATTCTCCGAGACCGGACCCGTCCACGAGACGTTGGACGCCTTCGAGCGAGGGCTCAAGGAGAGTGATCCGACGATCGCCCCCAGCCAGATATACGCCTATGCCGCCCTCCGTGCCGGCGTCCCCTTTGCCAATGGGGCACCCAATCTCACCGTCGAAATACCTGCCTTGCGCGAATTGGCTGACCGAAACGGGGTGCCGATTGCGGGCAAGGATTTCAAGACGGGCCAGACGATGATCAAGACCTCCATCGCCCCCGCAATTCGGGCCCGCCTCCTCGGGCTCAATGGTTGGTACAGCACCAACATCCTGGGGAATCGCGATGGTGAAGTGCTCGACGATCCGGCCAATTTCCGCACGAAGGAAGTGTCCAAGCTGGGCGTCCTCGAGGAGATCCTGCGTCCCGAGCTTCATCCCGAACTGTATGGCGAGATGCACCATCAGGTGAGAATCAACTACTACCCACCCCGCGGCGACGACAAGGAGGGCTGGGACAACATCGACCTGTTCGGCTGGATGGGGTACCCGATGCAGATCAAGGTCGATTTCCTATGCAAGGACTCGATTCTCGCCGCCCCAATCGTGCTCGACCTGGCGCTCCTGCTGGACCTTTCGGCCCGTCGCGGCTGCACGGGCATTCAGGAATGGCTCGGGTTCTACTTCAAGAGCCCGCATGCCGCACGGGGCGCCGTGGACAGCGACCTCTTCGCCCAAGAGCGGCGTCTCCATCGCCAACTCCGGGAGTGGGCGTCGACCTGAGACCGAGCCCGCGTGGACGGGTTCTGCGGGCTACCCGGCCGGCTGAGTCGGTCCTTTGGTCTCTGCGACCAACTCGGCGTAGGGGGCGCGGAACCCGTCGTGGAGCAAGTGGGGCAGCCTCTTGCGATCGCGTAGGAAGATCACCAAGCCGAGCACGAGATAGAGGACGCCGAGCCCGATGCGCTCTGCGGCGATGAACTGCTCGGGCACGACCGCGCCGAGCACGAACTGCGCGAAGAAGAGTCCGGCCAGCGCCAGCGCCTCGCGCACCCCGAGGGAGAGGTTGCTCAGCAGCGCCACTGCGAACAGCGACTGGGCCGCGGTGAGGAACAACTCTTCGCGCTGGAGCGAGTCGAGTGGCAGCCCGACCAGTTCCCCGGCAGAGATGGCGAAGACGATGGGGAGAGTTCCCACCAGCAGGGTCCATTGGTTGACCTTCGACGAGACCAGGGTTCCCAGGGCGCTGCTCGTGTTGAGCCTCCAGGCGTAAAGCGCAGCCACCAACAACTCGGGAGCTTCGGAAGCAAGAGGCGCCAGCCACTGCACCAGGAAGAACGCCGGGACCCCGACCGCCTCCCCGGACTCCACCAGGGCCTCTGCGAAGTGCTCGGCGCACAGCAGGATGACCGTGGCGGCGAAGGCGAACATCGCCACCACAGCCACCCTTCGCGGGGCGTCGGAGAAGGTGCCCAGATAGCGGGCGGGCCCGACGAGATGCGGCTCCTCGGCGGGCGCTCTCGAGATGCGGATCGTGTACAGCACGAAGATCCCGACGAGCACCGCGGCGTCGATCAGCGTGATGCTCGTCTTCAGCGGCAATGTCAGCGAGTAGATGGTGGCTGCTGCGAGGAATGCCACCTCGATGGTGTGCCCCCGTTCGAGTGTGATCCCGCGACCCGATCTGGCCCTCGAGCTCTTGCAGTTGGGCGGCGGTCACCCGCTCGGGCGTTTTGGCCCTGCGTCGCGACAGCGTCCGGTAGCGCCACCAGGCGAGGAGCACCACCATCGACCAACCCACCCCGATGAGCAGCCGGTTGGCCCCGGTCATGTTGGCCAGGGCAAACGAGCACGGCGTGTCGTTGTAATCGACCCCGGCCGGGCCGCAGGCGGCGCCGTACATCTCGTACGCCTCACCACCCCTCCAGGCGAACACCATGTCCACGGCATACTCGGGGAGCACGGCGATGAGGGCGAGCACGGCTATGGCGAGCCCCGCTGAGATGTCGAGTTGCGCTACCTCGGCGGCCCAGGCGAGGACGAAGGCTGCGCCGACGATGGCCAAGCCGAATGTGAGCGCCGCGATGGGGGCCGACAACTCCGGCTCGGTGAACCGGATGATGATTCCGGGGACGGTGGCGACCACCGCCAGGACGAGGGCGAGTATCTGTCTCCTGGGATGGACGTCAAGCAGATCGTCGGAGGTGTGGGTCATGACGGTGGCGAGGCTACCCGGGGCAGCGGGCTGCGCCACCCGGCCAGATCGGCGGTCTCACTCGCCGATGTCCTCGTTCCAGAGGTCGGGGTGCTCGGCGATGAAGCGCGTCATCAGCCGGAGGCAATCGGGGTCGTCGAGGACGACCACCTCGACCCGGCGAGACCGAAGGTAGGACTCGGGGCCTTGGAAGGTGCGGTGCTCCCCCACCACGACCCTCGGGATGCCATATAGGAGCACGGCTCCCGAGCACATGTCGCAGGGCGAGAGCGTCGAGTACAGGGTCGATCTGCGGTACTCGGCGGCAGTCCGGCGCCCAGCGTCCTCGAGCGCATCCATCTCGGCGTGGAGGACGGCGCTCCCCTGTTGGACCCGTCGGTTGTGACCCCTCCCCACCACCTCGCCATCTATCACCAGCACCGACCCGATCGGGATCCCGCCCTCATCGGCCCCCAGTCGCGCCTCTTCCAACGCCGCCTCGAAGAAATCGCTCAGTCGCGTCATAGTGCGTGAATTCGTCGCGCCAATTGCCTCCCTCCCGGTGCGGGGCCGTCGATCCCGTCTGGCGAGTGCCGTCTGCCGAGCTGCCGACTGCCGACCGCAGTCGGACCAGTACGCTCCCCCCGTGACCGGGGGATCGCTCCGCCGGTGGTGGATCGCCGGCGGGTTCCTCCTCGCCCTGCTCCTCCTCCCCCTCCCGACGGCGGCGCACGGGATGGGCCCGCAGGGAGACCTGCCCCTGCCGCTCGAGGTCTTCCTCTTCGGCGCCGGTCTGATCCTGGTGGCGGCCTTCGCCGTGGTTGTGTCCCGCCCGGGTCCCGACCGCCCCGAGGAGCCAGACGAGGCGATCTCGGGTCGACCCATTGGGCGGCCGTCCCGCGCCGCGGGGGTGATCGGTGTGGCCGGTCTGGTCCTTGTGGTGGTCGTCGGGATCGCCGGTGTGGACAACCCCTCGCGCAATCTGGTCCCGGTGCTGGTCAACGTGCTTGTTCTGGCTCGGGCTGCCACTGGTGGAGATCGTTTTCGGTGACCTGTACGCCTCGCTCAACCCTTGGCGCACCCTGGCCCGATGGACAGGTCTCGGCGAGAAGGAGAGTCCGGCTGGAGGAATCGGGATCTGGCCGGCCACCATCGGGTACCTGGTCTTCGTCTGGTTCCAGGTGGTGTCTCCTCTCCGGGGCAGGGCGACGGCCATCGGGTGGGGGGCGGTGGCGTTGACCGTTGGCCTGCTGGGACTGGCTGCCGTGGCCGGCCGGGAAACATCGCTCCGGATGGCCGACCCTTTCACCACCTACAACGGGCTAGCCGGCGCAATCTCGCCGCTCGGGACGGCAACGGACGGCGGGCGGAAGCGGGTTTGGCTCGACCCGTTGACCCGCATGGCATCGCCACCTGGGCTCGCCGGGTTCGTCGCGGTGATGATCGGAGCGGTGTTGTGGGACGGGTTCTCCTTCACACCCTGGTGGCTGGGGACGATGGGGAATGCGGCAGGCGCGCTCTGGCTGGGCACGCTTGGTTTGGTGATCACGTCGGCGCTGGTGCTCGCCGTCATGTATCTGGCGTCTCGATCGGCCGGTGGACTTCCCGGCCGGTCGATGCTCATGCTTCTCGCCCCGGCGCTGGCGCCTCTGGCGCTGGCGGCGACGCTGGGCCACCACCTCCCCGTCCTTCTCTTCGAGGGGCAGCTTCTCTTCTCGACCATCAGCGACCCGCTTGGGCATGGGGTGGGACCTCTTCGGTACCGCCGACCACAAGATCGCCTTCTTCGCCACCCCGGCCACCCTGTGGTGGTTTCAGGCGTGCGGGCTTCGTCGCCGGCGGCGTCGCTTCGATCATCGTGGTGCACCGGCGCATGAAGTCGTTGGGGGGTGACGCAGTGGGGCGAGAGTATGGGATGCTTCTCCTCATGGTGACGCTCACCCTCGCCGTCATGACCGTCACTGCTCTCGGATGATCTCCCGACTGCCGGTGGTCCTGCTCCACCAAGGCGGCTGGGACGAGATCCTCATGTTCGCCCTCCCGGCGCTGGCGACCATTTGGTTGCTCCGCCGCGCCGAGCGCCGAGCACGGGCGGAGGCGGCTGCGACGTGAGCTCGAGCAGGAAGAGCCGAGCAACTCCAACAATGGCGATCGACCGTGACGGGAGCAGCAGTGCTCACCGTCTCGGACGGTGTCAGCGTCGGGACCCGTGAGGATCGGTCGGGCGACGCCCTCGAGGAGCTTCTCGGAGCGGCCGGGTACACCGGGATAACTCGCCGCACGGTTCCCGACGATCGTCCGTTGATCGAGGAGGCGATAAGAGAACTCGCCTCGGTGGCGAGCCTGGTCGTGACCACCGGTGGCACCGGCTTCGGACCGCGCGACGTCACCCCCGAGGCGACCCGGGCCGTGCTCGAGCGCGAAGCTCCCGGGTTGGTCCACCTGATGATGACCGCTGGGCTGTCGGCCACACCCATGGCAGCGCTGTCGCGCCCTGCGGCCGGGTCGATGGGTCAAACGCTGGTGGTCAATCTCCCGGGGAGCCCGAAGGGGGCGGTGGAGAACCTGGAAGCGATCCTCCCCGTCCTACCGCATGCGCTCCAGTTGCTCGCCGGCGACACGGCGCACTGAGCCACAGATCACTTGGGCGGCCAGGGGTACGGGGGGGCGACGGGCCCAACCGAGATGACTCCGGTGTCGTCCATCGACCCGGCGACCGCAGCCACCACCCGGGCGGTCACGACCGGACCTTGCGACGGCACATGCCAGAAGCGGAGCACGAGGCTCGTGCTCTCCCCGCCCACCGAGATCACCGCGACCCACGGCGCCGGGTCGGCCAGCACGCCTTCGCTTTCGCTGGCGGCGCGGGTGATCGACTCGATCGTGGTTGCAATGTCAGCCGAACTGGCGCACTCGATCGACAATTCCGAGCGCCGTGCACCCAGCGTCGAGTGATTGGCCAAGGGCTCCTCGATCACCTTGGCATTTGGCAGGTGGAGCATCCTCCCGTCGATGGTGCGAACGACGACGCTCCGCCCGTTGAGCTCCTCGACGACTCCGGTGAAGCCCAAGGAAGAGATCTCGTCTCCCACCTTGATGGAGCCCCGGGTTTGGAGAACGATCCCAGCCGAGAAGTTCTCGGCGGTTCCCCGCAGCGCCAGTGCCAGAACCACCACGCCGATGACGAGAATGATGATGATTGGAGCGGAGTTCCCGCCGATCAGGCTGATCGCGATGGCGATCCCGAGCAGGATCACCATCCATGCGGTCACCCGACCGATCAATTGCTTGGCGTCCAGCGAGAGCCCGTCGACGTTGCGCAACAGCCGCGACCATCACCCCGCGGGCCAGCCTCGACAGGATGACCGCCACGATGAGCGCCACGACCGCCCAGACGATGTCCCACCCGGTGATCTGGGTTCCGGCCAGGGCGGCTTCGAGTTCGTCGATGGTCTGTGTCACCGCCACGGATCGCATGTTTCCGACCCTAGACGTGGGCAGTGCAGGTCACCCGGCGATCAAGCCGATGCCATAGGCCACGGCAAACCCGAGCACCGTCGCCGGACCCGCCCATTCCCCTGCGTGCTCAAAGGCCTCCGGCATCATCGTCGTCGCCAGCATGGTGAGGATCGCACCCCCGGCGAAGGTGAGGACAAAGGCGAGGGTCTCGGCCGATGCACCATCGAGTAGCACGAAGCCGGCCGCCGAGGAAAGCCCGGAGATCACCGCAATCGCCGACCACATACCTGTGATCCGCATCCGGCTCCAACCCGAGGACTCGAGGCTGCTCGACGCAGCGATCGCTTCGGGGAGGTTGGAGACCAGCACCGCCACCAGCATCGAGATCGACACGTTGCCCGTCTGGAGGAGGGTCAACCCGAGCACAGCCGACTCCGGGACCCCGTCGAGCACCGCACCGAGGACGATCGCCGGGCCGGAGGCGTCAATCGGGGCGCCACGTATGTCCTTGCGCTTACCGGCCCCTGAACGGGTCAACCAAGCATCGCCGATCGTGAAAACCGCCGCACCAGCGAAGAGCCCGATGAAGGCCGGGCCTGCTCCCTCTGCCAGTTCGGTGGCCTCCTCCACCAACTCGAAGGCGACCGCGCTCACCAACACTCCCGCCCCAAATGCCATCACCAAACCCAAGGTGCGTTCGGCTGGTTTGTGGACGAAAACCACCAGCCCACCCATTACCAGCGTGGCGGCAGCCAACGCCCCGATGAGGAACGCCTCTAGCAACCGCCAACTCCCTGCCGGGCGATACCACCGGACCAGCGCCATCGACGTCGCTAGTCCCGCGCAGGGTCCGCAGATACTTCACCGCTTGGGGCGCCTCCGGTGCTGTGAAGTTGTCGACCATGCCAGAGGGTGGCGTTGAGCGAGATCGCGGCCACCAGAACGCGGGCGACGATGAACAACCAGGCGAGGAACACCGTGGCGACACCCAACGCTCCATACAGGTCGTCCACCCGATCGAGCCGGTTGGAGAACCACACGATGGTGACGATGCGAAGAACGCCGAAGCCCAAGGCAACCAATAGCGCGCCCGGGACCAGGTGGGGCCATCCCGTCCCTTCGGCCCTGGGAAGAAACCGAAACGCCACGACGACCGCGGCGACCACTATCAACAGTTCGACGGCGATGAGGATGGTCTCTGTCAGTGGACCGGCCGAAATCTGGAGGAGCAGGGCGCGGCACCGTCATGAGCACGATGAGTGCGCCCGGCGAGAATCGCCGATGCGACAAGACCGGCGGGGCATGCGGCCTGGGTCCACCTGCCAAGCAATGGCACTTATGAGACGCATCGTCTTTATCACGCCGATACCGGAGGCCAAGGTCAGCACTATGGCAGCGCCCAGAATGAGGAAGAGGCCACGGTCGGAGGTGTTCACCGCGGCGCCGACGCTTGCCGCCAGCGAAGCACTCAGCCCGGCGTGTTGAGCCACGTCGGATAGCTCTCCCTCCAAGCCGTCCACGACGGCGCCGAGTGCAGTCACAAAGAAGAGAGAGAAGGGGAGCAGAAACAGGAACAAGCGATAGGAGAGGCCGCCGGCGAGAACTCCTCCAGCGAATCGCTTGTCGCGTTCATACGACTGGTAGGCGACTCTCACCACCGGGTTGCGGATCCGCTCGCGCTCGAGCGTCTCGAGCGCGCGCTGGCGTGCCAGGTCGGTCGTTGTCTTCACCCGGGAGATCAAGCCGTCGCCCTCGGCGGACGGTTCTCGGGTCTCGGGCTCGGCTCACGGCGGAGGAGGCGACCAATCGCCAGCAGGTGCGGAACCGTGCCGGTCATGACGACGTCGGTGTCCATCCTCGATTGGCGGGGCCCGCTCGACCTGCATCGCCGAAACATCGACGCCTGTGGCCTTGGCCCATGCGTACGCGCCGAACACCCGGGCCGAGGCCACGGTGGGCACGGCGAGGATGGCGCCGAGGACGCCGGCCACCGAGAACCCGACCGTGATCGCCAGCAGCACGACGAGTGCCGGGATCTGGACCGACCCTCCCAAGCACCCTCGGCGAGACGAGCTGGCTCTCCAGTTGCTGCAGGAGCACGTAGACGACGATCACCAACACCCCGAAGAGGACGTTGTTCATTTCGGGAAACCGGATCGACCCCTGTACGAGCGCCACCAGCACAGCCGGGATGGTGGCGAAGATCGGCCCGAACGTGGGGATGACCTCGAGCAGTCCGGCAATCAGACCGAGCACGAAGGCACCGGGGACGCCAATGAGCCACACGGCGATCCCGGTGGTCACACCCATGATCACCATCAGCGTCAACTCGCCCCTGATGTAGTCGTTCCACACCCCGGAGAACCTGCTCCCCAGTGCGGCGGCCTCGGCTTGGTGCTTGGCCGGAAACAACCCGAGCGTGCCGTGGGCGAACCGGGCGCCGCTACCGCTGAGGTAGAGGGCGATGAGGAGTGTGAAGATCACGAAGCTCAGGATCGACACGACGACGCCGAACAGCCCGGCCGTCGCCTCCAGCGCACCGAACAGAAGGGCGCTCACCTGGTCGGCGGTCAGCGCCAGGGCCGGCGGAGATGAGACCTGGATGGCATCGATCATCGGCTGGGTGATCGATGTCAGGTCGACGGTGAATCCGAAAATGGTGATGCTGCTGATATCGGTGAGGAAATCGATCACCCAATCGTCGATCGAGTCGGAGATCGCGGTGAGATCGATCTCGTCGATCGACCCGACAAAGAGGACCGGAACCACGAAGAACAAGAAGATGACCCCGGCGACGAACAGCAGGTAGGCGAGCAGGATCGCAAGCCAGCGCGGCATGTAGCGATCCAGCCACTTGACCGTCGGGGCCAGCAGGAAGGCGATCAGAGAGGCGACGATCACCGTCACCAGCACGCCGCGCGCCAGTATCAGGCCGAGGATCCCGACCAGCACCAACCCGACGATGATGAGGAGCCTGGTGGAGTGGCGCTCGGCGGGCTGGATGCCCTGCCCGTCGGAGTCGTTCAGCGGGCGCCTCCAGGAGGGTGCGGGCGGACGATGCTACAGCGGAGGGCCGGCACCTCCCCGGCCCTCCGTCACAAACTCGGGCTCAAGCCGAGGCGAATTCCCGGCCGTGCACCGCCAACGCCCAGATGACAAAGACGTCCAAGGCGATGATCAGGATGGACCAGATGGGGTAGTAGGGGATGAACATGAAGTTGGCGATGGCGCTGAGCGTCGCCACCATGATCCCCACCACGCGCGCCCATGTCTGCCCGGCGAGCACGCCGAACCCGGCGAGCAGCACGACAATGCCGGCGATCAGGTGGATCCATCCCCAACTCGTCGTGTCGAACTCGAAGACGTGGTTTGGAGCGACCACGTAGAAGTCGCTCTGGATGAGAGCAACGAATCCCTGAGATCGCGTGGAAGATCCCGATCATGATCATGATCGTGCCGGCGAAAATGATCAGGCCGGCGGCTCCGGGACTGGGCTCTCGGTACTCGGTGTACTGGTCTTCGGTCATGGGTCCTCCCGTACTTGGGTGCCTGCGACGCCGCGTCGACACGGTCCCTGGCGGTCGCTGGCGTCATTCAACCGCAAGCGGCGCAACGAATCCATCATCCAGACGGCAGACGGCGGACGGCAGACGGCAGATCAGACGGCAACGGCACACGCGTCATGACGGCAGGCCGGCGGAGCAGCGTTGCCGACTCTGCTCGCCCTCGGGTGCATCCGGGACCCCTCGCTCGCTGCCTCCTCCGAGCCGACTTCCGTCTCAGGCGCGAGATCAGGCGGAAGCCGAGGTGGCTGGTCGAGGTGTCGACCGCCTGTGCCATGCGCGCCGCCGGGCGATATCTCCTGCAGTAGTTGGGGGCGCAGAGGTGGGAGCCTCCCTTGATCACCTTGCGCGGGATCGGGATGTCGGCCATGTCCGGGTCGTAGCTCTGCTCCATCTCCCCGCCTCGGGGGTTGCGGGGCACACAGCAGCTTGCCTCGGCTCTCGCATCGACTGTACCAATCCTCGGTCCACTCCCAGGCGTTTCCAGTCATGTCGAACAACCCGTATCCGTTCGCCGGGAACGATCCCACCGGGGCGGTGCCCTCGAAACCGTCCAGCCCCTCGTTGACCACCGGGAATTCCCCTTGCCAGGTGTTTGCCATCCAACGACCGTCGGGGTTGAGGTCATCACCCCAGGCGTACTCGGCGCCGTCGAGCCCGCCCCGGCTGGCGAACTCCCACTCCGCTTCGGTTGGCAGCTCCTTGCCCACCCAGGCGGCGTAGGCAGTCACGTCGTCCCAGGCGACATGGACCACGGGATGGTCGCCCTTGCCCTCGATCCCGCTGTCCGCTCCTTGGGGGTGACGCCAATCGGCTGCCGGGAACCCATGCCCACCAGTTGTAGTGGTTGCGGAGGTCCACCTTGCGGCCCGGGTTGACGAAGACCATCGATGCCGCCACCAGCAGGTCGGGGATTGCGCCTGGGTAGTCGGCGGCGTCGGGGACGCGCTCGGCGACGGTGACATGACCGGTGTCGGCGACGAAGGCGGCGAAGTCATCGTTCGTCACCTGGTACCGGTCGATCCAGAACCCGTCGACCAGCACGCGGCGCGCCGGCCGCTCCTCCGGATAGTGCCGGTCGGACCCCATGGTGAACTCCCCCCCGGCGATCCACACCATGTCGCCCTTCGGAGTCACCCCCGGTTCGACGGCAGCAGTCATCGTGCCTTCATTCCCTCACCCCGTATTGCCGACATCGATCCACCGGCACCGACTAGACATCATGCGCATGTGTTGTGTCTTCACCGTTCTCGTCTTCCTCGGTCCACGCTTCGCCATCCTCATATGGGGTCTCATCGACCCGGCACGCTGGTCGCTCGCCTTCGACACTTTCATCTGGCCGCTCGTCGGTTTCATATTCGCGCCTTGGACCACGCTCATGTACGTCGCGGTGCTTCCCGCTGGGCATCAGCGCCCTCGACTGGATCTGGTTGGGACTGGCCATCCTCGCCGATATCGCCAGCTGGAGCGGTGGCGCATACGGCAACCGCTCCAGGATCCAGGGCTACGCCTCGGCCTGATAGGGCAAAGCTCCGCCAGGGCGGGGCCTACCCCGAGGCGGTAGGGTGCGGCAAGCCCGATCCGCCAGGAGCATCGAGTGAAGATCGCCCACGAATTCGAGGTCCAGCGACCCATCGAGCAGGTGTGGGACTTCTTCCAGGACGTCCCCTCGGTGGCACAGTGTCTGCCGGGGGCCGAGATCACCGAAGACAAGGGCGACGGTGTCTACGGCGGCAAGCTGGGGGTCAAGCTGGGCCCGCTCACCGCCACCTTCGAAGGGGAGGCCACCGTCACCCCGGACGAGGCCAATCGCACGGCATCGATCAAGGGCAAGGGCGTCGACCGTCGCGGCGGAAGCCGTGGACAGGTCACGGTCGACTACAGGTTGGCCGAGAGGATGGCGGGACCGCAGTGGCGATCGACGCCGACGTCCAACTCTCGGGAGCGGCAGCGCAGTTCGGCCGTACCGGGCTGATAAACGAGATGTCACAGCGGCTCATCGGTGATTTCGTCAACTGCTTGGAGGGCAAGCTTGCGGCACCGTCGGCGGCCGCCGCCGCCGAGGTCAGCGCCCCCGACGTAAAGGGGATATCGCTCTTCTTCTCCTCGCTCTTCGCCTCTATCGGCCGGTTCTTCCGCCGGCTCTTCGGGAGGTCGACCCAAGCCTCGGCGGAGTGAGCCGCACTCATCCTTCCACCCGTTGAGTAGGGTCGCCAGTAGGACCGAGGAGACCGATCATGGCGAATGTCGTGCGCGCTGCCGTGGTGCAGACCGAATGGACCGGCGACAAGGACTCGATGATCGAGAAGTCGGTCAAGTATGCCCGCGACGCCGCAGCGCAAGGCGCCCGGGTCATGTGCTTCCAGGAGCTGTTCTCCAGTCCCTACTTCTGCCAGGTGCAGGACGACGAGCACTTCGGGTACGCCGAGCCGATACCCGACGGCCCCACGACCAAGCTGATGCAGGACCTGGCCAAAGAGACCGGGATGGTGCTTGTCATCCCGATCTTCGAGGAGGAGGATGCCGGGTTCTTCTACAACACGGCGGCGGTGATCGACGCCGACGGCAGCTACCTCGGGAAGTACCGCAAGACCCACATACCGCACGTCAAGGGGTTCTTCGAGAAGTACTACTTCCGTCCCGGCAACCTCGGTTATCCCATTTTCGACACGGCGGTCGGTCGGATCGGCGTCTATGTCTGCTACGACCGCCACTTCCCCGAGGGCTGGCGGGCTCTGGGGCTCAAGGGCGCCAAGATCGTGTTCAACCCCTCCGCCACCAGCCGGGGGCTATCGATGTACCTGTGGAACCTGGAGCAGCCCGCCGCCGCCGTCGCCAACGAGTACTTCGTCGCCGCCATCAACCGGGTCGGGACCGAGCCGTTCGGTGACAACGACTTCTACGGGTCCTCGTACTTCTGTGACCCTCGCGGCCAGGTCGTCGACGATCCCGCCTCGGACACCGACGAGGAACTGGTGGTGCGCGACCTCGACCTCGACATGGTCGACCAGGTCCGGACGACTTGGGCCTTCTACCGAGACCGCCGCCCGGACGCCTACGGCGACCTGGTGGCCCCCTAGAGCATGACCGATCGACCCGGAGCCTGGGCGGGGCACCCTCGTCGCCGGCGGGCTGGTGCTCCTCGCCGGGGTCGTCTGGCTCCTGTCGGCGCTCGGGGTCGACATCCGATGGGAGATGGTGCTCGCCGTTGCCCTGATCGGTATCGGCATCGCCCTGCTGGCGCTGTGCCCGTTCCGAGGGGGGATCCACGCCGCTGATCATCGCCGGGGTGGTCATCGCCGCCGTGCTCACCTTCACCGGTGGGGCGGGGGTTTCGGACCGGCCACCACGGTCACCGAGCAGGCCGAATTCGCCGAGCCGATCAGCCGGATCCGGGTGGACACGCCCTCGGGCGAGGTGGAGGTGAACGCCGGCGGCGAGATCGTCGCGTGTGGAGCGCACCCTCAGCTACGGCGACGAGCGCCCCGAGGTCATCGAGCAAGTCGAGGACGGCGTGCTCACCCTGTCGGTACAGTGCCAGGGCGGCGGGTTTCTCATTGGTGGTTGCGGGGCCGACTACGTGATCACCGCACCGGCTGATGTCGCCCTGGAGGTCGACACCGGGTCGGGGGGCATCGACGTCAACGGCATCACCGGAGGGGGCAGGCTTCGACACCGGCTCGGGTGGTGTCGACCTAGAAGGTGTGGGCGGCGAGGTATCAGCCGACACCGGGTCGGGGAGCATCGACGGCTCCGCACTGGTCGTCGACCTCGATCTCCGCCTCCACCGGGTCGGGCGGAGTCGACCTCGAGTTCGCCTCGGCCCCAGACCTGGTCGAGGTGTCCACCGGGTCGGGGAGCGTCGAGATCACGGTCCCCGAAGGCACCTACGCCGTAGCCATCGACACCGCCTCCGGATCCGAGACGATCGAGGGAGTGGTCGACGACCCGGCGGCGGAGCGCACCATCACCGTTGACACCGGATCGGGCGGCATCCTCGTCCAGGCCGGGGACTGAGAGGCCTTCGAGTCCGACCAGCCGCGGCCGCAGATCGTCAGGAAGTCGGTGGACCGCCGCTGCGCTGTCGCCATCCGCTGACCAATCCAATCACCAGCAGTACGGCCCCGATGATCAACAGCCAGCGAAGCGCGGTGAAGAACAAGCCGCCCCGAAGACGACCAGCGCCGCCACGACAATGAGGATGATCCAGCCCATAGGTTCACGGTAGCCAACGGTCAGGCCGCGCCGGACACCGGGGAAACTAACTTCGCAGGAGAGGAGGCCACATCATGAGCGAACCGGGCATCCACGCAGATCTGCTGGAGCGTCACCGCAAGGTACTCCCCTCGTGGCTGGCGCTGTATTACCAGCAGCCGATCGCCCTGGTCGATGGTGACGGGCGCCGGGTGCGTGACGCCGAGGGCCGGGAGTACCTCGACTTCTTCGGTGGGATCCTCACCACCATCTCGGGGTACAACGTGCCCGAGGTTGTCAAAGCGGTCAGGGAGCAGGCGGGGCGGATGGTCCACACTTCGACGCTCTACCTGATCGAGCAGCAGATCGAGCTGGCGGAGCGGATCGCCGCCCTCTCCCCCATCCCCGACGCCAAGGTGTTCTTCACCAACTCGGGGACCGAGGCCAACGACACCGCGCTGCTGCTCGCCACCACCTACCGGCGCTCCAACCAGGTGCTGGCACTGCGCAACAGCTACCACGGGCGGTCCTACTCCTCGATGGCGATCACGGGGAACCGTTCCTGGTCGTCTTCGAGCTTCAGCCCGCTCCAGGTCACGTATGTCCATGGCGGATATCGATACCGCTCCCCGTTCGGCCACCTTCCCGACGCCGAGTACGTCGCGGCCTGCGTCGCCGACCTGCGGGACATGCTCCAAGTAGCTACCAGCGGCGATGTCGCCTGTCTCATCGCCGAGCCAATCCAGGGAGTAGGGGGCTTCGCCACCCCACCGGACGGGCTCCTCGGGGCGATGAAGGAGGTGCTCGACGAGAGCGGGATCCTCCTCGTGGCGGACGAGGTACAGACCGGCTGGGGTCGAACCGGGGAGAACTTCTGGGGTATCGAGGCCCACGGCGTCGTCCCCGACATCATGACCTTCGCCAAGGGTGCAGGAAACGGCCTCGCCATCGGCGGTGTCGTGGCGAGTGCGGACGTGATGGACTCGATCGGCGCCAACTCGATCTCGACGTTCGGCGGCAACCCGTTGGTCATGGCGGGGGCGCTGGCAAACCTCGACTACATGCTGGATCACGACCTCCAGACCAACGCCCACAAGGTGGGGAACCACCTGCGCGCCCGGATCGACCCTTTGGTGGACGAGGTCGCCATCGTCGGCGAGGTGCGGGGCAAGGGTCTCATGATCGGCGTCGAGTTGGTTCATCCTGGTGGTCGCGAGCCCAACGCAGAAGCGGCGGCGGCGGTCATGGAGGGAACCAAGCAACGTGGTCTGCTGATCGGGAAAGGCGGCCTCCACGGCAACGTCCTCCGCATCGCTCCCCCACTCTCCCTCACCGAGGATGAAGCCGACGAGGGGTTCGAGATGTTGCAGGAAGCGCTGGAGGAAGCGGCAAACCCCGGCCATTGATCATCCGGTACTCGGTGTCGAAAGGGTACCGGAGCCACCCACTTCGCCCCCCGGCGAGGTGTCCATGGGGAGAACTCCCGATAGGCACCAAGATCCGACACCCATAGCTTCTCCTGGGAGAGAGGAGAGCGAGATGGATCGGGTCACATCCGGTATCACGAACCAAACTCAGGCTGACCGCCTTGCGGCGCGGGCGATCGAGGGCCTCCCATTGGTTGAGAGGACGCTGCGCCTAGCTGATGTCTCGACAGTCGTATTGGAGGGCGGCGCGGGACCGCCGATAGTCCTGCTCCACGGCCAGGGCGGCTTCGGAGCGTTCATGGGTGGAATGGCTGTGCAGCTCGTCGACCGCTACCGGGTCGTAGCACCCGACCTACCCGGGCTGGGACGCTCCGAGATCGGCGGCGGCCCTCTTGACCCGGCCCGGGTCATCGGTTGGCTGAGCGAGCTCATCTCCGAGACTTGCGACCAACCACCGATCCTGTTCGGCGCCTCGCTTGGCGGAAGCATCGCGGCGCGTCTTGCCATCGAGCACCCAGACAGGCTTGTCAAGCTGATCCTGATGGACTCCGGTTCGCTCGGCGCGTTCCGGCCGGCGCCCTCGGTACTGCTTGCTCTCATCCGATTCGTGAGAGATCCGAACATCACCACCGCACAGCGGATGCAGAACGTGATCTTCTACGACGCACATCGGGTTCGGGCCGAGATGGGTGACCGCATGACGGCATTGCTCGACTACCAGATCGAACGGGCGAAGCAGCCGACGGTGCGCACCGCCAACCGAGCCCTTCTGCGCATGCTGGGAACGAAGCGAATCCCCGACGACGAGCTGCGTCGTATTGCGGTGCCGGTTTCGCTCGTCTGGGGCCGACATGATCGAGTCATGAAGTTCGAGATCGCAGAGAGGGCTAGCCGGAAATTCGGCTGGCCGCTGTTTCCGATCGATGACGCAGGGCACATTCCGGTCGCAGAGCAGCCCGCAGCTTTCGGCGAGGTACTTCGCACGATCCTCGCGGAGTGAGGTCCCGTCAGCCGGGGCGCCCTCGCTGGTGGCGAAGATCGCCACAATCAGGAGCGGGGAGGAGATTACGCCGCCCCACCCGGTAGGAACTCACGGAGGACCTGGCCCAACTGTGTAGACGTGTCCGAGTCGACTGGTCCATCGGAAGCTCCGGGCCGGAGTTGTTCCAGTTTCCACTCACCCTCGTGCTTCAACCGATGGTGATGGCGACAAAGCGGTCCGAGGTTGGTGACGTCGGTTGCGCCGCCCTTGGCGTGATCCTCGGTGTGATCGATGTCCGAGTCCATGGCTGGCATCCGGCATCCTGGGAACACGCAGTTCCGGTTCCGCGTCTCGAGGTAGCGACGCTGAACAGCGGTCGGTCGGCGGCGGGTGGTCCCGTTCCAGGCAACCAACCCACTCTCCGGATCGGTGACGGTGACCCGCCACTCGGAGTCGTGCTGGCTGGCTGCGACCTGGCGGGCCACATCGGCGACGATCGGCCCGAAACCGGGGATCTCGGCCGGGTTGGCATCGAGCCCGGCCAAGGTGGTGAGATCGATGTGCAGGTCTATCACTCCGCGACGACCCGTGTTGGACGTACCTGAATCGAGGCGATCCAAGAGAATGTCGGTCCGCAGCTGGTCGATGCTGCGGGGTCGCCGGCCCCTTTGTTGGCGTGAGCGTCGGTGTCGAGCGTCCGCATACACGCCACCGCCCGCTCGGCGGGGAGATTGCACGCCACCAGATCAGCGGTCCCATCGGCGTTGGGCAGGCACATGACCCGCCGCTCTTCGACAGCTGTCTCGTAACGGAGCGCGGCATCGTCGGGTTGTACCGAGAGAGCTAGCCGACGAACCCGTGCTCCCAGCTGACCGGTGGTGAGGCCCTCTGCCTGCTCCAACAGGGCGGTCGCCACCCGGCGGGCCTCTGACACCTCGAGGTGACCTGTTCCATCGCAGATCACCCGGGCACGAGGTAGATCGATGCGGCCTGACGCAGCGCCTCCCCCACCTCGGGGAGCCGCTCAACGAGATCGAGAGCGAGCCCGAGATGCATGTCGGCCG
>CAVTEU010000011.1:0-113778 GCA_963733905.1 uncultured Actinomycetes bacterium | reverse complement strand
GGTACGAGGGGATTCGTTTTAGCCGTCGCTAATCAGATACGGGGTAGACTCCGGCTCCGAGATGGCTTGAACGATCTTGCTCTCGGTTTGGTGTCGGACAGCTTCCGCGAGTTTGCGGATCCCCTTGCTGATCTGGGCTTCGTCGATGTTCCCGAAGCCGAGCACGAGGGCGGGCGGGCGTGACTCGGGTTCGACTTCCGCACTGGAGGCGACGGACCGATAGTGGCCGAGCCCGTTCACACGCACGCCCATGGTCGACGCAGTCGCCTCGACGGCACGCTCGGATGTCCCGTCTGGGCAGATGCAGCAGGGCATGACACCTGGCTGCCAGCCCCTGCAATCGACCCGGCCCGAAGGCGTGTTCGACCTCGGCTGCGCAGGATGTCCCGGCGGGCGCGGTAGACCTCACGCAACGTGCCGCAAGTGGCGGTCGAAACGGCCCGTCTCCATGAGCAGCGCGAGCGCCTCCTGGTCCAGGCCAGGCGCGCCGCGACTGCTGAGCCTCTTCTCCTCGACGATTCCCGCGACGAACTGTGTGGGCGCGAGCACCCAGCCGAGCCGGATCGCGGGAAGCGCAGGCGTCTTGCTGACCGATCCCAGAGCGATCACGCGGATCGAGTTGAGGCCCTGTAGTGAGCCGACCGGCTGACGGTCGTATCGGAACTCGGCGTCGTAGTCGTCCTCGAGGATCACCCCGTCGACCTCGTCCGCCCAAGCCACCAGGTCGCGTCGCCGCAACGGGCTGAGCGCGACACCGGTGGGGCATTGGTGAGCCGGTGTCAACAGCACCGCTCGGGTCCCGGTCCCGCGGAGGCGGTCCACGTCCAGTCCGTGGTCGTCGACGGGAACTGGCATAGGGTCCAGACCCGCACGGCGGGCGATGACGTCGTGCTCGTGGGGCCCGGGATCTTCTAGCGTGATTTGCTGGATGCCGCACTGTGCCAACGTCGAGAGGACGAAACCCAGCCCCTGGCGAAATCCAGACACTATGACAGCGTCCTCGGCGACGGCGCACCCCGACCGAACGCCTGCCGGTGGTACGCGGTGACAACCTCTCGGAGGTGCATCGAACCAGCCAGCTCCTCGTCACCCAACTCGGCAGTCGGCAGGGTCCTCGTCGCCTCCGACAACGCCCAACTCCAGGCGGTCAAAGGCACCGAGCCGAGATCGGGGATGCCGTACTCGAAGTCGACCTCGGCCGGTTTGTGCGACGAGGGTGAAGCCGGGATCGCGACGTCGTGGGGCGCTTGTCCGGCTGGCCATCCGGCCGGGATCGCGGCAACACGTGTCCCCTCAGCCGACCGCCGACTCGACGTAGCCTTCGGCCAGCAACTGCTCATATACGTCGACGACGGTGCCGCTAGCCACGCCGAGGAGCTCGGCAAGACGTCGAGTCGACGGCAGGCGCTCTCCGGCGCCGACCCGTTTCGCCCGAATCGCCGCCCGCAACTGATCTTGGATCTGAATTTTCATCGGACCGGCACTGCGGTCCAGCGTCAGCAGAATGTCAGGGCCACCGAGCGCCCATTCCACCGTCATGTCCTCAGAATACTGAGAAATGGACCACTCAGAGATCTCCGAAGTGGACCTTCAAGTTGGACCACTGCAGACAGTATGTTCAGCGTGATGAACCCCGGAAATCCTCCTGGCATGCTCACTCACCACCCCGATTCGGAAGGAGTCCCATGCTGAAGCAGGTCGCGGATGGCGTGCTCATCCACCAGAGCGAGTTACTCCAGAACAACGCCGTTGTCGTGCAAGGCCGAGCCGGCGTGTTGCTCATCGACCCCGGAATAAACGGGCGACGAAATGGCCTGCCTCGTGAACGACCTTCGCGGTTGGCCCAACCCGTCACGGCAGGCTTCTCGACGCATCCTGATTGGGATCACGTGCTCTGGCACGCCGACCTTGGCGAAGCGCCCCGTTACGGTACAGCCCGCTGCGCGGCATATATGCGTGATCTGTTGTCGACCGTGGGACTGGAAGGCCCGCGTCGCCGAGGGGCTACCGCCGGAAATCGCCGACGAGATACCGCTGGACCTGTTCGGCCTCATTACCGGTCTGCCTGCCGAAACTGCACAGATTCCTTGGGATGGCCCTGAAATCCGGATTATCGAGCATCCGGCGCATGCCCAGGGCCATGCGGCACTGTTGATCGAGGAGAGCGGCGTTCTCGTCGCTGGCGACATGCTTTTGTACATCCTGATTCCGTTCCCGCACCTGGATGCTCGTGAATCCATCGAGGACTACCTCGTTGGACTGCGGCTGCTCGAGGGCGTGGCGGAAGACGTTGATGTCCTCATCCCCGGTCACGGGTCCATCGGCGGAGCAGATCAGGTACGTGCACGGATCAAACGTGATCGAGCGTACGTGCATGCCTTGCGTGACAACCATGCTCCCGATGACCCGCGGATCGGCCCATCAGCCACGTTCGGCAAGGATTGGTTGCCCGGCGTGTATGAATGGCAACAACAGCAGCTCGCCAAGAAAAGCAGCACTCCGCGGTGAACTGACGGGGCTGTATCCTCCGCTCGGATCGGCACCTACCCGGGTCGTCTATCAGATCGACGAGGCTGCTCGGGTCGTAGGAGTGGTCGACATCGACCATCGGGCCGACGTCTATCGACCTCGCTGATGCGGCCCGTCACCCGTGGCTCGGCCGATTCGGCACCTCGAGAGGCCAACCTACGCATTCGACTTCCCAGATGCCCTGTCGCGCAGCGGAACCACCACCGGTCCACCGTCGGGCCCGGCGATCACGGCAACCCTCGCTCGATAATGCTCGGTGAGGACCGGCGGGACGAGGACGTCGGCGGGTTTCCCGGCAGGCGACAACCGCACCATCGACGAGGAGCATCAGCCGATCAGCGAACTGGCCTGCCAGCGTCAGGTCGTGCATCGCCCCCACGACGGCAATCCCCCGCTCCTGGCGCAACCGGTCGACCAGTTCGAGGACCTGTTGCTGGTGGCCGATATCGAGCGCGGTGGTCGGTTCGTCGAGCAGCAGCACCCGCGCCTGCTGGGCGAGAGCCCTGGCGAGCACCACCCTCTGCCTCTCCCCACCGCTGAGCGCCGCCACCTCCCTCGCCCCAAACCCGTCGAGGTCTAGATCCCCGAGGATCCGCTCCACCAGGGTCACATCCTCGGGACCCTCGGCGCCCCACGGCGCCAGGTACGGCGTCCGCCCCAACAGGACATAGTCGAGCACCCTCATCCCCTGAGGGATCACCGCGATCTGGGGGACCATCGCCACCAACCTGGCCACGGCCCGTCGGGGCAATCCGCCGAGAGCGGTCCCATCGACCGACACCTCACCCACTGCTGTCGAGGGTGCCTGCGATGACACGCAACAGGGTTGACTTTCCCGAACCATTGGGCCCTATCACCACCACCCACTCCCCCGCCATCACCTCGAGATCAACCCCGTGGAGCACCTCGCGGTCCTCGTAACCGGCGCGCACCCCGCCGGCAACCAACGCCGGGCTCACAACTCTCCCCCCCGTCCCGACCACAGCACCAAGGCGAAGAACGGCGCCCCGATGAAGGCGGTGACGACGCCGATGGGCAACTCCCCCGGTGCCACCACCGTCCGAGCGGCCAGGTCGGCCAGGATCAGGAAGGCAGCACCGAGGACCAGGCTGAGGGGAACGATGACCCGGTAGCTCGTCCCCACCAGCAGCCGGACGGCGTGGGGCACGACAAACCCGACGAACCCGATGAGCCCGCTCACCGCCACCACGGCTGCGGTCCCCAGGGTCGCGGCCACCACCATCACCACCCTGACCCGCCCTGGCCGGATCCCAAGGGTTGCCGCCTCGTGGTCACCGACCGCCAGCACGTCGAGCAGCCGGCGACCGACCACGATTGCCAATCCGGTCACCACCGCGTAAGGCAGCACCCCGATCACCTCGTTCCAGCCGACGGTGCTCAGCCGCCCGAGGATCCAGGAGTAGACCTCGCGGATCGAGTCGGAGCGCTGCTGTTGGAGGAAGGTCTGGACCGCGGTGAGAAAGGCGGCCACGGCGACCCCGGCGAGGATCAGCGTCGCAGGCGTCCGGGAGGCGCCGGCGGTCCGGGCGAGCGAGGTGGCCAGCACCACCGCCACCACCGCCCCAAAGAAGGCGGCGGGCGCCACCACCCCCGGAGCGGCGTCGGCTACGAGGGCGATGGTGGCACCGAGTCCTGCCCCGGCGGCAACACCGAGCACGTAGGGGTCGGCCAGAGGGTTGCGGAAAACGCCCTGGTAGGCGGCACCGGCGGTGGCGAGGGTGGCCCCAACCAGACCGCCGAGGACGACACGAGGTGCCCGCAATTCCCAGAGGATGGCTGTCTGCCTGGCGTCTAGCGACGACTCCAGGTCGACGAACGGGAGGGCGTCTAGAAGCTCACGGATCACATCTCCGGGTGGAAGCGCTGCCGGTCCCAGCACCAGTCCGGCGAGAACGGTCACCGCCAGCACCAGCAGCGCCAGCGCCAGCGCCTGCCACGGCAGCCGCACCGGCCGGATCACGGCATCCCGAGGTCCCGACGCAGGGTCAACGCTCAGCGACGTGCTCCAGGTGCCTCTCCAGCGAGGCACCGATCATCTCGGCCAACTCGACGACACTCGGTCCCCAGCGGGAGGCGACATCGTCGGGAAGTTCGACGATGTCGCCCCGTTCCACTGCACCGAGCGTGTCCCACCCGGGGCGCTCCGCCACGGCGGCAGCGTCCTGCTGGCAGCACTGGGTGTCGGCCAGGTAGATCAGGTCGGGATCGGCGTCGATCACCGCCTCGGGCGATAGCTGGGGGAACCCGGTCCCGTCGGGGTCGGCGGGGTCGGCGATGTTCTCCATCCCGAATCGGGAGAACAGCGAGCCGATGAAGGTTCCCGAGGTGGCGGTGTACAGCGTCGGATCGAGCTCGTAGTAGTAGGTGGCTGGATGCTCCGCGGGGGGCACCTCCTCCACCGCTCGGTCGATCGAGGTGCTCGTCTCCGCCACCAGCGATGCCGCTTCTGCAACCCGGCCGGTGGCGGCACCGAGGACCTCCCACTGGGCGTAGGCCCCGTCGAGGTCGGTCGGGGCGTCGAAGAGGAGCACCGGGATGTCGAGCGCCTCGAGTCCGGCGACGGCATCGCCGGGGTCGAAGGCGAGGATCACCAGATCGGGCTCGAGCGCCGCCACCGCTTCCACGTTGAGCTCGAAGGCGTCGATCTGCTCCTTCTCGGACGCCTCCGGAGGCGAGGTGGAGAACATGTCGACTGCAGCCACCTGATCAGCGGCGCCCAAGGCGAAAAGCACCTCGGTGTGGGTGGCGGAAAGCGACGCGATGCGCTCGGGAGGCTCTGTGATTTCCACGTCGCGGCCGCCGACCGACACTGTCACCGGAAAGCCGGCCGCCGCCACCGTCGTGACCGGCGCCGAAGTCGTCGGCAGGGAGGTCGCCACAGCGGTCGTAGGCGCCGGAGTAGCCGTGGTCGTCGTGCTGCGCCCCCGTCGTGGTGCCGGTTGGGTCACCTGTGGAACACGCCACGAGCATCGCCAGGGACACCGTTGCGAAAAGCCATCTCTTCATCCGCCGTCCTCCTTCGCTCGTCGGACGGCTGGATGTCGTGACCCGGCACGACACGCCCTTCCACCGAGAGCACGTCATGGACTCCGGTGGCAGGCGACCTGGCTCGTCCCCAAGTCTGGGGCATCACAGTTGCGGGACAGCGCCGGATTCCAACCGGCTTCGCTCTTGCGCCCTCCCCCGTGGGAAAGACCGCCGGAGTGCCCGGGATTGTCCCGGGCCGTGCCAGCGTAATGCGACGGGCCGGTGCAAGGTCCTCGAGCCGTACACTCCCCGAGGTGAATTTGCGCAGATTGCTGATCGCGGCGGCGGCCCTGACCCTTGCGGTCGTCGTTGGTCGCTGGCGAACCATCGCCGCAGCACCCGCCCCCGATCGGAACGATGGATGGCGAGCGGTTGACCCGCTGGATGGAGGGGGTTCCGGTTGAGGGTGGCGGTCCGCCCCACAGGGGACGTGGGGCGCCGGGCGGTACACGTCCTCCTCGCCGACCCGAGCGTCGAAGTGGTTGGGGTGCTCGGGACCCAGCCTTCCCACACGGCGGGGGGACGCCTGCAGGCAGCAGCCTCCGAGGATGGTTGGGACATCCTGGTGCTCGACACCGACCCCGGGCTCGGCTCCATCCCGATCCCGCTGATCGCAACGGCCACACCCGGAGTTGTGGCTTCTCGCTGCCCTGGCGAGGACCGTCGCCGGGACACGGCATCTGTGTCGACGGGAGCTTGGACCGAGCCGGGATCCCCCCTTACCGCCGGGACCCGGGTTCGTTTCCCCGACCCGGTCGGAGCCCTATTGGCAGGTCCCATCGAGAAGCCCGAGGAGGCGCCCCCCGGCGACTACATGCTGGCGCCCGGCGCCCCAGAGCCCTGGATCGGGCTTTCGCTGTCGGTCAACGGAGAGGGACCGGCCGGCGGGTGGCGGTCGTCGAGCATGTCGAATTCCTGCGCGGGGTGACGCTGGCAGCAGCCGCCATGGCCGTGGTCGAGACGGGAGCTTGGGGAAGTCCGGCCTTCTGGCGTGCGTTGATCGAGGGTGCCCGCCGCCGTGGGATCGTGGTCGCCTCCCCCGGCCTCGCGGGTATCACCCGCCGATGCTCAGCCGGCGCGCCAGCCCGACTGACTGGGAAGGTCGGCTAACTCGCGTCTCTCCGCGGTTGCGGCTCGGGGCTGGGGCGTCGGCGTCGCCGGTGCGGCTTGACGCTGGGGGACGGGCCGTGGCGCGGCGACGGGGACGTTGAGCGTCTCCTCCAGCACGACCACCTCGACGCCACCGACGACGTCGGCGATGAGGTTGTACATGACCGCCGCCAGCGTGGTGACCCCGGTCATCACCACCGTTCCCACGACTGCGAGAAACACGACCAGGCGGAAGTACTCCTCGCCGCTCTGGAAGAGTGTCTCGCCCTCGTTGATGAGACGGAGCTGTTGGAGCAGCCCATCGATCTCCTGGGGGATGCCACGGGCGGTCACGACCGACCACAGGATCACGGCACCCAGCACAAGCGCCAGGGCGACGACTGCTTGGAATACGAACGAGACCTTGAGAACGGTCCAAGGGTCGATCTTGCGGATGATGCGGCGGACACGCCGCGCCGACGACGTCATGGGGATGGAATGGCCTCCTCGGCTGCGCCCGAGTCTACCCGGAGCGGTGCGCGAACCCCGAACTCATGATGTGGGACTCGGATAGAACGAACTGGAGGCGGCGGCGGGTTCCCACGGCTACTCCTCCACCTCGGGGTCGACCACGGACACCGCCGCCAGGCTGCTGCCGGCGGGCATGGCCATGACCCTCACCCCGGTGGCATCTCTGTTCTGGCGACTTATCCGATCCACCGCCGTCCTCATCACAACCCCGCCCGAGGAGACAGCGACTACCTCTGCTCCGGGTTCCACGGCCTTGACGGCGATGAGCCGGCCGCGGTGCTTGGTCAGCTTGATCGCCTTCACCCCATAACCGCCACGCGTCTGACGGCGGAACTGATCCATCCGGGTGCGCTTCCCATAGCCGGCCGTGGTCAACAAAAGCACCTCGGCCCCCTTGTCGTCAGAGGTGGCCGCCACCACCTCATCGTCGGGGCGGAGCCTGATGGCGCGCACGCCTTGGGTGGCGCGCCCCATGGGTCGCAGGTTGCCCTCCGAGAACCGGATACCCATGCCATCGCGGGTGAAAACGAGGAGGTCGTTCTCCCCGTTGGTGGTGTGGATGTCGACCAACTCGTCACCGTCCTGGAGGTTGATCGCCACCAGGGTGGCGTTGCGCGACTCGTACTCCCGGAATGGGGTCTTCTTCCCCATCCCCTTTCGAGTCACCATGACCAGGAACCGGGAGGTCTCGTAGTCGCGGGTGTCGATGACCGCCTCGATCCGCTCCTCCGGCTCGAGAGGGAGGACGCTCTGGGCCAGCACCCCACGTGCCGTCCTGCTCTGGCGCGGTACCTCGTGTGCCTTGACCCGGTGAACCCGTCCCCGGTTGGTGAAGAAGAGGAGATAGGCGTGGGCGGTGGTGTGCACCATGTGGGCCACCACGTCCTCCCCGGTCACCTCGGCGCCCCTGATTCCGCGGCCACCCCGCCCCTGGACGCGGTAGGTCGACGCCGGGACCGACTTGACGTAGCCGGTCTGCGAGACGGTGACGATGAGCTCGTCGTCGGCGATGAGATCTTCCAGCGAAAGCTCGGCCTCGTCGGGGATGATCCGGGTGCGACGCGGTTCGGCGAATTTCTGCTTCACCTCGATCAGATCGGACTCGATGATGGCCCGGCGCCGGGCAGGATCGGCGAGTATCGCCTCCAACTCGGCGATCAGCTCGCGCAGCTCGGCCAGTTCCTGGCGCAACTTGTCTGTCTCGAGCGCGGTGAGCCGGCGGAGCGGCATGTCGAGGATCTCGCGGGCCTGGATCTCGCTGAGAGCGAATGTCTCCTGGAGCCGGTTGCGCGCCTCGCCGGTGTCCGCCGAGGAGCGGATTATCTGGACCACCTCGTCGATGTTGTCCACCGCGATGACGAGGCCCTCGACGATGTGTTCCCGGTCCTTCGCCTTGCCCAGGCGGTAGCGGGTGCGGCGCTCGATGACCTCCATCTGGTGGTCGAGGTAGTGGCCCACCATCTCGGCCACGCCAAGAGTGCGTGGGATGCCGTCGACCAGGGCCACCGTGTTGACGCCAAAGGTCTCCTGGAGCTGGGTGTTCTTGAAGAGCTGGTTGAGGACCACCTGGGGTACGGCGTCCTTCTTGAGCTCGATGACCAACCTCGTCCCAACCCGGTCGGAGGACTCGTTCCTCACGTCGGCGATCCCGGTGATCCTCTTGTCGTTGACCAGGTCGGCGATCTTGACCATCACCCGGTCGTGCGACACCTGATAGGGGGTCTCGGTGATGACGATCCCGGTCCGCCCCTTGCGGATCTCCTGGACGTCGGCCACGGCCCGCATCCGCACCGACCCACGCCCGGTGAGCAGCGCCTGTCTCACCCCGGCGGTCCCGACGATGTATCCCCCCGTGGGGAAATCCGGACCTTTGACGAACTGGAGGTAGTCCTCGGGAGCGGCGTCGGGATGGTGCAGGGCGTGGATGCAGGCGTCGATCACCTCTCCCAGGTTGTGCGGAGGGATGTTGGTGGCCATCCCCACGGCGATCCCCTGTGCGCCGTTGACGAGGAGGTTGGGGAACCGGGCAGGGAGGACGGTCGGCTCGTTCCTCTTTCCCGAGTAGTTGGAGGCGAAGTCGACCGTGTCCTCATCGATCCCATCGAGCAGCCGTATAGCCAGTTCGGAGAGGCGCGCTTCGGTGTACCTCATCGCCCCCGGGGGGTCATCGACCGTGCCGAAGTTGCCTTGGGGGTCGATGAGTAGGTGGCGCACCGAGAAGGTCTGGCCCATCCGCACCAGCGCCTCGTAGATGGCGTCCTGGCTGTGGGGGTGGTAGCGACCCATCACGTCACCCACGACCTGGGCGCACTTCTCGTGCGCCGTCGTCGGGCCCATGTTGCTCTCGAACATCGAGTAGATGATGCGGCGTTGCACCGGCTTGAGCCCATCGCGGGCGTCGGGTAGCGCCCGCGACACGATGACCGACATGGCGTAGTCGACGAACGACTGCGCCATCTCGTCGTTGATGTCTATCTCGCCCTGGATGGGCTCTTCAGGTGGTCGCTCGGTCATGGCTCAGATATCGAGGAAGCGGACGTCTTTTGCGTTGTGCTGGATGAAGGCCTTGCGGTCGGCCACGTCGTCGCCCATGAGCGTGGAGAAGATCTCCTCGGCCCTGGCGGCGTCCTCCATCTCGACCCGGAGCAACCGTCCTCGTCGCCGGGTTCATCGTCGTATCCCACAACTCGGGCGGGTTCATCTCGCCGAGACCCTTGAACCGGGTCGGCTGCACCTTGGGGTGGTCCACCTTGAAGGCCTGGAGTGCGGCGTCGTCCTTGAGGTAATGGACCTTCGACCCCGCCTTCACCCGGTAGAGCGGTGGCTGGGCGACGAACACGTAGCCGGCGTCGATGATGCCCCGCATGTGGCGGAAGAAGAGGGTGAGGAGCAGGGTCCGGATGTGGGCACCGTCCACGTCGGCATCGGTGAGGAAGATCACCTTGTGGTACCGCGCCTTCCCGATGTCGAACTCCTCGCCGATCCCCGTCCCCACGGCGGTGATGATCCCCTGCACCTCTTCGTTCTGGAGGGCGCGGGCCAGCCGCGCCTTCTCCACGTTGAGGATCTTCCCCTTGATGGGGAGGATCGCCTGGATCTCCGAATCCCTCGCCTGCTTCGCCGGCCCGGCGGCGGAGGCGCCCTCGACGATGAACAACTCGCTCTCGCCGGGGTCGCGTGACGAGCAGTCGGCCAGCTTGCCGGGGAGATTGGCGCTCTCCAGGGCTGTCTTGCGTCTGGTGAGCTCGCGAGCCTTGCGCGCCGCTTCCCGCGCTCTCGCCGCGTTGATGCACTTATCGACGATCTGACGCGCCTCGGGCGAGTAGCGGTCGAGCCACTCGGGAAGCACCCGGTTGAGCGCCCGCTCGACGTAGCTCCGGATCTCGGTGTTCCCCAGCTTGGTCTTGGTCTGCCCTTCGAACTGGGGCTGGCGAACCTTGACCGAGAGGACCGCGGTGAGTCCCTCCCTGATGTCCTCCCCGATCAGATTCTCGTCCTTCTCCTTGAGGAGGTTCTTGGAACGGGCGAAGGTGTTGACCGCATTGGTCAGCGCTTTGCGGAACCCCTCCTCGTGGGTCCCACCCTCGTGGGTGTTGATGTTGTTGGCGAAAGACAGGACCGATTCGTTGTAGGTCTGGGTCCACTGCATCGCCAGTTCCAACTCGGCATCCTCCGAGCTGTCGGAGAGGTCGATCACGTGAGGATGCAATGGTTCACGTGTGGTGTTGAGGTGCCGTACGTAATCGACCAGGCCACCCCGGTAGAGGAACGTCTCGGGCGCCTGCTCGTCGTCGCGCTCGTCGACCAGGGTGATCTCGAGACCACGGTTGAGGAAGGCGAGCTCGCGCAGTCTCGATACCACCGTCTCGTACTGCACCTCGAGGGTCTCGGTGAAGACCTCCGGGTCGGGCCAGAAGGTGATATGGGTACCGTTCCGCTTGGCCGGCTTCCCCTTGACGACGGGGCCGATGGGCCGGCCGCGGACAAAGCTCTGCGTCCAGGCGAAGCCGTCCCTCCGCACATCGGCGTCGAGACGGACGGAGAGGGCGTTGACCACCGAGACACCGACACCGTGGAGACCACCGGACACCTGATAGGCGCCGGCATCGAACTTCCCGCCGGCGTGGAGCGTGGTGAGCACCGTGGTCAAAGCCGACTCACGCGTCTTGGTGTGGCGGTCGACCGGGATGCCCCTCCCGTTGTCCACCACCCGAACCCCCCCATCGGCGAGGAGCGTCACGTCGATCCGGGTGCAGAACCCGGCCATGGCCTCGTCGACCGAGTTGTCGACCACCTCCCAAACCAGATGATGCAGGCCGCGGGGACCGGTCGTACCGATGTACATCCCGGGTCGGCGGCGTACTGCCTCGAGACCCTCCAGGACCTTGATGTCCTTGGCTGCGTAGGTCTCCGAGGCGCGGTTGGCGGCGGTCAAGCGGGCTCCTTCTTGTGGCGGCCGATTCGACGGAACGGGCGCGAAAAGTGCCGCTCCGGAAGGGCTTTACACGCTTGTAAGTCTAGCCGTTTCCCGTGTCCAGGTGGCATTTCGCGAGCTCTGCCAGAGGTGCCGCTCATGGCAGACGACCGGGGAGCCGGACGGCGATCCGGTCCACGATCCCGGGACCGAGCCTCGAGTCCAGCCGTCGGTGGAGGTCCCCCACGGCGTAGCGCAACAGACCGGCAGCAGGGCCAGACATCGCTTCGACGACCAGCTCGCCGTCGCGCAGCACCACCGGCCGGGACACACCGACCCAGGGGGCACCGGCGATCTCGTCCCAATGCTCCCCGAGGTCGACCAGGACCTCGACCGGGGCCATCCCCAATCGGCGGAGGACATTGGCCAGGGCGGCATCGAAACGGACAGGATCGGTCATGCCACCTTCCCCGGGGTGACGTCCCAACGCCGGCCGGCGATCGGCACCTCCTCGTCGCGGGCGGTCGTCACGAACACCTGAGCAACAGGAAGAGCCGCCCTGAGGGCGGTGGCCCGCCCCATGTCGAGTTCGGAGAAGACGTCGTCCAACAGCAGAAGGGGTTGCTCGCCGATCACATCTGCCACCGCCCGGAAGGCGGCCAGTCGTAGCGAGAGGGCCAGCGTCCGTTGCTCTCCCTGGCTGGCAAGGGTGCGAGCCGGCCGGCGGCCGATGAAGAGCAGCGGCTCGTCACGATGCGGCCCCACCGTGGTGGTGCGGCGGTCGCGGTCGGCGCGGCGTGATCTCTCCAGCGCCTCCTCCAAGGCTCGGGCAACCGACGTCTCGTCGTCGCCATCACCCCAGGTGGTCTGGTAGCTCATCCCGACCTCGGTGCGCTCGCCTGCCAATTGCTCGTAGCTGTCGGTCACACGGGCTGCGATTGCGGACATCGCCGCCCGTCGTCTCAACACCACCCTGGCACCCGCCTGCGACATCCTCGTGTCCCAAACGGCCAGGGTCACCGGATCGGGGTCACGGCCATGGGACTGCCGGAGGAGGCTGTTGCGCTGCCGGAGAGCACGCTCGAACTCGGACAGATCAAGGGCAGCGGTGGGGTTGAGCTGGACGGACAGATCGTCGAGCAGTTGGCGACGGTGTGCCGGCCCTCGCTTGACCAGGTCGAGGTCATCGGGGAGAAAGGTGACGGCACGCACCTCGCCCAGCAGGTCGGCGACCCGGTTGGGTCTGCGCTTGTTGACGAGGACCCGGTTGCGCCCGCGGGCCGAGATCTCGAGCTCGACCAGCGCCGTGGAGTCGCCCCGTTCGGTCTCGCCCCTCACCACCGCCGCCTGTTCTCCGGAGCGGACCACGGCATCGTCCCCGGCACCTCGGAGCGATCGCAGGGTGGTGAGGTAACCGATCGCCTCCAACAGGTTGGTCTTTCCGGCACCATTGGGGCCGACGATCACATTCACCTCGGGGTCGGGCTCCCAGTGCAACGCGGAGTACGAACGGAAGTTCGCCAGGTCGAGCCAGGCCAGCCGCACCTCAACCTGGGAGGACTGTTGGTGCGCCCTTGGGGGTTCGACTCACACCCGGACCGGCATCAGGAGGTAGAGGAAGTCGGAGTGCCCCACCCCGGATATCACGCACGGCTTGAGACCGTCGATCACCTCGAGCCTGTACCCGTTCCCCTTCGATTGCGGCCACACCCTCGGTCAGATACCGGGGGTTGAACGCCACCTGGACCTCCTCGTCGCTGCCCTCGTAGTCGCCTGGGAGATGCTCCGCCTCACCCCCGACGTCCTGACGGGTCACGGTGATCTCGGCGCCGCCCTCCATCAACCGCATACGCACCGGGATGTGATCCTCCGCCACGAGTGATGCCCGCCCCAACGCCTCGAGGAGCGCTTCCTTGGCCAGCTCGATGCGGTTCGGATAGCTCTCGGGCAGCAGGGAGCGGTACTTGGGGAAGCTTCCCTCGATCAGCCGGACCCAGAGATGCCCCCGATCGGAGGAGAACACCGCTTCACGGGGGTGGATACCGATTTGGACCTTGCTGGCGCCGATCGTCCTACCCAACTCACGCAGGGCCCTGGCCGGCACCAGACCGTTCCCCTCCAACTCCACCCCTGAGAGGTCGCGCACCGCCAGTCGGTAGGAATCGGTAGCCACCAAACGGGTGCCGCCATCCTCGCCCGCCTCGAACAGGACACCGGTGAGCAGAGGGCGAGCCGCATCCGATGACGCCGCCACCGCCACCTGGGCGATGGCTGCCGCGATGGCGTCGCCATCGACACTCAGGCCGGTCCCAGCCACCTCATCCCCCACGGTGGGGAAGTCGTCAACCGCCATCTGCCGGAGGCTGAACCGGGGTCCGTTCCCCGTGATCTCCACCTCGCCGTCGGACACACCGAGAGTGATCGCACCCGGAGGCATCTTGCGAACCGCCTCTGCGGCAAGCTTCGCCTGGATGACAATCCGGCCCTCCTCACGGACTTCGACCTCGGTCGAGGTCCGCACCGTCATCTCGAGATCGGTCCCGGTCACCCGCAACGTGGAACCCACGGCTTCGCAGAGCAGTCCTTGGAGTATCGGCAAAGCCGATCGGGTGCCCACCGCCCGGTTGGCCCTGGCGAACACGTCGGCGAGGTCGTCACGCTCGGCTCTGATGCGCACCCTGTTTCCTTCCCTGCTTCTTCTGTAGTCCTTCTCGAACCGTAGTAGTAGCCGTAGGGGGCTGTGGATTGGTGGAGAAGTCCCATTTGGGTAGTCGTGGAGCCGTCATGCCATCCACCGTGGGGTGTGGGCGACGGTGCCGTTCTCCCCAGGAGAAGCCGCGCCGAAGTGGAAGCTGGGGATGGTGGTCATGTTGTCCTCAGGAGCTGGGACAAGGCGGTGACCCGCTCGAAGATGTCTCTGTCGGTCTGGATGAGCCGCTTTACCTTTTCAACTGCGTAGAGGACGGTCGTGTGATCTCTGCCTCCGAAGAGGGCACCGACCTTGGGTAGCGAGAGATTGGTCAGTTCCCGGCACAGGTACATGGCTATCTGACGGGCCGTCACCAAAGGCTGACGCCTGCTCGGGCCGGTCAGGTCCGCCGGCGTGTAGCCATAGGAAGCGGCGGCGGTCGAGATGATGTCCGCCGGCGAGAGCGGCCGTGCCTCGACTGTAGGTATCAGGTCCTGGAGGACGTCCCCCGCCATGTCGAGGTCGATGCGCTCACCGGTGAGGACCGCATAGGCGGTGACCCTGGTGAGCGCCCCTTCGAGCTCGCGCACGTTGTCGGGGACGTGCTCGGCGATGAAGAGGAGTACGTCCTCGGGGACGGTATGGGGCGAGTGCTCGAGGTTCTTCCGCAGTATGGCGAGCCGGGTCTCGACGTCGGGAGGCTGGATGTCGGTGAGCAGACCCCACTCGAACCGGCTGCGCAACCGGTCCTCGAGCGTCGACAGGTTGCGAGGCGCCCGATCGGAGCTGAGCACCATCTGCTTGCCCGACTCGTAGAGGCTGTTGAAGGTGTGGAAGAACTCCTCGAGGATCTGCTCCTTCCCTTCGAAGAACTGCACGTCGTCGAGCAGCAGCACGTCGGTCGTCCGGTAGCGGTGCTTGAACTCGTCCATCCTCTTGCGTCTGATCCCATCGATGAACTCGTTGAAGAAGTTCTCCGACGACACGTATCGCACCACGCAACCGGGATAGAGCTCGAGGGCGGCGTGACCGACGGCGTTGAGGAGGTGGGTCTTGCCCAGTCCGGCACCGCCAAAGATGAAGAGCGGGTTGTAGTGGCTGCCCGGCTGCTCGGCCACCGCCATGCAGGCCGCATTGGCAAAGCGGTTGGAGGGCCCGACGACGAAGTTCTCGAAGCGGTACTTGCCCACCAGCCGGCACCCGCTGACCGGTGGCGAGCCGTTGCCGTTGATCGCCGATGGGAGGACAACTACATGATCGAGGTCCGCCGCCTCGTCGAGGTCGAGGTCGGCGTTTCGCGGAGACTCCGGGTCGGCCTCGAGGTGGAGTGCCACGCCGGGGCCGTAGCTGGCGGAGGCCGCTTCTTGGAGCAGGTCTCCGTATTTCTCGATCAGCCAACGCAGATGAAAATCGGTCGGCGCCAGGACCGTCACAGCAGCTTGGGAACTATCCCCGCTCCGTAATGGCCGAAGCCACGTCTGCCAGGTGATCGGTGTGACATTTGCCTTGAGGATGTCCTGGAACAGATTCCAGCCGTCGCCGGGCTGAGCACTTTCCGTCATTCCGCCTCCCTCCCCGGACACCCGGCCCGCGAATGTCCACATACCTATCCACACGCTGTGGAGAACCGGAATCGTGCTCTCCAGGTCGACGGCTCCCCCGCCGGCCCTTGGGGAAGTGCCCCCCGAACTAAGTCGGGCGGCGAGTGTAGGTAGCGCCGCCGGGGCCTCTCAAGAGAGACAAAAATCGGTTTACGGGTGGTGAACGGCAGCGGAACGAGGGCGAAATGCCTGGTCGGTGCGACCTGCGCCCGCGGAACCTGGGGAATCCGATGCCCATATCGACCCGGAGCCTCATTTCGCGACCTAGCGGCATTTCTCGCGAGCCGGTTCACAGCTTCCGCCTTTGACAATGTGACGAGCCTTTCCGTAACCTCGCAGTTCCCCATTTCCCCGGCCCTCGCCGAGCTTTTCATGAAGAGGACATACCAACCAAAGGTCCGACGCCGCAAGAGGCGGCACGGCTTCCGTCACCGCATGCATACCCGCGCCGGCCGATCGATCCTGAAGAACCGGCGTGACAAGGGCCGCAAGCGACTCGCCGCCTGAGCGGCGGCCCTACCCTTCGCTCCCCGCTCGCCGCGACTTCCGGCGGGTACTGGACTCGGGACGGCGTCGCAAGCGGGGCCCGGTCACGGTGATTGCCGCCACGGGTGCCACTGAGCACACCAGGGTCGGTTTGGTCGCAGGCCGTGGTGTCGGCAACGCGGTTCGGCGCAACCGGGCGCGCCGTCGGATACGGGCAGCGCTGACAGAGGTGAATTTGCCGGTGAGGATGGATGTTGTGGTGATCATTTCGGCAGAGGCTCTCGCCCTGCCCTTTCGCCAGCTCGTCGCCGACCTCAAGGTGGCCAGTGCGGAAGGGAGCCGGGTGTGAGCAGAACACTCGAGACAGTGGTGAGACTCCCCCGAATGATTGCGATGGGACTGATACGCGCCTACCAAATTCTGGTAAGTCCCCTCCTCGGCTCCAACTGCCGTTATCTGCCATCGTGCTCGCAGTACGCCATCGAGGCACTGGATCGACATGGTCTGTTCCGGGGCGGGTGGCTGGCGATCAGGCGTATTGGCCGCTGCCACCCCTTCCGACCCGGGGGATACGACCCGGTCCCCGCCTCGATCGGTGAGCGTCGCTGATGGATTTGGGAAGTATCTGGGACGGCTTCAAAGAGGCGTTGGCGTATGCCCTCGCCTTTTTCTACGACGTCATCCCCAGCTACGGGTTGGCCATCATCCTGCTGACCATCAGTATCAACCTCCTCCTCTTCCCCTTGACACTCCGGCAGACAAGAGCAACCCGCGCCTTTCAGGCCGTCCAACCGGAGATACGGCGGATCCAGAAGCAGTACAAGGAGGAACCAGAGAAGCTTCAACAGGAGTTGATGCGGGTCCAGAGAGAAGCAGGCGCCACACCCGGCGGTTGCATCGTCCCGCTGTTGGTGCAGATGCCGATCCTGCTCGCCCTCTTCCAACTACTCAATGATCCGGCCAAGTATTTGCCGGCGGAGTCAGCCCTGATCAGCGAGTTCTCCACCGCCCACTTCCTCGGGATGGACCTGGGTACCAGCCCATCACAGGCCTTCCAGCAGGGCTTCGTTGTGTTTCTCCCCTATTTGCTCATGCTCCTCCTCATGGTGGGAACCCAATTCATCCAGCAATGGCACGCACAACCCCCGAAGAACCCGGACACGCCGGGTCCGGCCCAGACCCAGCAGGCCATCACCCGCATCCTCCCCCTGTTCATCGGTTTTGTTTCCTGGAACTTCCCTGCCGGTGTCGTTCTCTACTGGGCGACAGGGAACCTCTTCCGGTTGGGCCAACAGGTCGTGATCTTCCGCATCGATGGCCGACCGCCCCCACCTGGGGCGGCGGCCAAGGCGGCAAGCCCGCCGGAGGGTGCATCGCCAAACGGCCCAGCGGCCGAAGCGAACGGTGGCACCGCCCCGGTGCAGAAGTCGGACCGGCCGCAAGGGTCGGCCAAGAAGCGCAATCGCCGCAGGAGGGGATGAGGTGGAGTTCGTCGAAGTCAAGGGTCGGACCGTGGATGTGGCCGTGGAGGCCGCACTGGCAGAGCTCGGGCTGCCTTCAGCCGAAAAGGCCGAGATCGAGGTTCTGCAACAGCCAGAGCGGGGGTTTCTCGGTCTCGGGGGGCGCGAGGCGATAGTGCGGGTGCGAGCGAAGCGTGATGACGCCTCGTCAAAGAAGCGCCGCAGCCGGAAGCCACGCAGTAGCAGCAGCAGCGGCAGTCGGGGAGGCTCCGGGTCGAGCAAGCAGCAGCAGACCGAGGCCGCCGAGAAGGCGCCAGCCAACCCAAAGCCGGCATCGGCTTCGGGCCGGAACTCGGGAAGGAACGAACGGCAGGGACAAGGATCGAACCGACGTGAGCGCAATCCGGAGTCCGAGTCCCGAAATGAGGGCCCCGAACTCACCATCGAGGAGCAGGCGTCGGTCGTCGAGGAATTCCTCACCGGCCTGCTCGCCGCATACGGCCTCGATGGCACCGTGACGACGTCGGTGGAAGACGAGGTCATCCTGGCGTCGGTGTCGGGGGATCAGACTGAGGCCCTCGTCGGAACGCAGGGCACCGTCATGGACGCGGTGCACGAGGTTTGCCGCACGGTGTTGCAGAGACGCAGCCGCCATGCCGCCCGGCTGCAGGATCGATATCGCCGGATACGCCGAACGGCGTCGTCAGGCGTTGCAAATCTACGCGGCGCGGTTGGCCGATCAGGTCACCGAAGAGGGCGGCGAGATCATGCTCGAGCCGATGAACGCCTCCGACCGCAAGGTGATCCACGACGCCATATCGGAGGTCGCCGGCGTTCGCTCCTATTCGGAGGGCGAACCGCCCGATCGCTATGTCGTCATCTCGGTCGACACCGAGACCGCTGAACCGGAGGAGAACGGAGTGGTCGCGGAAGATGTCGCTCCCGAGGAGAGGACGCCGAACAGCTGGAGCCCACCACCGAGTAGGCAGGTTTCGGTGTTTCACGTGGAACTTGAGGCTTCCTGCCAGGCCGGGCGTGCGGCTACTCTGCGCGGCAACGAGTCCTTGACGACTCGCTGGTTGCTACTTAGGATTGCGCTGGCATGAGTCGCGCCTCGACAACGGTTGCCCTGGCCAATCAAAAGGGGGGCGTGGGCAAGTCGACCACCGCGATAAATCTGAGCGCGGCGCTCGCTTTCCAGGGTCGGCGTGTCCTCATCGTCGACCTGGACCCACAGGGAAACGCCACCTCGGGTGTCGGGATCGACCGCGGGGACCTGTCCGCTTCGATGTACCACGTGCTGCTGGGCGATACGACGTTGGAAGAGGTGATCGAACCGACTTCGGTGCGCGATCTTTTTGTTGCGCCGGCCACGATCGACCTCGCTGGCGCCGAAATCGAGTTGGTCTCCATGTTCTCCCGCGAACTGAGGCTCCGCAACGCACTCAAGGAGGTGGATGGGGAGTTCGATGTGGTGTTCATCGACTGCCCTCCCTCGTTGGGGCTGCTCACGGTCAATGCCCTGGCCAGCGCCGATGAGGTCGTGATCCCCATCCAATGCGAGTACTACGCCCTGGAAGGGCTCACCCAATTGCTCCGCAACGTCGAGTTGGTGCAGCGCAACCTCAATCCCGCACTCGAAATCGAGGGTGTGATGATGACCATGTTCGATGCGCGCACCAGGCTCGGCTCGGACGTGGTGGAGCAGGTGCGCCGCCATTTCGGCGACAAGGCCTATCGCACCGTCGTCCCCCGGACCGTGCGGCTCTCGGAGGCGCCGTCCTTTGGCGAGCCGATCGAGGCTTTCGACCCGATGAGCCGAGGCGCCATCGCCTACCGACAACTGGCACGCGAGTTCATGGCACGTCATCCAGGGGAGGAGCCGTGATGGTTACCAGACGCAGTGGGCTGGGACGGGGGCTCGAGTCGCTCATACCTTCTGGTCCTGGCCCCGGTTCGCTGCACCATCTGCCGCTCGACCAGATCAGCCCCAACCCCGATCAACCACGGAGCAGGTTCGACGAGGAGACGATCCAGGCACTGGCGGCGAGCATCGCCGAGGTCGGCGTCCTGCAGCCGGTTGTGGTGCGTCCCGCCCCCGACGGGGGATTCCTGCTCATCGCCGGGGAACGGCGCTGGCGGGCGGCCCAGTTGGCCGGGCTGCGGGAGATCCCGGCTCTGCTGCGTACCAGCGACGAGCGCTCTGCATTGGCGGAGGCCGTTGTGGAGAACCTGCAGCGCGAGGACCTGACGCCACTCGAGGAGGCCGCCGCCTACACCCAGCTCCTGGAAGACTTTTCCATGACGCACGAGCAGGTGGGTTCGTTGGTGGGAAAGAGCCGGACTGCGGTGACCAACACCCTCCGACTGCTCACCCTTCCGCCGGCTATCCAAGGGATGCTGGAACGAGGGGAGTTGAGTGCAGGTCACGCTCGGGCATTGGTCGGGCTGGAAGACGAGCGATTCGCCGAGCACGTGGCGCGCCGAGCGGTCGACGAGGGATGGTCGGTACGCCGCATCGAGGAAGCGGTGCGGGCCCGGAGGCAGACGGTGGCCGAGCCTGCACCCCTGGTCCGGGAACCTCGCCCGCCGGTCCTATCCGAATTGGAGCAGCGACTGGCGGAGCAGCTCGGTGCCAAGGTGGAGATCCAATACCGCAACGACCGTGGCCGGATGGTGATTCACTACGGGTCGGTCGCCGAATTGGAGCGTCTCTACCGACGTCTACTCGGCTGACCGGTTTACGGCGTCGGCGGCAGGCGCCGCCCTGCGCAGGAAGGACGCCATCGACGCCACCGCGCTCTCGCCAACCGACGCATCGAGGGCGGCCGTGGCGATCACCACAGCGGGCGCCCGGGTTTCCTTGAGGATCGGGTACTGCGCGACCGTCCACCATGAGATCGAGAGTCGATGCCATCTCGGCGGCGAGCAACGCCCCCGCTTCGCTCCGGCTCATCGAACTGGCGAAGAAGAAGATTCCGGGCTCCTCGACCGGCAACTGGAAAGACACGATCATCTCGGCACCGAGACGGTTGGCTCGGCGGGCCCTGACCCGCTCCGGCGGAGCGGTGTCGGCGCTCCGGGACAGAAGAGGCACCCCGCCGTGGCTTTGCAGTGCGATGGCAGCACCGTTGGCGGCGTCCCAAGCCCGGTCGCGCTCTTCGTCTGTCCGGCACCCAGCATCGAAGTAGACCCTGCTCCCCGCCAGTGTCCGGGGGAGCGAGCGGAGCCATTCGCGTTCGCGGATCGCTTCGCGGCCCGTCCTCTCGGTATCTCGTGAAACGAGACGCAACTCACCGAGCACTTGTGGGCCGGTGATGCCGTCCTCGGCGATACTCCGGTTGTGCTGGAAGTCGCGCAAGGCACGCTGCGTCTCCGGCCCGAAAACCCCGTCGACCTTTCCGGCGTCGAAGCCCAGGTCGTTGAGCTGCCGTTGCAAGTCGGCCACGTCCTCGCCTCTGGCCATCGGCCTGCGGTAGTCGAGGAGTCGGTCGCCGAGGACATAACCCGCTTCGTAGAGCGCCCGCCAGGTGTCGGGGCCGACTACGCCGTCGGGATCGAGGCGTCGGGACCGCTGGAAGTCACGCACGGCGTCCACCGTCGCCTCGGCGTAACAGGCCTCTGGGTCGGCGTCCGTAGGGAATCCGAGAGCGCCAAGTCGCGCTCGGATGTCGCTTACTGCGTCGCCAGCGTCACCGAATCGATAGAGCCGCACCGGCGCATAGTGACAGGATCGCGCCGGCTCGGCTACGCGATGATCAGGCGAGGAACTCGGAGAGCTCGCTGACCATGTTGGCCTTGGGGCGGGCGCCGACGATGCGCTTCTTGGCGATGCCCTCCTGGAAGACGATCATCGTCGGGATGCTCATTACGTCGTAGGAAGCCGCGGTCTGCGGGTTCTCGTCGACGTTGAGCTTGGCGATCGTGATCTTCTCGGCGTACTCGGAGCCGATCTCATCGAGCACCGGGGCGACCATACGGCACGGACCGCACCACTCGGCCCAGAAGTCCACCAATACGGGCGTCTCGCCCGATATGGCGTCCTCAAAGGTCTGATCGGTGACGGTGATGCTGTGCTCGCCCATGGTTCTCCTTGTGGATATGTGTGCCTGGATCAACCAGGCCTACTTCGGGTTCATTCCTGCTCTGCGAGCCACCGCTCGGCATCGATGGCGGCGGCGCACCCACTGCCCGCCGCCGTCACCGCCTGGCGGTAGACGGGGTCGGCGACGTCACCGGCGGCGAAGACCCCCTCGACCGATGTCGCGGTGGAGCCATCGCCCTTGAGGACGACGTATCCGATCGGGTCCAACTCGACCTGACCGGCCAGGACCTCGGTATTGGGCCGGTGCCCGATGGCGACGAACAAGCCGTCGGCGTCGACCGTCGACAACTCCCCAGTGGTGATGTCGCGCAGCGTGGCGCCGGTGACGCCGGCGTCACCAAGCACCTCTTCGACAGCGCTGTTCCACAGCACCGAGATCTTGGGATGATCGATGGCCCGCTGCGCCATGATCTTCGAGGCACGGAACTCGTCTCGCCTATGGACGATGGTGACGGTGCTGGCGAACTTGGCCAGGAAGAGGGCTTCCTCCATCGCCGAGTCGCCGCCGCCGACCACCAGTACCCGCTTGTCGCGGAAGAAGAAACCGTCGCATGTGGCGCATGCGGAAACCCCGCGTCCGGTGAGACGCTGCTCCCCGGGCACATCGAGCCACTTGGCCGAGGCACCGGTGGCGAGGACCACCGACTCGGCGGTGTACTCGTCCTCACCCGTCCAGAGACGAAACGGCCTGGCGGAGAAATCCACCCGAGTGACGTCGACGGTGAGCAACTCAGCACCGAAGCGAGCCGCCTGCTTGCGGAATCGCTCCATCATCTCCGGACCCATGATCCCGTCGGGGAAGCCCGGGTAGTTCTCGACGTCCGTGGTGATCATCAACTGGCCGCCGGCGCTGGTGCCCTCGAAAACAAGGGGGGCCAGGTCGGCCCTGGCTGCATACAGGGCGGCGGTGAGGCCCGCCGGCCCGGATCCGACTATGACGACCTTGTGGGTCACTCTGCTCCTCGACTCGATCAACCGACCTGAGTGGGGGGTGCCGTTTGTGGGACCACCGGCGCCACCGCAGTCGGCTCCAACGTCGTTGCCGACTTCACGTCGGGTGGTAGCTCGACCGCGCGGTGGGCGTGCACTCCTCCGGCTCCAGACCAACAGTCCGGCGATCACGAAGATTCCACCCATCACTCCGAGGGCCCCCGCAGGCGTGAGCCATTGGGCGAGGAGGTTGTAGAGCGCCACGAAGAGGAAGACCACCGCGGCGATGGCCATGGTGAGAGCGATCAGCCCGAGCGAGACGATGGTGACGATCCGATGGACACGATCGACCGTCATCGTTCGCACCCTGACCGCGATGCTCTCCAGGAGGTCGGCGAGTCGGATGGGGAGGTCTTCCATGGCGGGCAGGTTAGCGGTGCGTCCCGAAAGCGCTCGGAAGAGGATCAGCGCTCGGCGATGAGCATGCAGTCGGAGGTGCGGTAGGCCAAGGCGACCCGCTCCCCGGCCGAGTCGACCACGACGAACACCTCGACCTGGTCGTCACCAACGACGAGCAGCGCCACCAAGTCGATCTCATACCCTGGTCGATCCTGCTCGACCCGGTCGAGGCAGCTGAGCGCCGTCTCCTCGGTGGGCATATCGGGATCGATCTCTCCGTCGCGGAGGGCGAGCAGCCGGCCGGCCAACCGGGATGGGGATACCTCGGGGAGACGAATCGCGGCAAGCTCGTCCGCCGCGCGGCTCGTGGTGTCGGCGGAGGCAGCGGCGGCCGTGGTTTCCGAGCGCTCTGCGCCGCCCGCATCGGGGATCTGCATCTCGCCTTGGAGAGTCGCCGCGTCAGCAGGGGTGTCGAATGTCTGGTCTCCGTTCGTCAGGTCGGCGCCCGCCTCGGGAGCTACCTGCTCGAAGGTGGCGGTGCCGCCGCCGTCCCGAAGGAGAGATCCGACACCGAGCACGGCGACGACGACCGCGGCTGCTCCCGCTACGGCGAGAACACGCCTGGTGAATGGCGAGACCTGAGCCGGGGGGGAACCCGGCCGGGTGTGCGGGCGATCATCCTCGAGCGCCGCTGTCACCGCCCTATGGAGCCGGGCCCTCTCCAGGTCATCGAGAACCGCGGGTGGTGCCGCTGTCAGAGCCGCGATTGCCGTCCGCTGCGCATCCCACTCCCGGCGGCATTCGTCACAGTCGGCGACCAGGCGCGCCGCTTCTGCTTGATCAGCGTCGGGGTCACCGCCGGCGGCGGCCGCTATCAGATCGAGGTCGTGTTCATGCATCGGAATCGTCCTCGACGGCGAGGGGCGCCCCTTGGGAGGAGGCAGGTTGGAAGAATCGGTTCATTCGGTTTCCTGGTGGCTAGGACGAGGCGCGAGGCCGTTTCGGTTCCCCAGGGCCTCGGCCAACTGCCGTCTCCCCCTGAAAATACGCGACTTGACCGTTCCTATCGGGACGTCGAGCAGGTCTGCGATCTCCTGGAGAGGCATGCCTTCAAGATCGGAGAGGACGACTGCGGTCCGAAAATCGATGGGGATCGATGCCAGCGCCGCTTCCAACTCGGGTCGAAGCTCGACCGATCGAAGGCGTCACCGGCGGTCGGGTCGGCCGGTTCCATGCCCTCTGGGATCATCTCGGTGCGCTGGCGCGCCCGCCGGCGGTGCTGGTCGTAACAGGTGTTCACCGCCACCCGGTAGAGCCAGGTGCTGAAGGCCGCCTCTTCCTTGTAGAGGTGGGCCTTGCGGTAGAGGGTGACGAAGGTCTCCTGAGTGGCGTCGAGCGCCAACTCTCGGTCACCCATGACCCGCAGGCAGATGGCGAAAACGCGGTCTTCGTGACGTCGCATCAAATCATCGAAAGCCCGCTGGTCTCCGTCCACGAACGCCTGCACCATCGCGGTGTCGAGCTGGCGGTCATCGGTCATGGTCGGAACCTGACCTCGGCGACGGTGGTGTTGTAGGCGCCGCCGATGTCGGGGAGATCGGTGAGCCACAGGAGCCAGACACCGTCGGATCGCGGCGGGACCTGGACCGTCGCCCTCCCACCCCCAACCCTGCCCGATGCGAGGCGCTCCCACCGGGTCGGGTCGGGTTCCGTCTGCTCTGCCCATGCCAGCGACCACGAGGTGTCGTCGGTCACCCCACGTAGTTCGACCGTCCCGGCGGTGCCCCGCACCTCGAACACGACCCCTACGCCGGGTTTGAATCGCCAAACGGGTACCCGATACCGCTCGGTGGACCAGGTGGTCGCCTGGTCGCCGTCGGTCAGAAGAGCCACCTCGTCGTCGTTCTCCTGCTCATCACCTGGGGGCGGGTCGTAGACCTCGACTCCGACTATGGCCACCGAGCCCTCGGCGACCGTCGTGGTCGGCGCGATGGTCGGTGGGGGAGTGGTGCGGGGGATATCGGGGGCCGTGGTGGTGGGGCTTGCGGGGAACAAGACGGGTGATTGGGGCCGGGCGGTGAGCGAACCTCCGAGGACCACCATCCCCGCGGCGACCGCCAGGAGCACCCCGGTGAAAGCGAGCCCGCGCCATGGCGAGTCCGTTGGGACGGTTCTCGGGAACGGGAGTGGTCGGGCGCCGCCTGTAGTTCCTCGGCGAGGTCGGCTGCGCCCACGATCCCCCGCAGCCCATGCTCCAAAGCGCGATCGACCGCCGGATCAACGCCGTCGACCACTTCCGATGGCGGCATCCGACCCGCCGGTTGGCCGGTCAGCGAGCGGTCGAGGGCAGCAGCGAGATCGTGGACGTCCTCGGCCGTGGTCGCACTCGAAGCCGGTCGCCCGAACCCGGTCAGCTTGGCCGGGTGGGCCGCCGAGTAGAGGATGGCCGACGGGTCGATGGCCCCGTGGAGTGTCCCGGTGGCATGAAGGGCAGCAAGCCCGGCGGCGAGACCGGCTGCGTTCCCCATGAACTCATCAACTGGCATGGTCTCACCGGCGCTGAGCCGGTGGGCCATGGTGACCCCTCCGCCCCATTCACAAATGCTGAAGACGCCCCCGGTGACCTCATCGGCTTCGTATACGGCGGCGATGTGGGGGTGCGATACGGCGGCAGCGGAACGGACCGAGTCGAGAAACTGGGCACGCCGCTCCGGATCGGCCTCGGGCCCGACGATCCGGATCAGGACCGGTCGGTCGAGAGCAGTGTCCACGCCTAGCCACTCGTCGATGTCGGCATCGCGTCCGAGCCTGACCTCGAGCCGGTACCTGGGGGGGAGCGGCGGGGGCACGGCTCAACGGTAGGACGTCGGAAGGACCGTCCTACGTCAGACCGTGCTCCAAGCCACGCCGATTGCCCCCGGACCGGTGTAGGCGCCGAGCACCGGCCCCAGAATCGAGCGGTGCAGCCGCTCGGGTGGCACCAGATGGGAGAGTCGGGTGGTCAGATCGGCGGTGTCGGCAGGCGGAGCCGCCAACACGGCGAGGTCTACGAGACGGGCGGCCCGTAGCTCGACCTTGTGGGCGAGCGCCTCGATCGCTTCGACGCCGCCCGTACGACTTCCGGCGCCCACGAGCACCCCGTTCTCGACGGTGACGAGCGGACGGGCGTCCAGCCAGCCGGCGACCACGTGCTGAACCAAGCCGACACGTCCCCGGCTGCGCAGCACGTCGAGTGAATCGATGGCAAGCGCCAGACCGGTGCCGGCGGTTCGCTCGGCGGCGCTGGCGAACAGGTCGTCGAGCGTGGCACCTTGCCTGGCCCGCCTCGCCATCTCGAGCACCAGCAAACCAAGCGCCATCGAGACCGTACGCGAGTCGACCACTTTCACCGGCGGCGTCCCTCCAAGCCGCTCGCCGGCGAGGACCGCTGCCTGGTGGGCCGCCGACAACTCCCCGGACATGGTGAGGACGAGGATCCCCTCCGCCCCCGAGGCGGCGAGCGCCTCGAAGCGGGCAGAGAACTGGGCGGCGGTAGGCGCCATGGTTTCGATGGGCGCCGGGGCGGCGGCGATCTTCTCCCACAGTTCCTCTCGGCCCGCAACACCCCCGTCGGCGATCTCATCCTTCCCGATTCGAACGGTGTGCGGGACCACCTCGATCTCGTTAGCCCGACACCAGGGACTGGGGGAGATCGCACGATGAATCGGTGACCACCCGGACGGCGCTCATGACCGCCGGAGCACCTCGAGACGGTCGGGGAGCAGCCGAAAACCCTCGGCGCGATAGAGGGCAGCGGCGCGATGGTTCTCCGGCTGGGTGTTGAGGAGCATGCTGTGGGCACCGTGCCCGCCGGCCCATCGCTGCGCCTCTCTCACCAGCGACCTTCCCAGCCCACGGCCCTGTGCGTCCGGGTCCACCGCCACACGTTGCAGGTAGGAGGCACCCAACTCGGCGCCGACGATGGCGAAGCCGTCGACCCGGCCGTTGCTGCGCACTTCGAGAAACGCTCGATGGGTAGTGGAGCCATGGGCCTCGCGCAGCCCGAGTTCCTCCAGCCGCCAGGGCGGATCGAAGGCTGCCCGGTCGATCTCGGCAGCCCTTTCCCACGACGCCTCAGACGGTTCGGTTACGGGGTGAGGGGGGCGGTTGTCACTTCTGGGCAACTGGCAGCGGTAGAGGTCAAGCCGGAGATGCGAGCAGAACCCGGCCCGCTCCCACACCCCGCGCCCGCTGTCCAAAACCGGTGGTGACGCCACGCCGCGCACGCCCAGGTCGACCAAGTGGTCGGCACACGCCTCGAGAAACGCAGAACTCCCCCTGACCAGCCTGAGGGCTGCGTCTGGGATGTCGCGATTCCAGGGACGAGCGTGAGCCAACGCCCATCCGCGACGCAGCGCCACGGCACCCGGCCATGTGCCACGGCTTCGCACCACGGTCACCGGTGCCCTCCGAGTTTCACCACCCGAGGATGCCACGCCGGGGCAGCATTTGGTGGCCGGCTGGTGACCATCGGTATGTGCCAGAGTCCGCAGATGGACCTGGTGTTGCTCACCCACCCTTCGTTCGCCGAGCACGACACCGGTCCGCACCACCCCGAGAGACCTGCCCGCCTGGCGGCGGTGCTCGAAGGGATCCGTGGTGCCGGGGTAGGTCTCGTCGAGGTGGAACCGCCCGAGGCGGATACCGACCTGATCGGTCTGGTCCACCACCCCGACTACATCGAGGCCATCCGCAATTTCTGCATGGCGGGCGGCGGATCGCTCGATCCGGACACTGCGGCCGGGCCGGGATCCTGGGAGGCGGCGGTTCGTGCCGCAGGGGCAGGTCCGAGCGCCGTACGGGTTCTTCGTGCGGGTGGGGGCGATGCCGCTTTTGTGGTGGCGAGGCCCCCGGGTCACCACGCCCTCGAATCGCGGGCGATGGGGTTCTGTCTGTTCAACAATGTCGCCATCACGGCCCGCAGCATCACTGCCGAAGGCGAGCGGGTGGCGATCGTCGACTGGGACGTCCACCACGGCAATGGCACGCAGGACACCTTCGCCGCCGACCCCGACGTCCTCTACCTGTCGCTCCACCAGTTCCCCTTCTACCCCGGGACGGGATGGGTTGACGAGACGGGGTACGGGCCGGGCAGGGGCACGACCGTCAACGTGCCGCTCCCCGCAGAGTCGGGGGGAGATGTGGTGGCGGCAGCGTTCGACCGGCTCTTTGGTCCCGTGATCGAGGACTTCGCCCCGGACTGGATTCTGGTGAGCTACCGGGTTCGACGCCCATGACGCCGATCCTCTCGCCGAGTTGCGGCTGGTCGAAGCCGACTACGCATCGATGGCGCGCCACATCGGAGCGAGGATCGGCCCGGGGAGGATCGTGCTCCTCCTCGAGGGCGGCTACGACCTCGAGGCGCTGCGCGGCTCGGCGGCGGCGGTCGTCCGGGGCCTCGCAGGCGAGCCGCCGCTTCCGCCGGGTGGTGTCGTATCTCCCCAAGTCCGCCTGGACGATGCTCGACCTCGCCACCACAGAGCAGGCCCGCTTCTGGCCGGTGTCATAGCCGCCGGTCTCCCACTCCCAACCCAGGGTTGCAGCAACCTCCCGGGTAGTCCCCAACCCTGGGTTGGAGCTTTCCGGCACGGGAGCTGCGGCGGGGTGGCAAGCTAGGGCACGGATGACCGTCCCCCCGCGCCTCCGCTGGCTGGTCGAGCCGGGATCGCCCGCCGTGGAGCTGGGGCGAAGGTTCGACGCCGCCGGTCACCAGCTTTACCTGGTGGGTGGGTCGCTGCGAGACGCTCTGCTCGACCGGCCCCACCAGGACCTCGATTTCGCCACAGATGCCCACCCCGACCAGATCAGGAAGGTCTTGTCCGGATGGGCCGACGCCGTCCACGGCGTGGGGGAGCGGTTCGGGACGGTGGCGGCGATAAGGCAGGGCCACACCTACGAGATCACCACTTTCCGCAGCGAGGTGTACCACGACGACAGCCGCAAACCGCGGGTGGAGTTCTCCGGCGACATCGTCTCCGATCTGAGCCGCCGCGATTTCTCGGTGAACGCCATCGCCCTCCGTTTCCCCGAGCCCGAGCTGGTCGATCCCTTTGGTGGCTTGGCAGATCTCGCCGCGGGTCTGTTGCGCACCCCGATGGAGCCCGAGGTCGCCTTCTCGGAAGACCCGCTGAGGATGCTGCGACTCCACCGCTTCGTGGCAACGCTGGGATTCACCCCCGACCCGGCTGCCGAGGCGGCGGTGGAGAGCATGGCGGGACGGCTGCAGATCGTCTCGGCTGAGCGGATCCGCGACGAGTTCAGCAGGCTCCTCACCGCCCCCTACCCGGAAACGGCCCTCTGGGGGGTGATCAGATCCGGTCTCGCTGCCTACTTCCTCCCCGAGTTGCTCGACCTCGAAATGGAACAGGACCCCGTCCAACGGCACAAGGACGTCCTGGCCCACAGCGTCGCGGTGACGGTGTGCACCAGCCCCGACCTGGTGCTCAGGCTGGCCGCCCTCCTTCACGACATCGGCAAACCGGCCACCAGGCAGTTTGGTCCCGGTGGGGTGAGCTTTCACCACCACGAGGTGGTCGGGGCGAGGATGGCCCGGGAGCGGCTCCGGGCGCTGCGCTACCCGCGCCAAATCGTCGACGCTGTCGGGGACCTGGTGTTCCTCCACCTGCGTCCCCACACCTACAAGATGGGATGGACCGACGCCGCGGTGCGTCGCTACGTGCGCGATGCCGGCGACCTCCTCGAGCCGCTCAACGAGTTGGTGCGGTGCGATGTCACCACCCGCAACGTGCGGCGCGCCAGGGCTGTCCAGAGCCGGATCGACGAGCTCGAGGTGCGGATCGAGGAGCTCGGCGAGCAGGAGGAACTGGCCCGGCTGCGCGCCCCCATCGACGGGCACCAGGTGATGAAATATCTCGGGATCGAGCCGAGCCCGCTGGTGGGAGAGATCATGACCATGCTCCTCGAGCGACGTATCGACGACGGCCCCTATGGGACCGATGACGCTTACGAGATGGTGCGTCAGTTCGCCGTCGACCGCGGTCTGGAAGACCCCGGACCGTCACCGAACGGGGGCGAATCGTGACCACCCCGCACACCCGTCATCGCCCAATCGCTGTCCGATCGGCACTCGCCCTCTTCTTGGTCGCGTCCATCGCCGCCTGCTCGACGCCGGCCGGCGACCCGGTCGCGCCCGAAACCACGGCGGTGGCGGCAACTGTTGCCGCCGACCACGGCTCCTCCCACCACGGCGGTCGAGAGCACCGATTCTCCCACGACGACCGACCCACCGGTTGTCGCCGGCCCCGAAGGGATCGGCGATCCGTACTACCCGTCGCTGGGAAACAGCGGCTACCAGGTGGCTCGCTACGAGCTCGACCTCGCCTGGGAGCCGAGTTCGACGGGATGTTGGAAGGCACCGCCGACATCAGGGCAACCGCAGACACCGAGCTGAGCAGGTTCCACCTCGACTTCACCGGTATGGAGGTGACTGGTGTCGAGGTGGACGGGGCGCCGGCGCGGTTCGAGCGCGAGGACTCCGAACTGGTCATCTTCCCGGCGGAACCTGTCGCCGCCGGGCCATTCCGTGTGGTCGTCGCCTACCGCGGCGACCCGTCCGGGGCGGCGCCTCAAGCCTCTCTGTTCGGTCCTTCGTCATGGCACGCCGGCGACGACGGGGCCTTCGTGATGGGCGAGCCGTTTGGTGCCTCCGGGTGGTTCCCGTGCAACGACCATCCCGCCGACAAGGCTCAGGTGAGACTGAAGATGCGGGTGCCGACGCCATACGCCGTCGCTTCGAGCGGGGTGCTCGAAGGAATCGAGCAGGCTGGAGGCGGGGACAGGATCTTCACCTGGCGAACCACCAGACCGCTCGCCCCGTACATGCTCGCTCTCGGGATCGGAAGGTGGGTCGTGGAGGAGCACGATGGGCCCGTGCCGATCGTCAACTACCTGGACCCCGATCTGACCGACGCCGAGGTGGCGATGTTCGATCGTCAGCCGGAGATGCTGGAGGAGTTGATCAACCTCTTCGGCCCATACCCGTTTGACTCATACGGAGCACTGGTGCTCGACGACGAGTTCCCCCAGGCGGCGCTCGAGACCCAGAGCCTGAGCACATTCTCCCGGGCGTCGCTCGGGTTCGGCCAGAACGTCGTGGTCCACGAGATGGCGCATCAGTGGTTCGGCGACAGCGTGACCTTGACCAACTGGCAGGACATCTGGCTCCACGAGGGCTTCGCCACCTACAGCGAGTGGCTGTGGGATGAGGCCGATGTCGGTCCCGATGCGCTCGATTCCTCGGTTCGGTTCGCCTACGGGGTGATGGGCGGCGAGGCAGCGGTGGCGCAGGGCGCCGACCCCGCCGAGGTGGCCGAGCAGCTGCCAGACATCTTCCCCCCTCCGGGGGATCCTGGGTCACGAACAGGTTTTCAACCCGTCGGTCTACCTGCGCGGCGGGCTCACCCTGCACGCGCTCCGTCTCGAGATGGGTGACGAGGGATTCTTCCGACTGCTCAAGTCCTGGGCGCGCCGTCACCGCTACGGGAACGTCACCACCGCTGACTTCATCGCGCTGGCCGGCGACATCGCAACGACCCCGGTCGCCGGGATCCTCGAGGATTGGCTGTATCAACCGGTTGTGCCTTCCATGCCTCAACTCGGGTTGAGCCCGGTCGGTCAGTGAGACCAGCGGACGCGACCATACGCATATGCGTATAGACTCCGCTTCACGATGGGAATCGCCGCCGCCGTCCTCGGCGCCTCCGGGTATGCCGGAGGCGAGTTGGTCCGTCTCCTCGACGGACACCCCGACATCGAACTGACCTTCGTCGGCGGCCATGCCAGCGAGGGCCGGCGCCTGGGCGAACTGCACCCGCAGCTGGACGGTGGAGAACGGGTGTTGGGAGCGATCTCGCTGGAGAGCATCCCGGCCGTCGAGGTGATCTTTCTGGCCTTGCCACACGGTGCCTCGGCCAACCTCGCCGCCGCCGCGGCCGACCAGGGCATGACCGTGGTCGATCTGGGCAGCGATATGAGGCTGGACAGCGTCGAGCGGTATCGCAGCGCCTACGGGACGGATCATCCACTGCCCGCCGAGTTGGGACGGTGGGACTACGGCCTGCCCGAAGTGACCGGGAATCCAAACGCGGGATCAACCCGGGTCGCCGCCCCCGGTTGCTATCCGACGGCCGCCTTGCTCGCCATCGCCCCGTTGGTGAAGGCGGGGATCGCCAGCCCCGCCGGAATCGTCGTCAACGCCGTCTCCGGAGCAACCGGAGCGGGTAGGGCGCTGCAAACCGACTTGCTGTTTGGAGAGGTTGCCGAAGGGGTGCGTCCCTATGGCCTGGGGGGGCACCGCCACCGCCCCGAGATGGAGATGGCGCTGGAGAGGTTGGCCGGGATGCAGGTGAGCCTCAGCTTCACCCCCCATCTGGCCCCGATCCAGAGGGGTCTGGTGGCTACGGTCACCGCCCCGATGACGAGGGCCGCCGGCACCGGCGATCTGCTCGAGACGCTCGGTGCGTTCTACGAGGGACGACGCTTCGTCGAGGTGATCGACCGGCCACCGCAGACGAGGTGGGTCTCCGGGTCGAACCGCGCCATGGTCACCGCCACGGTGGACGAGCACGCCGGCATGGTCATAGCGGTCGCCGTCATCGACAACCTTCTCAAGGGTGCGGCCGGGCAGGCGGTGCAATGCGCCAACCTTGCTCTCGGCCTCGACGAGGGGGCGGGCCTCCCCACGGCGGGATGGATGCCGTGACCACATCGCCCGAGGATGTCGCGGCGGGACCGAACCCGGCCGGCGTGCGCTCATGACCACCGGGCACGCCGCCCCCGACACTTCCCGGCTCCGGATCGCACGGACCATGGGCAAGGCGAAGATCCTCATGGAGGCTCTGCCCTATATCCAGGCGTTCAAAGGCCGCACCGTCGTCATCAAGTACGGCGGGTCAGCCATGGTGGACGCAGCGCTGCGGCACAGCTTCGCCGGTGATGTCACCTTGTTGGCCACGGTCGGGATCCGGCCCGTGGTGGTGCACGGTGGTGGGCCTCAGATCAGCAGCGCCATGCAGGCCGCCGGTTTGGAACCGGTGTTCGTCGACGGGCTGCGGGTCACGGACGACAAGGCGATCCGCGTGGTGCAGCGAGTCCTGGCCGGCGAAGTCAACCCCGACATCGTTCGGCTGCTGCGCAGCCACCAGGCTGCCGCAGTGGGTCTCACCGGGCTCGACGGCGGGATGATCGAGGCGCACCCACGGGACCCGCGCCTCGGATATGTGGCGCGACGTCACCAGGGTCGATACCGGGTTGCTCGATGTCCTGATCGGCGGCGGCTTTGTCCCGGTGGTCGCACCACTGGCGCGGAGCGAAGACGGGTCGGTGTACAACGTCAACGCCGACACGGTCGCCGGGCAAGTCGCCGCAGCGCTCGGCGCCGAGAAGTTGGTCTATCTCACCGACGTCGAGGGTCTCTACCGCCATTTCGGCGATGACGGGAGCCTGTTGTCTTCGATCACTCTTGCCGGGGTGGAGGAGATGGTCGAGGGAGGGGGAGTGACCGGCGGGATGCTCCCCAAGCTGCGCTCGTGTGTCGACGCCATGACCGCCGGAGTCGGCCGGGCCCACATCCTCGATGGAAGGGTGCAGCACGCCCTGCTTCTCGAGATATTCACCCCGGAAGGGATCGGGACCATGGTGGAGCGGGACCAGGTGACATGACCGTGATGGAGCGCGCCGCCGCGGTGCTCATGGACACCTACCGGCGCCGCTCCGTGGTCTTCGTACGAGGCGAGGGCTCCTGGCTGTGGGATGAGGACGGGAAGCGGTACCTCGACTGCCTCGGCGGGATCGCCGTGGTCGCCGTCGGGCATGCCAACCCCGCGGTATCGGCCGCGGTGAACGACCAGGTGACCAGGCTGGTTCACGTCTCCAACATGTTCCACACCGCGCCGATGGTGGAGCTGGCGGAGCGGCTCGCCGGGCTCTCCGGGCTGGGGAGAGTCTTCTTTGCCAACTGCGGGGCGACGGCGAACGAGACGGCACTCAAGCTCGCCCGCGCCTGGGGGAGGAACCGCCGCGGCCCGGACTGCTTCGAGGTGGTCTCTCTCCTCGGATCGTTCCACGGCCGGACGTTGGGTGCGCTCGCCGCCACCGGTCAGCCGGCGCTACAGGCGCCGTCGGCCCCGATGCCGAACGGCTTCACCCATGTGACGCCCGGGCGGATCGAGGAGCTTGGGCGAGCGGTGACATCGAAGACGGCGGCGGTGATGGTGGAGACCATCCAAGGTGAGGGCGGTGTTGTCCCGCTGGACCCGGGCTACCTCGCCGAGGTGCGCTCACTGTGCGACGAGCGCGACGTGCTCATGATCGTTGACGACGTCCAGGCCGGGATGGGCCGCACCGGCACCTGGTTCTCCTGGCAGGACCTCGGCTTCATCCCCGACGTGGCGACGGTGGCCAAGGCGTTGGGAAACGGGTTCCCCATCGGCGCCTGCCTGGCGAGGGAGGAGGTCGCCGCCGTCTTCCGGCCCGGTGACCACGGGACGACCTTTGGCGGGGGGCCGGTGGTGTGCCGGGCGGCGCTGGCCGTGATCGACGAGATCGAGACCAGGGACCTTCTCACCGCCTGCCGGGAGCGGTCGAGGCAGTTCATGGACGGGCTGTCGGCCCTACCCGGTGTGGCCGAGGTGCGGGGCCGCGGCCTGCTGTTCGCCGTCGGGCTGGGCGGCGACCACGCCGCGCCCGTGACCGATCGGGCACTGGACGCCGGCCTGGTCGTCAACGCCGTCCGCCCCGACGCCGTCCGCTTCGCCCCGCCACTCACGATCACCGCCGACGAGGTGGATATGGCGGTGGAGCGGTTCGCTGGCGCTCTCTAGACGAGACGGAAGACGGAAGACGGCAGACAAGACGCGCATCGGCTCGGACGCTCGCGCCTCCGACGGGGAGGCAGGACCAGATCCGCTCGCTCGCTACTCCTCGGTGCAGAAGTCGAGGAGGGCCTCGGTGGCTTCCTGAAACTCGGGTGAGCTCAACAGCGCCGAGAACCTCTTCCATCTCGGCGAGTGCCTCTTCGCCGGCGAAGGTCTCCGGGTTCTCCATGTCGATCCCGGCTGCCTCGAGCCGGTCGGCGGCGTCGCGGTAGGTCTGGGCGAGAACGTCCAGGTCATCGGCCACCTCGGCGGGAGCTATGGCCGCGGCCTCCTCCAACTGGTCGGCGACCTGACCGAAATCGCCACCCTCGTCGGCGGGATTGTCCCCGATCGCCTCGGCCAACTCCTGGCACTGCTCGGTGATCACCATGGTCGTGTCGGAGGAGAGCGGCGTCGTGGTGTCGGCGGCGGCGACCGTGGTCGCCGTGGCTTCGGTGGTCTCTCCCCGAACCGCCTCCGCAGGCGGCAAGGGCCACTGCAGCGATTGAAGCGGCGATTCGTCTGGCGGCGATTCGTCTGGCGGCCATCTCGTTCACCTTCCCAGGAGCAACTTCCGACGCTACCCGACGATGTGGGGCGGGTGGCGGTGGTCATACGCATATGCGTATAGACTTGCCTGATGGTCGACACCGCTTCGCGGAGGAGGATGCTCCACCGGTTGCTCACCGGAGGCTCGGCCGCGAGTCAGGCAGAGCTGGTGGGGCTGCTCACCGAGGCCGGTTTCCCGGTGACCCAGGCGACGGTGTCCCGCGACCTGGCGGCAATCGGCGCGGTCAAGGTGGCAGCAGGTGATGGTCGCGAGGTTTACCGCCCCGCCGCTGCGGTCCCAGTGGAGCACGGGGTGGCAGGGAGGGCGCTCGCCACGTATGCACTCTCGATCGTTGGCAGCGGAAACCTCGTGGTCATCAAGACCCGGCCGGGTGCTGCCTCCATCGTGGCCGGCTCCATCGACGCCGTTCCTGTCCCGGGTGTGATTGGGACCGTGGCCGGCGACGACACCGTCCTGGTCGTTGCGGGCGATGGGGTCGGTGGCGACGATCTCGCTGCCGAGCTGGAGCGGATTGGAGCCAGGTCGTGAAGCGGGTCGTGCTCGCCTACTCGGGTGGTCTCGACACCTCGGTGATCCTCGCCTGGCTGATCGAGACCCACGGTGCCGAAGTGATCGCCTACACGGCGGATGTCGGTCAGGGCGATGAGGTGGACGAGGCGCGTGGAGAAGGCGCTGGCGACCGGTGCGATCGACGCCGTCGTCGAGGACCTCCGCCATGAGTTCGTCGACGAGGCGGTGTTCCCGGCACTGCGAGCCAACGCCGTCTACGAGTGGTACTACCTGCTGGGGACCTCGCTGGCCCGCCCGATCATCACCCAGGGCCTGGTCAGGGCGGCCCGAGCCGCCGACGCCGACGCCATCGCCCATGGGGCGACCGGGAAGGGCAACGACCAGGTCCGGTTCGAGTTGTCGGCTTACGCCCTCGAACCCGACATCGAGGTGATCGCACCCTGGCGGGAATGGAATCTGCGGGGCCGGGCCGACCTCGTCGACTACGCCAAGGAGCATGGAATCGCCGTCCCGGTGACGCCGGAGCGCCCCTACTCGATGGACGCCAACCTGCTTCACGTCTCCTACGAGGGCGGAGTCCTCGAGGACCCGTGGGAATCACCTCCTGCGGGGATGTTCCGGATGACAGCCGATCCGGAGCGGGCCCCCGACCGACCCGAGGTGGTCACTGTCGAGTTTCGAGCACGGCACACCGGTGGCGGTCGATGGCAACGCCGCTCGATCCGGTCGGGTCTGCTCACCGGCTCAACGCCACCGGTGGCAGACACGGGGTGGGGAGGGTCGACATCGTCGAGAACCGGTTCGTCGGGATCAAGAGCCGCGGCGTCTACGAGACGCCGGGCGGGACGCTTCTCCACCACGCCCACCGAGCGGTGGAGTCGATCACGCTCGACCGCGAGGTGGCGCACCTGCGCGACGAGCTGGTGCCCCGCTACGCCGAGATGGTCTACAACGGGTTCTGGTTCTCACCCGAGCGCGAGGCGCTGCAGGCCTTCATGGATGAGGTCCAGGAGCGGGTCAACGGCGAGGCGCGGCTCCGGCTCTACAAGGGGGCGGTCACCGTCGAGGGACGCCGCTCCGAGAAGACACGACCTCTACGACCAGGCGACGGCCACCTTCGAGGAGGACGACGTCTACGACCAGGCCGATGCCGCCGGCTTCATCCGCCTCAACGCCCTCCGGCTGCGGCGTTTGGCGGAAGAGCGTCTCGGGGAAGGTGAGTGAATGACGCTCTGGAGCGGACGGTTCGGCGAACCCCCCTCCGAGGTGCTCTGGCGGTACACGGTCGATCACGCCGATCGCCGTCTGCTCGTCGACGATGTCACCGGGTCCCTCGCCCATGTGGCCATGCTCGGTGAGGCCGGGATCCTCCCCGGTGAGGACGCAGCCGCCATCGCCGATGGGCTCCGCCGCATCCTGGCCGAGGCCGAGGCGGGTGAGTTCGGCTTCGTCGACGGCGACGAGGATGTCCACAGCGCGGTGGAGCGACGTCTCGTCGAATTGGTTGGCGAGGTTGGCGGGAAGCTGCACACCGGGCGGTCGCGCAACGATCAGGTTGCCCTCGACCTACGCCTCTACCTTCGTCGTGCCGCTGGTGCCCGCGTCGACCAGCTTGCCACCCTTGCCCTGATCCTGGCCGATCTCGCTGAGGGCACCGCCGACTTGGTGGTCCCGGTCTTCACCCATCTCCAGCAGGCACAACCGATCTCCTTCGGCCACCACCTCCTGGCGCACGCTTGGCCCATGTTGCGCGATCGCGACAGGATCCTCGGGTGCATGGCGCGCTCTCGACGTTTCCCCCCTGGGTGCAGGCGCCGCCGGGGGTAGCAGCCTCCCATTGCGCCCCGAAGCGGTCGCCGGCCGAGCTGGGTATGGCGGCGACTTTCGACAACTCGATCGACGCCGTGGCCGGGCGCGACGTGGTCTGCGAGTACGCCTTCTGCTGCGCCCAAGCCATGGTGGACCTATCCCGGCTCGCCGAGGAACTGGTGTTGTGGGGGACCACCGAGTTCGGCTGGGTCACCTACGACGAGCGCACCGTGACCGGCTCGTCGGCACTCCCGCAGAAGCAGAACCCCGACATCGCCGAGTTGGCGCGGGGCCGGGCCGCCACCGTTCTCGGCGATGTCACCGCTCTCCTCGCACTGCAGAAGGCGCTGCCCCTTGCCTACCAGCGCGACCTGCAGGAGGACAAGTCGCTGGTGTTCCACGCCGACGACACGCTGGCGGCGACGCTCGAGGCTCTGGGCGCCATGCTCGAGGGTGCCAAATTTCATCCACCGCCACCGTCCGGGTCGACGACGGCACTGGACCTGGCTGAGCGGCTCACCGGGCGCGGGGTGCCGTTCCGCCGCGCCCACCAGGCAGTGGGACGGCTGGTGGCGGCGCTCGATGCGGATGGCCGCGACCTGGCATCGGCAAACGGCGACGACCTCGCTGCCGATCCGCTGTTCGAACCGGACGACCTGGCGGTGATCGATCCCGAGGGGTCGGTTGCCCGACGGCAATCACCCGGCGGGGGAGCGTTGCAAGCGTCCGCCACCAGATCGCCGAATTGCGCCGCCGCCTCAGCTGAGCCTGCAATTGAGCCTTCGGCCGACCGTTGCTGACGACTGTGTACGCTCGCAACCACATCGAGGAGAGGAGGTGTGATCGTGTTCCGTTTGGCCAACGACCACCTCCGTCCCGGCGCCGGCATCGACTGAGCGCCGGACGGGTGGTCGCCCTATCTGAGAGGTGACCATCGTGCTCGATATCCGATCCGTTGAACGCGTCGACGACTTCGCCGCGCCCGACGATGACCCCGGCGATCTCGGCTGGGTCGAGGAAATGTGGGAGGACGGCTCCAGCCGGCCCGAGTGGACCTTTGTGGCGAGCGATGCCGGCTCCACCGTGGGACGGGCCGGCTTCGTGGTGACACCGAGCGTCACCGACCCGGCCTGGGTCGGCTCGCTCCCCCCGAAGAGATGGCGCTCTTTGGCGCCACCGCCTGGGCAGGGGATCCGGTGGGGGTGCTCGCCGAATTGGTGAGAGCCGCCCGCCGCTCGCTGGGCGACACCGTGCCAACAACCCTCGAGATCCGTACCAACCCGGCCATCCATCAGAAGCCCGACGAGAGGCTCGCTCTCGCCGCGGCGCTGGACCTGCCCCTGTTCCAGGAGAAGGAAGGCGTCCTCTGGGAAGAACGAGGCGAGAAGGTCGAAGCCTCCCGGCGTCTCCGGTTCCGTTCTCTGGCCGAGATTGGGCCTCAGCGCCTACGCCGAGGTGTTCGCCCGCGTCCCCGAAGGGACGCTCGATCGCAACGACCGGTGGTACTACGAGCGTGTCCGCCCCGAGCACTGGGCAGCCCAGATGATGGAGTATGCCGACGGTGCCGAGGACACGTGGCTCATCGCCGAGAGCGACGAGGGACCGGTCGGGATGGTTGGGATCTCGCCGTTCGACGAACCGGGTACGGCGACGATCGCCTACATCGGCGTGCTCCCCGAGCATCGGGGCAATGGCTACGTCGACGACCTGCTCGCCGCAGGCACCGCCGCGGCGCAAGCGGGCCGGGTTCGCCCGGATCCTCTCCGACGTGGACACCGACAACCATCCGATGCTGGCGGCGATGGAGCGGGCCGGTCACCGTGCCTCATCCACGCCCTGGCATGTCTGGAGCCACCGGGGAGAGGTGAACTGAGGACAGACCGATCTGCTGTCGGCTGGCGACACCCTGAGCATCGCGTTCCGGTTCCTACCCTGACCCGCGGTGACCCAGTTCTTCCGCATCCTCGCCGTACCGCTGATGTTGGTGGGGTTGCCGGTGGCGGCTGCGACGCTGGCGGGCTTCTTCGGGGGGCAGTGGTGGCTGTTCGATGTGATCTCGAGCTTCCGTGCCCAGTACGCAGTGATCCTGGCGGCTGTGGCGGCAGTGCTGGCGCTCGCCAGATGGTGGGTCCTCGCCGGGATCGCCGGAATCGCCTGTCTGCTCAACCTCGCCGTCATCTTCCCGCTGTATCTGCCCCGAGCCGACACGACGGAGGACTCGGCTCGCATCACCGTGCTCTCCTTCAACGTGCTGGCGGGGAACACCCGGTACCGGGCGGTCACCGACTACATCGAGATGGTGGATCCCGACGTGGTCTTCCTCCATGAGGCATACCAGCCGTGGGAGGAGGCGGTCGAAGCGGCCGACCTGGGATACGAGATCACCAGGAGCCGCACCGAGGAGTTGATATTCGGGACTCTCGTCCTGACCCGACCCGGGGCCGAGGTTCGGTCCTTTGGCTTCGCCGCAGGGCAACGAAGGGGGGTGGAGGTGCGCCAGATGGTGGGGGACCGCGAGGTTGCGGTGCTGGGGATCCACCCGCTGGCACCCACCGGGCCCGGGCGCACCGAGGTGCGCGACGGCCAGCTCGACTGGGCGTCGGAGTGGGCGGAATCGCAGACCGGTCCGACGGTGGTCACCGGCGACTTCAACGCCACCCTCTGGTCGCACGCCTACCGCGAGTTGCAGCGGCGTGGCGCTCTGACCGAGTCGATGCGCGGGTTCGGTCTCCAGCCCAGCTACCCGGTGGGGGCACCCCTGCTCAGGGTTCCGATCGACAACCTGCTCCACAGCACCGACCTGGCCACGGTGTCGCGCCAACTCGGTCCCTCGCTTGGCAGCGACCACTTCCCGTTGTTGGTCGAGCTGGCAGTCCGCGGTGGCGGGTGATGCTGAACCCGTCACCTAACGCCGCATTCCAACTGATTCACTCCAGGAGTCGGTGCTCCATCGCATAGACGGCTGCACCCGCTCGGGTGGAGACACCGATCTTGGCGTAGATGTTCTCGACGTGACGACCCACCGTCTTCACCGAGATGAACAGCTCATCTCCGATCTTGCGATTGGTGAGGCCGCGGCAGAGCAGCCTGAACACGTCGATCTCGCGGTCGGTGAGACCGTCGGGGTTGCGGGTTCTCGGGCTCTCCGTCTTCCCACCAGCCGCGGCGATGACGAATTCCACCGCCTGCCCGTCGAGACGTCCGCCATCGACCTCGGCCCGCATGATTCTCTCCGCCGCAGCCAGGTCGTGCGCTTCCCGGTGGGGGCGGCTCGAGGTGACGGCGGCGAGCACATCGGCGGCTGCCAACAGCCTCGCCTCGATCGGTAGCTGGCTCGCAGTCGACTGGCGGTGGTAGCCGGATCCGTCGAGCCGTTCGTGGTGGCTCGAGGCCAGCCTTTCTAGCTCGGTCAAACCGGGGCATCGGGAGAGGATCCGATGGGTCAGATAAGGAGTGGAGACGCACCGCCTCCCACTCGTCGGTTGAGAGCGGACCGGGCTTGTCCCAGATTCCGTTGGCCACGCCCACCCGCCCCACGTCGTGAACCAGCCCGGCGCGTCGGAGCCTGTGTGCTTCAGCCTCCCCCAGCCCGGCCCCTTGCGCCGCGGTTTCCGCCAGAGCGGCGACCTTGGTCGAGTGGCCGCGCGTCCATGGTGACTTGAGATCGACGAAATCGGCCATGACCGCAAGCCCGGCGTCGAGGTCTTCGACGTATTTCACCGGCTGCGGCTCCGCCGCCAACACCTCGTCCCAGTCGGCCTCGGGTGTCCAACCCGCCAAACCCTGGAATGCCTCGACGACCATCGGGTCGTATGCCTTCCCGCTTCGGCGCTCCAAGATGCCTCGGACATCGGCCCCCAGCCGGACGAAGAGATCGGCGTCTCGGGCGACCGCGGCCACCCGGACCTCGATCGGGATCGCCTCTCGTTCCAACCCGGTGGGATACCCGTTGCCGTCCCAGCGTTCATATGCGGCCAAGAGGGCGGTGGTGACGCGCCCCTCCAAACCGAGACGGCGGGCAAGCATGGTCGCCACCTCACAGTGAGCGGCGAGACTGCGAGCCGCACCCCCCGGATCGGTGAGAGCGGTCAACACCATCCTGCTCTTCCTGACCGGGGACTCTCCGCGCCCAACCGTCTTGACCAGTTGCCTCATGGCTTCACTCCGGCTCCCGTTGAGGACCGGTGCCATTTCGGCGTTGAAGTGGAGGTCGTCACCCCCAGCCATCTGGGCGGTTTCGGAGGCATCGGCGGTGCAGCCCAGGAACCGCAGCAGGCTGACGCTGTGGACGGCGCGGACATCCTCGATCCCGAGACCCATGTCCCGGGCAAGCCGCACCGCCAACAGGCAGGTACGCAACCCGTGCCCCATCGGTTGGCCGGTCCCGAGATCGGTCGCCAGCGACAGCGATGCCAGCAGTTCTGTCAGTCGAAGACCGTCGCGCCGGGCCGCCATATCGGTGAACGTAGACGGTGCCGTCCCATGATGAACACCCGCTTGACGGGCCTTGCGAATGGGGTGTTCACCCGATGCGAGGCGTGGCTCGATCCTCCAAGGTTGGTCGTCAGCGAAAGGAGGAGTGGGATGGCCACCGTGAACCTGAACGGGGTCGAGCTGTACTTCGAGCGAACCGGGGCAGGGGAGCGAATCGTCCTCACCCATGGTGCTTTGACCGATGGCCGGACCTGGCGGGCGCTGACGGATCTACTCAGAGATCGCTTCGAGGTGGTGGCCTGGGATCGTCGCGGTCACAGCCGGAGCACGGATGGGCGAGGGCCGGGGAGTGTCCGACAGGACGCCGGCGACCTGGCCGCCCTCATCCGGCACCTCGGCGCCGAGCCTGTCCACGTCGTCGGCAACTCCGCGGGCGGCAGCGTCGTGCTCAACCTGGTGACGATGCATCCCGAGTTGGTGAAGAGCGCCGCGGCTCACGAGCCCGGTCCGATTGCTCTCCTCGATGGACACGACGATCGAACACATCGTGCAGCTCATGGAGCGGAGAAGCGCCACATCGCTCGCATGCAGGACATGATCGCCAGAGGCGAGCATCGTCGAGCCGTCCAGTACTTCATCGACGAGGTGGCGATCGGGCCCGGGGCATGGGACCAGTTTCCCGAAGAGCTGAGGAACATCCTCGAGTCGAATACCGCCACGGTTGCCGACGATCTCAGGGACAGTCTCGATCGCGACTCGGTCGACATCGATTCGCTGGCGGACACGCAGCATCCCTCTGCTGATCTCGACGGGATCCGAGAGCCCGGTATTGGAAGTTGCCGCCGCCAACGAGCTCGCCCGCCTCTTGCCCGCGGCGCGTCTCCAGAGGCTCGATGGGACGGGCCACATACCCCACCGGACCCATCCGGACGTTTACGCCGCCGCGCTGATCGAGTTCATCGGGGGAGTGACGGCTGCGGCGTCGATCGCAGGAGGAGTGGCGTGAAGCCTCGCGTCTTGACATATGACGTTGCTGGGGAAGGCGACCCACTCATCCTGGTACCAGGCGGGTTGACCGGCTGGCTGTCGTGGATACCCCACCAGGAACGCCTCAGCGACCGCTATCGGGTGATCCGGGTCCAACCCATCCACAACGAGCTGGGGACTGCGGGCAAGGCCGGCGATCCCAGCTACACGAGAGAGACGGAGCGGGAGAGCCTCCGTCTCACCTTGGATCAGCTCGGGATCGAGCAGGCCGACTTTGCCGGGTGGTCGGGCGGCGGCAAGGCGCTGATCGACTTCACCTCGGTCTATCCAAGCCGGGTGAGGTCACTGACCCTGGTGGAGCCCGCTGCCTACTGGATCCTCGAGGAACTGGGCGAGACTGATCCCCGGCTCGACCGCTTGATCCAATACCTGCACGACTTGGCCGGAACGACCGTGACCGAGGACGACCTCGCCTTCTTCCTCTCTTCGGCCGGATTCGTGCCCGACCCCAGCCGAGGCGCGCCACGTCGCCTATTGGGATCGAGCGGTGCCGCACCGCATGACCATCTCTTGGCTGTCGGAGTTGATGGCTATCCGACCTGTCTGTGGCAGACCTGGCGGAAATCCGATGCCCGGTGCTGCTCACCAAGGGGACCACCACGGAGCCGTGGGAGAAGCGGGTGGTGGACGTGCTGGGGGCGCAGCCTCCCCGACGCTCGGGTGGTGGAACTAGAGGGCAGTCATGCCCATCACATCGAGAGCCTCGACCGGTTCATCAACGTGCTCGAAGCCCACCTGATGGCCATATCGGCCGTCTGAGCGAGAGCCGGGGCGGGAATCAGAGGCCGCATCTTCAGGGACTCTTGACCATGCGACACTTAGCGACCCGACTTCTTGGAGGACCAGCCCGATGGCAGATCGCTTCGCCCAAAACCGGGATCGACTCGCCGCTTCGATCGGCGAGGGTGCGCTGGTGGTGGTCCCGGCGGCAGGGGAGACGGTACGCAACGACGACGTCACCCACGCGTTCCGCCAGGACTCGTCTTTCTTCTTTCTCACCGGGTTCGACGAGCCCGAGGCTGTGGCCGTCATCGCCCCCGGGCACCCCGAATCCGAGTTCACCCTCTTCGTCCGTCCCCGCGACCGGGAGATGGAGGTGTGGAACGGGTACCGCGCCGGCGTCGAGGGGGCCAAGTCCGCGTACGGCGCAGACGCCGCCTACGAGATCGGTGACCTCTCCAAGGAACTGCGCAAGCTGGCCATTGGGAGGGAACGCCTCTACTACCGGCTGGGTGGCTCGCACGACGACGCAGTCCTCGGTCTGTTGCGCACCATGCGCGCCTACCACGCTGGCGTACGGGGTGATCGGTTCCCCTCGACATATCCGACATAGGCCCGGTGCTCGCCGACCTCCGGCTCCGGAAGACAGATGAGGAGCAGGAGGCGTTGCGAGCGGCGTGCGCGCTGTCGGCCGAGGGCCACATGGAGGCGATGCGGGTAGCTCAGCCGGGGCTTCACGAGTACCAGGTGCAGGCGGCGATGGAAGCCGTCTTTGGCTGGGGTGGCTCGGCGCGCGTCGGCTATCCCTCGATAGTGGCGTCGGGACGCAACGCCTGCGTCCTCCACTACGTCGAGAACCGGCGTCGGATGGAGGAGGGCGACCTGCTGCTCATCGACGCCGCCGCCGAGCACGGCTATCTGTCGGCCGACATCACACGCACCTTCCCCGTGGACGGCCGCTTCACCGGGCCGCAGCGGGCGGTGTACGAGGTGGTGCTGGCGGCGCAGCGTGCCGCACTGGCGACGTGCAAGCCGGGCGCCACCATCCGTGACCCCCACGACGCGGCCACGAGGGTGCTCGCCGAGGGTCTGGTGGAGCTCGCCCTGGTGCCTCGCGGCCTCGAGGACACGCTGGCGATGCACCACTACAAGGAGTATTTCATGCACGGCACCAGCCATTGGCTGGGGATGGATGTCCACGACGCCGGCACCTACCGGGTAGACCGCAACCACCGGGTCCTCGAACCGGGGATGGCCTTTACGGTCGAGCCCGGTCTCTACGTCGGGGTCGAGGGCGATGACGTCGAGTTCGCCCTCCTCGAGTACGACGCCGACGAGTGGCGGGAGCGCCGCGTCCTGCTCGGTTTGGAGGCGGCAAAGCGGGAGGAGGAGCAGGAGACGGGAGAAGGCGGAGAAGGTGCGCCATCGCATCCCCGAGGAACTGCGCGGGATCGGGGTGCGGATCGAGGACGACGTGCTCGTCACCGAGGGAGGGATCGACAACCTGACCGACGCCGTCCCCACCGAGCCCGACGATGTGGAGGCGGTGGTCGCCGAGACCCCTCGGTGGTGGCGAGGCTGATCGCCGGCGCAGTCCTGGTGGTCGCCGCCTGCGGTGGGTCCGGGTCTGCGACGGTCGCTGAGTCCACCGCAACCGGCATCACAACCGGCACCACCACCGGTACGACGCTCCCCACACCCACCACCATCGTGATCACCGGAGCACCCGACGCCGCCCAGCTATCCGAGATGGTCGCCGGCTTGTGCGAGACGTCGGCAGAGTTGACTGCGGGCCGGGCGGTGGCCGCCAGGTCGCTCTTCTACGCACGGTCACACGACACCATCCACCTCCTCATGGATGCGGTGCGACCCGCCGAACCGGAGTTGGCCGGCGAACTCGAGGAGGCGAAGAACGAGCTCGAGGTGCGGTTCGGCTACCTCTTCCAGGACGACGACGTCGGCGCCGAGATGGACGGGCTCCTGGCGGCGCTCATCCCCGGTCCTCGCCGTGGTCGGCGGGCCCACCATCGACTGCTGAGATGGCGGCGGGCAAACCACTCGCGATCAACCGGAGTAGGGCACCACGTAGTGGAGCACCACCACGAAGTGGGCGACGCTCCCCACCACCACGAGGACGTGGAACAACTCGTGGTAGGAGAAGATCCGGGGGAACAACCGGGGTCGCCGGGTGGCGTAGAACACCATTCCGATCGTGTAGGCGAGACCACCGACCAGGGTCAGAGCGATCGCCGCTCCGCCGAGACGCTGCGCCCACTGGCCGAGCGGGATGAGCGCCGCCCACCCCAGCAGCACCATCAGGGTCACCGACCATGCCTGGTGCATCCCCGGCGCTGTCACCTTGAGCAAGATCCCGATGGCGGCGACCGTCCACACCGCGATCAGCATCCCCACCCGCCAGCCCCCGTCGAGAACCACCACCGCCAGCGGGGTGAACGTCCCGGCGATGAGGACGAAGATCATCGAGTGGTCGAGCCGCTGCACCCGTTGCCGGATGGCGTCTCGCCACGGCACCGAGTGGTAGATGGTGCTTGTGGTGTAGAGCGCGATCAGCGCCAGACCGAACACCACCATCGCCCACATCCGGGGCGGGTCGTGGGCGGTGCGCGCCACCAGCACCCCGAGACCGACCAGCGAGAGCACGGCCGCGGTCCCATGCAGCAGCCCTCGCACCGGGTTCTGCATCTTCCCGAGGGTGATCCGCTCCATCGTCGGGGAAGACTACGGCGCGCGGGGACAACAAGACCCGCTTTGGCGTCACTCGGCGTCCCATGACCGCGTTTGGTGACGCCAAAACCGGTACGTTCGCCTCGATGTTGCGTGTCGCCAACTGCTCCGGGTTCTACGGCGACCGCTTCTCAGCGGCGCGCGAGATGGTCGAGGGCGGTCCCGATCGACGTCCTCACCGGCGACTACCTGGCCGAGCTCGACCATGGCGATCCTGTGGCGCAACCGGATGCGCGACCCGGAGAGCGGATACGCAACGACCTTCCTCAGGCAGATGGAGGAGATCCTCCCCACCTGCATCGAGAGGTCGATCCGGGTGGTCTCCAACGCCGGGGGGTTGGCGCCCGCCGTACTGGCGAAGAAGCTGTCGGCGTCGCCGAACGGCTCGGGGTCGGCGCCCGGGTCGCTCATGTCGAAGGCGACGACCTGATGCCCCGCATAGGCGACCCTGGGACCGCTCCCCAATCTCGACACCGGTGAGCGACCTGCCCCCGGACGTCGAGCCGCTCACCGCCAACGCCTACCTCGGGTGCTGGGGCATCGCCGCCGCCCTCGGTGCCGGCGCCGATGTCGTGGTCACGGGAAGGGTCACCGATGCTGCACTGGTGATGGGGCCGGCGGCGTGGCGGTTCGGGTGGGGTCCTGACGACCTGGGACGCGCTGGCCGGGGCCCTGGTGGCGGGGCACGTGATCGAGTGCGGCGCCCAATGCACCGGCGGCAACTTCAGCTTCTTCGACGAGATCCCGGGGCTGGAACACCCCGGCTTCCCTCTGGTCGAGATCGACCCGGACGGGAGCTTCGTCGTCACCAAGCACCCCGGCACCGGGGGTGCGGTCACCGTCGAGACGGTCACCGCCCAACTGCTATACGAGATCGGCGGGCCCCGCTACCTCAACCCGGATGTCACGGCGCGCTTCGACACCATCCGGCTCATCGGTGATGGACCGGACCGCGTCCGGGTGACCGGGGTGCGTGGAGAGCCACCGCCGGCGACGGTGAAGGTGGCGCTCAACTATCTCGGGGGCTACCGGAACACGGTGACCTTCCTCGTGCCCGGGCTCGACGTCGAGGAGAAGGGGCGGGTCGCGCTGGAGGCGCTCTGGGCGGCGTTGGGGGGGCGGGACAGGTTTGCCGCCGCCGAGGTGAGGTGGTTGCGGTCCGACCGACCCGACCCGGCGGACAACGACCAGGCCGTGGCCCAGCTCTCGGTGACGGTCAAGGACCCCGACGCCGAGAAGGTGGGGCGCGCTTTCAGCCGGGCAGCCGTGGAGCTCGGGCTGGCCTCCTACCCGGGTTTTGCCATGACCGCCCCGCCGGGGGACTCCGAGCCATACGCCGTCTACTGGCCGACCACGGTCCCTCGCCAAACCGTCGAGCAGAGGGTGGTCCTCGACGACGGGTCGGTGCTCGATGTCCCCGACCCGCCATCCGCGCCTCGACCCGCCGCAACCTCTCCCCACTTCCGAGCCTCCGCCGCTGGACCCGATGGCGACCCGTGAGGCGCCGCTGGGTGTGGTGGCGGGCGCCCGGTCCGGCGACAAGGGTGGCAACGCCAACCTCGGTGTGTGGGCGCGCACCGAGGCTGGGTACCGCTGGCTCGAGGCGTTCCTCACCGTCGAGCGGTTGCGTCGACTCATGCCGGAGACCGAAGGTCTCGAGGTCGAGCGGCACGCCTTCCCCAATATCGCCGCCCTCAACTTCGTCATCCATGGGTTGCTCGGCGAGGGGGTGGCATCGTCCACCCGGCTCGACCCGCAGGCGAAGACGCTCGGGGAATACCTGCGAGCAAAGGTGGTGGACATCCCCGAGCAGTTGTTGGGTCACTCGGACGATGGTGGGTCGACCGATGCGCCGGCGGCCTACCATTGACCCTCGGCACCATGGCCCGACCGTCACAGCTCCTATATCGGGTCTACGAGAACCGGCTCTCGTCCGATCTCGACCGGACCCGGCTCCCCAGGCACCTCGGGATCATCCTCGACGGGCACCGCCGCTACGCCCGCTCGGAGGGGATGAGCGACTACTCGACGTCGTACCGGGCGGGGATGCGGAAATTCGAGGACGTCATCGGTTGGGCAGAGGAGCTGGCCGTGCCCGCCATCACCGGTTGGGTGCTCTCCAAGGAGAATCTCACCCGACCCGCCGTCGAGCTCGACCCCTACTTCGAGGTCCTCATCGAGCTGTTCGAGCGGCTGCCCGAGCTGGCGCAACGCCACGGCTTCTCCGTCGGGGTGATCGGCAGTCTCGACCTTCTCCCCGATGACCTGGTCGCCGCCGCCAAGAAGGCGGGCGAGGAGTCACCGTCCGGTCCGCTACATCTCACCATCGCCATGGGCTATGGGGGGCGCCAGGAGATCGTCGACGCTTGCCGCGACGTCGTGACCGAACTGGCCGACCAGGGTGTCCCGGCCGCAGAGATGGCCGCCCAGATCGACGCCGGCGGTCTCGCCGCCCACATGTACCGCCCCGATCTCCCCGAGGTGGATCTGGTGATCCGCACCAGCGGTGAGTCGAGGCTCTCCGGGTTCCTGCTCTGGCAGTCGGCCTACGCCGAGTTCGTCTTCGTGGACGTCTACTGGCCTGCCTTCAGGCGGGTGGACTTCCTGCGGGCCCTACGCGATTTCTCACGACGGGAACGGCGCTTCGGTCGGTAGCTTCTGGCGGCGGTATCAGCGTCGCTGGTGCCGGATCCGGTTGGGGGAGAGAGGAGGGGGTGTGATCCGTCCCGTGTTGACGCTCGACGCGGCGCTGACCGTCGCCGACGCCGTCGCCGCCCTCGAGGGCTACGCCGATGGGGTGGACGTGGTGGTGAGGAGGCGGGAACTCGACACCACCTACTACTACACGATGCCCAGGGCGGAGATGCTCGGCCGTATCGCCGGGTACGACGGCACCGAGATTCTCCGCGAAGCCCTGGGGCTCCACGAGACCGGGGCCATCCCCGACCCTCGAACTGTCCGGCGACCTGGCCGGCCAAGTCCGGGGTGGTCCTCGACGGGACCGAGGTCGTCGGCGCTGGCGGTCCCCGGCCCTGGCGAGGGACCCACCCGAGGCGGGCTCTTCCCCGAGCGCACCCACCACCGGCGGCGAGACCGGGGACGGGGGCGACGACGACGATCTGGTCACCTACCCCGCCCTCGATGCTCCCGATCAGGTCGCTCCGGGCGAAGCCTTCGATCTCGCCATCGGGCTCTCCGGCGCCCCGACCGACACCCGTGGGACCGGGGCACTCCGACTGACCATGGGAGATGAGATCGAACTGGTCGTCCAGGTGACCGCCCATGGGTTCGAGGCGCCCAACGGGATCCGGCAACTGCTCACGGTGCGCCGGGAAGCTCCCGAGCAGGCGAAGGCCGTCATCAAACTGGTGGCCCCGGCCGCCGATCGTGCCCACCTGGGGGCTGCTCCAGGTCGAGTACGCCCTGGCTGGGGCGGTGGTTGCGCGAGCCTGGCGCGAGATCCTGGTTGCCGACGCCGCCACGACGGCACCGCGCCCGCCCCTGGTGGCCAACAGCGGGATCCCGGCAGCCCCGCAGGGTCCCGTCCCCGACCTGACCGTCACCGCCCTCATCAGCCCCGACGGCCGCCGCCTCTCATGGACCTTCACCACACCGCACGACGTTGCCATCCCCGACGCCGTGGTGGAGACCGATCTCCCGACGGGTAGCGCCCAGACCTTCGCCGACCAGGTGCTGCGACAGATCCCCGCCGCCGACGGCGGCCCGCTGCTCGACAACACCGATCACCGGGCTTGGGATCACCCTGGCCAAGCTCCTTCCCGATGAGTTCTGGGACGTCCTCGAGGGGGTCTGGCAATCGGCCGGCGGGCCACCCTCGCTGCTCCTCGTCTCCGACGACACCTATGTGCCCTGGGAACTGGCCTCGCTCCAGGAGATCGACCTGGCCGATGGGTTGGTCGACCAGAACCTCCCCCCGATCCTCGGCGTGCAGGTGCGGATCGGCCGCTGGCTCCCCTCGGCTATCCGGCGACGTCGTGTCGGCGCCCACCCTGCCCAGCCGCCCGCGGCGGAACGGAGCGTGGCCCGGTTTGCCCTCGTGGTCGGTGACTACCTGGCGGAGCGAGGTCAGCGGCCTCTGCCCAAAGCCAAGGAAGAGGGACAGGCGCTGGCGGCCAAGTACCCCAACGTGTGGCGGGCGGCGACGGCAACCGACCTCGACGAGTTGCTCGACGACCGTCTCACCGAGCAGGGCGACCATGTCTCGGTCCAGGTGATCCACATCGCCTGCCATGGCGAGGTTGATCCGGCGAACCCGCGCTACAGCGGGATCGTGCTCTCCGACGCCGATCTCCGGTTGGGTCAGATGGGGGTGACCGGGAGCAAATTGGTGGCTACCGAGGAGCCGTTCGTATTCCTCAACGGTTGCGAGTTGGGGCTGGGCTCGGAGATGCTGGGGGACCCCGGTGGTCTGGCTCCGGCCTTTCTCGGCTCGGGTTGCCGCGGTTTCCTCGCACCGTTGTGGCTGGTCAACGACACCGTCGCCCACGATCTGGCGTTGCAGTTCTACGAGATGGCCTTGGGCGAGGGAATCGCCGTGGGGGAGGTGCTGCGCCGGATGCGACAGCACTACAAGCCCGGAGACGGCGAGCGCCCTCATCGACCCCGCTCGCCTACGTGTTCTACGGGCATCCGGACCTTCGATTGACGCTGACGGGCTGATACAGGCAGGGAGAGGCAAATGGCGAGACTCGACGGGACCAGGGGCGCGGTGCAAGTCGCGCCCGGATATCGCATCACGGCGCCGGGGATCAGAGGCAATGCCAACGCCCATGGCGGCGTCCCCGGTGGGACCAGGGCGCCCGGCGTCGAGGACGCCACCGACGCCTTTGTCGATGCGTTGCGCGAGACCGACATGGCCGAGAGACAACTCATCGAGATCCAGGTCGAAGGGATCACGCCGACGCTGCCCCACGAGGAGGTGCGAACCGCCGGGGGCGAGGAGGGCCTGGTCCTGGAGACCCCGGACTTCGGAGCCGAGGTCGGCCAAGTGGTCCTGGCGGTGGACGAGGACGGGGCGATGAGCTGGCACTTCCCGGTGGACGAGGCCGGGGGGCTGCAGCCACCAGAGGTGCGGGGAACTGCGGGGACGAAGCGCTTCGTCATCCGCCGGGTCACACCACCGGCTCCAGAGGGGGCGCCCAACAGGGGATTGGTCGGGATGGTGGGCGGCAAGCTGCTCAAGCTGCTCGTGTTCCCGCTCACCGATCTTGCCCTGGGCGCAGTCGGCGAGAAGTTCGCCGCAGCATGGGAAGGGAAGCACCGGCCTTATGGGACCAGGCTCTTCGACCCGGCCGGGTATCGGACCAAGGGCCTCTCCCCGCTGGAGAGCGCCGATTGGGACCGCCTGGCACAGGGTCCCAACCTCTGGTTCGTCCACGGCACCTTCTCGACCTCGCACGGCGGCTTCTACCAGATCCCTCCCGAGATCGTTGGGTGCACTCAACGACACGTACCAGAGCCGAGTGGCGGCCTTCGACCACCCGTCGCTGTCGGTGGACCCGCTGGCCAACGCCGCCGAGCTGAGCAGCCGCATCCCCGACGGTGTCGAGTTGGAGGTGGACCTCGTCGCCCACAGCCGCGGCGGGCTGGTGGCCCGCGCCATCGCAGGCGAGCTCGATGGCCCGCTTCCCGGGTTGCGGGTGCGCCGAGCGGTGCTCGTGGGGACGCCGAACCACGGCACGCCGCTGGCCGACCCCGAGCACATGATCGACTTCCTCGACCGGATCACCACCTGGCTCAACGTGATCCCGCCCGGGCCTGCCTCCGTGGTCACCGAGGTTCTCGAGGCGGTCCTCACCGCGGTCAAGGTCCTGGGCCGCGCCGCCCTCAAGGGCCTGCCGGGGCTGTCATCGATGGACCCGAACGGCGAATATCTGAAGAAGCTCAACGCCGGAGCCGCCGCCGACACCGTCTACTACGCCGTCGGGTCGGACTATGACCCGGTATCGGGTCTCCGCACCCTGGCCAAGAGCGCCCGCAACCTGGTCATGGACCGGGTGTTCGCCGATTCGGCCAACGACCTGGTGGTCCCCACCGCAGGTGTCTACGAGGGGAGCGCCGATCCGGCATTCCCCATCCCCGAGGACCGCCGTCTCGTCTTCGCCAAGGGAGACGGCATCGACCACGGCGGCTACTTCGCCCGCCCCGAGTTCGCCGAGCGCCTGTCGGAGTGGCTTCCGGGCTGATCACTTCGTGATCAGCCGGTTGTAGGTCACGAGTTGTAGGTGGTAGGTCAAGAGCCACCAACGTAGCTCGGGCGGGAAGCGTCGCACTACAGTACCGCCGATACTGCGTCTGCTCCGTCTTGGCTCAGCCCTGCAAGTGCGAGCGTGTGCCAGGTGCCGGGGTTGTCCTGGTTCTCGGCGGTGCGGTTGCCGTTGGTGCTCACCATCACGGCGAACTGACCTGCTGAGTCGGCGTCGCTCACGTTGAGGTTGGCTCCGAACACCATCCCCGGCTGGGGATTTGGCACTCCGAGGACACCCCAGGGTATGGCCGCCTCGAGGACGTAGCCGGACCCGGGCTCGAGGTGGACGAAGCCTTCGATGGCCGGCTGGCTCGATGAATCCGGCCCAATCGACGAAGCGGCCGCCGCTCACCGGGTTGACCGCACCGAGAACGTGAGTCGTCCCGCTCAGGGCCGCGGACCCCGAGGAGAACATGTCTGGTCGGAGTCGCGGAGCGGATCCCCGTCACCTAGCCCTGACGGGTCGGGGCCGAACTCGAAGTTGGCCGAGTCCCCCTGCCACAGTTCGTGCGGCTCGCCGAAGAACTCCCTGATGTCGCTGTCGTTGGTGACCACCAGCACGTAGAGGGCCCGATCGTCCCAGGCCAACTTCCATCTGCCGAAGGTGAGCGCCGGTGACCCGGTACCTGTTGCCACCGGCGTCTCCGCCTTGAACTCGGGGACCTGTTCCCATTCGGCGGGGTTGCCGTCGAGAGTCGGTGCCGAGCCCGGTACGGACTGCGAAGGCGTCGGCGTTGACCTCGCCCCCGCCGACGGTCGTGTCCGCGCCGCCCCCTCCGTCGTCCCGGTTCAAGACAAGGAAGGCGATGAAGGCGGCCGCTACCAGGGCGAGACCCACCAGCAGCGCTCCGATCCGTCGGGGCGGAGCGGCGGGTGCCGGGGGTACGCGTTGGGGAGGTTGCTCGATCTGCGGCTCGAGGGTCGGTGGTGCCGACGCCTCGCGCTGCATGTCGGTGTCCACCATGTCGGGAGCGATCGACTCGAGTTGATCCCAGCGGTCCGCCGCCTCGTCCATCCGACCGTGCGATTGGAGGTCCATAGCTTCGGCCAAGCAACTCCTCGGCGCGGAGACGATCGCTCGGCGCGTTCCAGCGCGGTCGCCGCATCGACCCGGCCCGGGTCGGCGCCGAGGACGGCGGCGTAATTCCGGACCGCCCCGCCCCAGTCTCCCCTGGCCTCGGCGTCGAGCGCCCGCTGCATCGTGGTCTCGATGGCTCTGGGCCATGGTGACGCAAGAGTCGACGGCGGCGCGGCTCCGGCTCGGAAGGGGCTCGGCTCGGGCTCCGGCTCGGTGAGCCGGCTCCGGCTCTGGGTTCGGGCTCCGGTCCCGGCGGTGCCGGCTCGGGTGGGCCCGGCTGTGGTTCCGGGAATCGGCTCGGGTTCGGGTGGGACCGGGGTTGGTTGCAGGCGGTCCCGGCTCGGGCAGTGTCACCACGGTTGCCATGACGCGGGCGCCATCTCGAACACCTCGCCGCTGGGGGCGCGCAGATAGAGGACCGGGGTGCCCCACTCGATGTCGTTCCCGCCGGCGAAGATGGCCTTGCGGGCCGCGCTGACGGCGGCATCGACCGGATAGCCGTCGGCCAGCGCCAGGTAGAACTCGCGGGCGAACTGGATGGCGGCCCCGTCGGTGATCTCGAACTGCATCGCCACCACCGCAGGCGCTCCGCGTCGGGTCAGTTCGGGCGCCACCCCGCCAAAGGGGTCCTCGGTCCCGGTGCGGGCGCCCTCGCAGGCGTTGAGGACGAGGAGACGCATCGGGTCGTGGTCATGGAGGATGGTTCCCAGGCTTCGCCCCGACACCATCCGCCCCCGCCCCTGCTCGTCCTCCAGCACCAGCACCCCTTCGTCGTTGGCGCGGTCGAAGCCACCGTGCCCGATGTAGTGCAGGATGTGGACGTCCTCGCGCCGCAGCGCCCGTTGCAGTTCGCTCAGCGTGGCCCGCTCCAGTGTCATCAATTCGGCTCGCCCATCGGCGATGACACCGGCCAAGGCGTCCCGCAACCGCGCCTCCTCGGCCTCGACGTCCAATGTCGGGTAGTCGGAAGGAGCGGAAATCAACAGAAGGATCCGAAGCGGCGCCTCGACCAGCAGCGGCCGCACCGAGACCGGCAGCTCGGGGTAGCGCACCATCGGACGGCGGTCGGACAGGACCAGGAAGTCGCCGAGTCCCTCGCTGTAGAGGTACTCCCACGGCAGGTCGCCCAAATCGGGAGCCCCGGTGAGCCGCAGCCTGAGCCGCAGGCCCTTTCCCTCCCGCTCGGCAGCGTCGAGGCTGCGCCGGTATGCGGTGCCCACCTCGCCGGCGAAGACGGTGTCGTAGAGCCGTGAGCCGAAAGTCTGGGCGGCGTGCATCTCGGGGGAGTCGATCCGCCGGAGACCACGCCTTGGCCTCCCCACCCTCAGCAGGAAGTTCTCGATCTCGAGCGGGCTGAAGGGAACCTTGAAGGTGGTCGAGGTCTCACCCGCAGGGGATGACGTGACCGCGGCTCGATGAGCGTCGTCGCCGACGGTTTCCAGCGTCAGATCGAAGTTCAGGTACTCGCGACGGGTCATCTCCCGCCTTCCGTCAGCTGTCGCGCGAGGTTCCGTCCGTGAACGGAGGTACCTGGAGCGCCGACGATACGCCTATTGCCGCTTCCCGTGCGGGATGCCGCCGTCTATCGGGTGACCATCTCGGGGCTCAGGTGGGACACATCCCCGAAAGAGCGCAGCCCAAAGGCGCGTCCGTCGGCGACCCGGTGGGTGGTGACCACCGCCACCGAGGTGTGCTGCCAGAGAAACCGGTCCCATTCCCATGGAACAGCCTCGAGTCCGAGCAGCACCCCGAGCAGGACGGCGTTGGTCCCACCGTGGGCGACGATGACCAGCCGGGCGCTGTTGTCCTCCACCGACCAGAGTTGCGGGTGTTCCTCTGCGAGCCGGGTGATTCCCCGTTCGGCGAATGACCGCTCCAGACCGGCGGCGATCCGCTGGTGGAAGTCGCGAAAGGTCTCCCCACCTGGCAGCCCATCCCACATGGCGTCTACCGAACGGAGCCGGACCCGTTCGAGCATCCGGTCCACCTCGTCAACCGGGCTGCCCTCCCAAGAGTCGGGATTTGCGATCTCCGCCAGCCACGGCACGACGGTCGGCTCGATGCCGAGACCGCTCCCCAGCGGCTCTGCCGTCTGGCGGGAACGCACCATGGGCGACACGAGGATCTCGCTCACCCCCTCCCACTGAGCCGCCTGACGACCCAACATCTCGGCCTGCCTCAGACCGAGGTCGGTCAACTCCGGGTCGTTGCGGGCGATACCGGCGGGGGCCCAATCTGGCTGGGCGTGGCGGATGAGTAGAAGGTCCATGGGCGGCGGGGATTGAGTATGGCTCTCCCCGGCCGCTGTCATGGACCTTTCGCTCAGTCCTGCTCTAGCACCGAGAGAATGTTGCCTGCCGGATCGGTGAACCAGGCGATCAGTGGGCCGCCACCGTGGAAAATGCCCTTTTCGTCCTGGTCGGCTTCCATCTCGGGGTACCGCTTGAACTCGACGCCTCGGGCCGCCAACTCGTCCACGGCCCGCTCCACATCAGGGACCGGGAAGTTGAGGATCGTGTAGTTCGCCGGGGCATGATCGGGCTTGGGGTAGACGAGGACGTCGCGCCCTCCGGCGATATGGAGCGAGAGAATCCCCTCCTCCTCGCTCACCGATATCCCCAGAGTGTCTCCATAGAAGTTCTTTGCCGCTTCCACATCCGGCACCGCGAACCCACTGAATGCCTCGGTCTCCTCGAACATGGCGTCCTCCTTCGTGCTGTCGCTCCACTTATGACCGCTGTCACATGCTCGGACTCATCGGTCACGTGTCTGCCGTCTGCCGTCCGCCGTCCTTCCGCCCTCCGTCTTCCCGACATTTATCGTCTTGCCAGAATGAGCGAGCTGCTCGGAACCGGCATCTTGTTGCTCTCCTGCCCGGATCGTCGTGGCTTGGTCGCTGCCGTTTCCGACTTCCTGTTCAGCCACGGGGCGAACATCCTCCACGCCGACCAGCACACCGATCAGGAGGAGGGGATCTTCCTTCAGCGGGTCGAGTTCGAACTCGATGGGATGGACGTTCGCACCAGAAGACGTCGCAGTGGCATTCGCCTCAGTTGCCGATCGTTTCGGAATGCGTTGGATGTACCGGCGGAGCGTCGACCGCGCCCGGGTAGCGCTTCTCGTCTCCCAGCGAGCCGCATTGCCTATGGGACCTGCTCGTGCGATGGCGGATGGGCGAACTACGTGGAGACATTGCACTAATCGTCTCCAACCACCCGGATCATGCCGACGCCGCGGCCTCTTTCGGACTCCCGTTCCATCACCTGCCGGTCGATCCCGAGAGCCGTCCTCAGCAAGAGCTCGAGTTGGTGTCGCTCTGCGAGGAGCAGCGAGTCGAACTGGTGGTGCTGGCCCGCTACATGCAGATCCTGACGAGCACAGTGGTGGATCGGTTCCCCAACCGGATCATCAACATCCACCACTCGTTTCTGCCCGCTTTTACCGGCGGCCGTCCCTATCACCAAGCCCACGAGCGCGGGGTCAAGGTCATTGGAGCAACCGCGCACTATGTCACCGAGAGACTGGACGAGGGTCCAATCATCGACCAGGACGTGGTGCGAATCAGCCATCGGGATACGGTGGACGATCTGGTGGAGAAGGGTCGCGACCTGGAGAAGGTGGTGCTAGCCAGGGCGGTCCGCCTCCATCTCGACCACCGGGTCCTCGTCTACGGAAACAAGACCGTCGTCTTCGATTGACGCCGCGCCGACCCCCATAATGAGGGGGTGACCAGAACCTCAGCCGGGTTGGCCGATCTCGTAGACCACCTCCGCACCCACGCTCTGGTCACCGGAGGTCGGTTCAAGCTCCGCTCGGGGATCGTGTCGGACTGGTACCTCGATGGACGCCGCACCACCTTTGACGGTGAAGGTGCTCTATTGGTGGGGCGAGCCGTCATGGAGGTGCTCGATCCGGCGACGGAGGTGGTGGGCGGGATGACCATGGGTGCCGACCCCATCGCCGTGGCCACCGCGCTGGTGGCGCGACTTGGAGGGACGCCGCTCAGTGCCTTCTCCGTGCGAAAGGAGGCAAAGGGCCACGGGATCGGCGGGCGGCTGGTCGGTCCCGTCGAGAAGGGTGATCGGGCGACGGTCGTCGAGGACACCACAACCACCGGAGGAGCGCTCGGCGAGGCGGTGGAGGTGCTTCTCGAAGCCGGCTTGAGGGTTGTTCAGGCGGTTGCCGTCGTTGACCGGAGCGATGGAGCGGCGGAGGAGCGACTCGCCGCACTTTCCGTCCCCTTCATCGCCCTGATCGTCTCCGGCCGATCTTGGGGTCGGGGCATGACCCCCCTGGCTGTCGCCCGCTCCCCGCTGAGGATGTGGCTGCTGGCGTTGGGCGGCGTTCCGCTCCTTGTGATCGGAGTGGACATCCTGCTCGAGCAGAGGATCTTCCGTCCGATCCAAGAGGCGCTCTTCCCGGCGGACAGCCCGCAGCTCTTCGAGCCGCGGGACACCATCTGGGCATGGGCGTTCATCGTCATCGGGGCGGCGATGGTGGGGTGGGGTCTCAAGGAGTTGCTCGCCCCCGCCAAAGTGGTGAGCGGCGACAACGAGGGTCTGCACCTTCGTCTCTCCGGCCCCTTTCACCCTCCGAGCCTCATCCGCTGGTCCGACCTTCGGTCGGTGAGGTCGGAGACATTCGATGACGGAGGCGAATCGGTCGATGCGCTGATCGTGGAGGTCGGCGACGACGCCGAACTTCCCGACGACCCCTGGGGGGCGCGCTGGATAGAAGCAGGCAGCTTGGCCGTCCTGGCAGAGGGATGGGACCAACCAGCAGGGGTTGTGGCACACCGGATCGAGTCGCTGCATAGCGAAGTCGATGTCGTGTCGCACAGGATCGAGTCGCTACGTGGTGACGCCACTGGGTCCGGCGCCGAGGTCGAACCCGAGCCGGACGTCGAGGTGGGTGAAGCTGGTGGGGCCAGCGACGCTCCCGATGCCCGAGGACCCGGCCGCATCGTGACGATCGCTATCGGTGCCCATGTCGGCAATGCCGATCCCATGGGCGAGGCGGCTCTACGCAAGGCCGATCTCGTTCAGTTCTTCGCCTCCAACCCACAGTCCTGGAAGAAGCCCCAGCCACGCAGCGACGCCGAGGCTCTGCGGGCTTCCGCTCTTCCCATCTACCTCCACGCCCCGTACCTGGTCAACGTGGTGTCGCCCAACAACAGGATCCGCATCCCCAGCCGCAAGATCCTCGCCGACACTTGCACCGCTGCCGAGGAGATCGGTGCGACCGCGGTCATCGTCCACGGCGGTCACGTCGAGGATGACGAGGAGGTGGACGCCGGGTTCCCCCGCTGGCGCAAAGCACTCGAGACCCGCGAGTCCGACGTGCAACTGCTGATCGAGAACACCGCCGGCGGGGGAAACGCCGTGGCGCGACAGATCGATGTCATCGAGCGCCTCTGGGCGGAAATCGGTGACCTCGATGTCGGGTTCTGCCTTGACACCTGTCACTTCTGGTCTGCTGGAGAGCCACTGGAGACCCTTGTCGAGAGGGTGAAGGCGGCTACGGGCCGGATCGATCTGGTCCATTGCAACGACTCGCGCGACCCGATGGGAAGCGGACGCGACCGGCACACCAACCTGGGAACCGGCGAGATCCCCGCCGACCTCCTCGTCGGGGTGGTCACCGCTGCCGCCGCTCCCGTCGTCATCGAGACGCCGGACGACGCCGCCGGTCAGGCGGCGGACATCGAATGGTTGCGAGCCAGGCTTTGATTTGCCGTTGATCCGGCGGCCGGCGTTCCGCCGGGGACTCGTCGAGGGGGCACCGGTCCTTCTCGTGGTCCTGCCGTTCGGGGTCGCCTTCGGCGTCCTCGCCGTCGGCGTCATGCCCGGTTGGCTGGCGATGGTGACCTCGCTGCTCGTGGTTTCGGGTGCCGCCCAATTCGCCATGGTCGGTCTGGCCGCCGCCGGGCCCGAGGCGATCCTGGTGGCGGCGACCGGTCTGGCGCTGCGTCACGTCCCGATGTCGGCGACCCTCTCGGGTCTGATCGGACAGCAACCTCTGCCGATTCGGGCGGGCCTCGCCTGGGTGCTCGTTGACGAGACATTCGGGCTCACCGTCGACGCATCACGTCGCGGTATCGATGACCTCGTTGGTTACAAGGCGGCGATCGACCTCCAGCTGTACTCGGCGTGGCTGGCAGGTACTGCGATCGGTGTCCTCCTCGGCCCGGTGATCGACCCGGTCGCGCTGGGGATCGAGGTTCTGTTCCCCCTGCTCTTCCTCGGTCTCGCCGCCCCGTTGCTCCGCAGCAGACGGCACTGGGTAGCCGCGGGGAGCGCGGCAGTGTTCGCCATCCTCGCCACGCTCGTTCTCCCCGAGGCCTGGCAGGTGACCGCGGCTGCTGCGCTGGCGGCACTGGTGGGGGCGATGTTCGGTGATTGAGCCCTGGGTGGTCGTGGTGGTGGCTGCGGTCACCTATCTGTGCCGTGCCTCGTTCCTGGTGTTACCCGGTCTCCCCGAGCCGAGCGGGGCTGTGGGCGCGCTTCCTCGACTCCTTCCCGTTGGCTCTCTTTGTCTCGCTGGCCACGATCGGCTTCGTCGCCCCCGATGGTGTCCCAGCGGTGACGCCGGGTCTCGCCGCCGCCGCTGGTGGAGTCGTCGGAGCAGCAGTCACCCGGCGGTCGCTCATCGGAACCATCGTCATCGGCGCCGCCGCGTATTGGGTGGCCCGGCTGCTCGGCGGCTGACCGCGCCCTCGGGCCTACCATTCCGGCTCCATGGATGTCCTCGTCACCATCCATTCGGTCTTCCGCTGGGTGGTGTTGGCGGCTCTCGTTGCGGCGGTCATCTACGGAATCGTGCGCGCCCTGCGCCGGGACGCATGGTCGCCCGGGTCGTCTCGCCCCTTCGCCATCGCAGCGGTGGCGCTCGACATCCAGGTCTTGATCGGCATCGTCCTCTGGGTTCTCAGCCAGGCGTGGGAGGCCAACCCGTTCCTGGCGGTGATCCATCCGGTGATCATGCTCCTCGCCGTCGGGGTCGCCCACGTCGCGGTTCGGCGTTCGCGTGCCAACGGAACCTCGCCCGCCGCCTATTGGATCGGAGGGCTCGGGTTGTTGGGGGCGTTGGCGCTGGTGGTTGCCGCCATACCCTGGGCGTCGTGAGACGCCTCGCCCTGGTCGCCGTGCTCCTGGTCGCGGCGTGCGCCAGCGAGCACGGCCCTTGGGTTGATGCCGACGGCAACCAGGTTCCCAATGGTCTGATCCTCGAATTCGAAGGTCCATCGTCGTGCGGTTGGTCGTCGGTGACCTTCATCAGGTTCTTTGGGGCGCAATACGCCCGCGACCCGGAGCGGGCACTGGGCGCTCTCCAGGGACAGGGTGGGAACGACCTCACGTACGACGAGGTGACCGAGTCGCCACCGGGGGCGGAACCCACCGGTATCACCCACGGAGACCGCGAGATCCTGATCGACGAGGGCCAGCGTGATGACTACCTATTCATGGCTGTGGGCGACTCCGTGGTGGAGCGATGGCCCCGAGCCGAGCTGACCTGTCCAGGGATGCCGGGACCACCACCGGCGACGAGCGCACGACTTCCCATCGGGCTTGCTCAATCGATGAACGACACCTCGTCGACGTAGCACCACGACCACACCTCACCGGGCTCCAACGAGCGGACGATGGGGTGACCGGCTTCGGCGGCGTGCGCCCGGGCATGCCTGCTCGGTGAGCTATCGCAACAGGCGGCGTGCCCGCAGGTCCGGCACATACGAAGGTGAACCCAGGTGCCACCGGTCCGGAGGCAGTCCTCACACCCCTCGGCAGAGGGCTCGACCTGGGAGATCGAAGAGATGTGGCTGCACGTTCCGGCCATGTGTCGGGCTCCCTCGTTGTCGGGATGACGGTAGACGGCGGACGGAAGACGGCGGACGGCAGACGGAGACGGAAGAATCTCGCGACGGCGCACGGACCAACGACTCCCTCCCCGGTGGGGGACGGCGCAACGGTTCGCTCCGGACGGTCCGTCGTCAGCTGTCGATGTCGCCCAGTCTGAGCCGGGCACGCGGAGCCAAACCGGCGAAGGCGCCTTCGTTGGCTTCGACGGCGAACTTGAAGGCGGCCCCCGGGCTGTAGGTGGCACAGGGATCTGAGGTGCACGGGACCATGGTGAGGGCACCGACAAGCCGCCGATTGGCGTCGAAGAAGGCGATGTCGAGCGGGATCAGCGTGTCCTTCATCCAGAAAGAGCCCATCTTCTCCTCCGGGAAGACGAACAGCATCCCGGCCCCTTCTGGCAGATCGGTGACATTCATCAGACCCTGCGCCTGTTGCTGAGGAGTCAGCGCCAGGGCCACATCGAGAGGGATCCGGCCCACCATGATGCTGCCGCTGTCAAAACCCTCGAGAGCGAACCCGGAAGCTGCCTCGGTCGTACTCGGAACGGCGGTGGTGGTCGCGACCGGTGTGGTCGTTGCGACCGTGGCGCCCAGTGGTGGCCGAGGGCGCGGTCGTGGTGGCGGGGCCGTGCTCGGTGGCACGGTCGCGTTGGGCCCGATGGTCGTCGACCGATGTCCCCGCCGCCCCGCACGCTGCAACGACCACGAGCAGCAACAAGCCCACGATGTGACGGATGTTCCTCACCACGCCAAATGGTAGGAGCAGATCCCGGCGTCTCCATCCGTCTCGGCTGTCCGTCCGCTTCCGCCGTCCGCCGTCCGCCGTCTGTGGCCCCGCTACACTTCACCGAGTTCCTTCGGCCCATCGGCATGTGCGCGCCTCGGGCCACACCTGCTCCGCCGCCTGGCGGGGCCGTCCCAGCGGACGTCCAGAGGAAAGGAGAACAGATGCGCACCTATGAGGTCATGACCATTCATCGGCCCGAACTGGCCGACACCGACGTGGAGACGCACGTCGGCGAGATTCGAACCTTCCTCGAGGGCAAGGGCGCCACGATCACCTCCACCGACATGTGGGGAAAGCGCCGGCTCGCCTATGAGATCGAGCACCTCAACGAGGGCTACTACACGGTGGTCACATTCGAGTCCGATACCGAGCTGATCGACGAAGTCGATCGCATGCTGTCGCTGGCCGACCCGGTGCTGCGGCACAAGGTCATCAGGCCGGGCAACTGATCCCTGGTACGTGTCGTACCGGCGTGGTACCACTACCAAAGCCGGCTGGTGAGGCGGCAGCGGGGTCCCAACGGGGATCCGGGGCCCTGGACAGCGAGGAGTGTGTGAGATGCCCATCAACAGCGTGACCTTGATCGGCAACCTGGTGGAAGACCCGGAACTGCGCTTCACCCCTTCGGGGGTGGCCATGGCCAAGCTCCGGTTTGCCGTCAACCGCCGATTCCAGGACCGCAATAGCGAATGGCAGGAGGAGACCAGCTTTTTCGGCGGCACCGTCTGGCGGGAGATGGCCGAGGCGGTCGCCGAGTCGCTCACCAAGGGCACCAGGGTCATCGTCACCGGCAGTCTCGAGCAGCGCTCGTGGGAGACCCAGGAGGGCGAGAAGCGCTCGGTGGTGGAGGTCCGCATCGACGAGATCGGTCCCAGCTTGCGGTGGGCGACGGCAACGGTCACCAAGACGACCCGCCGTGACGGCGATTGGCAGGGCGGCGGCGGCGCTACCGGCGGCCCCGGTGGCGGCGGTGGCCGCGAGATTCCCCCCAGTCCGGTGGGCCGCGACGACTACGGGCCCGACGAGGCCCCCTTCTAAAGAGGAGAACGAAGAGAGATGGCACAACAGCCGCGGCGCAGACGCCGCAACGAGGACCGCAACAAGCGAATCAGGAAGAAGGTCTGCTACTTCTGCAAGGAGCGGGTCGAGTACATCGACTTCAAGGACGTCGGGACCCTGCGTCGCTACATGTCCGACCGCGCCAAGATCCGGGCCCGGCGCGTCACCGGAAACTGCCCACGCCATCAACGTGAGGTGGCGGTGGCCATCAAGAACGCCCGCGAGATGGCCCTCCTCCCATATGTGGGGCGGCCGTGAAGCTCCTCCTCACCCAGGACGTCGAAGGTCTCGGCTCCCGCGGCGAGGTGGTCGACGTGTCCGACGGGTATGGCCGCAACTTCCTGCTGCCCAAGGGCAAGGCAGTCAAGGCAACCACCGGGGCGGTGCGGACACTCGAGTCGGCTCGGGTCCGGCGCGAGGAGAAGGACCGCAAGGAGCGGCTCGAGGCCGAGCAGCTGGCTGCCGGCCTGGTCAAGACCAGGGTCGTGATCGCCGCCCACGCCGGTGACGAGGGCCGTCTGTTCGGATCGGTGGGGACGGCCGACGTGGTTGCCGGGATCAAGAAGTTCACCGGGATCGACATCGACCGCAAGCACATCGACATACCTTCGCCGATCCGGGCGATCGGGCTCCACGAGGTCCGGATCACCCTTCATCCCGAGGTGGAGTTCCCGGTCACCATCGACGTCATTCCCGCCTGAGCTCGATCGATCGGGACGGCAAGCCGTCAGACGGTGACGTCGCGTCCCAGGTCGGCGAACCGGGTGAACTCGGGGAGGAAGGTCATCTCGACCAGCCCGGTAGCTCCGGCGCGGTGCTTGGCGACTATCACCTCGGCCAGGCCCTTCTTCTCCTGGTCCTCGGGGTGGTAGTACTCGTGGCGGTAGATGAACATCACCACGTCGGCGTCCTGCTCGATGCTGCCGCTCTCGCGCAGGTCCGACAGCCTGGGACGCTTGTCCTCTCTGCTCTCCAGGCTCCGGTTTAGCTGCGACACGGCGATGATCGGCACATCGAGCTCGCGGGCGAGGTTCTTCAGGTTCCGCGAGATCTCGGCGATCTCCTGCTGGCGGTTTTCCCTGGTGGCCGCCTGCATGAGTTGCAGGTAGTCGACCACCACCAACGCCAACCCGTGCTGCCGTTTGAGCCGGCGTGACTTTGCTCTGATCTCGGTGACGGTCACCACCGGCGAGTCGTCGATGAAGATCGGCGCCCGGTACATGCGGGAGGCGGCATCGACCACGCGTTGCCACATCGGGCCTAGCTGACCGCTTCGCAGCTTCATCGAGTCGATCCGGCCCACCGAGCAGAGAATCCGCTGGACCAGTTCCTCCTTGGACATCTCCAAGCTGAAAATGGCGACCGTTTCTCCGCGCTGCGCCACGTTGGTGGCCAGGTTGACGGTGAGGGCGCTCTTGCCCATGCTCGGCCTGGCGGCGATGACGACAAGATTGGCCGGCTGGAGCCCGGCCAGTTTGCGGTCGAGGTCGCGGAAGCCGGTGGCCAGCCCGGTTATCTCCGACCCGAGTGCCTCGAGTTCCTCGATCCGCTCCAGGGCGCTCTGGAACATGGGGCCCACCGCCACCATGCCCTCGCCGACCCTGCGCTCGGCGACGGCGAGGACCTCTTGCTCGGCGCGATCGAGCACGGTGGAGACTTCCTCCTCCACCAGGAACCCCAATTCCGCTGCGGTGGATCCGGCTCGGATCAGATTTCTGCGGAGGGCGTGCTCCTCGACGATCGAGGCGTAGTACTCGACGTTCGATGTGGCCGGAACGGCATCGACCAGCCCGGTCAGGAAATTGAGCCCGCCGATCCGGTCGATCTCGCCGTTGCGGCGGAGTTGGTCGGCGACGGTGACGGCGTCTATCGGCTGGTTGCCGTCGAAGAGTTGACGGCAGGCCTCGAACACCGCCTGGTGGGACGGTACGTAGAAGTCCTCTGGGTGGATCTTGTCCATCACCAGGCTGGCGGCGTCCACCGAAAGCAGCAGGGCGCCGAGCACCGACTCTTCGGCCTCGAGGTTGTGCGGGGGTACCCGGGCACGCCCCGCGGCGATGGCCTCTGCCGGAATCGATCGCCCTCGTCGCCACTATCTCGCCTCGCCTCTTCCGCCGTCATGACCCTCGGTCCGCACACTCTGCATCGGACGTGCGACATTCCGAGGGCGCGTCGAACCACGCCATCGAACGGGGGAAGTGGCCGGTGTGAACGCTGCCTGGGACGGTAGGCCGTCAGGCGCCAACGCGAAAACAGAGCTGCTGGATTCGTTTCGCGAGCCGGACAAACGCGCAGCCGCCGCTCTGCAGGAGGCGTAGGAGGAAGGGGGTAACCTCCCCGCCTGCCAGCTGAGCGGCGGCCATGCACGAAATGGATCGACCGGTGCAGCATGCAACCATATAGGTCGGTCGACCTATTTGAACACGGAGTACTTAGTACTTAGTACTTGGTACTTAGCACGGGACGGTGGGTCGAGTGGTCGTGATGCGTTTGCTCTCCGCTCGGGACATCAGGAAGGCGGTCGCCGCCAGGCGAGGTGTCGATCGAGCCGCTCGACCCAGCGTTGGTGCATCTGAGTACTGAGTACTGAGTACTGAGTACTGAGTCTGCGTACCCTGCTGCCGTGCTGCTCTCCGATGGCGACATCAGAAAGGCGGTTGCCGCCGGCGAGGTGGCGATCGAGCCCTTCGACCCGGCGATGGTCCAGCCCTCGTCGGTGGACGTCAGGCTTGATCGGTACTTCCGCGTGTTCGAGAACCACCGGTATCCCCACATCGACCCTGCTCTCGAGCAGCCCGAGTTGACCAGGTTGGTGGAGCCGAACGGGTCGGAGCCGTTCATCCTCCACCCCGGTGAGTTCGTCCTGGCGAGCACCTTCGAGCGGGTGTCACTCGGTTCCGGGGTGGCGGCACGGCTGGAGGGGAAGTCGTCGCTGGGCAGGCTCGGGCTCCTCACCCATTCGACCGCCGGGTTCGTCGACCCGGGATTCACCGGCCACGTCACGCTGGAGCTTTCCAACGTGGCCACGCTCCCCATCAAGCTCTGGCCAGGGATGAAGATCGGACAGCTCTGCTTCTTCGAGCTGTCGTCACCATCGGTAGAGCCATACGGGTCGGGCCGGCTCGGTTCGAGGTACCAGGATCAGAGGGGGCCAACGCCGTCGCGCTCGCACCTCAACTTTCACCGTGCCGAGGTAGGGGACACGGGACCAGCCGATTCAGGGAGCGGATGAGGGGAATCGAACCCCCATCTCAAGCTTGGGAAGCTCGCGTTCTGCCATTGAACTACATCCGCGGGGAGCCGCATCCTACCCAAAGGCTTGCTCCGGTCAGCCGCGAGCGAGCAGCGAGAAACCTCCCCAAAGCGCCATGAGCAGCCCGACGATCATCAGGAACCAGACCCTGCCCCGCCGGATGTCCCCCGTGGCGGCATCTGGTCGGGCACCGCGCCGGGCCTGAATCCAGGCGAAGCCATTCCCGGCGAGCAGGGCCAGCCCGAGGCCGAGCACCAGTTCTGCGAGCAGGGTGTCGAGCCCGAGGAGGTCGACCACCCCGGTGAGGGTATCGTGCGCTCCAGGCCAGCCGGAGCGGCGGATGCGCGACTGCTACGTGGTTCGGGTCTTCACCAGGGGCGAAGTCGGGGGCAACCATCTCGGGGTGGTGCCGGACGTCGCCGGGTTGGACACCGGGACAATGCAAGGGATAGCGAGCGATCTCGGGTTCTCGGAGACGATTTTCCTCGATCGCACCGAGGCGATCCCCGCGGCGCGGATCTTCACCCCCGAGGTCGAGCTTCCGTTCGCCGGTCACCCACTCGTCGGGGCGGCATGGGTGCTCGGCGAGATCGAAGCAGAACCGCCGGATCGGCTCTCCTGCCCGGCATTCGTGGCACGCCTCCGGCGCGAGGACGGCACGACGCTGGTCGATGTACCGCTCCGCCAGCCGGTGGACGAGATCGAGCCGCCCGAGGGGTTCCCCGCCCTCTCGGCGGCGGTCGTCCGGATGCCTCTGCCCTACCTCCTCCTCCAGCTATCCGACCCGGCGGCGGTCGCAGCCGCCGCGGCTGCGGTTCCCGAGGGCTACGGCGAGGTCTACATCTGGGCATGGGAGGACGAGCCGAGAGCGGTACGAGCCCGCTTCTTCGCCCCTGAGGCCGGGGTCATGGAGGATCCCGCCACTGGGAGTGCCGCGGTCGCCCTCGCTGCCCTGCTGCGGCACCGGGGGACGGACCAGGGCGCTCTGCGTGGTCCATCAGGGGGAGGAGATGGGGCACCCCTCGACGATCGAACTCGAGTGGGCGGGCGAGGAGGCATCCATCGGCGGCTCGGTGGTTCAGGACGAGGTCAGGTCCCTCGATACCTGACCCCGCATCGACCGCCGATAGGATCTCGCCGGTGACGGCTCCCGTCGTTCCCCGGGCGGTCGCCACCGCCCCAGCATCATCGGCCAACCTCGGGCCCGGGTTCGACACGCTTGCCTTGGCTGTCGAGATCCGCTGCCGGGTGACCGCCCACCCTGCCGACGAGTGGTGCATCGAGCACACCGGCGAAGAGAGGCCGTTGCCAGGTTCGGACGACGTTGTGCTCACAGCCGCCCGGCGGACCGCCGGCCCCGATCGGCCGCTGGCGCTGGTCGTCGAGAACAGCATCCCGATGGGACGGGGACTGGGGTCGTCGGCTGCGGCGGCAGCGGCAGCGGCTGCAGCGGCCGCCTCCGCCGCCGGCATGTCGATGGGTGATGATGACCTCTTCCCGCTGGTGGCTTCGCTCGAAGGTCACCCCGACAACGCCGCCGCCGCGGTGTACGGCGGTCTGGTCGCAGTCGGTCCCGGTGGCACCATCGCCCACCTCGAGTTGCATCCGTCGCTCCAGCCAGTCCTGGCGGTCCCCGACCATGGACTGCCCACGCACGCAGGCCAGGGCTGCTCTTCCCGATACGGTCGCCAGAGCGGTGGCGGCGCGAAGCGTTGCCCGGACGGCGATGCTCGTCGAGGGTCTCCGGTTGGCCGACCGCGATCTCCTGGAGGAGGCATCCGGCGACGAGTTGCACGAGCTTCCCAGGCGTCACCTCCACCCCGAGGCCGAGGTCCTGATTGCGGCGGCCAGGCGCGGTGGGGCGCTCCATGCCTGCTGGTCGGGCGCGGGCCCCGCAGTGCTGGCACTGGTGGAGAAGAGCGACGTCAGGGCGGGTCGCAGAGACGTTGGCCCGGATGCTTGGTCGGACAGGTCGGGTGCTCACCCCGGCGGTGGCCACCATTGGGGTCGACTCTGACCGGTTGACCGGCTTGCCAACGCCGCTCACAACGGCCATCCTTAGCCCGTCGTCGCCGCCAGAGACCTCTGGCGCGGCGTCATCCGGTGCGGACGGCGCCTTCTGTCGCTTTCCCCCCGCCTGTTCCCGTTTGGTAGTCGTCTCGAGGTGATGATGGGCTCGCTGATCAAGAAGCGGCGCAAGAAGATGTCCAAGCACAAGTACCGCAAGCGCCTCAAGGCCAATCGGCACAAGCGCCGCCGCTGAATCAGCCCGGGTCTGCCTGGTCCTGATCCCGTAGATGGCGGACGGCGGAGTCAGGGACGTAGATCCTCTCCCTCTTCGCCATCCCGATCCGCCCGAAGTGCGGGCTGGGGTAGTGCGAGGCGGCGAGCACTATGTCGGAGCTGGTCAGCGCCTCGAAGAGCAGACGCCTGGTCGTCTCCGCTTGGGCCGGGTTGACGTCTGCCTGCACGTGCCATTCGGGGTGCGCCGCCTGAACCGGGTGGTGTGTGACGTCGCCCGCTATGAACATCGTGTCGTCTTCGGCGGTCACCTCCACCGAGATGTGACCGGGGGTGTGTCCCAAGGTCTCGATGACGGCGATCCCGGGAAGGATCACCGACGGTCCGTCGATCACCTCCACCCGGCCCAGTGCCAGGAGAGGATCAATCGCGGCCGACACCGCCGCCGTCCCTCTCCAGTACGCCAACTCGGACCCGTGTATGTACCAGCGGGCGTTTGGGAAGAACGGGGTTCCGTCGACGACGTTCCCCCCGATGTGGTCGTTGTGGAGGTGGGTGTGGATGACGGCGATCACATCGCCGCGGTCGACCCCGAGGTGGAGCAGACCCTCGGGCATCTTTCCCCAGGTGGCTGCGGCAGCGCCTGACTCAGACTGCGGACCCTTGCCGGTGTCGACCATGACGTGGCCGTCAGGCCCGGAGACCAGATAGCAGCAATAGCTCACACGGATCCGGTCGTCGATCACCAACTCGGAGTTCGCCCAGAACTCACCGTCGGATCCGGGGAACATGGCGAGCGGGTCCAGGAGTGCCCAACCGTCCTCGATTGCGAACACCCGGAACGGCCCGGTGTGAGCCTCCCACAGCATTGGCTCCGGATGGTACGACCGGACCAGGTCGGACCGTGCCCCCATGGCCCTGGATCAGCGCCCTAGAAGCGCGTCCCAGAAGACGTTGACCCAACTGCAACAGGTCGCGAGCCAGTGCGCCCGCCTTCCCCAGCATCTGGCCGGGGATGATCGCCGTGGCGCGCACCCTGTCGCTCAACCCGATCGGGGCGCTCCAAACCGCCGCCAGCAACTTCCAGTAGTACTCCCAGCGGGGGAGATACCAGAGGGCGCCTCTAGCCGGGTCGTACCACTGCCTCCGCTCCTGCTCGTCGTGGATGGCCCGCACCGAGGCACCCGAGTGGTTGCGGTGGATGAAGAGAGGGTCGTCGATCCAGACGAAGGGTCCCCGTAGGGCCATCTCCGCCAGCTCCACTCGAGCCGAGGCGAAGAAGCTGCCGTGGATGCTCGTGGTGGCCAGCACCTGGGACCTCATCAGACCAAAGATGGGGAGGTTGAGGCGCTCCTTGGTGACCACGTTGGTGAATCTGAGCACGGGGTCGCTCGACGCGACGTCAGGAATGTTCGGGATCTGGCCGACGACGGCGCCTTCGGCGTCGATCTGCTCGGCCGTGGTGTGTGCCAGCGCCACCTCCGGGCTCATCTCCATGGCCTCCACGCACAGCTCGACGTATTTCGGATGGAGCAGGTCGTCGTGTGCCGCCCATTTGAAGTACTTCCCGCGGGCGAGACGGAAGCACTGGTGGAAGTTCGGAGCCGCCCCGATGTCCGCCGGGTTGCGCACGTAGCGGACCCGGGAATCGCTGGCGGTCCACCCGCGGGCGATCTCCTCCGTCCGGTCGGTGGAGGCGTTGTCCGAGATGATCAGCTCGAGATCGGTGTAGGTCTGGCCGAGAATCGACCGTATCGCCTCGTCGAGGTAGGAGTCTCCATCCTTGACGGGCAAACCGATGCTGACGGTTGGTTGCTCGTGGGTCATCGCGTCCTTGATACCCGTTTGACCGGGATAGACAACATCGGCCGGTTGAGCGGAGTAGTTGAACCTGGCACAGCTTGACCCTTGGGGTTGCGTTCCCATCCAGATACCTGGACACGCGACCTACGCTGGCGGGAGCATGTTCGGTTCGCCCCCAGCACGAGATCGGAGTCGCCCATGGACCGGGTAGCCACACTGGCACCCGACGAGCTCGAGCAGCACAGGGCACCGCTGACCGGCTACAGCTATCGGATGCTCGGGTCGGTCACCGAGGCCGAGGATGCGGTTCAGGAGACCCTCTTGCGCGCCTGGCGTTCCTGGGATGGGTTCGAGGGGCGGGCATCGCGCCGCACCTGGCTCTATCGGATCGCCACCAACGTCTGCCTCGACATGCTCAAAGCACGCCAGCGCAGGGCTCGACCGATGGAAATGGGTCCCGCTTGGTCCTTCGACGGCCCGGTCGGCCAACCAGGGTCAGGCGAGCGGTGGATCGAGCCGATTCCCGACTCGATGGTGGTGCTCGATGACCCGGCCGAGGTGGCCGTGACCCGCGAGAGCATCCGATTGGCCTTCGTCGCCGCCCTCCAGCACCTTCCCCCAAGGCAGCGGGTGATCCTCATCTTGCGCGAGGTGCTCGGTTGGAGCGCGTCCGAGGTGGCCGAAATGCTCGACACCACCGTCGTATCGGTGAACAGCGCTCTCCAGCGGGCAAGGGCGACGCTGGCCGAGGCCGAGCCGGCCGACACCGACCCCGCCAAGCCCATGGACCTGGCCCAGCAAGACCTGCTCGACCGGTACATGGATGCGTTCGAGCGCTACGACCTCGACTTGTTCGTGAGCTTGCTCCACGAGGACGTGACCCAGTCGATGCCGCCTTACGAAATGTGGCTCAGAGGTCCCCAGCAGGTCCGTGACTGGATGTCCGGTCCGGGGATCGCTTGCAAGGACTCGCGCCTCATCCCGACGGTCGCCAATGGCTCCCCCGCCTTCGGACAGTATCGGGTTGGCTCCGACGGCAGCCGCCACCCCTGGGCTCTTCACGTGCTCGAGATCTCCGACGGAATCGTGGTCGGTCTCAACTACTTCCTCGACACCGACACCCTCTTCCCGCTGTTCGGGCTGCCGGACAGGCTCGACGGGCCGAACAGACTCGACGGGCCGGCGACCGCCGGCTAGCCGCCTTCCTCTCGGAGGAAGTGCTCGATCTCGGTGACGAGTTCGGCGCCCGCGTCCGGCTGCATCTCGGGTTGGTCTCCTGCCTGCTCGAGACGACGCACATAGCCGGCCAACTCGGAGGAGCGCATCACCGCCTCGTCCACCTTGGTTTGAAACTCCGCCGCCTCGACCGCCAGGGCCGTCGTTTCCACCGCGATGCCGAGCAGGGCGGCGGCACGTTGCACCAGGGCGAGCATCGCTCGAGGATTCGGGTTGGCCGCCAGGTAGTGGGGTACCGCCGCCCAGAGGCTGGCGGAGTCGAGCTCGGCGCGGACGAAGGCGTCGTTGAGCACCCCGACGATCCCGGTGGGGCCCTCGTAGTTCGACGCCATCAGACCGTGGCGTTCAAATTGCTCTATGTCCTCCATCACCCCGACGACGGGAACCGGGAGGGTGTGTGCCACCTGCCCGATGAAGGCGCCAAGCGTCACCACCTGGCTGACCCCGAGCGTCTCCAGCAACTCGATGACCGTGGCGGCGAACCGTCGCCAAGCGAGGTGCGGCTCCTCGCCGAGGACGACGACCAGATCGCGCGCTTGCCCCTCGAGTTCGATCCCGTAGGCCGCGGTGTCCGGCCAGGTCACACGGCGGGTCCCGCCCTCGACCATCGAGACGATGGGCCGGCGCTGGGTGAAGTCCAGGTAGTCGTCGCAGCTGATCTCGGCGAGCAGCCGCACTTCGTCGTAACCCCGCATGAGGTATTCGACGGCACCGGTTGCGGCGGTGGCGGCATCTCCCCACCCGGAAAACGCCACCAGCGCCCCCGGGTTGCGGAGCTTCGCAGGGTCGTGCCAACCGATCGACATCGGCTCAGGCTAGGCCGCCGGGGTCAGGCCCCCTGCCCGCCCTCGCTGCTGTCGACGGCGCGGTCGAAGGCGGCGACGGCATCGTTGAAGGCCTCCACCGCCTCGCGCCTGAGCGTGCCGTCATCGGGTGCCTGGTATCCCTCGAGCACCTCGGCAGCGGCCACCGCCACTGCGTCGGCCGACTCGACCACCTCGCCATGGGTGTCCACCGCGTCGTCCGGCGGCGTGATCTCGGACACACCCGCCGCCCAGTCGGCCGCCTCCTCCTCTGCTGTGGTGAAGGCATCGCTCGGCGACTCCCCGTCGTCCTCCCAATCGCTGTTCGCCTGGTTGAGGTCGCCGGCTATCTGGTCGAGATCGGTCTGGGCGGCCCGCAGTTCGTCGATATAGGCCGAGCTAGTGGGTGGGACGGTCGTGCCTCCACCTTGTCCACCTTGGTTGCCGCCCCGGGCTGTGGTGGTGGTTCTCCCCGCGGCGACAGTGGTGTCGGCTCCATTGGCCGGGTCGTCACCAGCCGAACCCTCGAGCGAGTTCACGAAGAGATAGGTGAACCCGATCATGCCCACGATGACGAGCGGCAGGATCCAGCGCCCGGGTTTGGGGTCCGGATTGGAGGTCATGGCTCAATGACGTTAGCGCCGGGTCTGGCGGTTCCTTGGTCGCTGGAGCGGCCATCCGGCCCAAACCTCTTGAACTGGACCCCTGGTCGGCGTACCTTCGCCTGGCTTCCCACCGCTCGATGTAACGGAGGTCCCGATGGACCAGCCACCGGCGTGGGGAGCGAGTCCCAACAGGCCGGTCGAGGAACTGGAGCAGGTTCCTTGGACGGTGCTGTCGCAGCCACCGACCCCGCCGTGGCGCCGCTGGGCGTGGCTCATCGCCGGCGCATTGGTGACGGCAACCCTGGCCGCAGTGGCGGCGCGCGCCATTTGGCGCCCCGAGCCCGAGTCGCTCGAGGTGGTGGTGACCCCAGACGAGGCATCCCCGACCCCGACATCGGTCGTTGCCCCCACCGCACCACCGCCGACCGACTCCGGAGCGGCGCCATCCGCCGCCGGCACCGCGAAAGACGCACAGGTTTGGGCCGAGGCCGACCTGCGCGCCGCTCCGGGCGCCGATGGACAACTGACGGCGGTGGCAAGCGCCGAGTGGTTGGTGACGGAGTTGTTCACCGACGACGGGGCGCCTGGCGCCGGCGCCGAGGTGCGCCGTCTTCTCCCCCGTGGGCTCACCCTCCCCCGTTTGCCCCACGACAAGCCCGGCCCGGCGTCGTATGTCGAGTGGGCGCGTGCAACGGCGGTGGAGCCGACGTTGGGTGATGCGGTGCGAGTCGAGGTTGTCCTGCGCCGTCTGGTGAGCACCGGTGAAACCGAGTGGCGGCGGCTACCTGTGGAAGCGGTGTCGGTGATGGTCGACGCAAGGGGCAGGATCCTCGACCTGCCCTCGCCGGTGCCGCTCCGGCCGGCCCGGGCAACAGCCACAGAGATGGTCGAAGCCGCTCCTCCGGAAAAACTGCGAGGTGCGGCGCTGGATGCCGTCGCCGCCTGGGGGTCACGGCCCCGATTGCTCGGCGCCTGGCAGAAAGGAGAGCATCTGGAGGCTGGCAGTCGAGGTGGAGGATGACGCCGGTGGGGCTTGGCCCATGGTGTTTTGGCTCGACGACGAGGGAAACCCGGTGGCGCCCCCGGGGTGAGGGTCAGCCTTCGAAGTGGTTCTCTAGGATCTCCACCGCCTGTGGGGCGATGTCCCCCCAATCGGCATCGTTGTCCTTGGTGAGGGTGACAAAGTCTGCGGTCATGAACATGCTCACGATGCCGGGTATGCCGAGAAGTGCTCCGGCCAACGGATCATCGGTGCTCGCCCCGGCGGTGAAGGTGGTCGGCCCACCCACCGGGACCCCGACGGTGAACTTGAGCGCATTGGGGTTGGGAGAGGGCTCGGGAACGATCGCCATGGGCTCGCTCGACGATCGTAGCCCGGCGTGATCCTCGGAGTAGATGTAGGGGGGACCTTCACCGACCTTGCCGGGTGGGACGGGGAACGGCTCCACACCGCCAAGGTGACGACCACGCCCGACCAGAGCGATGGGGTGATCGAGGGCTCTTCGCGGTTGGGTGGGGAGAGCACCGAGTTGCTCCACGGTACGACGGTGGCCACGAACGCCCTGTTGGAGAAGAAGGGAGCGGTGACCGCGCTGATCACCGATCCCGGGTTTGCCGACGTGATCGAGATCGGGCGCCAGGACCGTCCCGCGCTCTACGACCCGTTCATCGACCGGCCCGAGCCGCTGATTCCACGTCGACTGCGGATGGCGGCACCCGAGGCAGGAGACACACCCGCCATCGAGGCGCTCATCGAACGGATTGCCGCCGAGGGCGCCGAGGCGGTTGCGGTGAGCCTGCTCCACTCGTACCGGGATCACTCGCACGAGATTGAACTGGGAGCGGCGCTGACTGATCGCGGGTTCCATGCCTTTTCGCTGAGCAGCCAAGTGGCTCCGGAGTTCCGCGAGTACGAGCGGACCTCGACCACTGTGCTCAATGCCTATCTCCTCCCCGTCGTCTCCGCATACCTGGAGCGTCTCACCGCAGCCTTCACCGGGGAGACGTCGGTGATGCGGAGCTCGGGTGGACTGGTCTCCGCCGCCGAAGCCGCCCGTCTGCCCGCTTCGATATTGCTCTCGGGTCCAGCCGGCGGGGTGATGGCCGCATCCGCCCTCGGCGAGGCATCGGGACACCACGCATTGATCGCTTTCGACATGGGTGGCACCTCGTCGGATGTCTGTCGTGTCGAGGAGGGCAGGCCGGCAGTCGCATACGAGCGAAACGTGGCGGGTTACCCCTGTCGCTTCCCGGCTGTGGCGGTCCACACCGTCGGTGCGGGGGGCGGCAGCATCGGTTGGGTGGACCCGGGCGGGTCTCTACGAGTGGGACCGCACAGCGCCGGCGCCCGCCCCGGGCCTGCGGCCTACGGACGAGGCGGCCAACAGCCGACGGTCACCGACGCCAACCTCATCCTGGGACGCCTCGCCGCCGGTGGAAAGCTCGCCGGCGATGTCCGGCTGGATTCCGATCTGGCTGAAGCCGCCCTCTCCCGGCTCGGCGACGAGCTCGGGATGAGCGCCGTCCAGGTCGCCCTCGGGATGGTCACGGTGGTCGAGGCCGAGATGGAGCGCGCCGTGCGCGCCGTGACCGTGGCCGAGGGCGCCGACCCACGTGGGCGGTTCTTGCCGCCTATGGAGGGGCCGGGGGGCTCCACGGCAGCGCACTGGCACGCCGGCTGGAGATGCCGCGGATGCTGATCCCACCGCACGCTGGTGTCTTCTCCGCTCTGGGTCTGCTCCTCAGCCCGCCGCGTGGCGATGCCGCCCGGAGTGTCCTATTGGTCCCGGCCGACGGCGACCGGCTCGACTCGGGCGGTCGAGGAGGTAGCGCAGGCCGTACGACGGCCCGGTCGGGTGGTACGGACACTGGTCGACGCCCGGTATGTCGGTCAGTCGCACGAGACCACGGTGGAGTGGGCCTCGGGTGACGGGTGGGACCACCTCGTCGAGACCTTTCACAACGAGCATCGGGTGCGCAACGGGTTCGCCCGCATCGGCGACCCGGTCGAGGTGGTCACGGTCAGGGCCGAGGCGGTGGGGCAACCAGCGGCGCGATGGGACGACCTGCCCCCATTGCGCCCTTCCGGCGAGCCGGCCCGAGGGGAGCGAGCCGTCGTCACCGCCACCGGTGATGCGACCTCGACCGTTGTCGACGCCACCGTGTGGTGGCGCCCCGCGCTCCCCGCCGGCGCCGAGGTGATCGGGCCGGCAGTGATCGAGGGCGAAGAATCGACCACCTGGCTCGGTCCGGGGGAGCGGGCCCGTGTCCACCCCGACGGGGCACTCGAGGTGGAATGGTGACGCTCTCTCCCTTTGCGCTCGAGGTGGCGCGCAACCAGCTATCGGCCGTCGCCGACGAGATGGGGCTCGTGCTGCGGAGGACGGCTGCGTCGCCCAACATCAAAGAGCGGGCCGATTGCTCGGCTGCGGTGTTCAACGCCGCGGGCGAAATGCTCGCCCAGGCCGAGCACATCCCGGTCCACCTCGGGTCGATGCCCGCGTCGGTGGAGGCTGTGATCCGTCGGTTTGGCGACGAGGTCGAGCCCGGGGTCCAGTACGCAGTGAATGACCCTTATGAGGGCGGCACCCACCTCAACGACCTCACCCTGGTACGGCCGGTGCATCTCGCCGACGCATTGGTGGGCTGGGTGGCAAATCGAGCCCACCATGCCGATGTCGGCGGCGAGGCACCCGGTTCGATGCCGGCGCACGCCGTCACCGTCGAACAGGAGGGATGCCGTGTGGCGCCGATGGCTGCGGTCCGCTCCGGAGATTGGCTCGACGACTTTCGGGAACCTTTCCTCTCCGCGACGCGGACCCCGGCGGAACGGCTGGGCGACCTCTCCGCCCAGCTTGGGGCGAACGAGGTGGGCGCAGAACGACTACTGCGGCTTGCTGGACCCGACGGGGCCGGGTTCGCCGGCATGGCTGCCGAGGTCCTCGACTACGGAGAGAGGAGGATGCGCGCCGCACTCGGCGACTTGCCTGCGGGTGAGTACCGCTTCGAGGATCACATGGAGTGGCACGACCAACTGATTCCCATCCGGGTGGTGGTGCGGCTTGGTGGTGGAGAGCTCGAGGCCGATTTCAGCGGCACAGCCCCCCAGGTTGAAGGGAACATCAACGCCGTTGCCGCGGTGACGGGATCGTGTCTGCTCTACGCGGTGCGTGTGGCCACCGATCCCACGATCCCCGCCAACGGCGGCTGTGCCCGGCCGCTCCGTCTGCTCGCCCCGCCGGGGAGTCTGGTCGGCGCGCTGCCCCCGGCGGCGGTGGCGGCGGGCAACGTGGAGACCAGCCAGAGGATCGCCGACGTGCTGCTCGGGGCGCTGGCTCAGGCCGCCCCCGATCGGGTCCCGGCGGCATCGCAGGGGACGATGAACAACATCCTCGTCGGCTCGGACAGCTTCGCCTACTACGAGACCTTGGCGGGGGGGCAGGGCGGCCGACCGGGCAGAGCCGGCCAGTCGGCCATCCACACCGGGATGACCAACACCAAGAACACGCCGATCGAGTCTCTCGAAGGGCACTACCCCATCCGGGTGACCAGGTACGAACTGCGCCAAGGGAGCGGAGGCGAAGGCCGTTTCCCGGGTGGCGAAGGCCTGATCCGCCGGATCGAGTTCCTCGAACCGGCCGTGGTCTCACTTATGGGTGAACGGCGGGTGATCCCCCCCTGGGGGCTGCAAGGAGGAGGCCCCGGCGCCTGCGGCGCCGACTGGCTGATCCATCCCGGTTCCGCCCCCGAGCGACTCCCCGGCAAAGTCACCTCGAGGTGAGCCCCGGCGACTCTCTCGTGGTCGAGACCCCCGGCGGCGGGGGATGGGGAGCGCCGTAATACCCGGCAGCTTCGCTGTCGGGCATGTAAGCGTGCGGCCTGCGAGCCGCGCTCATTAGTGCTGGTCGGGCTGCACACGCCAGCCCGCCCAGGCCGAGGGGGGCTTGCGCAGCCAGCCCGGGCACCCCCAAGAGATCTTCCCGTCCTCGCCGTCTGCCGTCTGCCGTCCGCCGCCGTCTGCCGTCTTCCGTCTTCCGTCTTCCGTCTTGGGTCTACCCTCATCCCATGACCCTGCTCGACGAGGCGGTGGCGCTGCTCGGTGAGGATCGGGTGATGTCGCAGCCCTTGGAGCGGCATCTCTACGGGATGGATGCCGGGGTTTCCACCGGGCCGGCGCTGCTGATCGTGTTCCCCGAGAGCACCGAAGAGGTGGCGTCGCTGGTCAGGCTGGCGGCGGATCACGGGGTGCCGGTGGTACCGCGGGGCGCCGGGACCGGGCTGGCGGGCGGTGCGGTGCCGGCGCACCCTTCGATGCTGGTCGTGCTCACCCGGATGAACCGCATCCACGAGGTGGACACCGAGAACCGGACAGCATGGGTCGGCCCCGGTGTGATCAACCTCGATCTCTCCCGGCACACCAACCCGCTCGGTCTGCACTTCGCACCCGACCCGTCCTCACAGGCGGCATGCACCATCGGTGGGAACGTGGCCAACAACTCGGGCGGCCCCCACTGTCTGGCCGAAGGCTCGACGGTCAACCATGTGCTCGCCGTGGAGATGGTGACCGCCGATGGCGATGTCGTCATGTTGGGTTCCCCGGCTCCCGATCCGATCGGCCTCGACCTGCGGGGCGTGGTCGTCGGTTCGGAGGGAACCCTCGGAGTGGTCACCCGGGTGCTGGTCCGGCTCCTCCCCAACCCCCCGGCGGTCAAGACGTTGCTGCTCGCATACGACCGGGTGGAGGACGCCGCCGCCACCGTATCGGGCGTGATCGCACAGGGGATGGTGCCGGCGGCTCTCGAGATGATGGACAAGCGGATGATCGTTGCCGTGGAGAACTTCGTCCACGCCGACCTGCCGGTGGGTGCCGAGGCGATCCTTCTCGCCGAGGTGGCGGGAACCGCCGCCGCGGTGGAGGACGAGGCTGCGCTGGTCGAGGAGGTGGCGCGGGCCAACAACGCCACCCAGGTGAGGATCGCCAAGGACGAGGCGGAGCGCCAGTTGCTGTGGAAGGGCCGCAAGTCCGCCTTCGGCGCCGTTGCCCAGGCCGCACCCGACTATTACCTGCACGACACCGTGGTTCCCAGGACCAAGTTGGTCGAGGTGCTCGCCGAGGTTTACCGGATCGGGGAGCGGCATGGGCTCACCATGCTCAACGTCTTCCACGCCGGAGACGGCAACCTCCACCCGCTGATGGCGTTCGACGGGAGCGAGCCGGGGATGCTGGAGCGTGTCAAGGCGGCTGCCGACGAGTTGGTCGAGGTGTGCGTTGCCGCCGGAGGGGTGCTCTCGGGGGAGCACGGTATTGGGCTGGAGAAGCGCGACCTCATGCCGCTGCTCTTCACCACGACCGATCTCGACGCCCAGGCGAGGGTGCGGGAGTCGTTCGATCCGGAAGGACGGCTCAACCCGGACAAGGTGCTGCCGCTCGGCTCGCGGTGCTTCGACCTCGGAAGGCCGATCCCGGAGGGGGCATGGGTGTGAGCCCGACACTCCGGCAGCCGAGATGAACGAGTTCGCAACCTCTCCGGGGTGGCGTCGGTGACCCTCACCGGTCAAAGAGACCTGGCGCGTCACGCCGTTGATCCGATTCCGGGAGCGCCGTCCGCCGAGTTCACCGTCGCCCCAACCAGCGTCGACGAGGTGGCTTCGATCCTCTCGCTCGCCAGCGCACATCAGCCTGAGGGTGCTGGTTTGGGGCGGGGGCAGCCACCAGGGGTACGGCTACCGGGTGGATCCCGACATCGTGCTCACCACGCAGCGTCTGGAAGGGGTCGTTGCCTGGGAGCCGGATGACATGACCGTGGTAGTCGCCGGAGGCACCCGGGTTGACCACCTCGAGCAGGTCCTCGCCGAGCGAGGGCAGAGCGCGGTTCTCCTCGAGGGGGACGGGCCGGCCACGGTCGGCGGCGTCGTGGCGGCCGGGGTATCGGGGTGGAGGAGGGGCCGCTACGGGCCGGTCCGCGACCGGCTGCTCGAGGTTTCGCTGGTCACCGGGGACGGACGGCTGGTCAGGGCCGGCGGTCGTGTGGTCAAGAACGTCACCGGTTTCGACCTGTGCCGCCTCTCCACCGGCTCGTTCGGCCGGTTGGGTGTGATCGTCGAGGTATGTCTGAAGCTGTGGCCCCAGGGAAGGGCGGCGGCGACCGTGCGGGTCGACAGCGCCGAGGACGCCCTCGCCCGGGCCCATCGCCCCCTGGCCGTGATCGAGGAGGATGGAACCGCCACCTGCTACCTCCAGGGCACACAGGGTGAGGTCGACTCGCAAGTGGCTGCTCTGGGCGGTGATCATCGGTCCGGGCTGGAGTGGCCGCAGCGGTTGGCTCTGCCGGTGACCTGGTCGCTGCGTGTTCCCCCCGCCTCCACCCGGGCGGCGGTGGAGATGGTGCCTCCTGGGTGGAGATACCAGGCGCAGTTCGGCGTCGGCGAGGTTGCCCTCGGTTCCGAGACGCCCGACCTCGAGGCGGCTACTGGCATTCGGCGATGGGCCGAGTCGCTCGGCGGTGCACTTGTGCTCAGCAACGGGCCGCCCGCCCTCTACGACGACATCGACCCGTGGGGGACCCCACCTCCGGCAGCCGATGTGCAGCGACGGCTGGTGGAGCGGTTCGACCCCGAGCGGGTGCTCAACCCCGGTCGACTCCCCGGGCGGCTGTGATGGCCTGGGTCACCGCCGATGCTCCGACCCGCGAGGAGCTCTCCGCTTGCGTCCAATGCGGGTTGTGCCTGCCGGCCTGTCCGACGTTCCGTCTCACCGGTATGGAGACCGCCTCCCCCAGAGGAAGGCTGTCCGCCATGTCGGCCGTCGCCGCCGGTGTGATCGATCTCGACGCCACCTTCGACGAGACGATGAGCTTCTGCCTGCAGTGTCGGGCGTGCGAAGCGGTTTGCCCTTCCCTCGTCCCCTTTGGCCGGGCCATGGAGGGGGCGCGAGCCGAGTTGAGCGCCCAACGTCCCCAGGGGAGGAGGATCAGACAGCTCGTCCTGGGAAGGGGTCTGGCCTCTCGGGGGGTGGTCGGGGTCGCCACCGCCGGCGCCGCGATGATCCAGCGCACCGGTTGGTGGTGGCTGGTCCCTCGCCGCCTGCGGGGAGGTCTCGCCGGGCTGAGGAAAGTGCCGGTTCAGGCCGCCGACGCATGTTGGGATGGTGCGCCCACCAAACGGGCCACAGCGCGGCACCGCTGCCCTTCTCTCCGGTTGTGTCATGGACCCGTGGTTCGGGGCGGTCCACGACGCCACGATCGACCTCCTCGCAGCGGCCGGCTACGCGGTCACCGTCCCGGAGGGCCAGACGTGTTGCGGCGCCCTCGCCGCACACGACGGCGCCGCCGAGGCGGCTCACCGGCTGGCCGAGCAGAACGTCGACTGCCTTCAAGGGGTTCGACGTCGTCGTGGTCAACTCGGCGGGGTGCGGCGCCCATCTCAAGCAGTACGGGCACTGGGCGAGCACCGCCGGCGCCGAGCTCGGGGACAGGGTGCGTGACGTGACCGAGGTCGTGGCGGATTCCATCGACGCCGGTCTGCTCCCGGATCTCGACACCGGAAGGGGGTCGGTCGCCGTCCAGGACCCGTGCCACCTGAGGCACGCTCAGCGGATCACAGCTCAGCCGAGGCGGGTGCTCCAGGCAGCCGGCTACGACCCGATCGAGTTGGGCGATGACGGCTTGTGCTGTGGCGCCGCCGGGGTCTACAGCGTCCTCCGACCGGAGACTTCTGCCGAGCTCGGCCGACGGAAGACGGCTCAGATCCTGGCTACCGGATCCACGGTGGTAGCGACCGCCAACCCCGGGTGCGAAATCCAGCTCCGTTCCCATCTGCCCCGCTGGGCCGAGATCCGTCACCCCGTCGAGCTCTATCACCGAGCTCTTCCTCGAGTCGGTCCAGGACGGAGGGCCAAAGCCAGGTTCTGGAGACCGGTAGGCTGAACTCGGCAACCCACGGAAGCAACGGGATGCCCACCGACCAGGACACGTCGCCCGGGACGGGCGAATCGCCCACTGTGGCCGCCTCGCCTCCGATAAGTTCGTCCCCCCCGCCCCCGCCACCGCCGCGGCCTCGTTCGAAGAGGTCGGCACAGGAGCAGGTGGTGGTCGCCTCCTCCAGCACGGTGACCGAGCCGTCCCAGCGGGCCTCATCGGGCCGGGGGATCGGCCAGCACTTCCGGGTGGCCATGCGCTCGCTTGGCGAGATGCTCGACGTCGGCCTGCTCGTACTGGGCACGGCGATCGTGGCGCTCGGGGTCACCGTGCTCCTCGATGGCTTCTCGGTGGTCGATCTCGGGTTGACCGACTCGGCCGGTGCGATGTTGGGCTCGGGGATCGTCCTCGGTGTGCTCGGCGCCTTCGCCCTCGGTGTGGCGGCCGAGGGTCCGATCGGGCACACCGCTCGGCGGGACGCAGGCGATCCGCTGGAGCGGGCCACTGGCCGGGCGTTGTCGCTGGTACTGGTGGGACTGGGGATGCTCGCCCTCTCTACATTCCTCGGGCCGCTCGTCTCCGGACTGCCCACCCCGTTCCGTGTCGGTGTGGAGTTGCTCGGGGCCGTCGGCCTCGCCGGGTGCACGGTTGCGGTGGTCATCGGAGTGCCGCTCCTGTTCCTGCTGGAGCGGGCTACCAATCTCCCGCGGTGGGTCCGGGATTGGAGGGGCGGGGTCCTCTACCTGGTCTGGGCGATCGGGGCCGCGGTCCTCAGCTGACCGTTGCTCCGCTGTAGGGGTCGGGGAGGCGGTCCTCCAGGTCGGGGCGACCCGCGTAGAACTCCTCGCGGAGCATGTCCATCACGAGCCCGTCGTGGTGCTCGCCTCCCAACCAGACGCTGCGCCGAAGCCGCACCGCCATCTTGAACCCGAGCTTCTCGGCCAACCCGACCATGCGGGGCAGTCCGGAGTGGGTCCCGAGCATCGCCACACGCAGGCCGAGTTGCTCGAAGCAGAATTGGAGCATCAACTCCATCACTTCCTTGGATGCCCCCGTTCCCCACGCCGGCTGGGTCATCGCCAGCCCCATCCATCCCCGCAGTCGGGGCTCGACCCCGCTGTACTGGGCATACCCGATCGCCTTGTCGTCCGCCTTCCACTCGACGACGAAGTAGCCGTCTCTGCGGTCGAACGAGTAGTCGCGGTCGAGGTAGCGGCGGCGGACCATCTCTTCGGTGTAGTCGGGTGGCAGGGCCTTGGGCCAGGCCTGGGTTGCGAGGTTGTTGCGGAGCGATGCCAGCAAGGGCTCGTCACCCGGGCGGATCTCGCGCAGTCGGACCAACTCACCCTCGAGAGGCACGGGACTCCTCCCACTCATCGCGCAGTTGGTCGAACACGACCGTGTCGAACCACCGACCCTCGTGGACACCGGTGCGCCGTTCCGCCCCCGCCGGGCGAAAGCCGTGATGCTCGGCAAAACGGAGCCCTCGCTGGTTCCACCCTGCCACCCAGCAGGCGATGCCTGTGACCACCGTCTCGGAGAACACCCAATCGACCACAAGTGAGAGGGCCTCCCCACCGAGACCGCCGCCCCAGCGCCGCGGGTCTATGACCACGGCGACCGAGGCGTTGAGCGGGTCCCATTCCCACTCGGTCACGGCATGCCCCACCACCTCGCCCCGCCGGCTGGTGACCGCCAGGGCGAGCCCGGTGCGCTGCTCCTGCCAGGCGTCGATCTGCTTCTTGACCTCGGCCACCCCGAGTGGCCCGGTGTGCTCGTGCTCCAGGTAGCGGCGGCCCCGCAGCTCGCGGTGCTCGAGCACACCGTGGAGTTGAGCGGCGTCATCGGCCTCGATCGAGCGCAGTCGTCACCAGCGAGCCCTCGAAGCCGACCAAGGTCAGAGATCCTTCTGATAGATGGCGGAGGGGGTCAACTCGAAATGGGAGCGCTCCATGGCTGCCACGACCCATGCCGACTCGGGGACCATCAGGGTGACCAGACCGACCTTGACCTGGCGGGACCGGTCCACGATGGCACCGATCAGTGCCTCCACCCCGTCGGGTGTGGTCGTCAACCACGGACAGTGAAGAGATCGCTCGTCGCCCGGTTCGAGGATCGCCCAACCCGACGAGCACTGGAACAGCCGCCCAGAGGCGGCAGCCGCCGAGACGTCGGTGAGCCGCATGGCCCGCCAACTCCACCCGATCGGGTAGAGGCCGTGGGCATCCCTCACCAGCTCCGAGAGCGTCCATGCCGTGTAGGCCGGCTCGGCCTCGGAGGGATCGGCAGGATGGAGACGCTCCTCGGCGGGGACGCGGCGGCCGCCATTGCCCTGAGGAGCGCTGCCGCCATCGGCGAGGGGGCGTGACCCGCGCACCCAACTGGCGACGTGCCGGTATCCGAGCTTTTCCACCTGACGACGCGCCGGTTCGTTCCACTGCTCGACCATGAGCCGGACCGCCAGAGCACCACGCTCCCTGCCCCAAGCCACACCGGCTTCGTTGAGCCGCATCCCTATGCCCTGGCGACGTACCGACGGATCGACCCGTGCGGCGTGGAGCCAGCACTCCTCCGGCGAGATCATCACGGCGCGCAGCAGGCCCACCGGCCGGTCGGTGGCGTCGACCGCCACAACGACCTTGCCGTCGGGATCGCCCAGCCACTCGAGGAACCGGTCGGCCACATAGTCGCCCCAGGAGAACGTGCCCAGGGTGAACGAGGCGACCGCGGTGAAGTCATCGGCGTGGGCGGGCCGGATGTCGATGGCCGGCATCCGGGGAGCTTAGGAAGCCCCGAAACGCCGGGGGATCGGATGGTGGCGTCAGAGTTGGGGCCGACCGCGCAGGGTGGTGGCGCCGTTGCCCTACGACTAGCGTGATTGCCCGAGTGACTGACGGCGAGGGCCAGGCCGCCCCGCCCGCCGGCCCCCCTTCCCGGGGCGGAGGGGAGAACGGGACCCACGACCGGGCCGAGACGCCCGCGGCTGCGGCGCGCCTCCGCTATCTCCCCGGTCTCGACGGTCTGCGGGCTCTGGCGGTTTTGGCGGTGCTCGTCTACCACGCCGATGTGGCGTGGCTCCCCGGCGGCTTCCTTGGCGTCGATGTCTTCTTCGTCATCAGTGGCTATCTGATCACCTCGCTCCTGCTGGCAGAGCGGTCGGCCACCGGGCGGATCAAACTGCGGCGCTTCTGGGCGAGGAGAGCAAGACGTTTGCTCCCGGCCCTCTTCGCCCTGCTCGCGGTGGTGGCGGTGGTGGTCTTGGCATGGGTTCCCGACCAGCAAGCCCGACTCGGCGGCGACGTAGGCGCCGCATTCACCTACTCGACCAACTGGTACCTCATTTTCCACCAGGAGTCCTACTTCGCCGCGCTTGGGCAGACCGTCGCTCCTGCGCCATCTCTGGTCGTTGGCGGTCGAGGAGCAGTTCTATCTGGCATGGCCGCTCGCCTTCGCCGCCGGTCTCGCCCTGTACGGGAAGCGCTGGTTCCCCAAGGTGATCCTGGTCGGTGCGCTGGTCTCCGCCGTTTTGATGGCGTTGCTCTTCATTCCAGGCACCGATCCGTCGCGGGTCTATTTCGGCACAGACACCCGCGCCGCCGGGTTGTTGGTTGGATCGCTGCTCGCCTTCGCCTGGGTTCCCGGCCGGCTCTCCACCCGCCCTCGGCTCGCCGGACGGGCGTTGCTGACCCTCGGGGCCGTTGTCTCCTTGGCGGCTCTGGTGCTGTGCACCATGTTCGCCTCGGAGTACGGCACCTTCCTCTACCAGGGCGGCTTCCTGGTGGTGGCGTTGCTCTCCGCCCTGCTGGTGGCCACGGCATCCCATCCCGGTGGCGCCCCGGCGAAGGTGTTGGGATGGGCGCCCCTGGTGTGGCTCGGGGTGCGGTCGTACGCCATCTATCTCTGGCACTGGCCGGTTTTCATGCTGACCCGTCCCCATATCGATGTCCCCTTCGACGGACCGGGGCTGTTGGCCGCACGTTTCGGCATCACCTTGTTGTTGGCCGACATCTCGTACCGGTTGATAGAGCAGCCGTTCCGCCGGGGACGGCTGCGACTCCCCCGCCCGCGCCCAGCGCTGCGCTTGGCCGGCGCCGGCTCCGTCCTCTCCGTTGCCGTGCTCGCCGGCGCGGTGGTGGTGGGCTCATGGCCGGGCGGACCAATCGCCCTGCAAACCGTGTCGGCCGCCGAGCCCGTGGCTGCAGCCGTGATCGCATCGGTGGCCCCCGCCAGCACAGGGAGCACGATGGTGGTGGCCGCAGCCGATCCCAGCCCGGATCGGCCGGTGATTCATCCGGCCGATGATGTCGTCGCTGCCGACCCGGTGCAGGAAGTGGCAGCGGCCAGAGCGAGGGGTGCCACCGTCTCTGCCGCGGCGGTGCCAAAGGGGGGGAGTGCGGTGCTGGCGGTCAACCGCTCTACGGTCGCCATCGGGCGTGTCGACGTCGGTGCCTGGAACGGGTCGGCGGACGGTCGGACCCACCGCCCTCCTGTGGCCGCAGCCTCGTCCAAGGCCACGACCACCACGGCACCTCCGACGCCGAAGGTGGTTGCCATCGGCGACTCGGTGATGCTCGGGGCCAAGCCGGCGTTGGAGTCACGGTTCGGTCCCGAGACGCTGGTGGACGCTCAGGTCAGCCGCCAGCTCACCGCCGCCATCGACATAGTGCGCGGACTGGCCGCCGACGACGGGCTGGGTGATGTCCTCGTGATCCACATGGGAACGAATGGGCCATTCACGGCGGAACAACTCGACGAACTTCTCTCGGTGGCCTCTGAAGCGCCTCGGGTGGTGGTGCTCAACACCCACGTGCCCCGTGGCTGGGAGGCGTCGGTGAACCAGATGATCGAGGAAGCGGTCCCCCGCTGGCCCAATGTTGTCCTGGCCGACTGGCATACCCTGGGCAACGAGCACCCCGGCTGGTTCTGGGACGGGATCCACGTCGGTACAGAAGGCGCCGCCGCCTACGCCGGCCTAATCGCCGAGGCGATGAACCGGTAGACCAGCAATTCCCCCGCAGCGGGGGGGCGGATTTCGATCGTCTGCCGTTGCCGTCTGCCGTCTGCCGTCTGCCGTGCGTTGCCGTCGCCGTCTGTGCCCCCTCAGGTCACCGCGAGCCGTTTAACGTCGCGTTGGTGCCAGATCGACCTCCCCGCCATGCTGTTTCTTCTCGGCGCTCGGCCGGTGGCGTCGCCATCATCGTGCTCAGCCTCACCCTGGTCGTGGGTGTGGCTGCTCTCACCTACACGCTGTTCGGCCCTGCGGCCCGGCCTGGCGCCGCATCGGGCACCACGACGCCCGATGCCGCCGAGGCGACGGGGACCGTCGGGTCGGCAAGCGAGACCGAACAAACCGATGACGTCGTCGCCGGCAGCCCTACGGCGGGTTCGGTGGACGTCGGTGCGCCCACCGTGACCTCGGCCGGTACTGCCGGGCCCGAGGCGTGTACCGGTGGCGAGTCGGCGGTGGAGGAGGGCACGGTGGAGGTCACGGGTGTCGGCGATTCGATCATGTTGTCTGCCGAGGCGGCGCTCGAGTCGGTTTTCGACGGCGCCATCGCCGTCGACGCCGAGGAGGGAAGACAGTTCGGCGCCTCGATCGCAGCCGTCGAGCGACTTCGAGAAGACGGTGACCTGGCCCCGGTCGTCGTGGTGCACCTCGGGACCAACGGTGCCTTCTCCGCCGAGTCGTTCGACGAACTGATGGCTTCGCTCAGTGGTGTACCCCGTGTCGTCTTCGTCAACGTCAACGTCCCCCGAGATTGGGAGGCGGAGGTCAACGACGCGCTCGTGGCGGGCGTGGATCGATGGCCGACAGCCGAGTTGGCCGACTGGCAGTCGGCGGCGACGCTGCACAGCGACTGGTTCGTGGCCGATGGCTACCACCTGTCGTGCGAAGGCATCATCGGCTACGCCGGGTTCATCGCCGATACGCTCGCCGGCTGAGACGGGGAGCCCGTCTCCGATCTCACATGCGGTCCGGTACCTCGATCCCGAGCAGGCCCAGCGATCGCTCCAGCGTGGCGAGGGTGAGGCTGACGAGGGTGAGCCACGACGCCTGGCGTTGCTTGTTCTCCTCGCGCAGGATGTGGCAAGCGTCGTAGAACCGGTTGAAATCGGTCGCCAATCCGTATGCGTACTCGGCCACGTGGTTGGGCGCTCTTCCCTCGATTGCCCGATCCACCGCCTCGGGGAACAGCGCCACCGTGACCATCAACTGGCGCTCGGCCTGGTGGATCGGCGGTAGGACCGCGCCGGTGGATAGTCCCAGGTCCTCGGCGCGCCGCAGTATCGACTTGATCCGCACCGCACCGTAGAGGAGGTACGGACCCGTCTTGCCCTCGAACGAAGCGAATCGGTCCAGGTCGAAGACGTAGTTGGAGGCGCGGTGGTTGGAAAGGTCACCGAACTTGAGCGCGGCCAACCCGACGGTGGTGGCGATCCGGCGCCGCTCTTCCTCGGGGTAACCGGCGGCGATGTCGGCCTCGTCGATCCTGTGGAGCGCCGCGGTGGTGACCATCTCGATGAGGTCGCTCAGCCGGACCACTCCGCCTTCACGCGTCTTGAAGGGACGCCCGTCCGGTCCGTTCATCGTGCCAAATGGGATGTGCTCCAGGTCGACCGCCTCCGGTGCGATCCCGGTGCGGTGGGCGGCACGGAACACCTGCTCGAAATGCAGCGATTGGCGGGCGTCGACCACGTAGAGAATCGAATCCGCCCCCAGATCCTGGACCCGCTGGTCGACGGTGGCCAGGTCGGTGGTCGAGTAGAGATACGAGCCGCGCGATGTGACCAGCAGCAGCGGCGGGATCTCCATCCGATCGTCGGGCCGGTCCACCCGGACGATCAATGCTCCCTCAGACTCTTCGGCGGCCCCGCTCGCCCGGATCCGCTCCAGCATCTCCGGGATGCGGCCCTCAACGTCACTCTCGCCCATCCAGAGGTCGAAATGGACCCCGAGATCGTCGAAATCCGCCTCCTGGGAGGCGCGTGAGACCGCGACGAAGTGACGCCACAGCGCAAGGTAACCGGGGCGGCCCCGCTGCAGGTCGGCCGTGGCCCTTTGCGCAGCTGCCATTGCCTGGGGATCGGCCGAGCAGCGCTGCACCGCCTCTGGGTAGAGCTCGATCAGGTCGTCAAGCGACAGTGGGGGATCGTCGGGGTAGGGGCCGGTGCTGTCGGGGTCGAAGTAGGGAAGATCGGGCCGGCGGCGCTCCAACTCGGCGATGAGCTGACCCATCTGCAGCCCCCAGTCACCAAAATGGGGATCCCCGATCACCCGGTGGCCGACAAACCGGAAGAGCCGCCGCAGGCTGTCACCGATGATGGTCGCCCGGAGATGGCCGACGTGCATCGGCTTGGCGACGTTGGGCCCGGCAAAGTCGATGACCACGGTCAGGGAAGGCTCGACCGGCCCCACCCCTTGACGATCGTCGTCGGCAAGCTCACGGATGTGCTCGGCCAGCGTCTCGTCGGTGAGCGTGATGTTTATGAACCCGGGTCCGGCGACCTCGAGGAGGGAGAACCGGTCGGTTGCCTCGATCTCACCGACCACCGACTCCGCTATTTGCCGCGGCGGCCGTCCCGCCTGCCGGGCAGCGGCCATGGCCCCGTTGACCTGGAACTGCCCAAGCTCGGGCCGCTGCGACACGACGACGCGGCCCAGCCCAGGATCGAGCCCCAGCTTCTCAAAGGCAGTACCGAACTCCTCGCTGAGCCGGTCGAGCAACGACATCTAGTGCGAGGTTATCGGCACTGGATCCCTCTCCCCGGCGGGGGGAGTACCCGACGCCGGAGGCGTCGGGGAGGGGGGCTGGTTCACTCCCTAGGTGCGAACGGCCGAGCACCGTTGGGAGTCGGCAGCCCCCTCCCGCTGCTCCGCAGCGGGTCCCTTCCCCCCTGCGGGGGACGGAGAGAAACCGCCCTCACCACTCGACCAGTGCCTTGGCCCGGGTGACGATCCCCTCGGTGTTGGGGTAGGTCATGTCCTCCATGGCCTGGGCGAAGGGGAAGCTGGGGACTTCGGGGGCGCAATAGCGGCGCACCGGGGCGTCGAGCCACTCGAACCCCTTGTCCACCAGTTGTGCGGCAAGCTCTGCCCCATACCCGCCGAACTCGTTGTCCTCGTGGACGATGAGGACACGCGAGGTCTTCTGCACCGAGGCCTCGATGGTGGGCCAGTCGAGCGGACGAAGCGAGCGCAGGTCGATCACCTCGATGTCGATTCCCTCGCCGTCGAGCACGGTCGCCGCCTCGAGCGAGAAATGTGTCATGGCGCCGTAGGTCAGCAGAGTGAGCGCGGTGCCCGCTCGGCGGACAGCGGCCTTGCCGAGAGGGACCTTCCACTCACCCTCGGGGAACGGGTACCTGCCCAGCCGGTAGAGCTTCTTCGGCTCCATGTAGAACACCGGGTCGGGGTCCTCGACGGCGCTCCACAGCAGCCCCTTGGCGTCGGCCGGGGTGGAGGGGACGACCACCTTGAGCCCGGGGACGTGCGAGTAGTAGGCCTCGATCGATTGTGAGTGATAGAGGGCGCCGTGGATCCCACCCCCAAAGGGTGTGCGGAGCACCAACGGCATCCGCCACCGCCCGTTGGAGCGGTAGTGGATGCGGGCGATCTCCGAGACGATCTGGTCGAAAGCGGGGTGCACGTAGTCGGCGAACTGAAGCTCGGCCAGCGGGGTCTTCCCGGCGGCGGCCATCCCCACCGCCAATCCGGCGATGAGCGACTCGGCGATCGGGGTGTTGAAACACCGGTTGGCGCCAAAGCGGGCCGAGAGGCCCTGGGTGGCCTTGAAGACACCACCCTTGGGATCGGCGACATCCTCTCCAAACACCACGGTCTCCGGGTGGGCCTCGAGGATCTCGTGGAGAGTCCGGTTGATCGCGGTGATCAGGTTTACCGATTCGCCCTCCGGATCGGGCTCGGGCTCGGTGGAGGGCGTTTCGGGGACGATCGGGTTGGCGTATACGTGGCTGTAGGGATCGTCGGGCTCGGGTGCCGCTTCGGCTTCGGTCACCGCCGCCGCCAGTTCCTCGGCGATCGACGACTCCATGGCCTCCTCGTCGCGTTCGGACAACAGCCGGGTTTCGATCAGGTACTGCTTGAGCACCGCCAGCGGGTCGTGGCGGCGCCACAGATCCACCTCCTCGCGGGTGCGGTACAGGCGGTCATCGTCGTCCGAGGTGTGGGCGTAGTAGCGGTAGGTTTGCGCCTCGACAAGCGTTGCACCCCCGCCCGACCGGGCCCTCTCCGCCGCCTCGCGCACCACCCCGTAGACAGCGAGCGGGTCATTCCCGTCCACCTCGACGCCGGTGACGCCGTAGCCCTTGGCCCGATCGACGATCCGCCCGCCGACCTGCTCGGTGTCCGCAACCGAGATGGCGTAGCGGTTGTTCTCGATGATGCAGATCAGCGGCAGAGAGTGGATCCCGGCGAAGTTCATCATCTCGTGCCAGTCGCCCTCTGACGTCGAGCCCTCACCGCCGTATACCGCCACCACACCCGGCCGGCCGTCGAGGCGGAGCGTCTGTGCGATCCCTGCGGCGTGGGGATACTGGGTGGCGATGGTCGAGGAGTGGGTCAGCACGCGCCGATCCGGGTCGGACCAATGGTTGGGGAGTTGGCGGCCACCGCTCGTGGGGTCGGTCTTGCGGGTGAATACGGCGGCGAGAACGTCCACCGCCGAGGATCCCCAGGCGAGCGCCACTCCCATGTCGCGGTAATAGGGGAGCAGCCAATCGACCTCCGGGTCGAAGGCGAACACGCTCGCCACCTGGATGGCCTCATGACCCGACGAGGAAACGACGAACGGTGCCCTGCCCTGACGGTTGAGCGCCCACATCCGATCGTCCATCCGTCGGGCGAGGAGCATGCACCGGTACATCTCGACCAGCCGCTCCTCGGACAAACCGAGGACCTGGTGGTCGTGACGGGTTGTGCCCAGTTCCAACCAGGGCAGAACCCCGTCACGCTCGGTCGTCGTCATTCCCTCCTCCTCCAGCGCCCCAGCTCACCTACGGAGGCGAGCCTCTCCTCGGCCACCTCGGTGGCGGCACGGTGCGGGGTCGTGCCCGTCATTTCGGCGCGCTGCAGGATCGCCCTCGTGGCATCGCCGACACCCTGCACTCGGCGCGCCGCCCTCTCCGGGCGGTATCCGCCGAGCTCTTCGGCCACATTTATCAATCCCCCGGAGTTGACCACGAAATCGGGCGCATAGAGAACCCCGAGTCCGGCCAGCCTCATGTCATCGTCATCGTCGGCCAATTGGTTGTTGGCGCTGCCCACCACAGCCTCGCACCGCAACCGGGGAATCGAGTCGGCGTCGAGGACCCCGCCCATGGCGCAGGGGGAGAACACATCGCAGGGGACCGAGAGGATCTCGTCCGGCTCCACCGCCTTGACCCCGTATGTTTCGACGGCCCGAGCCACGGCCTCGTCGTTGACATCGCCCACCACGACCTCGCATCCGGCCTCCACGAGCAACTCGACAAACGCCCCCCCGACCTTTCCGACCCCCTGGACCGCCACCCGGCGGCCGTGGAGATGGTCGTCCTTCCAGAGATGGTCCGCCACCGCCCGCAGCGCCGCCAGCAGACCGTGGGCCGTGGAAGGCGACGGATCCCCCGACCCCCCGTCCTCGACAGGCACTCCGAGGGCCCACGGGGTTTCCCGGCGGATGAGTTCGATGTCGGCTCCGCTGGTGCCCACGTCCTCGGCGGTGATGAATCTGCCGCCGAGCGAATCGACCACCCGGCCGTACGACCTGAGGAGGCGCTCGGTTATGTCGGTGTAGGGGTTGCCGATGATGACCGCCTTGCCACCACCCAGGTCGAGCCCGGCAGCGGCCGCCTTCAGGGTCATGCCGCGGGACAGTCGCAGCACGTCGCGCAGCGCCGATTCCTCATCCGGGTAGGGAAAGAATCGGGTCCCGCCGAGGGCGGGACCCAGAACTGTCGAGTGGATGGCGATGATGCTATGAAGGCCCGATACTCGGTCGGACCCGAAGAGCACATCCTCGTGGCCCTCCGAGGTCATCTGGTCGAAGACTCCCATAACCCGGGGCGACCCTTTCACCTGGCCCACCGCCGAGTGTACCGGGCGTAGCGTCGTGCCGCCGTGTGGGGGAAAGTCACATGACTTCAGTACGATCGAGAGATGACCCAGGCCGCCTACCTCCGCGTCTATCTGCCGTCCGAGACGGTTGACGCCGCCGGTGGGCTGGCCCCGATCCCACACCGTTCCGAGGGCGGTCCCAGCCGGCTGCGAGTAACCGACTATGGCCTGCTCGCCGAGCCTCTCAACGACGACGCCCTCATTGCCGAGTGGGGTGGGACCGAGTTCGTGTGCCCACGCACGCCGCGGGTGCGGATGCTCGAGGGAGTGCTCGCCTTCCACCACGCCTACCGCGAGATGGGGGGCGAGGCGGTGATCCCCGAGTCGGTGGCTCGACGGGCGGCCACCGAGTTGCGGGGGTTGGTCGAGGGTGTGCCACTGGCCCGGTCCTACATCCTCACTTCGCCATGGCACGTGCCGTTGCGCTGGTTCATCATGTTCGAGCCGTCGCAGCGCGAGTTGGTGGAGTCGGTCGACGAGTTCGGTGAGCAGAGGCTCTGTATCCGCTACCGCACCGGGCGACGAGTTGGTTCGGAGCGGATCGAGCATGCCATCGCCGTCCTCCGCCGTGCCGGGTTCGACGACGGGGTGGTGACCGAGGTCGAGGAGCTTGGCGAGTGGATCGGGGGCTTCCCCGAAGACGCCATGGTCGAGCTCGACTACGGCGGTGTCGCCGCCCTATTCGACGGCGCCGAACTGGCGCTCGACGACTCCGCAGCAGAGGTGTGGGCCTCGATCGAGGCGCTCGATGCCGAGGACTGGCAGGGAGCCGGCACCCACTATCAAGCCGTCGCCTCCCGCTGGGCTCCCGCCGTCGCCGTCACCTGGAGCAACTGAGCCAGATGGCAGACGGCAGTAATCCACGTCGATCGGTGGTAGGCAGCACGCGGTAGGCGACTAGACACCGCTACGACTACCACTTTGTGCTCAGCCGGTCGGCTCGATCAGGCCGCGGCGGCGGCGAACGCCCAACTCGACCTTGGCGAAGGCGAGGTCGACGATGAGCCCGATGACGAGCACGACGATCATCATCGCCATCACCAGGTCGGCATCCGACAGCTCACGGGCAAAGTGGAGGCGGACCCCGATCGAGGTCGTCTTGGCGATGATCACCAGCAGTTCTCCAGCCATCAGCGAGCGCCAGGCGAAGGCCCAGCCCTGCTTCAACCCGGCGATGTAGGTGGGCACCGCAGCCGGGATCACCACGTGGCGCCATGCGCTGAACCGGCGGGCACCGAGCACTTTGCCGGCGCGCAGCCAAAGCGGGGGAATGTGGTCCACACCGCTTATCAGCCCGTTGGCGATCGAAGGCGCTGCCCCCAGCACGACGACGAAGAAGATCGCCGTCTCGCTGAGCTGGAAGAGCAGGATGGCCAGTGGGAACCAAACGATCGAAGGCATGGTCTGCAGTGCGGCGATCATCGAACCGATGGCGCGGCGGAGCAGAGGGATCTGCGAGACCGCCAAGCCGATCAACGTGCCGAGCACCAGGGCCACGGCGAATCCGAGCAGGGCGCGGCGCATCGTTGTGGCCACCCCGAGCCAGAACTCGGACGTGGTCACCAACTCGCCGAGCGTGGCGAAGACCTGCGCCGGCGGTGGGAATGCGTAGAGCGGCTTCCACTCGATCCAGATAAGCGTCTGCCAGAAAAGCAGGGCGATGGCGATCGCCGCCAGCTTCGGCCAGGTGGCTGACCAGGCGCGTACCGCCCAGGTGGTCTTGCTCGTCCGCCGCAGGTCGAGGGCGTCGAGCCCCGCCAGCTCGCGGTCGAGCGTGTCGACGCTGCTAACCACGATCGTCCTCCTTGGCGTCGTCGGCGTGCCGCCTGACCTCTTCCTTGAGCCGGTCGGTGATCATCCCTGTCAGCTCGGACACCCTGCGGTCATCCATTCGGCGCGGTCTGGGTAGATCGACCGGAATCTCTTCGGCCACCCGTCCCGGCCGGCTGGTGAGTACGACCACCCGGTCTCCGAGCCGAACCGCCTCACGCACGTTGTGGGTCACAAAGAGCACGCTGAGCCCGGTCGTGGTCCAGATCCGCTCCAACTCGTCGTGCATGACGTCCCGCGTCATGGCGTCGAGGGCGCCGAAGGGCTCATCCATCAGCATCACCTCGGCCTCCTGAGCGAGGGCGCGGGCGATGGCGACACGTTGCTGCATGCCACCCGAGAACTCGTGAGGCCGCTTGTCGGCGAAGCCATCGAGCCTGACCAGTCTGAGCAGTTCCGCGACCTTGGCGCGGCGCTCCGTCTTGGGCACATTCGGCGCAACTGCAGGGCCAGTTCGACGTTTCTCTCCACGGTCAGCCAGGGAAATAGAGCCGACTCCTGGAACATCAGCGACACGCGGCGGCCGCCGACATCGATGGTGCCCTGCTGCACCTGGTAGATCCCGGCGATCAGGTTGAGAAGCGTCGTCTTGCCGCAGCCGGAAGCACCGACGGTGCAGACGAACTCGCCCTCTCCGACATCGAGCGATATGTCATCGAGAGCGAGCAGGGCGCTGTGCCCGTCGCCGTAGGTCTTCGACACATTCCTGATCGAGACGGCCGTCCGCCCGGGCCTTTCGGCCCGGGCGGTTTCGGCGAAGTCGGCGGTCGCTGTTGTCACGAGGCGATCTCGGGCCGACCCATGACGGTCAGCACCTGGTTGAGCAGTGTCAGGTCGTAGATGCCGGCCAGGTCGACCGGGTCGAGGAGTCCGACTGCCTCGGCGTCCACTGCCGATTCGCGCAGCGAGTCCGCCACCGGGTCGACGGTGAAGGTCAGGTTCTCCCAAGCGCCTTCGATGGTCTCCGGGGCCAGCGGGCTTCCGGTGATCGCCTCTATCCCGGCGTTGACGGTGGCCTGCGCCGCGGCGGGGTCGTCGTTGGCGGCGTCTACTGCGGAGACGAGCCCTTCGAGAACGCCCTGGACCACGTCGGGGTTCTGCTCGAGATACTCGGTCGCCACGACCAGATGGGTGGTCACGAACTCTCCGTCGGGCCAGAGCTCCCGCTCGTCCACCAGCACGGAACCGCCGCCCTCGAGAACGAGCCTGGTCGCCCACGGCTCGGGAACCCATGCCCCGTCGATCTCGCCGGACTGGAAGAGGTCGAGGGTCTGCGAGTTCTCCTGGGGAACCACCGACACGTCGCCACCACCTTCGAGGTCGGTCTCATATCCCTGGTCGGCCAGCCATGCGCGCAGCGCCACGTCCTGGGTGTTGCCCAGAGAGGGCGTGGCCAGGGTCTTCCCGGCCAGGTCCTCGGGCGACGTGATCTCGGGGTTGACGACCAGTGCAGCGCCGCCGCTGGTGGTGCCGCTCACGATGCGGAGAGCCTCGCCATTCGATTGGGCGTACCCGTTGATGGCGGGGTTGGGACCGATGAAGCTCATGTCGATGGCGTCCGGCGAACAGCGCCTCGACGGCCTCGGTACCGGTGCTGAAGGTGGCGGTCTCGATGGTCGACATCGTCACCGAGCGCCTCTTGGAATAGACCGTCCTCGATACCGATGATGGCTGGGGCGTGGGTGACGTTGGGGAAGTAGCCGATGCGCACGGTGGCGCCGGCGGTGTCTCCTCAGTGGGGTCGGCCAGTGGGTACCCGGATCCGCCCGTGGTCCCGCCGCCGCAGGCGGCGAGGACGACGAGCGTGGTCATGGCCGCAGCAGCGACCCGCAAATATCTGTTCATTGGATTGCCTCTCGATCTCCCTGGATTCTGTGATCCGTATCCGAGTATTCCGACTTTACTGACAAGACTTATCGGAATACTGGGTCGAGAACTTAATCGAGCAGGCGATCGATGGGTCAAGTTCTGTCAGCCGTGCCGAGGGACGAGCGAGCGACGGCGAGCTCTCGCTCTCGATGAGCGTGACCACCCACCAGCCACGGTGAGATGAGGAGTCCGGATCTGCTGACTGCTCGGCAACGACCGGCGCCTGCTCCGGGGCAGGGGCGACGACGTGTCGTCGTCGTTGTCTTCTTGGGATTGCGCTTCTTCTTGGCGCTCTGAGGCTTGTCTGCTTTTCCTCGGCGGTCGTGGTGGATGCCTCTTGGCTCGTCACGTCAGGAGGACGGTCCTGGCCGTTGTTGGTCAGGGTCTCGCCGGCGGCGACCCCGATGATCGAGCCGCTGAGACCGGCGATGACGATCAATGCTCCGATGATGCCCCTCACCGCCAGCCGGCGGGCTTGGCGGGCGCGCCCGCTTCTCTCCACGAACTCCTCCTTGTTTCCGAGCAAGAGTCGGACCGGTCTTGGTTGGTACAACTGATAATGTCAAGTTGTAAGGTCGACAATTGGACGCGGACCATGTGGATCACCAGACAGACCGATTACGCCACGAGGGCGGTGCTGGCACTAGCGCTGGCGGGAGACGGCGCACCACTCAAGCTGCGTGACCTGGCGGATCGCACCTCGGTTCCCTCTGCCTTTCTCGAGCAGATCATGCCGCAGCTGCGGCTCGCCGGGATTGTTCGGTCCGAACGGGGGCCATCGGGGGGCTACCGGCTCAACCACGAACCCGCTGATATCACGTTGGAGCGGGTCGTCCGGGTATTCCAGGGCCAGCTGGCACCGATCGCATGCGCCACCCGGAGCGCCCCCGAGCCATGTCCCATGGAGGTGGCCTGCTCGCTCAAGGAGGTGTGGACCGAGGTGCGCGACGCCACGATCGCCATCCTGGAACGGGTCAGCTTCGCCGAGCTGGCGCAACGCGCCGGCGGGAGATGGATTGACCCTTCGCTCCCGCCACCCCCCGATGCGGTGCCGGTGGGCGGCCCGGCAGCGCGGCACTGAAACAGCCGGCAACCCAGGGTTCGAGCCGCGCCAGAGGCGCGCCTCGGACCCACGGAACCACCGGCCCACAAACCCCCAACCCTGGGTTGGAAGCGACCCATTGACCGAGGATGCCGAGAAGGAGTTGCAGGAAGCGCTCCACGGGCGAAGAGATTGAGCCGGGCCACCCGGCGCCAAGCGGTCTGTCAGACTCCATGGACGCGGTGTCTAGTCCTGGTCTCCTTGACCGGCTGAGGACGAAGTATCAAGCGTCGCAGGGTCTGAAGTAACGAGGCCGAAGAGGAGCGGGTCTTGGACGAGGCAACCGAACCGGAACAGCGGGCAGACCGCGCCTTTCGGAGGCTGTTGCGATCGCTCGGTTCGACCGACAGCTTTGGGCTGGTGCTGGTGTTGATCGTGATCACCTACGCCTTCCCCATCGTGTTCGATGACGATGCGTGGGCGGTGCCCTTCATGATTGCGGTCCAGAGCGGGACGGTTTGGTTCGCCCTACGCACTTCGCACGCAAGTCGCCGACTCACCTTGTTGGCTGCCGGGATCGTTGTCGTCGCGCTGGCATCGGTAGTCATCAACGCCGTCGTCCCGGCTCAGGCGGTGCTCGTGGCACTCGTCTTCGTTGCCGGAACCTTCCTCTACTTCATCGCCCCGCTTTCGATCATTCGTCACATCGCCTATCGGAGAGACGTCGATCAAGAGACACTGCTTGGGGCGCTCGCCGCCTATCTCCTTATCGGCATGGCGTTCGCCTTCGCCTACCGGCTCCTCGGGGTGGTGCAATCAACCCCCTTCTTCGGCGCCAACGGCGACGGCACGATGAGCGACACCTTGTTCTTCAGCTTCATCACCATGACTACCACCGGCTACGGGAACCTGGTCCCTGCATACAACCCTGGACAGAGTCTCGCCGTGGTGGAGGCCTTGATCGGCCAGTTGTTCCTGGTGACCGCGGTCACCAAGATCGTCAGCGCGTGGCGGCCACGGGCCTGGGACACTCCGCCAGAAGCGGACTCGATCGAGGACCTCGCCGACAAACCGGATCCGGGCAACTGACAAGACCATCAAGCTACGGGAGGTCGATATGGCGGTGAGCCTCACGCCGAATGGCACTCGCGGCACGGAGATGCCGAAGATCCCCCGCCCGGTGTTGAAGGCGATGATGGGGATATCCGACTTCGCCTTTCGACACTTCGAGTCGAGGATGCGCGTAGCCGGTCGCCCGCTTCTCCGGTTGACGACCCTCGGCGCCAAGAGCGGGCTGGAGCGCTCCGGATTGGTGTGCTGGTTCCCCGACGGCGAGCGCGGCCCACGAGAGCCGATTGGTGGTCGGGTCCAACAACGGGGCAGCGCGCCATCCCGCCTGGTGCTACAACCTGGCCAAGAACCCCGACCAGGCGAAGGTTGACCTCGACGGTGTCGAGCGCCCGGTCAGCGCCGAGTCGCTCGATGGCGCCGAGCGGGATGAGGCCTGGCGGCGCATCGTGGAACTGTCGCCGCGGTTCGGCAAGTACCAGGAGGGAACCGACCGGATCCTCCCCGTGGTTCGCCTCACCGACGCCGAATCCTGAACAGCCGACACCTGTTGTAGGCAGAGCCCCCCTCCCACGGTCTTTGATCACCGCTGTCCGGAGCTCGTTCCGTTGCAGCGAACTTCAAGGGTTCGTTCTCATACTGGTTTCATGGAAACGATCCAGCAGCGAAATGGAGTCTGCCGGGACGTATCCCGGCAACATGACGGTTCCTATCATCCGACGGTGGACTTTGATGTCCTTGGGCCGGTGCGGGTGCTCAAAGAGGGAGTCCCGGTCCACCTGAAGGGCCCCAAGCAGCGCGCCATTCTCGCTGTTCTGATCGCACACGCCGGCCGTAGCTCCTCGCCCGACGAACTGATCGACGCCGTTTGGGGTGAGGAGCCGCCGCCCGCGGCTCGAGCCACCCTGCAGAGTCACATCTCCCGGATCCGCACCGAGTTGGGCGACGTCATCGTGTTCGAAGGCGGCGGCTACCGCCTGATGGTCGATCGGGATCGCATCGATTCGCAGCGGTTCGAGGACGCGGTCGAGCGGGCGCGCACCCTTGCCGACTCAAAACCCGCAGAGGCGGCCAAACTGCTCGGCGAGGTCTCTGGCGCTGTGGCGGGGCCACCCGTATGCCGATGTGCCCGGGGTGCCGGACCTGCAGACCGAGGCCCGCCGTCTCGAGGAGCTGCGGCTGCAGGCGGTGGAGAGCCGCATCGAGGCCGAGTTGGCACTGGGGCGGCACACCGAGGTGCTCCCCGAGCTCGAGGTGCTCACCACCGAGAACCCGCTGTCGGAGGGCCTTCGGTCCCAGCACATGATCGCCCTCTACCGAGCAGGGCGACAGGCCGAGGCGCTGCGTGCCTACCAGAAGACCCGTCTCTACTTGGCCGAGGAGATGGGCATCGATCCATCGCCTCAGCTGCAGGGCCTGGAACAGCGCATCCTGGAACACGACCCCTCCTTGGATCTCGACGTTGAGCCCAAGGTTCAGACCCTGGCCTTCCTCATGACCGATGTGGAGGACTCCACCGTGCTCTGGGAACTGCACCCCGAGGCGATGCCGCGGATGCTGGAGCGACACGAGCGGATCCTCGTCGCCAGCGTCGAGCAGGCAGGAGGGCGCGTCTTCAACCGCAGCGGCGACGGGTTTGCCGCCGTCTTCACCACCGTGGCCGACGCGGTCACGGCGGTGGAATCGGGTCAGCGCGGGCTGGAGACAGAGGACTGGGGGGAGGTCGGGGAGCTCCGGGTGCGGATGGCGGTGGATGCGGGAGAGGTGGAGTCGCGGGCCGATGACTTCTTCGGTCCGCCGCTCAACCGGTGCGCCCGCATCCTCGCCGCCGCGCACGGTGGCCAGGTGCTGCTCTCCGAAGATGCCCACCGGACCCTGTCGGCCACCTCAGACGGCGGGTGGCAGGTGCGGGCCATGGGCGAGCATCGCTTCAAGGGTCTGGGCAAGCCCCAGCACGTCTTCCAGCTCCTGCTCGATGGCCTCTCCAACGACTTCCCGCCACTTCGCATCGACCGGATGCCGGCGGGGATCACGGCGTCGGGTCTGGGCCGGGCGGTCCGGGGCTACGAGTTGCGGGAACGGGTTGGGGCGGGTGACTTCGGGATCGTCTACCGCGCCTACCAGCCAACGGTGGGACGCGAGGTGGCGGTCAAGGTGATCCGGCCCGAGTACGTCAACAAGCCGGAGTTCGTCCGCCGCTTCGAGGCCGAGGCCCACATCGTCGCCCAGTTGGAGCACCCCCACATCGTGCCCCTCTACGACTACTGGCGCGAGCCCGACGGCGCCTACCTGGTGACCCGCTGGCTGCGGGGCGGGTGCCTGCGCGATGCGCTGGATCGGGGGCCGTGGCACATCGAGCCCGCCGCTACGCCTCCTCGGTCAGATCGGCTCGGCGCTCGACCATGCCCACCGGCGGGGCGTGATCCACCGTGATTTGAAGCCGGCCAATGTGCTATTGGACGAGGACGGCAACGGGTATGTGGCCGACTTCGGCATCGCCGCCCGGCTGATGGAAGCCGCCGGCGCCGCCGCGGGAAGCAATTCACCGGCCTACCTCGCCCCCGAGGAGCTTGCGGGCGATCCGCTTACTCCTGCTGTGGACCTCTACGCCATGGGAACACTGGCCTTCGAGGTGTTCACCGGACGACGACCGCCCGATGGACCGCCCCCTTCCATCGCTTGGCTCATTGCAGGTCGGGCTCCCTGAGGAGATGGACGAAGTGATCGCCCGGGCACGGGCCGAGGACCCGGCCGAGCGCTTCCAATCGGCGGATGAGTTCCTCGCCGCCCTCGCCGCCTCGCTGGGGAAGGCGCCGGCGGTCGAGCCCGGCCTCACCGCTAGCCCGCAACCCCTATAAGGGCCTCCAGGCATTCCAGGAGGCGGACGCCGCCGACTTCTGGGGGCGGACCGGCCTGGTCGAGGAGCTGCTCGATGTGATCGGTGAGCGCTCGCTGGTGGCGGTGGTGGGCCCATCCGGCATCGGGAAGTCGTCTGTGGTGCGTGCCGGGCTGGTGCCTGCGGTGCGCGCCGGCGCCGCTTCCGGGGACTGGCTGGTCACCGACATGTACCCGGGCAGCTTCCCCTTCGAGGAGTTGTCCGCCGCCTTGTTGAAGGTGGCGGTGCAGCGGCCGGCCAGCCTGGTCGAAGAGCTCGCCGCCGATGACGGGATGTCCCGGGTGGTCGATCAGGTCCTCCCCGCCGGCAGCCGACTCCTCCTGGTGATCGACCAGTTCGAGGAGCTGTTCACCCTCACCCCGGACGAAGAGACCCGACGGCTGTTCCTCGACGGGCTGGTGAGCCTGGCCGAGGACGACCGATCGCCGGTGACGGTGGTGGTCACCATGCGGGCCGACTTCCTCGACCGCCCGTTGCGCTACCCCGAGTTCGGTGAGCTACTCGGCACCGGGATGGTGACCGTGGCTGCTCCCGGTCGCGATGAGCTCGTCGAGGCGGTGACCCGTCCCGCAGAGGGAGTGGGCGTGCGATTTGAGCAGGGCCTGGCCGACCGCATTGTCGACGATGTGGCCGACGAGCCGGGAGCGCTACCCGCTGTTGCAGTTCGCCCTCACCGAACTCTTCGACCAGCGGCGAGAACGACCTGCTGACCCTGTCCGACTACCAGCGGGTGGGTGGGGTCTCCGGTGCCCTGGGAAGGCGGGGGGAAGACCTGTACGGCGAGCTCGATGGTCCCGGACGAGAGGCTGCCCGCCAAGTGTTCCTCCGTCTGGTCGCGGTCGACGAGTCCGGCCATGACACCCGGCGCCGCATCCCGCGCCGCGACCTGCAAGGCCTTTCCCTCGATCCCGGGGCGCTCGAGGTGGTCCTGCATCGGTACGGCGAGCATCGCCTGATCACCTTCGACCGTCACCCCATCACGCGGACCCCGACGGTCGAGATCGCCCACGAGGCTCTGATCACCCACTGGGACCGGCTGCGCGGCTGGATCGACGATCGGCGAGAAGATCTCGTCCTGTACCGCCGGTTGGCTGATGCCGCCACCGAGTGGGACTCGGCCGGCCAGGGTGCGGCCTATCTGCTGGCGGGGGGACGCCTGCAGCAGATGGAGAGCATGACGGCGAGCAGCGACCTGGCGCTCAGCGAGACCGAGCGCGGGCTGCTCCAGACGAGTCGGGTGGAGGAGGATCGCCAGCGGGACCGCCGCAACAAGAGACGGCGAGCCGTGCTAGGTGGGTTCGCCGCCGCCGCAGCGCTCTCACTTGGGCTGGCGAGTTGGGCGGTGGTCAACCAGGGTCAAGCCGAGGAGGCGGCAGCGGAGGCGGAGCAGCAGCGGGAGATTGCCCTCGCCAATGAGCAACGGGCCGAAGACGAGGCAGCCCGAGCCCTCCGCAACGAGGATGTGGCTCGTTCCCGGCAGCTGTCGGCCGCAGCCATCAGCGAGCTCGATGAGGATCCCGAGCTCAGCGTGCTGCTCGCCCTCGAGGCGGCGCAGATCGCCGAGCCTCCGATCGAGTCAGTTACCGCCCTCCACGAGGCGCTCTTCAACCATCGGGTGGTGGCCACCCACAGCTGGCCAGCCGAGAAGCCGTTGGCGTTGCTGTCGACCGATCTCAGTCCCGATGGCAGGGTCCTTGTTGCAGCCGGCGGAGGGAGCTACGTCGAGGTGGTCGACGCCTTGAGTGGGGAGCTGCGCTGGGAAGCGGATCTGTCCCCCGTGGGGCAGACGGTGGTGGACCGCGCCCTGTTCTCACCCGATGGCAGCCAGGTGGTGGCCGGCGTCCGCTGGCCGGCCAGTGTCGAGGACGGCGAGCCGGCCCCAGCCCCGCCGAACGAGGGCCTCGGCGTTCATGTATGGGATGCCACCACCGGTGACATCGTGGCCCGTCACGATGTCGGTGATTGCGGCGGAGAGGTCCTCGATCTGGCCACGTCCGGTGTCGCCTCTGGTGAGGACTCCTGTCGAGAATGTGCCCTGTACCAACCCGGAGCTCGAGCCGAGCGCGCTCTGGCTGTTGGACCTGTCATCCGGAGCAATGACCTTGCTACACGAGAAGCTGCCGCCGAGTGTCTATGAGGCAGCATCGCTGAGTGCCGACGGCCGTTTCGTGGCATGGGGCGACCTCCTCGTGGGGCTCCCCATCACTGTGACCGAGTTGGCATCGGGAGAAAGGGTCTATGAGAGCCGTGATGCATCCCAGCAATGGGTGCGGGCCCTCAGCCCCGACGGGAGCCTCCTCTTGACCGGCGACTTACAAGTGTGGGATGTAGCCAGCGGAGAGCAGCTGTGCTTATTTGACGAGCAGGCCGACGACTCCTCCGGTGGGGTCGGATTCAGCGCCGACGGCGCCATGGCCTATTCGGCGGGACGGGATGGGACAGTTCGGCTCTGGGAGGCCCGAACCTGCACCGAGCGGACCGTGCTCCGTGGCGGCGGGACGACCAAGTTGTCTCCTGCGATGAGCGACGATGGCTTGACCGTCGTCGCCGCCGACAACCAGAGCCCCACATTTCGCGCCTGGTCGCTGCTTCCCACGCTGCCGGGTGAGATCGGAGGAGTCGAGACGTGTCCTGGCTTTGTCCCCGGATGGACCCTCGAACTCGCCGGACAGCGGGGAGCACTGCTGGTCTCATGCGAGGACAAGCAACTGACAAGCGCCTTCGCCTTCGACTCCTCCAGTGGTGCCGTGATCAACGTGGTCGAGAATCGGGACGGGCAGCTTCTTCGCCTCTCACCAGACGGTGAACGATTCGTCTCCATGGACGCCTCGCTGCCCTACACCGCCGAAGGCGTGTCCATCCGCGATACAGACACCGGCCGGGTTCTCACCCGTCTCCAGGGGCTGTGCCGGTGGGATCAACTCGCCGAGCCCCCTTACCCAGGCTGCGAGCCGCCACCGGGCTCTCCCAACGACCTTTGGCTCTGGGATACCTCCTTCTCGCCCGACGGATCGCTGGTTTCCGTGATCGGCTGGCCGTTTGGGGGGTTCACATTTGGCGTTTGGGACTCTGAGAGTGGTGAGCGGATCTATACCGACCCGGTGCGCGCCGATGGGCGAGCGACGGTCATGGCATTCAGCTCCGACGGGAGGCGACTCTTCGTCAGCTATGCCAGTCAGTTCTCGGGAGGGCTGGCGGTGCGCGATCTGATGCGAGTGTTCGACACCACCACCTGGGAGTACACCGAGGTGCAAGAGGAGAACATTGGGGGGAGGTGGGTCACCCCGGATGGGCGGTCGTTGATCGGATTCCACGAGAACAACATCCGGATTACCGACACCGAGACATTCGACACGAGAACGCTGGTCAGCGAGGCACACGAAGGGGATGTCAAGGACATGGACATAAGCGGCGATGGATCGCTGGTTGCCAGTGCGGCAAGCGACGGGTCCGTCCGGGTGTTCGACCTTGCCACCGGCGAACTCCGCCACGAGCTCGGCGTCGGTGCCACCCAGGCACAGAACGTCGAATTCGTCGACAACGACCGCCACCTCATGGTGACTCCACTGGAGGGTCAGGTATTGATCATGACTCTCGATACAGCTGAACTACTCGACGTCGCCCGCGCCCGCGTCACCAGGGGATTCAACCCCGCCGAGTGCGACAAGTACCAGATCGACCCCTGCCCGGACCTGGAGTCGATCCGGGACAGCACCTAGGCGCACCGAGGTGTAGGTTGACCGCACCAAGCCTTAGGGGGTGCGGAGTGAGATCAGGCACATCGTTCCGGACGCGGGTGCTGGTCGTTTTGGTTCTTCTCCTTACAGCGACGTTGCAGCCGACCGTTGCCTTCGGGGCAGGGAAAGCCCCCGCCAGGTGACGATCCACAGGATCGGGAATCCGAGTTGGAAACCGGTCGATTTCAACGTGTTCTCCGTGAATCGGCACGGCTGAGACTGGCTATGCCGAATCGGCGAAACCGCTCTGGGTCTTCTTCCGCTTCACGCCGCCCACCCGCGACTCCTCGTTGGACCGGGAACCCCGCAAATCCGCCATACAGCCACGAACTATCCGAAGGTGTGGATGCGGCGGGCTATGACACCGGGCGCTCCTTCGACACGACGCAGTTCTCCGAGGGACAGGGGATCTTCGGCGTGGATGGTGGTGCCGGGTGGTCGGCGTCACATTGGCAGCTCGCCAGATTTCGACTCGGGTCCAATCGTGCCCAAGACTTTGTTCCCGATCCATGTCCAGGGCTCTTCGTTTCGCAACGGCGACGTCTTCGACGCCTTCCTTGCCGACTTTGACGTTCCCGCCCTTGACGATCCGAGCCTCACGCCGTCGTTCGAAGTCGACGGTCACAGTCACTTCCCTGTGTTCATAGCCGACAGTGCCGATTTCGGCCCTCAAGGCATCAGCTTGCCGGGAAGGTACAAGTACGAATTGACGATGCTCGATCGCTTGGACAATGGTTGGTCGATCACCGTCACCTTCGGTATCCGTCGCCCTCGCTGAAGGGCGTCGCCTGGTCGGGTCGCGCCTTGACGGAACGGTGCCGTTTCGGCGCGATGGCGGTTAGCAGACAGCGCGACTAGGACTGGCTCTCGGTCGAGAGGTCCTTGTCCTCCATCTCCCAGGCGTGATCCATCGTGTGGTAGGCGGAGTGTCGGATCAGGAACGGGAGCGTCCACGACCGCATGCGCTTCTCCACCTCGCCGCGTTCGTACGCCCGGATCGCCAGGACGTAGTCCTCGCGATACTCCTGCAGGGCGCCCGGCGCCAGCGCCCCCTCCTCGGGGATGCGGAGGCCGACCTGCTTGGCGAAGTCCTCGCTCTCGGTACGGATCGTGTGGCGGATGATCCGGTCCCGGTCCCGCCCACCACCGCGCGGCCCCTTGCGCATCTCCGCCGAGACCCGCCCCGCGACCTCGTCGAAGTACGCCCAGCAGGACCGGAGCAGTCCGATCTTGCGTTCGAGTTCGTCCGTCGGTCATCGGTCCGTGCTCCGTTTCCGAAGCCGAGAAGGAGATGCCCCAGAAATCGACCGACGGCGTGCCGACCTGGTCCTCGAAGACATCGAGGGGTCCGGCCGCTTCGAACTCGTCCCCGAGACCGCGCCGGCCGCGATCGGCCGGTAGCGCTCGCGGTACTTCTCGAGCGTCTCCACGGCGGCGTTGTCGAGCTTTCTCGCCGTGCTTCCAGCCCGGCCAGTCGAGGGGGAACGCGACAACTTCTTGCCCTTCGGACCACGTTGGAGGACGACGCGGACCGGCTTGCTCTGACTTCCGCGGCCAGCCTACGGCTTCGCAGGCTGGTGCGGACCGAGAACATACCAAACGTCAGATCGCTAAGGAAGACGTTCGTGGGCCACGGACAGAATCGAGCCGACCTCAGGTTTTCAGGTGCTCGTGGGCGATTCGATGCGGACCTCGAATGGCGCTGTTCTCGCAAAGTGCACTCCATGAATCGGGCGAGGCGTCCTGGCCCGCAGGGTGCCAGAGCGGAGGAGAGTGCCATATGAGACCCAGATTCACTCGAGCACTTGGCCGCTGATCTCGATCGCCTTGGTCGCGGCCTGCGGAGGGGTGGCGCCGGAACCACCGGGAACGGCTGCCGAAACCGGGACCACGGCGGCCGCATCCGGGACCACGGCCGCATCGGACGGCCGGACCACGGGCGCATCAGGGACCACGGGCGGAACCGGGACCACGGCGGAGCCAGGACCACGGCGGCCGAAACCGGGACCACGGCGGCCGCATCCGACTTCCAGATGCGGGTCGAGATACCCCAGACGGATGACATGCAGGACACGTCGCAATACGCCACCGAGCCACCTTGGACGATCGGCTACGCCGACGCCTCGCTGACGAACTCGGCGGGCGTCTTCATCAACCAATTCGCCATGTGGGCAGCATCCGAGTACCCCGAGATCGAAGAGATCGCCCGCACAGATGCCAACGACAGCCGGAGAAGCAGGTCTCGGACATCGAGGATCTGTTGGTCCGGGGTGTCGACTGCCTGATGGTGGCTGCCACATCCGAGGAAGCGATAGACCCGGCAATCGACCAGGCGATGGCGGAAGGGGTCCCCGTAGTAATTCAGGAACGAGATCTGGTGACCGAGGATTTCGTCAGCCATCTGACATTCGGCTCGATGACCTCGGCCGTCTCCAAGCAGAAGGGGCCGTCGACATACTCGGCGAACAGGGCCAAGTGGTGCTGCTCGAAGGCATAGCCGGCGCCGCAAGCTAGGTGAGCCGGCGCGGCTACGAGGAAGTGCTCGCCGAGTACCCGGACATCGAAGCCCTCGCTCTGAGTACACCGGCTACTCGGCGAACGAGGGCAAGACCATCATGGAGAACTGGCTCCAGGCGTATGACCAGATCGATGCCGTCATTGCCGACAGCGGTATTCAGCAGCAGGGCGCAGCGAGGCCGTGGCAGGAGCGGGCGCCTGACGAGGTCAAGGTGTGGAAGGGTGACGGGCTGCAGGCCTGGATCCGCCGGGTCGACAGCGAGTCCATCCCCTCGGTCATCGTGCAACCGTCCGCTCACCTTCGAGCTCTCGCCGTCGACGCATGCGCGGCAATCCTCCCGGAACTCCCGTGCCAAAGGTCTGGTACGATCCGGTGGAGGCTCCTGATGTCGACGACCTCGATCAGGACATCGCACCGGATACCCCTGGTTCCGACGAGTGGTGGAACTGGTGGGGATCTGCCCGAGGAGTGGCTGCCCGAGTCATAGCCATCCCACCGAGTCGCAGGTTCGTGAGCGGGGTGAGGTGCCCGCGCCGGCGCGAGCTCTGGTTAGGTTGCCCGCCCTAGATGCGCGCCCTGTTGTCGACCACCATGCCTGGATCACCTGACGCTCGGCAGCGCTCCTGACCCCGAGCCCTCGCCGGGACGAGGTTCTGATTAGGGTCGCTGCCACGTCACTGTATCGCGGCGAGGTCCTCAGAGCATCGGTCGCCGAACAGGGTTCTTCTTCGGCTGGACGCCACCGGAGTGGTGGTTCGAGGTGCGCCGGACGGTTCCGGACCCAAGGTGGGACACGCGTGGTCACACTCATCCGTCGGGCGGCGGTTGAGCGCGACTGCACGCAGTCAGCCCTGATCTGCTCGCTCCGCTTCCCGTCGGTGCCGACCTCGTTGACTGTGCGGGCCTTCCGGTCGCAGGTCTATCGGCGCTGCGTGCGCTTCGTTGCTTGGGTCGGTCCTTGGACGCAGGATCATGGTCACCGGGGCCTCAGGAGGCGTCGGCCGACTCGCCGTGCAACTCGGGGTGATGTCGGGCGCCGAGATCGTGGCGGTCGCCTTACCTCAGCTCTCCGTGGGCGCTGCGGGAACTCGGGGCGTCCTCAACCATCACCCGTCCCGGCGATGTTGGAGGCGAGGTTTTCGGCGTCCTCGATATGGTCGGTGGGGACTTCCTAATCGAGAGCTATGAGGCGGTGGCCGACCCGGACGGCGTGGTGGTCAGCGTCGGACACGCCGCGGCAACTGAATGGCTTCAAGGCAGGGACGATGCGGGGTCGTGCCCGGACGGTGAAGGGATTCCACCTGTTTTCGGATCTTGGAGGCATACCCGAGGATCTGTTGCTATTAACCAATCTGGTGGTTCGGGGTCAGCTCGACCTGCAGATCGCTAGGCGCGGTCCGTGGACCGCATTCGCCGAGGCGGTCGATGCCTTGATCGGGCGGAGGCTGCACGGGAAGGCGGTCCTAGAGATTGGCTGACCACCTGCGGCGACTCAGATGATGCGAGGTGAGATCGAGCTCGCAGTCACTGCGCTCCGGAACCGGGAGTGCACCGCAGGCGAACTGATCCGAGTGCCTCTCTGCTGCCGAGGCGGGCAACGGAGCCGCTAACGCTTTCGTCACGTGCACCGAGGACCAGGCCGGCCAGACGGCCAAGCGGATCGATCGGGACGGGCCTGACGACAGACCCCTCCTCGGCATTCCGTTCACCGTCAAGGACTCCATCCAGACGGCGGGCGTGCGGACAACGGCGGGCAGTCCGCTCCTCGCCGACAACATGCCTGCGGTCGACGCCCCGGCGGTGGGCCGGCTGAGCGTGCCGGGGCGGTCATGGTCGGCAAGACCAACTGCTCTGAGTTCGCCCTGGACATTCATACCGCTAACCGGCTCGTCGGGGTGACCAGGAATCCGCTCGATACCGGTCGGACGTCGGGAGGATCGAGTGGTGGAGACAGCGCCGCAGTCGCCGCGGGGTTCTCGATGTTCGGCCTCGGAACCGATTACGGGGCATCGCTTCGGTGGCCGGCACACTGCACCGGCGTCGTGACGATCCGGCCGTCTGCGGGCCGCATCTCCTCGGATGGGTTGTTACCAAACGACTCGGCGCATCTCGTCAAGCCGGTGAATTCGCTCTCGGTGCGGGGCCTAGCTCACACCGTGGGGCCGATCGCACGTTCGGTGTCCGATGTGTGGACGTTGCTCGCGGACCGGCCGACCTCGACTCACAGCCGCGCCGAGTCGAAACCAGCCGATTGCGAGTCGCCTGGTTCACAGACGTCGGAAATGTATCGGCAAGGGCCGACGTTGTGCAGGCGATCGCCGATGCAGCCGGTCGCCTCGCCAGCGCCGGAGCCACCGTCGAGCAGCGACACCCGCCCGGGATCAATGAGGCTGCTGCCACGTTGCAAGAGATGCGCGGTCGACGGCCTGGTCGACGTGGAGAGGTTGGCCGTGGGGCGGGAAGACCTATTGGCGGACACGACCCGGACTTGGCTCTGATCGGTGCGGCACACCAGCGTGACCGAGTTCCAAGACTTGGCGTCCAAGCGTGATTCCTTGCGTGCAGATGCCGAGGAGTTCCTGGATGAGTGGCCGATCTGGTTGCTTCCGGTGGCGACCATCCCCGCCTTCGAGATTGACGCTGCCGATCCGGGTTGGGCACAGCCTCGCTTCGAAGTGGACGGGATGGATCAGGAGCGCTACGAGATCGTGGCTGCATGCTGGGCCGTTTCACTGTATGGGTTTCCGTCCGTGGTGATCCCCGTTGCACGCTCCCGCGACGGGTTGCCCATCGGCGTTCAAATCGTGGGTCGACCAAACCGCGACTTCGAGGTTCTCGCCGTGGCGTTGGTCCTCGAAGCCCTGATCGGGGAAGGGCTGGAGGTCCGTGTGCCCGGCGCCTAGGGCCGGTGCCTGGGTGGACCCAGATCCAACGACGGGTAGTCGATGAACGGGTCAGGCTCGAAGCCGATCCTGGAGAGCAGGTAGTCCCTCGACGACTCGATCAGGGATCGGTCGCGTTCCAGGTCGACGTCGACCATGGAGTGGCCCCACTTTCGGATCACGCCCGCGACGATGACACATCGGACCGCCGCTGTATCGGCGCCCATCACCACGGCCCCATAGGCATTGTTGAGCGGGAAGGCGGACGGTCCGCTCTGGTCGATGAGGACGATATCGGCCTTCTTTCCCGGTGACAGGCTGCCGCACCGATGGCTCAGCCCCACCGCCTCGGCGCCGTGGATCGTTGCAAAGGCCAATGTGTCCCGCACCGTGAGCTGGGGCCGGTTCGCCTCCGGGTTTCCGAGCGAGGCGCGCATCCGCTGCACGGCGAGGAGCGATCGCATCTGGGTGAACATCTCCCCGGGGACGGTTGTCTCGATGTCGACGCTCAGGGCGGGACGGATTCCCACGTCGAGCGCCCGCTGCACGGTCGGAAGGCGCTCTGCATGGGTGTCGAACCCGAGGAGCTCGTCGACGAACGGGGACAGCGTGACCCTGACGCCAGCCTCTGCCATTGCCCTCCATGAGTCGTCGGACAGGTCTGAACAGTGCACGAACGTGAGATCGGGACCGAGGAGGTCGGCCGCAGCGAGTTCGACGATCCGTGCCGAGCCTTCGTCCCAGGCGACGGGATCGATGGTCATGCCTATCCCCAACTCGCGAGCAAGGCCGATTCGGTTCGAGTCGAGATTGTCGACGTCAGAGAAGCAGCGCTGTGCCATGCGCAGGCTCAGCATTTCTCCGTTGCCGGTGAAGCGCTCATCCCTTATCCGGGCGAGGTCGCCCGGCCACTGATGATCCCATTGGCCGGTTTCGGGTGGGGCGTAGGCGAAGACGGCCCGGATGCCAGACTCATCCAGCGCATCGACACCGGCGTCGGCATGTCGTTGCGATCTCGTGTTGTGTGACAGGTCGAGCACCGTCGTCACCCCGGCATTCAGGGCACCGATCGAATTGACCAACGTCGCCGCATATATGTCCTCGGGCCGGTATTCGACCGCGACCGCATTCCGCAAACCCAGGTAAACCGGCACGTCGACGTTGGGCAGGATGCGCCGCAGTTGCCCCTGCCACATGTGGCGGTGGGCATCGACGAACCCCGGCATCACGATCATGTCGGTCGCATCGATCACCAGGTCGGATTGGCCGGCCGTGAGACCGGGTCCGATCTGCTTTATCTCGTCGCCTTCGATCAGGACGTCGGCTCGGACGAAGTCGCCGACCGCCGGGTCCATGCTGATTACGCACCCGTTCTGCAGCAACAGATGCCGATCGGGGGCTTCATTGGCCTCCGATACCTCGGCGGGCACCAGCGGACATCCCGGCGTCGGCTGCGCTCAGTCGCTTCAATGGTTGCGACGTCATTAGAGATCCTCCCGTGCCGGGGCGCTCCACTCCTGGCTGCAACCCGCCAATCGAACCCAGGATCGTACGACCTAGCATCCCGGTCCGGCACCCATCCAGGTCGTGTCCGACGCCAGGCTTCAGACGGGGAGGAAAGTCTCGGCATGCTTCGAAGTACCGAACGGATACTGACGACGCACACGGGGAGTTTGCCGAGACCTGATTCGTTGACCCGCCTCTACATCGAACGCGGCCCGCGAAGGCAAGTGCGTTGACAACGGCGAGCTGGCACGGGCCGGTTCGGAAGCAACGCGTGCAAGAGCATCCGGGATCAGGTCGAAGCGGGGCTGGACATCGGCAACAACGGCGAGCAGCCACGCGACTCCTTCTTTCTGTATCTGCGGGATCGGCTGACCGGGCTCGG
>CAVTEU010000010.1:0-45930 GCA_963733905.1 uncultured Actinomycetes bacterium | reverse complement strand
TCTCGTACGTCCGCCGTCCCAATAGCAGGGCGTCCGAGGCGGCATAGTCAGCCGTTTGCTCCTCAAACATCTCCCCGTCAGGCATCACCCAGTTCTCGGGCACCTCCACGACGCCGTTAAGCGTCACGAATAGCCATGCCTTGATCTTGCGCATTTGGTGTCTCTCCTTTTGCCGACTCCATCCGTTCAGTGCATAGGACCCTATGAGAGCACGTTCAATCATTGCTGCGAGAGGTCGCTGATGATGATGCATGCATTGTTGACGATGGGCACAGACCATCTCATCGCCGTTCTGACCAGCACCCAGACCCAGCGGGAGTCTGTTCGATCGCAGAGGCGATTCCCTCGGTGACGAATGTGAACGACACTGGCACGTTGAACGGAGGCGGCGAGTCCGGCCAGCCCCCCTCGCCTTCGTCGACATTCGGCGACCCATCTGTTGGGCGCCGGCTCAGCCGAACTTCTCTTCGGCAATCTCGTGATCGCGGTTGCGCTCATCGATTGCTGAGCTCACCGCCCGTTTCACCCGGTTCTGGCCCCGTCCGTCTCGCCGGACCTGATCGCGAACTGCCCAGGCCTCCGTTGCGTGGCTTCTTGGTCGGGACCTCGACGCCGAGGGGTTCTGAGTTTGCTGCTTCTTCAGTGATCGAGGGGTAGGACGATGTCACGAAGAGCGGGGCGTGTGTTGTCCGCGACGGTTGCGGTGGGTCTAATTGTGTCATTGGGAGGCGCGGCGCTAGCCGCCCCGGTCGGCGGGCTGAAGCAGTTCAAGGTGCCGACGGCCAACAGCCAGCCGCGGGCCATCACCAACGGTTCCGACGGCAACCGTCTGGTTCACCGAGGGCACCGAGTTCACGGGCGCGCCGGCCAAGATCGACGATGACGCCGGCCGGCAGCATCACCAAGTTCGACGCCGACTGCCAGTTCTGCATCCTGACCGACATCGTCCAAGGCCCGGCCGACATCCTCTACATCACGTCCAACAACCCGATCCTGCTGCGCTTCAACGTGGCCACGGGAACCTTCCTGGCGCCGATCGACATACCGAACAGCAACGCCGTCGCCGGTGACCTGGCCGCGCACGGCGAGGACATCTGGTTCACCGACTTCAACAACGACAGCCTCTGGCGCTACGACATCCGCCGGAGAATTCACCCAGTTCCCCGTCGCCGATCCAACCGTCCGACGTCGCCATCGACGGCCCGGGACGTGTGTTCACCGCGCCGTTCGACACACCGTCAACCGGCTCGACCCCGCGACGGGCGCCGTCGATCGTTCCGGTCCCGGACGGGCTCAGCCCGCGGGCGATCACCGTCGCGACCGATGGGCAGATCTGGTTCACCTCCAGGTTCACTCCACAAGGCGTCGGCCGCCTCGACCCGACCACCGGCGTAGTGACCACGTTCCCCACACCGAGCAACCCCGGGCCCGAGGGCATTGCCGCCTCACCCGACGGCGTCGATCTGGTTCACCCAGACCACCAAGGGCAACATCGCCAGGATCGACAACAGCCGGTGTCATCACCGAAGCCAAGACGGTCAAGGGCAGCGAACCGTTCGGAATCACCGTCGCCCCCAACGGGAACCCGTGGTACACCATGATGGCGGCGAACAAGATCGCCACCCTGCGGCTACGGTAGGGCCCTGAGCTTCATTGTTGACATAAGGCGTGCGCGACGCTGCTGCGACGTCGATTGTCACCGCCGGTTCATGCAGCGGGTCTTAGTCCAGTCGGCATAGGAGTTGGGCGTTGATGGCGACGAGAGTAGTCAAGGCGCTGATGAGGACGGCTGCTGCGGCTTGAGCAAGAACTACCTATCACCTTGAGGTGCGCAGGCGCTGCTGCGATATTGGTGTGGCTTGTAAAGTTTGGTGCTCGTATAACCGCCGAGTTTCGTGCTCTCCATCGTAGTGCTAACTCTTGTGAGGTAACCACTGATACGAAACCCCAGGTCAGACCCGTTTCTCGCCCTCGTAGCTCAGGGGTAGAGCACCAACCTCCTAACTCGTTGAGGCTTACCGCTGTGCTCGATCCCGTTCTTCCAGGTAGGAACAGTCGACCGCCCGTCCGTACCACGTCCAGTTTGGTGCTCGACAGTTTGGTGCTCGATCCGGACCGGAGGCGGAGCATGACTCAGCTGGCCTCGAGTGACGGGGCAGCGCCTTGCGAATCAACTCTGAGCTCCTATGACCTTCACGCTCGGTACGTTCGTGCAGCGCCTCACGGAGCTCTGGTTCGAGGCGCATCGATTCGACCGTCGCCGCCCCGGCTCCCATAAAGGCCGTCCGCCTCGTCGCCAGATGATCTCGTCGATCTCCAGACCTTGCTCGACTCTCGTCGTAAACCTTGTGCCCAGAGGTGTCAGCCAGCTGTCAACGTCAGGCTGTAGGGTCCTTCGCTCGCTGCGCCGTCGCCACTCTGTGAGTCGAACGGATCGAGGGGTGTGTTGTAGTACCCAGAAACAACCACGTAGTAGGTGCCGTCAGCGAGCGGGGCGAACTGCACCCGGCTGTCCAGGCCGTTGTAGTCGTCGTTGAATTCCACCTCTTGGCCCGTCGAGTCGTAAACCAGGATCATCGTGTCGAGTTGGCCGGTGGGTGTGGCGGTCTCCACGACGAGGGTGTCCCCGGCGTGGAGGTTCACGGCGTAGAAGTCGAAGTCTCCGGTCCCCGATCCGGTGCTGCCATGAGGGCCGTCTCCGATGGTCGCCGACAGGGTGATGCCATCTCGTACGGTCCCAATGCCGGTGTAACCGGCAGCTGCGATCGAGCCGTCGTCCTCCGGATTGGACGGAGGGTCCATCTCAGCCGGGGTCGCTGAGGCCGTTCCCGACCATGCGCCGACACCGACCCGGTTCTTGGCGGCGACGCGGAAGTGGTAGCGGGTGCCGTTGGTCAGGCCGCCGATCGTGACGTTTCGGCTGGTCGATGCTCCGTCAGCAACCGTCCTCCAGCTGCCCCCACCGTTGCTCGAGCGTTGGATCACGTAGTCGGCGATCGACGCACCACCGTTGGACCGGGGCGCCTGCCACGACAACCTGACCGCATGGTTGGCGCTCTCCGCAGTCAGCGACCGCGGCACTCCCGGTCTGGTGGCCGGGGTCGCTGAGGCCGTTCCCGACCATGCGCCGACACCGACCCGGTTCTTGGCAGCGACGCGGAAGCGGTAGCGGGTGCCGTTGGTCAGGCCGCCGATCGTGACGTTTCGGCTGGTCGATGCTCCGTCAGCAACCGTCCTCCAGCTGCCCCCACCGTTGCTCGAGCGTTGGATCACGTAGTCGGCGATCGACGCACCACCGTTGGACCGGGGCGCCTGCCACGACAACCTGACCGCATGGTTGGCGCTCTCCGCAGTCAGCGACCGCGGCACTCCCGGTCTGGTGGCCGGGGTCGCTGAGGCCGTTCCCGACCATGCGCCGACACCGACCCGGTTCTTGGCGGCGACGCGGAAGCGGTAGCGGGTGCCGTTGGTCAGGCCGCCGATCGTGACGTTTCGGCTGGTCGATGCTCCGTCAGCAACCGTCCTCCAGCTGCCCCCACCGTTGCTCGAGCGTTGGATCACGTAGTCGGCGATCGACGCACCACCGTTGGACCGGGGCGCCTGCCACGACAACCTGACCGCATGGTTGGCGCTCTCCGCAGTCAGCGACCGCGGCACTCCCGGTCTGGTGGCCGGGGTCGCTGAGGCCGTTCCCGACCATGCGCCGACACCGACCCGGTTCTTGGCGGCGACGCGGAAGCGGTAGCGGGTGCCGTTGGTCAGGCCGCCGATCGTGACGTTTCGGCTGGTCGATGCTCCGTCAGCAACCGTCCTCCAGCTGCCCCCACCGTTGCTCGAGCGTTGGATCACGTAGTCGGCGATCGACGCACCACCGTTGGACCGGGGCGCCTGCCACGACAACCTGACCTGATGCGAACCCACGCCGCGCGTCGGGGCCACTGCCGTTCGCAAATTCGTCGGAGCGGTAGGCCGGCTGGCCGCCGGGCTCGCCGCTGGCGTCACGTGCAAGAGCTTGTCAGGGTCCCCACAGCATTCGGAGAGGACCCCTGTCGTGACGTCTGAGTTGATCGTCGCCCAGACGGTGGCGGGGCTCGCTGCCGGATTGCCCTGCAGGACGAGCGCGCTGCTCCGGCGACGTGCGGCGACGCCATCGAGGTGCCGCTCATCACCGTCGATCCGCTGTCGGACGTGTGGCTCGCAGATCGGATGTCCTCACCGGGTGCGAATAGGTCGTTGCACGCGCCGTAGTTGGAGAAAGAGGCGTCGTCGTCTGTTCGCGTCGATGCGGCGACCGTGATGGCGGCTGTGACCCGTGCCGGGCTCTCGTAGCAGGATGGCGCCGCGTTGTTGCCCGCGGCGACAACCACCGTGATGCCATCGTAAATCATGCGTCTGACAGCGTCGTCGAGGATCGTCGAGGCGGAGCCGCCCAAGCTCATGTTGACGACCGCCGGCTCGCCGTAGTCGTGGTCGGAGATCACCCAGTTGATCGCCTCGAGCACAATCGAGGTAGCCGTGCTGTCTGAGCACGGGAAGACCTTCACGGGGACCAACTCGACGGATTTGGCGACGCCCCATATGGAGCCACCGAGAGTTCCGGCGACATGAGTTCCGTGTCCGATGCAGTCATTGCCTTGCCTCCCGTCGCCGAAGTCCCAATACGCCCAGCGGCTGACGTGACCACGGAACTCGGTGTGGGTCGGACGGATGCCTGAGTCGATCACATAGGCGGTAACGCCTGCGCCGGTTGCGCGATACGAATACCGGGCGTCGAGTGACCGCGCACGCTGGTCGATCCGGTCCAGGTTCCAGGGCGCCCCGCTCTGGACGTCGGTGAGCTCGATGAGCTTATCCCGTTCGACCGTGCGCACACCTGGCGCGTGCGCATCTCCTCCGCCGCCGCTTCGTCCAGGGACGCGGTAAGCCCGACGATCCCGCCGTCGAACGTGTTCGTGATCTGGATTCCGTCGTCCTCGAGTTCACTAACTACGTCGTCCAACGCCTCGGCATCTTCTAGCTCAACGATGTACCCGTCCGCGGCGACGGAAGCCCGCATCGACGGCGACGAACCGAGCACGATGCCTCCATTGCCGTCGAGCCTTGGTGTTCCGGCAGGATCCGGGCGTGGCAAGTCGGAGTCTTCACCCGCTGGATCGCTTGGCACTGGCGGTGGCGTTTGCTCTGGTCCGGCGGGGATCGTGGAGTCGCTCGGCGCCTGGGTTGTTGTCGTCGGTTGCTCAGGAGGCGCGGCTGGGATAGAGGGAGCTGTGGTCGGTGGACTGGTTGGTGTTGGGGGCGTTGTGGTCGTGGGAGTGGTTGGTGTTGGGAGTGTTGTGGTCGGTGGACTGGTTGGCGTTGGGGGCGTAGTGGTCGTGGGAGGATTGGTTGGTTCCGTTGTCGGGTCCGACGGCTCCGTCGTTGGTGTGGGTACGGTCGGCCCCTGGTCTTCGGCCGGAGGCACCGTCGTACTGGCTGCATCCTCGCTCAGCATTGACGCCGACGCGGTCGTTGCGGGCAGGCCCACGGCGACAGCGCCTACGGCGACGATGATTGCGAGAGTCACTGCGGCGAAGCGTCGCCAGAGTGTGGACATCTTTCTGAGGTTCCTTCCAGGGTTGATCTTTGGCAGCTCGTGCAACTAACCGCCAGCGGGGTCGCTGTTGTCGTCAGTTACTGACCGCAATCGTGGTTCGTTTTCCGTTCGCCGTCATCCTCAGGATTGATGATTCGGCGGTCGTTGCTATCGGTCGAGCCGTCGCCATACCCCCGGCTGGGCAGACACCCGAAACCGTTTACATCGAACGACCAACCAAGCCGACAACGCGGACACGCTCACCGAGCTGCGACCCGAGAGTCACCGAGAATGTTCACCTCGTCCACCTTTGGCGGACGCATACGCCTCATTGGCGAGTCCAAGATCTCGTCTTCGTCCTCGAGCCATTTTGAAGAACTGCTGGAGAGCTCGGTACCGGGTGGCCGCAGTCGCCGAGGCCTTACCCGTCTCGACCAAGGTGCTGACGTAGCCCTTGACGTACTCCCTTCTGATCGCGCCCAACCGGGCGGGCCAATCCCTGCTGGCTAAACCGGCGAACCGACCCACCGCTTCCAGGTAGGCGCCGACCGTGCGGGGTGACAACCAGGTGCCGGTGCCAGAGAGCGGGCCTATCGCCTTGAGGTCGCAGGCGCTGCTGCGATATTGGTGTGGCTTGTTAAGTTTGGTGCTCGTGTCCCCGACGAGTTTGGTGCCTCCACCGTGTGCTAATTCTTGTGAGGTAACCACTGAAACGAAACCCCAGATCAGACCACCTTTTCACGCCCTCGTAGCTCAGGGGATAGAGCACCAACCTCCTAAGTTGGGTGTCGTAGGTTCGAGTCCTACCGAGGGCGCCAGCTGCCAATGTGGTCGGATGGACGATGCCCAGATACGGACTCCACGGAAAGATGGTTGCCAAGCCAGGGATGGGTGACGCCCTGGCATCGATCCTGTTGCGGGCGGCTGAGGCGCTCGCCGATGACCCAGGTTGCGAGCTCTACGTGATCCACCGCTCAGACGACGAACCCGACTCGGTGTGGGTCAGCGAGGTCTGGGTGGACAAAGAGGCACACCGCGCTTCGCTCGAGACAGCCGGAGACCAGGGCGATGATCGAACAGGCAATGCCGCTGATCGCCGAGATCCCAGGCGGCACCGAGACCAAGCCTGTCGGCGGCAAAGGACTCCCCGACCGCTGACCAGAAGTCGGGCGACCTACCATCCGGCTGGTGGCACAGCCAGTCACCCCGGAGAGGTACGACGCGGTCCTCTTCGATCTCGACGGGGTCATCACCGCCACCGCCCACGTCCATGCATCCGCCTGGAAGCGCATGTTCGACGAGTACCTGGAGGCGCGGGCCGCCTCGCTGGGTGAGCCATTCCGTCCTTTCACCGAGGACGACTATCTGAACCACATCGACGGCAGACCGAGGTACGACGGAGTGCGAACCTTTCTCGTCTCGCGCGGCATCCAGCTCCCGGAAGGAGACCCTTCCGATAGCCCCGATCAGGAGACGGTGTGCGGGTTGGGCAACAGGAAGGACGAGTTGTTCAACCAGGTACTCGAGGCCGAGGGAGTCGAGGTATACGACGGCTCGGTCCGCTTCCTCCAGTGGGTGCGAGACCAAGGGATGAAGACCGCGGTCGTGACCTCGAGCAAGAACCGCGAGGCAGTCGTGGCCAAGGCCGGGTTGGAGGACAAGTTCGACACCAGCGTGGACGGCATCACCATCTCCAACGACGGATTGCCGGGCAAGCCCGCCCCGGACTGCTTCCTCGAAGCGGCCCGCCGGCTCGAGGTAGGACCAGAGCGCGCCGTGGTCGTCGAGGACGCAATCTCAGGTGTCTCCGCCGGCAAGGCGGGCGGGTTCGGGCTTGTGATCGGGGTCGACCGACTTGGTGTCGAAGACGAGTTGCGGCGAGCGGGTGCCGATGTGGTGGTGACCGACCTCGGCACCCTCGTTCCCGACAGCTGAGACATCTGGAACTGAGTTCGCTCAATGAGCACCGCCACCTACTACGAGCGTCTATCTCCGCTCGATGCCTCGTTCCTGGCGCTGGAGTCGGGTCGGGCACATTTCCACGTCGCCAGTGTGGCCATCCTCGATGCGGCGCCGCTACGCACGGCTGAAGGCGGGATCGACATCGGCCGCATCCGCGCCTTCATCGCCTCTCGACTCAAGTACGTTCCTCGCTACCGCCAACGGCTCGCCTCGACCCCATTGGGGCGGTCCCCGATCTGGGTCGATGCCGACCACTTCGATCTCGATTACCACGTCCGTCACACCAGCCTCCCCCGCCCGGGGACGGAGGCCCAACTGAAACGACTCGCCGGGCGGGTCCTCTCCCAGCAACTCGATCGGGCGCAACCTCTCTGGGAGCTCTGGATTGCGGAGGGCTTGGACGGCGACCGCTTCGCGCTGATCGCCAAGATCCACCACTGCATGATCGATGGCATCGCTGGTGTCGACCTCATGGCGATGCTGTTCGGTGTGACACGGAATGTGGAGATCGAACCACCCGATAGCTGGCAGCCGAGGCCCTCCCCGGAAGGCGCGCAGCTCATGGTCGCCGAGGCTGCCCGCCGCACCCGCCGCCTGACCGAGGCAGTACGCACCTTTGGCCGGCTCGATGCTCCTGCCTCCACCGCCTTGTCGTCGGGCCGACACCGCGGCACGGGCAACGATGGCCTCGCTCGCCTCAGGGTGGCTGCGGGCGTCGTCCATGACTCCGCTGAACGGCGAAATCGGCCCCAACCGGCGCTTCGACTGGTTCGAGGTCCCGCTCGCCGAAGTGAAGGAGGTGAAACAGCAGTTCGGGGGGAGTGTCAACGACGTCATCCTGGCGGAGGTGGCAGGCGGCATCCGCCGCTTCCTGATGGAACGGCGCTCCTTCCCGCCTGGCGACCTCGATTTCCGGGTGATGGCACCGGTGAGCGTCCGGCCTGGCCCATCCCGTGGCGAGATGGGGAACCACGTCGCCATGTGGTTGGTCAAGATGCCGCTGGCCGAGGGCGACCCGGTGCGGCGGCTCCGGGCGATCACCGCCGAGACGTCCAACCTCAAAGTGACCGATCAGGCCTTGGGGGCCGCCACGATCGTCCAATTGTCCGCAGGCGCCCCGACCACGCTGGTCGGTTTGGGAGCCCGGCTCGCCGGACAGGTGCTGCGACCGTTCAACCTCACCGTGACCAACGTGCCCGGACCGCAGTTCCCGATGTATCTGATGGAGTCGAAAGTCCTCGCCCTCTATGCCGCGGTGCCGCTCTGGGAGCACCACGGGGTCGGGATCGCCCTGTTCAGCTATGACGGACGCATGGGTTGGGGCGTCCAGGCCGACTGGGACATCGTCCCCGATCTCCCCGACTTGATCGCATCGCTGCGCGACTCGCACGAGCAGTTGCTGGCCGCCGCCCGCCGGGCGGCGTCGCCCCCATCCGATCGCCGCCGGGCCTCGAAGAAGGCTGCGCCAAAGGACGTGTAACGCAAGTCTCCGCACGCCTGCAGGAGGGATTGACTGCCGTCTGCCGTCTTACCCGCCGACGATCTCGTCGAGGCGTCTGAAGAAGAGGGAACGAGGTAACGACTCGGTGGCTCCGGCTGCGCTTGCCGCTTCCAATGCTCCGGCGTCCACGTGGGGGCCAAAAGCGATCACCCGGACCCCTGCCCGAGCCAGATCCTCGATCTGTTCGATGGCACGGGGTGCCGCGAGATCGACCACGGCCAGCGAAGCCGGGTCGGTGGCGGACGTGGCAACACTGCGACCACCGGCCCTGACCGCAGACTCGATCCTGCTCCTGTCGAGCAGGTTGGCCGATACCACCCGGACGCCGGGCCTTGCTGGGGAGGTGACCGCCGCCGCCTTGGCTGCGCCCCACGCGAGGTGGGCTTGCCATGCTTCCTCTCCGAGCGATTGCGAGGAGGCGGGGGCCAGGTCGAAGAGGTCACCGGGGAGCGCCGACACTGCGATCGGGTCCCGATCCGCCGGCCGCACGCCCGCCGCGCGCAGAACCTCAGTGGGAAAGCTCATCGCCTCCTGGAACAGTTCGAGTGGTCCCCGCCGCTGTTCCAAATATGGCGTAGCCAACAGCTCCTCGAGCGCCTGGCGCAACCATTCTTCCCCTTCGTCGAGTGACTCCACCAGGCCGGGGGGAGCGTCGATCCCGAGCAGTTCGAGCCGCCCGAGGACATAAGGGCGGTAGGCGGTGACGAAGACATCGGTCAAGCCCTCGTTGTCCACTGTCGCCACCCGCTATCAGTCGGAGAAGACCTCGACCACCATGAGCCCGAGGGGTCCGTCGACGACCCCGATCCCCACTGTCGTCCACGACGCTGCCAGCAGGTTCCTCCGGTGCCCATCGCTCTCCATCAAACCCTGGTGGGCCGCGATGGGAGTCGCTGCCAGCGCCAGGTTCTCGCCGACCCGGCCGACAGGGATGCCGGCATCGAGCACGCGGTCGAGCGGGGACCCGGTGACCGGGGAACGGTGGGAGAAGTATCCGCGGCGGTACATCTCGTTGGCGTGGGCACGGCCGACCTCGGCCAGTGACGGCGACCAGGAGAGCGGGTCCCTGCCTGCTTCGAGCCGCGCCCGGTTGACGAGGTCGTAGACGTCACGAGCTTCTTGGTAAGACGCCGTGAGTTCAGATGCCTCGGCAGCGGGAATGGAGGCGCGCTCTCCTTCCTCGAGGACGACACGGCGCTCTCCAACCTCCCGCTCGAGGTTGGTGACGGCTTCGACCACCCGGTCACCCGCCAAGGCGTGGAACCAGTGGCTCGGGACCGACTCGGGCGCCGCCACCGCCCCCACCACCCTGGAATCGTCGATCACTCCCTCCACCTGATCGGGCAGCGAGGCGACCCGGGCCAACGAGACCAGCAGGAGCAGGAGGAACAGTCCCGTAGCGAGTGATACCCCCACCCCCAGCACCCTGTTACCCAGAGACAAGCCAGGGAGGGTGAGCGCCTTGGAGAGAAAATGGGCACCCACCGCGCTCGCCGCACCCACCAGGAGGAAGATGACGACCGCGGCGACTATCCGGCCGGCTTCCGGCGCCAAGCCGAACCGGTCGACGAGCTCGTCGCCGAGCGGGGCGCCGAGCCGGAAGGCGAGCAACAGGCCCACGACCACGCCCACCAGATCCATCGCCTCGCGGGCGAACCCGCGGAACCATCCTCGCAGAGCGAGGCCGGCCAGCGTGAGGCCGAGCACGAAGTCGATCATCGGTGTCGGGTCATAGGGTCATAGGTAGAACGATGCACAGTCTCCCGGGTTCCCCGCTCGAGGTCGAGCATCGAGCGCCCGGTCCTAACCTGGACCAATGCGACGAGGTGTCCCGATCGTGCTCGCATTGGTCCTCGTCGGCTGCGGAACCGCTGGCTCGACCACCACCACCGACCGTGATGACCTGCACGCCGCCACCGGTCACGAACCCGACCCAGGATGACTGTGCCGACCGTAGGGACGGTGTGGTCGAGTTGGTGGTGGCGGAGGGGGGCTTCGACCCCGCCTGCCTCATCGTGAGCACCGATTCGGTGCTGAGCGTCAGCAACCGGTCCTCGGTGGATCACACCTTCAACGTCGTCGATCCACCTGGGCCCAACCCACGGCACACACTGATCGAATTGGACATCCCGGCGGGGGCGACGGTGACCGTAGGCCGGGTCGGCGACACCCTCGGGGTTGGATCATGGCCCTTCTACAGCGTCACCGGCGACGAGGACCGCCCTCAGGGAACGTTGACGGTCAGGTCGCCCGGAAGCTGACATTCTGCCTCTGAGAGGCGCGGACCATCCGTTCCCTCGGTATGCTTCGGCGCCCATCCGTGGATTCGCGCCCTGATCGGCCGGTTCCCGGGTGTTCCAACTAGGAAGGACGGTAGGAATGAGGAATCCGAGACGGAGAGGCCTACTTGGTCTCTCGCTCGCTCTCGTGTTGGTGCTGGCCGCCTGTGGAGGTGACACCACCGACACCACCGCAGCGGGTGGGACCGACACCACCGCCGCAGGTGGGACGGACACCACCGCTGCGGGCACGGACACCACGGCCGCCGGTACCGACACCACGGCAGCCGGCACCGACACCACGGCGAGTGCGGCGAGCGGGTCCGCCGCCGACGCATGCGCCGCCGACGAGTTCGGCTGCGTCGAGTACGCCGAGGGTGAGCCAATCACCATCGGCAGCCTGCTCGTGATCTCCGGAGCCAACGCCAGCCTCGGGACCGACAGCCAGTACGGCGTCGAGCTCGCCGCCGACTACATCGACGGCAGCTTCGATGGTGAAGCCGGCCAGTTCATGGGCCGTGACGTCGCCTTCAACCACCAGGACGACGGCTGCTCCGCAGAAGGCGGGCAGGCAGGCGCCCAGGCTCTCGCCTCCGACGAGAAGGTGGTGGCGGTTATCGGCACGAGCTGCTCGAGCGCAGCGCTCGGGGTGGCGGACACGATCCTCAGCGATCGTGGTATCTCCATCATCTCCCCGTCGAACACGGGCCCGGCCCTGACCGACCCGGCCGAGCACCAGCCCTTCTATCTGCGGACGGCGCACAACGACCTGATCCAAGGTGCGGCGGTAGCCAACTTCGCAGCCGAGCAGGGGATCACCACTGCGGCGACCATCCACGACGGGAGCCCCTACGCCGACGGTCTGCAGCAGGCCTTCGCCGATGTGTTCTCCTCCACTGGAGGCACCATCACCAAGCAGGAGGCGATCCAGGTGGGTGACACCGACTTCAACTCGGTGCTCACCGACATTGCCGCCGACTCGCCAGAAATGCTCTACTTCCCGATCTTCGTGGCGGAGGGCGGGCTGATCACCCAGCAGGCCCGGGCGCTCCCCGAGATGGCCGACACGGTGCTCGCCGGGTCCGACGGGATGTTCACCCCGGATTGGATCACCGCAGCCGGCGCCGAGAACGCCGACGGCGTCTACATCTCAGGCCCGGACCTGACCGCGCTGGCCGACCCGGAGTTCTACTACCAACAGTTCCTGCCGGCGTACGAGGAGCGGTTCGGCACCGAGCCGCAGTCCGTGTTCCACGCCCATGCCTTCGACGCGACCAACCTGGTGTTCGCCGCGATCGAGGAAGTGGCCATCGAGGAGGACGGCACCCTCTACGTCCCGCGCACCGCGCTCAAGGACGCCCTCTATGACGTCGAGGACTACCAAGGCGTCACCGGCACCTTGACCTGCGACGACAACGGCGACTGCCAGAGCACGGCCACCATGGCCATCGTGATTGTCGAGGACGGCGAGTTCAGCACCGAGCCGGTCTTCAGCCAGACGATCAACCTGGCCGACGTCCAGGGCGGAGGCTGACACACATCCGTTGATCGGGGCGGGCGCCAGCGCCCGCCCCGATCTCGGTTTTGCCCACCTCGACAGGCGCCGGGAGGCACATGACCGACATCACCCCACCGGAGACCCCAACGTGGCGGCTCCGGCTGGAGCGCTTTCCGGTCCGACGGGCCATCCAATGGGTCCTGGGCATCTTCATCATCTGGTTCGTGGTCGCCGGGTCGGTGGCGACCCTGCAGACCGGCCGCTTCTCCGCAGAAGACTGGGCGGGTCTCTTCGTAAACGGCGTGGCCAGGGGCAGCGTCTACGCCCTGATCGCACTCGGCTACACCCTCGTGTACGGAATCCTCTTCCTGATCAACTTCGCCCACGGCGAGGTCTTCATGTTCGGGGCATTCGCCGCCTTCTTTGCGGCAACCGCCCTTGGCTCCAACGGCGTGCTCGAATCGCAACCGGTGCTCGGGATCGTCGATCATCTTGCCGTTTCGATGCTGGTATCGATGACTGTCGCCGTCCTCTTGGAGCGGATCGCCTACCGGCCCCTGCGCAGCGCCCCGCGGCTGGTCCCGCTGATCACCGCCATCGGGGCTTCGCTGTTCCTCCAATACACGGCGCGGGGGCTTTTCGGCGCCAACGTCCGCGCCTACCCGCCGATCCCCGGCGCTCCAAGGCTCCTGGTCGATCTTTGGCTTCGATATCCCCCGCGCCCAGGTGGTCGTCATCCTGGGAGCGATCCTGCTCTGGCTGGCTCTGTTCTTATTCATCGCACGGACCAGGACCGGTAGGAGCATGCGGGCGGTCGGCGAGGACCGCGAGATCGCCGCTCTGATGGGGATCAACGTCGATCGCACCATCGTCACGACTTTTGCCATCGGAGGAGCGCTGGCCGGCGCCGCCGGGATCCTCTACATCCTTCTCTTCAACCAGGTCCTCTTCACCATGGGCTTCTTCCCCGGGATAAAGGCGTTCACCGCAGCGGTGCTCGGTGGGATCGGGAGCATCACCGGGGCCGCCCTCGGAGGGCTCATCCTGGGAGTGCTCGAGGCGGTAGGACCGATCCTGTTCCTTACCGGTTTCGGTATCCCCTCGCCCAACCAGTTGCAACCGGTGATTTCCTTCGGCATCCTGGTCCTGGTTCTCATCTTCCTGCCCGGCGGATTGCTCGGCGCCCCCGAGGAGAAGCGGGCGTGACCCGGTCGGTGAAGATCGGGCTGATCGGGGGGAGCGTCGTCATCTATCTGGCGATGACCGGGATCCTGGAGAGGTTCGACCAGCGTCCCGTCATCACCGGCGTCATCGGGCTGGGCCGGACAATGATCCTCGCCGCCTTCTTCCTCACCGGCTATCTCGCCGCCCGGGCGTCCAAGGACCAAGAGACCGAAGGCAACCGATTGATTGCCGGTGGTGTCGCCGGGCTGGCGGCGGGTGTGCTTTGCGGTGTTCTCGTCGTGGTCCTCACCCTCTTGCTCGATGCCGGGGTCAATGTCCGCGGTGTCTTCATCGCGGTGACCCCGCGCATGCTGGAGATCGTCGGCTTTGGCAACGCCGGGTTCATGGCCCTGCTGTTAGACGCCGCAGTGGGGTTGGTGGCCGGTCTTGCTGGTGCCGGTGTCCGGGTGCTCCCTGATCAATGGCGGCGATCGGTGCTCTACGGATTGGCCGCGATGCTCCTGGTCAGCCTGTCCGAGCCGCTGCTGACTCCGGTCTTCAACGGGATCGGGTTGCGCGCCGTGGGCGAGTTCCTATATCAAAGCGGGGGACTCACCGTCGCCGGAGCGATCGTCATCTTCCTGGTCTCGGCTGGTCTCATCTACTCGCGGGAGCGCTTCCGCAAGCCACCTTCTCCGGTGGAGGAGCAAGCCCCAACGCCGATCACCGATCGACCGATCATCACCCGCAACCGGGTCGTGCTCGCCATCGTCGGGGTCGTGCTGGTGGTGCTCCCCTGGGTGGTGGGTGACCGCATAGCCGACATCCTCGGGACCGTCGGCCTGTATGTGCTGCTCGGTCTCGGCCTCAACATCGTCGTCGGCTACGCCGGACTGCTCGACCTCGGGTATGTGGCCTTCTTCGCCGTCGGCGCCTACTCGATCGCGATCTTCACGTCGCCGCAGTCGTTCCTCGTCCGGCCCGAGGGAGGCGGCGTCGCCGAGGCCGGACTGACCAACTTCTGGGTGGCGCTGATCCCGACGGTGATCATCGCCGTGCTCATCGGGGTGCTCATCGGCGCCCCGGTGCTGCGGCTCCGCGGCGACTACCTGGCCATCGTCACCCTCGGGTTCGGCGAGATCATCCGGACCTTGGTGCTCTCCGACTGGCTGGCCCCGTACCTGGGCGGAGCCCAGGGGATCACCCAGGTGCCGGCCCCGCCACCGGAAGGGCTCGACCTGCGTGATCCGCAGATGACCTATTACGTGATCCTGGCATTCGTCATCGTCGCCGCTTTCATCGCCTGGCGGCTGGTGGATGCCCGGGTGGGCCGCGCCTGGGCGGCCATGCGGGAGGACGAGTCGGTCGCCGAGGCAATGGGGGTGTCGGTTGTCCGGTTCAAGATGCTCGCTTTCGCCATCGGCGCCGGGATCGGCTGTCTCGGCGGTGCCTTCTTCGCCGCCAAGATCGGGTCGATCTTCCCCAACAGCTTCGGGCTGCTGGTCTCGATCAACGTCCTCGCCGTTATCGTCCTCGGCGGTATGGGAAGCGTCCCGGGAGTGGTCGTCGGTGCCCTGGTGCTGGTGGGCCTGCCCGAGCTGCTCCGCGAATTCGCCGAGTACCGGCTGCTCTTCTATGGAGCGATCCTGGTGGCGATCATGATCTTCCGACCCGAAGGGCTCATCCCCAACCGGAGGCGTCGGCGCGAGCTTCACGTCGAGAGCGACCCCTCGATCGCGGAAGACGTCGCCCTCTCCACGGCGTCGGAGAGGATATGACCGGCATGGCGGAGCTCGGCCGATGAGCCTCCTCGAGGTCCAGAGCGTCTCCAAGCGATTTGGTGGAGTCCAGGCCGTCCAAGGGGTCGACATGGTGGTCGACCAGGGCGAGATAGTGGGCGTGATCGGCCCGAACGGCGCCGGCAAGACCACTCTCTTCAACATCGTCACCGGCTTCTACGCCCCCGACACCGGGCGGATCCTCTTCAACGGTTTCGAGATAACCGGGCTCAAGCCCAACCAGATCACACATCTGGGAATTTCCCGCACGTTCCAGGCGGTGCGTCTGTTCGCCAACATGACCGTCCTCGAGAACGCCATGGTCGGCCAGCACACCAGGAGCAAGGCGGGGTTCAGCGGCGCCCTCTTCAGGGGACGGGGCACACACGCCGAGGAGCAGAAGATCCTCGACCGCTCGCGCCAGGCGCTTGCCTTCTTCGGCGACCGCCTCGCCGGCTTCCGTCAGGATCAGCTTGCCTCCGAGTTGGCCTACGCCGATCGCCGCCGTCTCGAGATCGCCAGGGCGATGGCGACCGAGCCGCTGCTCCTCCTGCTCGACGAGCCCGCCGCCGGGATGAACCCAGCCGAGAAGGAAGGGCTCATCGAACTGATCGGGAGACTGCGCGACGAGCACGGCTACGCCATCGTTCTCATCGAGCACGACATGCCGGTGATCCGTGGCGTCTCCGATCGGGTGGTCGCTCTCGACTACGGGCAGAAGATCGCCGAGGGCAGCTACGAGGAGGTCGCCTCCAACCAGCGGGTCATCGAGGCCTACCTGGGCAAGTCGGCGGAGGCGGGCGGATGACCGGCAACGGCGGCGGGCCGATCCTCGAACTGCGCAACGTCAGGGCTTCGTACGGCCCGGTTCGCGTGCTCGAGGACATGAGCCTCGAAGTGTTCCCCGGAGAGATCGTCTGCCTCCTCGGATCGAACGCCGCAGGCAAGACAACGACTCTGCGAACCATCCTGGGGATGGTCCGGCCCACCGCCGGCGAGATCCTGCTCGAGGGCGAGCGAATCGACGGGCTGACCACGCCCGAGATCGTGGCCAAACATCTCACCATGGTCCCGGAGAACCGCAGACTGTTCGCCAAGATGTCGGTGCTGGAGAACCTGGAGATAGGCGCCAACCTGCGGCGTGACGACAAGGAGGCCGTTGGGAGAGACATCGAGCGCGTCATGACTCTCTTCCCTCGGCTCAAGGAACGCATCAAGCAGAAGGCAGGAACCCTCTCCGGCGGCGAGCAGCAGATGCTCGCCATCGGCCGCGCCCTCCTGGCCGACCCCAAGGTCCTCCTGATGGACGAGCCATCGATGGGTCTGGCCCCGATCCTGGTGGAACAGGTATTCGAGACCATCCAGGAGATCAACGGCCTGGGCACCACCGTCTTCCTGGTCGAACAGAACGCCCACGTCGCGCTCGGGATCGCCGACCGGGGCTATGTGCTCCAGACCGGCGGGATCGTGATGTCCGACCGTGCCGACACCCTTCTCGCCGACCCCCGTCTCAGCCAGGCCTACCTGGGCGAATTCAAAGAGGAGTGAGAATTCCGTCCCCCGTAGGGGGGAGGGACCCGCCGCAGAGCAGCGGGTAGGGGGGCTGGCTAACTCCCAAGGTCATCGACCCGCAGCTTCCGCACGTCCGGGCGTAACCAGCCCCCCTCCCCCGACGCCTCCGGCGTCGGGTACTCCCCCCGCCGGGGGGAGCGAAATACCGTCCTATCTGTCGGCGCCTACGGTGGGAAGCTCCTCGGTCGTCGCTTCGTCGTAGCCGTCGAGCGGCAGGGTCTGCTGCAATCCACTCCCCCGCACCCTGATACGACGCACCCCGCGGAATCGGGAGAGGAGCCTCTCGGGGTGCACCGGCTGGTACTCCTGGAGTTGCGCCTCGGCCACCTCATCCCAGGTCTCGCCAAGCACTCTGGTGCGCCAGAAGTGCCCAATGAGGATCTTGAGCGTGGCAGCGACCGGGATGGCCAGCAGCACCCCCACCAGTCCACCCAGGGCGCCGCCGATCAGGAGGGCGAGGACCATCAACCCGGGGTGCAGCTTGACGGTGGCCCTCATCACCGACGGCGTGATTATGTGGTTGTCGAGTTGCTGCACGCCGAGCATGACCAGCGCCGCCAGCACGGCGTCACCGACGTCCCCGGTCAGGAGTGCCATCAAGACGGCAAGCACTCCACCCACCCAAGGACCGACGAAGGGGATGATGTTGAGCACCCCGGCGGTCATCCCGATCAGCAGCCAGAACGGCAACCCGATGATGGCGAGGCCAATCGAGGAGAGAACGCCGACCACCAGAGCCACCAGCAGCTGGCCACGGACGAACCCGCCGACGGCAGTGCTCAACTGGTGTCCCAGGAAGACACCCTCTGGGCGGAAGCCCTCGGGGAGGAGTTGCCGGGCCCGCACCTGCTGGGCGGGCAGGTCGATCAGCACGTAGAAGGCGAGCACCACACCGACCACCGCCACGACGACGAACTCGAACACTCCGCGGAACACGGCAGCCACGACACCGCCCGCACCGCCAAGGAACTCGCGGATCACTTCCTGGTTGGCAGGGTCAGAGACCCACTCTTGCAGCGCCTCCAGACTGGTAACCAGTCCGAGGTTTATCCCGAGACTCTCCGAAATCCCTTGGAGCCAGACGAGAACATCGGTCACCAGCGAGGGGAGGGCTTGGGCGAACTGCTCGCCCTGCTCTCGGAGGACCGGTGCCAACAGCACCGCCGCCAGCGTGAGGAGACCGGCCATCACCAGGTAACACAGCGTCGCCCCCACCAGACGGTGAACGCCACCCCGCTGAAGCCGGGTGACCGCCGGGTTGAGCACGTAGACGATCCCCACTGCCAACGCCAAAGGAAGCAGGACCACCTTGACCTGGACCATCAGCCAGACCACTGCAGCAAGGAGAAGGGCACCGCCGAGGACGCTCCAGGCACCGATCCCGAGGTACCGCAGCCGCTGCCAGGTCAGGCCGTTTCTCACGCCCGCGGGGAGTGTACCCAGAGGTGGTTCAGGACTCTTCAACCCTGACCACTGCGCCTTCGCCGACGACGATCTCCCATCCGGTGCCCTCGACGGGAGCCCTCGCCCCACGGTCGGTGATCTCCCAACCGATGGGCGTCTCGGCTGCTCCGATCACCTCGGCCGGTGAGCCAGCAGGAATCGCCACCGTCACCTCGCCGCTCACTTCGATGACCCCGCGGCGGCTCGCCGCGGGAAGCAGCACCCTTCCATCGCCCTCGACGGTGACACCGGCGACATCGAGTTCACGGAGGTCGACATCGAAGTCGGGCGAGGTGACGGCGACGGTCCATAACGAATCAGGCGAGAGTGCCACGTCCCAACCGGCGAATCGGAACCACCCTGCTGAGGGATATTCGAGGACCCTGACCGTCGACCGTTCGCCCACGACCTGCTCGAGGACGCTCGGTGCTGTGGTCGGACCACCCCTCCGCACCGGGACCACCTCGTACAGCGGGTCGGACCCAAGACCGACCTGGACCGTGCCCTTTGTCACCAGGTTGATCCGGGTGGGTCCATCGCCGGAGGCTTCGGCGACGACGTCGCCCGCCGATGAGGGAAGAGCCGACCATCCGGTGAGATGAAGTCCCACCGAGATCAGCACCCAAGCCGCTAGTGCCAAAGCCACAAGTGGGCCAATCGAGCGCCCCCGCCGGCGACCCAACAGACCGACGAGGACCGCGAGCGCCACCAGTCCCACCCCGATGGGCCACAGCGCAGCGAGATCGAGCACCACTGTCGGTGAGAGCAAACCGGTGAGCACGGCGATCACGAACAACACGACGACGACCGCGAGAACCACCCACGCCCCACGTGACCGCTTCCGAGCGGGAGCTTCGGGCACCGGTGCCGCGGTGACGGTGGCTGCGGGTTCCACGCTTGGCTTGGGAGCACCCGGAGGGGCCGGCGGGGCATCCTTGACAGCGACCTTCGGGCCGGTTGGCGGCGGCGGCGGCGCCACCGGCGCAGGCGCCGTTGGGGATTTCGCCTCGGCGTCCGCTCCGGAGCCGCTCTCGGCAGGGGTGTCGGCCATGGGCGGGCAGGGTACCGGTGGCACGTAGATGCTCGGCGCATTGAGCCACACCCGCCGTTTGTCCAAGCCGTGTCGCCCCGATGCTCCGAATTGAGTCAGGCCGACTGAACGTCAGGAGGAGGCATCGATGACAGGAGAGGGCGGCTCCACATCGCCTGCAGCGTGCCGCGTCCGCCGTGGCCGCGCCCGATGGCTGGTCGCCATCCTCGGGGCAGGTTTCGCCATCTCGATCGCCTCTCCTGCCGAGGCTCATCCCCTTGGGAACTTCACCACCAACCAGCATCTCGGGATCGAAATAGCGGGCGACGAGCTCCGTTTGGATTACGTCGTCGACATGGCGGAGATACCCGCGTTCAGCGAGATGAGGAAGATGGCGGACGCCCCTGAAGATTACGCGGCGGAGACCTGCCATCGGCTGATGGGCGGACTCATGGCAAGCCTCGACGGGGAGCCTCTCGATCTCAAGGCGACCTCGGCCACCGCGACAACTCCACCCGGCGACGCCGGGGTCCCCACCCTCCGCATCGAGTGCCGGTTCGCCTCGAACATCCAGCCGGGCTCGCTCGCTGTTGAGAACCGCAACTACCCCGACAGGCTCGGGTGGCGGGAGATGACTGTCACCTCGGCCGGAACCCCAGTAACGAGCGAGCTCCCGGCGACCTCACCCAGTGGGGTGCTCTCCTCATACCCGCAAGATGAAACCTTGCTCGACGTCCGCACCGCCACCATCGAGGTGGGGAGCGGCACGGTGGTGCGCGGGCAGGCGTCAAACGGAGTCGTCGAGCGACTTGGATCGGTGATCCGATTCGACCGGTTCGGGCCGGGAGCAGCACTCGCCGCCCTGGCTGCAGCCGTCGCCCTCGGAGTCGGCCACGCCCTGGCGCCCGGGCACGGGAAGACGATCGTCGCCGCCTACCTGGTCGGGACGAGGGGAACTACCCGCCAAGCATTGCTTCTGGCGGCCACGACCGCCGTCTCCCATACGCTGGGTGTGGCGGTGCTCGGTGTGATCGTCGCCACCACCGCCTCGAATTTCGACCCCGCTCGGCTCTATCCCTATCTCTCGGTCGTCGCCGGTGTCGTCGTCCTCGTCATCGGCACCCGATTGCTCTGGGTGGCGTTTCGTCGAGGCAGGCATCACGACCGTGGGCACGGCCATGGGAAAGACCATGACCACGACCACCACCACGAGCATCCCCACCCCCACGATCGCCCTCTTGGCTGGCGGTCGGTGGCGGCGCTCGGCCTCACCGGGGGTTTGGTGCCGTCGGCATCGGCGGTCGTGCTGCTACTGGGAGCGGTTCATGTGGGCCGCGCCTGGTTCGGGGTGCTACTCGTCAGCGGATTTGGCATCGGGATGGCGCTTGCACTCGTCGGGTCGGGTCTCCTCGCCGTGGCGGCCCACCGGTTCGGTTGGAAGGTGTTCCAGCACCGGCCCCGCTCGGGCCATCTGCTCCGTTGGGTGCCCGGTACGGCGGCGGTGATCGTCCTCGCCCTGGGAGCGGTCATGACCTTCGCCGCCGTGGGCAGCATCCCGGCGCTCGGCTGACTGCGGGGCTCCGATCGGCCCGAGTGGCTCATCCGCCTGGCGGCGGCCCCAACCCCCGTACATCGAGACCACCGTCGGAGGAGACCACCAACCCGGTCGTCGCCGACGCGTTGCTGCGTGAGGCAAGCTGCACGTAATGCCCGGTGTAGTCCTCGGGGCTTGGCAGGAATCCGAGAGGGACGACCGAACTGGCGAATTCCTCGAGACCTTCGATCGACGACGGTGTGCGCTCATCGAGACCGAGGGATTTGGGACCGCGTATGTCGGTCCGCATGAAGCCTGGCGCCACACCATTCACCCGTACTCCCGGGGCGAGCTCGAAAGCCAACTGTCGGACCAGGCCGACCACGGCATGCTTCGACGCGGTGTAGACAACTCCGCCAATGCCGGCGTGGGTTGACGACATCGACGCGGTAAGCAGAACGGAGCCTCGGCTCTCCATCAATGCCGGAACCGCCGCCTTGACTCCCAAGAGGTATCCCTTGACGTTCACCGCGAAGAGTTCGTCGAAAGCTTTGGCGAGCGCCTCCGCCTCGGTGTCGATCACGCCGGCGCCGTAGTCGAACATCCCGGCGTTGCCGATGAAGGTATCGAGGCGGCCAAAGGAGTCCAAGGCCCTGGCGACGGCACGTTCGTTGTCGGCCACCTGAGTGACGTCACCGACCACACCGGTCACCGCTCCGCCATGAACCGCCGCCACCTCGTCGAGGCGGTCTTCGGCGCGGTCCATGGCGACCACGCGCGCCCCCTCAGCCACGAATCGGTCCACGAGTGCCCGTCCCAACCCCGACCCGGCACCGGTGATGAGCGCGGTATCGCCGTCAAGCCAACCCATATGCCACCCTCTCTATTGGTCGCTGCTCAAGTCGCCCGTTGGCGCTCCCTCGCCTGGTGCCAGATCCAGGGCGGCCGCCACTGCGGCCCGCTCCCCGATCCGCGCACCTTCCTCTTCGGCCCGAACCATCGCCGACCGGCCGATTGCGGCCTCGATCGATGCCTCCACATGGGCGACTTCGGCCTCCTCCCGCCGAGTGACGACGGTCCCGGTCCCCTGGCGCAGCGAGATAGCCGCGCCGGTCAGGAGTGCTGCTTCCTCGGGCCGGTCTGGGGTGACAACCCCTGCCACCGAAACCAACGAGTCGATGACCCCAAGCCGATCCTCGATGTCATCGCGTATCGACAGCGCTCGTCGATGCAAGGCGAGCGACCTCGAGGTGTTTCCCTGTGCGGCGCTGACACATCCCAAACCCCAAGCGCTGGTGGCCTCATGTCGTCGCATCTTCCCGTCCACGGCGGACTTCAGATCCTTCTGGAACAGGAACTCGGCCTCTTCCGATGCTCCCTGGAGCAGCGCCACGACTCCCAGCACCCACCTCAGTGACACCCTCCGCATGGGATGAGGCAGGGCGGAGAGCGCCAAGCCTTCCTCGGCCCGCTTTCGGGCTTCCTCCAGCTGGAGCCCCTCCAGAGAGAGGCATGCGCGTGTGCACATGACACCGGCCAACTCGGCCGGCGCGTCTAGCTCTCTCGCCACGGCAAGGGCACGGTCGAGCACCTTCTCCGCAGCACCTGGTTCACCTTTCCGGATCAACGCTTCGCCGGTCAGTCGGAGCGAGTGCGCCAGCACCCGGCGATTGCCCAGGTCCTCGGCCAGCTCGGCAGCTTCGACGGAGAGCCGCTCGGCCCGCGGTATCTCGCCACGAAGGAGTGCGACCCACCCCAGCTCGGCCAGCAACAGTGGCCTCGCCGAGAGGTCGCCGATCTCCGTGGCAAGTCCCAGGGCGTCGCCATATGCATCCTCGGCCTCCGCATAGTTGCCCAACCACAAGTGCCTCTCGGCGGAAGAGCCGAGAAGCAACCGAATGAGCTGGTCATCCTCGACACGCCGCGCCGAGGCGATTGCCTGGTCGAGCAGTTCTCCCGCCTTGTCCTGGTTACCGGCGCTCGCCTCCGCGATCGCCAGGCTGCGGAGGACACCGGCCCCGACCCGCTCATCGCCTGCCCGCTCGGCCGCTTCAAGCGCATCCCGCCAGAGGGAGTCTGCCTCGCGCAATTGGGACCGCCGGAAGGCCACATACCCGGCGCCGGCCAGGGATCGGGCCAGAAAAACGTCATCACCGGAAGCGGCGGTGCGTTCCCGCCCCTCCTCGAACAGCTTCTCGGCGGCGGCGAGGTCACCGCGCAACAGTGTGAGGCTGCCGAGGGCGGTGACGGCTCTTCCCCTGATCAGCTCATCGTCGCCGTCTCCGAGACGAAGCGCGGCGCGGAGACGCTCTGATCCTTCTGTCCAATCGCCATGTGAGGTCCAGAAGGGGGACATCGCAGTACACAGCCGGAGGCCGACAACCGCGTCGCTATCACCAATGGCGGTGTCTATCGCCCGCCGTACGTTGTCATGGTCCGCCGCCAGATCGCGCATCACGTCCGCTCGACCTGTGCGCCCCAGGAGCGGTTCGACCCCCTCGACGTGCGAGGCATACCAGTCGCGATGGCTCTTAGCGACAACATCGGTCTCGCCCACTGCCTCGAGTTCGATCGCGGCCAACTCCCGGACCGACTCCAGCATCGACCAGCGCTCGGGAAGATCTGGGTGGGGAATCAACAACGAGGCACGGGCGAGACGGCGAAGACCGGACGCCAGGTCGTGATCGGTCCCGAGCGAGCCCCGGCACACTCCCACAACGGCCTCGGTGGTCATACCCGGGGCGAACGCCGCGAGCCGGGCGAAGAGGAGGCGCTCGGGCTCTTCGAGCAGATCGAGGCTCCATTCCAGGGCGGCCCGAAGAGTCTGATGACGCTCGGGTGCGGTTCGCCGCCCTCGAGTGAGGAGAGCGAAGCGGTCATCAAGCCCGGCCAGAACGCCAGATAGCGGATGATCGCTGAGCGTGGATGCTGCGAGTTCGATGGCGAGAGGGATCCCATTGAGGTGGCTCACTATTCGGGCGACGTCGGAGGCGTTCCCATCGGTGAGTTCGAAGCCGGGACTCGACAATTGTGCTCGCTCGACGAATAGCCGAACAGATTCCACAGCCGCAGCATCAAACGCGCTCGAGACTTGCCGCGGGTCCAAGATGGAAAGAGGCTGGACTCGCCACACCACCTCACCCTCGATGTCGAGCGGCTCCCTGCTGGTGGCCAGGATCACGAGTTGCGGGCAATGGCTGGAGAGTCGCTCGGCGAGGCCGGCAGCGGCCTCGATGACGTGCTCGCAGTTGTCGAGTATCAACAACGCTGCCTTGTCCACCATCCTTTCCACGAGGACTTCCTCGATGTCGCGCCCGGGCACTTCGGCGACACGCGCTGCATCGGCTACGGCGCGAGGCACGAATGCCGGATCCGACAGCGACGCCAACTCGACGAGCCAGGCTCCGTCGGGGAAATCGTCCAACACCTGTTGTGCCAATTGGACGGCGAGGCGGGTCTTTCCTACCCCGCCCAACCCGACGAGGGTGAGGATGCCGGTGGTCCGGAGCAGTGACAAGAGTCTGGACATCTCCTCATCTCGCCCGACGAAGCTCGCCCGGAGAAACGGCAAGTTGTGAACCACCACTCCGATTGCTCGTAGCGGCGGAAAGTTCTCGCGCAGCTTGGGATGGCGAAGCTGGCTGAGCCGGACCGGTTCCGAGAAACCACGCAGGTGAAACCTGCCCAGCGGGAAGAGACTCGATGAGGGAGGGAGCCGATCGGCAACTGCCGAGACGGTCTCCTCCGACATGACCACCTGGCCACCGTGCGCTCCGGCGCAGATACGAGCGACCTGGTGGACTCCGAGGTCGACGTATCGATCACCAACCGGCGCGGTCTCGCTGGTGTGCAGTCCGATCCGGACCCGTACCTCGCCATTCGGCGGCCAGGGATGAGAGGCCAGAGCCAATTGTCCCTCCAGACACCCGGCGACGGCTTCAGATGCGTCGGCGAACACGACGAAGAGGGCGTCTCCCTCGGTGTCGACCTCGCTGCCTCCGCGGGCCGCGAAGGCGCTGCCGAGGAGGTCCCTGTGAGTTTCCAGGACCTCGACGTAGGAGTCGCCAAGCTGTCGGAACAGTCGGGTCGATCCTTCGATGTCGGTCATCACGAATGTGACCAACCCGGCGGGCAGGGACCCTATGCGGGCATCCGCCCGGTGGGACCGAGCCTCGTCCGGCTGGCGGCCGGGGAGACCGGCGGATCCTCGAAGGGATGCGCTCTCCCCCTGGTCTACAGGGAGGACGCCTCCCACCGCCACCTCCTCAACGCGGCATCGCCAGCGTTCATCGGCGACACCGCACGGCGAGCCTACCCAGGACCATCGCCTCTATTGGTTCGACCTGCCGGAGAGGGCTCCGAGTCCCTGCTTCAGATGTTCAAACCCGGTCCGTCAAGCCCTCGACGCCCAGCTCCTCGGCGCAATGGGCACAGCAGAACATCCGCCCGGCGCTCTCAACACCGTGGCCGAGGATGGCGCACCCGCAGTGTCCGCAGCGGGGTGCCTCGCCGTGGATGGCGCATTCGAAGCTGTCGTATGTGGCTCGGTGGTCACCCCGAACGAATTCGAAGGTCTTGTCGTAGTCATTACCGCAAGTGCTGCAACGAGCCATCTCGCCCTCCTTCTCCGCTTCTCACCGGACCCAACATCAGTTGCTCGGGCCCGTATCTGTACATGCCCACCATGACACCACCACACACCTGACAGCCGCCGAAGACCAAGCTCGATGCCGCCAATGAGTCGATTGGCCCATTGACCCAAGAGACACAGTTTGTGATCATTTTCACAATCTCCACTGCGCCGGGCTTTTGCGCGCGTCACGGTTGGAGCGGCACTCAATGTTTGGAGCAAAGGGAATGTGGCGGGTTTCAAGGGGAATTGCGATCGTGATCCTGGCCGGGCTCGGACTCGGCAACGTCGGCTTGACATCCGCCGCGGCGGCGGAACTGCCTCCGGGTGGCACATTTGCAGATGACGACGGAAGCACCCACGAGGGCAACATCGAGGCGATCGCAGCCGAGGGGATCACGCTCGGATGCAATCCCCCGGGTAACTACCGGTACTGCCCGGCCGACGGGGTCCGGCGCGATCAGATGGCGGCCTTCCTCGCCAGGGCGTTCGACCTGCCGCGGGCAAGCGATGACTTCTTCACCGACGATGAGGGCAACACCCACGAGGACTCGATCAACCGTGTCGCCGCCGCCCAGATCTCACTCGGTCTTGGTGATGGGACATACGACCCGTCCAGCATCGTGACCAGGGAACAGATGGCCTCGTTCTTGGCGCGAGCGATGGGACTCGCCCCTGTCGGTGGGGACCGCTTCGACGATGTGAGCGGAACCCACGCCGGGAACATCAACGCCGTAGCCAAAGCCGAGGTCACGCTCGGATGCGACGCCGACGGGACGCTCTATTGCCCGAAGGACCAGGTGCGACGCGACCAGATGGCCTCTTTCGTCGCCCGGGCTGGGGGGCTTCGCTCTATCACTCCCCCACCGCCGGTCATGGCCGACGTTGCCTCGATCACGGATGGCGACACCATCAGGGTGATCGTGAGCGGTGTCAACGAACCGCTCCGGTTCATCGGTGTCGACGCCCGCGAGGTGGGCGACTGCCTGGCATCCGAGGCCACTGCCTTCGTCGATGACGCCGTCGCCGGCCGCAAGGTGCGACTCGATCGCGACATCTCCGACCGTGACCACTACGACCGACTCCTCCGCTACGTCTTTGTCGACGGGACGCTCGTCGAGGAGGAACTGGTTCGCCAAGGATTGGCCGAGGCGATCGAGTATCCGCCCGACACAAAGTACGCCGCGGCACTCGAGTCGGCGCAGGCTGAGGCGAAGTCAGCCCATCGGGGCATCTGGGGCGACTCCTGTGACGTCGACCCGCCGCCACCCCCACCGCCACCTCCGGCTGACAACTGCGACTCCTCGTACCCGAGCGTGTGCATACCCCCTGCGCCGCCCGACTTGGACTGCGGTGACGTGGACGCCGAGAACTTCACGGTGCTGCCACCGGATCCACACGGGTTCGACTCAGACGGCGACGGGATCGGCTGCGAGTCGTAGTTGGGCTGCGGGTCAGTCGGGTCCTTGGCGGCCTAATCGGTTCAGGGTGCCCGGTCCGGTGAGTGGTAGGTGTGCCCGAGCGGGCTGGTCCAGGTGAATGTGCCTGGGGTGGGTTGTTCGAGTTTCCAGCCGGCTTCGTGCTTCAAGCGGTGGTGGTGGCGGCACAGTGGTCCGAGGTTGTGGGGGTGGGTCGCGTCCGCCTTTGGCGTAGTCCTGGGTGTGGTCGAGGTCGCTGTCCCGGGCGGGCATCCGGCACCCGGGGAAGACACACACCGGTTGCCTCGCCTGGATGTAGCGGCGTTCGGTTGCTGTGGGTCGTCTTCGGGTGGTCCCGTTCCACACCACCTGCCCGCTGTCCGGGTCGGTGACGGCGAACCGCCACTGGCCACGCTCGTTGGCGACGGCGACTTGGCGGGCGATGTCGGCGATGACCGGTCCCCACCCCGGGATCTCCCCGGGCACCTCCGAGAGTCCGGTGAGGGTGGCCAGGTCGACGGTGATGTCCACCGACCCGGGGGAGCGGCTGACAGTCCTCTCCCGGTGACCAGGTCACAGAAGACGTCGGCCCGTATCTGGTCGATGCTCCGCTCATCACCCGAGGTGTTGGCTTCTTTGGCCAACCGGTTGACCCGCTCCAGGGCGGCGACCACGGTTTCTGGGGGGAGGTTGAACGCCAACAGGTTGGCGGTGCCGTCGGGGTTGGCCTCCCCGACCACCCTCCGCTCCTCGACACCTCTCTCGTAGCGGTGTCTGGAGTCCTCGGGATCCAACGTGACGGTGAGACGGCGCAGCCGGGCGGCCAATTGACCGGTGGTCAACCGGGGTGCTTCAGCCAGTACCACCCGGGCCGCCTCCCGGGCTTGCTCCTCTGGGAGGTGACCGGTGTGGTCGCAGATCACCCGCGCCCGGGGGAGGTCGATCCGTCCCTGCGGAGAGCGCCTGCCACAACTCGGGGAGCCGTTCCACCAGGTCCCAGGCGACCCCCAGTGCGATGTCGGCGGCTCTCCGGGTGAGACGCAATGCCGCTCCGATCTCAGCGGAGGAGTCCTCGTCCAACTGCTCCATCCGCTCCGGAGCGTGAGTTGGCGTCACCCGCTGGGGAGAGGGCCACTTCCATCATGTCGGCGTACATCTCCGCCTGGATAGTGGGATACCAGCCGGGATCGGGCTTGGAGCACGATCACCATCTCGTGACCGTTCAACATCTTCCGGTCGAGACCAGCCAGCACCGCGGCCAGTTCGGGACCGGGCGCCATCTCCGCCAACCCAGGGGGTAGCACGTTCCTCGGCGGGCACTCGTTCACCGTATCGAACATGTGTTCGATTGTATGTCAGACCGCGATCCGGATCTAGACCCTTGCCGGCGGGAACCATGGTCAAATCGAGGGCCGAACGACCGGTCAATTACCGAGCCGCACCCACAGCCCGACACTGCTGAGTGGAGGGCGCTAACTTCGCCCGGTCGAGGCTTGTCCGGTGCGGGACTCGCCCCATGCCAGGGTCAGGCCATGGAGTTGGACGGTGCTCGGGGACTCGACGCGACTCCCCGGCCGAGAAGGGGAGTTGCTCATGGTGATGAGAGCCGCACACCCGTCCCGCCGACGCTTCCTGCGTGACGCCGCCCTTGCCACGGCCGGCGCCGCGGCGGCCCGTGCTCTACCGATGCCATCGTTGCGGCCGGGGAGCCCGGCGGCGGCCGCTCGAATGGTTGCGCCCTTCCCCGACTTGGAGGAGGCGACGATCGCCGAGCTCCAGCGGGCCATGAGCAGTGGCCGACTCACCTCGCTCGAGTTGACCCGGCAGTACCTGCGCAGGATCGCCGCGCTCGACCGTCGCGGACCCAAGCTCAACTCGATCGTCGAGGTCAACCCACAAGCCCTGGACATCGCCCGCGGGCTCGATCGGGAGCGACGGAGGGGAGAGGTTCGGGGACCGCTCCATGGCATCCCGATCGTCATCAAGGAGAACATCGACACCGCCGACCAGATGCTCACCACCGCTGGCTCTCTCGCCTTGGTCGACTCCATGCCGGCCCAGGATTCGACGACCGCGGCGCGGTTGCGGGACGCGGGCGTCGTGATCTTGGGGAAGGCCAACCTGAGCGAGTGGGCCAACTTCCGCGGCTTCTTCTCGTCCAGCGGTTGGAGCGGACGCGGCGGGCAGACCTCCAACCCGTACGTGATCAGGTGGAACCCTTGCGGTTCGAGCTCCGGATCGGGTACGGCATCCGCAGCAAACCTGGCTGCGGCCACCCTGGGGACCGAGACCGACGGCTCGATCGTCTGTCCTTCTTCGTCCAACGGACTGGTGGGTATCAAGCCGTCGGTCGGGCTCACCTCACGTGCCGGGGTGATCCCGATCTCCCATTCCCAGGACACGGTGGGTCCGATGGCGCGCACCGTTGCCGACGCCGCCGCGCTCCTCGGGCCGCTGACCGGGGTCGACCCCCGCGACCCTGCCACCTCCGAGAGCGATGGGTTCTTCTTCGACGACTACACGCAGTTCCTCGACTCCGGGGGATTGGGCGGGGCTCGCATCGGGATCGCACGCGAGATGTGGGGATTCAGCCCTGAGGCCGACGCGGTTTGCGAGGCGACCATCGCCGCCATGGCATCGGCAGGGGCAACCATCGTCGACCCGGTGCTCTATCCGTCAATCGAGGAGATCAACTCGGGGGAAGCGGAGATAACCGTCCTCCTCTACGAGTTCAAGGCTGACCTCAACGCATACCTGGCCACACGGACCCCTGGTTCTCCGCGGACCCTCGCTGAGTTGATCGCCTTCAACGAGGCGAACGCCGACATCGAGCTCCGGTACTTCGGTCAGGAGCTCTTCCACCTCTCCGAGGCGACCACCGGTCTCGACGACCCGGCATACCTCGAGGCACTGGCGACGGCCCGCCGCATCGGGCGGGAGGACGGCATCGATGCCGTGCTCGAAGAGCACGACCTCGATGCCTTCGTCGCCCCCACCGGTTCTCCGGCATGGCCGACCGATCTGGTCAACGGCGACCTCTTCCTCGGTGGCTCGTCGTCGCCGGCGGCCGTCGCCGGATACCCCATAGTGTCGATGCCCGCTGGGTTCTCCTTTGGGCTCCCGGTGGGGATCTCCTTTGTCGGCGCCCGTTGGAGTGAGCCGACCCTGATCAGACTCGCCTCGGGGTTCGAGGCGGCGGTTGGAGCCAGGCGACCGCCTCGCTATCTCGAGCAACCCGAGCTCTGACGGGGCGGCGCCTCGCGGGGTTCAGCTGTCGGTCGACGATTCCTGGCGGACCTCGTCCACGCCCGCCTGGGCGGTGTCCCGCACCTGGGAGGCCGCCTGCTGAGCCACGTCCTTGACGTCCTGGACAGCCTGCTCTGCGGGCTCCTTTAGTTCCTGCGCAACCGCCGATGCGGCCTGGCGAGCTTCGCCGACGACATCAGAGACCATCGGCTGGATACCTTCGGCGAGCTTCTGCTCACGTTCTGTCTCGGGTATGAGGCTTGACACCAGCAGGCCAGCACCGAACGCGATCAATCCGGCGGCCAGCGGGTTCCCCTGGGTCTGGCGGCGCAACGCCTCTGGCGCCCCGGCCACCGACTCCTTGGCGTCGGAGACTCGCTCGCCGATTCCGCTGCCGGCTCCTTCGGTCCCGTATGAGGAACCGGACCGGTACCCACTCGAGTACTCGGGCTGATCGTTGCCCATGATTCGATCCTTCCAGTCGGTGACACGATGACGCATCTTGTAGCTCTCGCGGGCCCACACCCGACCCGGGCTGACCCGGTTCTGAATCTCATCGACCGTGCGAGATATCTCGTCCCGCTGCTCGTCGAGTTCCCGCCTCAGCTCGCCTGTTGTTTCAGCCATTCCTTGTCCTCCTGAATCTCCGCCAGGGTCTGCTTTGGTGGCTCCACCCGGCGGAGCCGGGCCCGCCCGACCACGAACAGCACGGCAGCCACCACCACCCAGATAACTCCGACCACGAGAAACGCCAGCCCTATCGGCATCACTTCTGCCAAAGCCCAACCGGCGGCGATGGACAAGACGATCAGTGCGAGGTGGCCGGCCACCGCTCCCCCGGCCAAGAGGCCGGCGCCGGCGGCGGCATTCTTGACCTCTTCTTTCACCTCGGTCTTGGCCAACTCGATGTGAGTTTGGATGAGATTCCCCGCCTCATTGCTGAGACGGCTCACAAGGTCGCCGAGCGAGATTTCCGGCTCGTTGAGGCCGAAGGGCTCACCATCCACTGCCGGCCTCCGGGTCGGTTGAGGTCCCCGAAGAGGCTCGTTGCGGGCCATTGCCCGAATCAATTGAGTCCTGCGGTGGCCGAAGTCGGCGTCTGTCCGGAAGTGGTCAAGTCTGCCGGACCGTTCGGGACGTCGTTTGCGGGTCGGAACCCGTCGTTGCCGCTCGGCTGTTGGGACAAATCCACGTTGCGGAAGAGACGACCGACAACCACCCCGGCCACGGCGGCTCCCGCCAGGAAGGCCCCGGGGCGCCGACGTGCCATCGTTTTCAGATCGTCCACCACGGTGTCGAGGCCTCCCGTCTGGAGGTGGGTAGCGAAATCCTCGAGACGCCTAGCTCCGTCGCCGACGAGATTGGCCACCGAGCTCGACGGGTCTGGGGCGTTATCGGCCATGCCACGGAGCTCGTTCGCCAAGTCCGACAAGGTGGCCGAGATTCGGTCGGTTTGCTCTTGCGCCTGACTCCGTAGCTGGGACCGTGTCTCATCGAGAAGGTTGCGAGCTTGACGCCCTACTTCACCGGCGACCTGGCCAACCTGCTCCTTGGCGGTCTCTCCGACCTTCTCCGCCTCGCGGCGTGCGGTATCAACAGCGCCTGTTAGCCCACCGGAATCGGCCGATTGGCCTGAGGCAACATCGGTCAGCGGGCCTTCCTCAACTAGTGCCGCAGTGGAATCGCTGCGGCTCTGAGCGGCAATCGGATCTATGTCCAGCTCGGTCGGATCCGACTCCGATTCGCTCCACCTGTCTGCCATGACAACTCCCTTGGTAGGCGGGGGGACGCTCTGTACCCACCACCAAGCGAGCCAAACCCGGAATCTTCCGGATTCTCGTGTCGCCTCGTTCTGTCATGTGCCACCACACCTTCGGCCGCAATGTCATCTGGTTCGACCTCGTTGACCCCAAACCATTCTGCGAAATTAGGGGGACATTGGATCGTTCCGCGACGACGCCGACGTTCCAATCAGGAACTACCTTGCAGCGTGTCCGGAACAGGCCGTCAGCTTCGACGTCTCGGTTGATCGGTGCCGCAAGGGCACCGGGAGAGGAAGGAGAGACGATGAAGTACATGATCCTGCTCCACGCTTCGCAGCGGGACTACGACCGGATGGCTGGGAAGGCCGGCGACCACCAGGCGTGGAATGGCGACGATGTGGCGGCGATGCACGCCTTCATGGAGTCGTGGAACAACGACCTGGTCGAATCGGGTGAGTTCGTCGAAGCCCGCGGGCTGGCGGCTCCTGTGCATACGCGGAGGATCCATGGATCGGAGAACGGGGTCCCCGTCGTGACCGACGGTCCGTACGCCGAGACCCAGGAGGTCCTCGCCGGCTACACCATCGTGGAGTGCGACAGCTTCGATCGGGCGACCGAGATCGCCTCGCAAATCACGAAGAGCCCGGGCCCTGGTGATGTCGATGGGGCGTATGTCGACGTGCGGCCGATCATCGAAGGATTCGCCGACCTGGTGGAGTGAACAGCACCCCGACTGACGGTGTGATCGAGGACCTGCTTCGCACCCTTGCGCCGCAGGTCCTCGGCGCGGTGGTGCGTCGCTATCGGAAATTTCGACCTCGCCGAGGACGCGGTGCAAGAAGCACTCATCGCCGCCTCCCAGCGGTGGCCTGAGCAAGGGATGCCCGACGAGCCACGCTCCTGGCTCATCAACGTCGCCTCGCGCCGCCTCACCGACCTCCTTCGCAACAAACAGGCCCGCCAGCGCCGCGAGGACAACGTCGCCAGGTGGACGCTGCCTGACGGCTGGATGACACCGGCAGCCGAGACCTCCGAGTCCGACGACACCCTCGTCCTGCTCTTCATGTGCTGTCATCCATCACTGTCGGAAGCGTCACAGATTGCGCTGACGTTGCGTGCGGTTGGCGGTCTCACCACCGCAGAGATCGCCCGGGCGTTCCTCGTTCCCGAAGCGACCATGACCCGGCGGATCACAAGGGCGAAACAGCAGATAAGGGACAGCGGAATCCCCTTCAGTCTCCCGCCGATTCAGGATCGCGGGGAACGGCTGGGCGCGGTCCTCCATACGCTCTATCTGATCTTCAACGAGGGCTATGCCGCCACATCTGGGCCGACCCTCTACCGGAAAGATCTCTCGACAGAAGCGATCCGGCTGACCCGAATGGTCCACGAGTTGCTGCCCACCAACGGGGAGGTGACGGGACTCCTTGCGCTGATGGTGCTCACCGACGCCAGGCGCCCGGCTCGCCTCAGAAGCGATGGTGCTCTGGTGCCCATGGCAGAGCAGGATCGGTCGACGTGGAATGCCGATGCCATCGCCGAGGGCGTCGCCCTGGTCACCAACGCTCTCTCCACTGGGCCGACGGGTCCCTATCAACTCCAGGCAGCCATCGCCGCAGTCCACGACGAGGCACCAAGCGCCGAGGAGACCGATTGGCCGCAGATCTTGAAGCTGTACGAGGTGCTCATGGGGCTGGCGGACAACCCGATGGTGGCAGCTGAATCACGCCGTCGCATTCGCCATGGTCAACGGACCGCAGCCGGGGCTGGCGTTGCTCGAGCAGTTGGAGGAGGACGAGCGCCTTGCCCGCGACCATCGCTTCCATGCGGTGCGCGCCCATCTTCTGGAGATGGCTGGTGACCACGACGCGGCACGCCTCTCCTTCGAAGAGGCCGCCGCCAGGACAATGAGCTTCCCGGTCCAGCGCTATTTGAACTCAAAGGCGGCCGCTCTGAACGGCTGATTCCTGAGCCTCCACTGCGGTTTGGGGGCGCGGGCAGCGGGTAAGCCGAGGAAATGCCGCGAAGGAGGACCGTATGTCAGAGTTGAGCGAGGAGAAGCGGGCCAAGCTCCCGGCGAAGGAGTTCGGGCTGCCCGAACGAGCCCAATCGAAGGACGCCAAGAAGGAAACGGGCAATTACCCGATGCCTGACAAGTCGCACGCCGCCAACGCAAAGGCCCGATCCACCCAGCAATACGAAGCGGGAAATCTCACCAAGTCCCAGAAGGAGCGCATCGACCGCAAGGCCGACAAGATCCTCGACGCCGAGGACTAGAGCGCCTGGGTCAGAACGTCTTTCGATGACGAATCCGCGGTGGCCGGTCACCGGGATACATCAGTGAGCTTGCGTCGATGCCTAGGTCGACCATGAGCTTGGCTTGTGCGATCGCCGTCGAGTAACCCTCCAAGACAGGAACATCCCAGCCGAGGTCCAAGAGACCCTGTCGGACGAAGGGCTTGAGCCAGAAGGTGCCCGAGCAACCGAAGGTGATGACCTCAGCGCCATCCTCCTCGACTGCGGCGGCTGCGGCCGCGATCGCAGCCTCCACGCCACCCGACTTCTCACCGGCCAGGGCCTTGGACTTTTCGGCGGCCAACGAGCGGTCGTCGGTCTGTCCGGGTCGACCCAGCGGGTAGTCGATCGTGCGGATCGATGCGCAGCGATCTGCCATTCGGTTCTCGATGATCAGGTCGTAGTAATACATGCTGTGGCTGTCGGCGAGGTCGATGACGCTGAACTTGTGCCCGAGCATCGAGGCAACGTGCATCTGGGAAGTGGCGCACGAGGTGACGGGGACGCCGCTCTTTCGCCCGATCTCGCGGGCGGCGTGGGCTCCCGGTTCACCGCCCCCAAGAAGGATCAGGGCCGACCAGTCCCCGCTCTCGGCTGCCTCGCGCACAATTGGGAGTCGGGCTGCGGCGACCAGAGCGAACTCCTCGCGGTTCTCGACGGGCCAATCGCCATAGGGAGCCTTTGGTCCGGGGTGGATTTCCCACTCGACATCCTCGAGCAGCCGGCTCAAACCGAGGTTGTGGTAGTTCATGAGCCGTTCCTCACGTGCCCCTTCGACGGTCCAAGTGAGGTACTCGCTCTCGGTCGAGATGCGGAACGGTTGGATGAACAAGAAGCGGTACTTGGGGGATGCCATGGTTCTCCTCGATCTCAGCTTCGGGCCGTCCATCCGCCATCGACGTAGAGCGTCTGCCCGGTCACAAAATCGGACTCCGGGCTGGCGAGAAACACGGCCGCCGGAACCAAGTCCTCGACTGTCCCGAGCCGACCGAGAGGAATCCTCGAGACGAGTGCAGCCTCTCTCTCGGGGGTCATGCCCGACATTCTGCTCGGGGTCAGGGTCGAAGCAGGAGCCAGCGCGTTGACCCGAACGCCAAATGGTGCCCACTCGGAGGCAAGGCTCCTTGTCAGATAGCTGATCGCAGCCTTGGAAGCCCCGTACACGGATGCTCCCGGGACCACACCTCGGCTCAGGGTCGAAGACAGATTGATGATCTTCCCGTAACCGCGATCCCGCATCGCCGAACCCAGGATCTGGGAGCAAAAGAAGACTCCCTTTGGGCCCGTATCCATGATCATGTCCCAATCCCGCTCCGAGATCTCGGACGGAGCGCGGTTGACGGAGACGGCTGCATTGTTCACCAGGATGTCGATCGGTCCCAACCCGTCCAATGCTTCTTGTTCCGCGGCACGGATGCTCTCGATGTTGGTCACGTCGATCGCCAAGGCGCACGCACGCACCCCGAGACCGATGATCTCCTGCCTGACCGCCTCGAGCAGGTCCATTCGCCGGCCGGCGACGATCAGATCGCATCCGGCGCCGGCCAAGCCGAGCGCCAGTCCCCGGCCAATGCCTTCGCCTGCACCGGTGACGAACGCGACACGCCCGTCCAGTGTCACGTCTCCAACCTCAGGAACCTGCGGGCGTTGACCGAGGTGAGCAGCGAGCGTTCGGTCTCCGTGAGACCGTCGTCGTCTTCTACCGACCCCACGGGATCGTCGGGTCCCATGTCGAATGGGTAGTCCGAGCCAATCATCACTCTGTCTGCTCCGACGAGATCGATGAGGAAGCGAAGAGAGCGCGAGGAATGTGTGATGTGGTCGTAGTAGAACAACTTGAGATACTCGCTCGGCCGGTGGGCGAGATTGACCCGTCGCCCTGAGCCGCTTGAGGAAGCCGTGATCCCAGCGACCAGCCAGGCTCGAAACCGCTCCTCCACCGTGGGCGAAGCAGACTCGTAGATCTGGCAGGTCGTCGAGTAGACCCGAGAAGATGACGTCGGCCATGCACCTGGTGGTCTCCACCGGGTTTCCGATCAGATTGGCGAGGAAGTACGCCCCCAAGCGATCTGCGCCGATCACGTTCACGGGGTGGACAAACACAGCGACTCCAGCGTCGGCGATCGCTTGCCACACGGGGCGGAACCTTGGATCTCCCAGATAGAGCGCCTCCGACATTGCTTCCCAGTTCGACGCCGACCATGCCCGCTCCGACAATCCAGTCGAGTTCCGCGATAGCCGCGTCCGTGTCCTGCAGTGGAAGGGTGCCCATCCCCACGAAACGCAGAGGATGAGCGTCCACCGCGGTGGCAATGGCCTCGTTGGCGACCCGAGCATTACGCCGACCGGTGCGCACATCCAGCTCGTACCCCATTTGGAAAGGGGCGATGTTGATCGCCATGGTGTCGATTCCGAGGTGATCGAGGTTGGCGACGATCGCATCGATTTCCGATGGCTCGAAGAAGCACGGCACCCGATCGTCGGCCCGTCGAAGCACTATTCCACCCTGTTCGTCGAAACCTCGCTCGTACCGCCAAGCCTCCGTGGCGCCCGGTCTACTTAGCAACTCGTCTATTACGAAGTGGCCATGTATGTCGACGATCAGCGGCCGATCCTTGGATTGACTCACTTCAACGCTCCGCTCGTGAGCCCACTGATCACTTGGCGCTCGAACAGGAGGTATATCAAGACGAGCGGAAGCGTGGTGAGGATGGCAAAGGCCGCTTCCACCGGATAGTTGGGAAGACCTGTCACTTCGCTCAAGAGAAACAGCTCGTACGGAAGTGTTCGCGCGTCGGCGTTGGTGGTCAGAGCGAGCACCAGATCGAACTCGATCCACGACTCTCTGAAGGCAAGAGCTCCGACGGTGATGAGCGCCGGAAGGGAAATTGGGAGTACGACTCTCCGGACTCGCTGCCAGGAATTGGCGCCGTCCACCGCGGCCGCTTCTTCGAGCTCAACCGGGATCTGCTCGAAGAACCCGGTCAACAACCAAATCGAAAATGGAGCGATGGTCCCCGTAAACACAATGATCAGGGTGAGCGTCGAGTTGAGGGCTCCGGCCGCGACAGCGAGTCGGTAGAGCGGGACCATCAGTCCCAACGTCGGCACCAGGCGGGGAAGGAGGATCAGAAGCAGCAACAGATGCCGGAGGGGGAGTCGGAAACGGGCGAAAACGTACGCCGCCGGGATGGAGAGCGCCAGCGTCAGTGCCGTGGTACCGACGCCCACGACGACGCTGTTGAAGAACGCCAGCCGGAACGCCGGCCGGCTGAGGGTGGTGAGGTAAGCCTCCAGGGTGGGGTTCTGCGGGATGAGCTGTGGCGAAGCGAAGACCTCGGCCCTCCCCTTCAGAGATACCGACACCGCGATCACCAAGGGTGCGACTGTCCAGATCACCAAGACGAGAAGTGGAATCCAGGTCCACCTTCGCCGAACGGCCCCGACCGCTCTGTGCAGCCCACCACGCGATGTTGGGGCCGAAGATGGAACAAGAGCCGCACCCTGGCCGTCGATCATTGCTCCACCGCCCCGAACCGCCGTGACATACCGACGTACCCCACGGTCAAGAGCCCGTTGAACAGCAACACAATGACCATCAGCGCCAGCGAAGTCCCGTAGTCGAGTTGGCGGAACGCGATTTCGTAGAGCATGAGGGACAAGGTTTGGGTCGCCGTGCCCGGCCCTCCGCCGGTGAGCCCGAGGATGATGCCAAGCGAGGTGAGGGCGTGATAGCTAAGGAGGACGGCGCTCAGCGCCACCTGCGGCGCCAGGTGAGGAAGAGCCACGAGCCTGAACCGCTGCCACCCTGAGGCGCCGTCCACGAGCGCCGCGTCCATCTGATTCGGATCGAGCGCAAGAAATCCGCCGAGCACCACGAGGATCGACAGCGGCAGGTCCCCCCAGACCTGGGCCAGGATCACCACCAACATCGCCAGCACTGGCGTACCGAGCCAAGATGGGCCGTCAATTCCGAACAAGGCGAGAAATCGGTTTGGCAACCCATAGTCGGAGTTGAACAGCATCCGAAACAGGACGGCAGCACCGATACTCGATAGCAACCATGGGACGATCGACATGCCCCGGAGAAATCGCAGCCCGCTCGTCGCCCGATAGAGGGCAGAAGCGAAGAGCAACGCCAATGCTGTGCCAACCACAACGCACCCGACAACGAAGATCAGCGACCGGAGAGTGGAACTCCAAAAGTCGCCGTCGGTGATGAGATCCACATAGTTGCCGAGACCGACAAAACCTTGGCGCCGACCGCGTCTTGTGGCGAAGAGACTCTCGTACATCCCGAACAGCACCGGGAAGACGAGGACGCCGGTCACCAGGACTATCGCCGGAGCCAGGAGGCCGTATCCAACTGCGGGACGCTGGCGCAGAGCTCTCGGCACTGTGGCCGACTGCTCTCTCCGAGAATCGACGTCGGAGACGACCAACGAACCTCCCCGAACTCATCACGCTGCGTGCGGTCGCCAATGCCCCGTGTTTGCGGTGGCTGGAAGTCGTGTATGCGCCTCCAGCCACCACCCGATCAGGCGGAGAACGTCGTAGCTAAGAGCCTATGGCGCAACCGCGTTCAGTTCCTCCTGCCAAGTCGCCGCCAGTTCGGCGGCCGGAGTGTCCGGATTCTGGATCACATCCTGCATGAACGCCTCGAGCACGTCTTCGACCTCGAAGAAGTTGACGTCGGTCGGGAACCCTTCCGCACCTGCGAGGATCTCGATGTGCTCGGGCAACAGCGCCGGGTACAGCTCGGGGATCAGATCCGACTCGAACACCACCCGGTTGCGCACGATGTTGTCACGTGACACTTCGAGCGCGATTTCGTCCTCCATCAGGTACCTCAGAATCAGACTGGATTCATATGGATGCTCGGTGCCGGTGGTGATACCGAACGTCCAGGGGTTGGCGATCTGAGCTCCGCCATTCTCGTAGGGAAGGGTCGCGAGCTGCCACTGGTCTGGGAATTCCATGTTCTCGACGCCCGCCAAGTCATTGGAGAGACCAATGCTCTCGATGATCGTCGCTGCTTGGCCCCCCAAGAAGAGTCCCACTGCATCGTCGCCACCCAGCGCCAAGACGTCGGGGGACGTCAATCCCTCGCGGACCACTGTCTGATACCACTCGATCAAAGCAATCCCGGCTTCCGACTCCAACTGGGGGGTCGCGCCTTCGAAGGGCACGCCGGCGGCACGCATATGGGCGAATAGGTAATTCACCCCTTCGCCCTGGGCACCGAACATCGACCACGGAATGGCATCGGGTCGCTGTTCCTTGATCAGCCGGAGGGTGTCGAGCAACTCGGCGTTGGTCGCCGGCTGCCACGGCACCTCGATTCCCGCTTCCTCCCACCAGTCTGCTCGGTAGTAGATCTGGTCCATGCTGGCGTCGTATGCCATCCCCATGATCTGTTCGTTCCACATCGTCGAGCCGAACGTGGACTCGACGAGCTTCGCGAAGGACTCGGGGTCTTCCTCTTCCCAGGTCGCGACCAAGTCATCGATGGGTTGCAAGATGCCCGCATCGGTCATGCCGGCTTTCAGGAATCCGTCGAAACGGATCACGTCGGGTAGCGGTTCCCCTGCGTCCTGCATCCGAAGCAACTGCTCGAACGTGTCATCCGAGGGAATGATGTCGACGTTGACGGTGATGTTGGGGTGCTCGGCCTCGAAATCGTCGAAGCTCGGTGTCCCCTCCTCTTGGGTGAACCACACGGTCAACTCGACGGGCTCGTCCGATGCACCAGCCGCCGTGGTGCCCGAACCGGACGCCGCCGGTCGTCGCCGTGTCAGGCGTCCGGAAGCCGCCGTGGTGTCCGTCCCGGTGCTTGGGCCACACGCCGCAAGGACCATCATCGCGCCGACCAACGCCAAGATCAGCTTTCCCTGTGCTCCGTTCGTGTGCTGTTTCATGGATTCACTCCTTCTGCCTGCCCCGATCTTGGCAGAACGCTCCGGGTTCACCCACCAGGATCCGGTAGAGAGATGCCTTTGGCAGCGAGGAAATCGAGGAGGGCCGGAGGTGGGTCGATGAATCGTCCCTTGGCGGCCGACGCGGTGTTGACGCCGACATAGGCCATCAACATCACGGCTGGTGCGGTTTCGCTGCGATTGACGATGCAGTGAAGCTCGCCGGGCGCGACGTAGCCGGCGGAGTTCTGGTGGCACTCCTCGACGGCGTAGTCGTCGTCCTCAGGATGCCCCATGACCCAATAGATGTCGCCTTCGAGCATGAACCAGGCGATCTCGACGTCGTCGTGGACATGAAGTCCCGTGTGAGCTGCAGGCTCGAGGACCCCAATGCCGTAGAACAGGACCTCTGAGCCGCACTGCTCCTTCGAGGCGATGATCTCGACTTCCATGCCTTGTTCGACCGTGCGATCGCGGACAGTGGTCGTGCGGTCGATGACACCGGTGACACCCACGACGTCAGTCCGTCCTGCGGGTGAGGTCTAGGTCATCGAGCGTCAGCCCGCGTTCCGCCAGATGGGAGGTCACCACCTCCGGCGGATCCACCCAGACATTGCCCGCCTTGTCCTTGCTGTTCACCCCGGCGTAGCAGAAGACCACCTCGCCCACTTGGTCGTCGCTGAGATTGATCCCAACGTGAAGATCTCCGGGGTTCACGTAGCCGAACGTGCCGTCGTGGCACTCGGACTCCTTGTAGTGCCCTCCGCCGATCTTGTCGGAGAAATGGAGGGTGTGGCCCTTGACAAGCGTCCACACCACCTCGGCGTTGTTGTGAACGTGGGCCTGGTTCCGGGCGCTCGGCGGCATGATCGTATGGCCCATGACCACCCGCTCGGTCGCACAGGTCGACTCGTCGACCAGAAACTCGATGCCGAAGCCCTTCTCATATTCCAAATCCCAGACTCCGTGGCCCCGGGCGACGACCTTGCTCTTCATGCGAGACCCCGCCGTACATCGGACTGACCTATCCAGCAACTGCATCTCTCCTCCTGGCTGCGTCCCGAGATGACGATCCTGTAGTGCGATGTCGACGTACTCTACACACATGCGTCGAGTGATTGCACAGAATTTCTGCAAACTTGCCGTGCTCTGCCATACTGCTGCGTAATCTCTGTCGGGACGAGAGGAAGAGAATGGAGACCAACGGCAACCTGAAGTTCGGTGTCGACCTGATCACGCTCTACGACCCAAGCTTCTGGGGCATCACCGACTTCAACTCGTTCTACGACAACACCGTCTTGTCCCCCGACGTCTTCTGGGATCGCGGCATCTGGACACTCTCGCCGCCGCCGGTGTCGACGGAGTCGAGATCACGTTCGGACCCGGACACTGGAGCAACGCTCTCGCCCGGTATGGGTCGTCCGGTGCATTCCGCGACGCAGTCGAGAGCCGGGGGCTGGTGGTTTGCAGCGGCTTCTACACGGGACTGGTTCTCGAGGGCGACCCGTTGCCTGAACCGAGAAGGACCGCAATCCTCGGTGAGGTCGCCGAGTATGCCGACTTCCTCCGCGAATCGGGATGCGACATCATGGTGGCGGGGCTGCCGATGCGTCGGACCTGGGACGACGATCCGCCGTTGTTCGTGGACGCTGCCTATTCCACCGACCTCGCCGATCTGATCAACCAAATGGGGTATGAGACCCTGAAGCGAGGGGTCAGGTTGGCAATCCATCCGGAAACCCACGCTGTCTTCTGGCTCAAGCGTGACCTGGACTTGTTCATGCAGCTAACCGACCCGGTATACGTGTCCTTTTGCCCGGACACGGCCCACATAACTCTGGGCGGAACAGACCCCGTTGAGGTGCTGCGCGAGCATCACGGGAGGATCATCATCTCGCATTGGAAGGACGCCAAGGGTCGCCCACCGATTCGATTCCCGATCAACGAGGACATCTTCCGGAGCCACCATCCGTATTTCGCTCGAGTCGGCTCAGGCGAGGTCGACTGGGTGTCGTGGGTCAAGATGCTGCGTGATGTCCGGTTTCAGGGCTGGGCAATTCTCGAACTGGACGCGGCCCCGGACCCTCCGGCGCAACTCGCTGCAGCCAAGCACTTCGTCGAGACCGCATTGCTCCCCATCTACTCATGAGGGCTGGACATTGAGGATCGACCGGTAGCGATCCCACCGTCATCGCTCAAGGTGCCGAGCTTCGGCCCGGTGGTCAACCAAGGGTCGCCCGGGCATGTCCTCAGCTTGGTCCGCTCGGGTCTCGCCAACACCCGTCCGGCGTTGGCGAGACTGACCGGTATCTCTAGATCGGCAGTGGCGATGAGGGTCGACTCTCTCGCCGAGGCCGGACTGGTCATCGAGGACGGCTCGGCCGCGCTCGACTGGAGGAAGGCGGGCGACCTACCTCCGATTCGCCGAGGGCTCGGGGGTGGTACTCGTTGCCGATCTCGGGCACGACGGTCGCTCGACTCGCGGTGACGGATCTTGCCGGAGCGCCCCTGGCGACGCGGGTGGCCGAGCAATCCATGTCGGTGGGGCCCACAGAGTACCTGGAGTGGATGGCCGACCACCTCGAGCGACCTGCTCCAAGAGGCGGGTCGCCTCCCCCACGATGTCCGCGGTGTTGGAGTGGGCCTGCCAGGGCCGGTCGAGCATGCGACGGGCCGCGTGATAGTGCCTCCGAGCATGCCCGGATGGGACGACTTCCCGGTGGCCGAAACCCTGCAGTCTCGATTTGGCGTCGAGGTCGTGGTCGACAACGACGTGAACATCATGGCCTGGGGTGAGTACACGGCTCTGTGGCGCCATGAGGTTGCCAACATCCTCTTCATCAAGGTCGCTGACGCAGGTATCGGCTGCGGCATCGTCACATCGGGCCGGATCCACCATGGAGCCCAGGGATCGGCGGGCGCCATTGGTCACATACGCGTCCCCGGCTACGAGGACACTGTTTGCCGCTGCGGGAATACCGGTTGTCTCGGTACCGCGGTCGGCGGCGGGGCACTTGCTGCGCGGCTTCGCGGCCTCGGTCACCACGTCGTGGACGGCAAGGCGGTCGCCGAATTGGCTTTGGCAGGGGACCTCGACGCGGTCCAAGAGATCCGCGCCTGTGGTCGGGCTCTCGGCGAGGTTCTCGCCGGGATCGTGAACTTCTTCAACCCCGACGTGATCGTCGTCGGCGGAGTGATCGTCAGGGCCCACGAACAACTGCTGGCTGGGCTACGAGAGATCGTGTACCAACGGTGCCTCCCTCTCGCTACCCGGGCCCTGCGGTTGGTGCCGTCGGGCCTCGGCGATGACGCTGGTGTGCTTGGTGCAGCAGCCATGACGATCGATCGGGTCATGTCACCCGCCGCAGTGGATGAGCTCGTCAGCAGCGCGGAGTCGGCGAGCTAGCGCCAGGGAGGGGCAAACTTGTCGGATCGACCGTGTCACCACTGACCGAGGTCCGGATCGGGATTGTCGGCTGCGGCGACATCCTCGATGCCTACATGGTCGGACTGGCCAGGGCAGGCGGGGCAGCACGGGTTATCCGACTAGCCGATATCGACCTCGCGCGCGCCACGTCGGCTGCGGCCAAGTACCAGGTCCCGAAAGTAGGGAGCGCCGAGGAACTGTTCGAAGACCGAGAAGTCGACGTGGTAGTCAGCCTCACCCCGCCCGTGATCCACGATGAGATCATCTCCGCCGCGGCCGACGCCGGGAAGCATGTGTACACCGAGAAGCCTCTGGCCGCGTCCCTCACGCAGGCTAGGTCTGCCATGGATCGGGCCGACGAAGCAGGCATTCTGGTGGGATCAGCGCCAGACACGTTTCTCGGATCTGCCGCACAATCAGCCCGAGCGGCCATCGACGCCGGTGATATCGGTGACGTGAATGCCGTCGTCGCCTTCGCCCCCTACAACCGAGCCGAGCGTCGTCACCCCAACCCGGAATTCCTTTTCGCCCCAGGCGCCGGACCGTTGCTCGACGTCGCCCCGTACCACATCAGTTGGTTGATCCACCTCCTCGGCCCGGTTGAAACGGTCGCAGGGATGTCACGGCGGAGCGGATCATCCCGGTCGATCACAACAGTCGACGGTCGCCATATCGAAATCCCGGTCACGGTCGACACCCACGTCACATCGCTACTTGCTTTTGCCAGCGGCGTCGTGGGTACGTTCATCACCAGCTTCGATATATGGAGCAACCGGCTCCCGAGCATCGAGATCTACGGATCGACTGGAACCATGAGCCTCCCCCACCCCAACTGGTACGACGGCGAGCTGCGTGTCCGGACGCACGACGACGACGACTGGCGGGTACTCCCCCAACTGCTTCCTCAATTCCAACTCGACCAGGTAGAAAAAGTGAGGGGGTTGGGGGTTGTCGAACTCTCGGAGGCCATTGGCGGAAGACAGCATCGGAGCAACGGCGCATTCGCTTACCACGCACTCGAGGTACTCGAGGCGATGCAGACTTCCAGCGGCCGGAGCGAGTTCGTGCCGATCGAGAGTCGCTGCGAACGGCCTACGCCTCTGACATCGGACGACCTCGAGCGGTGGCGACGTGCGCCTTCGATTCCGGCGACGCTCGGGCGACATCGAGTGACATCGGGTCTCGCTAGGCGAGCATCGTCTTGAGACCGCCGGGTACGCTCACCCGCTGCCAGGCCATGCCGGAGCCAGGCAGCACGACACGAAGGAGTCTGCGTGCCCCACATCCCTGTCTCTGAAGAGGTGCCCGGAATGGGCGGCCTGTTGCTCTACAAGCCATCAACTGGTCTCAAGTTCAGCGAGCTGGCCGAACAGATCCTGCGGGGACCATCACCGCTCAGCGAATCGGAGCGAGAGATGATCGCGGTCCTCGTGTCGTCACGTAACGAGTGCTTCTACTGCACCCACTCGCACGCAGCGACCGCGGCACACCTGCTGGATGGGGACTACGAGACGGTGTGGAGTGTGGTCGCCGACCCGGACTCCTCGCCGGTGACCGACAAGATGCGGGCGCTGCTCAATATCGCCGCCAAGGTGCAGCGCTCCGGCCTCGAGGTAACCCCCGAAGATGTTGCGCAGGCTCGGGCAGCCGGCGCCGGCGACGAGGACATCCATGACGCGGTGCTGGTAGCCGCCTTCTTCTCGATGGCGAATCGGTACGTTGACGGGCTTGCGGCGATCACCCCAACCGACGACAAGGCCTACGACCAGATCGGAAGGCGCCTCGCCGAACAGGGCTACATGAGTCGTTTCAGGTCGCCAGCCGGGCAGTCCTGAGTCGGACAGCTTTCGTCGCCTTGACCGTGTATTAGGTCGACGGCGCGGTTCTGCCAAACGCCTCGTAG
>CAVTEU010000009.1:0-27380 GCA_963733905.1 uncultured Actinomycetes bacterium | reverse complement strand
ACCCACCCCCGAACAAGCCTGAAGAGGGCGACAGGATATGGGTAGAGGCTACGGGAACCCCGCCATTCGGTGGATTCGTCGGTCGTGGTCGCCAGAGCGCGCTCCTCGGGGCGATGCTCCCTGCGACGGGGGCCCTGGGTAGGAGAGGTGGCGGGGTGATGCCGCGGCTGCACTTCCGACGGGAAGCTGGACCTTCACCACCGAGCTGGTCGATCAACGTCCAGTCGGCGACCTGGATGTGATCCACCTGGCGATCTCGAATATCTCGCCTCGAAGCCAGCTGGGTTCGCGGCCGATATCGAGTGTGCAGCGGACAAGTGCACCATCCTTTCTCTCGAGGGTGCGCCGAAGCCATGCCCTTTGCGTCAGAATGGAACGAAGTGGCGGTTTAATGGATACTGTACGGGGTGGGGCGCCGGTGCCTTCCTCGACCCCGGTCCCGGCGAACTGACGGTCGTAGAGGCGGCCATGACACCCGAACAGTCTTGTCGCCACCCGGCTTGCCGGGGTGGTCGAGGTCGCCAGGTTCAGCTGAGGTCCCTCGACGGGCATGATGGTCGGACTCGTCGAGTTCCGGTCGACCCGTGAGGTGGCACCAGCCGCCGACGAGGCATCGACCACGACGACGACCAGTCCGGAGAAGACGACCACCACCGTGCCGCAGGCGGGCCCGCCGACTGGCTTGCCGGACATAGCCCCGGAGCAAGTCGTCACGGGCAAAGAGGCTGCCGATGCGCGGGTCGAGGGGTCCTGGCAGATCGACGGATCGGTGGTGGCCGTCGAGGGAGAGGACCCTGGGATTTGGAGCGTCGGCAAGCCGTTCTCGAGCGTCTGGGACCTCGACCCCACATGCACTGACGGGCCATGTGATGTCAGTTTGGGAGACTGTCAGCTTGCCCGCAGCGGCGGGACCTTTGTGGAAGTGGACCTCTGTACGGTGGACACCGGTGTCTGCGACTCGCCGCCGCCGGGAACTGCTCCGATCCAGTTCGATGTGGTCGAGGCGGTGGAGACGGTTGATGGCCTTCAAGCCAGCCGTATCGCAGGTACCGCGGGTGACGTCCCGTTTCACATATGCGGTAAGAAGTGGACCACGATAAAGATGGAGTACACGGGGGTCCGGACCGACCTGCCCGCGGTTCCCTCGCCAACGTCCACCACCGAGGTCACCACTACCACCACCCCTTCCACCACCTCCACCACTGTTGCCGCCGTGGCGGTTCCTGGTGGCGAGGGTCCGGTGGATCCCGGTGACGGCGAGGGCGGTACCGCACCCAGCGGCCCGACGGCTCCTGCTGGGGTGCCGGTTTTGGCTGCTTCTTTGCGGGGTCCCGATGCGGTGTCGTGGGCGATTCCGGTGGTGGCGACCAACGCCCTGCTGGCCTTGGTGTTGGTGTTGTTGATGCCTTTCCCTGGTGAGTTGTTCAACCGGACGCTGGATGAGCATTACGACGAGGTGACCGGCTGGTTCCGCCGGCTGTTGCCGGGGGGCCGTTCGGAGCGTTCCTCGCAGCGGCGCTCCCGGGTGCGGGGTTCGTGGTTGACGCTGGGGTTGGTGTTGGTGGCGGGGACGCTGCTGGCGGGGCTGTTGGATCCCGGGTTCGGGTGGAACCGCTCGACGGGGGCGCTCCTGGTGGGGGCGGGGTTGGGCCTCCTCGGGGTGATGGCGGTCGGCTTGGGGGTTTCCGCCTGGTTCGTGCGTCGTCGTGACAGCGGTGTGTCGTTGTCGGTGCGGGCGCTCCCCGGGGCGTTGGTGGTGGCGGCGGCCTGTGTGCTGTTGTCCCGGGTGGTGGGGTTCGAGCCGGGTTACCTCTACGGGGTGTTGGCCGGTCTGGTGGTCGGTGGTGCCCTCTCCGCGGTGGATGAGGGCAAGCAGGCTGCTCTGGCTTCTGGGGTGACCGCTCTGGTGGCGTTGGCGGCGTGGCTGGGTTGGTCCTGGTTGCAGCCGTCGCTGGGGTCGGACCCTTCGTTCGGGTTGACCGTGGTGGACACCGCTTTGGCCACCCTGTTCGTCGCCGGGTCTGGAGGGTCTGGTGTTCGGGTTGGTGCCGATGCGTTTCCTCGCCGGCTCCGCGGTGTTGAAGTGGTCGAAGCTGGTGTGGGGGTTGCTGTTCGGGGCTGGGGTGTTCGCCTTCCTCCAGTTGCTGGCCCACCCCGGGGCCGGTTACGGGCCGACCGAGTCGGCGGTGCCGTTCGTCACCGCGGCGGCGTTGTTCGCCGGGTTCGGGCTGGTCTCGGTCGGCTTCTGGGGCTGGTTCCGCATCCGCGACCGGCGCCAACCGGCACTCGAAGAGCCTGAGCTGACCTGATCAATGGGTCGCACCGACCCATGTAGGGCTCGTCTCAGGTACCGATATCGAGACAAGGCGCCAGGAGTGGGGGCGCAGGCAGGAAGCGGAATCGGGGTCGAAAGGCCCCGATTCCGTTTGTTCGAGGTCCGATCGCTGCTTCGGCATCCTCGACCGCCGCCGATCAGCACTCCAAGATCCCTGAGCGCTCAACCGGCAGCCGGCGCACGGGGACCGGTACAATCCCGCCGCCGGCGACGCCGGTTGCAAGGAACACCAGGAGGACAATTCGTGAAGAACACGAGCAAGCTGGCGGTGATCACCGCGGTGCTCGCCCTGTTCGTAGCGGCGTGTGGTGGGGACACGACCGACACGACGGGAGCGCCGGCCGACACCACGGCTGCCGGCGCTGCCACCACGGCTGGCGCAGACACCACCGTAGGTGCCGATACCACAATCGCCGCCGATACGACCGTCGCTGCCGACACCACGGTTGCTGCCGACACCACAGTGGCGGGAGAGGCGCTCCGCGTTGGCGTTGTCACCGATGTTGGGCAGCTGGAGGACAAGTCCTTCAACCAGTCGTCCAACGAGGGTGCGATCGCCGCCGCCGAACAGCTCGGCGGTGAGCACGACGTCATCGTCACCGAGGAGATCTCGGATTACGCCCAGAACATCCAGACGTTCATCGACCAGGACTTCGATGTGATCGTCACGGTTGGGTTCCTCATCGGCACCGATACCACCGCGGCCGCACTGGCCAACCCGGACGTGAGCTTCATCGGTGTCGATCAGGGCATCTGCATCACTCCCGGGGCTGAAGCCGACCCGAACTTCGCCTGTGAAGGCGACCCGGCAGTACTGCTACCCAACTATCAGGGTCTCGTCTATGCAGAGGATCAGGCGGGATACCTCGCCGGGATCGTGGCGGGGAGCATCACCGAGAACAACACGGTTAGCGCCATAGGTGGGACCAATGTCCCGGCTGTGGTCCGGTACTGCCCGTGGCTATGAGTCCGGGGTCAAGTCGGTCACTCCCAACGCCACAGTGCTCTATCAGGAGACCAGTCCCGATCCCGCGGTCGGCTTCAACGATCCGGCAACCGGTCGGTCGATTGCCGAGCAGCAGATAACCCAAGGCTCTGACGTCATATTCCAGATCGCTGGCCTGACGGGCGAGGGTGCCCTTCAGGCCGCGTGTGACGCCGAGATCTACGGGATAGGGGTAGATGTCGACCAGACGCAGACGTTGCCCGACCTGGCGGGGTGCATCGTTACCAGCGCCACCAAAGCCCTGGAGGAATCGGTGACCGCTGCCATCCTCCGGGTCGCCGACGGCTCCGCCGAGGGGGGGAACATCGTCAACTCGCTCACCTCCGATCCCCAGGGCGTGGGTCTTGCCCCCTTCTACGACTTCGAGGGATCGCTGATCACGCCCGAGATCCAGACGGCCATCGATGACGCAATGGCTGGAATGATCGACGGGTCGATCGTTCCCTGTAACGCACCCGGCCCTGCGGCAGCCACACCGGACTGTCCGTGATCTGATTCGGAACCGATGCAAATGGAGGCGGCCGGCCGAGACCGGCCGCCTCCGCCGTTGACGAGCCGTTAGTCTCCGCCCCGCTCCGGGGGGGATGCAACCGTTCCGGGCGCGCCTGACGAGGAGACAAGGCAGGGGATGAGCGACGAGGTCATTGCTCCCGCCCTGGAGATGCGGGGCATCACCAAGCGTTATCCCGGGGTGGTTGCCAATGACGGGATCGACCTAGAGGTTCATCCCGGCGAGATCCATGCTCTTCTCGGCGAGAACGGTGCGGGCAAGTCGACGCTCATGAACATCCTCTACGGGCTGGCTTCGCCCGACGAGGGTGAGATCCTTCTCGATGGCGAGCCGATAACCATCTCCTCGCCGGCTGATGCCATAGCCCGTGGGATAAGCATGGTCCATCAGCATTTCATGCTGGTTCCGGTGCTCACCGTGGCTGACAACATCGTCCTCGGCGACGAGACAATGGCCAACCCGATCTTCTTGGATCGGCGCGAGGCGCACAAGAGGATCGTCGAACTGGGTCAGCGCTTTGGGTTCGAAATCGACCCCGAAGCGAAGGTGGAGACACTCTCCGTGGGGTGGCAGCAGCGGGTAGAGATCCTCAAGGCGCTGTACCGAGAGGCTCGGATACTGGTGCTCGACGAGCCGACCGCGGTCCTCACCCCCCAGGAGACCACGGAGATCTTCGCCGTGCTCCGCCGGTTGGCCGACGAGGGTCACAGCGTCATCTTCATCAGCCACAAGCTTTACGAGGTTCTGGAGATCGCCGACAGGATCACCGTCATCCGCCGGGGCAAAGTAGTGGGTTCGCGTCTGCCTGAAGAGACCGACGAGGACGATCTCGCCGAGTTGATGGTGGGTCGTGAAGTTCAACTCACCGTGGACCGCGGTGCGTCACAGCCCTGGCGATGCAGTGTTGATCGTGCAGGGTCTCAGGGTTCGCGACGACCGCCACCACGAAGTCGTCCGTGGCGTGGACTTCGAGCTGCGCGCCGGTGAGATTCTGGGGATCGCCGGCGTGGCCGGCAACGGACAGGACGAGTTGGTCGAGGCGATTACCGGGCTGCGCAAACCGCTGACAGGAACAGTGATTCTCGATGGCGAGGACGTCACCCAAGCCGGCGTTCGGAAGATGCGCGAGGCTGGGGTCGGATTCGTCCCCGGGGACCGGCACCGCTTCGGCCTGGTCCTCAGTTTCCCGGTCGAGGACAATCTGGTCCTCACGACCTATCACCGAAAGCCATTCTCCCGAGGGATGATGGTGAATGGCGACGAGATCAGTCGGTGGGCGCGGCAGGCGATAGACGACTACGACATCCGGACCCCTTCGGCTGACGTGCCATCCGGCACCTTGTCCGGCGGCAACCAGCAGAAGGCGGTGGTCGCCAGGGAGTTCGGTCAAGACCTCAAGGTCCTGGTGCTCGATCAGCCAACCCGGGGACTCGATGTCGGGAGCATCGAGTTCATCCACCGTCAGGTGATCGAGATGCGCGACCGGGGGATCGGGATCCTGCTCGTCTCCGCCGAGCTCGACGAGGTCCTCGAGCTCTCCGACCGGATCGCGGTCATGTACCGAGGAGAAGTGGTCGCACTGGTGGACGGTCCCAGCGCCAACCGCGAGGACATCGGTCTGCTCATGGCGACCGGGGGCAAGGGCGACACGCCTACCGCGACCGAGGAAGCCTCGTGACCGAGCCTCCCTCAAGCCTCGAAGACGATCTCGGCGAACGGGGACCGGCACCGCAAGCGGCAGTGCCAGAGCCGTTGCCACAGGGACGCTGGCGGCGGTTGGTCGCGGTTGTGGCGATCCCGGTCGCATCGATCGTCCTTGGCCTTCTCGCCGGGTCGGTGCTCATCATCGTGTCCAGCCCTGCCGTCGAGGGCACGATCGACTGGACCTTGCCGCTCACCGCGTATGGGGCCCTACTTCAGGGCGCTTTCGGAGGGCCGACCGAGATCACGAACACGCTGGTCGCCACTGCACCGTTGATTCTCACGGGGCTTGCCGTCGGCGTGGGGTTCAAAGCGGGCCTCTTCAATATCGGCGGCACCGGTCAGGTGCTGATCGGCGGTTTCACCGCGGCAGTGGTCGGCGCCGCTCTGGCCGATGCGTCGCCATGGGTTGCCTGCCCGGTGGCGGTCATCGCCGGGTGTCTGGCGGGCGCCTTCTACGGGTTCATCCCCGGCTTCCTCAAGGCTTTCACCGGCGCCCACGAGGTGGTCACGACGATCATGCTCAACTCGATAGCGGCCTTCCTCATTTCGGCGCTGGTCAACGACATCCTGCGTGCCCCCGGCTACAGCTTCGCCCGCACCGCAGACGTGGGGAATGCCGCCCTGCCGCACATCGGGAGCGGGGCATTCAACATCGGGGTGCTCATCGCATTCGCCCTGGTTCCTGTTGCCTACTGGCTCTTGTGGAAGACGACGCTGGGTTTTGAGATACGCACCGTCGGAGCGAACCCGAGTGCAGCCCGCTACGCCGGGATGAGCCCGCGGCGGCTCATCGTCCTCACCCTCTCGCTGTGCGGTCTCTTCGCCGGTCTGGCGGGGGTGCTGCAGATCCTCGGCGTCGTCGGGTTCTACCCGGCCACCTACGGAACCGCCATCGGGTTCGACGGAATCGCCGTCGCCCTGCTCGGCCGGGCACATCCCGTTGGGATCCTCTTCTCGGCGCTCCTCTTCGGGGCGATGCGGGCTGGCTCTGGGCTGATGCAGATCCAGGCAGACGTCCCGATCGAGATCATCGACGTGATCCAAGCCGTGATCCTGTTCTTCCTGGCCGCCGATGTGATAGTCCGCAAACTGCTGCGACTGCGCGTCGCCCGGGCGGGAGTGGACGAGGTGCAGACGGTGACCCGGTCCTACGGTGAGCAGGCGGTGGGCTGATGGAGGGTGTGCTCGACTTCCTCTACAACATCCCGGTACTCGGGTATGTCATCCAGTTCATCGCGTACCTGATCTCCGTGATCCCCGACATCGCCCCGATCGTCCTTGGGCTGGCGGTGCCGATCGCACTCGGTGCGCTCTGCGGAGTGATGAACGAACGAAGCGGCGTGGTCAACATCGGCATCGAGGGGATGATGTTGATCAGCGCCTTCGCCGGGTTCATGGTGGCTCTGGTCGTCAACAACGCCATCGGCGGGGAGCCCTCCGAGGGGTTGTTCGCCGCCACTCCGGCGTTGCTGATCGGAGTATTGGCGGCGATGCTGGCCGGTGCCCTGGTATCGGTGCTCCATGCCTGGCTCAGCATCTCGATCCGGGCAGACCAGATCATCAGCGGCACGATCATCAATATCCTCGCCCTCGGGTTGACCGGTTATCTCAACCGGTTGATCAGCCCCACCGGTGGTGCGGGGACATTCCGCTCGTTCGATCCGCCCGAGTGGCTGGTGGACATCCCGGTAGTGGGGTGGATCTTCAACATGTTCCTCAATCAGGGCCCGATCGCAATGTCCGTGATCGTGTTCGTGATCGTTCTCCAGATATTGCTGTTCCGATCCCGCTGGGGGCTACGCACCCGGGCCGTCGGCGAGCACCCCCGAGCGGCCGACACGGTGGGGATCGACGTGCTCCGGGTGCGGTGGCGCAACGTCATCGTCGGGGGCATTTTCGCAGGGTTGGCGGGCGGCTACCTCACCCTCGAGGCAACCGGTTCATTCCAGAACGGGATGACGGCGGGACGGGGGTTCATCGCGCTGGCGGCGGTGATCTTCGGGCGCTGGACGCCGATCGGGGCATTTCTCGGCTCGCTGCTCTTCATGGGATCGCAGGCGCTCGGTGTCGCCATCCGCTCCAACCCACCCGTCGGCGCCTTGGGCGAGACACTCGCCGGGTTCCAGCAGGCCTACCCCAGCATCTACAACAACTTCTTCGCCGCCCTTCCGTACATCCTCACCATCATCATCCTCGCCGGCGTCGTGGGGAGGAGCATTCCCCCCGCCTCGGTCGGCGTTCCCTACGAGAAGGAAGGGCGCGCCTAGCCCGTCATAGCTCCGGCCAACCGCGCTCGACCTCGGCTGCCTTCGGAGCTGAGCGTGCACCGGGCCGAGTCGTCGACAGCGATGGCGGCGATCACCGCCCATCTCACCGCCTCCACTGGAGGCTGGCCGGCGGCGAGGCGAGCGGCCAGTGCCCCGGTGAAGACATCGCCGGCGCCGGTGGTGTCGACCGGTTCCACCGATGGCGCCGCGATCTCGGTTGTCGTGCCTTGGTCGAACACGATGGCACCATCGGGGGCCCAGGGTCACCGCCACCGCAGCCCCGGTCAGCGCTACCGAGTGCCTGAGCGCTCTCGCCCGGATCGTCCTCGCCGGAGAGCACCGCGGCTTCGTCCCGGTTCGGTGTGATGCATCGGCCCCATCGTCGACAACCCGTCGGGGAGCGGACGAGCCGGAGCGGGGTTGACCACGAGCGTCCTCCCGGTCCGAGCGGCGGTGGCAGCCGCCGCCAGCAATGCGTCGTCGGGTATCTCGAAGTTGGCCACGACCACACCACCGTCGGGAAGGCGGTGCATCGCCTCCTCGACCCGGGCCGGGCTCAATTCCGCATTGGCCCCGGAGGCAACGGCGATCATGTTCTCACCGTGCTGATCGACAACGATCAGGGCTACGCCGGTCGGGGCTGTCGAGGAGCGGGACACCCCGGCGAGGTCGACACCGACCTCCTCCAGGTCGGCGAGCGCCTCCGACGCCATCTCGTCGTCACCCACCTCGGCGATCAACCAGACGTCGGCGCCGCTCCGCCTAGCCGCCAGCGCTTGGTTGGCCCCCTTGCCGCCGCCCGACCGGGCAAAGCGCCCTCCGATCACTGTCTCGCCGGCGGCTGGGAGATGGCCGACATGCACCACCAGGTCGAGGTTGACCGAACCGACCACGACCACATGAGGGGTCACGGCGGGCTCACCCCAAGATGGGTGCGGCATCGACCGGCTACTCGCCGGCCGGCCTGCCGTAGAACTCGAAGCCCATGATGAGGAGGGTGTCGTAGGGCCCCCGGTTGGCGTCGAGCGCCTCACCGGGATAGGTGCTGGTCACCCTGAAGGTGAGCTCGGTGGTCCCAACCGTCGCCACGTTGATCACGTGGGGACCGCTGGCATCGGGGATCACATTGGTCTCCACCGCACCGCCCATGTCATCCGTCTCGATGACGAACCCCTGTACCTTGGCGTTGCGGGTGTACCGCTCCTCGTCGGTGGCGTTCTTGAGGACGACCTGTTCCAGGGCAACCTCGGGGGCGAACGTGAATACGAACTCGATTGGCTCGTCGCTGCTGGGATCGTTGTTCCACCCTTGGTCGTTTCGCCTGGCGATGAGGTTGTCGCAACTGAATCCCTCGGCGGTGCTGGAGCAGTCGACCCCGATCGGGTTGATCCGGCGCAGCCTCGTCTGCCCGGCCGTGGTGCTGCTGGCATCGGTGGCGACAGTGGTCTCGCTCGCTGTGGAGGGCCCACCCTGGAGGGCATTGAAGATCGCCGCGCCGACGAACACCACGATGAGGACCGCCGAGACCGCGATGACCGCGCTCAGCCCGGCCGACGTCCCCACCGGGGGCTGTGGCGCCACCGGGAGTTGTTGACGGGAGAGACGGGCGCCGCACTCTTCGCAGTGACGGTTGGCGGCCGGGTTGGCGGCACCACACGACGGACAGGTGGTCGTCTGTTGGGCCGCCGTGACCATGGGTGGCTCCCATGCTGCGTCCTCGGCCGGTGCCTCTCCGAGCACGAACTCCTCGTCGGTGCCCGCGGCGGGCTCCAACGGGTCCACCCACGCTCCGCACGTGGGGCAAAAGCGCTCGTTCGAGAACGAGGCGCCGCAGTTGGTGCATGTATGACGGGCCATCAGAGTCCGCGAGGGTTGCTTGATCTCGGGTGGGTATTGTGCCACGGCGCAATGGTGTGGGCGATCATCGAGGCCGAGCCGTGGACCCCCTTGAGCCTCATCGCCGGTGGGCTGCTCCTGGTCGGCATCATCTTTGCGCTGGTGTGGGCGATCCGTGTCTCAGTCCGCCGATAGCATCCCGCACCGTGACCACCTCCTTCGCGTGTTCCGGGTGTGGGTACGTGGCTCCCAAGTGGATGGGCTTCTGTCCGCAGTGCCGGCTCGACGAACCACTTGTCGAAGAACGCTCCAAGACCGAAGAAGGCGGCGACCGGCCCGCCACCTGTCCCGATACCGCTCGCCGATGCAGGGGGCGGTGCCCCGACCCGCGTCCCGGTGGGGATCGGCGAGGTCGACCGGGTTCTCGGCGGCGGGTCTGGTGCCCGGGGCGGTGCTGCTCCTCGGTGGCGAGCCCGGGGTCGGAAAGTCGACGCTGGTACTCCAGGTTGCAGCCGAGATGACCGCGGTCGGGCCGGCGGGTGCTCATCGCATCCGCCGAGGAGTCGATCGACCAGGTTGGCCTGCGTGCGCAACGGCTAGGGGTGGTGGGCGGTCCGCTCTTCCTCTTGGCTGAAGACGACGTCGACCGCATCCTCGCCGCTGCCGCCGAAATGTCCCCCGACCTCATCGTTGTCGACTCGGTCCAGACAGTTTCGGCGGCCGAGGTGGGGAGCGCCCCCGGTTCAACCACCCAGGTGCGGGAGTGCGCCGCCCGTGTGATTCGCTTCGCCAAGGAGCGGGGGATCGCCGCGGTGCTCGTGGGTCACGTCACCAAGGACGGCGCCATAGCCGGCCCCAAGACGCTGGAGCACATGGTCGATGTCGTCCTCTACCTGGAAGGCGAGGGCGACCGCGGGCTGCGGGCTCTGCGGGGATGGAAAAATCGCTTCGGTCCGACCCACGTCGCCGGGCTGTTCGAGATGAGCCAGGACGGACTGGTCGAGGTGGCCGACCCGTCGCGTGCCTTCCTCGCCGAGTGGGAATCGTCGGTCCCCGGCACCGTCGTGTTCCCCACCATCGACGGGAGGCGGCCCGTGCTGGTCGAGGTGCAGGCGCTCGTCTCCCCGGGCGAGTTCACTCCTTCGCGGCGCAGCGCCCGTGGCATCGACCCCGTCCGGCTCCACCAACTGTTGGCGGTGCTCGACCGTCACGCCGGGGTCGGGTTTCCTCAAAGAGACGTCTACATCGGCGTGGTCGGGGGGCTGACCCTCTCCGACCCGGGGATCGACCTCCCGGTGGCGCTGGCACTGGTCAGCTCGCTGCAGGACGTCGCGCTCGGGCCGATGGCGGCATGGGGAGAGGTCGGTTTGACCGGCGAAGTCCGTCAAGTGCCATTGGCGGCACGTCGCCTTGAAGAGGCGGAACGGGTCGGTGCCCGGGTGTTGGCGCCCTCCAACGGGTCCCGACTCCGGCTGCCCGACGCGCTCGAAGCCGCCGGCCTTCTGGTGGGATCGCGCGCCCTCGCCGGGCGGATCTGACCGCGACAAGTCCCTGGCCACGCCCGGCGTCGGCGACAACCGGCTGATACCCTGACCAGCGGATGAGCCCTGAGCAGCTCACGCAGAGAGCGGTATTCGAGCGTCTCGCCCCGGGAACCCCGCTCCGCTCCGGTTTGGAGAGGATCATCCAGCAGGGGAACGGGGCTTTGGTGGTCCTTGGAGGGGGAGGGGCCGTAGATGCCATATGCACCGGGGGGTTCGAACTGGCCGAATCCAACTTCTCCCCGGCGCGGCTGGCCGAGCTTGCCAAGATGGATGGCGCCATCGTCCTCAGCGACGACTGCTCGCGCATCCTCCGCGCCAACGTCCACCTGGTCCCCTCGTCGTCGATCCGCACGGACGAGACCGGCTCTCGCCACCGCACCGCCGAGCGGGTGGCGGTGCAGACCGAGAAGCCGGTGGTGGCGGTGAGCGAGGACCGCAGGGCAGCCACGGTCTTCTTCGGCCAGACAAGCCACGAGTTGGAGAACCCGACGGAGCTCGTCGCCAAGGCAAACCAATCGCTACAGACTCTGGAGCGTTTCCGCCGCCGACTCGACGACGCCTTGGAGAGGCTCACCCGGATGGAGGTGAGCGACGTCTCGAGCAACCGCGCCGTTGTCACCGTGGTCCAGCGAGCCGAGCTGGTGCGCCGCCTTGGCGCCGAGATCGACCGCGACGCGGTCAACCTCGGGGCGAGCGGCGAGATCATCCGACTCCAGCTCGCCGACCTTGTGCAGGGCGTGGAGACACAACAGTCCCTGACTCTGCGGGACTATGTGAGGCCGAGCCGTGCCGCCACGGCCCGCACCGCGCTCGAAGCGCTGGGAGCTGTGGCGGTGACCGATCTCAACGATCCCTCGCGCGGTCGCCACCGCGGTTGGGCTCGACGATCTCGACGACCACGTGCGACCGCTGGGGTACCGGTTGCTCGCCTCGGTGCCGCGTCTTCCGGAGAACGTTCGCAACGCCCTCACCGGGCACTTCAAGGACTTCCAGAAGATGCTGCTCGCCGATGTGGCCGAACTCGATGACGTCGAGGGGATCGGGACATCACGGGCGGTGCAACTCCGCCGCTTCTTCGACCGGCTGCTCGACGCCACCCGCGCCTGGGCGCCCGAGATCGCCTGATCGCCTGGTAGGGAGCAGCCAGGGGGCGGCTACACTCCGCTCCCGTTCCCCGACCTCCTGAGGCCGATGCCTGCCACAAAACGCTCCCGTAAAGACAGCGACGCGCCCGTAGAGGCGCCCAAGCCGCCAACCACTCGCCGCAAGGCCCCCGCCTTCGGAGTGGGCGACAGGGTGGTCCATCCCCAGCATGGCGCTGCCGTGATCACCAAGAAGGTGAAGCAGAAGACCATCGACGGCTCGAGCCGCGACTACTACGTGCTCGAGATCGCCACCGACCAGCTGACCGTGTTTGTCCCGGTGGACTCGATCGAGGAGGCGGTCCGCTCGGTCATCTCGAAGAACCAGACCCGCAAGGTCTTCCAGATCTTCAAAGAGGAGCCCCAGGACGCCGGGTCCAACTGGAGCCGCTGGTACAAGGTCCTCAACGAGAAGATGACCAGCGGCGACATCTACCAGGTGGCCGAGGTGATCCGCGACTTGAGCTGGGCGCAGCAGACCAAGGGGATCTCGCCGGCGCTGAAGAGGATGCTCTCCCGGGCTCGGCTCACTCTGATCAGCGAGCTCCGCTTCGCCCTCGAGGTGGACGAGGAGGAAGCGACCAGGCGTCTCGATCGAGCGCTCCCCAAGGCGGAGAAGGAAGAGGAGAGCTGACCTCTCTCCGGGTCGGCTGGGGTTTTGACGCCCACCGTTTCGGGGGCAGCCCTCCAATCGTTCTCGCCGGCATCGTGGCCGATCCAGACCGTGGGTTGCTGGCAACCTCCGACGGCGACGTCGCCGCCCACGCCCTCGCCGACGCCCTGTTGGGAGCGGCGGCACTGGCCGACCTGGGGGAGTTGTTCCCATCGAGCGACCCCCAATGGGAGGGTGCCGACTCGATGGGGCTGCTCGCCGAGGTTGTGCGGCTGACCCGGGACGCAGGCTGGGCGCCGGCGCATGCGGACCTGACGGTCATCGCCCAGTCGGTGCGGGTGGCACCACATCGGGAGGCGATGAGGCGCTCCCTCGCCGAGGTGCTCGGGGTGGCCGAGGAGGTGGTCTCGGTGAAGGCGACCACCACCGACCACATGGGCTCTATCGGCCGAGATGAAGGGGTGGCTGCGGTTGCGGTGGTGACGGTGGTACCGAGCAACCTGAGCGTCAGGGCGCCGGAGCGGGTGCCTTCTGTTGCCCGCCGGAGCGTCGTTACCATCGCCCGGCGATGCGTGTCTTCAACACCTTGGGCCGTCGCTACGAGGAATTCGTCCCCCGCACCGAAGGGGAGGTCGCCATCTATGTGTGCGGACCCACGGTGCAGTCCGAGCCGCACGTGGGGCATGGGCGGTCGGCGGTTGCCTTCGACGTCATCCGCCGCTACCTCGAGTGGCGCGGGTTCCGCGTTCTCTACGTCCGGAACATCACCGACATCGAGGACAAGATCATCGCCGCCGCCGCCGAGGCCGGGGTTCCAGTCGCCGAACTCGCCGAAGCCAACTCCAAGAGGTTCCAGGAGGCCTACCTGGCGCTGGGTGCGCTCGCCCCTGACATCGAACCCAAGGCAACCGAGCACATTCCCGAGATGATCGAACTGATCAGCCACGCTCATCGACCGTGGCCTCGCCTACCCATCGTCGGGAGACGTCTACTTCTCGGTCAGAACGCTCGAGTCGTATGGGCGGCTGTCTGGCCGAAACCTCGATGAGTTGCTGGCCGGGGCCCGCGTCGAGCCTTCCGAGTTGAAAGAGGACCCACTCGACTTCGCCCTATGGAAAGCGGCCAAGCCAGGCGAGCCAGCCTGGGACTCGCCCTGGGGACCGGGACGGCCCGGCTGGCACATCGAGTGCTCCGCCATGGCGGCGCGCTATCTCGGTGACGGCTTCGACATCCACGGGGGAGGGACCGATCTCATCTTCCCCCACCACGAGAACGAGATCGCCCAGTCGGAGGGGGCATCGGGCAACCAATTCGCTCGATATTGGCTACACAACGGCATGGTGAACCTGGGTGGGGAGAAGATGGCGAAGTCGACCGGGCTGGTGGTCGACCTGGGCTCTCTGCTCGACCAGGTGGACCCCATTGCGCTGCGGCTGCTCTTCCTGAGGGCCCACTACCGCTCGACAGCTCGAGTACACCACCGACCTCCTCGAGGACGCCGAAGCGTCGTTGGATCGGCTGAGGCGGTTCGAGGAGCGAATCGAAATCGCCCCCGAGACGGCTCCAGACCCCGAGGCGATGGAGAGGTTCATCGCGGCGATGGATGACGACTTCGCCACCCCCGAGGCGGTGGGGGTGCTCTTCGATCTGGTCCGTCAGGGCAACCGCCTGCTCGATGACGGTGCGGACGCATCCCCGCAGATTGCGGCCTTCCTCGAGATAGGTGGTGTCCTCGGGTTGCTCACCCGCCCTGGAACTGTGGGTTTGGACGACATCTCTTCCGGGCTTGACGGCGCTTGCAGAGAGACTTGGGGTACCACCCCGGGGCGATGGCGCTTCCACGATCGAGGCGCTCCTGGACGAACGGCAGCGGGCGCGGTCGGACAACGACTTCGCCACGGCAGACACCATCAGAGACGATCTCGCCCGTCTGGGCATCGTGCTCGAGGACGGGCGTGAGGGCACCCGCTGGGTTCGGCGATAGGGTCGAGGGGCTCCACGCCACCGCCGCTGCCCTCGCCTCGGGGAGACTCACCCGGCTCATCGCGGAGCGAGGCCGCGCCCGTCGGGAGCCGGTTGCCGGGCTGATTGCAAAGGCGCACCAAGCGGGAGTCACCGTAGACCTGGTCGACGACGTCCGGCCCCACGCCGGAACCGAGGCACCCCAAGGAGTGGTCGGGGTGGGAGCGCCCATCCCCTACCGCTCGCTCGACGAATTGGTAACCCTCGGGTCGCCCGTTGCTCTGCTGGTTCTCGACCACATCGAGGATCCCCACAACCTCGGCGCCGCCGCCCGTTCGGCGCTGGCAGCTGGGATCGACGGCCTGGTCATCCCGCTGCGGCGGGCTGCCCCACCCGGCCCGGCGGCCCTCAAGGCGGCGGCCGGTGCCCTGGAATCGCTCCCCGTGGCCGCGGTCAACTCGGTGGCCGACGGATTGGAACGACTCCGACAACTCGGGGTATGGACCTTGGGCCTCGACGCCGATGCAGAGCACAGTCTCTTCGATCTGCAACTGCTCACCGAGCCGGTGGCGGTGGTGGTCGGCGGAGAAGGCAAGGGCTTGGGACGGCTCGTCGCGGAGCGGTGCGACATGCTGGCATCGATCCCGATCGATCCCCGGGTGGAGAGTCTCAACGCCTCGGTCGCCGCTGCATTGGCCTGTTTCGAGATCCGCAGGGCGCGCTCAATCGGTCGCTGACGGATTCGCCCGAGCGATACGATGGCGCCGCGCCGGGTTAGCTCAGTTGGTAGAGCACGTCTCTTGTAAAGACGATGTCGCCGGTTCGATTCCGGCACCCGGCTCGAAGAACGGCCGGACTCGCACGATGATGACTGGCGCCCTACGTTGGCCGGCACAGCCATGCCGCACCTTGGAATCCTCGCTTACGGCTCCCTCATCTGGCATCCAGGTCCTGTACTCGATGCGGTGACGGCAAGACGGATACCGAGGGTCACAACACCGTTCCAGGTCGAGTTCGCCAGAAGAAGCCGAAGACGGGGCGGCGCTCCAACACCCGTCCCAGTCGATGGTGGGGGAGCCAACGTCGAGGCCGTGCTCTTGGTACTGGATGAGAACGTCTCGCTCGAGCAGGCCAAGGACATGCTGTGGAGACGCGAGACTCACCAGGATTCCACCGAAAGGCGCTATCCCTCAAAGGAAAACCCTGGCTCCGACGACGTTGTCATCAGGGATCTCGAGGACCTAAGGGGGATCGAGCACGTGTTGTACACCGAGCTCGAGGCCAACATTCCGCCAGCCTCTCGAACCGCGGAGCGGCTGGCGGACCTTGCCATTGAGAGCGTGGCCGCAGTCGGCAAGGAGGGTCTCGATGGCATTTCCTACCTCATGGATGTCAAGGCACATGGTGTCTCCACACCCTTGATGGACGCCTACGAGACGGAGATCCTTCGCCGTACAGAAACCAAATCACTGGAAGCGGCGCGGCGACGGGTTCTCCACGACCGTTCGTGACCCCCTCACTCGTGGGCGCTGGCCTAGATGTGGACGGGAGCTTCCTCGAGTGCGGCCCGCGCTTCGGCGAGCAGCGATTCTCTCTGCACGCTGGTAGGTCGCCTCGGCCTCGGCGGGCGTGTTGCCGACAGCCGTCATTCCCACCCGACCGTGCTCCGTGACGCAGCTCATCATGTGGAACACGACTCCCACCTGTCGCGCCTGGTCGAAGTGCAGGCGATTCCGGGCGACGATGTCGAAGAGGTCGTCGGTGGTCAGCGCCCGCAGGCTCTCCGCCTCCAGATGGTCCGTCGCGACCAGGTGCTTCTCATCACCCCCTGGGGTCAGGAAGAGTCCGCTCGGTCCGTCGTACCGGCCGTCGGTGAGGAACTGCAGCGTCAGGAACGGATGCGTCGTGCCGCCCTTGCGGAGGTTCAGCTCGATGGCGTACGAACTCCATTCGCCGGCGGCGTTGCGGACTGACACGAAGTCGATGGCGAACCGCCCGATCACCCCTTCGCGAGCAAGACGCGCACCGATGACCTTCGCCTCGGCACTGATCGCGGCCGCGTAGGCGAAATCGGCCGGGAACCGGCAACCGAGATAGCTCTGCCCGCTCGGTCCGCCGAGCACCTGGTCGTGGGTCGACAACAACTCGACCTCGCCCGTCGGCGTCACCCGGAGCTGCACGCTCGGGCTGCGCAGCTCAACGCCGGCGATCAGTTCCTCGACGATGCCGCCCCGCTCGGCGAGCTTGCCCAGGTATGCCTCGAGCGGAGTGTCGGGGCTCTCGAACTGCATCTGCCGCAGGCGCGCCATGATCTCGACGCGCTCGTGCGGGCCGCCGGACTCGGGAAGGCCGCGCAAGTCCACCAGCGCATTGCCCTGACCGGAGACACCCTCGTTGAGCTTGACGATCACGTCGGTGATGGCGGACCGTTGCCGCCTCATCGAGATCACGGCGTCGGCGACGTCATCGAGAGTGTGCACATCCTCCTGCCCGAGAGGATGACGAACCCCCTCTTCGGCGAAGAGGCGCCGGCAGCCGGTCTTCGTGCCGAGGTGCACCAACCGGGGGTCTGCACCGTACATGGGTATCCCGAGCGCGACGGCGATGTCACGCTCGAGCTCGGTGGTGTTGTACGGGACGAGGTGGGAGAGCGATGGGTCCGGGATGAGGGCGGCGATCCGGCGGAGGAGCCGGGGTCGCTCGAGCAGCTTTTCGCTGAGCGATCGGGGCGTGCTGTCGCCAACGGAGACGAGCGTCAGCCGGGCGCGGGCATGGCTGGGAATCACGCCAGGGAGCAGCGCCAGGTAGTACTCGATGATGGTCGGCGCGATCGGTGTCGATGTGACGTACACCATGCGCAGGCGCGGCTCGCGCAGCAGCAGGAGCAGGAAGAGGAACCGCTCCTCGTAGGCCTGCGTCATGCTGCCGCTGCCGCTCGCCGAGACGATCGAGTGTCACCGACGGGATGACGACCACCGACTCGTTCTCGAGGTTCAGGCGCATCGCGTCCCACACCGCCGGCAGGTTGCGCTGGAGGCGATCGAAGATCTCGTATCGCTGCTCGTTGTTGAGGTCGGACAGGTTGACCGTCTGGTTCCCGACCGCGGTCGTATCGATGGTGCTCATGGTGTGATCCGAGCCATGTCGACGCCCTTCACATCGAACGCCCGCACCGGCCGGCTGAAGCCGGCCAGCTCCAGATCGCCCGCCGGCGTGCTGACGACGAATTCCTCGGCGCTGGCGAGCACCCGCTGGGTGACGAGGATTTGCCACGGCTGCGCCACCGCGCACAGCCGAGCGGCGAGATTGACGACGCTGCCGATGGCGGTGTAGTCGAAGCGGCCCTCGAACCCGATTCGGCCCAGAGTCGCGTATCCCTGCGCGATGCCGACGCCGAAGGCGAGATCGTGTCCGTGACGTGACCAGGAAGCAGCGAGATCGCGCACCCTGGTCCGCATGGAGACGGCCATGCGGATCGCTCGCAAGCCCGCGTCGTCACACGGTATCGGGTCGTTGAAGACCACCATCAGGCCGTCACCGGTGAACCGCTCCAGGGTGCCCTCGAATCGGAAGACCAAGTCGCCGAGCGCGGCGTGGTAGTCGGCCAGCACACTCATGATCTCTTCGGGCTCGCTGGACTCGGCGAACGCGGTGAACTCCCGGAGGTCGCAGAAGACGACGACGATCTCGCGGCGGTGACTCTCCAGGAACGACTCGTCTCCAGAGTCCAGGATCATCTCGGCCATCTGCGGTGGGAGGAAACGCCGCAGACGCGTGGCCCGCTCGAGCTCCGCGACCTGTGACTGGACGCGTTCTTCCAGCTGACGATTCCATGCCTCCAGCTCTTCCGCCTGACGGCGAATCGTGTCTTGATAGCGCTTGACTCGAACCAGCGACTTGACCCTGGCAAGCAACTCGGCCTGATCGAAGGGTTTGGTGATGAAGTCGTCGGCCCCGGCCTCGATCGCCCGAACCTTCTGCTGGGCCTCGCTCGCGGTGACCATCACCACCGGCAGGAAGGCGGTGTCGGCGTTCTCGCGGATCCGCCTGCACACCTCGTAGCCGTCCATGCCGGGCATCAAGATGTCCAGCAGGACAAGGTGTGGCTGCTCCGCACGCAGCAGATCCAGCGCCTCCTCTCCAGATGAGGCACTCAGCACCCGATAGCCGCGCGGGCTCAGCACCGCGTCGAGCAGCCGGACGTTCTGCGGCTGGTCGTCGACGACGAGGATCGTCGTCTCGTCAGTCATCGTCAGTCATGGTGATCCTGCAGGCAGGAAGCTGCGCACCTGCCCTGGTAGCTCGCGGACACCGAAAGGCTTCTCCAGATACCCGTCGAAGCCGGCCCGGAGCGCTCGCTCTCGATCCTCCCGCATCGCGAACGCCGTGACCGCGACCACGGGAACGTCCTGGGTCAGGGGACTGGCCCGCAGCTGCCGCAATGCCTCGATGCCATCGATGCCCGGGCAGTTGGAGGTCCATGAGGACGAGGTCCGGAAGGCACTCCGCTGCGAGCTCGACACCCTGCTCGCCCGTTCGTGCCTCGACCACCTCGTAGCCGGCGTAGCCGAGGACGTCGCGGACGAGCTTGAGGTTCAGCTCGTTGTCCTCGACGACGAGGATGCGGTGGCAGTCGCTCATCGACGCTCCTCCGACTCGAGCGCCCGCGCCGCCGCGCCAAGCGGTTCCGGAATCACCCGAGCCCGGGCCAGCGCGGCTAACAGGTGGTCGCGGCTGACGGGCTTGACGAGATAGTCGGTGGCGCCGAGCGAGAGGCCCTTCGCTCGCTCGTCGACAATCGACACGACGATCACGGGGATTGCAGCGGTCTCGGGGTCACGCTTGAGGGCGGCAAGCACGTCCCAGCCGTTGACGAGCGGCAGCAGGATGTCGAGGACGACTGCCACCGGCTTCATGCGGCGGATGGCGTCCAACCCGCTCGGCCCATCCTGCGCACTCGAGACCTCGAAACCGGCACTCTCGAGGTAGACGGTCAGCAAGTCGGTGGATGGACGATCGTCCTCGATCACGACGACCGTCGGCAAGCGCAACTCGTCGCGTGCTCTCGACCGGCCACCGTCCGGCAGTCGTCTGCGGTCCCATGGGGACGGTGAACCCGAACGTGCTCCCGACGCCCAACTCGCTGTCGAGCCACATCCGGCCACCCATCAGCCCGACGATGCGCCGGCACAACGTCAGTCCCAGGCCCGTGCCCTCCTGGGCGAGAGCACCGCGCGACCCCTGCTGGAACGACTCGAAGATACGCTCGCGGTCCTCCGGTGCAACACCGACGCCTGTGTCGGCGACGGTGATCACCAAGTCGTCTCCCTCGACCTTCGCCGCGACGACGATCTCGCCGCCGTCAGGCGTGAATTTCACTGCGTTGCTCAGCAGATTGAGCACCACCTGCTTGAACCGCAGCTCATCGGTCTCGATGTCGCCGACCGCGGGGTCGACATCGAGGATCAGTGCGAGGCCATGACGCGCGGCGCGCTCGCGGATCATCGAGAGCCCGTACTCGAGCGCCTCGCGTACCGAGAACGTGACGTTCTCCATTTCCATGCGCCCGGCCTCGACCTTGGACAGGTCCAGGATCTCGCTGAGAAGCTGCAGGAGGTGCTTTCCAGAGCTCCAGATGTCGCGGAGGTACTCCTCCTGGCGATCGTTGATCTCACCGAACATGCGGTCGAGCAGCACCTCCGAAAACCCGATCACGGCGTTGAGGGGGGTCCGCAGCTCGTGCGACATGCTGGCGAGGAACTCCGACTTGTGGCGGCTGACCACCTCCAACTCGCTGGACTTGCGTTCAAGCTCTCGAAACAGCCGAGCGTTGAGGATCGCCAGCGCCGACTGGCTGGCGAACGTCTGGAGCAGTTCTTCCGTCTCTTCAGGGAAGTCGCCGGCCCGCATTCGCCGCACGACGAACACACCCACGATCTGTCCCTCGCGGAGCATCGGTATCGCGAGCATTGACCGCCAGCCCGCGTCGTGGAGCACCTGCTGATGAACATCCAGGCTCAAGCCATGCATGTCGGCGATCTGAATCGGCCGCGCCTCCAACGCGGCGCGGCCGACGAAGGTGCCGTGCAGCGAGATCGTCACGTTCCGCAGCTGCTCGAGCACCGCGTCGCTGGTCCCGTAGGCCGTCCGCACGAAGAAGCTCTGCTGGGCCTCGTCGAACTCCATCAACGAGCCGCCGTCGGTGCCGGACAGCTGCACTGCGTGCATCACGATCGTCGAGAGCACCGTGTCGAGGTCCAGGCTGGAGCTCACCGCCTCCCCGACCTGGCCCAGCGCCTCCAACTGATCCACCTTGCGGGCTAGCTCGGCGCTGCGAGCCTCGAGGGCGCGCATGAGATCCAGGTTGCGGACGGCGATGGCCGCCGCCGCGGCGAACGCGGTGAGGAGCGCGGTTGCCCGATCATCGAAGGGGTCGACCTCGGTACGCCAAACCAACAGAACGCCGACGACGTCCTCGTCGAGCAGCATCGGCGCGCCCATGATCGTGCGAAAGCCCGCAATCCGCTGGTCGTCCTGGCGGCCGTAGCTGGAGTCGGCGAGCACGTCGGGGATCTGCGTAGTGCGCCGGTCGAGACCGACACGACCGGTGAGCGAGTCGCGGTCGCGGAGGATGGGGTGATCCGTCATGTGCTCGACGAAGCTGGGGGACAGTCCTGACGAACGAGCGAGGCGGTAGACCGGTCCGTCGACGAGATTGAGTTGCACGCCGTCGGCGCGGCACAGCCTGCGGGCGCTGTCGACGATGGTCCCGAGAACGAGGTCGAGGTCGGAAGCGGACCGGCCCATCGCGGTGAGCACCTCATTGGTGGCCACGATCTGCTCTCGAGCATCGACGAGATCCCGTCGCAGCCGTTCGATCTCCGACGCGTCGACCAGCTGCCGCCGAGACCCTCCGACATCATGGCCCCCCGATCACTAGCCCCCAGCCGGACAACAGCCCAGCGTCAGCCATCATCATTCTCCCTCGGTCGACGAGGCTCGTCGTCGACCGTATGCCTCGGCCCACTGAACGTCAACGGACCGCGTGAGTTTGACACTAGGTCGTTGGCTCCGAGGGCGTTTGGCGGAACCGCGCCCGCCGGCCTAATACACGGTCAGAGGCGACGAAAGCCGACCGACTCTGGTCTGCCCGGCTGGCGACCTGAAACGACTCATGTAGCCCTGTTCGGCGAGGCGCCTTCCGATCTGGTCGTAGGCCTTGTCCTCGGTTGGCGTGATCGCCGCAAGCCCGTCGACGTACCGATTGGCCATCGAGAAGAAGGCGGCTACCAGCACCGCGTCATGGATGTCCTCGTCGCCGGCGCCGGCCGCCCGAGCCTGCGCAACATCTTCGGGGGTTACCTCGAGGCCGGAGCGCTGCACCTTGGCGGCGATATGGAGCAGCGCCCGCATCTTGTCGGTCACCGGCGAGGACTCCGGGTCGGCGACCACACTCCACACCGTCTCGTAGTCCCCGTCCATCAGGTGTGCCGCGGTCGCGGCGTGCGAGTGGGTGCAGTAGAAGCACTCGTTACGTGACGACACGAGGACCGCGATCATCTCTCGCTCCGATTCGCTGAGTGGTGATGGTCCCCGAAGGATCTGTTCGGCCAGCTCGCTGAACTTGAGACCAGTTGAAGGCTTGAAGAGCAAAAGGCCGCCCATTCCGGGCACCTCTTCCGAGACAGAGATGTGGGGCACGCAGACTCCTTCGTGTCGTGCTGCCTGGCTCCGGCATGGCCTGGCAGCGGGTGAGCGTACCCGGGGTCTGAGGCGGTCTCGCCTAGCGAGACCCTATGTCACTCGATGGGTGGAGGTGCCTGGCCGACCCAGTATCCGACTCAATGGGCGTCTAGTCGTCGGAGTCGAGGATCTTGTCGGCCTTGCGGTCGATCCGCTCTTTTTGAGCCTTGGTCAGATTCCCTGCTTCATACTGCTGAGTGGACCGGGCTTTGGCGTTGGCAGCATGCGACTTGTCCGGCATGGGGTAGTTGCCGGTTTCCTTCTTCGCCTCGTCTGACCTGGCCCTTTCGGGTAGGCCGAACTCCTTCGCCGGGAGCTTGGCCCGCTTCTTCTCGCTGAGCTCTGACATACGGCCTCCTTGGTCAATTACGAGATACCCGTCCACGTCATACTCCAATCGTGAGATTGGCTCATCGTCCAGGGCGCAGGGCCGCTGCCATCGAGTTCAGATAGCGCCGCACGGGGAAGCTCATTGCCCCGGCGGCGGCTTCCTCGAAGCACATCCGAGCCGCTTCCCGTTCCCCGGCCATGTCCAGCAGATGTGCCCGCACCGCGTGGAGGCGATGGTCCCGGGAAATGCGCTCGTCATCACCCAACGCATCGACCAAGGCAAGCCCGGACCGTGGTCCGGCGACCATGGAAACGGCAACCGCGTGGTTCAACGCCATCATCGGGTTGTTGGAGAGGTCCATGAGCACCTCATACAGCTTCACGATCTGCGGCCAGTCGGTCTCCTCGGCGCTGCGTGCCTCGTCGTGGACGGCGGCGATCGCCGCTTGGAGTTGGTAGGGCCCAGTCGGTCCCACAGGAAGTGCTTTCGTGATCAGGGCGACTCCCTCGGCGATGGCGTCGGTGTCCCAGGCGGTCCGATCCTGATCCGCCATCGGTATCAAGGCACCGTCCCTCCCGAGGCGCGCCGGCCGCCTGGCGTCGGTGAGGAGCATCAAGGCGAGCAGACCGGTCACCTCGCCGTCGTCGGGTAGAGCATGGTGGACAATTCGGGTGAGCCGGATTGCCTCGGCAGACAGGTCCGCCCGATAGAGACTCGGGCCCGACGTGGCGGCGTAACCCTCGTTAAATATCAGATAGAGGGTATGGAGTACCGCGCCAAGCCGCTCACCACGATTCTCGACCGGGGGAAGACGGAAGGGGATTCCGCTATCTCTTATCTGCTGTTTCGCCCTGGTGATGCGCCGGGTGATGGTGGGTTCGGGAACCAGGAACGCTCGTGCGATTTCGGCGGTGGTGAGACCCCCTACCGCACGCATGGTCAGCGCAATCTGTGAAATCGGAGAGAGCGACGGATGACAGCAAAGTAAGAGCAGGATCAGACTGTCGTCGGATTGGGCATCCTCGTCTGCCGCCGGCATCCGCCAATGGTCCGGCACCGTCCACCGGGCGACTTTGTCCTCGCGGCGCTGGCGAGCCTGCCTTGAACGAAGCAAATCGGTGAGGCGGCGTGATGCGACCGTGATCAGCCAGGCGCGAGTGTTGTCAGGTGTCCCCTGCTCCGGCCACTGCTGGGAGGCGGCGATGAGCGCCTCCTGGACGGCGTCCTCCGCCAGGTCGAAATTGCCGTAGCGCCGCGTCAAGGCGCCGAGGACCTGCGGCGCCAAGGTTCGCAGCAGGTCCTCGATCGTTCCGGCGGTTGGGGCGATTGTCACGCCTCCAGATCGGCGATTCCGTCGATGATCGGACGCACCTCGACATACGCTCCGTCGACATCACCCGGTCCCGGGCTCTTGGTGATACGCGATGCGATCTCGGTCGCCCGGTCGAAGCTGTCGCATTCGACGATCGTGTACCCGGCGAGTACCTCCTGGGTCTCGGGGTAAGGCCCGTCCGTCACCACGGGTACACCCTTCTCCAATCCCTGGATCCGCCTGGTGTGAACCGGGGCGGCCAAGCCGCGGGCGTCGACGAACTCGCCCGATTCGACCAGGTCGTTGTTCCACGTCGCCATGAACTCGTGCATCGCCGCCACGTCGTCCGATGACCAAGCGTGATCCGCCGGCTTCCCCGCCATCCGGTCGTAGTCCTGTTGCGAGGCGTAGAGCAGGATCATGTACTTCACGGTATCTCCTTCCTCTCCCGGTGCCTCCTTGGCGCCGATCACCGGAGACGTCGAATCTGACCTCCGGTACCGGACACGTTCGCGGAGATTGCTACGGAATCCCTCGGCAGGTCCATGACCGACAACAGAACTGTATGAGATTCCCCGGTTTGGCTCGCTTGGTGGTGGGTACAGAGCGTTCCCCGCCTACCAAGGGAGTTGCAATGTCAGACAGGTGGAGTGAATTGGAGCCGGATGCGACCGAGCCGGACATAGACCCCCTTCCCGCGCAAAGCCGCGCCGATGCCACTGCGGCGCTAGTGGACGAGGGCCCGCTCACCGGCGTCGACTCCGAAGCAATCGTCCGCCTCTGGCCTGTCCGATGCCGTGGATACTGCCCGTCGGGAAGCAGAGAAGGTCGGGGAGACCGCAAAGGAGCAGGCCGGCCAAGTCGCCGGGGAAGTAGGGCGTCAAGCTCGCAATCTTCTCGACGAGACACGGTCCCAGTTGCGCAGTCAGGCACAAGAACAAACCGACCGAATCTCGATCACCTTGTCCGACCTGGCCAACGAGCTCCGTGGCATGGCCGACAACGCTCCTGATCCCTCAAGCTCGGTGGCCAACCTCGTCGGCGACGGCGCCAGGCGTCTCGAGGATTTCGCCACCAACCTCCAGGCAGGGGGCCTCGACAGCGTGGTGGACGACCTGAAGACGATGGCCCGCCGCCGCCCCGGGACTTTCCTGGCAGGAGCAGCCGTGGCCGGGGTGGTTGTCGGTCGTCTCTTCCGCAACGTGGATTTGAGCCAGCAGCCGAGCGGCGACGACGGGTTCCGACCCGCAAACGAAGGCCCGAATGGTCCGACAGGCTTGACGACTTCCGGACAGACCCCAAATCCAGCCACCGCAGGATCCATGGAAACGGGAAATGGTCCGCAAAGAGGCACTTCGGGCACCTCCACCGATCCGGAGGCCGGCAGTGGATGGTGAGCCGTTCGAGCTAAACGAACCGGAGGCTTCCCTCGGCGACCTTGTGGGCCGTCTCAGCAATGAGGCGGGGAATCTGATCCGAACGCACATCGAGTTGGCCAAAGCCGAAGTGAAAGAGGAGATCAAGAACGCCGCGGCTGGCGCGGGCATGCTCGCCGGTGGAGGTGTCGCAGCCCACCTCGCGCTCTTCATCTTGTCTATTGCCGCTGGGTGGGGTCTCGCCGAAGTGATGTCGATTTGGCTGGCATTTCTCGTGGTGGGTCTCATCTGGGTGGTGGTGGCTGCTGTGCTGTTCGTGGTCGGGCGGGCCCGGCTTCGCCGGGTGGAGCCACCAAAACAGACTCTGGCGGAGATTCAGGAGGACAAGGAATGGCTGAAACAACAGGCGAGCTGAGGCGGGAACTCGACGAGCAGCGGGACGAGATGTCTCGCACGGTCGATGAGATTCAGAACCGGGTCAGCCCGGGTCGGGTGTGGGCTCGGGGAAATTATCGGATGCGTAACCGCATCACCGACTGGAAGGACCGAATCATGGGCAATGACCAGCCCGATTACTCGAGCGGCTATCGGCCCGGTTCCCCATATGGATCCGAAGGGACCGGCAGTAATCTCGGTGACCGGTTCTCCGACGCCAAGGAGTCGGTGGCCGGGGCGCCAGAGGCGTTGCGTCGCCAGACCCAGGGGAACCCGCTGGCCGCCGGATTGATCGCATTCGGTGCCGGCCTGCTGGTGTCAAGCCTCATACCCGAGACCGAGCGTGAGCAGAAGCTCGCCGAGGGTATCCAGCCACTGGTTTCTGATGTTGTCGGCGAAGCTCGCCAGGCGGCATCGGCGGTTGCACAGGAACTGAAAGAGCCCGCCGAGCAGGCTGTCCAGGATGTCAAGGACGTGGCTCAGCAGGCGGCCTCCCAGGTGCGGGATACCGCCCAGGGGGGCGTAGACGAGGTCCGTCAACAAGCGTCAAACGAGAGCTGACCTCGGAAGGCGCCGCCCCGTCAAAGCTCGGGCTCCAGATACCTCGCACCAACCGCCGCCTCGAAACCCCGAGGCGAGCCTTATCAGGGGCCCGCACGCTCCAATGGGCGCCGACCATTTCGAGGGGCCTGAGGTTGAAGGGGCTTGCTTCAACCCGGGGTGGACGAGCCGAAGCCGGTTCCCGGCGGCTGACTCCAATTGCCTCTTCCTCGCATGGTCGAGGTCGTGCTCGCCGAGGGCACTTGCGGCCGCACCAAATCTGAGTCGAGCTTCCTGGGTAGGCTCGACTTGCGGGTCGCCCGCTGCGACGCCGCGTCGAGGAGGTAGCGGTGGGAGGCGTCCTCCCCGTAGATCAGGGGGAGAGCGCATCCCTTGGCGGATCCACCGGTCGCTCCGGCCGCCAGCCGGACGGGGATCAGCCCCACCGGGAGGATGCCCCCAGAGGGCCCCTGCCCGCTGGGTTGATCACATTCGTGATGACCGACATCGAAGGATCGACACGACTCTTCCGACGGCTCGGTGACTCCTATCTCGACGTCTTGGAAACGCACAGGGCTCTTCTCGGTGGTGCTTTCGCAGCACAAGGAGGCGTCGAGGTCGACACCGAGGGAGATGCGCTCTTCGTGGTGTTCGCCGACGCGTCCGATGCGGTCGCCGGCTGTTTGGAGGGACAAATTGCCCTGGCATCTCATTCCTGGCCGC
>CAVTEU010000008.1:0-378041 GCA_963733905.1 uncultured Actinomycetes bacterium | reverse complement strand
CCCTCCCATGGCGACGCACAGCCAGCGTACACAGCGGTCCTATTCGCGTGCCTTGGATCGTCCAAGGGGGCCGGCTCGATTCCCCGACCACGCCGTCGATCGACTCGCGGATGAGGTCGGCATGGCCGTTGTGCCGGGAATATTCCTCGATCATGTGGACGAAAATCCAACGCAGGCTGGCGCCCGACCATCCTGCCAGGGGCGTATCGGTGCCGATCCAGTCCCCCATCTGCCAGGGCCTCCCCCCCCAGCAATCGTGCGGGAGCGCTCCACAGCTTCCTGCCAAAGCGTGTGCACCTCTTCAGGCGAGTCAGCGGCTGCCGAGTTCCATTCCCAGTCGGGGTCGGCCTTCCAGTCAACCGTCTTCCCAGATGGTCGCCGGGTCTCGCCCGTGGAGGCCGAACGGAGAACCAGTAGTCCTCCACCCAGGCCATGTGCTTGAGCATCCCACCAAGGGTCATTGTCGAGACGCCGACCTTCGCCGCCAGGCCCACGGCATCCAAGTCTCCGGCCTTCCAGCCCAAAGTGGCGCGCTCGGGCAACTCAAGGAACCCCACAAGGGTTTCGATCTCGTCGCCTGCAGGAGGCGGTTCCGGCCGGCCCTGCTCGTCTAGTTCTGTCATGGCTGGCGAGCCTACCGGGTGGTCAAAGCCGCATCCTGCCGCCCGGTCTCTTCGTTGCTGCGATGCCATTTCGGACCGCCCAGGCAGCTACTTCGGCGCGCGAGGACATCCCCAGCTTCGTGAGGATGTGCGATACATGGACCGTGGCGGTCCGAACAGAGATGAAGAGACGGTCGGCGACCTCGGCGTTGCTCATACCTTCCGCCAACAGAGCAGCCACCTCGTGCTCCCGCGAGGTGAGCGTCTTGGGCCCTTCCACCTCTTGGCCCACCCCCAGCCGGCGCAACAGGGCGAGGGTCTCCTCGGCCAACCATCCCGGCCAGCGCTCCAGCAGCCGCCACGCTTCGTGGGCCTGTGAGATCGCTTCGGCCTTTTGTCCCGTCGCCAGCAGGCTGTGGGCCAACGAGACGCGGAATCCTGCGGTCGCGGCGGCAGAGCGACGCCTCCCGTCCCCGAGCGCTCGCTGGTAGGCGGCCAGTCCCTCCTCGTGGGAGCCCTCCGCAGAAAGCAATGCGCCTTCGACCGCCCACTCGAGGGCAGGGTCGTGATCGAAGGCAAGCTTTCCCTCATCGGGGACAGAGTCGAGGAGTGGACGTACCTCGGCCGGAGATACCCCCACCTTCAGGGCGAGAAGCGCCATCAGGTAGGCATCGTCGTCTCCCGGATCCGGTGCGACAGAGGGGTCCTCGACGAATCTGGCGATCAATGCTCTCACCTCGTCGGGGTCTCGGCGGAGGGCTGCGATGTAAACGTGGGTGACGATGTAACAGCACTTTTTCGAGGGCTCCTCAGGCTCGCCGATCCTGTCAAGCACGGCGGCCGCGCCATCGGGTTCGTCGCCATCGCAGAGCAGCGTTGCCAGGTGGATCCTCGACGATTCGAACTCACCAACCTGTTCGTCCCAGCTGAGATCCGAGAAGATGGCGACGGCGAGGTCCAGGTTTCCATCGATTTCGGCGGCGAAAGCCCCGGTTGGTGACGGCCATCGTCACGAAGTGGTCGAGCCCGGCCCGTTCCGCCACGTCCTGCATCCGGTCGATGGCTGCTGCGGTGCGCTCTGGCGGCCAGATCCTCACGCCACCGATGAGGGCATTGTTGATCGCCCTTACATGGCTGAGGTGGTCTCCGATGCTTTCGGCAAGGACCGCCGCTTCCTCGAGGAGTTTGATGCCTTCGGTGAGATTGCCATCGATCACCGCCGATCCCTTGTTCACCAAGGCCCGCACCTTGGCCCCCTCCGAACCGACTCGATCGGCGAGTGCCAGCGATCGATCGGCCCACTCCTGGGCGGCGTCCATGTCCTCCATCAGCATGTGCGCCTCGGCCAGCTGGCTATAGACCCAGGCGAGTTCCTCCGTCTCGCCAAGCGTTTCCGCACCTGGCGAGCCTCTTCGAGATACTGCAATTGTCCCAATGGCCGACCGGCGTCGAATTCGATACGGGCCCGTAATCGGAGAGCGCGGGATGTCGACACAGGTGAATCCGCCGTGGTCACCCATCGACTGGCATACACCGCGGCGTCATCGAGGCGGTCGGCACGCCAAGCGGCCATCGCTGCCACCTCCAGAAGCTCGACGTCCTCACCCGCCTCGGCCAGGCCCCGTTCGGCGAGCCGCAGCGCCTCCTGGGTTGCGCCGGTCCTCAGGTAGTGGCTGGCACCTCGTCGGGACATCTCCACCATGTCGTCGTACCGTTCGGCGCCCTCGGCGTGATGAGCGAGCAAGGCATAGTCCTCGCTCCCGGACCGCTGCAGCGCCTCGAACGCAGCCTCGTGGAGCCGGCGCCGCTGCCGACCGAGGAGGCTTCCCACCACCGACTCGTGGGTGAGGGCGTGGCGAAAGGCGAGGACATCGGGCGCTTCCTCGGCGAGCAGCCCGGTGTCGACCAACCTCCGCAGGATCTCGATGAGCTCGGTCTCATCCCGTCCCGTCATCGACTGCAGCAGGTCGAAGGAGAACCTTTGGCCCGCCACCGCGGCCGACTCCAGCACCGACAATTGGTCCGGATCGAGCGCGTCGAGGTGCCGAAGAACCGCCTCGCTCAGATTCCAGGGAAGCTGCACATCGGGTAGCTCCTCTGGCGGCAATTCGCCGGCAGCCGTGACCAACTCCTCGAGGAAGAACGGGTTGCCACCGGTGCGCTGGTGGAGCTCGTTGACGACCCGCATCGGGATCGGCCGCCGGTAGGCGCCGGCAAGGAGTTCGGCCACTTCCGCAGTGGTGAGCCTCTGCAGCGTGAGGTGGAGCAGCGACTGATCCCGCTCCAATTGCTCGAGCAGCTCCGCCATGGGGTGGCGACGATTGAGCCGTTCGGAGCGATAGGTGCCGAGGGCGAGCAGCCGCAACCCCGAGGCGGTACCCAGTCGTCCGAACACCTTGACGCTTTCGGTATCCCCCCAATGCAGATCCTCGAACACGAGCAAGGCGGTGTTCTCCCCGATGACATGGCGCACCACGTCGACCGCCGCCCTGAGCAGTTCTTGTTGGAAATACTCCCGCTGGTCGTCGCCGCCCAGTTGCGGTGCGACCGGTGCCAACAGAGCACGGACCGCCCTGCCGCGTGTCTCCAGCTCATCGGGGAGTTCTGTCCATGCTGAGACATGCGGCTCTATCGCCTCGAGCAGCAGCTCGAAGGGACGGCCGACCGCTTCCTGAGTGGCCTGGCCGGAGAAGACGGTGACGGACTCTGGCAGCCGGGCGCGAACCTCGCGGACCAGCCGGGTCTTGCCCACCCCTGCCTCTCCGGCGACAAGCGCCACTCGCGGGTCGTCGTCGGTCGGCACCATTGCGAGCAATTGCTCGAGTTCGTACCTGCGCCCGACCATCGTCGGGCTCAGACCGGGGCGTCCGACGATCACGCCCCTCAGGTTACGACGCACCGAGGGCGGTCCCAGTTCGGCGCTGAACTTGGGGCGAAACGCGGCGCCGAACGGCACCGGCTTCCGAGTGACACGCCTCACCGCTCTGGCCTCGTGCTCTCGACGGCGCTCTGCGGCAATGTGGTAGGACGGTGGTGGGGTGGATCAGCACTCCTGCTCCTTCATCGGATGTGAACAATGTGCTCCTCCACCACTGCCGGCGCATCTGGAGGAATACGTATTCGGCTATTGCCGCGATGCGTATATCTGGCGGCCCACCCGGTGACGCGGACACTTGAGACAAGAAAGTCAGTCGACTGCTGTCCCGAGCGGCGGCCCTCGTTCGTCAATGGTGTAAGGCGCACCCCGGACCCGAGGGTCCGATTGCGCGAGGATGGGACGGGAGTCCCCGACGCAGTAGGAGGAGACATGGCGAAGTTCATGGTCTTGTACCGGTCCCCGGTATCGGCCGAGGAGCAGATGGCGGGCGCCACCCCGGAGCAGGCTCAGGCAGGACTCGATGCCTGGAACGCCTGGGGCGCCAAGGCGGGCGACTCGCTGGTCGACTTCGGCACACCCGTTTCCCATGCCGGTGTCGTCGGGGCGGGCGGCCCGCCGAGTGGGGATCACATCGGCGGCTTTTCGGTCCTAGAGGCCGGCTCGGCGGATGAGTTGCGGCCGCTGCTCGATGGCCACCCTCATCTCATGGTCGAGGGTGCAACGATCGAGATCTTGGAGTACCTGCCCACCCCGGGCATGTGAGGACTTCCGCCTAGTAGTCGATCCGATGGTCGGCACCCGTTTGTCGATCACCGACCACGCCGTGTTGGGGGTGCTCGCCGAGCACCCCACCCACGGCTTCGCTATCGCCAAGGAGTTGGGGCCGAAGGGGGTCTTGGGCGGATCCTCACCGTGCGTCCCACCGAGACCTACCGCTCGCTCGACCGGCTCGTCACAGAGGGCCTGGCCGAACCGGCTCGCACCGAACCTGGTGACTCGGGTCCGCGACGCATCGTCCACCGGGTGACTCCCGGCAGGTAGGCGACGGCTTCGGCGCTGGCTGGGGGAGCCGGTCGGCCATGTGAGGGACCTCCGGATCGAGTTCCAGCTCAAGCTTGCGCTGCTCGACCGGTCCAATCGATCGCCACTCAGCGCTGATCGCCGCCCAGCGAGAGGCTCTCGGCCCCACCATCGTGGCGCTCGAAGGCCGAGGCCCGTCGATCACGTCGAGCTTTGGCGCCACCATGTGGCCAAGGCGGCAGGCGACGTACCTGGACGACCTCGCCCGGAGGTATGCCCAGCCGACCTGACTCGCTCTCTGCTGAGTACTCTCAATGTGAGTACACCAGTGCGAGGACGGCTCGAGGAGACATGAGAGCGGCCGTGTTCTGGGTTTCGTCGGGATTGTCGCTGATCGTGGCGCTGCGGGGGCTCAGGGAGACGCCGAGGGAGAGATACTGGTTTCCGCGGCGGCTTCCCTCACCGACGCCTTCGCAGCGGTCGAGGCTGCATTCGAGGAGGCCAACCCGGGGACCGATGTCGTGCTCAACCTGGGGAGTAGCTCGACGCTGCGCGAGCAGATCCTCGAGGGTGCACCCGCCGATGTGTTTGCATCGGCCAACACGTCGAATGTGGACCAGGTGGTCGAGGCCGGTGAGAACGCCGATGACCCGGAGATTTTCGTGACCAACTCTCTCCAGATCGCGGTGCCCGAAGGCAATCCGGGCGGCGTCACCGGGCTTGCCGACTTCGCCAACGAGGACCTCGTGATCGGCCTGTGCGCCGAGGAAGTCCCATGCGGCGAGTTCGGACGTGAGGCGCTGGCCAACGCCGGCGTCACGCCGTCGATCGACACCGACGAGCCGGACGTGCGGGCCCTGCTCACCAAGGTCGAAGCCGGGGAGGTCGATGCCGGAATCGTCTATGTGACCGACGTCATGTCAACCGAGGGTGCCGTCGAGGGGATCGATATCCCCGAGGAGGACAACGTGGTGGCCGAATACCCGATCGTTGCCCTCAACGGCGCCCCCAACCCGGACGGGGCAGCGGCGTTCGTCGAGTTCGTCCTCTCCGACGAGGGACAGTCGATCCTCGCCGACTTCGGGTTCATCACGCCTTGAACCGGGCGGCGGGTCGGCGCCCGCGGGTCCGCCGGCCGCCGGCTCTGCTCGTAGTCCTCGGCGGGCTCGGGCTTGCCCTGTTCGTCGTTCCCTTGATCGCTTTGGTGGCGCGCATCCCCTGGTCGCGACTGCCCGAACTGCTTGTCGAGCGACATCGTGGGCGACGCGTTGCGTCTCTCGCTCGTCGCCTCGCTGGCGGCAACTGCCATCTCCGTTGTGGTGGGAATCCCTCTCGCCTGGTTGCTCGCCCGGATCGAGTTCCCGGGACGGGCGCTGGTACGGGGGATCGTCACCCTCCCACTCGTCTTGCCCCCTGTGGTGGGTGGGGCGGCGCTCCTCTTCGCTCTGGGAAGGCGGGGACTGGTGGGTGGTCCCATCTACCAAGCGACCGGGTTCATCTTCCCCTTCTCCATCTGGGGAGTGATCATCGCCACCACCTTCGTCGCCATGCCCTTTCTGGTTCTGACGTTGGAGGGGGCGCTGCGGGGCATGGATGTCCGCTATGAGGGAGCGGCGGCGACCCTCGGGGCAGGCAGATGGACGGTGATGCGAAGGGTCACCCTTCCCATGGTTGCACCATCGCTCATCGCCGGGCTGGTGCTCACCTGGGCACGGGCACTCGGCGAGTTCGGCGCAACCATCACCTTCGCCGGCAACCTGCAGGGCCGGACCCAGACGCTGCCTCTGGCGGTGTTCGTTGCGTTGGAGAGCGACCGTGACGCCGCGGTCGCACTGAGCCTGATCATGGTGGTGGTGTCGCTGACGGTTCTCATCGCCCTACGCGAGCAGTGGTGGCACACGCTCTGAGCCAACCGGGTGATCTGGAGGCAGACCTCGCGGTCCGCCGGGGATCGTTCCGTCTCGAATTGAAGCTCTCCATCCCAGCGGGCCGGACCGTTGCCCTCTTGGGACCGAATGGATCGGGAAAGTCCACCGCGGTTGCGGCGCTGGCCGGGCTCCTCCCGATCGACGAGGGTCGGATCACCTTGAGCGGCCGCACGCTCGATGACCCCGACAAAGGAATCTTCGTACCGCCCGAAGAGCGGAAAGTAGGGGTGGTCTTCCAGGACTACCTGCTCTTCCCTCATCTCAGCGCGCTCGAGAACGTCGCCTTCGGGTTGAGGAGCCGTGGCGTGGGTGGCGAGGCGGCCATGACCGCCGCGGCCGCCTGGATGGGCCAATTGGGGCTGGGCGACCTCGCCAAGCAAAAGCCCCGCCAGCTTTCCGGTGGTCAGGCACAGCGTGTCGCCCTGGCGCGGGCGCTGGTGATCGAGCCCGACCTGTTGCTGCTCGACGAGCCGCTCTCGGCGCTCGATGTGACCACCAGGGCGGGGCTGAGACGGATGCTCGACGAGCACCTCGAGCAGTTCGCTGGTCCGCGGCTCCTCATCACCCACGACCCCACCGAGGCGTTCCTTCTCGCCGACGAGATCCACGTCCTCGAGGACGGCACGGTCACCCAGGTCGGTAGCGCCGACGACATCCGCCTCAGGCCGGAGACCCCATACGCCGCCGATCTTGCCGGGTCGAACCTGCTGCTCGGGGCGGCGGCCGGTGGTGTCGTCTCGGTGGACGGCCATCTGGTCCACATCGCCGACACCGACGATCGCCGGCCCGGTGATCCTCACGATCCGCCCCTCCGCGGTGGCGCTCCACCTGAGTCGCCCTGAGGGAAGCCCACGCAACACCTGGGCCACCGTGGTCGACCACATCGAGGACCTTGGTGATCGGGTCCGGATCCACCTCGGGACCCCGCTTCCCCTCGTCGCCGAGGTCACCAGCGAAGCAGTCGACGAGATGCGGACTCGTCGAGGGCGGTCCGGTCTGGGCTTCGATCAAGGCGACCGAGATCGCAGTTCTCCCCGACGTTCCCACTTCGGGGCCGGTTCCTCGGGGCGGATAGGGAGGCGGAGGTCACCTACCGTAAGTTCGCTGAAAGGAAGCAACCATGAAACTGAGTGCCCGCAACCAACTCAATGGCTCGGTCGAGAGCATCGAACACGGCGCGGTCACCTCGACCGTCAAGGTCCGGCTCGCCGGCGGCGACGTCGTCACCTCGTCGATCACCAAGGAGGCTGCCGAGGACCTGGGGCTCGAATCGGGGTCCTCGGTCATCGTGGTGATCAAGGCCTCCGATGTGATGGTGGCCGTCCCCTGATCGCGCATAGGCCGGTCCTCCGTCCAGGCTCTTCGCAGAATTCATCGCAGCACCGATTACTTCGATCAGCGGGATGCGTTGAACTGGGTACACGACCATGGGCGATCCCCGCGGGGCGTCGCCGAGGAGGAGGAGTACTGATGGACTACAAGCTGGAACTGCTGCTGATCCCGGTCACAGACGTTGACCGGGCCAAAGCTTTCTACGAGCAGGCAGGGTTCAACGTGGATGTCGACCACGGCGCCGGCGACGACTTTCGGGTGGTGCAGATCACTCCGCCCGGCTCGGCGTGCTCGGCCGCCATCGGCATTGGGCTAACCGATGCGCCCCCTGGATCGCAGCGGGGTACCCACCTCGTGGTAAACGACATCGAGGAGGCTCGCAAGGAGTTGATCGGACGCGGCATCGAAGTGAGCGAGGTGCGGCACATGACGCCCGATGGGTGGCAGCCCGGGCCCGACCCCGAGCACGCCGACTATGGATCCTTCGCCGACTTCTCCGATCCCGACGGGAACGGCTGGGTGCTCCAGGAGGTCCGCCGTTAGCGAGGGCAATAGCGCCCTCGCGGTGGACCTCCCCACGGCCGGCCAGGAGGCCGACGGGTTCGCTGCGGCGGTCGAACCGTATCGCCGCCGGCTCCACGTCCACTGCTATCGGATGCTTGCCTCCTTCGACGAAGCCGAGGACGCGGTCCAGGAGACGTTCCTCCGGGCATGGCGTGGCTGGGACCGCTTCGATGATGGCGGCCCATTGCAGGCTTGGCTCTACCGGATCGCCACCAACGTCTGCATCGACTCGATCCGGCGGAGACAGCGCCGGGTGCGGACCGCCCATTCGATGGCGGAGGTCTCATGGCTCCAGCCATACCCGGACCAACTGCTCGACGAAGTGGCGTCATCGGCAGAGCAGCCGGAAGAGGCGGCGGTGGAGCGTGAGACGATCGCCCTGGCGTTTCTCGCTGCGCTCCAGGTTCTACCGCCCCGGCAGCGAGCCGCATTCATCGGACGGGATGTCCTGGGGTGGTCGGCGTCGGAGACGGCATCGCATCTCGCGACGAGCGTCGCCGCCGCCAACAGCGCCCTGCAGCGAGCCAGGGCCACCATGCAGCGGAGCCTGCCATCGCGGCGGGGGGAGTGGTCGGCTGGGTCACCGTCAACGGAGGAACTGGATCTTCTCGCCCAGTTCATCGACGCCCACGAGAGGTGCGACTCCGCCGCGGCTCTCGCCATCGCCGCCAAGGACATCCGCGTCGCCATGCCGCCGGATGGGATCGTCATCGATGGTCGGGGCTCGCTCGCACCGCTGCTGGAGCGCGCCTTCGGTGAGGAGCGCGACGGCGACTGGCGTCTGCTGCCGACGAGCGCCAACCGGATGCCGACGGCAGCCAGCTACCTCCGGCGTCCCGGTGACACCGTCTTCCGACCCTTCAAGTTCGACGTGCTGCGGATCGAGCAGGGCCGGATCGCCGAGATCACCACCTTCGGCGCCGGGCTCTTTCCCGCCTTCGGGCTGCCGACGACCTTGGAGTGAGAGTGGTCTTCAACGCCCTAGAGGTTCCGTCAGTCAGTGAGCTGGGGCGGGCGAAACAAGCTGAGGCCGGGGTGGATCCCCAAGTCTCAGCTGACCGCGTCAGTCGTTGATGGAGAACCCGGTGAAGTCGAACCGTTGGGTGGTTCCGTTGGTGTCCACGGTTTCCACCCCGTAGTCCACCTGCCAGGTGGTGGTCGGGGTCCACCCCCGCTCGGCGACGTCGGCGAAGAACGCCGCCAGGGGCATGGTCCCCGAGGTTTGGGTGGTGGTGGAGAGGTAGGTGATGATCCCACCGTTGTCGTCCCCCGACCGCCACACCTCGTAGCTGTGACCCCCGGCGGTGAAGGTGTCTATCTCCGACCCGGCGGGACGCTGACCGAAGTTCTCCGTCCAGATCATCAACTCGTGGCTGAGACCATCACCCAACCAGATGTCGAAGGCGATGTTCCAGACGCAGCCCGAACAGTGCGGGCCCTCGGCGGCGAAGGTGGCGGAGGTGATGTTCGCCAGCGGTTCGTCGTCGTAGTCCTTGTGGACGTTGAGGTACGCCTCCACCGCGTTGTCGTCGTGGTTGGGGACGTTCACCAGCGCATACCAGTTGTCGGCGTCGCAAGCCACGATGGTGTGGTCCCCCCCGTAGTTGTCGTTCCAGTTGTTGTTGTGCACGAAATACTCACCGAAGGTGCGACCGTCACCCTCAGGGATGGTGACCCCGTCCTCGCAATCCGACGGCTGAGTCGTGGTGGTCGTGGTGCTGCCGCCAATCGTGGTGGTCGTGGTGCCGGGTGGGGGTTCGATCGGGTCGAGCCCGAGTGCCCGTCCGATGAACGATGCCATCTGATCCCGGCGCACCGGGTCGTGGGGGCAGTAGAGGTTGCCCGCCTCGTTGCAGCCTTCGGTGACCCCCGCTGCGGCGATGGCGTTGATGTTGGCCTCGTGGACCCCGCTCACGTCGTCGAAGCGGTCACCCCCGATGGGGTCGAGTTCCATCGCCCGTGCCAGGAAAGAGCCCATCTGCGCCCGGGTGACCACACCGGCGGGGTCGTATGTACCGTCCTCCAGCCCCTCGGTGATCCCGGCGGCGGCCAGACGGTTGATGTTGTCCTCGTGGGTGTTGCCCTCGTCGTCGGGGAAGAAATCCTCAGTCGTTGCCGGCAGCTCGAAGCCGCGGGCGATGAACGACGCCATCTGGTCGCGACGCACCGGGTCGCCCGGGCAATACAACGTTCCCTCCTCGTTGCACCCCAAGTGATCCCCTCGGCGGCGATCGCCTCGATCATCCCCTCGTGGGTGTTCCCATCGTCATCGGCTAGAGAACGTCCCACCGGGAGGAAGCTGACCTGCTGCGGGAAGGGACGTCATCAATGCGCCGGAGGTTGTGACTGTGAGCACCAGCACGGCGACACCGACCAAGCGTCCGCTGCGAGCCCGCGTTCGTACGTCCATGCGGTATCTCTCTACCTCGGTGATCCCGACCGATCCCGAGTGTGGCACTTGCCCGGGTCTGATGCACGTTCGATCTGGCGGGCGGGACGAAAGCTGTTCGCTTCCGCCTTCCGTCTGACTGCTTCAGCCTGGCTGGTTCAGGTCTGCTGAACCAGTCCTTCGGCGAGCGCCTCGAACAGGAGATCGAGCGAACGGACTGGCTGGGGCCAAGGGATCTTGGGATGGTCGAGGATCAGCGAAGCCACGCCGTGGACCGAGCTCCATAGGAGTAGCGAGACGTCGAGCGGGTCACCCACCCGGAGCCGCCCCATCTCGTTCAACTCGCGTACGTCGTCGAACAATTGGAGGAAGCCGACGTTCTCCAGCAGGGCCTGCACGTCGAAGTCCTCCGGCTGATCCACCGGTTCCGACATGAAGAGGACCCGATAAAGCGCCGGTCTGTCCAGGGCGAACTGCAGATATGCGGTCCCACAGGCCCGCATCCGCTCGAGCGGGTCGTCGAGCCCGGTGCGCGCCTCGGCGAGCACCTGCCCGAAGTCCTGCCAGAGGCGCTCGCATGCGGCGAAGATGACGTCGTTCTTCGAGGCGAAGTGCAGGTAGATCGAGGGAGACGTCACCCCCACCTGCTCGGCGATGTTGCGGATGGTGATCCGCTCCGCCGTCCCGGTCGAGGCCAGTGAGATCGATCGCCGCCTCGACGATCTCCTCGCGGAGCAGCTCACCTTCTCCGCGCTTGGCACGTCCCGGCCGGGCGGACGGGGTGGCGCCCGCCAGCGAGTCGGTCAAGTCCTCACCGATTCACGGTCGGACGATGCGGCCTCGGACTCGCTGATGCCGAACCGTTCGTATATCCGGCGCATCCATCGCGGCGCCCACCAGTTGGCGTTTCCGGCCAGCCGCATGAAGGCGGGGACAAGGATGCCCCTGACCAGGGTGGCGTCGAGGAGGACCGCCAGGGTCATCCCGATGCCGAACACCTTGAGGATGGTGACGCTCGAGGTGGCGAAGGCGATCAGCACCACCGAGAGCACGGCCGCAGCCGCGGTGACGATCCGGCCGGTCCGCTGCAACCCCATCGACACCGAACGGGTGTTGTCGCCGGTGAGGTCGTACTCCTCCTTGATCCTGGAGAGCAGGAACACCTCGTAGTCCATGGAGAGGCCGAAGGCGACGCAGAACAGCAGGACGGGGAGCGTGCTGTCGAGCGTGCCGGTGGCAGTGAAGTTGAGCGGCCCCGACAGATTCCCCTCCTGGAAGATCCACACCAGGGCGCCGAACGTGGCGCTCAGGCTGAGCACGTTCAGGACGAGCGCTTTGACCGGTACCAGGACGCTCCCGAACATGAGGAAGAGCAGGATGAAGGTGACCACGCCGATGATGGCCAGCGCCCAGGGGAGGCGGGAGAAGAGCGACTCTTTTGCGTCGGCCAAACCGGCGGACGGCCCTCCCACCAGCACCTCGACCGGTGCGTCGATGTCCCGAATCTCCTCGACCAACTGCTGACCCTCGGGACTGACCGGCTCCACCGCGGGGATGACTCCGAACCAGACGGCATCTCCGCTGGCGTAGCGAGCGGACAGCGGATTGGCCGGCGCCACCTGGGTCCCGCCTATGTAGGTGCCGTCGGCGGCATCCACCCTGGCCACACCGGGGACGGCGGACAGGGCCGTGGCGTATTCGGTGAGTTGTTCGGGGGTTGCCTCGGAGGCATCGGGTGCCACCACGGTGACCGTGGCGGCCTCATCGGAGGCGAAGCCCTCGCGCAGGTCGTCCTGGACCATCCGGACCTCGTTGTCCGGTGCCAGCACCCGGTCGTCGGACAGCCCGAACACGACCCCGAGGAATGGCGTGCCGAGAACGACGAGCACCACGAGGACCGTGGCAACAAAGGGGATTGGCCGGCGCATGACGAGGTTGGCCAGCCTGCGCCCAGAAGCCGTGCTCATCATCCACCTGACGCTGACGTCGGAATATCCGAAGGCTGTTGACCTTGGGCCCGAGCACGGCCAGCAGTGCCGGGAGCACGACAACTGCGGTGACGCCGGCGATGAGGACCACGGCGACCCCGGCGTAGGCAAAGGAGCGGAGGAAGCCGAGGGGGAAGACCACGAGTGCCCCCAGCGAGATGGCAACGGTGAGGGCGCTGAACGCCACCGTTCTCCCTGCGGTGCGAACCGTGGCGACCACGGCATCGTGTGTAGACAGACCATGACCGAGCTCTTCGCGGAACCGGGAGACCACGAACAGGCTGTAGTCGATCCCGAGACCGAGACCGAGGGCGGTGGTCAGGTTGAGGGCGAAGATCGAGACATCGGTGGCCTGGTTGATGAGCGAGAGGGCGAGGAAGGTGCCGATGATGGCGATACCGCCCACCACGAGGGGGAGGGTCGCCGCCACCAGGCTCCCGAAGACCAGGACGAGCAGAGCGAGTGTGATGGGAAAGGCGATCGATTCCGCCCGCAGCAGGTCGGTCTCCACCGTCTCCTGGATCTCGCGGAACACCTCGGAGGCGCCGCCCATCTCGACGGTGACGGCATCCCCGCTGGAGTCGGCGACGAGGTCGCGCACCGAATCGGCGACCGCATCATCGTCCTCGTCCATCCGGGCGAGCACCAGGGCCTGTGACCCATCGTTGCTCCGCAGCGGTGGCGCTGATCCCAGCGCCCAGTACGACGCCACGTCGCTGACGCCATCCATCTGGCTGAGCGCCGAGGTGAGCGCCATCCCCGACTCAGCCGCTGCCGGGTCGTCCACGTCGCCACCGGTTGCGGTGACGAGGATGACGACGTTGGGGTCCCCGGTCTCGAAGACCTCATCGAGCGCCGCCGCGGCCCGGGCCGACTCGGCATCGGGATCCTCGAACCCACCCCCGGTGAGTTCTTGGGCTACTCCGCCCCCCAACCAGCCGGCGATCCCCACGAAGATGAGGGTGACCACCAAGACCCACCACCGCCGCCGAACCAAAACGTCACCAAGTCGCCCCAACATCCTTCCGCATCCTTCTCGCTAGATCGTCGCTAACTTAACATCGGTAGGTTAACAACGTAAAGCTGAGCTGGCTCGAGGACGAGCCCCGCTCGGAGGGGGAGTACCCGACGCCGCAGCGCGTCGCGGGAGGGGGGATGGCACTCCCAAGGTGCGAGCCGCGTGCGGGCATCGTGGGAGTCCGCGTCCCCCCTACCCGCTGCTCCGCAGCGGGGTCCGCCGTCCGCCGTGGCGGCGGGCCGTCTTCCGTCTCCCGACCCTCTTAGACCACACTGGTCCTCTCGTGGCAGACGATGCTCAGATCCGGTTTGGCATTTCGCGGGTCCCTCCCGAGGGGACCGATGACGAGGCGTTTCTCGACGATGTGGCGGCGCGGGGTCACCGGGCATTGGAGCTTCCCTTCGTCACCGGCTTCCCCTGGAAGGAGAAGCGGTGCACCCGTTTCGGCGAATTGGCTGCGGAGCGGGACATCAGGCTCTCGGTCCATGCCCCCTATTTCGCCGTTCTCACCGTTGAGGAGGAGGACAAGGCCAAACAGTGCCTCGCTGCCCTCGAGCACACCATGAAGCTGGGGCGGGCGCTTGGTGCTCCGGTGATCTGCGCCCACTTCGGCAACACCCACCAGAGGTCGGCCGATGAGTTGATGGACCGGATCCGCGCCCGGTTGGAGTACGTGGCCCCAAAGATCGAGCGACTCGGCGTTGGTCTTGGCCTCGAGACCGGCGGGAACGATCGATCGTTTGGCACGTTGGGCGACATCGCCGTCCTCGCCGGCGAGTTTCCCGTTTGTCCGGCCCATCGTGGACTGGGCACACGTCCACGCCATGACCGGAGGGGCGCTCACCTCCAAGGAGGCTTTCGCCTCGGTCCTCAGCTTCATCGAGGACGCCTTCCCGGCATGGATGGTGGCCCCGCTGCAGACCCAGTTCACCGACAACCTGTTCAACCAGCACGGCGAGGTGAAGCACATCCCGTACGGGACCGGTTCGCTCAAGGTGGGCCACCTGGTCCAGGCGGCGGTCGAGGCGGCGATCCCCATGGTCGTGATATCGGAGGCTCGTGAGCAGTCGAGCCACGACGCCATTTGGGAGGAGATCGAAGCCACCCTGGCGGCGACTGCGAGACCCGAGGAGCAAGGCCGACCGCTCTCGACGTTCGGATCGTTCCCCGACCCGTTGCGGATCGTCCCCGAAGGACCGCGCTGGCGACCGCTCGGGCTGAGCAAGCCGCTTGCTGATCACCAACCCCGACAAGCCGTTCTTCCCCGAGGGCATCACCAAGGGCGACCTCATCCAGTACTACGCCTCGATCGCTCCGGTGCTGCTCCCACATCTCGCCGGGCGACCCATCTCGATGTCCCGCTACCCCGACGGGATCGAAGGGTCGACCTTCTACGAGAAGCGGGCCCCCGGCCATCAGCCGGAATGGATGACCATCGCACCGGTCCCATCGGACTCGATGGGTGGCGAGATCGGCTTCCTGCTCGCCGCCGACCGGGAGTCGCTGATGTGGTTCGCCAACATGGCGTGCATCGAGATCCACCCCTTCCACTCGCGGGCAGGGACGCTCGACCGCCCCGACTACGCCATCTTCGATTTCGACCCGGCCGAGGGCGCCGAGTGGGGTCAGGTGGTCGCCGGGGTGCGTCTCCTCAGGGTGGCGCTGCAGAACCTCGGGTTGCGGGGGTACCCGAAGCTGTCGGGCGCGCGGGGGATGCACGTCTATGTGCCGGTCGAGCCCGAGTACGGATTCGGCCGGATCAGGCGGTTCGTCGAAGCGGTGGGTCGGCTCCTCGTCGGCGCCAACCCCCACGACCTGACCATGGAGTGGGACAAACCAAAGCGGCGGGGCAAGGTCTTCATCGACCACAACAGGAACGCCTCGGGGCAGACGATCGCCTCCGTCTATTCGGTGAGACCGCGGCCCGGCGCCCCGGTGTCGGTCCCGATCACCTGGGATGAGGTGGGCCAGGTGGCCAACGGCGAGGTGACCATCACCAACGTGTGGGAGCGACTCGCCAGATTCGGGGATCTTTTCGCCCCCGTGGCCGGCGGAGGGCAGCGGCTGGAGGATGCGGAGGCGTCTCTCGGCATCGATGTGGCAGCCGGCGGGTGAGCACAGTCTGAAGCCCCAGTTCTCATCCTTCCCCCGGGGGCTCATCGGGGTAGGCCCCGATTCTCTATCCGGGCCATTCCTCACGGCGCGGCGGCATATCCCCGATGGATCCCAAACCGTTGACGGCCGACGATGCGAGACACGACGACCAAGGAGTCAGATCATGTCTCGTGTGGCATTCGCCGCACTCCTGCTTGCGGGGCTCGCCGCCTGCAACACCCCCACGCCCTCTGCCTCGCCCGAGCCGGTCGATCCCGGGGCGGTTGCGAGCGACCCGACTGTCGTGGTGAGCGACATGTCGTTCACCCAGGACAGGTTGACGGTCGAAGCGGGGACCACCGTCACCTGGGTGTTCCAAGACGACATGCCGCACAACGTGGTCGGTGACGGCTTCGCCAGCGAGGTGATGCAGACCGGAACCTTCAGCCACACGTTCACCGATCCCGGCACCTACCCATATGTCTGCACGCTCCACCCGAACATGCAGGGGACGGTGGTGGTGGTCGACGGCTGAGCCGGCGCACCACCACTGCCTACGCTCCGCACGGGAAAGGAGGTCTCATCAGGAAGCGGAGCGCGCTGGGCGACGGTTGGGAGCTGCGGCTGGTCTCGGCGCCTGATGGCGCTCCGTACCAGACGCTGGATGTCCCGGCCACCGTGCCCGGGTGCGTCCACCTCGACCTGCTCGCCGCCGGGGTCATCGCAGACCCTTACCTCGACCAGAACGAGGAGGGCCAGCACTGGATCGCCGAATCGGTGTGGGAGTACCGGCTCGAATTTCGATTTACCTGCCCGGCGGCGGCGACCGGACAGACCTCGTTTTCGATGGTCTCGACACGGTCGCCGCCGTCTCGCTCAACGGTCAGCAGGTAGGCGTCACCGCCAACATGCACCGCACCTACCGGTTCGATGTCTCCTCGGTCGTCCGAGTCGGGAGCAACGAGCTCACCGTCCGCTTCGACTCACCTCTCGGCTCATGCCACCGCCGAGAAGACCCGGCTCGGCGACCTGCCACGGGCTTTCGACGCCCCGTACAACTTCATCCGCAAGATGGCGTGCAACTTCGGCTGGGACTGGGGGCCGCGCCTCACCACCTCCGGTATCTGGAGGGCGGCGTGGCTGGAGACCTGGTCGGGCGCACGGATCGCGGCGGTACGGCCGACCGCCACCGTCACCCCGGCCGGCGACGGGGTGGTCGAAATCGCCGCAGACCTCGAGTGGGATGAACCTGGCGGGGAGGTGATGTTGCGGGCATCGCTCGACGGTCGGACGGTGGAGGCGGTGGTCGATTCGGCGCCGGCCATGCTCACGGTGGAGGTCCCTTCGGTGGATCTCTGGTGGCCGGTGGGCCGGGGACCGCAGCGCCTCTATTCGCTCGTGGTCGAAGCGGTGGTCGATGGCACGCCGACCGACCGTGTAGAGCGCAACATCGGGTTCCGCACCGTCGAGCTCGACACCTCGGCCGATCCGGAGGGCACCCGGTTCGCCTTCCTGGTCAACGGTGAGAGAGTCTGGGTGCGGGGGTTCAACTGGATCCCCGACGACTGCTTCCCGGCAAGGGTCGATCGGGAGCGTTATGAGCGGCGCATCACCGACGCCGTCGATGCCAATGCCAACCTGCTCCGGGTGTGGGGCGGGGGGATCTACGAGAGCGACGACTTCTACGAGGTATGTGACCGGCAGGGCGTCCTCGTCTGGCAGGACTTCCTCTTCGCCTGTGCCGCCTACCCGGGGGAACTGGCGGTCGAGGTCGAGGCCGAGGCGCGGGATGCCATCGACCGGTTGATGTCGCACCCCAGCCTGATCATCTGGAATGGCAACAACGAGAACCTGTGGGGTTGGTGGGATTGGGGATGGCAGCCCGTGGTCGGCGACCGGGAGTGGGGTCCGCTCTTCTACCGCCAGATCCTCCCCGAACTGGTCACGACGCTCGACCCGGCCCGCCCCTACATCGATGGGAGCCCCACATCGGGGCGGGCGGACATCCACCCCAACGACCCCGACCATGGACCGATTCACATCTGGGATGTGTGGAACGAGCGGGACTACACCCACTATCGGAGCTACCGGCCCCGATTCGTCGCCGAGTTCGGGTTCCAGGCGCCGGCAAACCATGCCACGCTGGCCCGGGCGATCTCCAGCCGGCCCCTCAGCCCGGGCGACGCGGTGCTGTCCCACCATCAGAAGGCTGACGACGGGATGGCCAAGCTGGAGGTGGCCCTCCAGGCCCATGCCGGGAAGCCGGCCGGCTTCGAAAGCTGGCTCTACCTCACCCAACTCATCCAGGCGGATGCGCTGCGGACCGGGGTCGGCCACTTCCGCAGCCTCCACGAGAGATGCTCCGGTGTCATCTGGTGGCAGCTCAACGACTGTTGGCCGGCGCTCTCGTGGGCAGTGGTCGATGGTGATGGGCGGCACAAGTTGGCCTGGTACGCCGCCCGCACCGCCTTCGCCGGGCGCACCATGGTCATGTCCCCCGACGGCGATGGCGGCGGACCGGTGTGCGTCGCCATCAACGACACCCGCCAACCGTGGCGGGGGACCATCGCCGCAGTGCGGTTGGGACTCGATGGAACGGTCAGGGCGAGCGCCGATCTCCCAGTCGAGGTTCCGCCCGACTCCGCAGCGCATGTTGTGCTCCCTGCCGAGCTCACCTCACCTGAAGAGCCGACCGGCGAGGTACTGGTGACCACGCTCGAAGATGCCCGCGCCTTCTGGCTATGGGAGGAGATCGGTGCGATCGAGTGGGGGAAGCCCACGCTCGAGGTCGAACTCGCCACAGCGAGCGACACCGTGGGAGTGACGGTGGCTGCTGCGGTGCCGGTGGTCGACCTCTGCCTCCTCGCCGACATGATCGACCCAGATGCGTCGGTGGACTCGCAACTGGTCACCCTCCTCCCCGGCGAACGGCACACCTTTGCGGTGTCGACCGGGGATCCGGGTCGCTTCGATCACGATGCCGTCCGCAGCGCGCTGTTCTCGGCGGCCGCCGCCCGGCTCTAGCCGTCCGCCTGGTTCATTCGGCATCAAGGGCGGATAGCGCCCAAGCGCGATTTCGACCGGGGTCGGCGACGGCGATACGGAGCGACCAGCCAGTATCCGGGGCCGGGTCCCCCCACACGTACCACTCCAGACTCCCGATCGCCTCACCCAAGCGAGCGGGGTCCGGCGGCCACTCGCTCGCCGGTGAGCACCGTGGCCGTCCACCACGCCTCGAACCTCCCGACCGCGGTGCCCCTCCTCCGGCCGTGGGCGCCGCCATCGGCCGCCGCCCACGCCATCCACCTCAGCCCCTCTGTTGGGTCGACCCGGGCGATCCGGCCCCGTCGCGCCCCGAGACTGGCGATGGCCTCTTTGGCCCCACCCTCGACGGCGACCATCTCGGCGCGACCGTTGGACTCGTCGCTCCACGGGCGGACCAGTCCCAGCATCGCCTCGGATACCTCGACGTCGGTTACCCGAGGGGCGTCGCCCGACTCGAAACGCTCCATCTCGGGCAGCGTCGGCGACGGGAAGTCAAGCCTGTCGGAGTGAAAGGTCGCCACCTGATAGCGCGGTTCCCACGATTCGAGCCGCAAGGGAATCTCGAGCACGGCCGGGTCCACCCGCGGCTCTTCGGCGAGGTCATCGCCCCGGACCACCCGCTCGTGGGCGGTCATGGTCAGCGGCAGTCCCGCAGCCAGGTGCGGGGCGAGCTCGTCCCAGACGTGGGTCGACGCCGCCACCTCGTGGAGCGGGCCGAGCGTGTACCTCCCTGCGCCCGCCTGCACCGCCGCCCCGGCCCAGTTCGGCGGGGCCTCGAGCGCCAGCCGGTAGTCGACGTGCTCCGCCACCCCCCACAGTTGCTTGCCGCGCTCCACGGCGTCACGGCAGAGGACGCCAAGCCGGTGTACTTCTCCCCATTCCTCCGCTGCGGTGAGACCGTCGATCAGCCGCAGCAGTTCGTCGGGGTCGTTGCGCTCGACGGCGGAGCGCAGGGTGTCGGTCACCTCGGCGGCGGCTCCCCTGGTTCGTCACCGGTGGCGACCGGATACCCAGCGCGGGACCAGTCGCTCCATGACCCGGGATAGAGAAGAGGATCCGGCAGACCGACGACCGCCGCCGCCAGCGACAAAGAGCAAGCGGTCACCCCGCTGCCACAGGACACCACTACCGGCTGGTCGCCACCCAACCCGGCTTCCCGCAACAGCGACTCGGTCGTCTGGACGTAGCCGACCCTCTTCGAGCAACTCGGTGAAGGGGAGACTGACCGCGGTGGGTATATGCCCTGCAACCGGATCCACCGGCTCGATCGCACCGCGATACCGCTCCTCGGCACGGGCGTCGAGCAGGACGACCTCGCCCAGATGCGAGGTCAGTTGATCCCGGTCAACCGTTCCGCTCCAGGGGCCCCGAACCGAGAATGTGGCGTGGTTCGGCTCGGCGACCACCGTCTCCACGGGCAGGCCTTGCATCGACCCACGCCTGCCATCCACCTTCGAGCACCGCCACGGAGTGTTCCTGGTTGCGCAGCATCCACCACAGACGCGCCGCCACCGATCCCGAAGAGGCGTCGTACGCCACGACCAGCGTGTCGTCCCCGATGCCGAGCGCACCCATCCTCTCGGCGAACCGCTCCGGCGAGGGGAGGGGGTGACGGCCCGGCCCGGTGGCGTCGCTGAGATCCTCGTCCAAGTCGACGAAGACCGCCCCGGGCACGTGACCGGCCACGTACTCGGCACGGCCCGCGCCCGGCGCTCCCAGCGACCACCGCACGTCGGCAACAACCATCGAGGGATCGCCGAGGTTGTCGGCGAGCCATTGGGCCGAGACGATCGGACCGGGAGTCATCGGCCCATGAACCGACTGACGAGGCCCGCGACGAGGGTGATGACCAGGCTCACCAACAACATCGATGTGATCGGGATGAACACTGTCCATCTCTCGCCCTCGATCCTGATATCACCGGGAAGCCGGCCGAACCAGGAGACCAAGCCCGGGGCGAAGGTGATCACCGCCCCGAGCAGGGCGATCCCGATCCCGACGAAGATGAGTATCCGGCCGAGGGGCACGCCACAAGGGTAAGCCCGACCCGGTTGTCCCCCCGTTCTGTGGGCCCGAAGCGCTGCTGTACGACCGTTCGAACCCTGGGTTGCGGGGCGATCCGCTATCTGCCCGCCATTACGCGGATGATCCGCTTCCATCCGCGCGAACCGAACTGCCTCGGATACCACCACACCTCGCGGGGCAGGGTGAACCTGTTGGAGGTGATCGTCTGTTGGTAGCAGTAGGCGCGCAGTCCCTCGGGGCCGACGTTGGAGCCGTAACCCGATTCGCCCACCCCACCGAAGGGCAGCGACGGGATGTAGATGTTGGCGATGACATCGTTGACCGCCACCGAACCGGTCCGCATCCTCTTGGCGAAGTCCAGCGCCCTTTGCTCGTCCCTGCTCCACACCGATCCGTGCAACCCGTAAGTGGAGTCGTTGGCCAACTCGAGGGCGGCGGCCTCGTCCGGTACGCGCATCACGGCAAGCACCGGCCCGAAGGTCTCTTCGCGCATCAGGGCCATGGTGTGATCGACATCGATCACCACGGTCGGCTCGATCCAGGCACAGCCGAGGGCCGCGTCACGGCTTCCTCCGCCGCGCACGATGCGGGCTCCGGCCGCGGTTGCTTCGGCGAGGTGCCGTTCAATCACCGTGACCTGGTTCGGGTGGGTGATCGGTCCTATATCGGTTGCGTCCCCGGTGCCGGCGGAGAGCGAGTCGACCAGTTCGAGGACCTCGTTGATGAAGCGGTCGTGGATCGAACTCACCGCATAGACCCGCTCGACGGCGACACAGGTCTGCCCGGCGTTGACCATGGCACCCCAAACCGCAGCCCGGGCCGCCCGGCGTAGATCTGCGTCGTCGAGGACGACCATGGCGTCCTTTCCCCCCAACTCGAGCACTGTCGGCACGAGCCGCTCGGCGGCGGCGGCGGCAACTTTCCGTCCGGTGACCGGCGAGCCGGTGAAAGACACCATGTCCACACCGCCGACGATGGCCTCCCCGACATCGGCGCCGCCGTGCAGCACCTCGACCACGCCCTCGGGCAGCCCGGCGCTGCCCACCAGCCGGGCGAATAGCTGCCCAACCGTGGCTGTCATCTCGGATGGCTTGACCACCACCGTGCACCCGGCGGCGATGGCGTGGATCATTGGGTTCCATGCCAGGAAGAACGGATAGTTCCAAGGGGTGATCAACCCGACCACGCCCCGTGGGACATGCCGCACCCAAGCCTTCTTGTGGATCAGGACACCAGTCGGTGCCCGGCGCGGTGCCAGCTCGCTCGCCGCGTTCTTCTCCACCCAGCGGGCCGCGTTTGCTGCCGGCGCCACCTCGATCATCAAGGAGTCACGATGCGATCGCCCGGTCGCCGAGGAGAGCGCCTCGGCGACGTCATCCATCTTGTCGAGCAGTAGGTGACGGAGTTCCCTGATGTGGTGGGCGCGCTCCGTGTGGCTCGTCTCTGACCACGGGCCGAACGCCTTGCGCGCCCGGTCCACCGCGGCGGCGACGTCGGCCGGCGTGGCGGCGTCGACCGAGCCGACGACCGCGCCGTTCCTGGGATCGAAGGTGGAGATCGAGCCCGGTGTGGCCGGTTGGGTCAACCGGGCGGTTCCTGTGGCGGCGGTTCCGGCGCCGAGTCCTGCTCGGTGACCGGCGGCGGCTGCTCAGGTGGGGTGACCGGGGGCGGTTGCTCGGGTGGAGCGGCCGGCGGCGGCTGGTCCGGCGGTGCAACCGGCGAGGTCGGCTCGGTGGGCGGTGTCGTATCCGCATCGGTAGCAGCGCCGCTCGCCTCCGTCGGTGTCCCGTCGGTCTTTGCCTCGTTTCCGACGAGACGTCGCACCTCGTCGCTGAGCTCGTTGAAAGTGGCACCGAGGGCTGTCGCTATCGATCCCGCTGCCTCTTTCGCCTCGCTGCGGAGCGCCGGGTCGCGAAATGCATGGCCCACCGCGGTGAACACGTTGTCGAGTGCGTCACCAAGGGTGCGGAGTGCGCTCCGGACCTCGTCGACGCTGGCATCCTCGTCGGAGTCCGAGGACTCCACCTGTTCGTAGTGCTCCTTGAACCGCTCGCCGATGGCGGCGAACTGATCTCCGACCTTGCGCCAATCGTCGCCTGTTTTCATGTATCCATCCCTTTGACTACTGGAGCCATCGAGGGTAGCGGTCCCGTGCTACTTGCGACCCCGTAGGGTGTGGCTCGATGCCGTCAACGACCCGCCCATGAACCTCCATGTGCTCGATGCCACCTACGAGGTGTTCCGCGCCTTTTTCGGGCGCCCGGCGCGCACCGCCCCGGACGGGATGGAGGTGGGGGCGACGCTCGGGGTGATCGAGACAACACTCTCCCTGCTCCGTCAGCCCGAGGTGACCCACGTAGCCGCCGCCGCCGACACCGTGATCCGCTCGTTTCGGAACGAGATGTTCGCCGGGTACAAGACCGAGGAGGGGATGCCCCCCGAACTTCTCGCCCAGTTCCCCCTCATGGAGCGTGGCCTCGAGGCGATCGGCGTCGTCACCTGGGGGATGATCGAGTTCGAGGCGGATGACGCCATGGCCACAGCCGCTCTCCGCTGGGCCGACGATGTCGAGCAGGTCGTCCTGCTCAGCCCGGACAAGGACATGGCGCAATGCGTCATCGGCGACAGGGTCGTCTGTTACGACCGCCGTCGGCAGATCCTGATCGACGAGCAGGGGGTGGTCGCCAAGTTCGGCGTCCAGCCCGAGTCGATCCCCGACTATCTGGCTCTGGTGGGGGACACCGCCGATGGCGTCCCCGGGATCCCGGGCTGGGGACCGCGGTCGGCTTCGACGCTGCTCGCCAAGTTCGGAAGGGTCGACAGGATCCCCGACGATCCCAAGCAGTGGGGCGTCCAGGTGCGCGGGCCCGAGCGTCTCGCCGCCTCGTTGGCGGAGCGCCGCGAGGAGGTCACCCTGTACCGGACCCTCACCACGCTGCGGCGGGATGTCCCGCTGGTCGAGTCGCTCGACGACCTGGAATGGCGCGGCGTCCCCCGGGAGCTATTCCTCGAGTTGTGCGACGAGCTCGGGTTTGACGATGTCCGGACCCGGCCCCACCGTTGGGCGGAAGAGCCTGACGGAGGGAGTTGAATGGGCGGCGATGACTCATCCCAACGTTGAGCGCATCCAGACCGAGTACCGCGCCTTCTGCGACGGTGACTTCGGCGCCATCGGGCGGCTGCTCGCCCCAGACGCGGTCTGGCACGTCTCGGGGAGGGGGAAGGCGTCGGGCGACAAATTGGGCCGCGACCAGATCATCGGGTTCCTCGAAGAGGTGTTCGAGGTGACGCGCGCCGACTTCATGATCGAGGTACACGACGTGCTCGCCAACGACCGCCACACCGTGGTCCTCACCCACGTGACCGTCCACCGCGATGACAGCACCTACACGGCAGACGAGGTCCACGTGTTCAACATCGGGGCCGATGGTTTGGTGACCGAGGCCTGGGGGTTCACCGCAGAGCCCGAGGGTCAGGGCAGCTTCTGGTTCTAGCACCGACCCATCGACTCGTCGACCGCAGCGACGCCACGGCCCGGCGATGACCGATTACGACGCCGTCGTCGTCGGCTCCGGGCCCAACGGGCTTGCCGCAGCCGTCGTCATCGCCCGCGCCGGGCGGCGGGTGCTCGTCCTCGAGGGGGCGCCGGTGTGGGGCGGGGGGACCCGCACCGAGGAGGTGACTCTTCCTGGCTTCCGCCATGACATCTGCTCTGCGGTCCACCCGATGGGGATCGCATCGCCGTTCTTCGCCAAGCTCCCCCTCGACCAGCACGGCTTGGAATGGGTGCAACCCGAGGTCCCGCTCGCCCACATGCTCGATAGCGGCGCGGCGATCGTCCACCGTTCGGTCGATGAAACCGCCGCCGGTCTCGGGGTGGACGCCTCCTCCTGGCGACGGGTGTACGGCCGGCTCGCCCGCATGTGGCCACATCTGGCATCGGGTCTGCTCGGTCCGGTCCTTCGGCTACCACGCCATCCGATTGCGATGGCCTCGCTTGGCGTCCCCGGTCTCCTGCCGGCGACGCTGCTTTCCCGCTGGCTCTTTGGCGAGGACGAGGCCAAGGCGATCTTCGCCGGCTGTGCCGCCCACGCCATCCTCCCGCTCGATCGACCGCTCACCTCGAGTTTCGGGCTGCTCTTCGGGGTCACCGCCCAGACCGTCGGCTGGCCGGTGGCCCGGGGCGGGTCGCAGGCCATCTCCGATGCGCTGGTCTCCTATCTGCGTGCCCTCGGTGGTGAGGTGGAGTGCAACCGCCCGGTGAACGGGTGGGACGACCTGCCGGCGGCGCGAGCGGTGTTGTTCGACACCAGCCCGACGACCCTGTTGCGGGTGGCGGGTGATCGTATCTCCAGTCGGTACGCCGGCCGGCTGCGCCGCTTCCGAAACGGTCCCGGGTCCTTCAAGCTCGATCTGGCTGTCGATGGGCCCATCCCCTGGCGGGACGAGCGCGCCGGACAGGCCGGGACCGTGCACATCGGGGGCACCTTGGAGGAGGTGATGGCTGCGGAGCGCTCCGTGTGGCGCGGCGAGCACCCCGACCGGCCCTATGTGCTGCTGTCGCAGCCTTCGGTGGTGGACGACACCAGGGCGCCTGAGGGCAAGCAGGCGGTGTGGGCCTACTGCCACGTCCCGGCCGAGTCCACCGTTGATATGACCGATCGCATCGAGGCCCAGATCGAGCGGTTCGCCCCGGGGTTCCGTGAGCGGGTGCTGGCAAGGAACGCAATGGGTCCGGCTGCGCTCGAGGCGCACAACCCGAACAACGTCGGCGGCGACATAAGCGGTGGCGCCCACACCGGTCTCCAACTGATAGCCCGTCCGGTCTTCTCGACCGACCCCTACTTCACCGGGAGCAAGGGCATCTATCTCTGCTCCTCGTCCACGCCACCGGGTGCCGGCGTCCACGGTATGTGCGGCTACTGGGCCGCCCGCTCGGCGCTACGCCGCGATCTGCGCTGAACGAGCATCGTCTCCCCGGGCGGGGGAGTGCCTCGAGCGCAGCAAGCGTAGGGGGGACTGGGCCTGGGTGCACTCCCACGTGTGAGCTCCACCTGGAGTCGCGTCTCGCCGTCTGCCGTCTGCCGTCCGCCGTCTGCCGTCTGCCGTCTATTCAAAGGTGTCGTCGGCGGGGACGACGTCCCAACGATCGCCGCAGTCGGCGCAGCGGTAGGTGAGTACGACCTGGGCGGGGTCGGGAGGCTCGTCGGGGGGCAGGAATGAGATCAGGTGGGCCACGCCGCCGCAGTCGACGCAGGTGATCGTCTCATCGAAGGCCGGCCCTGGGTCGGGCACGTTCAGCCGACCCCGATTGAGCGTCCGGCCGACTTGAGTTCCTCGGCGGCGCGGACCACCCGCTCCGACATCGAGGTCTCCGCCAGCTTGCCGTAACTGCGGGGGTCGTATGCCTTCTTGTTGCCGACGTCGCCGTCGACCTTGAGCACCCCGTCGTAGTTGGAGAACATGTGGCCGGCGATGGGCCTCGTGAAGGCGTATTGCGTGTCGGTGTCGATGTTCATCTTGATCACGCCATACCCCAGGGTCTCGTGGATCTCATCGAGCGAACTTCCGCTTCCACCGTGGAAGACGAGAAGATGTCGCCCCTCACTGCCGAAGCGCTCCTCGACCGCCGCCTGACCATCGCGCAGGATGGTCGGCCTCAACTCGACCGAGCCCGGCTTGTAGACCCCATGGACGTTCCCGAACACGGCGGCGAGCATGTACCGACCGCGCTCCCCGGTCCCCAGCGTCTCCGTCACGGCAACCATGTCCCCCGGCGTGGTGTACAGCTTTTCCCGGCTGATCCCCTCGTGGTCGAGCGTGTCCTCGACCCCTCCGACGATCCCGATCTCCAACTCCAACACCACGTCGAGCGGGGCCATCTCGTCGAGGAGCTTCGAGGCCATGGCAAGGTTCTCGTCGAGAGGGAGAGCCGAGGCGTCGAGCATGTGGCTCTGGAACAGAGGAGGGCGGCCATCGGCCTGGCGCTCTCTGCTCATGGCGAGCAGCGGCCGGATGAAGCCGTCGACCTTGTCGGGCTGGCAGTGGTCGGTATGGAGGGCGAAGTTCACCGGGTAATGGTCGGCGACCGCCTCGGCGAAGGCGGCGCCGGCCGCGGCGCCGACGGCCATGTCCTTGACCGCCTGTCCCGATAGGAACTCACCTCCGCCGGTGGAGATCTGGAGGATCCCGTCCGACTCGGCATCGGCGAACCCGCGCATCGCCGCGTTGATCGTCTCGCTGGAGGTCACATTGATGGCGGGTAGGGCGTACCCGCCGTCGCGAGCGGCCTCGAGCATCGCTCGGTAGGTGTCGGGGGTGGCGATGGGCATGTCGGCTCCTGGGGATGTTCTCCCCCGAACATAGCGGTGCCCGTCGATACCGCTCGGCGGTGGGTGCCATGGTGGTGAAGTTAAAATGATGGGATGCCAAATCCGTCCAACCTGCCGGTTCGCCTCGGAGTCGTCGGACTGGGATGGTGGGGCGGGGTCCTGGCGATTGCCGCCCAGACGACGGGTGCCATCGAGGTCGCTTACTGCTTCGCCCGGAGCAGGGAGGCGAGAGAGTCCTTCGCCGTCGAGCATGGCTGCACGCCCGCCGGTTCTCTCGACGAGCTGCTCCGATCGGACATCGATGGTGTCCTCGTAGCCACACCCCACACGACCCATGCCGACCTGGTGGTGGCCGCCGCCCGAGCGGGGAAGCACGTGTTCGTGGAAAAGCCGCTCACCTTGACCGTGGCCGAAGCCGACCGCGCCATCGATGCGGCCACAGATGCCGGAGTGGTGCTCCAGGTCGGTCACAACCGGAGACGCCAGCCGGCCAACAGGTGGATCAAGCAGGCTTTGAGTGACGGTGAGCTGGGTGATCTCCTGGCGGTGACCTCTACCCATGCCGCCCCGCTGCTGTTCAACCCCAATCTGGCCCCGTGGCGCCGGGATCTGGCGGAGTCACCCGTTGGTGGGATGGCTGCTCTCGGCATCCACCAGATCGACAACTTCCACTACCTGGCCGGACCGATCGCGGCGGTGCTCGCCGAGAGCACGCAGCTTCTTCCCGACGGGGAGGTGGATGACACCAGCATGATCTCGCTCCGGTTCGGGTCGGGGGCCCTGGGTCACCTCTTCACATCGATGGCCACCGGACCAGTCGTCGAGTTGTCCGCATTCGGGACCGCGGCGATCGCCCGCAACACTGGTGACGGCACCAGGCTGACACTGCAATCCCGTGGGTCGACCGAGCAGACCGAGGTGTCGCTGGAGCCGCTGGACACCGTCGCCGATCAACTCGGCGAGTTCGCTGCTGCGATCCGGGGTGAAACCAAGCCGGAGACCGATGGAATCGAGGCGCGGCGAGCTGTGGCGGTTCTCGAGGCGATCGCTCGAGAGCGCCGAATCCAATCGTTGGGTGGAGGTCGTCTACCCCTAGGCGTCCGCCTTGGCCACCAATGGGGTCACCGGGACCGCGCCGCGCACCCGTCTCATGTCGACAGAGAAGAAGAAGTGCTCGGTGCGGAAGACCGTCCTGGTGAAGCCGACGACCCGTGCCGCGTTGTCGAATTCGAGCGAGCTGACCTGGACCACCGGCGTGGCCGGCTTCACTCCGAGGTGCTCCGCCTCGGTGGTCGAAGCGCCGGCAACTTCTATCTCCAGCTGGGAGTTGACGATCTCCACCCCGTACTTGGCCGCCAACTGCTGGATGATGTCAGGGCCGCCCGGTTCGAACTCCGGTGGCGCCCCCACAGTCAGCGTCCCCTGAATACGCAGGTACATCTGGCTGAGCGCCACCGGGGCTCCGTCGAGCTCGTGGGTCAGCGCGATCTCCCAAACCTGATCCCTGGGAGACAGACCGAGGAGCTTTCCCAGATTCCCGCCAGCGGCGGAACGCCCCGCATTGATGATCTTGCCGAGACGGAGCGGATGTGCCCGTTGAGCGAACCAGCTCCCGGCTGCATCCACCGCCTCGTATGCGAACTTCGGTCCGACCACCTGGGTGCCCTTGCCCTTGACCCTGAGGACACGTCCCTCCCCTTCGAGCAGGTCGAGCGCCTTTCGGGTCACGCTCCGACTGATCCCGAACATCTCGGTGAGGGCGCCCTCGGCGGGGATCAGCTCATCGACCTCCCATGTTCCACGATCGATCGCATCACGCAGGATGTCGGCGAGTTGGTAGTAGTAGGGGACCGGGCTGTGATGATCTATGGGCCGCATGTCCCCGCTGATCAGACGACTCATGGTTCCCTTCGGAGATCGGCGGATCGAAGATGATATCCTCGTATGCTAGGACAACAAGTCAACGCATCGGAGGATCGACTCGTGCTTCGTCACGTCGCCATGTTCAAATGGAAGGACGGGGTCACCGACGAACAGAAGGTGGCCGCCAGGGACTCGCTCGCAGCGCTCAAGGGGACCGTGCCTTCGGTAGTCGAGTACACCGTCGGCTTCGATATCGAGCGCAACCCAAACAACTGGGACATGGTGCTCGTGGCCGACTTCGAGGACGTTTCCGGTCTCGAGGCGTACTTCGCCCATCCGGTGATGAACCGGGCATCCGACCTGGTGGCATCGGTCACCCAGAAGGAGATCACGGCCCGGGTCCAGTTCCTCATCTAGCCAGTTCAAGGAGAGACCATTGGCCGTCATCGACATCCACAACCACGTGACGCCACGCGTCTTCGTAGACGCCATCGAACGCGACGGCCAATGGCACTCGCTCGGCCCCGATGTCGGCGAGCTCCACATCCCCAAGTTCAGCATCAGCGCAGAGGACCGGCTCGTCGAGATGGACGAGATGGGTGTCGATGTCCACGTCCTCACCATCAACACCGGGTTCTTCCGCTACGACCTGGCGCCCGAGATCACCACCGAGATAGCCACCGAATGCAACGCGGCGCTCAAGGAGATGATGGACGCATATCCCGACCGGTATCTGGGTCTGGCAAGTGTGCCGCTGCAGGATGTCCCCACCGCCATCGAGATGATGGCCCATGCGATGGGAGACATGGGCTTCAGGGGGATAACCATCGGCGACCACGTCAACGGGGTCACACTCGATGACAGCCGCTTCTACCCGTTCTGGGCGGCGGTCGAGGAGTTGGGTGCTGTGGTCTTCTTCCACCAGGCAAGTTCGACCGTCGTCGAGAACCGGACCGAGCGCTACGGGATACCCAATGTCATCGGCAACCTGACCGAGCGTGCGATCACCTTCGCCACGTTGGTCTACGGCGGGATCATGGACCGGTACCCGGATCTCAAACTGTGTCTGGGTCACGCCGGCGGATACACGGCATTCGGTGCGGCCCGGATGGACAAAGGGTGGAGGGCGGGCGCCTTGGAGAACATGCCCGAGTTCGACGACTCCCGCACCTTCCTCGAGCACGCCCCGAGCGAGTACCTGGGCCGGTTCTATTACGACTCGTGCACCTACACCGAGGCCACGCTGCGGTTTCTCATCGACATGGTCGGGGTGGAGCAGGTCGTCCTCGGCACCGACTACCCGGCACCGATGTTCCTCGACGACCCGGTCAACTGGATCAACGGCCTGCGGTCGCTCACCGCCGAGGAGAAGGCGGCGATCCTCGAACACAACCCGGCTCGCCTGCTCGGCATCTAGGTCGTAATCGCTCCTGGGGAGAGCCGGGGGTCGCTGGTCTGCCGCTTGGCCTCCATCTCGTTGAACACCTCGAGGATGTCCGCCTGGAGACCCGCCACCTCCCTGTCGGTCTGGAGCCGCGGGTAGGGCAGGTCGATGGGGATGTCGGCGTAGTTCCGGCCGCCGTAGGCGACGATGATGATCCGGTCGGACAGTTGGACCGCCTCCAGCACGTCATGGGTCACGAAGAGGACGGTCTTGCGGGTCCTCTGCCAGATCGCCTGAAGCTCCTCACGGAGCGAGCGCGCCGTGATGGCGTCGAGATGGCTGAACGGCTCGTCCATCAGTAAGAGGTCGGGCTCCACCGAGAAGGCGCGGGCGATCCCCACCCTCTGCTGCATCCCGCCCGAGAGGTGGGCCGGGTACATCTGCTCGAACCCGCGCAAGCCCGACCATGTCGAGGTACTTGGAGACGCGCTCTCGGTTCTCGTCGGACTTGTCGCGGTGGACGTACATCAGGTTGTCGATGACGGTCCGCCATGGGAGCAGCCGGGGGTCCTGGAAGACGTAGCCGAGTGTCGCCGGCGATCCGTCGTCCGCCTTGACCAGGATCGAACCGGAGGTCGGCGTTTCCACGCCCGACACGATGTTGAGGAACGTGCTCTTCCCACAGCCCGACGGGCCCACCATCGTCACGAAGGTCTGGCCGGACAACTCGAACTCGAGCCCGTCGAGCGCCCTCACCGTCGGCTGGTTCTTCGTCGGCGGAGGGAACTCCTTGACCACCTTGGTGGCTTTGAGGACCGCCACTCAGAATTCCTCTATCGAGTCCATCGGGATGGTCTTGGCCGCCCCGAAGTCCCCGACCGACTGGCGCCACTTGTGAACCGTCTGGTCGATCCTCTCGATGATCACGCGGTCGACGATGATCACCACCACCAGGACGACTATGCCCCAGGCCATCAGCCCGTTGTAGTTGGCCGCCGACTGGTACCAGTCGCGGGCGCGGAACCCGGCACCCTCGTTGCTCCCGAACCACTCGACCAGAACGACACAACCCCATGCCGCCACGATCGCCAACCTGATCCCGGCGATGAGTGCGCTCGCCATCGAAGGCAGCGCCAGATGACGCATCCGCGTCGAACCCGGGACATCGAAGGCATCCGACATGTCCCTGAGGTCGCGGGGTATCGAAAGGCTCCCCTGGAGGACATGGACGATCAACCCGGGCGTGGCCGACACCACCGCACAGAAGACCGGGGCCCTGATACCGAAGCCGAACCACATGACACCCAACAGCGCCCACATGTAGGCCGGCATGGCCAAGCCGACGGTGACGAGGTCGGTGAAGTAGGCCTGCACCCGCCACCAACGGCCCATGGCGTACCCCAGTGGGACGCCGATGAGGATGATGAATACCAGTGCCAGAGCCGTGCGGTTGATCGACACGAGGAGGTTGGTCACCAACTCGTTGTTGAAGAAGCTCCACTCGCCCCGGTCGAACGGAGTCTGGAACTCCTGGACCAGGATCTCGACCGTCTCGACAGGTGTCGGGAACCGAGCGCTCAGTTGGCCGGCGAGTTGCCACAGGAGCAGCAGGAGGAGCCGGGATGTCCATCTGGCGACCCGGTCGCGGCGGAGGAATGCGAGCACGGCATTTTCCCTATGGGCGGCGGGCTTGGCGGCGGCGGTAGTCGTCATCAGAAACGGAGGATGTCCTCGCCCCGCTTGAGCCGGTAGCGGAACACCCACCTCTCCAGCCTCATGAGGACGACCCGTTCGATGACCACGACGAAGATCACGAAGAACATCATCCACGCCAGCATGTCGGTCACCGAGAACCCCTGGAACGCCTTCCGGATCTGGACCCCGACCCCGGTGGTGCCCCCGAACGTCTCGGCCAGCGCCGCCAGCTTCCACGAGGCGGCGAACGAGGCACGCGACCCGGCGAAGAGGAAAGGCGCCAGCGACGGGATGACGATGTGCCGCATGGCGGTCTGGGTCTTCAGCCCATAGGAGCGGCTCATCGAGATCAGGTTCCTGTCGACACCCTCGACCCCGGCGGCCACGTTGAGGGCGATCACCGGCAAGCACCAGCAGCCCGACCACGAAGGCGGGTCCGGCATCGCCGATCCCGAATATCGAGCAACCCGAGGATGGCGTAGACGATCAGCGGGACATTCGCCGCCAGGTAGATGAAGTCGAAGAAGAAGTTCTTCGCATACCGGTAGCGCCCCATGAGGATCCCGATGGGCACGCCAATCAGCAGGGCGCCGAAGAAGCCGTAGAGCGTCTTGCGGAAGGTGTCCCAGAAGTTGACGAAGACCCAGCCTGGAGGGATGTTCTCCGCCTCGTTTCCGAAGATGTAGTCGCCCATCCGCTGCGCCACCTCGAGCGGGCCCGGGAGGAGGTCGAACTCGGTCCGGGTGTATCCCGAGGCGACCTGCCACACCACGAGGAAGGTGATCGCCCCCGCCACCGAGTAGGCGACCGGCTTCCAACGGGCGTTCCCCACCCGCCTCGGGCTGACCGGTGGCGCTAGTCCAGTTTGTTCGGCGGAGGGCGCCGTCTCGGGGATGGTGGGAGAGACCATTCTCGCTCCGAGAGTCTTGGTGTCATGAGGACGGTAGGAGGCAGGTTTCCTCTCCGGACTCGGGATCGATGCACGCATGGAGCGGGGCTGTCGTGCCCTCGGGCACCACCCCTCCGCTGATGAGCAGGTCGGTCACCTGTGCCTCACCCTCGATCCACTCCTCGTCGAGATAGACCGTGTCGACGAACTCGTTGAACTGGTTGTCGTACCACTCCTTGAGGAAGGCCAGCTCCTCATCGTTGGTGTAACCGAAGTCCTCGGGGTACGCCTCGAGGATGGCGTCGCGGTTGTCGGCCCACTCCTGGAGACCGCGGTCCCAGACGCTGAGGAAGAAGGCGACCTCTTCGGGGTGCTCGTCGTACCAGCTCCTGGTGACGACGAAGTTGTTGCTGTTCATCCCCTCGTGACCGGGAACGTATTCCTCGCCGTAGAGCTGGGAGGCCGACTGCGTGTCGTAGAGACCGGTGATCTCCTCGTCCATGAAGTACGGGATGGTGTTGTAGATCGAGGAGACACCGGCGCACAGATCACCGCTGAGTACCAGTTCTGGTGCCGTGTTGAAATCGGTGATCGCCATCTGCAGATCCTCGGGCCCCTCGCCCAAGGTGCGCCCGTGGAGGTCCTGTGCCAGTGCGATCCATACGATCGTGGAGCCGCTGAACGACTCGACACCGACCGAGCACCCCTGCTCGAGATCGTCAAAGGTGCCGTATCCCGGAGTCGGCGGCGACGACGACGATGTCCTTGGCCTTGTTGTACTTGCCGATCGTCACCGTCTCGACATCGGTCTCGGCCTCGAGCACCGGTGTCTCGTAGCTCCCGGTGGAGACGATGTCGGCATGGCCACCGGCGAAGAAGGCGAACTCGTCTTCCGACTCGTTGCGCTCGATGGTGATCCCTGACTCCTCCTCCATCTCGGCGAGGATCCCCTCGTCTTCGAGCCAGTTCCACACCGGGTCGGGTGAGAAGACAAAACGCATCGAGCCGCCATCAGCGGCGGCCTCGGTGCCATCACTACCGACGGCGCCCCCACATGCCGCCAACGTTGCCAGCGCAACGACCGCAAACCCTGCCACACCGGATCGATATCTCATGGGTCACCCGCCTCCCGACGTCGAAGCCGAGCTAACATGATGGGATGATAGCTTACGGCCACTTGCCGCGGCGGCCGTAACCGTGTCGGTTATCGGCACCCCGTTCAGCGACCACGAAGGGAGGGCCGGCCCACCCGACGGTCGTCTCTACCCGCGTTTCATGGGGCCGCCAACCTTCGCCCGACTACCCCGTATCGATCAGGTCGAGGATTGGGACGTGGCGATCGTGGGCGCGCCGTTCGACATCGGCACCAGCTACCGACCCGGCGCCCGCTTCGGACCCATCGGGATCACGAAACGGGGCCCGCACCCTTCGCAACTGGCACCCCGACCTCGAGATCTACCCCTTCGGCTCGCAGCAGGTGGTGGACGCTGGCGACATCCCGTGCAGCACTTACGTGATCGATGACGCCATCGCGACCATCGGAGCCGCCGCCGACGAGTTGTCCCAGGGTGGCGGGCGGATCATCACCCTCGGCGGCGACCACACCATCGCCTTCCCGCTGCTCCGCTCGGCCCACAAGAGGCACGGGCCGGTGTCGCTGGTCCATTTCGATGCCCACGTCGACACCTACGACACCTACATGAACGCCGCCTACACCCATGGCACGCCATTCCGCAGAGCAGCCGAGGAGGGCCTCTTCGTCCCCGGGCATTCGATGCACATCGGGATCCGCGGCTCGAAGTATGGGCCCGAGGATCTGGGGGAGGATGCCGGCTTCGGCTTCTCGGTCCTCGGAACGTGGGAGATCGAGCAGATCGGAATCGACGGTTATGTGACGCGCATCCTGGAGCAGGTGGGCGATCGCCCGCTCTATCTGTCGCTTGACATCGACGTGCTCGACCCGGCATTCGCCCCAGCGACGGGGACCCCCGAGGTCGGCGGGTTCTCCACCCGGGAGTTGATGGGGATCCTGCGCGGTTTGCGAGGCGTCAATCTCGTGGGTGCGGACGTGGTCGAAGTGGCACCTGCCTACGACCACGCCGATGTCACCTCGATCGCCGCAGCGAACGTCGTATACGAAATGCTGTCGCTGATGTGCCCCTGAGGCACTCAGCGCTTGCGACCAAATACGAACCAGGAGATCGGTCCGACCCAGTTGACGAAGGCCAGCGCCCGCCACATCCCCTTTGAACCGTTGATCTCCGAGTCGCGCCGTACGTCCGATGTCGCGCTGCGCGGCAATCAACAGCGCCACCTGAATCAACCCCAGCACGATCATCGCCGCCTTTTGCCCGCTGCTGAAGTCCTTCCAGCTCTTCTTCGTCCGCCACACGGACCTCCGATGCTCGCTTCGACCTCTTCGTCCACTTTTTCCGACACGGTGTTGCGGAACCCCGCAGATACCCTCCAAGAACGATGTCCAGCACCGTCGCTCGCAGCCGCACCAAGCGGGCGATCTACCTCACGCTCGGGGTGGTAATGCTCGCCATCGGCATCGTAGGGGTGTGGCTGCCGTTGATCCCCACGACCGGACCGGTCCTCCTGGCGGCCTGGTGCTTTGCCCGCTCATCGGAGCGTTTCGACCAGTGGATGCTCAACCACCGGGTCTTCGGACCGATCGTCCGTGATTGGCGTTCCGGCGCCGGCTTCACGGTGCGGGCGAAGGTCATTGCGGTCATCGCCCTGGCCGTCACCTTCGGCTTCTCGATCTGGTTACTCCGCGACAACCGCCCAGTCGTCATCGGCCTTGTCGTGTTGGCGCTCGCTCTGGCGGTGTTCATCGTGAGCAGGCCGACCAAGCCGCGGGCGACGTGAACCCGCACCTGAGGCGGAGCCGCCTGCGTCCGATCCCGCTCAGCCGGAGATCAGCCCGTAACCCAGCCTGAGGTGGGCCATCCCTTCGACCCGCCGCATGTGCGTCGGGCTGCGGCGAAATCGCAGCGCCATTTCCTCGTGGTCCATCCCCTCGGCCCGTAGGGTCAGCACTCGCCGCTCCAAGGGGCTCAAACCCTTGCGGTGCCCACCGGTCCCGCTGCGCGGCCATGTGGACCATGCGGCGATCCGCTCGACGTGTTGGGGACTGCGGCGGATCCGCCGGGCGATGTCGTCGTTGCTCATCCCCTCGTCGCGCATCCGGAGCACTACCCGTTCCACTGGTCGCAACTGGTCCCGGTCCATCGTCGTGCCTCCCGGTATGCCGCTCACCGGACGGTAGCCGGGTGCGATATCAACCTGGATCGAAGGCGGTGTGCCCACTTGGCAGGGCTCGTGGCAAGTCCCCCCGCTTCACTCACCACGGGATAGCCCACGACCTCTGGCTGCCGTCTGCCGTCTGCCGTCTTGCCGTCCGCGGTCCTCCGCTCCACCGGCCACGCTCTGGAGGATGACCACCTCTCCCTCCGGGCCGACCGGCCGGTCGAGTTGATCCCGATCTCTGATGCCCTCCCCGTCGGCGAAGAGCAGCACGTTGGGTCGCAGCCACCCGCTTTCGTCGAAGAGGTGGACGCGCAGCTCGGGGTGAAGTTCGAGCAGCGCCTCCACCACATCACCGGCGCTGGCGGCCTCCACGTCGAAGGTGCGCTCAACCCCTGCCATGTCGGCGAGCATGCGTGGCAGCCTGACCTGGGCCATGTGGTCAGCCGGTCTCGACGCCGATTGCCAGGATTCGGGGCAGGGTCACGTCGAGGTTGGACCAGTGGTCTCCGGCATCCTCGGTGATGTGGACCGTCCCGGCTGTGGTTCCGAAGGCAACGGTGCCCGCACCGTCCCCGACCATGGCGCCCCGCAGGACCCCGGTGTAGACGGGATGTTCGGGGAGACCCGTACCGGAGGGCCCCCAGCTGTCGCCCCCGTCGCTGCTGACGTAGGCGGTGAGGCGACCACCCGGCGGCGTGCGGTTCTCGGCTCCTTCCAGCGGCACCACGAACAGCCGGCCCGATTGGGCGTCGCGCACCATCGGGAAACCGAACCCGGCCGGTAGCCCTTCCTCGATCTTCTCCCAGCTGTCGCCCCCATCGGTTGTGCGGTAGACCCCCATGTGGTCCTGCCGCCAGATGGTGTCCGGTTGGGCCGGGTCGGCCGCCAAGCCATGGACGCAATAGCCGATATCGGGGGCGCGCTCATCGGGTGCCGCCTGTGTGATCCCCTGGTTGACCGGGGTCCATGTGTCACCGCCGTCCTCGGAGCGGAACACGCCGACCGCCGATATCCCTACCCACATGCGACGGTTCTCCTCGTCGGAGAGCAAACGGTGGGCGCAGAGGCCGCCAAACCCGGGCTCCCAGTGCTCTCTGGTGGGATGCTCGTTGAGGCCTTCGACCGGCTCCCATTTCTCCCCGTTGTCGCTGCTCTTGAAGAGCCCCGCCTCGTCCACGCCCGCCCACAACTCGTCGCCGAACCGCTCCATGGTCCATATCTGGTTGAGCTTGCGGCCGAGACCCTCGGGGTAGGAAGGCCCGTTGGGAAGCTGGTTCCAGGCGCCATCGGGACCCTTGCGGTGGATCGCCACCCCGTACCAGCTGCTGCCGGTGGCCAGTAGGGCGTTGCCGTCGTTGTCGGTGCCGAAAGCGGTCACCTCCCAACCGGGGAGCGCTGGTTCGATCTCCCAGCTATCACCCGAGCCCTCGGCGAAGAACGCTCCTTTGACCGTACCGATTGAGATCCGGACCATTTGGCAAACCCCTGTTCTCGACGACGGGCCGAACTTAATAGGCACTCCGGAGGGGCGCAGACAGTCACCGGTATCATCGTCGTCCCCAAGGCGGGCCATCCATGCGCGGCGACGAGGCGGACATCCGGTGGTTCGGCGAGGAGGGGGACCTTTTCCCCCGGGTATGGCACCACGACCCGGCGCGGCGATCTTCGCTCGACCTCTTCTCCGAAGGACAGCTCCGGGTGAGGCTCCGCACCGAATCGGACATCGCCACCGCCACCCTCGTCATCAGCCGGGGCCGGGAGGCCACCGGGTTTGGAGATGACGAAATGGGGCGCACGACGGTTCGAACCGCTACTGGGAAGCCGAGATTGCCCCCGATACGCAAACGATCCGTTACAGCTTCGCCCTCCGCACCGTCGATGGCCAGGCCGTATACCTGACCAGGACAGGGGTATCCAACGCCGTTGAGCGTCTCGACCGCTGGGAGGTGGACCTGGGCACCCTCACGGTGTTCGACGTCCCGGAGTGGGCACGGGGTGCGGTCATCTATCAGATCTTCCCCGACCGCTTCGCCAACGGCGACCCCGGGAACGACCCCGAAGGCGTGGTGCCGTGGGATGAGCCCCCCCATTGGCTCCGTTTCCAGGGAGGCGACCTCGACGGGGTCGTCAAGCACCTCGACCACCTCGACCGGCTCGGTGTGGATGTCGTCTACCTCAACCCGATCTTCGTCTCGCCATCGACTCACGGCTACGACACGGTCGACTATCGCAACGTCGACGATCGCTTTGGTGGCAACGAAGCTCTCCGCCGGCTGGTGGCAGCGGTCCACGAGCGGGGGATGCGGATCATCCTCGATGTGTCGTTCAACCACGTCCACCCCCGGTTCTTCGCCTTCGCCGACGTGGTCGAGAACGGCCCGGCTTCCCCGTACAACGACTGGTTCGTCGTCGCCGAGCATCCTCTCCGGATCCGCCACCGCCCCCACCTCACCGAGCGCCTCAGCCGCGACCCGGTGGGGTACCGGGAGTACGTCTCCCGGCTCTCCGCACAGACGGGCATCCCGGTGGAGGAGGTCGACGACGACGGCCCGCTCTCCGAGCCGACATACGAGGCGTGGTACGGGGTGGCCACGATGCCCCGGCTCGACGTGTCGCATCCCGACGCTCGCAGCTATGTGCTCGAGGTGGCCACCTCGTGGCTCGATGGGTTCGACATCGACGGGTGGCGGATGGACGTCGCCCGCTATGTGGACGACGACCTCTGGCCCGAGTTGCGGCAAGCGGTGCGGGAGGTCCGCCCCGACGCCTACCTCCTCTGCGAGGTCATGGGTGACGCCAGCAGATGGCTGGAGGGTGACGCCTTCGACGGCACCATGAACTACACGTTCCGCGACCTGGCGGTGCGGTACTTCGCCGACCGGTCATTCGAAGGGGAGAGGCTGGTGGCGGGGGTGACGCGGATGCTCGCCGGCTACCCGAGGGCCGCCATCAGAGGCGAGCCAGAACCTGCTCTCCAGCCATGACCGGCCCCGGTTCCTTCACCTGTGCCAGGGCGATGCCGGCAGGCTGCACGCCGCCACCATCTTTCAGCTGACGATGCCTGGTGCCCCCGGCATCTACTACGGCGACGAGGTGGGCATCACGGGTGGTGACGACCCGGGGAGCCGTGGGACCTTTCCATGGGGGAAAGAGCGAACTTGGGACCGACGCCAGCTGGAGATCACCGCCGAGTTGGGTTCCTTGCGCCGGCGCCACCCGGCATTGCGGCGGGGCGATTGGACCCCGTTGTGGTGGGAGGGCGACGGACTCGCCTATTTGCGCACCCACGACGGCGTACGGGTTCTGGTCGTGCTCACCAGGGGGGACTCACCCCCACCGATCCGCCTCGACCTACCCAACTCCGGCACCGAGGTGCTGTGGGGAACCGGTGACGTGGTGGCTGACCCGGGTGGGATCGTGGTCGATGGGATCGAGAGCTACGGGGGCGTGGTCATCACCATCTGATCACCGGTCGAGGGTCCTTTCCAAGAATCGGCGGACACCGCGCACGACAGATTGCGTTCGGAACGAGGCGATGCTGTCGAACCCGTGGGTGGCGCCTTCGACCTCGAGGTAGAAGACCTCACGGGTAGATGCGGCTCGGAGAGCCTCGGCGAATTGGATGCTTTCCGCCACCGGGACCAGCGAGTCGTTGCCGCCGTGCACCACCAGGAAAGGCGGGGCATGCGGACCGACCTGGTCGATGGGGGATGCCCGATGAAAGGCCTCGGGATCCTCGTGCGGACGTAGCTTCATCAGGTCGCGCGGTATCAGCGGCCAGTTGTCGCGGGTGCGATTGCGGTTGAGCAGGTCGTAGACGCCATAGAAGACCGCGGCGGCGCCCGACCGAGGTGTCTTCACCCTCGAAACCAGGCTGGTAGCGGTCCTCGCCCGGCGTGAGGGCGAGAAGTGCGGCGAGGTGGGCACCGGAGGAACCACCTGCCACGACGATCGCACCGGGATCGATCCCGAACGCCGGGCCGCGCTTTCTCATCCAGGCGATGGCGCGCTTCAAGCCGATCAGGTGTTCGGGGAAGGTGGCCTCCGGGCTGAGCGGGTAGTTGGGCACCACTGCCACCCATCCCGTCTCGGCAAGATGGTGGATCAGCGGCATCCCGGAGCGCCGCTTGTCACCATTGCTCCAACTCCCACCGTGGATGTAGAGCAATGCGGGACGCGGATCGGGCCCGGACATCTTCTTGCGGTAGATGTCGAGCGTGTACCCAGGCGTGTAGGGAATGTCGTCGAGACGCTCGATCCCCGCGGGCATGGTGTAGGGCCAGCCGGTTAGGGCCTGGAACCAATGGGTGTCACGTTTGGCAGAGCGGTGCCGGATCGTGGCGGTCCCCGGCCCGGGCGGTTCGCTGAGAGCGGCCTCGGCAGCGGCACCGGCGCGAGCCGCGATGGCGATGACCACGCCCGAACCCAGCAACGACGTCCCCATGAGTCCGATGGCGAACCGTCCCATCGGTGTCCTCCCACCTCCTGCAGCCAGATAGGCGGCGGTGATGGCCACCCCGGCAACAAACCGCAGCGGCGCCAGCTCGGAGGCGAAGAGGGTGGGAAACCAGGGCGGTCTCGCCCACCAAGACCGGTGGGTCGCCGGAGGACGCAGAGCGTTGACCGTGTTCAGCGCGACGAACGCGGCGAAGAAGAGGAATATGGCGGTCGGCACCGCACCAGTATGGGACTGCCGAGGATTTGACGGACGACCCTCAGGTGGCGGGGACCAACTCGGAGGCGATTTCGATCCGCATCTTCCTCGAGACCATCAGGCCGGCCTCGACGGCGAGGTTCCAGGTCAGGCCCCATTGCCCGCGCTCTATCTCGGTCGAAGCCTCAAACGCGGCGCGGCCTACTCCCCACGGGTCGGGCACTACTCCAAGGAAAGTCACCGCAAGCTCCACGGGGCTCGTCCGGTCGCGCACCGTCAGGTCTCCTACCACCCTCCAGCCGTCGTCCTTGTGCGTCACAGCGGTGCTCTCGAAGGTGAGCCTCGGGAAGCTCTCTACGTCGAGGAAGTGGGCGCTGCGCAGCTGGACATCGCGATCGGGCGAACCCGTGCTGACCGAAGCCGACTCGAGTTCGACCCGCACCTCGGAGTCTTCCGGCGGATCGGCGATGTGGACCGTGACGTCGAAAACGTCGAACCGACCACGCAACCTCTGCACCATGAGGTGGCGGGCGATGAACCCGATATAGGTATGGGCCGGATCCGATCTCCACAAGCCTGGCGCCGGCCAAACCTGGTCCCCGCTGGTCACGACGTCACCTCGCTCTCGTGATGGGAAAGTACCCGCCGCGCCCTCTCGGATCCGTCAGCCCAAACCGCGGCAGGTAGTCGGTATCGTGATGGAGGTGGCGGACCAACTCCCTGCTCTGAAGCTTCGTGCGTGGCGCGGCTTCCTCGAGGCCCATTCCTCGATCACTCGTCAACTGGAACGGGAACTCCGCGAGGAGCGCGGGCTCCCGCTCTCGTGGTACGACGTGCTTGTCCAGATGACCGAAGCCGGGGGAGAGATGCGGATGCACCGGCTGGCATCGTCGCTTCTCCTCAGTCGAAGCGCCACCACCCGGTTCGTGGAGCGGCTCGAGCGTGCCGGTCTTCTGGTGCGGGATGGGGCAACCGACGATCGTCGCGGGACCGTGGTACGGCTCACCGATAAGGGCAGGGACACGCTGCGCGGTGCCGCCGGCGTCCACCTGCGGGGGGTCAAACGGCATTTCGGCGACATCATCAGCAACGACGACGCCGAGCTTCTGGTGCGGCTCATGTCAAAGCTTGTACCCGCTACCGAGGGATGAGCGGTAGGGCCTACTCGTAGGCGATTGCGCTCAGCACGTCCACCCTGGCAGCGCGGCGTGCGGGGAAGATGGCGGCGACGACACCGGCCAGCGCTGCCACCACCAGGGCGATGGCGATCTGACCCCAGGGGACGGCGAAGCTGGTGAGTCCATCCTCTGCCAGCGCCCTGACCACCGCCCAACCGAACCCGATCCCGACCGTGGCGCCGAGCAGTGTCCCGAAGAGGGCGATGATCACCGACTCCCAGCGCACCATGCTGCGGACCTGCGATCGGCTCATCCCCACGGCGCGCAACAGACCGAGCTCTCTGGTTCGCTCGATAACCGAGAGCGAGAGAGTGTTGGTGATCCCGAAGAGGGCGATGACCACCGCCAGGCCGAGCAGCCCGAAGATCAGCCCGAGAAGGGCGTTGACGCCGGTTTCCGCCTGCTGTCGCAGCTCGCCCTGGTCGAGCACCTGCGCCTGGGGGTACTCGCCCACCACGGCTTCCACCGCCTCCCTACCGGCCACCGAGTCGACCCCGTCGGCAAGCCGGAGATATATGCCGCTGTCGTCGGTGACCCCGGAAAGCTCCTCGAGGACGCCAGGGTCGAGAAGCCACTCCGCCGGGATCTGATCGGCCCGCCACACGGCGACCACCTCGAGTTCCGTCTCACCTGCGACCGGGAAAGTGATCTGGACGGTCTCGCCCATCGACACCCCTGCGCTCTCGGCGACGGCGATCGACCCGGTCCCCAGATCATCGAGGTCGCCACCGACCGTTTCCACCCCCAGCATGTCGACCAGGATGGGATCCACCGCCGCCACGAAGAGCGTGTCCTCGCCCTCGCCCTGGGCGACCGACGACTTGACGCGACCGAGCTCGCCCACCTCCGGTAACGCTTCCAGCTCGTCGCCCAGTACCGGGTCGAGCCCCGAACCCGGGGGTCCGAACCCGGCGCTGGTCACCGCCAGGTCGAAGGTGAAGGTGCCCTCGAGAGCCTCGTTGATCGTGGCCCGGAACGAGGCGGCCAGCACGAGCGACGTGGTCACCAGCGCCACACCGATCATCAGTGCCGCCCCGGTGGCCGCAGTCCGGCGCGGGCTCCGCTTGGCGTTGCGCTCCGCCAGACGTCCCGGGATCCCGGAAACCGTCCCGAGCGGCCCGCCCAATACCGCCACCACCGGCCTCGCCAGGACGGGGGAGAGAGCAGCCAACCCGATGAAGAGGACGGCGACACCGCCGCCGACCAGGGTGATGGGGGTGAGGACGTCCTGGTTTACGAACAACCCGACGAAAACCGCGGCGGCTCCAGCCAAGGCAAGGGCCAGGCCGATCAGCGGCCGCCCCGTGCTCTCCCGGCCCGATGGTTCCGCCAGACGCATCGCCGCTACCGGAGGGACCCGAGCGGCGCGCAATGCAGGCAGCACGGCCGAGATGAGCGTCACCACCAGCCCGACGCCCGCCGCCACCAGGAGTGTTCTCGGCTCCACAACGAGGTCGCCCTCGGGGAGCGAGACGCCGAGGCGGTCGATCAGCCATCGCACCGCCAGGGCGAGTCCCAACCCGACCAGTAATCCGATCGCCGATGCGAGCAGCCCCACCAACGCCGCCTCGGTCAGCACCATCCGGGTGACCTGCCCGCCTCCGGCGCCGACCGCACGGAGCAATGCCAGTTCCTGGGTCCGCTGCGCCACCACGATCCGGAACGTGTTTTGGATGATGAACGTGGAGACGAAGAGCGAGATACCGGCGAAGACGAGGAGAAATGTGTTGAAGAATCCGAGCGCCTCCTGGAACTGCGCCGCTTGCTCCTGAGCGACGCTTTGCGATGAGACCGCCTCCGTCCCCTCGGGGAGGACAGAGGTGATCCGCTCGACCAGCACATCGACCTCCACATCGGCAGCAGCCGCTACATCGATCGTGTCCAGCTCACCGATCGCATCGAGTTGAGCCTGCAGTTCCCCCAACTCGAAGAGCACGAAGCCGGCGCCGCCCAGCGAGTCCTGGTCGCCGAACCCGGCGACGCCCACGACGGTCCACTCCTCGGGACGGCCCCCGAAGCCCAGCTCCACGGTTGCCGGGTCATCGAGCTCGGCGGCGAGGGCGGCGTCGATCACCACTTCCCCGGGCGCCGTGGGGCCGCGGCCGCTGCGCAGCTCGAACGGGCCGGGCCGGTCGGTCTCTTGCCAGGAGAGGGCGAGCGTCGGCGGACCGAACCCAGGCTGGGCTTCCACGCTGGTGACCTGCACCAACCCGGCGACCGATCCCCACGCCTCGTCCACCCCTTCCACCGCCTCGATCTCCCCGAGGAGGTCGTCGGGGAGGCGGACCGGTTCAGCCCCCAGCTCCTCGAGCCCCTGGGTGGCCCTCACCGTGACATCGGTGCCGGCAAAAGCATCGGTGAAAAGGTTGTCGAATGCACGCCCCAGGGTGTCGGTGAAGACGAAGGAACCGACCACGAAGGCGACCCCGAGCACCACCGCGAGAGTGGTCAGGGCAAAGCGGACCTTGTGGCCGAGGAGGCCCTTCCAGGCGACGCGGAGCACTGGTCAGCCGGCCGTGCTCGCCGCGGGCTCGGTTCTCTCGAGCTCCTTGATCTGGTCCAGCACCGATTCCCGAGTTGGTTGGGCGAGCTCGCCCGATACCCGGCCGTCTCCGAGGAAGACCACACGGTCGGCGTAGGCGGCGGCGCTCGGGTCGTGGGTGACCATCACGATCGTCTGACCGAATTCGCTGACGGCGTGACGAAGGAATTGGAGGAGCTCGGCCCCGGAGCGGGAGTCGAGGTTGCCGCTCGGCTCGTCGGCGAAGACGATCTCGGGGCGGGAGGCGAGGGCACGCGCCGCAGCCACCCGCTGTTGTTGGCCGCCGGAGAGCTGGGAGGGACGGTGGTCGAGCCGGTCTTCGAGCCGGAGAGTCCCCACGACCTGGTCTACCCACGCCCGGTCGGGCTTGCGGCCCGCGATGTCCATGGGGAGCGTGATGTTCTCTTCTGCGTCGAGAGTCGGGATGAGGTTGTATGCCTGAAAGATGAACCCGACCCGATCGCGTCTCAGCCGGGTCAGGTCGCGGTCGCTGAGGTCACCGAGACGTTGGCCCCCGATCCATACCTCACCGCCGGTGAGCCAGTCGAGACCAGCGAGACAGTGGAGCAGGGTCGATTTTCCCGACCCCGAAGGTCCCATGATGGCGGTGAATTCCCCTTTGCCGAACTCGACCGACACCCCGTCCAGGGCGCGCACCGCGGTCGCCCCCTCGCCGTAGACCTTGACCGCACCGACAGCCCGCGCCGCGACATCCATGGCCGGGCATCGTAGGAGGAGCCGGGTGCTACCACCGGGCTACCCTCGCCCGGCGATGCGGCTGGTGATCGCCCGATGCACCGTCGAGTACCAGGGGCGGCTCAGTGCCACGCTCCCCTCGGCCGTGCGACTCATCATGGTCAAGGCGGATGGGTGCGTATCTGTCCACTCCGACGGCGGTGCCTACAAGCCGCTCAATTGGATGAACTCCCCCAATGTCATCGACGAGGCGCCAGACCGTTGGTTGGTGAGCAACCCGAAGGGTGAACGGCTCGAGATCGCGATCGAGGACCTCATTTCGGACACCGTCGTTGACTTGGGAACGGATCCCGGCTTGACCAAAGACGGGGTGGAGGCGCACCTCCAGGAGTTGCTCGCCGAGCAGCCCGGCCAGCTCGAGCACGGCCTGGAGTTGGTCAGGAGGGAGTACCCCACAGACATTGGTCCCGTTGACCTCCTCTGCATCGACCTCGACGGGGTCATGGTGGCGGTCGAGGTGAAGCGCCGGGGCGATATCGACGGTGTTGAGCAGATCGCCCGGTATGTCGAGCGGCTGACCATGGACCGCAGGTTGGGCGAGGTCCGGGGGATTCTGGCCGCCCAATCGATCACCCCCCAGGCACGGGTGCTCGCTGCATCCCGCAACATCACATGTGTCGAGGTTGACTACGACCACCTCCGCGGACTCGAGCCCTCGACCCTCCGCCTGTTTTGACTGCCGTCTGCCGTCTGCCGTCTGCCGTCTCTCTTTTCCGCATCGTTCTCCACGAGCCCGAGATCGCTCCAAATGCCGGGAGCATCATGCGGCTCTGCGCCAACACCGGTTGCACCCTCCACCTGGTGGAGCCGTTCTCCTTCACCCTCGATGACGCCAGGTTGCGCCGTGCCGGGCTCGACTACCGAGAGCGCGCCGTGGTCAGGGTCCATCGTTCGTGGGCTGATTTCCTCAGCGAGGAGGTCCCCGACCGGGTGATCGCCTTCACCGGGCAAGCCACCACCTCATACGCCGAGATCGGATATCGGGTGGGCGACGCCCTCGTGTTCGGCAAGGAGTCTGTTGGCCTGCCCGAGGAGATCCTGGCCGACCGTGCGGTTTCGGAGAGGGTCCGGATACCGATGGCACCAGAGGGAAGGAGCTTGAACCTGGCCAGCGCCGCAGCCGTTGCCGTATACGAGGGATGGCGCCAGCTCGGGTTCCGCGGCGCTACCCCGCCGGACTGACCCCGTTCCCGGCGAGGAGCCGAAGCGCCACCGCCTCGGCCAGCACGCTGCGGCGTAGGTCGTCCAAGTGGAGGCTCTCGTTGGGGCCGTGCGCCCCCGACGTGGGATCGGCCGCTCCGGTCAGCAGGATGTCGGCATCGGGGAAGGAGTCGGCGAAGGCGGAGACGAAAGGGATCGTGCCGCCGACACCGATGTCGACCGGGTCGCGCCCCCAAGCGCTCCGCATCGCCCGGCGGAATGCCTCGGATGTGACGTTCTCCCCCGCCAGTGACACCGCTGAGCCCCGTGCCCCTTCGTGGATCGTCACTTCGGCACCCCAGGGAGCGGCGGACTCGAGATGGTGGCGGAGCGCGGCGGCGGCTGTATCGGGGTCCTGGCCGGGCGCGATCCGCATGCTGACCTTGGCCCGGGCGACCGGGACCAGTTGGTTGATGGCCCCGATCACCGGTGGGGCGTCAACTGCCAGCACCGACACCGCAGGCCTGGTCCACAGACGGCTGGTGAGCCCGCCATCACCGATCGGCTTCACCCCTGGGAGCACGCCTGCCTGCTCGGCCAACTCCTCCTCGGTCAGGTCGAGAGGATCGGCCTCGCTCCCGACCAGACCGGGGATCGCCACGTTGCCCCTGTCGTCGTGGAGCGTCGACAGCATTCGGGCGAGGCACATGATGGCGTCCGGGTAGACGCCGCCGAACTGCCCGCTGTGGACTGCCGAGCGCAGGGTGCGCACCTCGACCACGCAATCCACCAGTCCGCGCAACGAAGTGGTGAGCGCCGGCTCGCCCACCCGCCAGTTCTCCGAGTCGGCGATGACGATCGCATCTGCGGCCAGCGCCGCCCCGTGATCGGCGAGGAAGTCGGCGAGGTGGAGCGACCCGATCTCCTCCTCGCCCTCGAACAACACCTTGACACCCACCGGGGGCCGGCCGCCGTGAGCTAGGACCGCTCCCAGATGGACGGCGATGCCCGCCTTGTCGTCGCATGATCCACGCCCGTAGAGCCGGCCGTCGCGCTCCACCGGCTCGAAGGGATCGCTCTCCCATTCGTCGGTCGGTCCCGGGGGCTGGACATCATGGTGCGCATAGAGGAGGACGGTGGGCTGGCCGGGTGGTGCCGGTATCTCGCCGAACACGGCGGGATGGGCCCCGTCGATCTCGAGCAACCTCACGCCGGTGAACCCGGCGGCGCCGAGTAGCGATGCCGCCGCCTCGGCGGAACGGCGCACTTCCTGGGGGTCGAAGCCGTCAGCGCTCACCGAGGGGATGCGTATCAGCGTCTCGAGGTGGGCGAGCACCGTTTCGAAACCATCGTCCACCGCGGCGTTCAGATCGTTGTGGTCGTCCATGCGGTGAGAGTACCCAGGCCGGCATCTACGGTCCCGGTGTGGCTACCGACAGGCGGGCCAGGCTCGCCGCCTGGGTGGAGCAATCGCTCGGCGACTCGCCGCTATACCTTCGTCTGGGTCGGCAGGTGGTTGGCGGACCCCCATCTACTCGACCTGGCGGGCGAGGCCCCTCCCGGTCAACCCGGCGTGCTCCCGCTGTTCGCCGCGGTCCATTTCCTGCTTCTCGGTGGCGGCGACCATCCTTTGAGCGTCTACTACCCATCGCTCGGAGGAGCGATCCCAGCCCGACGGCGACCTTGGGAGGTTGTTCTCCGATTTCTGCAGACGGCACCGCGCCGAACTGATCCACGTCATGGAGACGCGTCGCGTCCAGACCAACGAGGTGGCACGCGCCGCGGTTCTGATGCTGGGTCTGGGTGTCGTCGCCGCTCGGACCGAGCAGCCGCTGGCGGTGATCGAGATCGGGGCCAGCGCCGGTCTCCTGCTCCGCTGGGAGCGGTACCACTACGACTTTGGTCCCGCCGGCGCCGTGGGTGATGCCGGCTCGCCTGTTCGGATCGACTGTGGGTTGCGGGGGACCACCCCACCACCGGTGCCGGCGGTCATTCCCGAGGCGAACTGGCGTCTCGGCGTCGATCTCGACCCGGTGGACCCGGTGGATCCACTGGCGGCCAGGTGGCTCGAGGCACTGGTATGGCCCGATCAGGACCGGCGGCGCACCAGGTTGTTGGCTGCGATCGAGGTGGCGAAGTCGCACCCGGTGGACCTCGTCGCCGGCGACGCGGTCGTAGACCTGCCCGGGCTCATCGCACGTTGCCCACCGGACACCGCTTTGTGCGTTTTTCATTCCATGGTGCTCAACCAGTTCGCGCCCGAGGCGCGCAACGATCTCGAGCGCAGTGTTCCGCGAGGCGGGTCGGCCGCTCTCGCGGTTGTGGATGGAGTGGATCGGCGGCCCGCAGCCGCTCCTTTCGCTGATCGAGTACGACGGGGGGCTGTCGCTCCTCCACCGATCTGGCGAACTATCACCACCACGGAGATTGGGTCGCCTGGCGCTGAGCGGGGAGTGTTGACTGTCGTCATGGACTTCGCCCTCAGCCCGATCGCAGAGGAGTACCGCTCGCGCCTCCTCGATTTCATGGACCGCCACGTCTATCCAGCCGAGCCCCGCTACGCCGCCGAGATGGCCTCCGCCTCAGACCCGCACCAGGCCCCTCCGGTGCTCGACGAATTGAAGAAGGAGGCCCGCTCGCAGGGGCTGTGGAACCTCTTCCTACCCGACGAGCGATGGGGCGCCGGGCTCTCGGTTCTCGACTACGCCCCGTTGGCAGAGATCACGGGGAGGAGCCCGCACCTGGCGCCCGAGGCTCTCAACTGCTCGGCGCCGGACACCGGCAACATGGAGATCCTCGCCATGTTCGGTACCCCTGAGCAGCAGGAGCGCTGGCTCGCTCCGCTCCTCGATGGCGAGATCCGCTCCTGTTTCTCGATGACCGAGCCGGATGTCGCCTCGTCGGACGCCACCAACATCCGCACCTCGATCAGCCGGCAGGGCGACGATTACCTGATCGAGGGCCGGAAGTGGTTTTCGTCGGGGGCGCTCAACCCGCGATGCCGGCTTTCGATCGTGATGGGGGTGACCAACCCGGACGCAGACGCCCATCGCCGCCAGAGCATGATCCTGGTCCCGCTCGACACCCCAGGGGTGAACGTCGAGCGCGACATCTCGGTGTACGGCTACCACGACCGGGGCGGTCACGCCCAGATCAACTTCGATGGGGTCCGCGTCCCCGCCTCAAACCTCCTCGGTGAAGAGGGCGGCGGTTTCGCCATCGCCCAAGCCCGGCTCGGTCCGGGGCGGATCCACCACTGCATGCGAGCACTGGGTATGGCGGAGAGGGCTCTCGAGCTCATGTGCCGTCGGGCGGGGGAGCGTGCCACCTTCGGTGTCGCCCTGGCCGACCAGGGGGTCGTCCAGGAATGGATCGCCGAGTCGCGCATCATGATCGAGCAGGCACGGCTGCTGGTGCTCAAGGCCGCCTGGATGATCGACAACCAGGGGGGCAGACAGGCGAGAACCGAGATCGCAGCCATCAAGGTCGTCGCCCCGCGGGTGGCCACTTGGGTGCTCGACCGAGCCGTCCAGCTCTTTGGTGCTGCCGGGGTCACCGGGGACTTCCCTTTGGCCCAGATGTGGTCGCACGCCCGGACGCTCCAGATCGCAGATGGTCCCGACGAAGTCCATCTCCGCACCGTGGCACGGGTTGAGCTGGGGCGGCACCGGGAAGAAGCCCGCTAGGCACACGGGGATCGGCCGTGAACGAGGCGGCGATAGAAACCTCTCGACTCGGGTCTCCCGGACGCCTAATCTGGCAGGTTCCCCGGGAACAAATGTTCGGGGGGGAGCGTTGTTCGGGTCCCGGAGACGATCACCATGAGCGAGGCAACCACCACAAAGTTCGACGAGAACGGCGCCGCCGACGTCACAGAGTGGCGCGAGCTCGCCGCCTGCCGTACCGCCGATCCCGACATGTTCTTCCCGATGCCCGAGGACCTCGAGGGCATCACCCGGGCTAAGGCGGTTTGCGCCGGGTGCCCGGTTCAGGAGGAGTGCCTCTCCTACGCGGTCGAGACCAACCAGACCGAGGGCGTCTGGGGTGGGTTCACCGCCCGGGAGCGTTCCAATCTCCGCCGTCGCTGGCTGAGGAGTCTGCGCGAGGCGAGCTGAACCCGGGCCGACTGAGCCGCACCGACTTCGCCAGCCGGTTCGAAGCGACGACACTGGCGCCATGCTCCGATTCATCGTCACTTACGACTATCTCTGCCCGTTCGCCCGAAACGCCAACGAGGCGGTCCTCTCCGCGCTTGCCGGCGGCAAGGAGTGGGAGGTCAGCTTCCGCCCCTTCTCGCTCAATCAGGTCCACGTTCACGAAGGCGATCCGGCGGTATGGGACCGCCCGGCAGGCGAGCAGGGGTCCGGTGTTCTCGCCCTCCAGTGGGGCCTGGCGGTCCGGGACGGCTTTCCTGAGGTCTTCGCCGAGGTCCACCGCGCCCTGTTCGCCGCCCGTCACGACCAGGGGCTCGACCTGAGGGATCCCGAGGTCGTTGCAGGCCGCGGTGAGCGGCGCCGGCATCGATGCAAGCGAGGTCGGAGACCTGGTGGCATCGGGAAAACCACTGGACACGCTTCGCACCGAGCACACCGAACTGGCGGAGAGGTGGCGGGTGTTCGGGGTCCCCACCTTCATCGTTGACGACGACGCGGTGTTCGTCCGTCTGATGAAGAGAGATCAGGTGGACGAATTGGATCGGATGCTCGGCCTCATCTCGTGGACCGGGCTCAACGAGTTCAAGCGGACCACGATCCCCGTTGACGCGTCGATCAGTGCGGGTCGGTCTCCGGCCCTCTCCGGGCACGTGAACGCGGCTCGGGGCCACGATCGACCCGCACCCTGACCGCATCGTCGGCCAGCGCCACGTGGACGAGTGCGTCGCCCTGGCTGACCAAGGGGTCGAGACGGACGGCGATCACCCACCCGGTGACCGGGGACGTGACCCGCGACGGGCGGCTTTGCAGGGCATCGCTGATCGTCCCCATGACCTGGGCGCGCTCCACCTTCTCGCCCAACTCGACATCGAGCAGGGCGATCCCGCTCCGCCGCGCCCGCACCCATGTCGTGCGGCGCACCCGCACCGGCCGTTCTTTCGGCGCGGGGACGTCCCAGTTGCCCATTCCAAGGGCCTCCATCGTGCGGAGCACGCCGGAAGTCCCCACCTCGATGCAGTGCTCCTCGAACCGGCGGACCTGGCCCGCCTCGTAGACCAGCACGCGCTTCCCCATCTGGGTGGCAGCTTGGCGGAGTGATCCATCCCGCAGCCTCGCCTCGATGAGGAAGGGAGCGCCGAACGCCTCCGCCAGTCGCCTGGTCTCGGGGTCGTCGAATTCCCCCCTCACCTGGGGCACGTTCACCCTCTCCCCGGCGGCGGTGTGCAGGTCGATGCCGACATCGCAGTGGGCCACGACGGTGCGAAGGAAGAGATGCGCCAGCCGAGCCGCCAGCGATCCCCTCGGTGAGCCGGGGAACGATCGGTTGAGATCACGTCGGTCGGGGAGATAGCGCGACTCGTTGACGAACCCGAACACGTTGACGATGGGGACCGCGATCAGCGTCCCGGCCAGCGAACGAGGCTGCACCGTCCTCACCAGTTGGCGGACGATCTCGACACCGTTCAACTCGTCGCCGTGGACCGCCCCGCTCACCCAGATTCTCGGTCCCAGATAGCGCCCGTTTGTCACTTCGACCGGGAGGTTGAGCCATGTCCCGGTGCTGAGCCGGGCGATGGGCAACTCGAGGCTGCGGCGCCGTCCAGGTTCGACCGTCACCGTCCCGACGGTGATCGGGGAGTTGCGATCAGCCCGTGATCCGGGCACGCCTTCTCACCCGGGTGGATCCCTCCTCGACGAACCTGATGATGGCCGCGGCGACGTCGGTGCCGGTGGCGCCCTCGATCCCCTCGAGACCGGGCGAGGAGTTCACCTCGATCACCAGCGGCCCGTGGTTGGAGGCGATCAAGTCGACACCAGCGACGTCGAGGCCGACGACCTTCGCCGCCTTGACCGCCGTCATCCGCTCGATCGAGGTCAGCTTCACCTTCTCGGCGGACCCACCGCGGTGGAGGTTGGAGCGGAACTCCCCGGGGGCCGCCTGGCGGCGCATGGCGGCCACCACCTTGCCCCCCACGACAAACGCTCGAATGTCGGCGCCCTTCGCCTCTTTGATGTACTCCTGGACGAGGACGTTGGCGTCGAGTTGGCGGAAGGCGCCTATCACCGACTCCGCCGCCTTGCGCGTCTCGGCGAGCACCACCCCCACCCCCTGCGTTCCCTCGAGCAGCTTCACCACCAGCGGGGGCCCACCGGCGATGTCGAGGAGCCCCTCGGTGTCGCGGGTGGCGTGGGCGAAGGCGGTGACCGGCATCCCCACCCCGGCCCGCGCCAACACCTGGAGCGAGCGGAGCTTGTCGCGCGAGCGGGAGATGGCCTGCGACTCGTTGGCGGTGAACACACTCATCATCTCGAACTGGCGGACGACCGCCGCCCCATAGAAGGTGTAGGTGGCTCCGATACGGGGGATCACCGCGTCGAACTTGAGCTCTTCACCGGCGAGTATCACCGAAGGGCGCTTCGAGGTGATGTTCATGTAGCACCGGAGGTAGTCGACCACCCTGACCTCGTGTCCCTGCTCCAGTGCCGCCTCGCGCAGACGGCGCGTCGAGTAGAGGGAGGACCGGCGCGAGAGGATGCCGAGGTGCATGGCCCCTTTCTACTGCGCTGGCGAGGTGGTCCGGCCGCCTAGGAAGGAACGACCGGGGTCTACCACGAACCTACCCCGTACCGCCTGCCGGCCCAGCAGCATTCGGAACCCCATCTCGTCGCGTGTGGTCAGGTTGATCTCCACCGGCCATGTGACCCCGGCAAGCGTGACATCCGTGGCTATGACCGGCCGCAGCTCGCTCCTTCCCCCCGGGTTGCGCACCATCCGCTCGTCGATCACCTCGACCTCGGCGATGACCTCGGGCATTGCATGGCGCTGTAGCGGGTGTATCGCGAACCTCACCATCGACCGTCCGTCGCTTCTGAACCGCTCGATACCGTAAGCATGGAGCGACGACGAGCGCGCCCCGGTGTCCACCTTCGCCTTGATGGCGGCGATCCCAAGGTTGGGCAGCTCGAGCCATTCCCGCCATCCAACAACCGGCTTGGGGCGACGCATCGGAACGATGTTGGCAGTTGCTCGCTTCGCTCGCGGTTCTGAGTTGTGGGTTCTGAGTTCTGGGTTCTGACGGTGGGCAGGGACGGCAGGACGGCAGACGGCGGACGGCAGCCAATCCAAATCCCTCTCCCCGTCGTGGGGAAGGGACCCACTGCCAGTTTCTTCAGGTCCCCCGGAGAGTCGTACTCCGCTAGCCGCTGCTGATCTTCTCCAAGTCTTCGAGCACCCGGTCGACCTCTTCGTCGGTGGTGGTGTGGACGAAGCCGATCCTGACCAGGCCGCCTCGGTCGAGGACGCCGAGGGCCTTCATCGGCTCGATTGCGTAGTAGTGACCGGCCCAGGCAAAGACACCCCGATCGGCCAGCGCGACGACCACATCGTTGGGGTGCAGACCCTCAACCTCGAGGGCGAAGGTCGGGCATCGGGGAGTTGCCGTTCCCGGGCCGTGGACCCTGACACCGCTGATCGATTGGAGCCCGGCGAGAAAGCGACGGGAGAGCCCGGCTTCGTGGTCGGTCACCGCGGCCATTGCGGTATCGAGCAGCGCCCTGCGGTCGCCGGTGCCACCGACCATCCGGCCCAGAGAGGCCAGGTAATCGATGGCGGCGGTTACACCGGCGATGCTCTCAAAGCTCTGGGTTCCCGTCTCCCACTTGCCCGGAGGGACCTCCGGAGCCGGCCGGAGCCGGTAGGCGTCGAGCTCGTCGAGCAACTCCAGTCGGCCGGCGAGCACTCCGGTGTGTGGCCCGAAGAACTTGTACGCCGATGCGACCAGCAGGTCAGCACCCAAGGCGTCGAACTCGACGCGGTGGTGTGGCGTGAAATGGACCGCATCCACGTAGACGAGCGCTCCCACCCGGTGCGCCGCCTCGGCCACCCGGGCGACGTCGACCACTGTCCCCAGGGCGTTTGAGGCGGCGCCGACCGCTACCAGCCTGGTTCGCTCGCCGAGCAGCGACTCGAGGTGGTCGTAATCGAGTGTCCCGTCCTCGATCAGGATCCGCGCCCGGTCAACGACCACCCCTCGCTCCTCGGCGGCCACCACCCATGGCGTCACGTTGGCGTCGTGGTCGAGTTGGGTGACCACGACCCGGTCCCCCCTGGTCCAGGTGCGAGCCAGAGCCCGACTCATGGCGAACGTGAGGCTGGTCATGTTCTGCCCGAAGGCCACCGCCTCCGGGTCGGCCCCCATGAGGTCGGCCACCGCCGACCTGGCCGCGGCCACTGTCCGCTCGGATACGTCGCTGGTGGCGAACCCACCCCCGAGGTTGCTCCCCCCCTGGCGCAGGTAATCGGCCATGGCATCGATCACCGTTTCCGGCACCTGGGTGCCTCCCGGTCCGTCGAGGTAGGCCACCTGCCGGCCGTTCTGCGAGCGGCGCAGGGCTGGGAAGAGCGGGCGCACCGCCTCGGGGTCGAGCGACACGGTCACACGTAGCGGAGGTCGGCCTCGTCGGGGTCGGCAACCGCGGCGCAAGTGGGGCACCACCAACGGACCTCGAGCGGGGAGCCGCAGGCGTCATGGCGGGGGACCTCGGCTTCGGTGTGCTGGGCGCCCCATTGGCTCAATGCCCGCAGGGCATCGGCCAACTCCTTGCCCGGTGCCGTCAGTCGGTACTCGAAGCGCGGAGGACGATCGGTGTATGGCTCGGCGAGCACCAGACCCTCCCTCTCCAGGTGCTTGAGGCGCTGGGAGAGGATGTTTGGAGCGATGCCACCCACCTGCTCGCCCAGTTCGGAGAAGCGCCGTGGCCCATCGAGGAGCGCTTCGACCACGAGGAGCGTCCACCTGTCCCCCACCCGGACGAGCGCTTCTGCCAGAGGGGAGGAGGGTTCGACCATGTCTTGACAATATCAACCGAGCTTGTAGATTGTCACTTGCAAGTCACTAGTTACCCGAGAGGATGCGAGATGTCGTTCTCCGAGATGCAGCAGACGATCGTGGCGGTGGCGGACAGCGTGGGTCCGTCGGTGGTCGGGATAGGACGCAACCGACGTGGCTCGGGGATCGTCGTCTCCGAGGGCAAGGTGCTCACCAACGCCCACAACCTGCGGGGAGAGCAGGTGACCGTCTCGTTCCCCGACGGGCGCACCGAGACCGGCACGGTCAGCGGGGCGGACCTCGACGAGGATCTGGCCGTGGTGGCGGTGGATACCGGTGATGCCACCCCGCTGGCGTGGGCGCCAAACGGCGGGGTCACCCTCGGGTCACCGGTCGTCGCCCTGGCCAACCCGGGCGGAATGGGACTGCGGGTCACCTTTGGCTTCGTCTCCGGCACCGGGCGCAGCTTCCGGGGGCCCCGGGGGCGGGCGATCTCGGGGAGCCTGGAGCACACCGCGCCCCTCCTCCCCGGGGCGTCGGGTGGCCCGGTGGTCGATGTCGACGGCCAGTTCGTCGGGCTCAACACCAACCGGCTCGGCGAAGGGTTCTATCTGGCGATACCGGCGGACGATGAGCTGAAGGGAGCTGTCGAGCGGTTGTCGAGCGGACAGACGTCGTCGCGTCCCCGGCTCGGCGTTGGCGTGGCGCCGACGGCGGTGGCCACGAAACTGCGTCGTGCCGTCGGTCTCCCCGACGCCGACGGCGTGCTGGTCCGGATGGTCTTCGACGACGGCCCCGCAGCTGCGGCAGGGATCCGCCAAGGCGACCTCCTCATCAAAGTCGGTGAGCGGGCGCTGAGCGACCCTGACGACCTGTACGAGGTGCTCGATGGGATCACTCCCGGTTCGGTCGTACCGGTGTCGCTGTTGCGCGGCGCCGAGGAGGTCAGCGTCGAGGTGACCTTCGACGAAGGCTGACACGGCGACTATCGACCGATCTTCCCCGATCTACGATCATCGGCGTCGCTAAAGGGAGGTCAGGATCGAGAAGGACGTCACCCTCCACCTCCATCTGGCCGAGGACGAGATCGAGACCATGGCGCATGCCGTGCTCAATCTCCGCGGCGACCACTTCGAGTCGGTGGGCAAGGCGCGCCGCAACCCGACCGATCCGCCGCTTCCGGTGATCGGCGAGGAACTGGCGATCGCCCGCGCTCTCCAGGATCTCACCGGGCAGGTGATGCGCGCCGCTCAGGACAAGATCGCCGACTTCCTGATCAAGCAGTAGCCGGGCTTCCCGTCACCCGGGAACCCTGCGGCTCGAGCCCGTTGGTGGTCTCGTCGATGAGCAGGTCGACGACGGCGCGGAGCGCCTCGTGCTCGGTGGCGCCCTGCGATATCGCTTGGCGGTAGGCGGCAAGTTGCAGGTCCGCAGAGGTGCCCCGCGCCACGATGGTGCGGGTGTGCTCCAACTCGGCGACGCAACCCAACGCATCGGCATCCACCCGTGTCATCTCGATCATCTCGTCGACCAGGTCGGGGAATGACACCAGATCGCCCCTCCCGAAGTCCATCAGCGAGCCGTGGACGCCGTAGCGCTGTGCCCGCCACAGGTTCTCCGAGATGAGCATCGGGGCGTATTGGCGCCAGCGCTGGTTCTCGCTACGCCGCCTATAGAGAAGGTGGAGCAGCGAGACGTAGAGCGCCGCAACCGCCAGCGCATCTTCCATGCGGGTGCACACGTCGGCGACCCGCATCTCCAGGGTCGGAAAGCGGGCGCTGGGTCGGATGTGCCACCACATCTTGCTGGCGTCTTCGATGATCTCGTTGTCGACCAGCACCTGGACGTGCCGCTCGTAGTCGGTCCAGGTGGAGAACTCGTCGGGGAACCCGGTCCGGGGCATCGACCCGAAGACGCTCAACCGGTAGCTCTTGAGACCGGTGTCGTAGCCCTCCCAGAACGGCGAGGAGGTGCTGAGGGCGAGCAGGTGGGGGAGAAAGTACTTGACCTGGTTCATCAGGTCGATGCGGAGGTCGGGATCCCCGATCTCCACATGGACGTGCATGCCCCCGATGACCAGCCGGCGGGCCACCATGGCCAGGTCGCGCTCCAACATGGTGTAGCGCTCCTTGTCGGTGACGAGTTGGGCGCCCCAACGCCCGAACGGGTGGGTGGAGGCGGCGATCACCGCCAGGTCGTGGCGTGTCGCCACCTCGCACACCGCCGAGCGCAGCTTGCTCAGCTCGACCCGCGCCTCGGAGATGTCGCGGCAGATGGCGGTACCCACTTCGATCTGGCTGCGGAGGAACTCGGGAGACACCTGATCCACGAGAAGCGCCTGCGCCTCGTCCATCATCGTCGGCGGGGGATCGGCGGCGAGGTCGCCGCTGGCGCGGTCGACGAGGAGGTACTCCTCCTCTATCCCGAGAGTGAAGCTGGGGACGGGGATGGGCAAAGGGCGCCTCCCTGTGAGGGCAGCGGACGTTACCGGCTCACGCCTCGCTGAGCTCGCTCAGATAGAGAATGTCTGTGGTGGGCTGTGGCGAGCCGCCGGCCGGCTCGACCGTGACCGCCACCGCCTCCGGCCTCGCCGGGGTCGCCCTCCACCGGGAATGACGACCTCTCCGTCGGTGGGCGAGAACAGACCCGCCGGCTGGGGCACCCCGTCGACGATGAGCCATGCCTGGTAGGTCTCCGACGGGTCCACCGGTTCCAGCCCGTCGCCGATGAGCACGCCTTGACCGGTGGACGGCGAGTAGGCGAATCGCATGGTTCCATCACCCGGGCCGGCGAGAGAGACCACCGAGCCATCGTTCGAGGCGAGCACGGTGCGCAGCTCGCTTGCGCTGACGAGCTCAGACTCGGCCTCGGCCAGCCTCGCCTCGGTCGAGGCGAGCTGGCCCTCGGTCTCCTCCAACTGGGCTTCGGTGGCGGCCAGCCTGGTGCTCACGTCGTCGAGCCGCTGATCGAGGCGCACGGCGAGGAAGCCGAGGCCTGCGGCGCCGAGCACCAGCGCCACCACCGCCGCCGCCAGCCAAACGGTGAGCGCCCGCGAGGGCGGTGCCGCCGCAGGCGGCGGCGCGGCCGTTTCGGGAGCGGGTCCTGGTGTCGCCGGCCGGAGTGGCGTCGGGCGGATCGAGACCTGCGGAGTGGTGGCCACCTGGGCGAGTACCCGGTCGCGCAGATCCCGGCGACGGCTCCTCGACCACTGCCTCGGCGAGTTGCGCCGCGGTCTCGCGCAGCGCGGCGACCTCCTGGCGGCATTGGTCGCAGCCGGCCAGATGCACCTCGTACTCGGCCCGCTCGCCGGGGTCGAGGGCGTCGAGGGCGTAGGCGGCGGCGAGGTCGTGCAGGTCGTTCATGAAAGGTCCTCGAGCACGGGCCGGAGTCGGAGCAACCCGTCCCGGATCCTCGTCTTTACCGTGCCCAGTGGGGTATCAAGGGCCTCGGCCACCTCGCGGTATGTGAGCCCGTCGAAGTAGGCCAATTCGATGGCCTGCCGTTGCAGATCGGTGAGCGTGCCCAGCGCCGCCCGCACCCGACCGACCTGATCGGCGGTCTCGGCCGCCTCGCCGGCGGGGTCGTGTGCCACCGTCTGCTCGAGGACGGCCACCTGCTGGGCTCGCCGGCGGGACGCCTCCTCGGAACGGACCCGGTCGACCGCACGCCGATGGGTGATCGCCAGTATCCAGGACAGCGCCGACCCGAGCGTCGGGTCGAAGCGGGGGGCATGGCGCCACACGTCGACCATGACCTCCTGGGCCACCTCCTCAGCTTGTGCAGGGTCACGCACCACCCTGCGGGCCAATCCGAACACCCGTGTCACCACCGCGTCGTACAACTCGGCGAAGGCGGCTCGGTCCCCGGTACCGGCACGCTCCAGCAATCGGGTGAGAGTCGGCGAGGGTCCCTCGGCCTCAGTCATCGTCTGCCACCAATGTGAGCCTAAACCTCTGCTCCATGGCGCATCCAAGACAAGACCGCGGGCCGTGCTGCCTCCTGATCATGTAGTGGTTCGTTGCAGTCGACCGGCCGGATGGCCGGGAGGCCGCCCCGAGGGTGGTCGATAGACGCCAGTCGGTAGCCGTCGGCGTCGCCAGCGATCGCGGCGTCGAGTGCGGTCCGGAGGCGTCATCGGAAGTCTCGTCAGGCGCCCAGTTGGTCATCGACCGATGGGCGCCGGTCACGCAAGCCGAAGACGAGTAGTCCCAGAGCGGCGGCGTTGAGCACGGCGCTGGCAATGGCGTTGCCCGGCAACCCGAACCGGGTGTAGAGCGCCGGGCCGAGCGCCGTCCCACCGGCCCTGGCCAAGGCGCCCACCATGGTGGCAACCGCCAGGAACCGGGGCCTTGCCATGGGCCTGACCTCGGTCGCCAACGGGATCCAGGAGACGATGCTGAACTCGAATCCGAGCAGCGCAACCGCCAGCACGCCGACCCCGAAAACGAGCGTGCCCTCCACCGCGGCCAGGGTCAGGTACCCGACGATCGCCACCGCCAGCCCCAACCCGATGGAACGCCGCTTCCCTAGGCGGTCGGTGAAAGCGAAGGTGGCCGACTCCCCGGTCAGTTCGGAGATGGCGACCACCGATGACACTGCGCCGAGCGCAAGCAACCCGAGCCCGAACCGGTCCTCGAGCCAGGCCCCGTAGACGACGAATGTCACCTCGCCCCCGGTCAGGAACAGTGCCATTACCGCGACCACGGTCATGGCCCTCCGGTCGAGCCTGAGCGAGCTTGCGGCGCCCAGCGGTGCCGGCGTGTCCTTGTCCAGCGCCCACCAGACAGTCATCACCGCAGCCGCACCTGCACCCGCCAGCACCCAGAACGGTGCCTGCCAGCCGAGGCGGCCGATCAGCCATCCGGCGGCCGGTGCCCCCAGCAACAAGGCGAGCGACCAGGTGATCTCCATCACCGACAGCGCCCGCGCCCGGCGGTGGTAGGGAACCCGATCGGACACATACGACTGGGCGGCGAGGTTGAATGTGGGAGCTGGCCAGCCCCACCGCGGCAAACCCGACCAGTGCTCCCGGAAAGACCCCGCTGGCAGCGGTGACGGTCATCCCCAGGGTGAACAGCGAAAGCCCGATCACAACTAGACGCCGGTTGCCGCCTCCACTGGCGCGGACCAAGGCCGGTGTGGCCAGACCGCTCACCCACCTTGCCGACAACAGGAGCCCCGCTTGGGTCAGGTCGATCCCGAGGCCACGGGCGATCGCAGGCAGGAATGGATAGACAAACCGCACCGCGGTGTTGATGACGAGGCGCGCCCCGGAGAGATAGGCAATAGCCCTGCCGAGAGCCACCCGACGTTTCTAGTCAGCAAAGGGACGTGCGGCGGCAGTACGGCCGGAGTGCTGTCGGCGCTCCCCCGGTGAGCGGAGCGGGGCGGACGTGGGGCGAGCCGACCGGCGATCACCCTCCCCTGACCCCCCTCTCTGCACGGGTGGGGGAGCTGCCGTCTTCCGTCTGCGCTCTCTTTACGTCCCCTTTAGCGGCCTGGACGTACCTTGCGCGTAGGAATTCCAGCCAGGAGTCATCGATGACCGATCAGCCCACGACCACCCCGGAAGCCGCCACGTCGAGCCAGGCGCCGACGATGACGCTTCCAGAGCCGCCAGCGCCACCCCCGCCGAGCCGTGATCCCCTCCCCAACCGGCGAGGCGGGTGGTGGCGGGCGGTTGGCATCATCGCGATTGCCATCGCCCTGCTCGTTGGCGGCGTATTCGCCGGGTTGGCCATGGACGACGGCCTGCTGGTCGCAGGCACCGACGACGACGGTCGCCTCGGACGAGGCCACGGCGGCGGACGAGGTGGCGGACACGCTTCCACCGTCGGATGAGCCGGCTGCCGAGGTGGCTGAGCTGCTCAATCCTTCCGTGGTGCAATTCGAGTCGGCCTTTGGGCTCGGCTCCGGTGTCATCTACGACGAGAGCGGACTCATCCTCACCGCGGCGCACGTGGTGGAGAACGCCGAGCAGGTGACCGTGCGGCTCTCCGACGGCACCCGGCTCGAGGGCGAGGTAGTCGGCGCCGACACAGCCTCCGATGTCGCCGTGGTCGGCTTCGAGCCCGGCGACGTGGACATACAGGCCGCCGAACTGGCCGTGGACGAGGAGTTGCGGGTCGGCCAGCTGGCCATCGCCATCGGCAGCCCGTTCGGGCTCGAGGGCACCGTCACCGTCGGGTACCTCAGCGCGGTGGACCGCGCCGTGACCTCGCCGGCGGGCGACACCCAGCCGATGATCCAGACCGACGCCGCCATCAACCCGGGCAACTCGGGTGGGGCGCTTGCCGACCGCCAGGGTCGGGTGATCGGGATCAACGACATCATCTTCAGCCGCTCCGGTGGGAACGAGGGTGTTGGTTTCGCCATCCCGGTGACCCGGGCGATGCAGGTGGCGGAGCGTCTCGTTTCCGGCGAAGACAATCGAGTCCGGATTCCTCGGTGTGAGCGGACAGGACACGCTCGAGGGCCGCGGTGGAGCGCTCATCGAGTCGGTCGAACCAGGGTCGGCTGCAGAAGCCGCCGGGATCGAGGCCGGAGACCTGGTCGTGGCCATCGACGGAAGCGCCATCGAGGGCATCGAGGACCTCGCCGGGCAGGTGCGGAGCCGTCATGCCGGAGACACGGTGGAGGTCACCGTGGTGCGCGATGGCGAGGAGCAGACGGTGACTGTGACGCTCGGCGAGCGTCCAGTCGAAACCAACGGATGAGGCGTCAATGCGAGTGACCCTCTAGATTCACGGTTTCGCTGCCGCCCCCTCGGGGGCGGCACGAACCTGAACTGGCTCTTGCAGCCTTGACCACGACCACAAACAGGAGGCGGAGAAACATGCGGAGTGCCCGTCGATGGCGCGTCACTCGGCTGCTGATCCCGATGACAGGGTTGGTTCTCCTCGCGGGCGCCGCACCGGCGCTGGCTCAGGAGACCGAGACCACCACTCCCCGTCCCGACAGGGTGCAGATCACCACGCCGTTCGCCGGCGTAGCTGTGGAGCCCGGGAGCAGCGCCACTTTCAGCATCACAGTCAACGGCCCGATCGGCGACCGGGTCGCCCTCTCCCTCGAGGGGCTCCCCGAGGGGTGGACCGGCTCGCTCCGTGGAGGCGGGTTCGAGGTCTCACAGGTGGTCGTCGAGGAAGTGCCCCCGGTGATCGACCTCGAGGTCGAGGTCCCCGAGGATGCGGAGGAGGGTGAATACGAGCTCGTCGTTGCCGCCCGTGCCGATAGCGGCAACGCCGAACTGCCCATCGCATTGCAGCTGACGGCCGCCGCCGGCGGCTCGGTCGAACTGACTACCGACTCTCCGGAGCTGCGCGACAGCGCCGACACCACCTTCAACTTCGACCTCGAACTGAGCAACGACACGCCGCGTGAGCTGCAGTTCCAATTGCAGGCGGCTGGGCCCGAGGGGTGGTTCGTCGAGGCACGGCCGACAACGGATACGCAGGCGGCAACCCTGGCCGTCCCGCCCGGCGAGAGCGCAGGGCTGACGGTCGAGGTGCGCCCCAACCCGGCGGCACCGGCTGATACCTACCCCATCCTGGTCCAGGCGGTTGGTGGCGGTCAGCAGGTGGAGACCGAATTGGCGGTGACCATCACCGGCAGCTACGCCCTCACCCTCACCACGCCGGACGAGGTGCTCAACGCCGAGGGAACCGCAGGGCAGGCGAGCGAGGTGGCGCTGCTCGTGGTCAACGAAGGGACGTCACCGCTGCTCGGGGTTGAGCTCACCACCGGGACGGTGCCGACGGGGTGGGACGTGACTTTCTCCGAGCTCGGGGTCACCGAGATCCTCCCCGGGGAGTCGGCGCAGGTCACGGCGACCATCACTCCATCGGGTGAGGCCCTGGCGGGCGACTACCGGCTCACGGTCAGTGCGTCTGCGCCGGAGACCGACGCCACCGACGAGCTCGAGTTGAGGATGACCGTCAACACCTCGCCCCTGTGGGGGCTGGTCGGTGTGGCGGTGATCGTCCTCGCCTTTGCCGGTCTCGCCTGGGTGTTCCGCCGCTACGGCCGGAGGTAGCCGGTGGCCGCGGCCATCGTCACCAAGGGCCTGACCAAGAAGTACGGAGACCGGGTTGTGGTCGACCATCTCGACCTCAAGGTCAAGGAGGGTGAGGTGTTCGGGTTGCTCGGACCGAACGGTGCGGGCAAGACGACCACGATCCTCATGTGCCTTGGGCTGAGCGAGCCGACGTCGGGGACGGCGACCGTCGTCGGGTTCGACCCCGCCAGGCAGCCGATAGAGGTGAAGCAGGTAGTGGGGTACCTGCCCGACGCTGTCGGCTTCTACGAGGGGATGACCGGCAGGGAGAACCTCAGGTACACGGCGCGGCTCAACGGACTGGAGAAAGACGAGGGCGAGAACCGGATTGAGGCGCTGCTCACCGAGGTGGGGCTGGCCGATGCCGCCGACCGGCCGGTCGGCACTTATTCGCGGGGTATGCGACAGAGGCTCGGGATCGCCGACGCGCTGGTCAAGGATCCCAAGATTCTGATTCTCGACGAGCCGACTGTCTCCATCGACCCGGAGGGCGTCGCCGAGATCCTGGCGCTCATCAGACGGCTGGCCGACGAGCGGGGAGTGACCCTGCTGCTCTCCAGCCACCTCCTCCACCAGGTCCAGTCGGTGTGCGATCGGGTGGGGATCTTCGTCGAGGGTCGGCTGGTCGCCCAGGGCCCCGTATCGGAACTGGCTCGGCGCGCTGCCGGTGGGGCGGGGTGGGTCGAGTTGGAGACCGATGCCGACCCAACCAGGGTGACCGAGGCACTCTCATCGGTGCCCGGTTTGGCCGATGTCGAGACAGGTCCGTGCCGGCCATTGGAGGCTGAGGGGCCCACTCGATGTGACGCCCAAGGTGGTGGCGACGCTGGTCGGCGCCGGTATCCCGGTGAGGCGGGTGGAGCCGGTCGAGCCCGACCTCGACGAGGTGTACCGCAGGGTGTACCACGGGGAGGAGGTGGCCGATGACGAGCGGCCGCTGAGACTCTCAGCGCCCCCAGAGCGCGATCTCAGGCATGGCTGGAAGGTCGTGGCCCGCAAGGAACTGGCCGACCATGTGCTCTCGGCCCGGTTCGTCGTCCTCCTGGTGGTGCTCGGGCTTGCCGCGGTCGCTTCGGTCTATTCGGTGGCCAACGCCATCCGCGATGTGGCTCCGGATGCCACGGGCACCGCTGACCTCTTCCTGCTGCTCTTCACCCAGAACGCCGACCCCATCCCATTCCCGTTCTACTTCTTCGTCGGGTTCCTGGCCCCTCTGCTCGGGATCGGGTTCGGGTTCGATGCGGTGAACAGCGAGCGGTCGCAGGGGACGCTTCCCAGACTGGTGTCACAGCCGATCCACCGCGACGACGTGATCAACGGCAAGTTCGTCGCCGGGCTCACCGTGATCGCCATCATGCTCACCGCGCGTGGTGCTTCTGGTCTCGGGTATCGGGATATTCCGGCTCGGGCTCGTCCCCACGTTCTCTGAGGTGGCTCGGCTCGCGGTTTGGCTGGTGGTCACGGTCATCTACGTCGGTCTGTGGCTCGCCTTTGCCATGGTCTGCTCGGTGCTTGTCCCGGCGGGCGGCAACATCGGCGCTGGTCGCCATTGCCGTCTGGCTGGTGCTGGCGCTGTTCGGAGCCCTCCTCGCCAGTGTCATCGCCGGGGTGATCTCGCCCACCGGTCCGTCCCCGGCCGAGCAACTGGCCAACCTCCAGACCAACCTCGCCCTGTCGCGCCTCTCGCCGATCACCCTGTTCCAGGAGGCGACGCAGGTGCTGCTCAACCCGGCACAGCGCGCCGTCGGGGTCGTCACCCTGGAGCAGGTCGACCAGGCGCTTCCGTCGAGCCTGCCGCTCGGTCAGAGCCTGCTCATCGTCTGGCCACAGGTGGTCGGGCTGGTGGCGCTGACCGTGGTGAGCTTCGCCGTCGCCTATGTGAGCTTCATGCGACAGGAGATCAGGGCCTAGTCACACCTCGGCGCCGACCGCCTTCCCCACGAACCGCAGGAAGGGGAGCGCGGGACGCATCAGGTCGGAGGTACCAGTCGACGAAACCGTCGGCTGTGACCTCCTTCTGGGTGAGCCTCGTCGAGAGCATGAACTCCTTGAGCCGCAGGTCGTCGGCCACAGGGCTGTCCTTGTACTCGGGCGGCACCCGCTGCAGCCTGCCGTGCTCACCGATCGAGAAGCGGTCGGGCACCCGTCCTCCCCGGCTGACCCGCTTCCAGCCCGGCGGGATCACCGGCGATCGCCGCTCTCACTTGACGCGCCTGCGCCGTGGGCGGGGCGTGGATTCCCGCAATCGAGAAGCACTCGCCGGGTTCGAGATGGAGGTAGATGACCGGGGCGCCCTCGCTCCGCGATTCGTGGAAGAAGTGGATCCCGACATGGGTCTTGTACGGGGTCTTGTCCTTGGAGAACCGGGTGTCGCGGTGGATGCGGAACATCGATCCGCCGACCGGTCTCGGGTCGGCAACCAGCCGCTTGCTCAGCTTGCGCAGCCCGGGGGCGACGTCGGCGACGAACTGGAGTGCCGGTTCGCGCACGTGCTCCTCGTAGCGGCTCCTTGTTCTGGTTGAACCACTCCCGGTTGTTGTTCTCCTCGAGGTCACGCAGGAACCGGAACAACTCGGGGCCGAAGGAGCGAGCCATCTCGCCACCCTAGGCTGAGGTCGATGGCCGATCCGCCAAGGAGGTGGGCCCAGACAAATGGCTGCCGTCGACATATCCGGTTTCATCGCCGAACTCAAGGATCACGCCGTTGACCACGGGTTCCACGTGCACGACGAGCGCCAGTTCATCGAGACCTACTCGCTCCGCCAGGCTTTCGAAGTCGACGTCCATCCCGAGGAGGCCTGCGGCGGACCGCTCGACCTGCATCTCACGCTTGGAGGTCGACCCACGCGTGCTGCTCGCCTTCGAGGACCGGGTGGGTGAGATCGAGCGGGAATTCGCCGAGGCAGAGGAATTCCCCGAGCCAGAGGACGTCTACCGGCTCCCGCTCTTCTTCAACTGGTCGCTCCCTCCGCTAGCCGATCCCCCCGACCTGCTCGTCCTCGCCACCGAGCTCGCCGGGGTCGCCGGGCCCGACCTCCCGCTGGAGATCGCCGCGACCGACTCGTATGGGGCTCTTACCGCCGGCCCTGAGCGCCGCGTCTCCATCGTGGGTCGCGTCCAGGTCTCGCTCGTCGACGTGTTCATGGGGCGCGAGCAACTCTGCGATGTGCTCGATCGGGGACGCGACGTCTGCGTGTACCTGCTGGAGCGAGCCAACGTATGGCAGCCGTTGGAGGATCTCGAAGGGGACTGAAGGCTCCGCTACTTGCGATTGAGCCGGTTCTGACCTCGATTCGAGACCGATGAGTCTGGCCCCTCTCGCCCGTCAACTACGGGAGACATCGAGAAAGGAAGCCGACGCGTGACCTAAGCGGACCGTAACTGTCCGCATATGCGAGTTAGATCTATCGATGTCTGGATAGCCCCGGCGCCGCTCTATGGTGCCGGGCGTCACTAGGGGAGAAATCACTTGGAACACGCCATCACAGCGCAGGGCTTGGTCAAGCGGTACGGCACCGTCGTAGCGCTCGACGGGCTCGACCTGGACGTACCCGAGGCCACGGTGCTCGGGCTGCTCGGCCCCAACGGCGCCGGCAAGACCACCGCGATCCGGATCTTCACCACCCTTCTCAAGCCCGAGGAGGGCCGTGCAGAGGTGCTCGGACTCGACGTCGATCACCCAGGCCGCCCGGCTCCGCGAACTGATCGGAGTCTCCGGCCAGTACGCCGCGGTCGACGAGGACCTGACAGGATTCGAGAACCTCGACATGGTGGGCCGTCTCTACCACCTGGGCCGGGAACGGAGCCGATCCCGGGCCAGGGAGTTGCTGGAACGTTTCGACCTGGCCGATGCCGGCGATCGGACGGTCAAGGGGTACTCGGGAGGCATGCGCCGCCGGCTCGACCTCGCCGGGGCCCTGATCGCCAAGCCGGGCGTGCTCTTCCTCGACGAGCCCACCACCGGGCTCGACCCCAGAAGCCGGTTCGCCATGTGGGACCTGATCAGCGAGTTGGTCGCCGAGGGCGCCACGGTGCTGCTCACCACCCAGTATCTCGAAGAGGCCGATCGGCTCGCCGACAAGATCGCGGTCATTGACCACGGCAAGGTGATCGCCGAGGGCACCGCCGACCAGCTCAAGGATCAGGTGGGTGGCGAGCGGCTTCAGCTCACCCTGGCCGAGGCTTCATCGATACCAACCGTTGTGGAGCTGCTGTCTCCTCTGGCGATGGGCGAAGCTGTCGTAGAAGCCCATACCCGCGAGATCACGCTTCCGATCAGGGGCGGCGCCGAGGTGCTCATGGAGGCACTGAGGCTCCTCGATGGTGCATCCATCGGCGTTCTCGACATAGGGCTGAGGCGGCCCACGCTCGATGACGTGTTCCTCTCGCTCACCGGGCATGCCGCCGAAGAGGCCGATGAGGAAGATGACGCCGAGCCGGAACTGGCCGAGGCCGGAAGGGGGTCGCGATGACCACCATGGCGCGTGCGCTGGCCGACGGGGCGGTGATGGCCAAGCGCAACCTGATCAAGATCAAGCGGGTTCCCGACCTGCTGATCTTCTCGACTCTCTCCCCGATCATGTTCGTGCTGCTGTTTGCCTACGTCTTTGGCGGCTCCATCGAAGTGCCAGGGGTCTCCTACAAGGAGTTCCTCATGGCAGGGATCTTCGCTCAGACCGTGGTGTTCGGCGCCACCATCACCGGTTCGGGACTGGCAACCGACATCCAGAAGGGGATCATCGACCGCTTTCGCTCGTTGCCCATGGCCCGGTCCGCCGTGCTGGTGGGGAGGACCACCAGCGACGTGGTCAACAACGTCCTGGTGCTGGTGGTCATGGCGCTGACAGCGCTGATCGTGGGCTGGCGGATATACAACGGGATCCCCTCGGCCCTGGCCGGGTTCGGGCTGCTGCTGCTCTTTGCCTACGCCCTCTCCTGGGCGATGGCGGCGCTCGGGCTGTCGGTGCGGAGCCCCGAGGTGTTCAACAACGCCACCTTCATCGCCATCTTCCCCTTGACCTTCATCTCCAACGCCTTTGTCCCCATCGAGAATCTCCCTGCTCCGTTGAAGACGTTCGCCGAGTGGAACCCGGTGTCTGCGGTCACGCTGGCGGCGCGGGAGTTGTTCGGCAACACCGACCCGGCCTTCCCGCCACCCGATGTGTGGCCCATGCAGAACCCGATCCTCATGTCGCTCATCTGGATCGTGGTGTTTCTGGTCGTGTTCGTCCCGCTCTCGATCCGCCAGTACCGCAAGGCGGTAGCGCGGTAGAGGCTCGCTTCGCTCGCGGTAGCTGAGGCGGAGCTTAGTGAGCGTAGGGGGTGACTGTTCTCGCAACGTCGCTCACTCTCCCTCCAACGCCCTACCTTCAGGGACGCCGTAGCCGCCTGCCCACCGTCCTACCCTCGCCACCGGGCACGTTTGGCACCGGCCCACTCCAGGAACCTCTCCGTGTCCCAGGTGTTGGCGATCGAGTCCTTCTCCACCCATCCACGCTGAGCGTTGAGAACGCCCCACTCCATCCGGCGCATGTCGTCGGGGTGGTGGGAGTCGGTCGATATCACGAACACCACCCCGCGTCCGCCGGCCAGCCGCAGGGCGGGTGCCGGCACGTCGAGTCGCTCCAGCGCGCCGTTGATCTCGAGCCCGGTCCCGGTCTCGGCGGCGACGGAGAACACCTCGTCGAGGTCGAGTTCGATTCCGGGACGGTGGCCGATCATCCTCCCGGTCAGATGGCCGATGACGTTCACCGCGGGGTGTCGCAGCGCCGCGGTCACCCGTGCCGTCTGTCGCGCCACCGGCAGGTCGAAGTGGGAGTGGACGCTGGCGACACACCAATCGAAACCGAGAAGGAAGTCGGTGTCGTAGTCGAGCCCGCCATCGGGTCCGATGTTGAGCTCGCACCCGTGGAGGAGGCGCAGGTCGGGGTACTCCTGCTGTAGCTCGCCGAATCCGTTGGCGCTGCGCCAGCAGTTGCTCCCTGGTTGCCCCGTTGATGGGGAGATCCTCACCGTGGTCGGTGATCGCCAGGTAGCGGAGCCCTCGCGCTGCCGCCGCCTCGACCATCACCTCGAGCGAGGCGCGCCCGTCACCGGAGAGGTGGGTGTGGTCGTGGAGGTCGCCCTTGATGTCGCTCAGCTGGACGAAGTCGGGCAGTTCAGACCGAGCCGCGGCGGACACCTCACCGGAGTGCTCGCGCATCGGCGGAGGTATCCAGGGGAGGTCGAGGGCGGCGTAAACGTCTTCCTCCGTTGCCGACGCCACCACTTCCTCAGTCTCCACCACGGCCAGCGAGTACTCGTTGAGGATCAGCTCTCGGTCGATGGCGCGCTGCCGCAGATCGATGTTGTGCGCCTTCGAGCCGGTGAAGTAGATCAATGCGGCGCCGAGTTGCTCGGGGCGTACGACGCGCAGGTCCACCTGGAGCCCGGTGGTGGAGAGGATGGATGTCTTGGTCTCGCCCCTGGCGAGCACCTCCGTGACCAGTCCCATCGACACGAAACGCTCCATCACCGGCTCGGGGTCCGTGGTGGCCACGACGACATCGGCGTCACCGATGGTCTCCGCCAGCCGGCGGATGCTCCCGCAGGGCACCGCCGCCGCGACGCCGGGGAGGCCGGAGAGAGCGGCGGCCACCTCGACGGCGATCGGCATGGCTTCGGCGATCGGGGTCCTCCGCTCCTTGCCGTGGAGTCCGAGCCGCCCGATGGCACGGCGGAGGTTGTCCTCGGTCTTGGCGCCCAGCCCGGGGACGTCGCGGATCTTCCCGGCATCGAGCGCGGCTTGCAGGCTCTCCAGGCTGTCGACGCCGAGGTGGGTGTGGAGCAGGCGGATCGTCTTCGGCCCCATCCCGGGGATGCGGGTCAGCTCGACCATGGGCGGCGGGAACTGGACGCGCAGCTCGACCACCTTTGCGATGCTCCCGGTGTCGAGGTACTCCCTGATCCGGGCGGCTATCCCCTTGCCGATGCCGGGCACCGCGGTGAGTTCGGCGTCGGTCATCGTCTCCACCGGGCGGGCCAGGTCTGCCACCGCCTGGACGCCCGGACTCATAGGCGCGGATCCGGAAGGACTGGGCCGCCCCCTCCTCCAACTGAGTGAGGAGCACCAGCTCGCGCAGAATTCGGACGACGTCCTGGTTGCTGGGCACAGCGCCCGCACGCTACATCTCGCCGCCGGGCGCGTAGCCTTGGACGGCGAGGAGGACCGCGATGACAGTTGAAGCGGAGCGGCGATCCGGCACAGGTCGGTTCGCGTTGATTCTCGCTATCGGGGCGCTCGTTGCGCTGTCCCTCGGCGTCTACGGGTCGGTCCACGACCCCACCGGCCGGTCGCTGGTGACCCTGTTCTTCACCCGGACCATCACGCTCAAGGTGTGGCTGGCCACCGCGGTTGCCGTACTCGCCGCCGCTCAGGTGGTGGGGGCGCTCAAGCTCTACGGGAAGCTGGGCAAGGGCAGCGGTCCGCCCTGGCTCGGCATCGCCCACCGGACCTCGGGGACGCTGGCCTTTCTGCTTGCCATACCCGTCGCCTACCACTGCCTGTGGGCCCTTGGTTTCAACCCCTCCGAACCGCGCACCCTCATCCACTCGCTCGCCGGTTGCTTCGTGTTTGGTGCCTTCGCCGCCAAGATGCTGACGGTGCGCTCGCACCGCCTCCCGGGATGGGCCCTCCCCACCATCGGTGGTCTGTTGTTCACCGGGCTGACCGTCGTCTGGCTGACCAGTGCGTTGTGGTTCTTCACCACGGTGGGGTTCGAGCTGTGAGCAACGCCCGGGTCGTCATCGGGGTGGTCCTGCTGGTCGGGTGGATCACGTTCGTGCTCCTCCTCGCCGGCTTTGGAGCCGACCTCGTCACCACCGCCTGAGTTTCTCGAAACGTCAGCGGGGGGTAGCGGCAGCCGTTCACATTCGGAGCCAGGAGGTTGCGTCGTGGTACCGGACTGCACGACGACCAAGGAGCGACTGATGCTGCGATACCTGATACGACGGCTGATGCCGATCGCGCTGCTGGCACTTGTCCTGGCCGCATGTGGCGGCGGTGATGGTGACCAGGGCGGGGCGACCGAAACCACGGTCGAAGAGATGACCGAGACCACCATGGAGATGACCGAGACCACCATGGAGATGACCGAGACCACCATGGAGATGACCGAGACGACTGCCTCGGGCTGATCGACCAAGGACGCACGGGTAGGGTCGCCCCAAGGGGGTGGCCGTGGAGCTCCGGGTCGGGACCTTCAACCTGAACAACCTGTTCGGCCGTTGGAACTTCTCCGGCGCGCTCACCGCCATCGACCAGGGATTTGACGAGGTTGAGGCGAACTACGTCTTCACCGACCCGGAGAGCTACCGCTTGCGGCTGAGCCCGGACGGGAGGTTGGTGCTCCCCAAGCCGGTCGAATCGCGCCGCCTGCTGGCGGAGCGGATCCTGCGCTCAGAGATCGACGTCCTCGCCGTCCAGGAGGCGGAGAACCTGGAGACGCTGCAGAGGTTCAACGCCGACGATCTCGATGGGCACTTCCGCCATGTGACGCTGGTGGACGGGAACGATGCCCGCTTCATCGATGTCGGGATGCTCTCCCGGTATCCGCTCGGTGCGGTGACATCGTGGCGGCACGCCGTCCACCCCCTCGACCCGGCCACGCCCGCCTTCGGGCGCGATTGCCTGCAGGTCGAGGTCCTCAGCACCCGGAGAGGGCGGAGGCTGCTCACGCTGTTCGTGGGTCACCTCAAGAGCCACTTCATCCCCTTCACCGTCGATCCGGAGGATCGACCTGTCCAGGAAGTCCGGGACAACGAGCGACGCCGCCGTGAGGCGGAGACGATCGATCGGATCGTCACCTCCCAGACCAGGCCCAACTCCAGGTTCGTGGTCTGCGGCGACTTCAACGATCCCACCGATTCCGAGTTCCTCGCCCCGCTCGTCGCCGGTCCGCTCGGGTTGGTGGATGGTCTCGCCGACCCCGAGGAGACCCCGGGCGGCAAGCCAGAGCTGTCCGGGGAGGAGCCGGCCTCGGTCCGCTGGACCCACCGCTTCCGCCCTCCCGGTCAGCCACCCCGGCACGAGTTGTTCGACCAGATCTGGCTGAGCCCTTCGCTCGGCGCCCGGCAGACCCGCTCCGTCATCGATCGGAGGAGGTTCAGCCTGCTCGGCGACGGGAGCGACCACGACCTCGCCTGGGTCGGTGTGGAGGTCTGACCGCGGCTAGGACGAGAAGGTGTCGCAGCTGTTGGGGTTTCCGCTGTCGAAACCCTGCCGGAACCAGGTGGCGCGCTGCTCCGCCGACCCGTGGGTCCATCGCTCCGGGTTGATCATCTGCCCCGACATCTCCTGGATGCGGTCGTCCCCCACGGCGGCGGCGGCCGCCAGCGCCTCCTCGAGGTCGCCCTGTTGCAAGTCTTCCTGCACACTCTGCGCCCACACCCCGGCCAGGCAATCGGCCTGCAGTTCCAGCTTGACGGACAACTCGTTGCTGGCACCTTGCGACTGGACCTGGTCCATGATCCCGGTGACGTTCTGCACATGGTGGCCGAACTCGTGGGCAACGACATAGGCCTGGGCGAAGTCACCCGACGCTCCGAACCTGGACCGGAGCTCGCGGAAGAAGTCGAGGTCGAGGTAGACGGTCTGGTCGGGTGGGCAGTAGTGCGGCCCGACCGCAGAGGTGGCGCCCCCGCAGCCCGATTGGGTCTGGTCGGTGAAGATCACCATCGATGCAGCCGGGTACTCCTCCCCTGCCTGCTCGAACACCCCCGCCCACAGCTCCTGGATGTCGGCCTCGAGGAACTCCATGAACTCGAACAGCTCCTCGTCGGGGTCGCGTGCGTCGTCCAGACCCTCGGTCCCGGTCGGCGCCTCGACGTCGATCGGCACCTGAAACTGACCGCCTCCTCCGAAGATGTCCCCTCCGAAGCAGACGCCGAGCACGACGAGGATCAGGATCCCCGGGATCCCCAGTCGTGGCCAAACCACCAAGACCACCGAGCCCACCCAGACCGCCGCCACCGCCCGGGAACGGTGAAGACCCGCCGGCGCTTCGGCGATCCTGGACCCGGCCGCTTCGGGTGCCCCTAGTCCAACGCATATCTCACCTTGGCGCTCATGCGGGCCACAATAAGGGTGCCCCACGGGAACAGCACGGCGGGCGCACCGGTTTCCGCTACTTGGAGGTGACTCGTATGTGGTTCAGCAAGACCAAGAGTGAACTAGTCCCCGAGGGAGAGGCCCTGCCGGGACGGGCAGAGGAGTTCCCGCTGCCCGAACAGCACAGGGTCCTGGGCACACCGCTCCGGCCGCCGTTCCCCGATGGCCTCGAGCGGGCGGTGTTCGGGATGGGGTGCTTCTGGGGGGCGGAGGAGCTCTTCTGGAAGACCCCGGGGGTGTACACCACCGCCGTGGGCTACGCCGGTGGGTTCACCTCCAACCCCACCTACGAGGAGGTGTGCACCGGGCGCACCGGTCACACCGAGGTTGCTCTGGTCGTCTACGACCCAGCGAAGGTGAGCTACGACCAGTTGCTCCGTGTGTTCTGGGAGATGCACGATCCCACGCAGGGGATGCGGCAGGGGAACGACGTCGGCACCCAGTACCGGTCGGTGATCCTCACCTCGAGCGATGCTCAGCTCGAGGCCGCCAAGCGGTCGCGCGACATCTACCAGGAGGAGTTACGCCGGCAGGGGCACGAAGAGATCACCACGGAGATCGCGCCCGAGATGGCGTTCTTCTACGCAGAGGACTACCACCAGCAGTATCTGGCGGTGCATGTGAACGGCTACAGATGTCACTCGGCGACCGGAGTTCCCTTCCCCGAGAACTCCTGAGCACGTCTCGCCTCAGGGCAGCAGGAGGTGCACGTCGCCGAACTCGTGCCAGAGATAGCGGTGCTCGATCGCCTCGCGATAGCTCATCTCGACCAGTTGCGCGCCCCGCCACCGCCTCCAGCAGGTCGAGGTGCGATGAGCCGGCCTCGTGCCACCCGGTGAGCAGACCCTCGACCAGGCGGACCCCGTTGTCGGGGTGGACGACATGGTCGGTCCATCCCCTTCCAGGGTGAGCCACGCCGGCCTCATCGGCCACGGTCTCCAACGCCCGCACCACGGTGGTGCCGACCGCCACGACTCTGCCGCCTCCCTGGCGGGCCGAGTTGACGGCGCGGGCCGTTGCCGCCGGGACCTCGTACCACTCCGGCTGAGGAGGCTCGTGTGCTTCGAGCGAGGAGACGCCGGTGTGGAGGACCAGCGGGACGACGATCACGCCGCGGTTGACCAGCCTGGAGACGATGTCCTGGGTGAACGGCCGGCCGGCGCTCGGCATCTCGGCACTACCCGGGACGGTGGCGAAGACGGTCTGGTAGGCGGCGATCGGCCATGCGCCCTTGGCGTGCGAGTATCGGATTGGCGAGCCATGGCGGTCGAGGTACTCGTGGAGCGGGCCGGGGAGATCGAGCACGGCGGTCCATAGCCGGGTGGGCTCCGCCCAGACCGGGTGTGGGGCCAGCAGGCGCGCCTCACCGCCACCGGGAAGCAGCAGCCGATCACCAACCGACTCGCCGATCAGCGGTGCGCTCCCCACACCGTCGGGACGCCGCGGCTCGACCACCCACAAGCCGCCCGGGATCGGTGTGGAGAGGTGGAGCCGGATGGTTTCCCCCTCCGCAGTCACCGCCTCGAGCGCTGCCGGCAGTGTCGCCGACGTGTTGACCACGAGGGCATCTCCGGGCGCCAGCATCGAGGGGAAGTCGGCGAAGCGATGGTGGGTGGGGGCGGCCCCGGTTCGGGAGACCATGAGCCGCACGTCATCGCGACCCGATCCCCGTTCTTCGGCAGGCTCGGTGGCTGCGATCGGCTCGGGCAGCGGAAGGGGGGCGATGCGGAGCATCACTCCGCTCCGAGCAGGTCGTCGATCCGGTAGCGCCCCGATGGGAGATCGCCATCCACCAATTGGGCGAAACCGGGGACACGGGTCTCGGGGAGCGGGCGGTCGCTGATGTCCTCCCCGGGGAACGCCTCCTGGTGCATGGTGGTGCGCATGTCGCCCGGGTCGACCCAGTACACCTTCACCGCGGGCTCCTCGGCGGCGAGCACGTTGCTCAACTGCTCGAGCGCCGCCTTGGAGGCACCGTATCCGCCCCATCCCTCGTAGCCCTCGACGGCGGCGTCTGACGTGATCGAGATCACGACCCCACCGTTGTGGCGCAGATCGGGGAGGGCGAGTTGGGTCAGTCGGAGCGGTGCCACCAGGTTCACCTCGAGGATGTCGGTGAGCATCTCCCGGGTCCAATTCGGAGAGTCGCGGCTGCGGGCTCGCACCCAGAGTGGAGGCGTTGTGGACCAGAAGGTGGAGTGGGCCCTGCGACCGGGCGGCCTCTATCAGGGCGGCGTCGTGGTCGGGGTCGGTCACGTCTCCGGCGACGGCGGCGACCGAGGCGGCACCATCGGCCTCCAACAGCCTTCCGGCCTCGTCGATCCCGGAGCGGGCGTCGATGGCGAGGGCCCACCCCGACGACGCCAGCGAACGGGCGAGGGCGAGCCCGAGCCCCCGGCTCGCCCCGGTGACGATGGCGGAGCGGATCGGTTTGGTGGGCACCAGGACATGTTGCCACCGGCCGGGGAGCGTGTCGTCCGCCGTCGGGTGGGACCGAATCGGTCCTCCGACCTAGGGCCTGAGATGCGAGTCGAGGCCAAGTCACCCTGCTCTGGGATCCGCCAACCCGACCCGGACCGCGAACAGCGCCGCCTGGGTCCGGTCGGAGAGACCCAGTTTCATGAGGATGTTGCTGACGTGGGTCTTGATCGTCTTCTCCGACACGAAGAGTTCGTCGGCCAGTTGGCGGTTGGTCAGACCACGCCCCATCCCGGCGAGGACTTCACGTTCCCGGGCGGTGAGCCGCTCGATATCCGGGTGGACGGACGGTGACGAAGCCGAGACCGCGGCCATCACCGCGGCAGCCGCAGGGGGCGCCAGCATCGATTCGCCGCGGCTGACCGCACGGATCGCCTCCGCCAACTCCAGCGGGTCGACGTCCTTGAGCAGGTAGCCGTCGGCCCCGGCCCGTATGGCGGGTATCACCTGGTCTTCGGCGACGAAGCTGGTGAGGACGAGGATCCTGGTTGCCGACCCGTGCCGGCGCAGCCGGCCGATGGCCTCCACCCCGTCGACCCCTGGCATGACGAGGTCGAGTAGCAGTACGTCGGGCTCGGCGGCAATGGTCACCCGGACCGCCTCGGCGCCGTCGCCGGCTTCGCCCACCACCTCGAATCCGTCGCTCGCTTCGAGGAAGGTGCGCAGCCCGCGCCTCACCACGGGATGGTCGTCGGCGATGACGACGGTGATGGGTGGTTCAGCCATGGTTCACCTCGAGTCGCACCCGTGTTCCCTCACCCGGGGCCGAGTCCAGCGACAGCGTCCCGCCGAGCCGTTCGGCCCGCTCCCTCATCGAGGTGAGGCCGAGCCGGCGGCTGCGGATTGCCGATGCCCCAGGATCGAATCCCACCCCGTCGTCGTGCACCTCGGCGATCAGGCCACCCGACGTTGGCGGTGATGCTCACCCCCACCTTCGACGCCGATGCGTGGCGGAGGGCGTTGGTGACCGCCTCCTGCACCACCCGGAACACGTGGTGCTCCTCCTCGGGCTCGAGATCGGGCTCGCCATCGACCATCACCGTGATGTCGAGCCCGTGGGCCCGCTCGAGCAGCGAAAGCTGGCTGCGCAGCGCGGCCACCAACCCGTCGCTCTCCAGGTCGGCGGGGCGCAGCCCTGCCACCACCGAGCGCAGCTCGCCCATTGTTGCCCGAGCCAGTTCCTTCACCCTGCTGATCTCCTCGAGCGCCCGCTGCGGGTCGCGCTCCACCAGGCTGGCCGCCGCCTGGGCCGACAAGCTGAGGCTGAAGAGCGACTGGCTCATGGCGTCGTGCAGTTCCCTGGCCAGCCGGGAACGCTCTTCGGAGAGAGCAAGCTCGCGGCTCGCTTCGAACAGGCGGGCATTCTCGATGGCTATGGCGGCGTGACCGGCGAGCAACTTGACCCTGGCCTCGTCCTCGGCGGTGAACTCGTCGGCGCCCTCTCGGTCGGTGAGGTAGAAGGCACCGATCACCGCCCCCTGGGTCACCATCGGGACCCCGAGGAAGGAGCGCATCCTGGGGTGGGCCGATGGCCACCAGCCGCGGAACCGCGGATCGCTGGGTGATGTCAGGGGTGCGGTAGGGGCGCGTTTCGGTCAGCATCGCTCCGAGCATCCCGTGGGTCCGGGGAAGCGGGCCGAGCCGCTCGATCAACTCGTCGCTCATCCCGACGGTGACGAATTGATCGAAGGCGTCCCCCTCGGGGGCGGGGATGCCGATGGCGGCGTAGTTGGCGTGGGCGAGACGACGGGCTCCCTCGGCCAGCTTGCTCAGGACCCGGTCGAGCGCCGGCTCGGATGCGATGGTGTCGATAGCCTCGCTGAGTGCGGTGAGCACCACGCCGGCGGCGTCGTCGGGGTGGCCCATATCGAAGACCGTAGCCCTCGGAGCCGGCCGGCTCATCAGCCTCCAGACCGATTCAAGCGGTGGAGTCGATGTAGGAGAGAGCCCGGTCCACGAGGAAGCCTTCCTCGGCATCGACGGGGATCTCGACCTCGACGTTGGGGGTGACGCCGGAGATCCCGAAGTCCTGCCCTTCTGGTGTGACCCAGCGGCCGATGGTGAGCCGGAGCACCGATCCGTCCTCCAGCGGGAACTGCTGCTGGACGGTGTTCTTGCCAAACGAGTTCTCTCCGATGACAACGGCACGGCCCCGCTCCTGGAGCACTGCGGCCAGCACCTCCGAGGCCGACGCCGAAGCTCGATCGACCAGCACCACCAGACCCCGCTCCTCGTCCTTCCACTCCCCATCGGGACGCACCGGGTAGGTGAGCGACCCATCGCGGCCCTCGGTCCGGACCACGTCGCCTCCTAGGAGGAACTCGCTGGCGATCCGCACGGTGGCGTCGAGCGAACCCCCGGGGTTGCCCTGAAGGTCGAGGATCACCGTCTCCACGTCGTCGGCGACGAACTCCTCGAGGGCATCGCGCACCTGCTCGGGTGAGTTGTCGCTGAAGAGGAACAGCCGGAGCAGACCGACGCCGGGTTCGATGACCTCCCATTCGGCTATTGGAACGGTGACCGCCGCCCTGGTCGCCACGACGTCGTATGTCTCCCCGTCGCGCTCCAGGGTGAGGGCGACGTCGGTCCCCGCCGGGCCCCGCACCGCCTCGACGATCTCGTCGACCGTGTGGCCGGCAACCGGCTCGCCGTCCACGGCCACAGTGATGTCGCCGGGGACGGATCCCGGCGGCTTCGGCCGGGCTGTCCTCGATGACCGAGACGACGACCATCCGGCACTCCGGTCCCAGCACGCTGACAAACATCGCCGATCTCGCCGTTGTCCTCGGTCTCGCCTGGCCCGGACCACGGCGCCGATCCCCTCCACCGTCCCCGAGGAGTCCTCCGCCGACTGCTCTGCCGCTTCGGGCGATAGATAGGAGCTGAAGGGATCGAGACGCGGCCACCATGCCGCGCAGCGCAGACTCGGCCAGATCCTCGTTGCCGGCCTCCTCGTCGGCCATGGCCTGGCACATCACCCCGAAGGCGTTCGATGGCAGGGCGCAGACGAGGTCCTCGTCTTCGGGACGAGGCTCGGCATCGTCGCCGACATCGTCGATTCCGTCGGAGGCGGCGGTGGCGAGCGCCTTGTCGCCGGGTGGCTCCAGATGATTCGCCAGGATCTGGTCGTACGCCTCGCAAAAGCGCCACCCAGGCGTCGGGTGGCTGGTCGCAGGACGCTTCGATCACCTCGGAACCGGCGGCCGCCGTGGTCGTGGGCGCGCTCGACGGCGTGACGGTGGTGGAGGGAGCCACCGTGGGCTCGGTCGAGGTGGCCCCAGTAGAGGTTGCTCCCGTCGTGCTTGGTGGCTGCGTGGTCGGGGTCGCCGGGGGCTCGGTCACAGCAGGAGACGGGCTGGCGGGGGTACCGCTGCACGCCGCGGCGAGGACGAGGAGAATCGGGAACAACCGCCGAGTAACGCTCACGCCGAGGAGAGTAACTGGTGCCGGGGACTGGGCTGCGGCCGGATTTGCCATCCCGTCTAGCGTCCCGTCGACGTCAGGAGGTAGATGCCGTGAGCGATCAGATCCCGGCGCCCACGGGGTTCGTGGAGTTGATCGGGCTCGACATCCAGGAGATCGGGCCCGATCGGGTGCTGGCCATGCTCGACGTCGATGAGCGGCATCACCAGCCGTACGGGGTCGTCCATGGCGGCATCTACTGCTCGATCATCGAGACCATCGCCTCGTACGGGGCGGTCAGTTGGGCGGCCGAGCAGGGGATCATCGGGGCCGTCGGCGTCTCCAACGCCACCGACTTCCTCCGCTCGCATCGCACCGGGACGGCTGCGGGCAGTGGCCACCCCCATCCATCGGGGGCGCACCCAGCAGCTATGGCAGGTGACGGTCGCCCGCGACGAGGACGGGGCGCTCGTGGCCCGCGGACAGGTTCGGTTGCAGAACATCACCGACATGGCTGTGCTCGGCGGCTCGAAGGGCTGAGCGTGCTGCTCGCCGACCTTGTCGCGGCGTCGAACGAGGTCGCCGAGACCGCGGCTCGGTCAGCCAAGGTGAGGCTGCTGGCGGCGGCTCTTGGCGGCTGCCGGCCCCGACGAGGTCGCCCCCGCAGTCGGGTTTCTCACCGGCCAGCCGCGTCAGGGCTCGGTGGGGGTGGGGTGGGCCTCGCTGCGGGGCGACGTGGCCCCTGCCGCCGCCCCGACGCTCACCGTGGGCGATCTGGACGCCATGCTCGACTCGCTGGCTACCGCATCGGGGCCCGGGTCCGCGCACCGCCAAGGCAAAGGTCCTGGGTGACCTGATGGGGCGGGCCACGCCCGACGAGCAGCGGTTTGTCCGCAACGTGCTGCTTGGTGAGCTTCGCCAGGGCGCCCTCGGTGGGGTGATGGTGGAGGCGGTGGCGCTGGCGGCCTCGGTGCCGGCAGCGACGGTGCGGCGGGCTTTGATGCTCGACCGGCGACCTCGGAGTAGTGGCGGAGACCGCATTGGTCGACGGTGCCGCCGGGCTCTCCGCCTTCAGCCTCGAGGTGCTGCGGCCGGTCCAGCCGATGCTCGCCCAGTCGGCCGAAGACCTGTCCGAGCCAATGCCCCGGTTCGGCTCCGCAGTGGTGGAGTGGAAGCTCGACGGTGCCCGGATACAGGTGCACCGCTCGCGGGGACGAGGTCCGTGTGTTCACCCGGAGCCTGGCCGACATGACCGAGAGGGCGCCCGAAGTGGTCGAGGCGGTGCGCTCGCTCCCGGCTCACACCGCGGTGCTCGATGGTGAGGCGATCGTCCTCCGTCCCGACTCCCGTCCGATGCCCTTCCAGGAGACGATGTCGAGGTTCGGGACGCAGACGGGAGAGCCGGTTGGTCTGCTCGTCCCGTTCTTCTTCGACTGCCTTCACCTCGACGGCGAGGACCTGCTCGACCTGCCCGCTCCAACGAAGATCCGAGGCGCTTGCGCCTGGCCGTGCCCGAGGAGTTGCGTGTCCCGGGGGCTGTCGCCGGGGATCTGCCGGCTGCACAAGCGGTGCTCGACCAGGCTCTGGAGCACGGGCACGAGGGTGTGATGGTCAAGGCGCTGGCGCCGCTTATGAAGCCGGTCGTCGCGGCGCTTCGTGGGTCAAGGTGAAGCCGGTGCTGACCCTCGATCTGGTGATCCTCGCCGCAGAGTGGGGTCATGGCCGCCGTCAAGGGTGGCTCTCCAATCTCCACCTCGGGGCGAGGGATCCCGACTGGGGGCTTCGTCATGCTCGGCAAGACCTTCAAGGGGCTCACCGACCAGATGCTCTCCTGGCAGACCGAGACGCTTCTCGGGCTTGCCACAGAGCAGGGCGAGTATGTGGTCAGGGTCCGCCCCGAACTGGTCGTCGAGGTCGCCTTCGACGGGGTGCAGGCGTCGTCGCGCTACCCGGGCGGGGTGGCGCTCCGCTTCGCCCGGGTCAAGGGCTACCGCCCCGACAAGGACGCCGCCGAGGAGGCAGACACCATCGAGACGGTGCGGGCGTTGCACCAGAGGCGAGCGATCGATCAGGAGAGCAGCAGCTTCTCCACCCGCCGTGCGGCGATGGATAGCCCCACCAGACCCATCACCAACAGCACCAGTACGTGGACGGCGATCGACCAGTCGAAGATCCCGAGGGTGAGGGCCCGGATCAACTCGACACCGTGATACAGCGGCGAGAGCTGGGTCAATGTCTGGATTATCGGCGGATAGACGTCGAGCGGGTAGAAGGTGGCGGAGAAGAGGAAGAGGGGCAGGGTGACCAGCGCAACCAGGTCGAAGTCCTGCCAGCTGCGCATGAAGGTGGTGGCGGCCATCCCGGCGGCGGCGAAGGCGAAGCCGATGAGGAGCGCCGCCGGCAGCGCCAATACCGCCCACCATGACGTGGCCAGCCCGAACACCGCCATCACGACGAGGAATGCGGCTGCGTAGATGGCGCCCCGGAGCAACGACCACCCGATCTCCCCGAGGGCGATGTCACCCGGGCCGAGCGGGGTGGCCAGTATGGCGTCGTAGGTCTTCTCCCACTTCAGCTTGAAGAAGATGTTCATCGTCGACTCGTACACCGCACCATTCATGGCGGAGGCGGCGAGCAGGGCGGGCGCCACGAACTGCTGGTAGGTGACGACCGTGCTCCCCACCGAGACGTCGCCCACCAGTTGCCCCACCCCGACGCCGATGGCGAACAGATAGAACAGCGGTTCGAAGAACCCGGAGAAGATGAGCAGCCAGATCCGGCGGTAGACGAGGAAGTTGCGCTCGAGCAGGTGTCTGGCACCGCGGGCACCGAGGATGCTCGGTGGCACCACCCGGGCGATGAGCGTGGTGGTTGTGGTCATGCGACCAGCCTCCGCTGGAACGTCTTCAACGCCAGCACGGTCCCCACAACTGTCAGTGCGACAAGAAAGAGCGTGCTCACCCATGGTGAGAAGGTGGTGGTCACCTCGGGGAGAGCCGCCGCCCGGGCGAGGTCGACCCCATGCCACAGCGGTGTGATCCAGGCGACCCACTCGATCCAGTCGGGGAGTTGGCTCACCGGGAAGAAGGTGCCGCTGAAGAGGAACATCGGGACCACGACGAACCGGAAGAGGTTGGCCAACCCGGTCTCCTTCTCCAGCCTGGCGGTGAACGCCATCACCGGCGCTGCCATCGCCACCCCGGTGAGCAGCGCCGGCCCCACTGACAGCAGCGCACCCAACGGCGAGGCGGCACCGAAGCCGGCCATCACCGCGGCGAACACCACGCAGACCATCGCCACCCTCAGGGCCGCCCAACCCAGGGTCCCAAGCAGGATGTCGCCGCTCGATACCGGTGTGGCCAGCGCCGCCTGGTAGCTCTTGATCCACTTGATCCCGGCCATCACCGGGTACGAGCCCTCCCCCGCTCCGGTCTGCATGGCGGAGGCGGCGAGCAGCCCGGGGGCGAGGAAGACCAGATAGGGGAGACCCTCGACCCCGCCGCTGGCGCTCGCATCGACGACGGATCCCAATGCCACGCCCATGGCGAGCAGGTAGAGGATCGGGCTGACGAAGGCGGTGAAGACGCTCCCGCGCCAGGTGCGCCGGTAGACGCGGGCGTGTCGCTCGAGAATCCTCAGTGGGACCGGGGTGGCCATCAATCCACCAGCGTGTGCCCGGTGAGCCGCAGGAAGACGTCTTCGAGCGTGCTGCGCCGTGTCACCGTCGCCGTCGGGTGAAGCCCGCGCTCGTGGACCTCGGCTACCGATGCATCGCCGTCGTCGGTGTAGAGGAGGATCCGGTCGGGGAGCGCCTCGATCCGCTTGGCCAGACCCGTCGAGCGACTCGAGCACCCGGTCCTGGGTGTCGGACGGGAACCGGAGCTCGACCACCTCGCGGGTGCAGTACTCCTCGATCAGGCTGCGGGGTGACCCCTCGGCCACGATCTTCGCCTTGTCCATCACCACCAGACCGGTCGCAAAGCTGCTCCGCCTCGTCCATGTAGTGGGTGGTGATGATGAGGGTGGCACCCTGCTGCTTCAGCCGGTAGAGGCGGTCCCACACCAGGTGGCGAGCCTGCGGATCGAGACCGGTGGTGGGCTCGTCGAGGATCACCAACTCCGGCTGGTTGATCAGCGAGCGGGCGATGGTGAGCCGTCGCTTCATCCCCCCGGACAGCGGCTCCACCTTGTCGGTGCGGCGCTCGGAGAGCTGGACGAAGGAGAGCAAGCTCGTCGATCCGCTCGACGGATCACCTTCCCGGGGAGGTCGAAATAGCGGCCGTAGATGTAGAGGTTCTCCTCGAGCGTGAACTCGGTATCGAGCGTGTCCTCCTGGGGCACAACACCGAGGCGGGCCCTGATCGAGGCGCCCTCGACCGCCGGATCGACCCCGAACACCCGGAGTGTCCCCTCGGTCACCGGCGAGACTGCTCCGATCATCCGCATGGTCGATGTCTTTCCAGCGCCGTTCGGGCCGAGGAACCCGAAGGCCTCGCCGGCCTCGATGGTGAACTCGACACCATCGACGGCGGTGAAGTCCCCGAACCGCTTGGTCAGGTCATGCGCTTCGACCAGTGGTGGCATAGCCCGGTCACGCTAGCTGCCGGTTAGCTGCCCCCCGGACGAGTTGCGTTGCCCGGAGCAGGAGGCGTCGGTGAGAGCGGTGGAAGGTCGCACTCCCTACGGTGTGAGAGCGCGCGGACTGCGATCACCGTTGGGCAGTTCGGCAGCCCCCCTACCCGCTGCTGCGCGCAGCGAGGAGCGCGTTCCCCCCTGGCGGGAGGAGGAAGGGCGGGGCGGTTCACTCCTCGCCTCCCTCTTCGATGGCGCGGATCAGCGTCGTGTTGGAGCGGGTCCCGAGAAATCCGTCGCGCAGGTCGGAGTCCTCGTCAGCGATGCTCGAGGAGACTGCATCCAGGTAGGCGGAGGCGCTCGCACGCACCGCGGCCGCCGCAGCCGGACCGAACCGGTCGAGGACCTTGATGCAGGCGAAGTAGACCCTGGCGGGGTCGAGTGTCCCCTCGAGGTGGACCCGTTCAATCTCGAGTCGCCGGAGACGATCTCCGCTGCCCTGTCCGGGTCACCGCGGATCAGGGCGATCTCGGCGAGGGCGGCGTCTGCCTCGGTGACCATGTACCCGATCGACATCTCGTTCCCCTGCTGCCGCGCTTCGGTGAGCGCCTCCTCTGCCCTGTCGACGATCGCCATGTCCGAGCAGCACCAACCCCTCACCCAGCCGGGCGCGGGCGACTGCGAGCGGTGAGTCGGCCTTCTCCCCGCGTTGAGCTGCCTCGACGGTGAAAGCGGCTGCCTCGGAAGGCTTCCCCTCTGCCTCTGCGATCAGGGCCAGGCTCAGCAGGGCGTCGCTGGAGACATAGTCGAAGCCGATCTCGTCCGAGACACGTACCGACTCCTCCAACTCGGCCCTTGCCGACTCGTACATGCCGGCACGCCGGAGGATGTCGCCGCGGATGGTGAGTGCGGTGGCGACCCCTTCCTTGTCTCCAAGCAGCCGGGTGATCTCGAGACCCTCGGTGACGAGCTTCCTGGCAACTCCGAGGTCGCCCTGGATGACCGCTATCCCAGCGATGTTGCTCATGGCGACGGCTTGGCGGTAGCGGTGACCAGACTCGATGTAGATGGGGAGGGCCCGTTCCAACTGGACCCGCGCCTGGGCGTAGTGGCCCTGGTTGTAGAGCACGGTCGCCATCTGGACGAGCACCATGCTCTCGCCTTCGGTGTCGTTGTTGGCCCGGTTCACCTCGAGGGCCTGTCCCAGCAGGTCCATCGATCGGGCGAAGTCGCTCTGGTTGTTGGCGACGATCGACATGTAGCGGAGGGTCTCGCCTATGAGCCGGGGGCGCCCGACCTGGCGGGCGACGGCCAGCGCTTTGTCGAGCACCTCGCGGGCGGCGACGTGCTGGCCCGACCAGGCGAGACCCTTCCCCCACGCCAGACGGGCTTCCGCCTCCGCCTCGGTGAGACCGTGCTCTGCGGCGACCTCGACTGCCTCCTCGGCGAATACGACCTGGGTTGCGTAGTCGCTGTGGTTGAACGACCAGGTTGCCTTGCAGATGAGGAGATGCGTCCTGCGGAGCGGGTCGAGCTGCGGGAGGAGCGCATCCATGGCGGTCAGATCCCCCTGCTGTGCTTCGCGGTCCCCCATCCGATCGAGCACGGTCTCCCTGGCCATTAGTAGGTCGAAGCGAAGTTCCCATTCGTCGTCGGGCAGGATCTCGATGCCCCGCCCCAACAGCCTGGTTGCTTCGGTGAGGGCGTGGACCGATGCCGCCTGACGCCCCGCACGGAGGTACCACCGCCCAGCAGCATCGGCATTGGCGGCGAGGTCGTGGTGCCCGGCGATGAGCCCGGCGTACTGGTCGGTGCGGCGGTTTCGCTCCGCCACCTGTTCCAGCCATTTGGCCGCCTGTCCGTGGTAGCCGAGACGACGACCCTTGAGCACGCTGTCATAGGTCACGTCGCGCAGCAGGGCGTGCTTGAAGAGGAATTCCCTGGTGTCGTCGAAGGTCGATTGCCGACGCTCGTAGACCACCTCGCGTGAACGGAGCCGATCGAGCGACGTTCCCACCGGCACCCGGCTCGTCCCCGGTGCCGCCGGCGAGGGTCTCGACCGCCTCGTCCCAGAAGACCCTGCCGATCACCGCGGCCTGCTGAAGCGCCTGCCGCTCGTCCGGCTCAAGGGTGTCGAGCCTGGCCTGGAGGACACCGCGCAGGGTGGCGGGAACCCGGGTGCGATCGATCTTCTGCTCGTGCACCGTCCACCGGTCGTCGTCCTTCTCGATGACACCGGCCTCGAGCATCCACTTGACCAGTTCCTCGATATAGAAGGGGTTGCCGTCGGTCGCATCCACCACGAGCTCGATCAGCGCCTCGGGGACGTGGTCCGCCTTCTGGAGGATCTCGCCCAACAGTTGGCGGCTCTGGCGGCGGGAGAGCGAGTCGAGTGGGATCCGATCGTGGAACTCACCGGACTCGCCCCAACCGGCATAGCGCTCGAACAACGACGGCCGGGTCGTTGCCACCACCAGCACGGCGCGCCTCTCGAGGCGAACGCCAACCTCCTCGAACCAGCGGAGCGAGCCTTCGTCCGCCCAATGGAGATCCTCGAGCAGCACGACGACGGGCGATTCGCCGGCGAGGTGGGCGAAGTATTCGGTGAGGTAGGTGCGGGCACGGTCGTGCAACCCCTGAGGGTCGTGACGGACACCGCGGAGATGAGGGCTATCACCCACGTCGAAACCGAGCCAGTGGGCGACGATGTGAGAGCGGGCCTCGGATCCTCCGCCGAACGGTGCCCGCCATTCCGTCTTCCCACTTGGCTCGGACCGCGTCTGGATCGTCGCTCTCCTGGATGTCGAGCCGGGCGGCCATCATCTCGCGAAGCAGCGCATGGGGGAGGTTCTGCGTCGGCGGCGAGGCTCTGCCGCGGAACCACCAAACAGGATCGGGGATCTCGGCCAGCCAACGATCGAACTCGCGGAACAGGCGCGACTTGCCCACCCCGGCATCCCCCACGATGGTGACGACCCGAGGACCCCCCTCGTCCACGACGTCCTCGAAGGTCTGTTGGAGCTTGAGGAGCTCGGGGTCCCGCCCGATGGTCTTTGTCTCCACCCCCTCGACGCCCCTGCCTTCATCGAGCTCGAACCGACGCGGCCGCTCTCTGATGACCACGTGGCCGTAGACCGGGCGGTCGACACCCTTGAGCGAGAGCGCCCCGAGTGGGCGGAAGGAGAAGCCGCCGCGTACATGCCGGTAGGTGTCGCCGGAGATGAGCACCCCGTCCTCGGGAGCCTCAGCCTGGAGCCGGCTGGCGAGGTTCACCGTCTCCCCGACGACGCTCACCTCCTGATCGGGCCGGTCCATGCTCACCACGACCTCGCCGGTGTCGATCCCGACCCTCATCTGCAGCGTGATCCCGTACTCGGTCTCGAGATCGGCGTTCAACTCGCCCAGTGCGGTCTTCATCGCCAGCGCTGCCCTGATGGCGCGGTGCGGGTCGTCCTCGAGCGCCTGGTGGAGGCCAAAGACGGCCATGACCGCGTCCCCGATGAACTTCTCGACCACCCCGCCGTTCTGCTCGATCACCTGCCTCCAGCGGGAGAAATAGGAGTTGACCACCGAACGGACGTCCTCGGCGTCGAGTCGACGCGACATGGCGGTGAAGTCGACGAGGTCGGCGAAGAGCACAGTCACCTGTTTGCGTTGACCACCCGCCATCCCAGCCAAAATGGCGGCACGGCGGGCCCTCAGCGGCGCGATGGCGGTCTCGACCACCACCTCGCCCAGCGCCCCACGTTGTGCTTCAAGGGCGGCGATGGCGTCGTCGATCGCAGTCAGATCATCGAGACCGGCAGCCGCCCCCCCCTCGGGTCCTCGGCTCACGCCGCGACGTTACCCACCCGGGATCGGGGTCTCGTCGGCCGGCCCGCTTCTCAGTCCAAGACGGGCCGCCTCGAGCGCGGCCGTGGCTGGAGCGGCGGAGGAAGGCACTGGCGAGGTCCTCGTCCCCGGCACCCATTCTCGAGGTGACGGTTTCGATGTACTCGACCGCGGCGTCGATCACGGCCGCAACCCGCGCGTCCCCCCGCCCGGCCAGTATCCGGAAACACGCCAGGTACACCTCGGCCGGGTCGAGACAGCCCTCGAGATCTGAAGGGTCGAGTCCGGTGAGGAGTTGTTCGACCAGTTGGGCAGCGCGCTCATCCTCGCCACGATCAGCGGCCACCGTGGCGAGTCCTGAGGTTGCCTCGGCGACCAGATAACCGAGATCGAGTTGCGCTCCGATGGCGGCGGCTTCACTGAGCTCATCCTGTGCGCGGTCGAATTCCCCGAGGACGCCAAGCGCTCGTCCCAGGGCGAGCCGGGCATGGCCGGTGTGGATCGGCGAGTCGGCTTGGAGCGCACGGCGTATCGCATCCGCTGCCTGGCTCGCAGCCAGGTCGGCGGGTCCCTCGCTCAGGTGGACCAGAGCCAGATCGACCAGCGTGCTGGCAGCCAGCCAATGAAGACCCACCTCGTCTGCGATGGCCAGCGCCGCCTCCAGCTCGCTCTTCGCCTCATCCAACATGGCCACGCGTCGATACACCGAGCCCAGCGTGCTGTGGAACAGCCCCATGCCCTCTCGGTCCCCGAGCCGGTCGCACAGCTCGAGGCCCTCGCTGGCGATCCTTCGGGCTGCTCCGAGGTCGCCCTGTATGAACTCGATCTCAGCGATGTTTCCGAGGGTGACCGCCCGGTTGAGCTGGTGTCCCGACTCGGTGAAGAAGGAAAGGGCACTTTCGTGGTACGAACGCGCCTCGTTGTACCGGCCGAGCTTGTAGAACACCGTGCCGAGGGTGCCCAGGGTGCGGGCCTCACCGTCACGATCGTCCATCTGCCGGTATGTGGCGAGAGCCGCTTCGAGGTGCTCGATGGCGGCAGCGAACTCTCCCTGATTGTTCGACATGTGCGCCACGGTGCGGTGCCCCTCGGCAATGGCCCGGGTGTCACCCTCCTGGTGAGCCGTCTCGAGCGCCTGCTCCAAGACACGGTGGGCGGCGGGGTAATCACCCGCCCACACCAAGGCCTTGCCAAGAAGCGAGCTGCGCCTCGGCCGACGCCAGACCATGGCGCTGAGCGGTATCGACAGCGTGCCGGGCCAATGACTCCTGGCTCGCATAGTCACTGACCCGATAGGCGCGGTTCGCCTCGGCTATCAGCAGTTCCAGGTGTCTCGCCGGATCGACTTGGGGGAGGAGAAGCTCCATGGCAGCGAGGTCGGCATCCTGCTGCCGGCGGTCTCCCACCCGGTCGAGAACCTGCTGACGGACCGCCAAGAGGTCGAATCGGAGAGCCGGATCGCTCGTCCGTTACCAGCTCGAGCCCATTTGTTGCCAACCTGGTCGCTTCGGCCAGGGCAAACACCGATGCGGCGTGCGCACCGGCCCGCCGGTACCAACTGGCAGCCGGAGCGTCGCTGCCCGCCAACTCATGGTGACGGGCGATGAGCCCGGCGTACTGGTCGCCACGCCGCGTGCTCTCGGCTACGTCCTCCATCCATTTGGCCGCTCGTCGGTGATAGTCCGAGCGGTGCGTCTTGAGCAGGCTGTCGTAGGTCACATCACGCAACAAGGCGTGTTTGAAGACGAACTCCCCGGTTCCGGCGAAACTCGACTGTCGGCGACGGTGGACCAGACCCCGATGGCGGAGCCGGTTGAGAACCTCGCCGACACCGGCCGTCTCCAGGCTCTGCTGGCCGATCGCTTCGACAGCAGCTTCCCAGAACACACGACCGATCACCGATGCTCTCTCCAGGACGACAGCGTTCGTCATCTGTCAGGGCATCGAGACGAGCCTGAAGAACGGCACGCAAGGTTGACGGGACCTCGACGCGGCCCATGAGCTGCTCGCGGACCTCCCAGCGGTCACCCTCTCTGACGATGACACCGGTGTCGAGCAGCCACGACACGAGCTCTTCGAGGTAGAACGGGTTGCCCTCGGAGGCATCCACCACCAGGTCGCGCAGTGCGTCGGGAATGGCCTCGACCCGTTGCAGCACCTCGGCGAGCAGGGCGCGGGTGTGACGGCGTGACAAAGGCTCGAGCGTCATCCGGATGTGGTGCTTCTCGCCCTCTCCCCAGCTGGGCAGACGCTCGAGCAGGACGGGTCGCGCAGTGGCGAGCACCAGCACCGGTCCGCGCCGATCCCCCGGACACAGCGGCATCGAACCAAGCCAGTGAGGCCTCGTCCGCCCAGTGCAGGTCCTCGAGTAGGACTACGACTGGCGACAGGGCGGCGAGTCGAGCGAAGTACTCGGCAAGCTGGGTCGAGGCGCGTTCGTGCCCTCGCCTCGGGATCGCCGCTCAGGTCCTGCTCAGTCCCGTCGTCGATATCCGAGCCAGCGACTGATCAGGTTCGCCCGTTCCCTGGCGTCATGACCCGGCCCGAAAACGGCTTGCCATCCCTTCCTCCCAGGCCCTCATCACCGCATCGGGAGTGTCTGACTCGAGGATGCGGAGCCTGGTCCACATGAGCTGGCGAAGCAGTCCGTGAGGGACGTTCTGCTCGGCGGGTGAGGCCCGACCCCTGAACCACCACACGGCACCCGGCTTCTCCGCCAACCATCGATCGAACTCGGCCAGCAGCCGAGACTTCCCCACACCGGGGTCACCGACGATGGTGACCAACCGCCATTCCCGCTCATCGTTGGCGTCTTCGAATTGATCGTGGAGCCGTTCCAGCTCGAGGTCACGCCCGATCGTCCTCGTCTCGATCCCCTCGATACCGCGCCCTTCGTCGAGTTCGAAGCCGGCCGGCCGTCTCGGACAGCACGAGGTATCCATCCACCGGGTTGGTGAATCCCTTGAGACGGAGGGGCCCGGTGGGTCGAAAGCCGAAGGCGCCGCGCACCAATCGGTGCGTATCGGCGGAGATGACAACCCCACCCTGGTGGCGCCGCCGCCTGCAGCCTGCTGGCGCGGTTGACCGTTTCGCCCACCACCACCTCGTCCTGTCCCGGCCGGCGGTCGACCCTGGCCACGACGACTTCACCGGTGTCGATCCCGACGCGGGCAGAGAGGTTGATCCCGTGTTGCCTGGCAAGATCCGCTCCAAGCTCGCTCGAGATGCGACCCGAGCGACAATGCGGCTCGAATCGCCTGGTGCGGGTCGTCCTCCTGGGCACGGTGCAGACCGAAAACGGCCATTACTGCGTCTCCGACGAACTTCTCGACCACCCCACCCCGGCCCTCGATCTCGGTGCGCCAAGCGGTGAAACAGGCATCGAGGAGTAGGCGCATGTCCTCGGGGTCAAGGGTGCGCGCCAGGACCGTCGAGTCGACGAGGTCGGCGAACAAGCACCGTCGCCTGTGCTCGTCGCCCGCCCTCCTGCGCCGTCAGGGCAGCGCGACGCTCCAACAGTGGCCGAACCGCAGTATCCACGACGCCGTCACCCCAGGCGGGCCTCTGCGCCTCGAGGGCGGCGATGGCCCGGTCGATCAGGTCGAGGTCCCCGAGCCGGCTCCTCCGTCGTAGGGTCCCCGCCGTGGTCCACCGCGGCGACGTTACCCACCGGCTGGCGGTCGGGGGGTCGTCAGCCGGAGGCGCGGAAGGCGGGTATCCCGGTGAGCGCCTGTCCCAGGATGAGGGTGTGAATCTCGTTGGTCCCCTCGTAGGTGTAGACCGACTCGAGATTGGTCATGTGACGGATCACTGGGTACTCGAGGGTGATCCCGTTGGCGCCGAGGACGCCCCGCGCCGTCCTGGCGACCTCGAGGGCGGTGCGGACGTTGTCGAACTTGCCAAAGCTGACCTGCTCGGGCGCCAGCATCCCCTGGTCCTTGAGCCGGCCCAGGTGGATGGCGAGCAGCGTCCCCCGCTGCACCGCCACCATCATCTCGACCAGCTTCTGTTGGATGAGCTGGAACGAGGCGATGGGTACGTCGAACTGTTGGCGCGACAAGGCGTAGTCGAGCGCCGCCTCGTAACAGGAGCGCGCCGACCCCATCACCCCGAACAGGATGCCGAATCGGGCCTCGCTCAGACAGGAGAGCGGTCCGCGGATCGAGGCGACCCCAGGCAGCATGGCGTGCTCGGGGAGCCGGACGTCCTCCATCACCAGTTCCGAGGTCACCGAGGCGCGCAGGCTCATCTTGGCGTGGATGTCGTTGGTGGAGAACCCGGGTGTGTCGGTGGGGACGATGAAGCCGCGGATCCCCTCGTCGGTGCGGGCCCAGACGATCGCAACGTCGGCGATGCCACCGTTTGTGATCCACATCTTGGTGCCGTTGAGCACCCAGTCGCCGTTGTGCCGCCGGGCGCTGGTCCGCATCGACCCGGGGTCGGACCCGGAGTCGGGCTCGGTGAGCCCGAAGCAGCCGACCACCTCGCCTGCGGCCATCCGGGGAAGCCACTCCTGCTTCTGCTCCTCGGATCCGAACCGCCAGATGGGGAACATGGCCAGCGACCCCTGCACCGACACGAAGCTCCGGGTGCCCGTGTCGCCCGCCTCGAGCTCGATGCACGCCAGTCCGTATGCGGTGGCGCTGGTTCCGGCGCACCCGTAGCCCTCGAGGTGCATCCCGAGGAGACCGAGGGCGCCCATCTCCTTGGCCAGATCGCGGGGGAAGGTCCCCTCCTCGTACCAGCGGCCGACGTCGGGGAGGATCCGGTCCGCCACGAAGCGCCGCACCGTGTCGCGCAGCAACCGCTCCTCGTCATCGAGCAGCCCGTCGATGCGGAGGAAATCCCGCGGGTCGGCTGGGGGGGTTGGGGTGTCTTTCACCTGGGAAGTATCCCACGGACGTGCCGTTTCATGTCCCGCCCGCCAAGCCATGGGAGAGTTTCTCGGACGGACTTCGCCTGCTGCCGTCTGCCAGCCGCCGTCTCGCCGTCTGCCGTCTGGGACCCGTATCCGCCACGGGCGGGTGCATGACGCGAGGATACGAATTCGGATGCTTCCAGGAGGAGGAGCCCAAATGGACATGCCCCAAACGGACATGCACGGTGTCGAACTGACCTGGCTCGGCCATGCAACGGTGAGGCTGCGAGCCTCGGACGGGACGGTCGTCCTCATCGACCCCTGGTTGTCGGGGAATCCCGCATGCCTGCCATCGGAGCACGAACAGCAGCGGGTGGACACCGCTGTTCATCACGCACGGCCACTACGACCACGTTGGCAGCGTCCTCGACGTCGCCCATCGTCACCGGCCCCAGATATTCGCCATCCACGAGATCGCCACCTGGCTCGGCGGCAAAGGGCTCGAAAACGTCACCGGGCTCAACATGGGGGGCACGGTGGCCGCCCCTGGCGTCGCCGCCGCCACGCTGGTACCGGCGGTCCACTCGAGCGGTATAACCGGCGACACCGGGATAGTGGACGGCGGGTCACCCGGCGGCTGGGTGCTCGAGCTCTCGGACGGGCTCAAGGTGTACCACGCCGGCGACACCATGGTGTTCTCGGACATGGCGCTGATCGGCGAGCTGTGGGCCCCCGACATCGCCCTGCTCCCCATCGGTGGCCACTACACGATGGACCCCCGCCAGGCGGGCCGGGCGGCGCAGCTCATCGGGGCCCGGACCGTGGTCCCCATCCACTACGGGACGTTCCCCCTCCTCGCGCGGCACCCCGGACGAGCTGCGCGCCGAGGTGGGCGACGACATCGAGGTGGTCCAGCTCGACAGCTGCGTCCCGATGAAATAGGGGTCAGATCGGACGCAGCAGCCGGGGGAACTGGAAGGCGAGCCAGGGGCGGCTCCCTGTGGCCATCATCTTGCCCCGGAGGATCTGGCTCCATTGGGTAGCCCGGCCGTAGCCGACGGTGACGAAGGCCACCGGGTCGGCGCTGATCCTGCAGTCCACCTTGCCCTCGAGAAGCGACACCGCAGCCGCTCCATCGGCGATCTCGACGCGCACCGGTTGCGATCCGCGCACCGCAATCCCGAGGACCCCGGTGAACCCGGCGGCCGCGTCGGGATCGATGTAGCGGGGGAGCAGCTCCCACATCGCGGGCAACGTCAGCAGGGCGTCGCTCCTCTCCACCGCATCTGGCAGTGACAGCCCCCGGGCGATGTCGCTTCCGTGGATGGCCAGCTCACCGACGAGCACGGAGAGGGCGGTGGCGAGGTCGATCTGGCTGTTGTCGTACCAGGGGAACGGTGCCTCCAGGTCCATCTCTGCCGTGGCGGCCTCGAACCCGGAAACCGAGTCGAGGAGGAGCCGCTCCAGGGCACCTCCGTGCCGGTCGGGGAGCAGGTCGATCCGCCGCCGGTTGAGCGAGACGATCTCGGCCGTGGTGCCTTCCGGCAGGTGCTCGCCGGTGGCGTACCTGGTCAGATCATCGATCAGCGTGACCAGGTGCGCACCCGTCTCACCCACCGACCAATCCAGCCCGGGGACCGGTCGCCCGGTCTCGGCGGGGTGGTCGGACAGATCGGCGCCCACCTTTGCAGCGAGCCGGTCGATTGCCGCTTGCGCCTCTTCTCGATCGACCGCTACCAGACTCATCGGGGCTCCTGCGAGGACTGTCGCACCGTAATGCCCTGCGAGCGGAGCGAGCGGAGGGGGTGACTGCCTACGCTGGCCGGGTGGCAGAGAGGCACCTCGTCCTCGTCGGTCCGATGGGCGCCGGCAAGACCACCATCGGTGCCCTCCTTGCGGGGCGGATCGGCCGCCCATTCATCGATTCGGACCCGCAATTGCACGCCCTCACCGGGCGGTCCGGGAGGGAGGTGGCGGCGGCAGAGGGGGTGGAGCGGCTCCACCACCTCGAGTCCAACGCACTACGTGACGCCCTCTCCTCGCAGCGACCGGCGGTCATCGCAGCAGCCGCCAGCATCGCCGACGACGAAGAGGCACTGGATGCGGTCAGGCGGTCCCGGGCGCTGGTCGTGATGCTCGAGGCCGATCCGGAAACCCTCGTCGCTCGGGTCAACACCGGGGATCATCGACGCCCGGTGACCGGCGAGGAACTGGTCGTCATGGCGGAGAGGCGCCGCCTCAATCTGCTCGATCTGGCCCCGGTGGCGGTGGTCGACACCTCGAGCCAGCCGCCGGCGGCGACGGTCGACGAGATCCTGCGTCGGGCCGGTCCCCTCCACGGCTTGCCGGCTGATCAGCGCGGGTAGAGCACCATCTGGGTGCAGCGGAAGAGCGCCAGGCGCCGGCCCTCGGGCTCGACTGTCACGATGGCGTCCCAGACCTGGGTGGTTCGGCCCAGGTGCGAGGGCGTGGCCACCGCTTCCATACGGCCCTCCAACGCCGTGCCCACGTGGTTGGAGCTGATCTCGATCGTGGTGAAGCCGGTGGCTCCATCGGGCAGCGTGGCGACGCACCCGAACCCGCATGCCGTGTCGGCCAGCGTGATCAGGCTCCCGGCGTGGAGATAGCCGTTGGGCGCCTCGTGCCGCTTGTCGATCTCGAGCGCCAGCCGGGAGTGGCCGTGCGAGAGCTCGAGTATCTCTATTCCGAGTATCCCCGGGAGACGCCCCTGGGCTCGATCGGTGAGAAATGCCGCAAGCGTGGCCGGGTCCTTGGGGAAGACTGGCTGCTCGACCACGGGGGCACCCTAGGGGACGTCTTGGGAGCGTCGGCGGGGAGGTACCCGGCGACCATCTCCAGCAACTGTTCGCCGTAGAGGTCGAGCTTGATCGGCCCGATGCCGGGACATGGGCGCCAGATCGGCCATCGTCGCCGGGCGCCGCACCGCGATCGCCTCGAGGGTCTTGTCGGGGAGCACCACGTAGGCGGGCCAGCCACGCGCCGCCGCCGTCTCCCGGCGCCAATCCTTGAGCCGGGCGACCAGGTCCTGCTCCTCGGGAGTCGAGACGGCGGGGACAGGGGCGGGAGGCTTGGGTCTGGAGTGTAGGGGCGGCCAGTGGTGGCGGTGACCCGGGGCGGCCCATCTCGTCGAGGAATGGCGAGGGCCGGGCGGCATCGGCCAGGATGGTCACCGCCTCGATCCCGCGGGTGATGGCGACGTGGAAGACCCGCCTCTCCTCCTCCACGTCATCGCTCAGCCGGTGTGGCATCAGCCCATCGTCGGCCCGGAAGACCAGGACCCGGTCCCATTCCATCCCCTTGACCCGGTGAATCGAGGAGAGGGTCACGCCCTTGGGATCGCCCGGCCTGCCGAGTATGTCGGTCAGCCAACCCTCGAAGGTGGACGGGTCGGGATGGAGCGCCGCCGTTTGTTCGAGCGCGTCGAGATCGTCCCCGTGGCCGGCACGGTCGGCCGCCCCGCGGGAGGCGTCGAGCAGGGCGGCCGCCTGGTCGAGCCCGGCGTCGCTCCTCACCAACCCGAGGAGGGTCGATGTGGTGGCACCGCCGGCCGCCGCCTTGGCCAGCCGGTCGAGCTGGGCGACGAACTCGTCCCACTTGGCCGCCTTCCTCTCGTCGAGCGTGGCTGACAGATTCCCACAGTTGCTCGATCTGCCAGGTGCGTCGCCGCTGCAGGATGTTGACCGCGACCTGGTTGAGCCCGCGCCAGGGCCTCTTCACCGCCTCCAGCAGGTCGGCCCTGACCATCGCATCGGGGCGGAGCGCCAGCCGTAGGTAGGCGAGGGCGGCGCGCATCCCGGTTCGTTGCAGCACGGCGGCGTCGACGGTGGACGCATAGGGCACACCGATCTCGGCCAGCGCCGCCTGCGCCGGGAGCAACCCGTCGTTGACCCGGCACAGCACCGCCATCTGCCCTGGTTCGGCGTCATCTTCCAGCCAGCCGGCGATCTCGGCCGCCGCTTCGACACCGAGCGCGTCTCGAAGGGACTCTTGCGCACCAGCAATCGGTCGTCGGGGTCGTGCCGTCCCTCGGGTGGGCGGATCTTCTTGGGCACCCGGCGCCGGTTGCGCGACAGCAGATTGGAGGCGGCCTCGACGACGGGTGTCGGGCAGCGGTAGTTGACCTCGAGCGGGTGGTGGCCGGCTCCGGGGAAGAGGTGGTCGAAGTCGATGAGGAACTGCGGATCGGCCCCGGCGTACCCGTAGATCACCTGGTCGTCGTCGCCGACACCGAACACGGCGAGCCCGGGTGACGCCACCAGCCGGAGCAGCAGGAGGTATCCGGGGGTGAGGTCCTGGAACTCGTCAACCAGCAGGTGCCGGCAACTTGCCTGGACGCTGCGGCGGAGCGGCGGGTTCGGCGAGCAACACCTCGATGGCGCCGAAGACCTGTTCATCGAAGTCGGCCGCTCCTCTGGCTGCGAGCCGGCGGCGGTACTCCGGGTAGAGGTCGGCGAAGCCGGGGACGTCATCGCGGCTCTCCTTCGACCGTCTGGGCGAGCGGAGGGCGACGCGAACCTCTGCCAGCGCCTCGATGTAGGCGGCCAGCGGGTCCTGGTTGGTGCGGGGTCTCACCGGCGCCAGCGGCTCGACCAGCGTTGCGCACCTCGCGCTCGGAGAGCAGCGACAGACCGGGGCTGTGCTGGCGCAGGATCCACCACCCCAGCGAGTGGATGGTGCGGATCGTGACCGCGCTGGGGCCAAGCCGGCTACGCAACTCGGCAGCCGCCCGGTTGTTGTAGGCGACGACCGTGATGAGCCCTGGCTCCACACCGACCGAGTCCACAAGGTGCCGGATCCGGGCGATGAGCGTCCGGGTCTTTCCCGACCCGGCGGGTGCGATCACCCGCGCCGGGCCGGCCAGATGGCCCACCGCGGCGAGTTGGTCGGGGGCCAGATCGCCCACCACCGGCGTTGGCGGAGGCACCGTCTTCAGACCTCCCCACTCGACCGTCTCCCGGTGGATGACCGGGTGACCGATGTCTGGAAGCGGCTGGCGGGGGCCGGCGTCGATCCACGCGGCCGTTCCGTCGGGGAGAGTGACGTCGGCCGGACCACCGGGGGTGGCGGTGGCACCGGCGGCGGCAGCCTTGCGGCCGTGCCACCACACCGGCTCACCGGTGCGGCAGTCGTATGTGTTCGCCCACACCAGGAAATGGAGACGCTCCCTGGCGAGGTCGAAGCGGCCGCCGAGGTCGAAAGCAGGGGTGCGCTCCACGACAGGCTCGGCGAGCGCCTGTCTGGTCGACCCCCAGCTCTATCAGAACCGGATGTCTTCGCACCCAGTCCCGGTGCAGCGATTCGACGACCGCGGCCGGTTCGGCCAGCACGGCGTCGTCAACGACGACCCGGGTTGCGCCGTCCAACCCGGGCGGCACCGGAGCGCCGGGGAGGATGACGGCACCGCGCCCCAGCGCCGCTGGTCCTGGGAAGGGGGAACTGTCCGTCACCGGCGAGCGAGGGTACCGCCGGGGTGCGACGTGCTCAGGCGGTCAACCGGAGCGTGGATTCGCTGAGACCATCGAGCGCACCGTCTCGGGGAGGAGCGGGTAGCGATCGACCACCACGCCGAGGTCGGAGAGAGCGTCGTCGACCGCAGCGGCCACCGCCGCCATGGCGGGGAGCGTCCCGCCCTCGCCGGCACCCTTGGCACCAAGGGGGTTGCGCGGCGATGGCGTCTCGGTGTGGACCTTGGTGATCGGGGGAACCTGCTCGGCCGCCGGGATCCGATAGTCGACGAAGGTGGTGACGAGGGGTTGGGCGTCGTCGCTGTGGACGACCCGCTCCATGATGGCGTTCCCCAGCCCGTGGGCGACACCACCGTCTATCTGCCCGGCGACGATCATCGGGTTGAGGATCCGGCCGCAGTCGTGGGCCACGGTGTAGCGGTCGACCGTCACAGAACCGGTCTCCGGGTCGACCTCCACCTCGGCGACGTGTGTCCCGAAGGCATACGCCGGCGCCGGTATACGAAAGGCCGCCTCGGCGTGGAGCGACCCCCCGAGGTCAGCCGAGAGCTCGGCAGGGAGCGGCCCCTTCACCGCAGCTGCCAGGTCTCCCAACGGGATCTCGGTCCCGGGCTGTCCGATGACCCGGGCGACGCCATCGACGATCTCGATGTCCTCGGGTGCCGCCTCGTGACGGAAGGCGGCAAGCCGCCTGGCGAGACCGGCCACCTGCTCGGCGGCGAGGTGGACAGATGACATGGTGGTGGTAGCGCTCCTGCTGGCCACCGTGGCGCCACTGTGGTCGGCCCTGGAGGTGTCGGCCGCCCTCACCGACACACTCGCCGGCTCCACACCGAGCGCCTCGGCGCAAATCTGGGCGAACACGGTGGCGTGACCCTGACCCTGCGCCGCCGCCCCGGTGTCCACCACGACAGTTCCAGTCGGGAGGATGGTGACCCGCGCCCCGTCGAATGGCCCCAGCCCGGTGTCCTCCACGTAGCTGGCGATTCCCACCCCGCGCTTCAACCCCGAACGGGCCGACCGCTCCTTGCGGATCCCCACCCCGGCGAGGTCGGCATTGGCCATGGCGAGGTCGAGTGCCGTCTCGTAAGCGCCACTGTCGTATTCGATGGGGTTTCCATCGGCGCCGTCGAGCCCCACCCGGTAGGGGAAGTCGGTCGGTGGTATGAAGTTGCGCCGCCGGATGTCGGCCTGGCTGATTCCGAGGTCACGACCGACGGCGTCGATGAGCCGCTCCATGGCGAACACGGCGTAGGGGCGGGCTGCTCCCCGGATGGCGCTGGTTGGGGGGAGATTGGTGTACACCACACGGAGCTCGACATCCATCGCCGGCACGACATAGGGCCCTGGGAGCAGCCGGAGACCGGTGGCGGCGGGAAGGACGCCATATGGGACATACGCCCCGTTGTCGTGGAGGATCCGTCCGCGGACACCACGAAGCCGGCCATCGCCGTCCACCGCCGCCTCCAATCGCAGATCTGGTCTCTCATCTGCAGCGTGGTGAGGAAGTGCTCGCGCCGGCTCTCGACCCACTTGACCGGGCTGCCCAGCGTTAGAGCCAGCGCGGTGACCACATACTCCTCGGCGTAGAGCGCCGCCTTTGGCCCGAATCCGCCTCCGACATCGGGCGCCGCCACTCTGACCCGCTCGACAGCCAGCCCGAAGTAGCGGCTGAGATGCTCCCGCAGGGCGTATGGCGCCTGGGTGGACGACCAGACCATCAGATCTCCGCTGCCCGCCTCGACGTTGGCCAGCACGCCGCGCGTCTCCATGAAGGCGGCGGCACCCCGATGCTGGCGGAGCCGCACCTTCGATACATGAGTGGCTCCACCGAAGGCGCCATCCACCTCGCCGTACCGGGCGTGCATCGTCGCCACCAGGTTCGAATCGCTCTCGCGGTGGACCGGGGGGCCGCCATCGAGAGCCGACTCCACCGACCCCACCGCGGGCAGCGGTTCCTCGTCAACCTCGACCAGTTCGGCGGCGTCGACTGCGGCCTGGCGCGTCGTCGCCACAACCACGACCACCGGCTCGCCGACATGGCACACCTCCTGGCTGGCCAGCGGTTGTGCTTGACGGCTGCGCATCACCGGAGGGCTGGGATGGATGTTCGGCATGGGCCGGTCAAGCCCAAGGTCGGAGGCGGTGAATACTCCGACAACCCCGGGCGAGGCACGGGCGGCGTCGCTCGCGATGTCGCCAAGCACGGCGTGGGCCTCGCGGCAGCGGACGAAAACCGCGTGGAGCGTGCCGGGGGGCTCGAGGTCGTCCAGGTACCTCCCGGCGCCGGTGATCAGCCGGCGGTCCTCGGTGCGCCGCAGCGGCCGGCCGAGCGCTCCCACCAGGGTCAGCTACTCCTCTTCGTTCCAGCGGGGGTCGTTGTCCCAGGCCGCGTTGCGACGCTGGGCGGTCTCCAGCGCCTGCTCCGCCTCCTCCCTGGTCGGATAGGGACCGAGGCGTTCGGCGTCCCGGCACCCAAGCCGGGGCTCGACCCGCCGGTGGTCGAGACAGAAGTACCAACCGTCATCCATGACCGCAGTCTTGCCGCTCCGCTCAGGTTGCGCCCGTTCGCCCATTCGAGGAGCCGGTGGGCCTTCCAGGCATTGACCACCCCCTCGGGGGGAACCCCGGCCCGCTGCAGTACCGCTACCGCGTTGGCGACGTTGCCCATCTCGTCGGGGCGGTGGGCGTCGCTGTCGGCGACCAGAGCAACCCCGGCTGCAGCGGCCCGGCGGGCCAGGTCGGCGGGCAGGTCGAGTCGGTCGAGGTGCCCGTTGACCTCGAGGGCGGTGCCGGTGCGGCCGGCGGCGTCGAGCACCGCATCGATGTCGAAGTCGATCTGGGGCCGTGTACCGAGGCGGCGGGTGGTGGGGTGTGCGATCACGCGCACCGCGGGGTGCTCGATGGCCCGGATCAGCCGTGCGGTTTGCTCGTCCCGGCTCAGCCCGAAGTTGGAGTGGATCCCGGCGACACCGAATTCGAGTCGGGCGAGCACGTCGTCGTCGTAGTCGAGACTCCCGTCCCTGCCTATGTTGAGTTCGGCGCCATGAAGGACGACCAACCCCTCCGGCAACTCGATCTCGTCGAGCACACGCCGCTGCTCGGCGAGCGCTTCTGCGGTGAGCGCCCCCAACCGCAGTCCCTCGGCGTGGTCGGTTATGGCGATGCACCGGTAGCCGCGCCTTGCCGCGTCCCGCACCACTTCTTCGATCTCCTGTTGTCCGTCGGGTGACCAGGTGGTGTGGATGTGGAAGTCGGCGATGATGTCGTCGGCTGTCACCAACCTTTCCTGGCGGATCTCCTCGTCCCGGGCGGGGGGAGGCACCAACTCCAATCCGGCGCTCTGGTAGGCGTCTCTCTCCGTTCTCACCTGGGTGGTGTCGATACGCCGTTCCAGCGCCGCCACGTGGCGGTCCCGGGCCGGTCGAGCGCACCAGCGCCCAACCCGCTTGCTCCGGGGATGCGGCGATGATCCTGAGGGGGAGATCGGCGTGGGTGCCGAGGATGACGGTGTCCGCTGCCGGCATCTCCGAATGGCCGGTGACCGCGGCGATTTCCGAAGCGGCCTCCAACATGGCCCCGGGCTCATCGCCCACCATGGCCAGGTCGAGCACACCAACCCACTCCTCCCGGCGCCGCACCTCGCCCCCGACGGTGACCGTGGCACCGAGCAGGCGACGCAGATGGGCGGCGAACACCTCGGCTAGCTGATCGGCCCTGACCACGGGGAGCGACACCGCGTCGGGCCAGCCGGCCATGATGCGGTCCCAGTACTCGGCGGTAGCCGGGCCGACCCCACGCAGACTCTCCACCGCAGCGCTGTCGATGGCGTCGCTGAGTTGGGCGGCGGTGTCGATCCCTATCTCCTTGAGCAGCTGCAACTGCTTCGCCGTCATCCTGGGAAGCTGTCTGAGCCGGTTCGACTCGGCCGGGTAGCGGCGCTCGAGCAACTCGAGGGAGGCGATGGTGCCCGTCTGGCGCATCTCCTCGATGAGCCGGGTGATCCCCGCCCCGATGCCGCGAACCGCCTGCATCTCCTCGACCGTCTCGTCGAGGCCGGGCGAGAGATCGTCGAGCGCCCACACCCCTCGCCGGTAGGCGCGGGCGCGGTAGGAGCGCGGCTCGTCGATCGCGGTGAGATCCCCGAGCCGCCACAGCGCCCCGCCCACCAGCTGGCGCCGGTTGGGCCTGTCGGTATCCATAGGACCGGAAGAAGGCATCCCTACAGTGTCGCCGCCATGGACGCCCTCGGCAGCAGCAGGTGAACCGACGGGTGCTCGCCGTGGGGCTGGTGGCGCTGATGGCGGCGTGCTCGCCTCCCGGTTCGCCCGCCGATTCGGCCCAGACGACGGTTGAAGCTGCCGGGACCACCATCGAGGACTCCGCCACCTACATCGTCACCGCCGAGCACGACGAGGACGACACGGCCCCGGCGGACCACCACCACGACCAGGCCGCCGACCACGACCACGCTTCCCCCGCTCGAGGGACTTCGCCTCCAGGAGATCGCATCGGGCCTGAGCCAGCCCACCTATGCCACCTCGCCACCCGGCGACGAACGGCTCTTCGTCACCGAGCGCACCGGTGCCATCCGGGTAATCGGCGGCGAGGGACTCGTCGCCGAGCCGTTCCTCGACATTGGCGACCGGGTCGCCTCCAACGGGATCGAGCAGGGCCTGCTCGGCCTCGCCTTCCACCCCCGGTTCGAGGAGAACGGGAGGCTGTTCGTCTACTACGTCCACACTTCGGGGAACAGGCGGCTCGCCGAGTACCGGGCACGGGGCGACAGGGCTGACCCCGACTCAGAGCGCCTCCTCATCGATCTCGCCCAGCCGGAGGACAGCACCGACATCAGGCACTACGGCGGGATGGTCCTCTTCGGTCCCGACGGGAACCTATGGGTATCGCTTGGCGACGGCGCCAACGCGTCGGCGCAGGGCCAGGATCCGGGGACCCTGTTCGCCACCATCTCACGGCTCGACGTCGACGGCCGCCCCGCCGATGGCCTTCCGTATGCCATCCCCGAGGACAACCCGTTCGTCGACGGCGGTGGTGCGCCCGAGGTGTGGGCCTACGGGCTGCGCAACCCGTGGCGGTTCACCATCGACTCCAAGTCGGTGATCGTGGCCGATGTGGGGCTGGAGCAGCGTGAAGAGGTGAACGTCCTCCCGTTGCGACGAGGTGGTTGGAACCTGGGGTGGCCCATCGTCGAGGGGACGGCCTGCTTCGCCGAGAACCCCTGCGACCCGAGCCAGTTCGTCGTCCCTGTGGTCGAGTACGACCACGACGCAGGGGTGCGCCATCACCGGCGGCCACGTCTACCGGGGCAAGGCGATCCCCGAGATCAGGGGTCACTATTTCTATGGCGACTGGTGCACCGGGTTCATCCGCAGCTTCCGCATCGCCGGCGGAGAGGCGGTCGACCAGCGCGACTGGACCGAGCAACTCGGTGCGGTCGTCGGGGTCAACGCCTTCGGGATCGACTCCGACGGCGAGCTCTACCTGGTGTCGCACGACGGTGCGATACGCAAGCTGGTCCCGATCCGTTAGAACCGGCGAACCCTGGGTTCGAAGCGCGCCACAGCGACGATTCGAGCCCACAGAACGGTCAGCGCCGCGGCTCGTCCCGACTCTTCACCGTCCCGAAACTCGCCTGAAACAAGGGTGCGGAACCGTGCCTCCGACCCCGAAGGAGGAGGCGGAAGGTGAGCGAAGGCACCATCGCCTGGTTGTTGGTCTGCAGCGCGCTGGTGCTGTTCATGACACCCGGGCTGGCGCTCTTCTACGGCGGCATGGTGCGTTCCAAGAACGTGCTCAGCATGCTGATGAAGAACTTCTTCACCATCTCGATCGTCACCGTGACCTGGACCCTGGTCGGGTACACGCTGGCTTTTGGGACGGACAGCGGCGGCATCATCGGCGGGTTGGACTTCGTCGGGCTCTCGGGTCTCGACGCCGACGGGCTCCTGTTCATGACCTTCCAGATGATGTTCGCCATCATCACCCCGGCTCTGATCACCGGCGCCGTCGCCGAGCGGATGAAGTTCTCCGCTTGGGTGGCGTTCACCGTCCTCTGGTCGCTGCTGGTGTACCCGGTGGTGGCTCACTGGGCGTTTGCCGCCGACGGTTGGCTGTTCGCCCTCGGAGCCCGTGACTTTGCCGGCGGGCTGGTGGTCCACATCAACGCCGGGATCGCGGCGCTGGCCCTCGTGTTCGTCCTCGGCCCGCGCCGTGGCTTCGGGACCGAGGCGATCCGCCCGCACTCGCTCCCCCTGACCCTCCTCGGGACCGGGATCCTCTGGTTCGGGTGGTTCGGGTTCAACGCCGGTTCGGCGCTGGCGGCCGATGGAATCGCGGTGGGCGCCTTCGTCACCACCCAGATAGCGGCTGCGGTGGCTGCGCTCGGCTGGGTGGTGGCCGAGTGGCTCCGCAACGGCAAACCCACGACGTTGGGCGCCGCCTCGGGCGCCGTGGCCGGGCTGGTGGCGATCACACCGTGCGCCGGGTTCGTCTCGCCGCTCGCCGCCATGGCCATCGGGCTGCTGGCGGGGGCGATCTGCTTCTGGGCGGTGAGCCTCAAGTTCCGGTTCGGCTACGACGACTCGCTCGACGTGGTCGGGGTCCACCTGGTCGGTGGCATCGTCGGCAGCCTGCTGCTCGGGGTGTTCGCCTCGACGGCGGTCAACCCCGCCGGTCCCGACGGGCTCCTCGCCGGTGACGCCGGCTTCCTCGCCATCCAGGCGCTCGCGGTGGTGGCGGTGATGGCGTACAGCTTCGTGGTCAGCTACATACTGGCCAGGATCATCAAGGCCGTCATGGGGCTGCGGGTGGACGAGCAGGCCGAGGTAGAGGGTCTCGACATCTCGCTCCACGAGGAGCGGGGTTACGCCCTGACCGACTAGGAGGGAAGATGAAGCTGGTGATCGCGTTCGTCAAGCCCTTCAAGCTCGACGAGATAAAGGACGCCCTCAAGGCGGTGGGCGTGACCGGGATGTCGGTCGGGGAGATCAGGGGGTTCGGCCGCCAGTCGGGCCAGACCGAGTTCTACCGGGGCGCCGAGTACCAGGTCGAGTTCGTCCCCAAGGTGCGCATCGAGATCGTGGTCGAGGACGGGTCTCTTCCATCCGTGGTGGACGCCATCGAGCAGGCGGCCAACACCGGTGAGATCGGTGACGGGAAGGTGGTGGTCGTTCCGGTGGAGGAGGTGGTGCGGATCCGAACCGGGGAGCGAGGCGCCGACGCCATCTGAGAAAGGCCCGCCCCAGGCTCTCAGGAGATTCCTCGAGCTGCGCCGCGCCCGTTGCCAGCAGCCGGGTCCCGAGGGACCTGGCGGCGGGCTTTGCCGGGCGCTCACCGATGCCCTCGATCTGGCCGTAGCCGAGTTGGCCGCCTCAACCGATGTGACCGTGGTTGCCGTCGGCGGGTACGGGCGGGGCGAACTGGCGCTCTACTCCGACGTCGACCTGATGCTGCTCGGCTCGCCGGGCGATGCCGAGGCAAGATCGATCCTCTACCCGCTTGTGGGATGCCCACCTCAAGGTCGGCCATTCGATCCGCACGGTGCGCCAGGCGGCTGCCGCCGGGCGAGATCGGGTCGACACGCTCTGCTCGCTGCTCACCGCCCGGGTCGTCGCAGGGGACCCGGAGCCTCTTGCCGAATTGGAGCGCGAACTGACATCGATCCTGAGGCGTGAGCGCGGGCGTTTCGTCTCGGTGCTCGCCTCGGAGGAGAGGGCTCGGCGGGTAGCCGAGCCGCATCACAAGCAGTCGGTGGATGTGAAGGCTGGCCGTGGCGCGCTTCGATGCTTTCACACCGCCGACTGGCTGCGTCGTCGCGCCGTTCTCACCGGCCAACCCGGGCCTGAGCCGGTGTCCGGGGAAGAGGAGGCACGCGAGGTTCTGCGCGCCGTGCGAAACGCCCTCCACGCCGTTTCCGACCGGCCGAGCGACGTCTTCGCCACCGAGCGGAGGGGGGCGGTGGGGTCGTGGCTCGGTTCCGACCCTGTGGAGGTTGCGACCGGCCTGTACCGCGCCGTCCGCATCGGCGACCGCCTGGCACGGCCACTGATGACGGTTCCCACTCAGTTCGACCCGGTGGCGGCGACCGGGCGGTTGGTGGTTGGTGCCATGCCAGGTCGTCGTGGGCGCTCGCCCGTCCGGTCGGCGCGCTCCGAAGGGTCGGCGGCGCTTGCCATGGCGGCTGCGGCCACGACCAGAGGGGTCTGGATCCCGGACCCGGACCAGTTGGCGTTTCTGGCCGTCGACCCGGCACCGGATTGGTCGGAGACCGACCGCTCCAACCTCCTCGGCATCGTCGGCGCGGGGAGTGCCGGTTGGGACGTGCTCGATCGGTTGGTGGAGACGGGATGGGTGGCGCGGGCGCTCCCCGAATGGGAGCGGGTGGTCGGGCTGGCACAGGTGGCGCCTTTCCACGAGCACCCGGTGGATGCCCATCTATGGCGGACCGTCTCCGAGGTGATGGCCGTAACCGCTCCCGACTCGGCCGAGCCGTGGTGCCGTCAGGTGGCCGAGGACCTCGGGCAGAGCGACGAGCTGCTCTTGGCGGCGGTGAGCCACGACCTGGGCAAGGCTCTGCCGGGTGACCATTCCGAGACGGGCGCCGAGCTGGCCAGGGCGATGCTGCACCGTCTCGGGTTTGGCCGGGCTTCGGTGGAGACCGTGGCGACCGCGGTCCGTCAGCATCTCCTGCTCCCCACCGTGGCAATCCGTCAGGATCTGGACGATCCGGACGTGGTGACCGCGGTGGCCGACCGTGTAGGCGACCGTTCGTCGCTCCGGCTCCTCTTCCTCTTGACCGTGGCCGATGCCCGGGCGACGGGTCCTGAGTCGTGGAGCTCATGGCGGGCTTCCCTGGTGCGATCGCTCTTCTCTCGGGTCGACGCCGAGATGGCACGCCGGGCCCAGGGCGCACGTGCTCCCCTCGAGGCAGAAGTGATCGAGGCAGCCGCTCGCCAGGCCGGGGTCGCGGTCGAAACGGTGATGCGCCACGCCGACGGCATGCCGGAGGGGTATCTCCTCCGCTTCGGCGCCGAAGAGGTGGCCCGCCATCTCCGGCTCGGCGAACCGACGCCCACCCCCGGAGAGGTCAGGATCGATGTCCGCCCCGGGGCACCGCTGTCCGATGTAGTTGTGGCCGGGACCGACCGCCCACAGTTCCTTGCCACCGTGTGCGGGGTGCTGGCGCTGCACTCGGTGTCGGTTCGGACCGCCAGGGTGGCTACCCGCAGCGACGGGCTCGTGCTCGATGCGTTCACGGTGGAGGACGCTCTGGGTACGGGGATGATCGGCCCGGCTCGGTGGCCCGCCATCCGCACCGATCTGGGTGCGGCGCTGCGTGGCGACCTCCCGCTGGCCGAGCGGCTCCGCGCCAAGGTGGAGGCTTATGCCCGGCGCTCCGGCGCCTCCACCGGCTGGGATGCCACGGTCCGGATCGCATCCGGGTCGGAGCGCGGCGGCGTCATCGAGGTGAGGACCGCCGACCGGCTCGGTCTGCTCTACGACGTGTGCCGTGCCCTGGCCACCGCCGGCCTCGACGTGCACCGGGCCACCGTCGACACCCTCGCCGGCCAAGCCATCGACGTCTTCCACGTCGAACGGCTTGCCAGACGACGTCGAGGAACTAAAACGGAGTCTCGAAGAGAGACTTAGTTCTGGGTTCTGATGGATTGGCTGCCGTCTGCCGTCTGCCGCTCCGTCTGCCGTCTTCCGTCTAGAACTTGGGCAGTTTCTCGAAGTTGTTGTCTGTTGAGTCGTCGGGTTTGGCGCGGAAGTAGGGGAAGGCGTTCGTGGGGTGGATCAGTTGAAAGCCCCTGACCACGATGGCGCCCGCATCCTGGAGAAGGACCGCCTCGGGCACCCGTAGGTCAAGGCCGCTGCTGAATTGGATCTCGGTGACCACGGTCTTGCTCCGGCGGATGGCGGTTGGCCGGAGGCACACCGAACCGAGCTTGCTTCCCGGGATATGGATGGTCGCCTCGCCGGGCAAGTCCTCCAGCCGCAACGGCGGCTCGATCGCCCCGTCCGATAGCCGCTGGAGCACCTCGTTCAGATCGAGCGTCACCGTTGAACCGTCGGCGGCTCGATAGTCGAGCGAGCGGAGCGCTCCTGGAGTGTCCGGCGTGTCCGGGTCGCGGCCCCTCCCCACCAGCGCGACCCGGAGCGGGGTGAACATCTCGGTGATGGCTACGTCTGCGACCAGAGCCATCCCATCGCCGTCGATTGTCACGTCGTCGTATGCGGCGGTCACCAGGACCCGGCGCTCGTGGAGCTCGTCGGGTCTATCGATGTGGATCGGCACCGAACGGGGGATGGTCTGCAGCGGTCCGAGGGCAATTCCGCCTCCGTCGCCGGTTGGTGTGGCCCTGACGACCACATCCTGGTCGCACAAGAGAACCGGGCCGGCGGGTTTCTCGTCGAGCTTTGCCTCGACGATGCTCTCGATGATCTCGCCTGCGACGAACTCGACGATCTCGAGAACCAGGATCCCGGCGAAGAAACCTATCCCGAGCCCGGCCAGCGCTCCGCCGGCGAGCAGTCCGATGAGGAACCCGATGATCCCCCCGCCGATGCCGGCCAGGAGGTCGCCGAGGATCCCGGTGTCGATGTCGGTGTCGAGCTCGAGCGAGAAGCTGAGGTTGCCACCGACCAGACCGGGGGTGAGGTCGATGGTGATGGTCACCTTCCCGTCGGGGATGACGTCGATCAATGGTGAGTCGATGGGGACGGTGCCCTTTAGGACGATCCGTATCCGGCCCGATTGCGGAGTGACCGTCGCCGAATCCCATTCACCCTTGCGATCCTCGTCGTCGGGAAAAGGATGGGTCCCGTCATCCGCCCGCAGGTCGGAATGCCAGATGTTGTTGGCGAAACGAGGAAAGGTGGCTTTACCGACGCCAACCGCCATGTGGCGCCCCGCAGGGAGGAAGGAGATGGCAAGGGCGGCGTCGCCGCGGGCCTCGTGCTCATCTTCGGGGAGTGGGTCCTCGTCCTGCGGATTGGTCCTCAGATCGAGGTTGGCGAGGAGCACGATGGCCGGGTCGCTCCCATCCTCCCCAGCCACCTTGGTCAATTGGGGGGGCCCGGCCAGACCGGAGAGGACGTTGAAGGGCAAGGTCGTCCCGACACCCGGCAGGTTGGTGGAGATGACGAGTTCGGTGCCGTCAGCGCTCAGCTGGAGGGCGGCCAAGATCGTGAGCGAAACCCCGGAGATGGTCACCGCCACTTCGAGGTCCCAATCGGGGTCGTCGGAGAGCACCGTGACCCCGTCGACCGTCACCTGAGCCCCCGGCGGGATGGGGGGCGGGGGAGGATCGGGGATCAACAGGTCTTGATCGGCCAGGCCCTGGAGCGCCACGGCAAACCATCCGCCACCCAATTGCATCTCTACATCGAAACCGCTGACAATCCGGCTGGTGTCCGCCATCGACTCCCCTCCCTCGGGCGCAAGTATGCCCAATCGAGAGAGGCGGCGCCGGGCCGGGTGATACCGTCGCTCTTCCGATGCCGCACGATGAATCCGACACCGGTCCCGAGCGGTGGGGCCGGCTATTCGCCTGGATGTACGGGCTCACCGGGCGCAACTCGCTCTCCAACCGGGTCGTGGTCGAGCATGCCGCCCTCCAGCCGGGCGACAGGGTCCTCGATCTGGGTTGCGGGCCGGGGGCGGCCCTGGCGGCTGCCTCCCAGGTGGTCGACGAATCACAGCTTGCGGGGGTGGACCCCACGCCAGGCTTCATCGGCCAGTGCCGCCGCCGCTTCCCCAATGCCGACATCCGGCTCGGGGAAGCGGAGGACATCCCCTTTGAGGACGAACGGTTCACCGTGGCGTGGACCATCTCCTCGCTCCATCACTGGGTGGACCCAGACGCCGGTCTGGCCGAGTTGCTGCGGGTGCTTGCGACCGGAGGGCGGGCCATCGTCGCCGAGGACCTGGTTCGACGCCCCGGAGGCCATGGCGTGGCTCAGGACGAGATCGACGACCTGGCCGCCAAGGTCGAAGATGCCGGGTTCGCCGGTGTGACGGTGGAGGCGGTCCGCAAACGGTGGGGCCGGATGATCGTGGTCACCGGGCGCAAGCCCGGAGAGTCCGGCACCGTCCCCTAGCTCAGTCGAGCGCCGCCGACACCTCGGTGACGATCCGGTCCACCGACGGGATGGCCATGTCCTCCAGCGACTCGGCCGCCGGGAGGGGGATGTGGGGAGTGGTGATACGCACCACCGGCCCGTCGAGGTCCCAGAAGGCCTCGTTGGCCACCAACGATGCGATCTCGGCGCCCCAACCGCACAGTTGAGGGTTCTCCTCGACGGTGAACAGCCTGCTGGTCTTCGAAACCGAATCGAGGATGGCTGCGGTGTCGAGCGGGACCAGGGTGCGGAGGTCGATCACCTCGGCCGAGATCCCGTGCTCGTCGGCCAGACGCTCGGCGGCTGCCATCGCCCGGGGCACCATCAGAGCGAGGGCGACGATGGTGCAGTCGCCCCCCTCCCGGAGCACACGGGCGGTCCCCAGTTCCTCGACGTGCTCGCCGTCGGGTATCTCGCCCTTGGTGGCCATCAGCGACTTGTGCTCGAACATGACGACCGGGTCCGGGTCGCGCACCGACGCCGCCATCAACCCGACGACATCGGCCGGGGTGGAGGGCGCCACCACCTTGAGCCCGGGGATCATCATGCACCAGTTCTCCACGCTCTGGCTGTGCTGCGCCCCGAACCTCGACCCTCCTCCGTTGGCGGTGCGGATCACCAGCGGCAGGCTCACCTGACCGGCGGTCATGTACCTGGTCTTGGCGATCTCGTTGGCGACGATGTCCCAACAAACCGCCAGGAAGTCGGAGAACATGATCTCGGCGATCACCGGCACCCCGGTCATCGCCGCACCCATGGCGGCGCCGAGGATCGCCTGCTCCGAGATGGGGGTGTCGCGGACCCGTAGCGGGCCGAACTCGTCGAGCAGCCCGACCGTGGTCTTGAACACACCACCGGCCCCTGCGATGTCCTCACCAAGCATGACCAGGCTCGGGTCGCGCCTCATCTCCTGGGCGATCCCGTAGGCGACGGCGTCCCGGTAGCTCAGTTCCGCCACGACCATCCTCCGTCGGCCCAGACATCGGTGAGCAACAGATCCTCACCCGGCACCTCTCCGGCCTTGGCGAACTCGGTGGCCTCGTCGACCCGGCGCGCCACATCCTGCTGTATGGAGGAGAGGCGGCCCTCCTCGACCCCGAGCCGCAGCAGCCTCTGGTGGTACGAGGGGATGGGGTCGCGCTCCATCCAGGCCTCGATCTCGTCGGCGGGGCGGTACTTGCCCGGATCGGCCCGGCTGTGACCGCCGTGGCGGTAGGTCAGCGCCTCCACCAGTGAGGGGCCTTCACCCGCCCGGGCTCGTTCCACGGTGCGCTGGGCCTCGACATGGACGGCGTCGGCATCGTTGCCGTCGACGATGATCCGCTCCAGGCCATAGGCAGAGGCGCGGTCGGCCGCGGGGTTGGGGACCGCGGTGACCAGATCGATCGGCGTGTACTCCATGTAGAGGTTGTTCTCGCACACGAAGACGACCGGCAGATCCCAGATCACCGCCAGGTTGAGCGCCTCGTGGAAGGCGCCGATGTTGGTGGTCCCGTCGCCGAAGAAGGCCACGGCGACCTGCCCGCTCTGCCTCATCTGGGCCGACCAGGCGGCGCCGTTGGCGATGCAGAGATGGGCGCCGATGATGGCGTATGACCCCATCATCCCGTGCTCGACCGAGGTGAGGTGCATCGAGCCACCCTTGCCGGCGAGCAACCCGTTCGATCTGCCCAGCAGTTCCGCCAGGACGGGTCCCAGCGGCGCTCCCCGCGCCATCGTGTGGGCGTGGCCCGCGGTAGGTGGCAAACGTGTAGTCGTCGGGCCGCATGGCGGTGGCGAACCCGGTGGCAACCGCCTCCATCCCTAATGAGAGGTGGCTGGTCCCCTTCACCAGGTTCTGCAGGAAGAGGTCATGCGCCCGCTTCTCCATCTGGCGGAGAACCTGCTGTGTCTCGTACATCGAGACCCTGGTTTCGAGGGGTATCTCCAGTTGGTCCGCGGCCGGGTCGAGCGGGGCAGGGGGGCGAGGCGCCCGCTGCGCGTAATCCAACAGCCCCGGTTCGGCCAACTCCGAGCTCATGCTCCCGCCTCCTCTCAACCATCGATCGTACTGCGCGACCATATTGAACGAGCCGCGACGCCTGTGCCGCTACGGGGGTCGGGATGGAGCCGAGGGGTACAGTGTCACTCAACACGAACCATGAGGTTGGGCTGGAACACGAGTTCGAAAAGGTCATCGGCGCCCGGCTCAGAGAGCAGCGGGAGCGCCTTGGGATAAGCCAGCGCGAGGTGGCGCGCCGCACCGGATGCTCGCCGAGCCTGATCTCGCAGATCGAGAACGGGCTGTCCCGTCCGTCGGTGAGCACGCTCTATTCGCTGGTCACCGAGTTGGGGCTCTCGCTGGACGAAGCCTTTGGAGCAGTGGAGCACCGCGCCATGGCGACGATCGATCATCAGCGGGTGGTCCACCCCGACGATAGGGCGGTGTTGACCCTGGAATCCCGGGTGCGGTGGGAGCGGCTCACCGCCACCTCCGAGGAAGGGCTCGATTTTCTCTACGTGGTTTACGAGGTCGGCGGGGCGTCGGGCGATGGCGACACGTTGATGCGGCACAGCGGGCGGGAGCACGGCTTGGTCACATCGGGGAGGCTCGAGGTCCAGGTCGGGTTTGACCACCATTCGCTCGGCCCGGGGGACTCGATCTCGTACGACTCGACCACACCGCACCGGTTGTGGAACGAGGGCTCAGAGCCGGCACACGGCATCTGGGTTGTGATCGGGCGCTGAGTGATCAGTAGCACTGGACAGAAGCACTAGGGACAGAGGAGGGGCGATGGCCGAGTTTCCGGTGGCGACCACCCCGTCGCCAGGCACGATGGCGGTCGACTGGGAGGACCGGGTCGACTTCAACCGACTGCGCGATCACCGTCTGGCCCGGGTTCGCGAAGTCCTCGACCGCTTCGAGTTGGGCGCGCTGCTTCTGTTCGAGACGTCCAATATCCGCTACGCCACCTCCACCAACATCGGCTACTGGGCCTTCAACAAGGGGGAGCGCTGGGCGCTGGTCACCCGCCAGGGCCCGCCGCGGATCTGGGACTTCGGTTCGGCGGCCAAGGCGCACCGGTTGCAACTCCCTGGGCTGTACGACGAGACCAACTCGATCGGCGGCAACACCGGGCTCCAGGGCGCCATCGGCCCCGAGGCCGGACTCCATCAGCGAGCGGCATCGGAGATCGCCGCCGCCCTTGCCGACGACGGCGTGGCCGGCGAGCCGCTCGGGGTGGACATGGCGGAGACGGCCGTGTTCCTCGCCCTCCAGGCTGCCGGTCTCCAGGTCACAGACGGACAGCAGGCGATGATGCTGGCCCGGGAGATCAAGAGTCCCGACGAGATCGTCCTGCTCACCCAGGCCTCGGCCATGGTCGACGGCGTCTACCAGGACATATTCGAGACGCTCAAGCCCGGTGTGCGCGAGTCGGACATCGTGGCGCTGGCACACGCCCGGCTCTTCGAGATGGGGTCGGAGTTCGTCGAGGCGGTCAATTCGATCGCCGGCGAAAGGTGCAGCCCGCATCCCCACGTCTTCTCCGATCGTCTGATCCGCCCCGGTGACCAGGCCTACTTCGACATCATCCACGCCTACAACGGCTACCGCACCTGCTACTACCGCACCTTCGTGGTGGGGCGGGCCACCCAGGCGCAGCGCGACGCCTTCAAGCAGTCCAGAGAGTGGATGGACGCCGCCATCGAGTTGGTGCGCCCCGGAAACACCACCGACATGATCGCCAAGGTGTGGCCCCGCGCCGAGGACTTCGGGTTCGTCGACGAGATGGACGCCTTCGGTCTCCAGTTCGGCCACGGTGTCGGTGTCGGTCTCCACGAGCGGCCCATCATCAGCCGGCTCAACTCGCTCGACGACCCCATCGAGATCCAGGAGGGCATGTACTTCGCCCTCGAGACGTACGCCCCGGCCAAGGACGGCCGGTCGGCGGCGCGGATCGAGGAGATGATGGTCGTCACCGCCGACGGCCCGCAGATCACCACGCTCTTCCCATGCGAGGAGTTGATGGTGGCGAATGAGTACTGATTCTGGCGAGTACTGATTTGGCGAGTACTGAGGAGGCTGGGATGAGTGGGTCCGTCGTCGTCGTGGGGGGCACGTCCGGTCTGGGTCGGGAGATCGCCGCCTACTACGCCGCCCAGGGCCGATCGGTGGTGGTGACCGGTCGAGATGAGGATCGCTGCGCGAAGGTGGCCGCCGAGATCGGAGGAGAGACCTCCTCGGTGGCGCTCGATCTCTCCGAGCCGGAGGGCATCGAGGAGGCGCTGACCGGGATCGACGGTGTCCACCACCTCGTGATCGCCGCCATCGAGCGCGACGAGAACACGGTCGCCGACTACGACGTGGCGCGGGCGAAGAACCTGGCCATCCTCAAGCTCGTCGGGTACACCGAGGTGGTCCATGTGCTCGCCCCACGGATGGACGAAGACGGCTCGATCGTCCTCTTCGGTGGTCTGGCCAAGGACCGCCCCTACCCGGGCTCGACCACGGTGACGACGGTCAACGGCGCGGTCACCACCATGATCCACACGCTGGCCATTGAGCTTGCCCCCATCCGGGTGAACGCCATCCACCCCGCGATCGTCGGCGACAGCCCCTACTGGTCGGGCAAGCCCGACCACGTATTGGAGGGCTTCCGCTCCCGCACCCCGTCTGGGGAGGCTGGTCGCGATGGAAGACATCGTCCACGCCACCGCCTTCCTCCTCGAGAACCGCTCGGTGACGGGAGTGAATCTCAGGGTGGACGGTGGGTGGCTGTTGAATTAGAGAGTACTTAGTACTCGAGTACTTAGTACTTAGTGGACCCGTCAGACATCAGCGCGCTACCCTCTCAGTCGGGAATGCGCTCAGTGGATCAAACTTCTCTCGACTCTGCATCTCGGAGAGGGGTCTGGCTCGCCACAACGGGCATGCACGGTCTAGCCGGTACTCGCCGTCCATGCCCGACGCAACTCAGTCAGGTTGTCCGTGAGATAGTCCCAGTCCCGCGCGAACCGGTAGCTGTGCCTCGCTGGTGGCTGCGGTGCCTGGGTCTCCAGCCAGCGGACGATGCCGGGGCCGGGGTTGGAGAACTGGTGGACGGCGCCGACGCCGGCGAAGGCGACGTCACCGGGGACCATGTGGTACTCCTCCCCGTCGAACACGGCGTCGACCTCGCCCTCGAGGATCAGGTAAGTCTCCTCGAAGGGGTGGTCGTGGGCCCCGGCGAAGCCTCCGGGTTGGTACTGCACCATGAACATGGTGTGCAACTGGGCGCCGAGGTCCGAGTCCACCATCATCTTGACGGTGATCCCGCTGTAGACCAGGAGTGCGGTCCGCATGCTGGCCGACACCGCCAGTCGGTCCTGGGTCTGCAGGTTGGCATCCATGTTCTCGGGGTCGATGTGCCCGAACGACCGGGTCCGTGGGTCGCGCACATCGACGGGAATCGGCTCTCCCTGCGGCAAACCGTCCACGAGGTAGGTGTCGAAGTCGTGCCGTCGGCGTGCCTGGGGGGCGGTCATCTCCGCCCACAGCGCCGTCTCGGTTCCCAGGTTGCGAAGGGCGTGGGGCACGGCGATGGGGAACAGCCCATAGTCGCCCGGGTCGAGCCGGAACGAGCCCTCGGGGGTGTCGGCCGCCAACGACCCCTCGATGACGAAGACGCTCACCTCGTGGGAGTGGAGGTGCCCTGGGACGGAAGCCCCCGGTTCCAGGCGGCACAAACCGAACCCCGTGTGGACGGCGCCGGGCACCGATTCGTCGACGCAACTCCAGCGGCTGAATCCCTCGAGTCCAGCATCGACGTAGTCCGCCTCACCGGAGCCGAGGAACACGTGTCGGGGGGTTACCTCGCTCACCCCTCCGCCCGCTTCCGCTCCAACTCGCCCACCAGGTGATCGCGCGACTCCTCCACCCTGCGGCGGGCGGCGTCCACATCGGCGAGCAGTTTCCCGTCGCGCTTCTTGATCTGGCCGTCGATGATCACGGTGTCGACGTTGGACACGTCGGCGCACAGGGTCACCGCCGCCACCGGGTCGATAAGCGGGGCGACGTTCACTGCGCTCCCGTCTATCACCACGACATCGGCCCGTTTCCCCGGGGTGAGCGATCCGGTCCGATCCTCCAACCCGGCGACGTGAGCTCCGTTGAGGGTGGCGATCTCGAGCATCTGCCTGGCGGTGAGCATGGTGTCGGGCACGTCGATGTCGGCCTGCCAACTCTCGGCGTTGACCTTCTCCCGGTCCGAGGCGAAGGCGGCTCGTATCTGGGTGAACATGTCGCCGGGCACGGTGGTGACCACGTCGATGCTCAGGCTGGGGCGCAGCCCGTACGAGATCGACTTCGCCGTCGGCGGGGCGCCGTGCCCCATCTGACTCTCCACCTGCGGTGCGATCGAGACGGTCCCCCCCGAATCGGCCACGAGACGCCACTCCTCGTCGCTCAGGTAGCAGCAGTGGATATAGGTTGTGTCCGGGCCGAGAAGCTCCATCTCGTTGAGCGTCTTGACCATGGAGAACCGGCCAGCCACCCGGCCCATCGCCACGTGGACGGTGATCGGGATGCCCAACTCCCTGGCCAGCCCCCACTCGGACCGGACCACCTGCTCCTGGCAGAACCCGGTGCCCCTGGTGGCCAGCCCCATGGTGAGCAACCCATCGTCCGATGAGAAGTAGGTCTCGCGGACCCGGCGCACATCGTCTGCCGGGATGACGAGCTCGCTGTCGAACCAGTAGGCGGCGAGCGACGTATTGGCGCTGCCGTATGCGTACATCGCCCGTCAGTCCCGCCTCCTGCAACCCTTGGACGGCGGCGTCGGGGTGCTCGGGGGTGTTGTTGATGTGCGACCAGTCGACCAGGGTGGTGATCCCGGCGTTGACGCACTCCAACGCACCGAAGAGGTTGGAGGCGTACACGTCCTCCGGCCGGTAGAGCGGGGCGAAGGAGTCGAGCACCTCGACGAAGTAGTCGTCGAGCGTGGCATTCGGAGCGCATCCCCGGATTGCCGTCTCCCACGTGTGCCGGTGGGTGTCGACGAACCCCGGGATCACGATGTCGCCGCTGACGTCGATCACCTCGGCGTCGATGTCGCCCAGATCGGGCTCGACGGCGGCGATGGCGCCGTCCTCGATGAGGACATCACCGACCAGATCGCCCAGTCCGGATCCATGGTGAGTACGTGCCCGCCCCGCAACAGCAGCCGCTCCGTCATGGCGCCTCCTCGCAACGCTCGTCCCGCTCACGCTCGGCCCGCCAATCGGCCGTACAGTCCCACCGCGCAACGCCACCCCTCTGTTCAAACGTACTCGACAGAAGCAGCCTGAGCCCTCACAAACGTTTGCGGTCTAGGCTCGCCGTCCGATGGAGACACGGGCCGACGGGATGCTCATCCAATGGGACGTGCCGGTGGAGATGCCCGACGGGGCGGTGCTGGCGGCCGACGTCTACCGACCCGATCAGCCGGGTCGCTACCCCGTCATCCTCAGCCACGGGGTGTACGCAAAGGGTCTTCCCTTCAACGGCGACATCTACCGGATGCAGTGGGAGAAGCTGGTGGCCAAGGACCCCACCGTGCTGGAGGGCTCGAGCAACCGCTACCAGTCGTGGGAGGTGACCGACCCGGAGCGCTGGGTGCCCCACGGCTACGCCGTGGTGAGGGTGGACTCGCGCGGCGCCGGCCGCTCACCGGGGGTGCTCGACCCCCGCTCACCCCAGGAGTACGAGGACGTCTGCGCCAGCGTCACCTGGGCAGGTACCCAGCCGTGGAGCACCGGAAAGGTCGCCATCATGGGGATCTCGTACTACGCGGTGATGGCGTGGGCGGCGGCGGAGCGCAACCCCGAGCACCTTGCCGCAATCGTGGCCTGGGAGGGCTTCAACGACCCCTACCGCGACGCCTACTACCACGGCGGCATCCTCAGCGAGTTCACCCGCCGCTGGCAGCCCAACCAGATCGACCCGATCCAGAACGGGCGGGGCGAGCGGGCCCCGGTCAACCCGAACACCGGGCTTTCGGTGGCGGGGGACGTCACGCTCTCCGATGAGGAGCTAGCCGCCAACCGGGTCGACGTGTTCGCCGCCATCAAAGAGCACCCGCTGTTCGACGCTTGGCACGCCGCACCGCCGGATCGACCTGTCGAAGATCACCATCCCGTTCCTCACCGCGGCCAACTGGGGCGGCCAGGGGATCCATCCCCGAGGCAACTTCAACGGCTTCGTCGAGTCACCATCAGCAGACAAGTGGCTCGAGGCCCACGGCGACACTCACTGGACCCACTTCTATTCGTCGTACGGCCGCGATGTCCAGAAGCGGTTCCTCGACCATTTCCTCAAGGGCGAGGACAACGGTTGGGACCGCACGCCCCGCGTCCAGCTCAACATCCGACACCCGGGCGAACGGTTCGTATGGCGGGGCGAGAACGAATGGCCCATCGCTCGGACGAAATGGACCCGCTATCACCTCCACCCCGACCTGACCCTTCGACTCGAGCCACCCGACGCCGAAGCGGAGATCCCCTATGACGCGCTGGGTGACGGGCTCGTCTTTCGCACCGAGCCGTTCGCCGAGGAGACCGAGATCACCGGGCCGATGTCTGCCCGGCTGTTCGTCTCCTCGTCCACCAGGGACGCCGACCTGTTCCTCATCGTGCAACTGTTCGACCCAGCCGGCGAAGAGGTCACCTTCGAGGGCTCGACCGACCCCAACACCCCGATCGCCAACGGCTGGCTGCGGGCATCGCACCGGGCGATCGACCCGGAGCGGTCCCGTCCCTGGCAGCCGTACCACCCCCACGACCGCACCGAGCCGCTCACCCCGGGCAAGGTGGTCGAGTTGGAGGTCGAGATCGTCCCCTCCTGCATCGTCGTCCCTCCCGGGTACCGGCTCGGGCTGTGGGTGCGGGGCCGCGACTACGAGTACCGGGGCCGCCTCGACGATTACGGCGAGCGGTTCGTCTACGCCACCCGCGGCACCGGGGGGATGACCCACGCCGACCCCGACGACCGCCCTCCCGAGGTGTTCGATGCCGTGGTCACGCTGCACATCGGCCCGGGATCTCCTTGCTCGCTGCTGCTCCCGGTGATTCCTGCCCGCCGACAGCGGCAATCGGGAACCAGAAGCCGATTGACGTGGGTACGACGCCGCTGACCGCTCGTGCCGCCACCCACGGCGCTGCGGTGGCCGTGATCGACGCCGATGGGGATCACACCTACGACGAGTTGCTGGCTCTGTCCGGTGCCGGAGCCGCTGCCCTGCTCGATGGGAGCGACGACCTTGCCGGCGCCCGGGTCTGCTTCATGGTCACCCCGGGGTGGCGCTACGTCGCCTGGCAGTGGGCCATATGGCGGGCCGGCGGGGTGGCGGTCCCGCTCTGCCTGACCCATCCGGCACCCGAGCTCGCCTATGTCCTCGACGATGCCCGGCCCACTGCCGTCGTCATCGACGATGAGTTCGAGCCCATCGTTGGGTCCGCTGGCGGCGGAGCGGGGGATCCGCACCATCGGCGCGGAATCACTCGATCGAACCGCTCGACGGAGCGGCGGGCCTCCCCGACGTCGCCGACGACAGGCCGGCGATGATGCTCTACACGAGCGGCACCACCGGCCGTCCCAAAGGGCGTGGTCACCACCCATCGCAACATCGTCGCCCAGGTGGAGTCGCTGGTCTCGGCATGGGAGTGGGTGCCCGAGGATCGGACCCTCCTGGCGCTCCCGCTCCATCACATCCATGGAATCGTCAACGTGCTGGCCTGCGCCTTCTGGGTAGGGGCGACGGTGGAGGTGCACCCGACGTTCTCCCCGGAGGCCGTGTGGGCCAGGCTCGCCTCGGGCGATCTCTCGGTGTTCATGGCGGTCCCCACCATCTACCACCGGCTCATCGGCGCATGGGAGGAATCCTCCCCGGCCGAGCGGTCGCCATGAGCGCCGGGTGCCGAGTCGCTCCGGCTCATGGTCTCCGGGTCGGCGGCGCTCCCGGTCCCCACGCTGGAGCGGTGGAGGGAGATCAGCGGTCACACCCTGCTCGAGCGGTACGGGATGACCGAGATCGGGATGGCGCTCTCCAACCCGCTCCACGGCGAGCGGCTGCCCGGCCGGGTGGGCTCACCGCTCCCCGGTGTCGAGGTCCGCCTGGTGGACGACGACGGCAACGAGCTCGGCGACGGGATCCCCGGCGAGATCCAGGTCCGCGGCGACACCGTCTTCACCGAGTACTGGGACCGCCCAGATGCCACCGAGGAGGCTTTCGACGGGGATTGGTTCCGCACCGGCGACGTGGCGGTGCGAGTGGATGGCAGCTACCGGATTCTCGGCCGCGCCTCGGTGGACATCCTCAAGACCGGCGGCGAGAAGGTATCGGCGCTAGAGATCGAGGAGGTCCTGCTCGGTCATCCCTCGGTCGCCGAGGTGGCGGTGGTCGGTTTGCCCGATCCGGAGTGGGGCGATCGGGTGGTCGCCGCCGTTGTGGCCGCCGGTGATCCGCCCGACCCGGCCGAGCTCAGGGACTTGGTGCCGCGACCGGCTGGCGCGCGGCCAAGGTGCCCAAGGAGTTCCATATCGTCGAGACGCTGCCCCGCAACGCCATGGGGAAGGTCACCAAACCCGACGTCGTCAAGATGGTCAGCGGGTCCTGAGCCGGAGCGTCAGTTGGTCGGCTTGTTGGCCCGGACCGTGGCCGACCACATCCCGTCGGCAACAGCGTGGGTTGGAGTGATCGTGACGTCCTCGAGCCCTGCCGCCGACAGCCCTTGCCGGTACTCGGTGAAGGTGAGCGCCCCGGCGATGCACCCCACCCAACTGCCTCGCTCAGCGATCTCCTCGGGAGAGAGCTGGTCATCGGCCACGACGTCGGTGATCCCGATCCGTCCACCGGGTCGAAGCACCCGGCGGATCTCGGCGAAGACCGCCTGCTTGTCGTCCGACAGATTGATCACGCAGTTGGAGATGACGACGTCGACGGTTTCGTCCTGCAGGGGGATTTCTTCGATGTAACCGCGCAGGAACTCGACATTTTCGGTCCCTGCTTCGGCGGCGTTGCGACGGGCGAGGTCGAGCATCTCGTCGGTCATGTCCAACCCGTAGGCGAACCCGCTGGGACCGACCCGGCGAGCCGAGAGCAAGACGTCGATCCCCCCGCCAGACCCCAGATCGAGCACGACCTCGCCCTCGGCGAGATCGGCGACGGCCATCGGATTGCCGCATCCCAGGCTGGCTGCAGCGGCGTCCGCCGGTAATGCCTCCAAGTCGGCCTCGTCATAGAGCGGAGTGCCCGGGTCGGCGCTCAGCGGACCGCAGGAGTCCGGACCGCAGCAGCCGTCGTCGGCACCCACTGCAGCTGGCGGCATAGCGTCGCCGAACCTGTTCGCGGATCTCGGTTTCACTGGCATCGTGGCTCCTCCTCGCATCGAAGGCTATCGATATGTCCGAGAGCATAGCTAAATATCGATGTGCGTCAATACATCGATCGAGACGACGATATGCTGTCGGGGATGCAAGTCCAACCCATCGAGTACTGCTGCGACCCGGTTCTGGTAGAGCCCTTGGAAGAAGCCGAGGCGGAAACGCTGGCGGCGGGGTTCAGGGTGCTGGCCGACCCAACCCGGCTCCGGTTGCTGAGCTTGATCGCCAACGCCCCCGACGGGGAGATGTGCGCCTGCGACGTCACCGCCCCGGTGGGCCGCAGTCAACCCACGGTGAGTCACCACTTGTCGATCTTGACCGACGCCGGGCTCCTCGCCCGCGAGCAACGGGGCAAATGGGCCTGGTTCCGTGTGGTTCCAGAGCGCCTCTCGGTGCTGCGCGACGCGCTCACAACCGTCTGACGACCACTCAACGAAGCGGGGTCACCCCGAGCTCGGCCAGGAGCCGACGTACTCGACTCTCCAGTTGGTCGCGGATCGGCCGGACCTCGTCCTGGATCGAGCCCGGCGGGATCGGGCACCTCCCAGTCCTCGTACCGCTTGCCGGGGAAGTAGGGGCAGGTGTCGCCACACCCCATCGTGACAACCACGTCGGCGGCCCGCACCATCTCGTCGGTCCACGGCTTGGGGGATTCGCCGGCGATGTCGATCCCCGCCTCGGCCATGACGGCGACGGCTGAGCTATTGATCTCGGGCGCCGGCTCGGACCCACCGGAGAACACCTCGACGCGATCGCCCGCCAGGTGACGCATCCAACCCGCAGCCATCTGCGAACGCCCGGCGTTGTGCGTGCACAGGAAGAGAACGGATGGCTTTTCAACCACGGCGTCGACCGTAGTTCACCGAGCCCCGGTGCCGGGATAGCCGCCCGAACTACCGTCCTGGTCTGACTCGGAGGAACGCTGCGATGGGAATCGGCGAACTGCGTTGCGTCGTCATCAACGTCACCGACCTGACGGTCGGCCTACCGGTTCTGGTCGGCGGTCACCGGGCTCGAGATCATCGGATCGCCGGACGGCTGGCACGGTTGGCTCGGGTATCTGGGCACCAAGGATCCTCGGAAGCACGAGATAATTCTGCAACGCACCGACAACGCTCCGGTCGAGGTGGCCACACCGTCGCATGACACGACGAACGCCGTTCACATCGACATCACTCCGAACAACGGCATCGACTCGGCGATCGAGGAGATCGTGGCCCTGGGTGGCAGCGTCAAGAAGCCACCGAGCCTGTACCCAAGACCCGGGTCTCACAAGGATCACCGACCCCTGATCGACTGGGCCGTGATGCAGGACCCGTTTGGAAACGAGTTCTGCCTGGTCCACGAGCTCACCGAGGAACAGTCACACGCCGCCATGGCTGCCGACGCCACCACCGACCACGAATGGAGGGTGGCTGCCGGACAAACCGGGTCATAGCTCAGGGCGCCCGGTCCGGTGAGTGGTAGGTGTGCCCGAGTGGGCTGGTCCAGATGAACGTGTCCTGGTGTGGGTTGTTCGAGTTTCCACCCAGCCTCGTGCTTCAAGCGGTGGTGGTGGCGGCAGAGCGGTCCGAGGTTGTGGGGGTGGGTCGGACCACCTTTGGCGTAGTCGCTGGTGTGGTCGAGGTCGCTGTCCCGGGCGGGCATGCGGCACCCGGGGAAGACACACACCGGTTGCCGCGCCTGGATGTAGCGGCGTTCGGTGGCTGTGGGTCGTCTCCGGGTGGTCCCGTTCCACACCACCTCCCCGGTTTCCGGGTCGGTGACGCTCGACCCGCCACTGACCCCGTTCGTTGGCGACGGCGACTTGGCGGGCGATGTCGGCGATGACCGGTCCCCACCCCGGGATCTCCCCGGGCACCTCGGACAATCCGGTGAGGGTGGCCAGGTCGACGGTGATGTCCACCGACCCGGCGGAGTCCGGGTGAAGTGCCTCTCCCGGTGACCAGGTCGGAGAAGCACGTCGGCCCTGATCTGGTCGATGGTGCGCTCGTCACCCTCGGTGCTTGGCTCCCTTGGCCAACCGGTTGACCCGCTCCAGCATGGCGGCGACCGATTCCGGGGGGAGGTTCAACGCCAGCAGGTTGGCGGTGCCGTCGGGGTTGGACTCCCCGATCACCCTCCGCTCCTCGACACCTGTCTCGTAGCGGTGCCGGCGTCCTCGGGATCCACTGTGATCGGTGAGACGGCGCAGCCGGGCGGCCAGCTGACCGGTGGTCAGCCCCGGTGCTTCGGGAAGCACCACCCGGGCCGCTTCGCGGGCCTGGTCCTCTGTGAGGTGACCGGTGTGCTCGCAGATCACCCGGGCCCGGGGAGGTCGATCAGTCCCTCGGAGAGCGCCTGCCCCACTTGGGGGAGCCGTTCCACCAGGTCCCAGGCGATCCCCAGTGCGATGTCGGCGGCTCTACGGGTGAGATGAAGGGCGGCGCCGATCTCGGCTGAGGAGTCCTCGTCCAACGTTGTTGATCCGCTCCGGGCGTGATGCGGCGTCGCCTGCTGGGGAGAGGGCCACCTCCATCATGTCGGCGTACATCTCCTGCCTGGTAGTGGGCAACCTGCCGGGCTCGGGCTTGGAGCACGATCACCATCTCGTGGCCGTTGAGCATCGAGCGGTCGATCCGGCCGAGCACCACTGCCAGTTCGGAACCCGGCCGCCATCTCCGCCAACCCATCGGGGAGCACGCTTCTCGGCGAGCGCTCGTTTGACCGTATCGAACATGTGTTCGATTGTATGTCAGACACAGTGACAGGATCTAGACCCTTGATGGCCGAATCCGAGAAGAAATCTCGAGGAGAAGGGATCAACCGACCTCGTAGACCTTCATCACCTCGTCGCCGTAGTGGTTGATCACTTTGACTGCGATGCGGCCGGTCTCGGGCTTGGGGAACGGTCGGCTAACGGTCGAGTAAAGCGTGGCCCAGGCATCCTCGTCGATGTCAGCTCGCAGGGTCTTCTGGAGACGTTCGTACGGCTTGGCGCCGCCGGGCGGCTCCATTTCCGCCAATGGGCGCCGATTGAGAAGATGTCGCCCACGATCAACATCGGCAGCTGGATGCCGAGGGCGACTTCCACCGGCATCGTCAGGATCATCACCGCGGTGATGACGGGACCGAGCCCACCGCCAAGCCCTGCCTTTGTCAGCCCGATGAGAAACGCCGCCACCGAGACGGCCGCTATCACCTGAGGCGTTATTTCGATCGTCAGGCCGGGTTCGATGAGCGAGCATACGATCGATTGCAGACGCACCTGACAAGCCACTGAGTTGTCCGGGAAGCGATAGGGTGACGAGGAGACGAGGAGGATGAGCCATGCCGCGTATCAGCTACGTCGACTTCGACACGCTCGACCCGAAGAGCCAGGAGTACCTCGAGTACGCCAGGCAGCGGGGGACACCGCGCCCCGAGAGCCAGGCCGTACGGGCACACGTCCCTGCGGTGCTCGAGACCTTCACCGCCACTTGGCGAACCGCCTTCCATGACGGGGTGCTCGACAACGCCGTCAAGGAGTTGTGCCGTCTCTACGTCTCGAAGACGGTGGAGTGCGATTACTGCGGAGCGCAGCGCTCCGAGGCCGCCAAGGACCAGGGTGTCACCGAGGCCAAGCTCGACGAGATGGTCGACTTCGAGCGCTCCGATCGATACACCGACCGGGAGAGAGCGGCGCTGCGGTGGGCGCAGGCGATCGCATGGGACTCGTCATTGGCTGACGACGAGGTTTGGGACGACCTGCACCGTCACTTCACCGAGCCCCAGCTGGTGGAACTGGGGTACTTCATCGCCCTCACCGTCGGCCAGCAGCGGTGGATCAAGACGCTCGGGCTGGGTCACCGCGAGTATCTCGGAGACACCACCGCCGGTTTGGCGCCGGTGTCGGTGAGCTGAAATCTCAGATCAGCAGACGGTCCTCGTACTCCACCCGGGATAGGACGCGCGCATCTCCCTCGGTGATGAGGACCATGTCCTCGATGCGGACGCCGCCCCCTCCTCGGACGTCTGGGACCCAGACCAGTGGTTCGACGGCGAACACCATGTTGGGTTGGTACTCGTAGACCGTCGCTCCGGGCAGTGTCTCGCCGATATAGGGCGGCTCGTTGGCGCCGATACCGATCCCGTGCCCGATGAAGAGGCTGAAGAGATGATCCTCCAACCCGTGCTCGGCGATCTTGGAGATGATGGCGTTGGCCGTGTCCTGGTTGGTCTGGCCGGGTCGCATCGTCTCCAGACCCGCCATGAGCCCCTGGTAGACGGCCGTGTAAACCTGTTGCTGGCGCTTTGACGGCCGGCCAACAACGGTGGTCCGTCCTATGTCGGCGAAGTAGCCGTTCCACATCGCACCGATGTCGATGAAACACAGGTCACCGTTGCGGATGATCTTGTCGGTGGCGAGCCGGTGGGGCGGCGACATGTGCTCGCCCGAGGCGACGTACGGGGTGATGACGTGGGCCATCTCCCCCCCGAGATGGAAAAGCGTCTGCATGGCGTCGCCGGCCACCTCTAGCTCGCGTCGCCCCGGCCGTGCCTCGTCGAGGGCACGCTGGGTCACCGAGTCGCCGATGGCGCACGCCTCCTCGATGACACGATCTCGTCCTCGGTCTTCACCCAACGCGCCTGCTGCATCACGGTGTCACCGTCGACCAACTCGAGGTCGGGGTGGTGGTGCCGCATTGACTCGATGAAGGAGAGGTTGGCCTGGTCCACGCCGAGGCGCCCCGAGGTGAGCCCTCGCTCCTTGAGGATGCCGCCCAGGATCTTCTCGACGAACCCGTCCACAAGTTCGCGTTGCTCCATGATGGGGACGGCGTGCACCTCGCCGATCCACGACATACCGAAGCGCACCTTGTCCACCTCGCCGCCCGAGCTGAGGAGGATCGGCTCCTGGCCGGGGAGAAGCAGGGCGCCGTTGAGCGAGGTGGTCTTACCTGCGATGAGCTGGGCGCGCAGCGATGTCAGGTAGCGGACGTTCTCGTCCTTCCAGACGAGAAGACCATCCATCCCCGAGTCCGCCAACGCCTCGTGCGCCCGCTGGACCCGGTCGCCTCTCAGCCTCGAGACATCGAACCGGTCCTCCCAATCCACCCTGAACGGCCCACGGGCGTATCCGCTCACCCTCACCTCCGATGTTGGGCCGACTCTTGCGGCCTAGTCCTCACAGATCCATGTTCCACTGCATGGTCGCAGGGTTGAACTGGATGATGAGGTAGGCGATCGACAGGATGAAGAACACCCAGCCGGAAATCTCACCAGTGCGGCTCTTCGGCGCCGGTCGCCTGTAGGCCTGGGCCCTGCGGGCGCCGCATCCCTTGACAGCGAGGATTACCCAGGACGGTGGCTGGCGAGGGGAATCCTGCACCATATAGGATCCAGGTATACAATCGCTTGCAGAGCTTGTCAACGAAGTGGCTGAGTGGGGCTGGTCAGCCCGAGGGGATCACCGCCACCGCCTCGATCTCGACAAGGAACTCCGGAAGAGCGAGGCTGCTGACCACCAGGAGGGTGTTTGCGGGTGGTGGTGCGGTGAACGCCTCCGAGCGGGCCTCGTTGACTGGGCCTCGGAAATCGAGATCGGTGAGATACACCGTCGTCTTGACCACGTCGTCGAGCGTCGCCCCCGCCGCCTCGAGGACCCGACGGAGGTTGACCAGGACCTGTCTTGCCTGAGCAGCCACGTCACCGGCCCCCACCAGCGCTCCGTTCTCGTCGAGAGCGACCTGCCCGGCGGCATAGATCGTCGTGCCCTGAGCCGCTACCACACCGTGCGAATAGTGACCGCCCGGCGGTGCCACTCCATCGGGTTCAACCGGAACACGGCTCATGTCGCACTCGTCTCGGCGAGGGCGGTGAGAGCCTCGCCAAGGTCGGGGAGTTGGAGAGCGTCGTCGGTGACCCACCTGTACCTGATCACTCCGTCCCGGTCGATGACAAAGATCGATCGTTTGGCGATGCCGGCGTGACCCTTCCAGGTGTCGTAGCGGACCTCGTAAGCCTCTGCGGTGGCGCCGCCCCAGTCGGAGAGCAGCGGGAAGCCGACATCGAGGTGCGTGGTGAAGGCCATCTGGGAGAAGGTAGCGGTCACCGCAATGGCGGCGACCCTCCCTCCGAGTTCCTCGACGTCCGATTCGATCTGACCCAACTGGATCAGCTCACTGCTTCAGACATGGCCGAAGTCGAATACATAGAACGCCAGCAGCAGTGGTCCTTGGGCGATCAACTCGTCGAGGGTCACCGTCTCCTCGAAGGTCTGCCGCAGCGAGAAGCCCGGCGCCTTGTCTCCAACCTCCATGGTGGCGGGAAGCTAGTTGGGTGGGAGCGTGGCCTGTGACTGCCGACGAGAAAATTGAGGAGAGGATTGGCGAGGTGTCGGCGTTGAGAACTGGCGACGGGCCGGCGCTGATCTTGCTCCACTCGCTCCTCACCGACCGGGGCGTCTTCGATCGTGTCCTGCCTCCGTTGGCGACCGGATGGACGGTGTATGCCATCGATCTGCCGGGATTCGGATCGACGCCGCCGGCGGCGCCTTCGATCGACGCATACGCCGATGTGGTGGGGCAGATGCTGGACGATGGTGGATTCGACCCGGCGACCACGGCGATCATGGGGAACGGGCTCGGGGCGTTCGTCGCCCTCGGGACCGCGGTGCGTCATGGCGATCGGTTCGACCGCCTCGTCCTGGTGGGATGTGGCGCCGTCTTCCCTGCACCAGCCGGCCAGGCCTTTCCGGCGATGGCCGCCGCCGTCGCCGAGGGCGGGATGGAGGCGGTGGCGGAACGGGCGCTGGCGAGGATCTTCCCCCCCGAATACCTCGATTCGCACCCCGAGGACGCCGACGAGCGGCGCCGGATATTCCTATCGACGCCTCCCGATGTGTTCGCCACGGCGTGTGACGCGCTGGCCGCGGTGGACTACTCGACCACTGCCGGGACCGTCAGCAACCCGACGCTGATCGTCGTGGGGAGTGAGGACACAGCGACACCACCGGCGATGGCAGAGCAACTCCACGCCATCATCGACGGTTCGCAAATGATCCGACTCGATGGCCTCGGCCACGCTCCGCAGCTGCAGGACCCAGCGAGGTTCATCGCTGCGATCGGGCCGTTCCTGGGACTGAGCGACAAAGGGAGGTGAGCGAATGACCATCATCGATGAGGGGCGGTTCGACCCAGCCGAGTTCGAGGGGGAACTGTCCGAAGCGCCGCGCAACCTGGATGTGGGGACGACGCTCCGTTTCGAGAACGAGAGGGTCCGGGTTTGGGACATCACGCTGCAACCCGGCGAGCGGGGACCGTTCCATGCGCATACCCGTCCCTACTTCTGGACCGTCGTCTCCGGCAGTCGGGGATTGCAGCGTTTCGACGATGGCCGCTACCTGGTCAGGGACTATTCCGATGGCGACACCATGTTCCTCATGCACTCCCCGGACGACGTCATGATCCACGACCTCGAGAATGTCGGCGACACCGTGCTCCGCTTCGTCACCGTCGAGTTGGTCGGGTGAGGGGTTTGGCCGGCGCTCGTGTGTCATGGCGCCCTCTCTGTGAAAGGTCGTTGAGTGCGGGCCGGCGGGGGGGTGTAGGGGGGGTCGTCCCCCCGGTCGAGTTGGGTGGGGTGAGGGGTTTGTCTGGCGCTCGTGTGTCATGGCGCCCTCTCTGTGAAAGGTCGTTGAGTGCGGGCCGGCGGGGGGGTGTAGGGGGGGTCGTCCCCCCCACGGGCTGATGAAGGTTCTCGTCGCCGGCGGCTCGATCGGTGGTCTCACCGCTGCCGTCCTGTTGTCCGAACTGGGGTGCGACGTCGACGTTTACGAGCGATCTCCGCATCCGCTACGCGACCGGGGAGCAGGGATCGTGGTGCTCCCGGTCACCGAGCGGTATTTCGTCGAGCGAGGCGGCGAGGAGCGCCGGGTCAGCCTACGGCTCGAGTATTGGACGTACCTCGACCATGCCGGCCGGGTCATCTCGGCCGACCCTGATGGGTACCGCTTCACCGGTTGGAGCACGTTGTACCGAGCCCTGCTCGGCGCCTTCGACGAGAGCCGGTATCACCTGGGGAGCGAGATGGTCGGCTTCGAGCCGGCGCCGTCGGGTGTGGTCATGCGGCTCTTCGACGGCCAATCGGTCGAGGGTGATCTCCTGGTGTGTGCCGATGGGATCGCCTCGACTGCGCGCTCGATCCTCCTCCCCGAAGTGACACCGCGTTACTCGGGGTACGTCGCCTGGCGGGGGGTCACCGACGAAGACCGCGCTATCGGAGCGGGCAAGGGCTGACCTGGCCGATGCCATGCTCTACCAGGTCCTCGACCACAGCCACATCCTCGCCTATGCCATCCCCGGCGATGATCTCGGCACCGGTGGCCGACAGGTCAACTCGGTGTGGTACCGCAATGCGCCGATGGGCGAAGCATTCGAGTCACTGATGACCGATCGCTGGGGCGAGCGCCGCACGTGGACGGTCCCCCCGGGAGCGATCGGCACCGATCACCTCGACGAGATGCGGACAGCCGCCCTCGAGCAACTGGCCTCCACTCTGGCCGAAGTGGTCACCGGCGCAGAGGAGACACTGATCCAGGCCGTGGTCGACCTGGAGAGCCCTCGGCTCGTATTTGGCCGGGTTTGCCTGATGGGGGACGCCGCCTTCGTCGCCCGACCCCATCTCGCCGCCGGTCAGGCCAAGGCATGCGCCGACGCCTGGGCGTTGCGCGACGCCATCGCAGGATCCTCTGACCTGGACAAAGCGCTTGCGCTGTGGGAGAAGAGCCAACTCGCCCTGGGAGGGGCGGTGGTGGCTCGCGCTCGGGAGATGGGCAACCGCTCGCAGGTCGAAGGGACCATGGTCCCCGGCGACCCCACGTGGAAGTTCGGGTTGGTCGAACCGGGTTCGTAGGGGATATTGTCGACATGCAACCAACGATGACCGTGACATGCCGAGTCATGGTGTCCCGATGGCTGGATAGGAGGCTTTGATGCGTGGAGGAGGATCTGCCACATACATTCAGCAGGATTTTGCTACCGAGCTCGATGAAGCTCCAGAGAACCACAACGTCGGGACGACGCTGTGGTTCGAAAACGAGCACGTTCGAGTCTGGGAGGTCCGCCTCGAGGCGGGACAACGTGCGCCATTTCACAGCCATGGTCAGACCTACTTCTGGACCTGCATCGATCCTGGGAACGGGTTCCAGCGCTTCCCGGACGGCACTGCGCAGGCATTCGACTTCAAGCTGGGTGAGACGGTCTTCACCGAAATCAGCGCAGACGATCCCATGATCCACGATCTTGAAAATACCGACGATCACCTTGTGCGGTTCGTAGCGATCGAGCTCAAGAGCCTTTAGCGGACACCTCTGCTACATGGGCAAGGCTTTTGACGTCATAATCGTTGGTGGGCGGGTTGCTGGCTCGACTCTTGCGGCTCTGTTAGGTGCCGGTGGGCTCAATGTCCTGCTACTAGAGCGAACTACGTTTCCGTCCGACACACTTTCCACCCACGTGATCTATGGGGACTCCTTCGGCGTCTGGGAGCGGATCGGTGCGTGGAGTGCCATCGAGCGTCTTGGCAACGCCAAACTCTGGGGTATTTCTTGGATCAGGGATGACAAGCCCGACATCCGCGGTAGGTTTTGGCCGGTCCGGGGGCACGACTACTCCCTTTGCATCCGTCGACTGCTCCTCGACGACCTGCTCTTCACAAATGCGTCCAACACGCCAGGCGTGACCGCCATTCAAGGAGCGCGGGTGATCGACCTGGTGCACGGGGAGGATCGCGTTACGGGTGTCAGATTCGAGACACAGGATCTCGCCGGCCCGGCCCGGGAAGTGACTGCTTCGGCCCGTCTGGTAGCAGGGTGTGACGGTCGCCGATCCTTTGTGGCCCGGGCAGCCCGAGCTCGCGAGTACATCACAGAGCCACCGATCAACTTTGCGTTCTATACCTATTTCGAAGGGGCTGACCCAGGCCCGGAGCCTGAGCCCATGTTCGAGATTTGGGAAAGCAAATTCAACGGGGGCACACCAATGCTGGCCCTATGCGACGACGGCATCTGGATGGCAATCGTGTATCTCCCCCAGGAGCAATTCGACTCGTTTCGGTCTCAGAAGGACACCAACTTTTGGAAGGCGATGGACAGCGATCCGCGAGTGGGGCCACGACTTCGCGCGGGTCGACAGGTGATGCCTATCAAAGGTGCGGGCGATTTCTTGAATTTCGTCCGAGACCCGGTGGGCGACGGCTGGGTATTGGTCGGAGATGCCGGGCAACACAAGGACCCGATCTTTGGTCAGGGGATCGGTGATGCTGTCCGGTCGGCCGAGTTCCTTGCCGACTGCCTGCTCGAAGCCGAGTCGAGTGGTTCTGACTGGAGCTCGGCGCTCGAGTTGTTTCGGACCAAGCGCGATCTCGATCTCGTCCCGAACTTCCAGTGGATGATCCAGAGCCAGCCCGCAGAACTGACGTCCGGGGATTTCGAGAGGATCATGGATCGTCTAGGGGACGATTCGCAACAAGCCGAGAGGTTCATCAATGTGTTCAGTCACGCGGTGTCGGGCTCGGAGTTCTTTGGTCGACTGAACGCAGCCGATCTCCTGGGAGGTGAACCCAATTCGTTCGATACGCGCCAGATGTTGTCGGCAGGGCGGACAATGGAGGAACCTGGATGACCGTGGAGGATCGAATTCTCGAGCTTGGATACCGATTAGGAATGCCTCCGCCACCGCTCGGGAAGTATGTGCGGTGTGTCGTCTCCGACGGGTTCGCGTTCACCTCGGGACACGGGCCCTTTGATGAACTTGGGAACGTCGCTATCCGCGGGCAGGTCGGTGATGCGCTCTCATTGGAGGAGGGCCGAGAGGCTGCTCGGCTCTCGATAGTGGCGTGTCTTGCGAGCTTGAAGGCCGAGGTCGGGTCTCTCGACAGAGTCGACAGGATTGTGAAGCTTCTGGGTTTCGTGAATTGTGCCCCCGGGTTCAACGACACCTCGGCGGTCATGGATGGCGCGTCGGAGCTGCTCGTGGCGGCGTTCGGAACCCGGGGTATCCACGCACGGGCGGCGATCGGCACCACCGTGCTCCCGGGCGGAATCCCAGTCGAGATCGAATTGATAGCCAGGGTGATGGAGCCGAATCATCAGTAGCCGACGTTGACCGGAAGCCGAGGAGGAGTACCCATGGTCGAAAGGCAAGTCATCAACTACCCAGGTCACGCCGTAGGGCTTGGAGGGCGGATATGGAGCCCAGGCTTGAAGGTCGGACCATGGATCTTCCTGTCGGGGATCACGTCTGTCGACTACGACGAGAAGAAGACTGTGGGGATCGAAGAACGGTCCTCGATGACCCCCCCCAAGAAAGACCCTGAGACCCAGTGGCGACAGGTTCTAACCAACATCCAGAAGATGATGGAGCAAGCCGGCGGCTCCATGGCCGACGTGGTCATGGCCAACGTATTCGTCACCGACATGCACTACTACTACGACTACGAGTGGGTCCGCAGGGAGTTCTTCGTAGAGCCCTACCCGGTTTGCACCGCGGTCGAAGTCGGCTCGCTGGTCCATCCCGATTGGATGCTCGAGATCGAGGTGATCGGCTACATCGAAGACTGAGCTGCGGGAGGGTGAGTGAGGTCGTGGGCGCTCAGTCGCTGTCGACGATTATCCGACCAGCACGCTGACTTTCTCCGGTGGGTTGACACGAACCAGACCCTCCTCTGACAGCTTCAAGTCGCCGATTTCCCCACAGGCGAAGCAGAACTCGAGCTGTGAAAAGGGACTGGGGAGATCGCAGCCCATTTGCCTGATTTCCTTGAAGAGTGAATCGAAGCTCTTGGTCACTTGCTCAAGAGGCTCCTCTGCGTGCAGGCCCAGTAGCGGTAGGCCAACTGACGCCAGGACCTCCCCGTCGACGACTGCCACCTTGCCACCACCAATTTCGGCTAGATGGTTCGCAGCCACTGCCATATCAATCGGGTTGGTTCCAACGATCACAATGTTCTCGCACACCGCGTTTGCGGTTGAGGCGAACGCGCCCCTGTTGAGGTTGAAGCCCTTCACAAACCCCACTCCGGTACCAGTTCCCTTGCCAAGGCGGTCGACCATGGCGAGTAGGAGTATGTCCCTGTCGACGTCTGCGTTGATTACTCCCTCGTCGGCGCGTAGCCTCTCGTGGTCTTCGCCCGTCACGAGGCTGCCAGCGGTGACGACGATGACTCGAGCATCGACCTCGGCAGTTTCGGCGTCGACTCTGAACGTCAAATCATCTGGAGTCACTGGGCTTGAGAGGGTAACTGTGCCGTAGAAGGAGCTGGGATATTCGGTAGGTGGCAATTCTGCCATGAACTGACCGTTTTCGTAAACAGTTTCGCCGCCAACGATGACGGATTGAATGGCGTAGGAGTCCAAGTCGTCGAGTAGGACTATGTCGGCGAATCGGCCCGGAGATATTGATCCGATATCCTGCTGAGCGTAGAAGATCTCGGCTACGTTCAACGTCGCCATTTGTATGGCTCTTACAGGCTCCACGCCTTGGCTGATAGCAGTTCGAACCGCGTGGTCGATCGTTCCCTCGGTGAGAAGCTTCTCGGGGGAGGCCAAGTCGGCACAGAAACCGAGATTTCGCGAATCTATGCCAAATTCCGTGTGCGCTCGCAGTAGCTCTGGTGCATCGATGCACCCTGAACCATGGCGCATGAAGAGTTTCATCCCGGCGCGAGCCTTGGCCACGGCGTCCTCGGCGGTGACCGTCTCGTGATCGGTGTATGCGCCTACCGCCACGAATGCCTGCAACTGACGATCACTGATGCCGGCGGCGTGGCCCGTGATCACTTTCCGTCGAGCGAGCGTCTCATCAAAGAGGTCGAGGATCTCGGGATAATGTTCGACAACTGGAAGGTAGGGCGGTTCCTCCAGTCCATAGCAACCATCCCAGTCGAGGATCTCGAGCATCTCGGCGGGGCTGACGCCCTCGGTCGGTGTGAGGCCGAGCTCACGATTCTGCAGCCATGAGAGTATGGGAACCAGGAAGAGCAGTCGTATGGGCATCTTGTCGAACGCATCCTTCAGAAACCGAACCGTGGGCAGTCCGCCGACGATGCCCGGGCCGTAGAAGGCATCGGCCGTCGCCGTCACACCGTGGCTCAGCAGTGCTTCTACGAACGCGTTGACACCGATGTAACTGTGGTACTGGTGAAGATGCCCATCCACGAGGCCAGGCGAGATATATGCACCATTGGCATCGATGATGCGGGTGTCTGGACCTTTGGTGTATGACACGTCTCCAACTGCGGCGATTCGATCCCCTTTGACTGCAACTGCTGCTGGGTAAAGCTCGGCGGTTGAGACGTTTATCAGCATCCCGCCCTCGATAAGGAGGTCGGCAGGCGTCGTGCCCATCGCAACGTCAATGAGTTCCCGTCTCCGCACCTTTGTCATCCCTCCGCCCTCCATGACTATTCACGCCACCCGCTCGAATCGCCGGCATCGGCTTCAAACCTACCACCTGCGAATGTGGTCGAGACCATGCGGTGAGCCGGGAAGCTCGTCTCTGCTGGTGATGTCTGGCCGGGGCGCAACCATCCGTCACCTAGAATGACCGCGTCCCAGTGCCAGAAGCGGGACTTGATCCGATCAGGTCCACCGAGGAGGGAACGAAGTGAGACTGGAAGGAAAGGTCGCGCTGGTCACCGGGGCGTCGTCCGGAATCGGCTTCAGCATCGCCGAGAAATTTGGCGATGAAGGGGCCAGCGTCTGCCTCGTCGCACACAAGCATTTGGAGGAAGCGCAAGGACTTGCCGACAGCATCGAGAAGAAGGGGACAGAGGCGATTGCCGTACGAGCCGATCTGTCCAACACCGAGGATATTCAGAACCTGGTGGATTCAACAGTCGAGCGATTCGGCCGAATTGACATCTTGGTGAATTGCGCTGGGGTGTTCTTCATACGCCTGTTGCATGAGCTTACGGAGGACGAGTGGGACACCACTCTCGACGTCAATGTCAAGGGACCCTTCTTCCTGACGCAAAGAGTCGCACCACTCATGGTCGAGCAAGGTAGCGGGAACGTGATTTTCGTGGGCTCGATATTCGGCCCACGAGGGGTTCCGGCTGCTGCATCTTATGGCGCATCGAAGTCCGCCCTCCATGGACTGACCGAGTGTCTCGCGATCGAGTTGGCCCCGAGTGGCATCAGGGTCAACGCAGTGGCTCCCGGAAACATCGACACGCCGATGAACCAAGAGCTCTACGAGAAGTTCGGAGGCAGGGAAGCATTCCGTGTGCAGTATCCGCTGGGGCGAATCGGGCTCGAGCAAGATGTGGCCAACGCTGTTGCTTTCCTGGTTTCGGACGAAGCGGATTGGATCACCGGTGTTGTGATGCCCGTTGACGGTGGTTACATGGCCAAGTAGGGCCCGCGCTCAGAGTCCGAGGTAGGTACGTTGAATTTCAGGCGACGTGGCCAGGTCTTCAGCCGATCCTTCGAACACGATCCTCCCCTTATTCATCACATATATGTGGTCAGCGAGCGTCAGTGCCAGTGATAGATTCTGCTCGACTAGCAGGATCGGCAGCTCGGCGGTAACGCGAAGATGTTCGATCACCTCCACGACCTGCTGCACTGCGAGGGGGGACAGTCCTTCGCTCGGCTCGTCCATCAACAATAGTTCCGGATTCGTCAGTAATGCTCGAGCGATAGCGAGCATCTGTTGCTCACCGCCCGACAAGGAGGAACCCTTCTGCTTCATACGTCGCTCAAGAGCGGGGAAGAGCGAAACGATACGCTCGAGATCCCAGCCGGGTTCGCCGGCGGCAACTCCCCCTCTTGAATACGCGGACGTGTTCGGCGACGCTCAGAGACGGGAAAATCCGCCGCCCTTGGGGTACCAGACTGATGCCGCTCCTAGCGATGTCGTGAACAGGCATCCCTGTGATATCGGCCCCTTTGAAAATGACCGTCCCTCGTGTTGGTGGTGAGAAACCTACGATCGATCGGATCGTTGTCGTCTTTCCAACCCCGTTGCGTCCCATGATGGCGATGACTTGTCCGGGGCCGACCTCGAGCGAGACACCTTGGAGCACGTAACTGTCGCCGTAATACGTGTGGATGTCACTGACCTCGAGAACGCTACGCATAGGCCTTCCCGAAGTACACTTCTCGTACCGACTTGTTAGCCCGGATCTCCTCCGCGCTTCCCTCGGCGAGGATTTCTCCAAGGTGCATGACTGTCACCTCGTCAGCGACCTCGAACGCGACATCCATGTCATGCTCGATGATGAGCACGGTTAGCTGGGGATCGAGCGCCTTGATAAGGGCCACCATGGACCTGCTCTCGGCGAGTGACAAGCCAGCCGCCGGCTCATCGAGTAGGAGCACCTTCGGGTCGGACGCAAGAGCGACAGCTAGCTCGAGTTGACGTTGATGTCCATACGAGAGGTTCCCGACTTGTGTGTCCCTTTCGTCCCACAGACCAGCCATCTCGAGCAGGTTTCGACACCGCTCGTTGACATCAACGAGACTGGTCACCGGCAAGTGCATCAGATACTTCTGGCGCCGAGTTCCCAGGGTCCCGAGACGAACGTTGTTCATGACAGTGAGCGAGGGAAATAGGTTCGTGATCTGGAATGTGCGGCTGAGCCCCTTCCTCGTCCGGGCGTGGGATGAGAGACCAGTTACATTCTCGCCGAATAGATAGATGTCACCTTCGGATGGCTTATACACGCCAGTGAGCAAGTTGAAGAGTGTCGTCTTGCCAGCCCCGTTGGGTCCCAGGAGAGCCCTCCGGGTGCCCGAGAACGCCACCAGAGAAACGTTGTTCACGGCACGAACCCGACCGAATGTCATACCGATTCCCTCGAGTCGAAGGGTTTCCACCTCTCCCCCGCCATCTCGCACGTCAGTCGCTCGATCGGGGCCGGTCCGCATCGGTTCCCGCGGCGTTGCCGAGGCACCTACGAGGCCTGCATCGCCCACCGCCGGCTCCTGACCTACTGCAGCGGCTGAGCGCCACCTTCGTGGAACTAGCCCCAGGATTCCCTTGGGCGCAAAGAAGACGGTGACGATATAGGCGAGGCCCAGGGCGATCAGCCAGTTGTCGAAATAGCCGCTTAGGTAGTTCCGGAGCGCTGTGACGACTGCCGCGCCGATAATCGGACCAGTGAGCGTCCCAGCTCCGCCAACGATGACCATGAGCATGGCCTCGAAGGAGGTCTCGACTCCGAGAACGGTGGGAGAGATGAACTGAGTGGAGTACGTGTACAACACTCCTGCGACCCCTGCGAACAGTCCAGCAATTACAAAAACAACGTACCTGTGTAGCCAAACGTTGTATCCGCTAGTCCTCATTCTCAGCTCACTGTCCTTGATGCCACGCAAAGTGAGACCAAAGGGCGAGCGCACGAGGCGATACATGAGTAGACCGGATACGAGGAAGACACCAAATGCGAGATAATAGAAGTTGAGGTCAGAATCCAGCACGGGGAGAGGTCGAGTGATGCCGTGCAAGCCCAGATAGCCACCCGTCATCTGGCCCCAGCGATGCGACAGTCCCCAAAGAACTTGAGCGAACACCAACGTCATCACCAAAAAGAAGAGGCCAGTCAGTCGAACCGCCAAAGCGCCGGCGATCGCCGACAAGATAACACTGGCAAGCAGAGCGAGCGGTATCACTAGCGCCCACCCGATCGCATAGCGAGTGCTGAGTACCGCCACGGTGTACGCAGACACGCCGAAAAAGGCCGCCTGACCTAGAGACTCCATGCCCGTGTACCCCATGAGCACATCAAGACTCATGGCAAGAATGGCGAAGATCACGATCAGCATGAGGATCGACAAAGGGAATGGGCCAATGAAGGGTGGCACTGCGAGCGCCGCCACGAGGAGAACAAGACCGATTGCCCTCGATCGTGTACTTCTCTGGGGTAGGGAGCGCAGCCTGTCCGTAGCTCTACGCTTTCCCGAGCAGGCCAGTGGGCCTAATGGCGAGAACAATGATCAGCGGAACGAACAGAGTGAAGTGCGCCAGGTCCGGGAACATGCTTTTGCCGACGGAGTCGATGATGCCTATAAGGAGACTGGCGAGGAAGGCGCCCTGGATGCTCCCTAATCCACCCACCACCGCTACCAGGAGTGCCAGAAGAAGCACTTCGAACTGGGCTCCCTGGAAGGCTCCCAGGAATGGAGCTCCGACAGCGCCGGCCAAACCAGCGAGTATTCCAGTGATACCGAAGACGAAGAGATACAAACGCCCAACGTTGACACCCATGCCGCGCGCCATCTCCTCGTCGTCCACGCTTGCCCTTACCAGTGCCCCGAGTCGAGTTCGCTCGAGGAGTAGCCAAAGGAGGAGTCCGACCAAAACCGCTGCTGCCAGCATGAACAACCTGTAGGTGGGGAACGAAGCCACGCCGAGATGAGCGGAGCCGGCAAGGGCATCAGGTCTACCAACCGTGCGTGGATAGCCTCCCCACCAGATAACGCCGAATTCAGCGATGATCAAGGTCACTCCCATCGTGACCAAGATCTGCGCGAGCGGCTGTTGATGAAGTCGCTGGAGCAGGCCGGCATAAAGCGCGAGGGCAAGCAACCCGCCTACCAGACAGCAGACAACAATCGTCAGGAGAAAGCTGTCGGTTTCCTGGAACACAGTCCAGGCGATGTACGCCGTCAACAGATACAAGGCACCGTGAGCGATGTTGACGATCTTCATTATGCCGAGGCCAAGCGTGAATCCACTGGCCAACAGGAACAGGAGACCACCGTAAGTGACTCCGTTCAAGAGCCGGGTCACCCACTCTTCCACGGCGACGTTACTCGACCGCTCTACGTCTCAATCGGGATAGCAACTTGAACTCGGCGCCTTGGCACGGGTTCCGTGTTCAGGCATCAGCCGATCTATTCACTCGGGAACTCCCGCGAGAAGAGCGGGTTCGCGAGGAACTCCTGCTCGTCGAAGGTCCAGAATTGAGTCACTTCCGGGACCGTCTCTACGAGACTGTCAGTGATGGTGCCGCCGTCGTCCACCAGCTCCACGATGTAGAAGTCCCTCACCTGCCGGTTGTATTCGTCCACGGTTATTGCTGACGACGGGGCATCGGAGAGGTCGATGTCTCGAGTGGCTGCTGCGAAGGCCTCACCGTTCGATTTTGCCCATTCCGGCAGGTCCTCGAGCGCGATGTCATTCTCCTCACTCACGAACTGGAGCGTCCGATCGATCACCATCGCTGCGACGTATGCGGACTCTCCCCAGAAGGTTGGAATGTTCCCGGTCCGCTCTTCGTAAGCCTGGACGAACGTTTGCATCTCTGGCCGATCGAGGTTCGCAGTGAACGGCGTGATTCCAACGATGCCCGTAGCGGCATCACCTGAGTAGAACCTGATGGCGTCCTGGGCAACCAGGTCCTCCGAAGATAGGATCGGGATGGTGTCCTTCAAGCCGAAGTCGGCATACGCTTGGACGAAGCGGGGGATGTCTGCCCCGATGAGCGTCACGTATACAGCATCCACTTCTGGGTCGATCTCGCTCACGAAGGGGGCAAAGTCTGTCGTCCCTATGGGTGCCCACAGCTTCTGGACGACGTCGCCCCCCGCAGCTTCGAAGGCGTACTGGAAGCCCCCGACCGTTTGCCAGCCCCAGGCGTAGTCCTGCCCGAGGGTCGCGATGTTCCGATATCCCAGGTCTTCGTACGCGTAGGTCCCAAGCGGCATGGTCTCTTGACTGGCCGTGTGCTTCGCAGCAGCGGAAAGCGTCGGGGTGGCGAGTCGCGTGTAGTCATCGGATGCGACACCCGTCTGCCCGACCCACGGGATCCCTGCCTCGTTGACCGAGTCGAGCATGGCGAGGCCCTCGAACGCCAACATCGGCCCCGACAGGAGGTGAACCTGATCGTCATCGATGAGCTTCCTCGTCTTGGTCACGACCAGTTCTGCGTCCGTCTCGGTGTCCTCGAAGGTGACCTCGACCGGAAGTCCACCGAGAGTGCCCCCTTGCTCCTCGATGTACATCTCAAACGTCTGCCGCATCTCTTCGGCGGACTCCGCAACGACACCGGTGAACGGCAGGGGGACGCCGACTTGGAGGGTCGGTAGAGCCTCGGCCCCGGTGGTCGCGGCCCCGCCACCGGTGGTCGCGGATCCGCCAGAGTCTGCCCCAGCGCACGCTGCCAGCAAGCCGAGCCCGAGAACAACGGCAACCACTCCCCGCCTCGTCACCATGAGGGCTCCTCCCATCGGCTCCTGAGCCGCCGGATCATATGCCCTTCGTCCTATAGAGTGCAAGATCCTGTTTGAGGCCCAACTAACGGTGGCTACTGCATCCGATATGCAATGCGAACCGGGGTGGATGCCGGTATGGAGGGAAAGGAGCGAGCTCGTGACGATCACGAAGCAGGAGCTGGCGAGTCGGCATGACCGTGTGAGGTCGACGCTCATCGAAGGCGGGTTCGACGCGCTGATCGCCTACTCCACCGCCAAGGTCGCTGCGAACGTGCGATATCTGACGGACTACTTCGTTCGGTTCGCGGGGATGCAGAACAAGCCCGAGGGCGGGTATCACATGTTTGGGTCGTGTGCCGTCCTGTACCCGACCGAGGGCGAGCCGATGGTGCGCACGGATCAGCCCTGGGACATCGCCCGAGCCAAGGAGATCTCCGAGTTTCCCGACACGGCGTACTCGGGCCTTTTCGCGCAGGACTTTGGCCCGGTGATCCGCGATCGCAGGTACCGGCGGGTGGCGATCGACAATTGGTACCTCTTCCCCGCCCGGGAGTTCATGGCGCTGAGGGAGATGGCTCCCGACGCCGATTTCGTCCCTTCACATCTGATGTCCGAGGTGCGCCGCATCAAGTCCGAATCGGAGCTGGAGATCATGCGGAGGTCGGCTGCGCTCGCCGTCGAGGCCGTCGAGACATCGCTCGATGCAGTGAGGGTCGGGGCGAACGAGTACGAGGTTGTGCTCCTCTGCGAAGAGGTGATGCGTCGGGGCGGCGACATCGAGCTCGCAGGCGGATCGATCTCCGGATGCGGACCGAACACGTCCACCGGGAGCTGGGTGCCGTCACGCACACAAAGCAGGGCGATCGAGGCCGGTGAGTGGGTCATGATGGATGTGTGCCCGCGTGTCGATGGATACGCCGGCGACATATCCCGGCATCGCGTCGCAGGTGATGTGAGCGACCTGGATCCCCGGCTGAAGAAGATGTATGACGTCACGCTGCTCATGAGTGAGGAGGTCCGCAAGGCGATCAAGCCCGGAGTGACTGGCCGCGAGCTGAATTCGCTTGCTGAACAGATCGCCGACGGAGAGGGATTGCTCCAAAACAAGATCGGTCTGCTCGGTCACGGCCTCGGCTTGGATATCCATGACATCCCGGACTACTACTACGACGACAGCGCCATCTCCCCCGGTGAAGTGATCACCGTTGAGCCGTGCCTTCTGCTCGAGGGCGTGGGGGGTGTCCGGATCGAGGACATGGTGCTGGTCACAGACGACGGGTCCGAGACACTGACGAGCGCCGCCGACCGGGAGCTTCGGGGGTCGGGCTAGGCGCCGGCGACCGCCGATCCAAGCAGCGAGCCCTTGGGCGCTGCGACGGTGTAAGCGCTCGTAGGCTCGTCGAGGTCAACCGCTTGCCGGTCGTGTGCGGAGCGATAGGCGGCGGCGATCACCGCCATGAGGTGCCGCCCATCGATCCCGGGGATGGGTGCGGTCCCGCCACGCCTCACGGTTCGCACGAAGTCCATGACCTCGTAGACGTGCCCTGAGCCGAACACGATCTCCTCCGAGCCGGGAGGGATCGCTGGGAGCTGCGGTGGGACGAGGTCAGGAGCGTCGGCAAGCTCGGCGACCCGCAGCTCATCACCGTCGAGTATCAGGTAACCGCCGGTGCCGTGAAGCTCTATCCGCGTGCCGGTGAAGTCGTCCATGATCGGGCTTGCGCTCGTGGCAACGAGCGTCGCCAGTGCGCCAGATCGCATCCTCAGGGCCAGTCCAACCGTGTCCTCATGGTCCTGGTCGGACTCGAGACGGTCAGTCCAGGCTTGTACTGCGGCGGCTGGGCCCCCGAGCCACAGGAGGAGATCGAGGAAGTGGATCGCCTGAGTGCTGAGGACACCGCCCGCCGAGAGCCTGCGCCGACCTCGCCAGGGCGATGCGCCTCGAGGGTCGCCGCTCAATCCGCTTGCGTGCACGGCACTCGCGACCAGCAGCCTCCCGAGCGCCCCGGTGGCGACGGCCCTCCTCGCCAGGATGTTTCCAGGGGCGTATCGGTGGTTCATCACGAAACCCAGTTGGACACCGTTCTGCTCACACGCCGCGAGCATCTCGTCCGCCTCGTCGACAGTGAGGGACAGCGGCTTTTCGCACAAGATGTGCTTGCCCGCCTCGGCAGCGGCGAGTGTGGCCTCGTGATGCAGGTGATCGGGGAGGCAGATCGAAACAGCCTGAATCGCATTGTCGGCGAGCAGCTCCCTGTACTCGGATGTCGTCGATGCTCCGAAGCGTTCACCGAGTTCGCCCGCCCGTGCTTCGTCCTGATCCGCGACACTGACCAGACGGACGCCATCGTCGGCGAGACTCCGAACGCCCCAGGCGTGCGAAGACGCGACCCAACCACAACCGATGATGCCGTACCCGTACCCGTCTGTCGTCTGCGAAGACACTTCGATCATTCTCCTTGTCGGACCTCGTTTCGCTCGCAGGCTGACACACCGAGGTCGCGAGCGTATGAAAACCGCCGTCCTGAGGAGACGCGCTCGTAATCTCCCGTCCCTGATGGATCCAAAGCAACCAATCGGAATTATCGGACTCGGGAACATGGGCGGCGCCTTCGCTGCGAGCCTCCATCGAGCGGGTCACCCGACCTTGGGCTTCGACATCGACCGGACCCGAGTAGACCTCTTCGAGGCCGATGGAGGGCAAGCGAAGGCCTCGCCCGCCGAGGTCGCGGCGAACTGTGACATCTTGATCACGTCGCTCCCATCGGTTCGAGCCCTCGAAGATGTGATCGGGGGAGACGGTGGCCTACTGACCGCGGGACGACGGGAACTCGTCGTGATCGAAGCCAGCACGCTGCCGCTCGATGCGAAGGAAGCGGCTCACGAAATCCTCAGTTCGATCTCCGCTGTACTCCTCGACTGCCCGGTAAGTGGGACGGCGGCGCAGGCGCGTGTCGGGGACCTGACCGTCTTCGCCAGCGGCGATCGAGCAACCGTCGAGAAGGTCGTGTGGGTCTTCGAGGCGGTCGGCAGGTCCTGGCACTACGTCGGTGAGTTTGGCGTCGGCTCGAAGATGAAGTTCATCGCAAACCTCTTGATCGCGGTCCACAACCTCGCTGCTGCTGAAGCCTTGCTGCTGGCGAAGAGTGCCGGGCTGGACCCGAGGCTGGTGCATCAAGTGATCAGCGATAGTGCCGCCACGTCCCGTATGTTCGAGGTCAGCGGCCGAATCATGGTGGACGGCGACTTTGCCGACGGCGAAGCGAAGGTCGAGATCCTTCACAAGGATCTTCAGATCATCCGATCGTTCGCTTCGGACGCTCGGTCGCCCGCTCCACTTTTGGCCGTTACGACGGAGTTCTATACCTCGGCAATGGCGCTCGGTATGCACTCGATGGAGGATGCCTCAGTCTCCGTGGTACTCGAGCGACTAGCCGGCCCGCTTGATCAAGACGGCTGACACACATGCCGCGCAACGGGGCGGCGGACAACCGCATCGGCTTCTGTCACTCGTCGAATAGGGCCACCGCCCGGGTGGGGCCGCCGTGGGCGCCGATCACCTTGAGCGGGAACCCGACGAAGGTGAACCGCTTGCCGACGACCTCGGTCAGGACCAGGTTCTCGTAGTGGGTGATGTGCTCGCGGCGGGACATCATGTGGGTCGGGTAGGTCTTCGACACCGGGTTGTCCGGGGTGGGGGAGTCGACGCCGAATGCCTTGACACCGTGGTCCACAATCCACTCGGCGGCGCTGGCACCGAGGCCGGGGAACCGGGTCAGGTACTCGGGAGTACCCCGATAGCGGTCGTAGGTGGCGGTATAGAAGAAGCACAGGTCCCCTTGATCGAGGGTCAGCCCGCTCTGCTCGAGGGCATTGTCGAGTTGCTCTGCGGTGATGTCGGTGTGTTCGGGGGCGGCCGAGACATCGAGACAGACGGCGGGCCCGTAGAACAATTCGAGTGGCATCTGGTCGATCGTCGCCGCGCCGGGGTCGGGATCGAGATGGGAGAACGAGTCGACATGCGTGGGCCCGTTGTCGTTGAGCATGAACCCCCAGGTCTGGAAGGAGAACCCGCCCTCGAAGCGGACCGCGGTCTCCTCGTGGGTTGCGTGCTGGAACGTGACCGTCTTGAGGTGACCCGGGTAGACCTGCATCCCCTCGTAAATGTCCTGTGACAAGTCGACGAGCCGGGTCATGTTCGGTCCTCCTTGGTCTTGCTCAGGAATCATGCCCCACCCGCCCGAGCCCTGCCGGGATCCTCTCACTACCGTCGCCCCGATGACAATCGTTTGCTGTCGCTGGGGCTTGGCGTCTTCTCGCGGGATCCCGGCTCTGTTGTCGATCGAGTTGAGCCGCCTTTGACCGGGTCCGGTTGGGCCCTGGTGGCCGCAATCTGCTTCGGGTTCGGCCAGTTGCTCAACCGCAAGAGCAACCAGTTGATCGACGCCTACCGGACCACATTCGGGTTGCTGGTGGTGGTGGAGACGCTCCTCATCACACGGGCCCTGGTGGCCGGCGACCTGGGGCTGCTCGCCACCGCCCCACTCGCATCGCTGGCGGCCTTTGTCGTGGCCACTCTCATCCACTTCGTTGGTGCCTGGACGCTGCTCGCACTGAGCCAGCAGCGGATCGGGGTCGCCAGGACTGGGGCACTGGTCGCGGCTTCCCCTCTGGTGGGGACCCTGCTCGCGGCAGCCTTTCTAGACGAGCCTCTCACGTTGGGGATTGCAGGTGGCGTGACTCTGGCGGCTGTCGGGGTGGCGCTGATCTCGATGAGCGGCCGGTCGAATGACGGAAGTTGGGCGAGACCGTGGTTCGCGTTGGGGGTCGCCCTTCTATGGGGGACAAGCCCACTGCTGATCCGTCTCGGGCTACGTGGCTTCGACCAGCCGGTCCTCGGGCTGACCGCCGGGTTGGTGGTGTGCGTCGTGGTCTACACGGTCGCGCTGTCCGTGGGCAGAGCATGGCGCCGCCCGCTCCCCGGCGCTGCCCTCGGGTGGATATCGCTCGGCGGGGCGGTGAGCACCCTCGCCATATCAGCCCAGTGGCTCTCGTTCGGGCTGACCACCATTGCTGTCTCCATCACCATCCAACAACTCTCGACTCTCGTTGTGGTGGCCATGGTGCCGCTGCTCTTCCACGAGCCTTTCGAGCGGTTGAATGTGCGGTTCCTCATTGGGACCGCCGCCATGCTCGGCGGAACCGCCATCGTGGTGGTGGTGGGGGCCTGACGGCTGCGGATCGCCGGTATTCGCCGAACGCCCGCCGCAGTCGCGCCTAGCGTCGCCCGACCATGGGACAGAGCATCAGAGAGCGGATTGCCGCCGACCTCACCGAGGCCCTGAAACGGCGCGACCATGAAGCGATGACCGTATTGCGCACCACGTTGGGGGCCATCGGTAACGCCGAAGCGGTGCCGCTTACGACATCCAGGTCATGGCCCGTTTCCGGGCCCACCGAGGTGGCGAGGCGCCAGCTCACGGAGGACGATTTCGCCCGGGTGGTCAGCTCCGAAATCGAGGAGAGGAAGGCCGCGGCCGAGCTGTACCGAGCGAGCGGCCAGGATTCCATGGCGGACCGTCTTGACGCCGGGACCAAACTGCTGGCCGGCTATCTCGCCCCCGCGCCGCAGTGAGCGTCAGGGCTCGCAGTCCCGGGGCAGAGCGTCATCGTCAACCCAACGGCGGGATCACCGGAAGAAGGATCGAGGCGGGTCGGTCAGGGCCGAAGTGGAGCGTCGTGACTCCACCAAAGATCTCCGGGGGTCGGTCCTCTGGGTCGTTGTGGAGGAACGGTCCCACCCCGGTGAACCGGTTCTTGAAACTGGCGATCTCCTCGCCGCCGGTCTCGGTGCCCTGGTACTCGTAGTCATTGCCTCTTACCGACAGGACCATTTGGTAGCCGGGTGGGACCACGATGCTCGTCGGCCAGATCTCGACCTCGACCTCGCAGATCTACCCCGGGTCGAGTGGCTGCCGGCTCATCTGTGGGTGTGGAAGGGGCGCTCGGGCCGCGACTGGCGCGGCGTCGAGTTCGCGGTGGGATGCGCGGAGCCATCCGTGGGCGAGGGGAGTATGCGGGTCGAGCGCCCCCTGGAATGTCACCTCGTCGCCGCCCGGGGCGAACACCCTGAACGACGGCGAAGATGTCCGCGTCACTGGTTTCCGACGAGACGCACAATCTGAGCCGGCATCGGCCCGGTCATCTCCGTTTCCGCGCTCGTACTGGCTCTGCCAGCGAAAGTCACACCGTCGCCGCCGGGATCAAACCCGACCTCCCTCTCTGTGACGGGACGGGTCGCCGACATCGAGCGTCCCGCGGCGTGGAGATAGCGGCTGGTCCATTCCGTCCTGGAATGGGCCACCCCTACTCGGTCCGCTCGACGAATCGGTCCACCTGGCGCACCTGGAGATGGACCCTCGGCTCGTTCAGCCAGCCGTTGTCCGACCCCTTGAGGAAATGGTCGAAGAACCGTTTTGGAGGAGAGGCCGTAGTCGGTGTAGTACTGCGTCCAATGCTCGATGCCGTGCATCTCGAGCCACTTGTCGGTTGTGGAGCCGGGTGAAGCCCTCGGTGTTGCCCCGGAGATGGAGTCCGTGGCCACCCCAGTTCCCGGCCGAGAGGAAGGGCACCCGACGTTCTGCTCAACCGGGCGGAGCGGTCGCGATGGTATTGGTCATCGAGCGGGTGCGCGCTGATCTCGGCGCCGAAGTCGGCCCGGTTGGCCGGCGAGTTCCTCCTCGTCATGTTCTCGTCGCCCGCGGCATTCACGCCGGTAGCGGGTTGACGGGACCGCGGTCGCCCAACGCCGTGCTGGACGGGTTTCACCTGCATGTCGTACCAGTTGGCCAGAAAGTGGAGACGATGCCGCCGTGGTGGGTCATGTCCCGGTACCAGTCCGCGGCACCCTCCCAGACGCACATGGCGGCGAGAGCCGGCGGCTGGAGCGATGCGACGTGCCACTGGTTGATCCCGTAATACGAGATCCCGTTGAGCCCGACCTTGCCTGTGACCACGACTGTTCCGCTGCCCAAGCGATGCAAGCGGCAAGGTCGGCTGTCTCCCGTGGCGAGAAGTGGTCGATGAACCCAGGAGACCTGCCGGCACCGCGGGAGTCCACCCGTGAGGCAAACGTATCCCTCCGGCACCCACTTCTCCGGGTCAACCACTTCCCAGTTCTGGTAGATGTTGCTCGATCCAGCAGCCACGTCGGGGTGCTGCTCGACCATCCTCTTCCACTGGTCGGGGTACCCCTCCTGGAAGGCGAGTCCTTTGGCATATGGCCCGTAGGTGAGAATCACCGGGTGACGAGTCTCCGTCCGATGGCCGGAACACATCGGCGCGCAACACGATCCCGTCGTCCATCTCGATGGGAACGTCCCACTCGATCTCCATGTCTGGCGTGGTCGCATCGGGCACAGTCACTCTCCCCGGTACGTGCCGAAGCTCCAGAGATTCCGCTCTGGGTCGGCGACGGTAAAGCCACGAGATCCATATTCCTCGTCATGCAGTGGTTGAATCAACTCTGCTCCGGCGGCGACCGCCCTCTCGTGGACTTCGTCGGGTTGGTTGGTGACCACGTAGACCGATGCCGCTCCGGTTGGCCTACGTGAGAAGACGCTGTCGTCCCGATCTGCGCTCCCCAACATCACCCCACCGCCCTCCGGCCAGGTCAATTCCGCATGGACGACAACGGAGTCGTCATCACCAGGGATGACCAGCCGCTCTTCGAACCCGAGCGCATCGACAAGGAACCGGATGGCAGCAGGGGCATCGCGATAGACCAGAATCGGCCAAACAGTGGGTTGGGTATCCATGTCTCCCAGGATGGCACAGGTCGTCGACGAATAGCATGGGTGCCGTGGCCGTGGTAACCGAGGGCGCCCGCGAGTTCCTGAAGCAAGGACCGCTTGGACATCTGGTGACGCTCAACCCGGATGGAACTCCGCACGTGACGTTGGTGTGGGCGGGGCTGGAGGGGGACGAGTTGGTGTTCGCCAGCTTCTTCGACCAGCACAAGCTGGACTGCCTTCGCCGCGACCCGCGGGTCACCGTGTCTTTCCAGGCCAACGAGCATGAGGGGGAGGGGCTTCATCCCTACCTGGTGGTGCGCGGGACGGCTCGGATCACCGAGGGCGGAGCGCTGCCGGTCATGGACCGGCTGGCCGAGACCTACATCGAACCAGGCGCGGTGTTCCCGATCCGCGATGCGCCGCCCGGTTTTGTGATCCATGTGGAGATCGAGCGCATCTATGGGCTCGGTCCGTGGAAGGATCAAAAGGACTGAATACGGTCGGGTTATTGAGTCGTTGATAGGTCCCGCCTGAGGCGCGAGGGAGCGAGCGGAGGGGGAGACTCTCCCGTCCGCTATCACCCTCCCCCAACCCCTCCCTTCAGGGAGGGGAGCCATACGGAAGTGAACCTGTGACCGAGGTCAAGCTCAGCTCTCGACCGTCAGGGTCCCCTCCATTCCTGCTCCGGCATGGCCCGGTATGGCACAGACGAACCGGTATGTACCGGGCGGCGCGTCGAAGGAGACCGAGAGCGTCGCCCCGGTGGGGACGCGCAGGTCCACGCCGAGCTCGTCGATGGTGAAGGTGTGCCAGAAGAGATCTTTGTTCTCCAGTGTCACGCTGACCTGCCCCGGATCCGTAGACAGATCAGTGTCCGAGAACGCCACGTTCTCGGAGGTGAGGCTGATATCTCCGGAAGAGGTTTCCGCTCCTGTAGTCAGGGCTCCCCAAGCCACCAACCCGATCAGCACCACGAGTGAGATGGCAACTGCCGTCCACGGTGCCGCCCTTCCTTCTGAGTCGCGTCGTATGAGGAAGCCGATGGCGGCGACCAACGCGAGGAGTGAAACTGCCGACAGTCCCGCAGTCAACAGCACCGACGACAGCGCCGACCCCGAACGGATATTGGTCAATGCCGCGGTGAGCATGAAGTAGAGCGTGATCGCCGATACGACGACAATCCCGATGGCTCCCCAGGTCCCCCGACGCAACCGGACGAGCAACGTCGATACGGCGAACCCCACGGTCACCGCCCCTCCCTCGAGATCGCCGAGAGCCAAGGAGACACCCGCCATCGCCAGGGTGGCGACCAGTCCGCTGCCGAAGAGGAGGCGGCGCCACGTCAGCCCCTGCCCATTGGTCAGTGTGGTTTCAGCACCCGCCGCGGCGGGAGTCATCGATCGTCCGTTGCGACCAGCGAGATGACCGCTCCCACCAGCATCGTTGCCGGAAGCACCACGTTGGCAACCGCCACCATCGAGTCGGGGGCGGGCAGTTGCCTGGACAGAACTTTGTGGCTGATCGGCTCGGCGACCGAGCCGGCGACGAACATTGCGGCCAGAATTGCCAGCCAGGCGCGGCCACCTCGGCTCCGCCTCCCCGGTTGCGAGGCGAGCCGAACCGCCAGCCACATCTGGACGATCATGCTCCAAGGGGGAGCGAGAGCAGCGCCGAATAGACCCATGGCGACGTCTTGTCGCACCGTGCGCCCGCTGCGGATCCCCAGCGCCTCTGCGATGTATCCCCGTTTCACCGATATGGCGGTCCCGGCGACAAAAGCCGCTGTGTAGGCGGTGGCTGCGGTTGTGGCGACCTTGAGGCTGGTGATCATCTCGACCTCCCACCCGACCGTATGGCCTGGGCGTTCGCCAAGCGTTACGAAACCCGCCGGTCGCCTCAGTGGCGGTCGATGAAATCGGCCACGGCGGCGTGGAAGCCTTCGGGATCTTCCTTATAGATGAGATGGCCCCCCTCGAGCGTCTTCAACTCGGCACCGGGGATGGCGGCTGCCAACTCGGCTGAGAAGTAGGGCGGTGTGCACCCATCGCTATCCCCGACCAGCACGAGTGTTGGGTGGCGAATCTCCCCCAGTCGGTCGAGAACGTCGTGGGCGAGGATCATGTCGATCCGTGCCGCCATGGTCGCCGGCTCCACCGGCGAGGGTCGGTCTGCCCATGCCCTCACCTCGGCGTAGCTCCGGCGGAAGAACTCCGGCGAGAAGAGGGAGAGCGCGCTGAGCTCGATATAGGCGGCCAGACCGAGCCGCTCCAGGACATCCTTGCGGACCGCGAACTGGTGACGGAAGAAGTCATCGGCGCGCCCCAGGAGGAGACAAGCGACAGTGTGCGGACCACGTCGGGGTGGTCGAGCGCCATCACCATCGCAATCGCTCCACCGGTGGACGACCCGACAAGGTGAGCAGGGCCACACCCGATGTAGCGCAGCGCACCTGCGATGGCGGTGGCGTGCTGTCCGATGCTTATCTCGTCCACCGGCGCCGAGTCGCCCACACCTGGGTGGTCGGGAACGATGGTGAGGTGGTCGGTGGCGAACCGGCCGATCTGGTCGCCCCACCCGCTCCCGTTCCCGCTGAGACCTGCGAGCAGCACGACCGGGTCGCCGGCGCCCTCTGTCTGGACGTGGATTCCATTGATCATCGGCCCACCCCGAATGGCTTGAGGGTGACGAAATCGTCGATCACCAGACCGACTCCGGCTCGATCGGCCTCGTCGAGCAATCGGAGCGCCAGGATGAGGTCTTGGAGGCCTGTCCCCACCGACTTGAACAAGGTGATCTCGTCCGGCGACGTCCGCCCGCCATCGCCGCCAAGCATCGTCGCCAAGTCAACGGCGCTCTCCGTGCTGACCGCGCCGCGGCGTGCAGCCTCGATGGCATCGCCGGCCTCGGTGAGGACCAGCGCAACGCTGTCGCATACCACCTGGTCGAACCTCCTGAAGGTGTCTGGATCGATCTCGTGGCGGTCCCTTGATGCCGGGCCGACCGAATTGACGTGCATCCCCGGTTCGAGATGACCAGCCATCAGCACCGGGGCTGTGGCGTTGGTGGCGAGCGTGACCATCTGAGCTCCGTCTATCGCCGATTCGAGTGATTCTGCCGCCACCAATTCGCCGGCCACCGTTCCCTGCATCTGTTCCACCAGTAGCTCCCTACGAGCCGGGGTCGGGGAGAACACCCTGGTGACCGCAGCCGGCCTCACCAGGTCGAGCGCCGCCAACTGGCCGCGCCCCACCGGACCCGTCCCGATGAGGGCGGCGACCTCGACCTCGCTCACCGCCATTTGGTCGGTGGCGAGGGCGGATACCGCACCGGTGCGGGCGTTGGTCACCGCCAGCCCATCGACCATCCCGCGGAGCGCCCCGCTCTCCAGATCGTGGACGTGGACGGCATACCGCATCCCTACCTCGGAAGTTCGGTTGAGCACCTTGTAACCGAATGCCCCGTGCGGCAGGAGAAACCCGGGGAGGAGACGGACCCAGCCTCTGTCGTGGTGGAGGTCGATCCTGCCGTAGCCCTGGGTATCGACCGGCATGGCGAACAACTCGGCCATGGCGTCGAGAGCCATCTGGGGGTCGAGCAGGCGGTCTACCGCCGCTACCGTCGAGGACTCGGATCACGGGTTGCGGCCGACGAAGAAGTCTGCGAACGGTTCGTTGGCCGGGGCGATGCCGGCGGCGCGCACCCCATCGGCGGCCAGCTTCATCTGGCGCTCGGACAGCTTCATCATCGGCTGGCGGAGAGGGCCGCCGTTGTAGCCGTTGAGCCAGGCCTGGAACTTCCAGAGATAGCGGTGGACCAGGTTGGCCCCCGACCCGGTGGTCGCCGCCCGGGCCCGGCGCGCCGGTTCGATCTCCCAGTAGAGGTCCATGGCCTTCTCGGTGTCTCCGGAGCAGAGCATCTCCATCATCCGGGGCACGGCGTCGCCGTAGTACTCGTAGTTGCTCGTTCCCATCCACTGCATCCCAAACCGGTCCACCCAGAGCGGGGCATGGAACTCCATGGGGTCGGAGAGGAGGACCCCGGTCTTCTCGAGCCTGGTGAACGCCTCCAATGTGTTGGCCGGCTGCTCACGCCCAACTTCGTACTTGACCGCGACGACCGTCTCCAGTCCGGCCATCCTCACCAGCGCCTCGGAGGGGAACCCGCGCACATCGAGTCGTCGCAGGTTGGAGTGCTCGACGATGAAGAGGATCACCGCTATGTCGGTCCCGGCGCACACCTCCTCGGTATATGCCTCGACCGCAGCGGCGTCGGTGGGGTAGAAGCTGTTGGGGTGACCCAGCAGAAGTGCGTCGACCCCGATGGCGGCGGCGTCGTTGGCCATGGTCACGATGTCGGCCACAGTGTCGAACACCCCTTGGAGGACGAAACGCTGCCGTCCTCCGGCTTCGTCGACTGCGACCTCCATGAAGCGGCGCATCTCATCAGCCGTGGTGCCCGCCTCGGAGACCAGCAGTGCACCCCAAAAGCCGAGTTCGATATTTCGTCGCACGTCGTGACGAATCCCGGCCTCGTTGAGCGACCGAAGGTCGGAGGCGAAAGAGGGGATGATCACGTTGCATACCCCATGGAAGGTCTCCGAGGCCCATCCCTTGGCCTCGCTCCTCGTGTAGGGCAGCCGCATTTCGCTCACGAGTCGGCCGTCCGCTCAAGGCCGGCGCTCTGCTCGAGGTATCGGCACAGAGCGGCGGCATCGAGGTCGCCGAGACCAGCGGCGGCCGACTCTTCGTAGATGGGTATGGCGGCGTCGAGCAGCGGGGTGGGTGCGCCGACCCCATCGGCGAACGCCTTGATGATCCGGGCGTCCTTGAGGATGATGTCGAGACGGGCCGAGGCGGGCAGGTAGTCGTCCTCGACCATCATCGGCCCGCGTATTTCGAATATCCGCGATGACCCGACGCCGTCGCTGGTGACCCGCTGCACCGTTTCTGGGTCGATCCCGGCGGCGATGCCCAGGGCATGAGCCTCGGCGGTGGAAAGGTTGTGCACCGCCACCAGGAGGTTGGCGATGTACTTCATCACCGACCCGTTGCCGAACTCGCCCAGGTAGTGGGTGGATCGCCCGATGACCTCGAACACAGGCCTCGTCCTCTCGAAGGCCTCGGGCGATCCCGATGCCAGCACAACCAGAGTGGCGTCGGCTGCCTGAAGACCGGTCCCGCTCACCGGGACGTCCATCAGCTCGGCACCGACATCTGCGAGCACCGCTCTGGCCCGTTGCTTGGCCTCGATGGGGAGCGTCCCCATCTCGACCGCGATCAGGCCGGGGTGTGCCCCCTTCGCCACCTCCTCCGCCACCCGGTCGAGCGACTCCACCGTTGGCAATGAGAAGAGGACGATCCCGGAGCGGGCCGCCACCTCGGCCGCCGACGACTCGGGGATCCCTCCCATCTCTCCGAAACGGGCGACCTTGTCGGCATCGATGTCGAAGCCATGGATCTCGAACCCCGCCGGCGATGAGATGGCCCGCCATGGCGGAGCCCATGACCCCAAGCCCCACGACGCCGATTGTCTCAGCCATCTTCCCTCCTCACCATGGAACGGTCCCTACCGAGCCTTCGGTGCCGTTGACTGCGATTGCAACCTGCCCGGTCGCCTCCGCAGGTGGCATTCCCAAGAGGTCATCGAAGTCGACACCGCACACCGCGGGGATCCCGAGTGCCCGTGCCGATTCGAAGAGGTGGGCGGCTGGGCTACCGCCGGCCGTCACCAGCCCGGCGGCGTCCCACAGCAGAGGTGAGAGTTGGGGCACCGGATATTGCGCAACGATCACCTGGCGGGGTCGAACGGGTTCGATGTGTTCCGGGGCGACGAATGCGAACCGGCCCCACCCCAGCCCGGCGGAGGCTGGAATAGCTCCGGCTCGGCGCCCCGTGGCCATGGTCACCGCCGCTTCGAACGGCTCCCACCGGTCAAATCCGACTCGCCGGCTCTGGGGTACTTCGGCACCATCCAGTAGGGCGGTCACCTCGTCTGGTTCGAGACGCCAAACGAGTCCCACGCCCATGCGCATCGATATGTTGGAGCACGGACCCGAGAAGGGCGAGCAGGTGACGCCCGTCCTCCTCGCTCACCCGACGGCCGTGGTCGATCAAGGCCAAGTCGGGGTGATCGCTTCGGAGCGAGCGGAGCAGTCCTCGGGCATGATCAGCGGCGGCCGTTGACGGCATATCCCAGACCTGAGCGGCGAGCCTCACGGCTAGGTCCTGCGCCTCCCGCCACGCATCGGCCGGGTCTGTTCCGGCGGGTCGCACCGGGTCGAGCCATGCATCGGGGGAAGTGATCGCCCAAGCGAGAACCATGGCCTCGCCCAACGGCCCCGGGTAGCGGCGTACCAGCCGTGCGATCGACCCGGCGCGCTCCACCGGTATCGCCAGTCGCGGTGGTGCCGGGACCGGCCCTTGGCGCACCGGGCTCGGTCCCAGTTGGAGGAGGATCGGGCCGGCGGCGGTCCAGGCCCATTCGGCGGCGGTGGCACCGATGGCCAAGTTGGCCGCCCGCATCAGATCGGCGAGTGCACCGAGCCTGGGCGGGTGCGATCCCATCGTCCCCGCCCTTGATGGCACCCCCGCTCTCCACCACGGCCCGGATCCCGGTCGCCCACCCCTGGACGAGTGGCGCCGGCGGTCCTTGGACTGCATCGATCGTCACCGAAGAGCCCTCGAACCGGGCCACCCCGCTCCATTCCGGGGAAACCTCGGGTTGCACCAGCACTGCCAGCTGACCGGAACCGGGCTCGATCCCTATCGCTCCTTGGCGGTCGATGACCGTGGGGGAGAACATCGAAGCCCAACACCCGGCGACGGCGACACCAAGCTCATCCCGACCGACCCCGAGATAAGAGGTGAACGCTCCCGACCAGATGCCGGGCTCCTCGAGCGGGCTCGAGGAGCGGACGACGAAAGGCGCTGCCAGCGGCACATCGTCAATTCGGCGGCGAGGTCGGCCGATAGGGGTCGCTGCGAGACCTCGAGCCGGGCGCCACCGGAGCCTCGGCGTCGAAGAGCGTCCACCCCTGTGGCTATATGGCTCGCCGACGCCTGCGCCGTCACCACCACGCCGGGGAGCACCGGGAGCCCGGACCGCCGCCCCCTAGCGAGCCAAGCCGCCTTGGCACCGGCCAGCGCCGGGTCGGCGGCCAGGTCGTCGTCGAGGTCGATGACAAGAGGGGTCATCGCACCGTTGGGAGTTCGCCAGCCCCCCTACCCGCTGCTCCGCAGCGGGGCCCTTCCCCCCTACGGAGGGACGGAACGGAAAAGAGCGCACCATTGGGAGATTTGCCTGCCCCATACCCGCTGCTCCGCAGCGGGGCCCTTCCCCCCGGGGGGACGGTGAGGATTCTTCCGTCTGCCGTCTGCCGTCTGCCGTCTTCGGTCAGTCCACAACGATGATCTCGTGTTGCTTGTAGGTGGAGACCATCTCGATCCCGGTGTCGGTGACGTAGAGCATCTCCTCGAGACGGACACCGTGGTCGTGGAGCTTGCCGTTCTGGGTCTCAAGGGCGAAGGTCATCCCTGGCTCGATCTCGACGGGGTGATCGAGCGACCAGATGCGTGAGATCACCGGCGGGTCGTACTGGGCGAGACCCAACCCGTGGCCCCAGTTATTGGCCGCGGCTTGGTCCTCCTCCTCATACCCCCACGCCTCTTTGGCCGATGGCCACTTTGAGGCGACGTCGGCGGTGGTGACACCCGGCTTGGTTGCCTCGATCGAGTCCCAGAGCCACTTGTGCGCCGCGTCGTACGTCTTCTGGTGCTCGTCGGTCGGCTTGCCACCGACGCAGTAGGTCCGGTAGACGCACGACTTGAACCCATTCCAGGTGAGCGCAGCGAGGTCGACGATGACCAACTCTCCGGGGCGGATCATCCGGTCGGAGAAGTTGCGCCAGTTTGGCCAGGCGTTGGGGCCCGAGGACACGATGACGTCCTCGACGTCCTCCATGCCGGGGATCGAGTACAGCTTTTCGAACCCGAAGGCGGCCACCTGGTTCTCGGTCATGCCCGGCTTGATGAAGTTGGTGATCTCGTAGTGGACGTAATCGCAGATCGACCCGACTATCGAGAAGGCCTTGATCTCGTCGGGGCTCTTGATGGCGCGGGCTTCCATCATCGGGGACATGCCGTCGGTCCACTCGATTCCGCGCTGCTCGAAGGCGCGCATCAGGTTGATGTCGATGAAGTCGACCCCGAGCGGCTGACCCGACACGCCGGCCTCCTCGAGATCGTTGACCAGGGCGTTGACGAACTTGGTCACCTGCTGTTCGGCGGCGGGGCCGACGGCGCCCTTGATCCATACATATGAGTGGCGGATGTTCTCCTCGGGGATCCACGGATTGTGGACCTTTAGGTGGAACCCGATGTCGCCCTGCTCGTACACGATGGGCGGCTTCCCGGCGGGGAGCACGACGTAGCGCAGGCCCGGCTTGAGCCGGTTCCAACCCGGGGTCAACGTCGAGGAGACGTAGCGCATGTTCTCGTCGTAGAAAAGGAGCAGGGCCCCCAGCCCGTTGCGCTCCATCGCCTCGTGGGCCCGTTGCAGCCGCCAGCTGCGCACCTTGGCCCAATTGATGCCCTCTTTCCAGTCGGTGCTGAGCACACCGAATGCTTCGCGCATCTTCCCTCCTGGTTTGAGTTCTTCTACTCAAGTACTTAGTACTTAGTACCTAGTACTTAGAAAAGACACCGTTGTTCGATTTGGTTCGGTCTAAGTACTGAGTACCAAGTACTGAGTACTTAGTCTAAGTACTTCTGCCTGGCATCACCTTGTCCACGATGGACAGAAATTCCTCGTCGTCGAGCAAACCCTTCTTCTCCAACGACCGTGCCTTGACCTCGCGCAGGACCTCCTCGATCTCGGCGGTGGTGGCGTCCTCGATCCCGTGGCGGTCGAGCCATATCGCCACCGAGTCGAGCCCGGAGCCCTTTCCGAGCACGATCTCGGGCTGCTGCTGCCCGACGAGCTCGGGGCGATAGGGGAATGGCTCGGTGAGCTGGTCGCCGGCGTTCTTCACCCAAGTGGCGATGATTCCCGACTCGACGTGGTAGAGCCGCTCACCGGTCACCGGGCGGTTGGAGGGCTGCTGCACACCGGTGAGCTTGGCCACCAGCCGGGCGATAGCGGTGAAGTGCTCGGTCTTGATCCCCATGTCGATCCCGTACATGGTGAGCAGCGCCAACACTGTCTCCTCCATCGGGGCGTTACCCGCCCTCTCGCCGAGCCCGCTCACGGTCGTCTGGATCACCGAGGCACCCTCGGCGACGGCGAGGACCGTGTTGGCCACTCCCATGCCGAAGTCCATGTGGAAATGCGTCTCCAGCGGAACCCCGAGGCGTCGTGCCACCTGACGGGCGAAGAACGAGATGGCGTGAGGGGAGGTGACACCGAATGTGTCAACCAGACCGACGGTGTCCACATGACCCTCACGCGCCACCGTCTCCAGATCGTCGAGCAGCTCGACCATCCCTGCCCTGGTGGCGTCGATGGGGAAGAAGGAGACGGTGAGCCCTCGGTCGTGGGCCAGCTTGGTGGTCTCCACCGAGGCCTCGATCGCCCGATCGAGCGGCCAGCGGTAGGCAACCTCGATCAGGTGGTGGCTCGAGGGGATCTCCATGACGACGCCTTCGACCCCGCAGTCGGCGGCCAGTTCCACGTCGGCCACCATGCAGCGCGAGAAGGCGAACACACGCGAATCGAAACCGGCCGATGCGATCTTGCGCACCGCCGCCTCGTCCGAAGGAGATACCGCGGGAAGGCCGGCTTCGATGCGGTGGATCCCGGCTTCGGAGAGCGCCTCGGCGATCCTCAGCTTGTCGTCGGCATTGAGCTCCACACCGGCCTGCTGCTCACCGTCGCGCAGAGTGACATCATGGACCTGGAGGTCGGCCGGCAGTTGGAAGCCTTCGGTGACCTCGGGCAGGTAGTTCCAGGGACTGGAGAACCACCTGTCCGTCTTCCACGGTTGGTCGACCATGCCCGCCCTCCTCGCGCCAATCGGATGAGATCGTGCATGGTATACGATCGAGGAGTTTGGTTCGCTAGGGAGGTCGCCAATGACGGATGAATCGGTCGGGCTGGCTTCGATCGGGTTGGGGTGGTGGGGCGGAGTTCTCGCCGAGGCTGCGTCGAAATCGGCCACCGTGGTCGCCTGCTACTCCCGCAATCCAGAGAGCCGTGAGCAGTTCGCCGAGAAGCACGGGTGCCGCTCCGCCTCCGATCTCGACGAGATCTGGGCAGATCCCGAGGTCGACGGTGTGCTGGTGGCGACGCCGCACCAGGTGCGGCTCGAGATCGTGGAGGCGGCGGCCGCGGCGGGGAAGCACGTTTTCGTTGAGAAGCCCCTCGCCCTGACCGGTACCGAAGCCCGGGCATGCGCCGCCGCCGCCGAGGCTGCGGGCGTGGTCCTCCAGGTGGGGCACAACAAGCGCCGCCAGACGGCGAACCGCAGGCTGGCCGAGATGGTCCAAGATGGGAGCGTCGGGGACCTCCAGTACATCGAGACCCACATCTCGGTGCCCGTCGCCTTCAAGCCGACCGTTCCCGAATGGCGCCAGCAGCCCGAGCAGCTACCCGCTGGTGGGATGACCCCGCTCGGTGTCCACATGGTGGACGCCATCGGGTACCTCGGCGGGAAGGTGACCGAGGTGTTCACCATGAGCCGGCGTGTGTTTGGGAAGTACGAGGTCGAGGATGTGACCTCGGTGGTCCTCGGGCTCGAGTCGGGACCGCTGGCATCGTTGACCACTCTCATGGCGGTAGGCCCGGTGACCACGATCGGCGTATACGGGACCGAAGCCTGCGCCTGGTCGGAGGGTGATGGTGTCCGTCTCTACATCCAGCCCCGCGGCGCTTCGGAGCGGACCGAGGAGAAGGTGGAGACCATCGACACCGTCGCCGACGAACTGGCCGAGTTCGCCGCCTGCATACGCAGCGGCGACAAGCCCGAGACCGGCGCACCCGAAGGGGTGGCGGTGGCCGCCATCCTGGAAGCCATCGTGGAGAGCGCCGAGAACAACGCCCCTGCACCAGTGCGCTGATCTCCTCGAGGCTCTAGCGGTCGCCCCGCAGCTTCCTGGATCGCCGTCCACACCGTTGCCGGGTGGAGTGGCATGTCGAGGTGGGTCACCCCGAGCGGCGCCAGCGCATCGAGGACGGCGTTGACTATGGCGGGGGGCGCCCCGATGCATCCCGCCTCCCCGGCGCCCTTGACCCCGAGTGGGTTGGAAGGGGCGGGGTGCACGAGACGGGTGTGGCGCAGCGGGGGAGCGTCCGTGGCTCTGGGCATCTGGTAATCGACCAGGGTCGAGGTGAGTAGCTGGCCCTGCTCGTCGTAGACCACGCCCTCGTAGAGCGCCTGCCCGATGCCTTGCAGCAGCGATCCTTCGATCTGGCCCTGGACGACCATGGGGTTGAGCACGTTGCCGCAGTCGTCGACGGTCACCATCCTCGACAGGGTCACCTCACCGGTCTCGATGTCCACCTCGACCACCGCGACGTGCACCCCGTAGGGGAAGGTCTGGGCGCCGGGGACGTACCACTCCTCGGCAGCCAACTCGACGCCTTGCTCGCCGGCGTGAGCCGCCACCTCGTCCCACGAGATTTCGGCGCCGGGCACGCCGGCGACGGCGAACCGGCCCTCTGAGATGACGATGTCGACCGGAGCCGCCTCGAGCAATTCGGCGGCCAGCTCCACCGCCCGCCGGCGCACCACCATTGCGGTGCGCCACGCCCCCGACGCGCCGATCTGGGCCGACCGGCTCGCTGCTGTACCCGTCCCCCTGGCGACCTGCCCGGTGTCACCGGCGACGAGGGAGACTCGGTCCGCAGGCATCCCCAAGGCGGAGGCGACGACCTCGGGCCACACGGTCTCGTGTCCCTGGCCCGACGATGTCGACCCGGTCCGCACCGTCACCTTCCCGGCGGGGTCGACCTCCACCCTGGCGTACTCGCCGGTGTCCACCTGTCCGCCCGCCCGCTCGACGAACGCGCCGATCCCGACACCGATCGGCCGCCCCCCCTCGGTACGGCGCTCCTCCTGTTGCCGGCGGACCTCTTCGAGACCCACCAGATCCACCGCCTTGCGCAATGCCGCGGCGTAGTCGCCCGAGTCGTAGATGGCACCGGTTGCCGTGGTGAAGGGGAGATCCCGGATGAAGTTCGCCAGCCGCACCTCGACCGGGTCGAGGCCAGCCGCCCTTGCATATGCGTCGATCGCTCTTTCGATGGCATATGCGGCCTCCGGTCTCCCCGCACCGCGGTAGGAGCCGGTCGGCGCCCGGTTGGTGACGACGGTCGTCGTACTGATATGGACCTCGGGGAAGTCGTACAGCCCGGTGGCCACATAACGGGAGAAGGCGGGGATCGACGACCCGTTGTGGGGGTAGGCGCCCACATCGGCCAGCTCGGCAAGCTCCGCTCGGTGGATTCGGCCATCCCTGTCACCGGTGAGCCGTACCGTGTGGGTGGAGCCGCGCCCGTGGGTCCCCCCGGAGAAGTGCTCGCGGCGCCGCTCCGCCCAGATGACCGGTCGTTGCAGCCGGATGGCGGTGGCGACGGCCACGGTGTACTCGGGGAACATCATCCCCTTCATCCCGAAGGCACCGCCGACATCGGGGACGATCACCCTGACCGCCGATGGCTCGATCCCGAGAAGCCTGGCAAGTCGGTTGCGAAGCTCGTGGGGGCGTTGGTGACCGCACCAGATGGTCACCGTTCCATCGCCATGTGGCTCGACCAGGATGGCGAGCGGCTCGACCGCCACGGGCGCCAGCCGCTGGTTGTGGACGGTCAACTCGATCGCAACCTGTTCGCCGCCGTCGGCTCGTCGTCGGGTCGACCCGAGCGCCCAGGTTTCCACCACATTGCTCTCCGCCGCGGGGTGGAGGATCGTCTCGTCAGTGACGGCGGCTGCCGCGTCGGAGACCACAGGCAACGGGTCGTAGTCGACCCAGATCACCTCGGCGGCGTCGATCGCCTGCGCCGCGTCCTCGGCCGCCACCACCGCGATCGGCTCCCCGACATACCGCACCCTTTCTGTGGCCAGATGCGGTCGGGAGAAGCCGGCGGCCTTCACCGCAATAGAGCGACCCGGGATGTCGGGGAGGTCGAGATCGGCGGCGGTGGCCACCATCGCGACACCATCGGCCTGCGCCGCCTCGGTGGTGTCGATACCCAGAATGAGAGCGTGGGCCTCGGTGCTGCGGGCGAAGGCGAGGTGGAGGGTGCCCGGCGGCGCCAGGTCGGCGACGAAACGACCGGCACCGGTGATGAGCCGGCGGTCCTCCCGGCGGAGGGGGGCGACCGGCTGGTAGAGGGGCCGTTGTGGGTCGGCGGCCATCGGATGCCGACGGTATCACATTGCCCACAATCGATTGCAGGCCTCGCCGGACCCACCGGGAGACCCAGCGGATAGACGTGTTTCAGTTGACCTGGTAGTCGGGTGGCTCGCCGGTCAGCACCTTGACCACCTGGGTCGCCGCCTTGCGCTGCGACTCGGCGAGCGCCTCCTCCGAGTAGTAGGCCATGTGGGGGGTGGCGATCAGGTTGGGGACACCGGCGATCCGCTCCGGGTCGAGGGGCTCGCGGTCGAAGACATCGAGGGCGGCACCCCCCAACCGGCCATCGGCGAGTGCCGCGGTGACCGCATCGAGGTCGACCAGCGGTCCCCTTGACGTGTTCACCAGGATGGCGCCGGGCCGCATCCGGCCGACGGCGCCGGCGTCGATGATCCCCCGGGTCTCCGGGGTGAGCGGGGCGTGGATGGAGATGATGTCGGCGCGCTCCAACAACTCATCGAACCCGACCAGCGATGGCCCGACTGGATCGGGGCGCAGGTACGGGTCGTGGACGATGAGATCGGCGCCGACCGCCTCGAAGAACGCACCCAGTCTGCGACCGATCCGCCCGTATCCGAGCAGACCGACGGTGAGAAGGCTGAGCCGCCTGATGGGGCGTACGCCGTCGATCCCCCACTTTCCCTCGGCAACCATCTTCTGGGCGGTGGGGAGACGTCGCAGCGCTGACAGCAGCAAGGTCAGGGCGTGGACCGCCACCTCCTCGACCGAGTAGTCGGGAACGTTGGTGACGACGATGTCATGGCGCCGGGCCGCCTCGAGATCGATGTTGTCGACGCCTATGCCGTAACGGGCGATGATCCGGCAGCGATCCAGCCTGGCCAGCGCCGGCTCGTCCCATGGCAGGTAGGTGTTGAGGATGGCATCAGCGTCGGACGCCACCGAAAGCACCTGCTCCATGTCGCCATCGGCGACCTCGAGGTCGGCGTCGATGCCGGCGAGCATGGCGCGCTCGGTGTCGACGCTGGGGAACACCTGGTCGCTGACCACAACCTTGAAACGGGCCAAGAACGCCTCACTTGGTGGGGATCGTGGATCGTAAAGGAGAGACGGAAGACGGAAGGCGGAAGACGGAAGTGAGAGAGGTCGGCGGACGGCGGATCGGCGGACGGCGGCCAGCCAGACGGCAGACGGCGGACGGCAGACGGCAACCAAATCCAGCTAGGGGTTGTTTGCTCCCATGCCGGCTGAGGAACCTCCCACTCCGTCAGCTCGTGACATTTCCCGTTTGCTGGCAATCTCTTCGCCACGGAGGAACGTCGCCACGGTGCGTCCACGGAAGGTTCGTCCCTCGAATGGGGACCATCCGGCCTTTGACAGTATGTCTGAGCGCTCCACGGTCCAGGTCGAGTTCGGTTCGATGAGAACCAGGTCGGCGTCGGCGCCCACCCGGATGGCCCCTTTGGCGGGGGCGAGGCCGTAGCGCTCGGCGGGGATAGCGGCGCAACGGAGGGCGACCTCTTCGATGGTGAGGACGCCACGAAGCGCCGCATCGATCATGAACGGGTAGGTGGTGTCGAGCCCGGGGAGCCCGAACGGCGCCTCCCAGATGTCCCCTTCCAGCTTCTGTTCGAGGGTGGAGGGAGCGTGATCGGTGGCGACATGGGTGAGCGACCCGTTCCGCAGGGCTCGCCACATCTCGTCGCGCTCGTCGTCGTTGCGGCTGCGCGCCGGGGGGGTGAACTTGCGGAGGGCTCCTTCGCTTCTGATCTCCGACTCGTCCAGCGCCAGATACTGCGGACAAGCCTCGGCGGCGGCGTCTGCCCCCCAACTCCGAGCGGTCTGTACCGCGGTCACCGCTTCGCCGCTGCTGACATGGGCGAAGGTGATGGCGGCACCGGTGGCAGCGGCCAGCGCACCGACCATGGTGAGCGCCGAGATCTCGGCACGCCGGCTGCGCCACTCGATGAGCAGATCGGGATCGTGCCGGCCCGCCTGCCGCAGCGCCCGCTCGGCCATTGCCGTAATCGACTCGTCCTCGCAGTGCACCAGCGCCCGTCCGTCCACCTTCGCCAGCGCCGTCAACGCACCGAGCAACTCGGCGGCGGATAGCCCGGGGACGCCGTGGGTGGTGCAGGTGAACAGCTTGAAGAAGACGACACCGGCTCGCCACAGCTCCGGCATCCCCGCGATGTCCTCCGGCCAGACGTGGGCAGCTAGCCCATAGTCGACGTTCGATCGGCCGACGAGGTGCTCCCGTTTGGCCGCCAGGTCCGCTGGGTTACGCACCGGGTGGGCGTGGGTGTGTTCGACGACGGTGGTCACCCCCCTGGCGGCGGCCGCCCTGGTCCCGGTGGGGAAATCCTCCCGCTCGGTGGGGCCGGGGTCCATCAGATGGACATGGGTGTCCACCATCCCGGGGAGCACCAACAGACCCGTGGCGTCGACCACCCGACCGCGACCCTCGAGTTGCCCGAGGGCGGTGATCACACCATCTGCCGAAGCCAGGTCGGCCACCACCACACCCTCGGGGGTCACCAGCGAGCCCCCCTTGATGGTGAGATCGGGTGTCATCGGGGCCGGAGGAGGACCTTGAGCGAATCGGGGTCGTCCACCAAGGCAAAGGCGGCGGCGACGTCATCGAGGGCGAGAGTGTGGGTGACGATGGGCTCGAGGCTGACCCGACCCGCCGCCGCCAGCCCCACCGCGGTGGCGTAATCATCGATCAGGGCTGCTCGCGGGTTTTGGAGCCTGAGCTCCTTGGCGTACATCTGGTAGTAGGGAAGCCCCTTCTCCCCACCGGCGATGGTTCCGAAGACCAGCACCTCACCACCTATCCCAGCCAGCTCGATGGAGAGGGCCAGAGTGGCCTCGTACCCGGCCGCCTCGACCACCAGTTCGGGACCGCGGCCATCGGTGAGCTCGTCGAGCACGGCGGGCGCCTCGTCCGGATGGGCGGTGACGGTGGCGCCGAGCCGCTCCGCCAGCTCCCGCTTGGCGGGTGACCTGGTGAACCCGGCGACGACGGCGCCGCGCAGCGTGAGGAGCTGGGCCATGAGCTGGCCGGCCACACCCAGCCCAACCACGGCTGCCACCTGACCGGGAAACACCTCGATCGATCGCTGGGCGTGGACACAGGTTCCCAGGACCTGGAGCAAACCCGAGGCGCTGGGGGTGATCGACGTCGGCACCTCGACAAGCCGCTCCTCGGGGACGGCCACGAGGTCGGCGAACACCCCGGGCGAGTCGCGGCCCATCAACCCCCCGAACCGGCAGAGATTGGGCCGATTGCGTCGGCAGAGGTCACACCGGCCGCAGGAGACGGCGGGATCGATGAGGACCCTGGTGCCGGAGGGGAAGGAAGATCCCTCCGGTGCATCGACCACTTCGCCCACCATCTCGTGGCCGGGCACGATGGGGAACTGCGCCGGTATACGGCCGGTGAAGATCTTCAGGTCGGTGCCGCAGATCCCCAGCGTTTCGGGGATCACCGTCACCATCCCGGCTTCTTCCGGTGGCGGCACCTCGGCGATGGTGAGCTGCATCGGCTCGGTAAGCAGTGCGGCGCGCAGTTCGCTCTCCTTGCACTCGTTTTTCCAGCCCGGGCGAGGTTATAGGATGCACGAAGTCAGCGGGGAGAGGACCGAAGTGACCGATTCCGTGGTCGAGAGACTGCCGGGTCTGGCCGGGCAAAGCTTCTCCGCCACCCGGCAGACCGCCCACGAGTACGTGCGCGAGGTGTTGCGCCGGGCCATCCTCAGCGGGGACATACCCGGTGGGAGCCGGCTGGTCCAAGCGGAACTGGCCACAACGCTCGAGGTGAGCACCACGCCGGTGCGCGAGGCGCTGCGCGACCTCGCCTCCGAGGGACTTATCCAATTCGACCCCCACCGTGGCGCCGTCGTCTCGGAGTTGAGCGGTGACGAGCTCCGCGAGATCTACGAGATCCGCCGGCTCCTCGAGCCGCTCGCCATGCGCCAGGCGGTGCCGAACCTCTCCGAGGCGGTTCTAAGCAGGCTACGCGACCTCCATCAACAGATGGAGCGGGAGCCCCACTCGGCGCAGTGGGTTGACGAAAACCGCGCCTTCCATATGGCGGTGTACGAGGAGGCGGCCTCCCCGCGGCTGGCGGCGATCATCCGGGGGCTCCAGGATGCTTCGGTGATGTACATCGGAGCCTCGATCAAGGATGTCGCCGGGCTGCGCGACAAGGCCAACCGCGACCACGCCGCCATCCTCGAAGCCCTGGAGCAGCACGACGTCGAGGCGGCGGTCGAGGCTGTGCTCGAGCACCTCCAAGTGTCACTCAGGGCCTTCGACCAGCGGGCCCTTGCGGCCGGTTCTCCGCCCGCCGAGAGTTGAGGCGATGCCGGTCGTAGACATCCACTGCCATCTAGCGACGCCGGGTGTACGGCAGGCGGCTTCGCCGTACTTCCGGCCTGAAGTCGAGCCGTACGACCACTTCATGGGCGAGACGTCGCGGGAGCACAACAAGCAGATGTTCCCCGCCATCGCCGACTCGCTCACCAACCCCGAGGCGCGGCTCGAGCACATGGACCGGATGGGGGTGGACATCCAGGGTCTCGCCACCTTCGTCTCCGAGTACTGCTACTGGGTGCCGGGCGACGTTGGTGCCGAGTTGAGCATGATGCAGAACGACCGGATCGCCGCCGCAGTCGCCGACCACCCCGACCGCTTCGTCGCCATGGGGGCGACCGTCCCGCTCCAGGACGTGGATCTGGCCATCGCCGAGGCGGAACGGGTCGCCGGGATCGGGTTCAAGGGTCTGCAGATCGGTGGGACCGTGGACGGGCGCAACCTCGATGAACCGGGCTTCCGCCCCTTCTTCGAGGCCGTGGCCGATCTCGGGCTGCCCATCATCATCCACCCCAACGGCTTTCCCGAGAGCGAGCGTCTCGGTGACTACTTCCTGGTCAACTGCATCGGGAACCCGTTGGAGACGATGGTCTGCGCGACGCGGCTCATCTTTTCCGGGCTCTTCGAGGAGGTCCCGACGCTCAGCGTGGTCCTTCTCCATGGCGGCGGCTACCTCCCCTTCTATGCGGCCCGGGCCGATCACACCTGGGAAGTCCGCCCGGAGACGAGGGTCAGTATCCCCGAACACCCCCCGAGCCACTACCTGCGGAGCCTCCACTACGACACGATGGTGTTTGATCCTCTCTACCTGAGGCATCTCATCGATGTGGTCGGGGTCGATCGGGTGCTCCTCGGGACCGACTTCCCCTTCGACATGGGGGAGACCGACCCGGTGGGGCTCGTTGGGAAGGTGCCTGGTCTCGACGATGCCGACCGCACCGCCATCACCGGCGGGAACGCCCAAAGGCTGTTCGACCTCTGAGTCCAGCAGACCCCGCAAACGATTGTCGACCTACACTCGGCTCGTGGCCTCGGCAACGGTCGCCATCGTCGGGACCCGGTATCCCGACTTCGGGGTCGAGCGCGAGGCGCTCGGCGACCTTGGCGCGGAGATCGTGTCCGGTGCGGGCCGGACCAAAGAGGAGATCCTCGATGTGGCCGCCGATGCCGATGTGATACTCGCCGGCGCCGCCCCCCGATTCGACGCCGCCACCATCGCCGGTCTGCGCTGCAAGGGGATCGTCCGCTATGGGGTCGGTGTGGACTCGATCGACCTGGCCGCCGCCGCCGCAGCGGGCATCTCGGTGGCCAACACCCCCGACTACGGCACCGAGGCGGTGGCGGTGCACACCCTCGCCTTGGTCCTAGCCGGTATACGCCGGCTGCCCATGGCGGAGCGCAGGCTCCGCCGCGGCGATTGGGGGTTCGCCGAGCTGCGACCTCTCCGGTTGCCCCGCTCCATGACCGCCGGCGTGGTCGGGTTCGGGAGGATCGGACGCCGGGTGGGCCAGTTGCTCGCCGCCGTCGGGTTCGGGAGGGTCCTGGTCAACGACCCGATCCTCGACGACGAGCGGCGACAGGCCGAGGTCGTCCCGCTGGAGACCCTGCTCGCTACCGCCGACGTGGTCACGCTCCATCTGCCCGGCGCCGGCGGTGAAGCGCTCCTTGGCAGAGCGGAGCTGGATCTGATGCTCCCCGGTTCGGTCCTGGTAAACACCGCCCGCGGATCGTTGATCGACCTCGATGCCCTGGAAGGCGCGCTCGCCGCGGGACGCCCGGCCGTCGCCGCCCTCGACGTCTACCCCGAGGAACCTCCCCCGACCGAGCGTTTCACCTCCGAGCAACTCATACTCACCCCGCACATGGCCTGGTACACCGAGGAAACCGAACTCGAGATGCGCCGTCAGGCCGCGGCCGAGGCGCGCCGTCTGCTTCAGGGATTCCCTCCGACAAACCCGGTCGTTCCGGCCAAGGTGGAGGTGCGGTGAACCGTTCCATCGATCGGCTGGCCGCACCCGAGGTGCGCGCTCTGCTCGATCGGTCGGGGATGGCGGTTCTGTCATTTGGGAGCATCGAGCAGCACGGGGCGCACCTCCCCTGCGGGACCGACACCATGGCCGCCGATCTTGTCGCTGCCGATCTCGCCGAGCGCCTCGACGCCCTACTCGTGTCAGGCGGCCCCTACGGCGTCACCCCCATCCACGCCGGCCATCCCGGCACCGTTTCGCTGCGGCGCCGGGTGTTCGAGGAGTACGTGGCGAATGTCTGCGAGGAACTGCTCGAGATGGGGGCGTCGGTCCTCGTCATGGTCAACTGGCATGAGGGCAACATCGCCTCGCTCGACGCGGTCGCAACCGACCTGCAGGATCGCCACGGTGTCTTGGTGGTCGCCGCCCAGGCGTGTTACACGGCGCAGCGGATCTATGCCGAACGGGGTGGCGACCTCACCCATGGCGGGGCGATCGAGACGATGGCGGTGATGGCCGCCGACCCGACGCTGGTCCAGTGGGACACTGTCACCGAGCCGAGCCGCCCCGAAGGCGCCGAGGCTCTCGATGCCATGCGGCGCTCCCGCGAGGTCTACGGGTACATCACCGACGTCTCGGAGTTGGCGTCCGATGGATGGTATGGCGACCCTGCCTGGGCAACCCCCGAACTGGCCGCCGGGTTCGCCACCGAGGTTGGTGGAGCGTTGGAGAAGGCGGTGCGGGGAGTGCTCGAGGCACGAGGTGGCGGCTCATGACGGTCGTCGCCCCTGGCAGCTTCGACGGGGAGGGGCGGCCGGGGAGAAGGAGCGCCGACCCGTTCGCCACGGTGGCCGGGGGGACGTCGAGCGCCCGGTTTGTCCACATCGAGCCCGGTGCGAAGCGCAACGCCCACCGTCACCCCGAGAGCGAGGAGATCGTCTTCGTGGCCGGCGGCTCGGGGGCGGTCTGGCTTGATGGCACCTTCCACGCTCCTCTCCACCGGGTCGTGGGTGCGGATCCCCCGCGGCGTGCCGCACGCCACGGTCACGACCGACCCGGACGGGATCACCCTCGCCTGCTTCTTCCCCCACCCCGACCTGAACTCGAACCTCGACGAGCTCGACATCGCCGTACCCGAATTGGAGGCACCATGACCAACGGTCGCCCGATGAGCGATCCGGTCCGGCTCGCACCCATTGGCTTGGGTCGCTGGGCCCGCGTCCTCGCACGCGGTGCGCAGCGGGGAGCGGTGATCGAACTTGCCAGCTGCTTCTCTCGCAGCGAGGAGTCGCGCACGCGCTTTCCAGGAGGAGTTCGGCATACCCCGGGCGGCGGTGACGCTCGACGAGCTGCTCTCCGACCCCGAGATCGAAGGGGTGGTGGTCACCACCCCGAACGACGTCCACATGCCGGTCATCCTCGATTGCCTCGACGCCGGCAAGGCGGTCTACACGGACAAGCCGATCGCCCACACCATCGAGGATGCCGCCGAGATCGCCGCCGCGGTCGAACGGACCGGGATGGTGTTCGCCGTTGGGCACAGCGCTCGGCGTCTCTCCGGGCACCGGGTGATGAAGCAATGGATCGATGAGGGAAGGATCGGCCGGGTGTCGCTGGCCGAGGCCAACTTCTCCAATGAGAGGGGACTCGAGCTCACCCCGTCGACCTGGAGGTTCTTCGCCGACAAGAGCCCTGGTGGCGCCCTCATCCAACTCGGAGTCCACCACGCCGACAACCTCCAATACCTCCTCGGGCCGGTGGCTGCGGTGAGTGCCCACGCTCGCCGTCTCTACACGGAGGCCGAGGTCCCCGATGCGGTGATGTGCATTCTCGAGTTCGAGTCGGGACCGCTCGGCTACCTGGGCACGGGTTGGGCCTCCCCAGGGGTGTACCAGATGCGGCTGCTCGGGACCGAAGCCAACCTTTTGTACGACCTCGATTTCACCCAGTGGGACCAGTCGCACCTGGTGGACGGGGCGAGCAAGCTGGTGAGCCAGGCGTACCGGAGCCCGGAGCGCCCCGAGGTGCCGCTTCCTCCCACCGACATGTTCCGTGAGCAACTCGAGGAATTCGCCCGGGCCATCAGGGGTGAGGCCGAGGTGGAGGTGGGTGCCATCGAGGGGATCCGCGCCTTGGCAGTGGTGGCCGCGGCGCTGAGGTCATCGCAGGATGGTGGCCGGGCGGTCGAGGTGGCCCCACTGCTGGCCGGTGTCGGCGTGGCGGCTTGAAGGAGGAGCGAGAAATGGCGGAGACCGCAGACGTGGTGGTGGCCGGTGGGGGCCACAACAGCCTGATAACAGCCGCCTACTTGGCTCGTGCCGGGCTCGAGGTGGTGGTCCTCGACGCTCGCCCCGAGGCGGGCGGTGGCGCCGCCACCGAGGAGCTGACCCTGCCCGGGTTCCACTTCGACAGTTGCTCCACCGGGCACACTCTGATCCAGGTCAACCCGGTGCTGAGCCGTGACGAGTTGGGCCTCATCTCGGAGTACGGGCTCACCTACGTCGATCCCGACCCTGTCGCCCACGTGGTCTTTCCCGACGGCGAGCACTTCACAATGTGGCTCGACCTCGATCGCACCCTCGACGAAATCGCCCGGTTCTCGACCGCCGATGCCGAGGCCTACCGGCGGATGCTCACCGAGTGGGACGACGTGAAGGGTGTGTTCGGCAAATGGCGGTTCAACCCGATCGGGTATGGCCCCGGTTTGGAGGAGGCGCTGGCCGGCGCGCCGGGGGGCGGTCGCTGGCTGAGACGCAACGCCCAGTCGTCATGGCAGGTCATCTCCAATCTCTTTGAGAGCCGCCACATCCAGGCGTTTCTCGCCTGGATGGCCTTCCAGACGGCGCAGCCGATCGACTCAGCCGGTTCAGGCGTGCTTGCAGCGTCATCGGTCGGGGGTCGGCAGGTGCGAAGTTGGTCGATCCCGCTGGGCGGTTCCGCTGCTCTCCCGCGTGCTCTGGTCCGTGCCATTGAGGACCATGGTGGCCGAGTATTGACCAACCGATTCATCACCGGACTCGTGCTTGAAGGGGACCGCTGCGTAGGGGTGGAGACCGAAGACGGCGATACATTCATCGCCCGCACCGCCGTCGTCTCCTCGATCCATGTCAAGTCCTTGGTCGGTATGGCGCCTGCGGCCGCCTGGGGAGACGAGTTCCTCGAAGGTGTCGATACCTTCGACCCGGGGATGCCGTCGTTCGCTTCCTACTACGCCACGACGGAGCCGCCCCGGTTCGTGGCGGGTGACGGTGAGACCCAGACCGCGGTCTCCGCCGGGTACGTGCCGTGGCCGGAGGACACCATCGAGTTCGGACGCGGGATAAAGGAGGGCCGCCTCCACCACGAGGGTGCTTTCCTCCTCTTCGCCACCCCGACGCTGGTCGATCCTTCTCGGGCACCTCAGGACCACCACACGGTGAAGATCCTGAGCATGGCTCCATACGAGCTCACCGACGGAACCTGGGAGGAGTGCCGCGACGAGCTCGCCGCCCGCCACTTCTCGGTGCTGGAGCGCTGTGCGCCAAACCTCACCGACGACAAGGTGCTGGCGCGCCGGGCGAAGAGCCCGGTCGACATCGAGCGTTCCAACCCGCACATGTGGCACGGCACCATCCATGGTGGCGACCGAGGCCTGGCCAACAGCGGCCCACTACGCCCGGTGCCCGGGTGGGCCCAACACCGCATGCCCATCGCCGGCCTCTACCAGACCGGTGCCACAACCCACCCCGGTGGCTCGATCACCGGCGGTCCCGGGCGCAACGCCGCCATGGTCATCCTCGATGACTTGGGCGTGGGGTTCGGGAGTGTGATCGGGTCCTCGTAGGCGGCAGACGGCAGCCGCTTGGCTCCCCTCCCTGAAGGGAGGGGTTGGGGGAGGGTGATCACCCCTCTCCGCTCGCTGCGCTCGCGCCCCCCTACCGGGCCGAGCGAAGCCCTTCTTGACAGGCAAGCGTACGCTTGCCTATTGTTGACGCCTGTGGGCGACGTCTTCTCGGCTATCGCGGCACCGGCGAGGAGGGCGATTCTCGACGAGTTGCACGAGCGTGACGGGCAGACGCTGTTCGAGCTCTGCACGCGGGTGACCATGAAGCACGGCATGTCTCGACAGGCGATCAGCCAGCACCTCGAGGTGCTCGAGGAGGCTGGGCTGGTGAACACCAGGCGCGAGGGAAGATACAAGTTCCACTATCTCGACAAGGGCCCGCTGTGGGCGATCGTCGAGCGGTGGCTCGACATCGAAAGGAAACAGTGATGCGGATTCATCTGACGAGCGTGTTCGTGGACGACCAGGACAAGGCGCTCGGCTTCTACACCGACGTCCTCGGGTTCATCAAGAAGACCGAGATCCCGCTCGGAGAGGACAAGTGGCTCACGGTCGTCTCACCGGAGAACCCGGACGGGACCGAGTTGTTGCTCGAGCCGTCCGGCCATCCCGCCGTCGGGCCCTTCAAGGAGGCGTTGGTCGAGGACGGGATTCCCTTCGCCTCGTTCGCCGTCGACGACGTGCGCGCCGAGCACGAGCGTTTGGCCGCTCGCGGCGTCCACTTCACCCAGGATCCGACGGAGATGGGGCCGGTGACCACCGCGGTGTTCGACGACACCTGCGGCAATCTGATTCAGATCGCCAGCCAGGGCTGATGCTCTGTTCAGCAGATGGCTAGCTGGCGGCCGATTCAGGTGAGCTAAGACTTGGACCTGAGACGCTCGGCCAGCCAGTCGAAGGCTTCGGGTCCCCACACCGGGCGGTGCTTGAAGGCGCAGTGCCCGTCATCGGGGTAGACGCGGGCTTCGCGTCCCGTCACCGGGCCGTGCTCCAGCATCGAGTAGATGTTGCCGATCGGAGCCAGGTGGTCGCGCTTGCCGTTGATCATCAATACCGGGCAGACGATGGCGTCAGCCAGACCAAGCTCGGTGAGCGACCACTTCCGATAGAGCTCCTCCTCCTTCTCCACCGTTGTCGGTGAGAAGGTGGGACCGTCACCTGGCGAGCCGAAGACGTAGGTGGAGCGGACGTTGCGCATGTCGACGAACTCCCGCTCCTCCTCGGGTGACATCCGGTACCCGAAGTGGTTGCCGGCGATGGCCACCGCCGCCATGACTCGCTCCGGGTAGGTGCCGGCCAACTGCATCACCGAGTAGCCGCCCCGGCTGATACCGAATGCGCCGATGCGGTCCTCAGCCACCTCGGGCCGATCGGCCAGCCAGTCGACCGCCGCCATCCACGCCTTGACCGACTCCGGCTCGTACGGGAAGGGGTTCTCGTTGGTGCCGGGAGCATCCATCACGAGTGAGGCGAGACCGCTTGCCAGGGCATGCTCCGCCACCCAGCCACGGTCCTCCTTGAACACGTCCGCCCCGCACATTATGAGAACCGCGGCGACCGGGGAGCTCGACGATGCTCCCTCAGGGACCCGGTAGTGGCAAGGGATGGCCTTGCCATCGCAGACCACCTCCACCTGCTGGAGTGGCGGGTCGAGGTAGGCCGCCGCCTTCAGGTAGGCGCGCACGCAATCGGCGGATACCTCAGCCTTCAACGGGGTCACCGCATCGGGGAACCGGCCGATGCTGTAGTAGGTCTTGGCGAGGAGGTACTCCCTCCTGGCGCTCTCGCCATCGCCCTCGCTCCGGTCGCCCTTCTCCTCGTGCTGTCTGCCGAGTTGCCGCCACACCGGCACCCAGACATCGTCGGTGGTCCCGGTGAGTTGGTCCACGGCCGACCGCAGCTCGTCGAGGTCATCGATCATCGACAGCCAGCGGCGGTAGAACCCACCGTGCTCGATGACGAACGGATCCTCGCTGGGGGCGAAGGGGAGATCGCTCTCTTCAACAGACACAACTAACTCCACAGGACGGGTGTGTGCAAACGTTAGTGCCAGGTGCCGAGGATGCTGCCCCTCGACCGTCTATTTGTCGTGGAGCCAAACTCGACAGCCACTCGGCCAGCCACAGTCGGCCAGCCACGGACTGCAACAATCGATTGTGCATGGCGAGACCCAGGGTCCCAGGCGATTGGCAGACGGCCTGAGGGTCGACCGTTGAGCATCGGGAACCGTGGGGCTTTCGCCGCTCGGGCGGCTACGCGCGCCCACGAGCGCGCTCTTCGCCGTCTCGGTGTCTACCGCCTTGGTGATGACCGGCCAGGGAATCCTCGGCCCGGTGCTCCCGCTCTTCGCGCAGCGGATGGGGCTCAGCGTGGCCGCCGTGGGGGTAACTGTTGCTTCATTTGGGCTCGCCCGTCTTGTCTTCAATGTGCCGATCGGGATCCTGGCGGACGCCAAGGGACGAAAGCTGCTCCTCGTCGGCGGCCCCCTGGTTGTGTCGGCGGGGATGATCGGATCCGCCTTGTCGGGAAGCATCGCCCCGCTGGTGGTGTGGCGGTTCGTCGCCGGGGCCGGGTCGGCGATGTACATGACGGGCGCCCTCATCTATGTGGCCGACATATCCAAACCCGCCAACCGGCGCGGCTCCTCGGCATCAATCAGGGCGCCCTGCTCATCGGTGTTGCGATCGGTCCCGTGATCGGCGGGCTTCTGGCCGACCGGTTCGGGCTCGAGGCACCGTTCTACGTGGTCGCCGCGGCGACCATCGCTGCGTCGCTCTACGCCCTGTTCCGACTGGAGGAGACCCGGCCGGCCGCCCGCTCACCATCACCGATCCGTGGTGGACGTCTTGGTTGCGCCGCTGCTCACCTCACCGCTTTTGTTGCGGTCCTGCTGGCCAACCTCGCCGTGTTCCTCACCAGGCACGACCAGAACACGCTGTTGCCCCTGCCGCGCCGATGAGTTCGGTATGTCGCTTGCCGAGATCGGCTGTTGCTCTCTGGATGCGCTGATCAACATCGTGCTCCTGCTCCCGCCACCATGTCCGCCGACCGCTACGCCGGAGCAGGTGATCGTCCCCAGCCTCTTCACGCGGCAGGTCTCGCCGTGCTCGCGTTTGCCTGCAGACACCGTGTCTTTGTCGTCGGGCCGGGGTCCTCGCCCTGCGACATCGGTGGCCGTCCCGCCCGCCGCCTTCGCCGCCGATGTTGCCGGCGAGGAGAGCCGGGTGCCGCCCTCGGTCTGTTCCGGACGCTGCGACCTTGGCTGCTCGCCGGCCACCGCTGCTGTCTCGTCGCCGACAGTTCCGGCTACGCTGGCGTTCGGGATCAATGCGACCCTGTCGGGCTCGCTGCTGTGGTGTTCCTCTTTGAGGTTCGGGGCAGAGTGGTGCGGTGACCGATCCTCCAAAGAGACAAGGCGGGCGGCAACTCGTCGTCGACATCACCCCGTTGCGGGAATCACCGGAGTTTCGCCGGCTCTTCCTCGGTTACCTGCTTGCCTTCCTCGGCCGCCAGGTCACGGTGGTCGCCGTGCCCTACCAGGTCTTCGTTATCACCGGGTCGTCGCTCGCCGTCGGCGCCCTCGGTCTGGTCCAGGTGGTCCCGCTGCTCATCATGTCGCTCGTAGGCGGATCGATCGCCGATGCCGTCGACCGCCGCAAGCTGCTGGTCATCAGCCAGATGGGGCTGGCGCTGACCGCAGTCGGCTTGGCGGTCAACTCGGCGATGGACCAGCCCCTGATTTGGGTGATCTATGTGCTCACCGGGGTCAACGCCGGTCTCTCCGCGATAGACATCCCGGCCCGCATGGCCGTCCTCCCATCGATGCTTCGGCGGGACCTCCTCCCCGCCGGGTTCGCCCTGAACCAGGCGGTGGCGCAGGTGGGGGGAGCGGTGGGCCCGGCTCTGGCAGGTTTGCTCATCGCCCAGTTCTCTCTCGCCGCCACCTACGGCCTGGAGGCGGTGCTGTTCGTCCTATCGGCATTGACGATGATCGGGGTCCGGCCGCTTCGGCCCGAGGGGGGTGGCACCGCGGCCGGCTGGTCGTCGATGAAGGAGGGTCTCCGCTATCTCAAGGGCCAGCGGCTCATCCAGTCGTGCTTCCTGATCGACCTCAACGCCATGATCTTCGGGATGCCCCGCGCCCTGTTCCCCGCCATCGGGACCGTGGTCCTCGGCGGCAATGCAACGACGGTGGGGCTGCTCTTCGCCGCCCCCGGTGTCGGCGCCATGATTGCCGCCGCCACCGCCGGCTGGGTAGGTGGGGTCAGCCGCCGGGGCCGGGTGGTGATCGTATCGGTGATCGTCTGGGGACTAGCCATCGCCGCCTTCGGGCTGACCACATGGCTGCCGCTGGCGCTCGGGTTGTTGGCGGTCGCCGGGGCGGCGGACGTCATCTCCGCCGTCTTCAGGAACACGATCCTCCAGTTGACCGTCCCCGACGAGTTGAGGGGACGGCTCTCTGCTATCCACGGCGCAGTGGTGAGCGGCGGACCCCGGCTCGGCGACCTCGAAGCCGGAGCCGTCGCTGCGGTCACCTCTGTCCAGTTCTCTGTCGTGTCCGGCGGTGTTCTCTGCGTCCTCGGGGCGTTCGCCGTCGCCCGCTTCATGCCCGAGCTTTGGCGTTACCGAAGCGGTCCCGGCCGTGCGCCTCCGCCACCTGCGGCCGACCCGGCTCCCGCCTGACGCCCGACTGCAACGAGGAGCGCAGCGACGTTCCCCTCGAGGATCGCATGCCGCTCGTCATCATCCAGGTCGGGCACCGCATCGACAGTGCTCACCGGGTCGGGGTCGCCCATCTCGAAGGGGTAGTCGGACCCGAGGAGGACGCGGTCGACCCCCACGGTGTCGATGAGGAACCTGATCGCCTCGGGGGAGTGGAGCACGGTGTCGTAGTAGAGGCGCCTGGCGACGGCACGGGGCGCGGTGGTGATGTGCCGGGCGGTGAGGTGGGGCACCGCGGTGTGGCCACGCTCCATCCTCCCCAATTGATAGGGGAGGAACCCGCCGCCGTGGACGACGCACATCACCAGCCCGGGGTAGCGGTCGAGCACCCCGCTGAACAGGAGGTGGGCGACGGCAACGGTTGTCTCGGCGGGCCGGCCGACCATGTTGTCGAGGAAGTTCCTGCTCAGGTCGACCCCGGCCAGCGGGGCGTATGGGTGGAGCAGCACCAGGCAGCGGAGCTCCTCGGCCGCCGCCCAGAACGGATCGAGGTCCGCCTGGTCGAGGTCATTCCCGTCAACGGTGGTGGCTATCTCCACGCCCACCATCCCCAGCTCGGAAACGGCGTGGGCAAGCTCCTCCGCCGCCTTCCCCGGCGACTGCAGAGGGACGGTCGCCAGGGCGCGGAACCGATCTGGGAACCGCCCCGCCTCGTCGGCAAGTATCTGATTGAACCGCCTGGCGTAGGTGGCGCCGGCACCGCCCTCGAGGGCATATGCGGTGAGGTCGACCCATCCGCTCAGCAGCTGCACCTCGACGCCAGTGGCGTCCATGTGCGCCAGCCGGGCAGCGACGTCGCTGAGCACGGGACGGAGCGGCCCGCTGCGGACACGTCCAGCGATCAACACATCCTCCCCCCGCTCACCGGGTACCACCTCGATTCCGATGTCGGGCCCCTCGGTGCGGAGCAACTCGATGAGGTCGGCGGGTATGCAGTGGGCGTGGACGTCGGTGATCATCTGGTCCTCCCGTTGGTCATTGAGCGCTCCGCGGGACGAATCTCGCCACCACCAAACTGCAACCCAGCACCACGGCCGCCGCCACCGCGGCAGCCAGTTCCGGGGAGAAAGCGTCTGCGACCAGGCCGTCGAGAAAGGCTGCCAGGGGCCGCGATCCGAGGAAGGCGATTCCCCACAACGCCATCATCCGACCCCGCATCTGCTCGTTGATCCTCAGGTGCATCAGGCTGGTGAGAGCGGTCACCGCGAGGAGGAACCCGAAGCCGCCAATCGCCATGGCTCCCATGGCCCACGGCGGGGAGGGCGCCAGCGCGACACAGATCATGCCTGCGGCAAGCACGCACAGCCCGGCGATGGCCGTGCCCCGGTGCCCGAGCCGATCCCTGGAGGCCGGCACCGCCAACATCGCCAGCACCGCTCCGACCCCGAACATGCTGACCAACCCGCCCACCAGCGCCCCCCGCCCCGCTGCGGTGCCGGCAGGACCGAGCAGCCCGTCGGCCAGCGCCGGGGCGAGGGTGATGACCGGATCGGCACCGAACCCGAGCGCGGCCACACCAACCAGCAGCGCCGCCATCACCGGATCGGCGCGGAGATGGCGGAACCCTCCCCACACCGATGTCCGTGCCGGCCGCGCCACCGGGCGGGAGCGGATGACGCTCAGGGCGGCGATCAGCGCCAGATAGCTGGCCGCGTTCACCGAGAAGGCGACGCCGGGTCCGAGGGCGACGAGGGTGACAGCACCGAGCGCCGGGCCCACTGCCCGCGCCAGGTTGAAGGTGACCGAGTTGAGCGCCACCGCCTGGGCCAGGTCGGCATCAGGGACCAGACCGGGGACCAACGCCTGCATCGCCGGGACCGAGAACGCCTGGGCGAGACCGATCACCCCGGCAGCGGCGAGCACCGGCCATGCATAGGGGAAGCCGTCCAAACCCACCGTCAGGGTGGTGACGGCCAGTGCCGCCGCCGCCAGCGCAGCCGGCGTCTGTGCCACCAGCAGGAGGCGCCTCCGATCGAACCGGTCGGCCGCCGCTCCGCTCCAGGGCGCCAGCAGCAGCGATGGCAGAAACTGGAGCACGGCGACCAGGCCCACCACCAGAGCCGATCCGGTGAGCTCGAACACCACGACTGCCGCCGTCACCTGCTGGAACCACGTTCCAATGTTGGAGGAGAGGTTCCCGAAGAAGTAGGGCCCGAAGGTGCGGTCGGTGAGCAGCGCAATGGTGCTCCGGGCGACGGGAGGCGAGTCAGTCGTGGTCACGGTCGTCAGGCGGTCAGCAGGGGAGGCCCGCTGCCGAAGCTTCCCAACGGTCCTACGCCGACCGCGGCTTTCGCACCTTTGGGAGTGAACCAGCCCCCCTCCCCCGACGCCTCCGGCGTCGGGTACTCCCCCGTCGGGGGGAGAGAATCGTTGCTTCTTTCCGTCCCCCCGCAGGGGGGAAGGGACCGGCTGCGGAGCAGCGGGTAGGGGGGCTGCGGTAACGCCCAACGGTGCGGATCACCCCCTCCGACGCTCCGCTCGGCCTCCCGGGAGGCTGCCCGCTAGAGATGGCGATCGAAGAAGTCGAGGACTCCGTCGATTGCCTTCGCCTGGACGTCATCGACCTGGTACTCGCCATCTGCGCCGCGCTGCGGGTATATGTAGCCGTGGAGGTCGTGTTCCCAGCTCACCCACTCCGCCGGCTTGCCCTCCTCGGCAAGTAGCTCGTAGCTGGTGCGGAAGATCCCCTGCAGGTGATCGCTCTCCCGGCCCATGACGAGGATCGGGGTGTCGATGGTGGAGATCCGCTCCTTCGCCTTGGCGAGATCGATGCGGGACCGCACCTTGTCGGTCTCCACCATCTGCATCTCCTCGATGTTGCGCAGCCCGGTCTCGGGATCGACGAAGGCGGTGTCGTCCGGGGAGAGGGCGAGGAACTCGTGGGATGCGGGCTCCGAGGCGACGGCGGCGGCCACGCCCTGATATTCCGAGGTGATCTTGAGCACCATCTCCCCGCCGTGGCTCATCCCGATCATGCCCACCCGGTCTGGGTCGAGCCGTGGGTCCTTTTTGAGCTGCTCGATGATCGCGATCTCGTCTTCGTACTCGAGTGGAGACCGGTTGAACATGTCGCGGCCTTGGCGCGTGTCACGGACGAGGCGGCCGCCGTTCTCGTAACCGAGCTCGACCTCGGTGCGGTAGCGGATCCAGGCGCAGGCGTAACCGCGCTCGAGGAGACGCTCCATGATGTATCCCCGGTTGGCCACGGCATCACGGATCCAGGCCATGCCACCGCCCCCGTTGCCCGAAGCAAGCAGCACGACGGGAAAGGGACCGGCCCCTGGGGGAGCCGGAGACCGATCGGCGTATACAGCCCGTCCCAGGTCTCGAGATACTTGAGTTCCACCGGGATGTCGGAGCCATCGATCTCTTCGATGATCGTGACCTTTTCCGGGTCGATTCCCATTTGCCGCCCCTCTCTGCCGATCTCTGTCTCCCTGCGTACACCTCGCGCAAACGTTAGGGCAGATAGGATAGGTGACACGTCGAAGTGAGGGTCGATCCCGCCACTACCCGCACCCTGCACCACCCCGATCCGGTCATCCAGGAGGTTCTCGATATCTGGGCGGCTCGCTTTCTCGCCGGTCACATCGCGCTGGGCGACCTGACCGCCACGGTGGGGAGGATCGGCGATTGGTCGGACTGGGCCCCTGAGTGGATGGCGACGGCCCGGGTCCACGAAGCGATGGGCGAAGCGGCATGGGACGAAGGGCGTCGCATCACCGCGGTGGACAGCTTCCTGGCGGCGTCGCGCTGTTACCACCTCTCCTACTTCCTGTCGGTGGACGACCTCGAGACCCACGCCGTAGGTCTGGCCAAGATGGTGGCGTGCCACGACCGGGTCCTGCCCTACATGGCGCCCCCGGTCGAGAAGGTCACCATCCCCTTCCAGGATGCCGACCTCGCCGGACTGCTCAGCATCCCACGCAGCGGTATTCCCGGCATTAGGGGGCCGGCCCCCTTGGTGATCCTCCTTCCTGGGCTCGACTCGACCAAGGAGAACCGTCACGGCGCCCGGGCAATTGCTGCGCCGCGGTCTCGCCGTGCTCAGCCTCGACGGGCCGGGTCAGGGCGAGATCAGCACCAAGCTGCCCATCCGCCACGACTATGAGGTCGCCGTCTCCGCGGCGATCGATGCCATGGCGGCGAGAGACGATATCGACGCCGGAAGGGTGGGTCTCATCGGGGTGAGCCTTGGTGGCTACTACGCCTGTCGGGCGGCTGCCTTCGAGCCGCGGGTCACCGCCGCCGTCGCCAACTGCGGGCCCTATGACTGGGCTGCCTGTTGGGATGAACTGCCCGGGGTGACGAGGGGCGCCTTCCGTCACTACTCGTGGTCGTCGTCAGACGAGGAGGCGAGGGAAAAGGCCCGTGCCCTCGACCTGGGCGGCGTCGCCGAGAAGATCACCCAGCCTCTCGTGGTCGTCCACGGGATGCTCGATCCCCTCATCGGTGTCGAGCACGCCCGCCGGATCGCCGAAGAGGCGCCAAACGCGACCCTCCTCACCATCGACGACGCCACCCACGGCATCAGCAACCTGGGCTACAAGGCTGAGCCCTGGGTGAACGACTGGATGGCCGAGCGGCTGGGGGGCACGGTCGTCTGACCGAAGCCGGTCAGATCACCATCAACTCGTGGGGGAACCTGGTGACCTTCTCGTTGCCGCCATCGGTGAGCACATAGGTGCGCCCGAAGAAGATCCCCAGCAAGCCATCGGGGGTGATGATGGTCGGCTCCAGCATGGCCACGGTCCCCGCGGCTAGCTCGAGCTCGTTGGGCTCGGCCAGCACGTGGTCCGCCATGACGTGGGGCGGGTGGCTGACGAAGTCGATGCAATGGAGGAACAAGGGCCTCGAGTCGTAGCCCTTCTCCTGGAAGAACCGGCTCGCCTTCATCACATCGTCCCAGGTGTTGCCTCCCACCAATTGTTCGGCCATCAGGTCGTATCCAGGCAGGACGATGTCCTCGAAGAACCGGCGGATCCACGCCGGGGGCTCCCCGATGCAGATCGGCGTGCCCAGCTGCACCGAGTACCCGCGGTAGCCGCAGGCAAGCTCGTTGATGATGATGTCGCCCTTCTCCAGCTTGCGGTCCGATGGCCATGGGTTGCCGAACACCATGCCCGGATTGCTGGTGGGGGTCGATCCGATGATTGTGAAGTCCATCTGCCCGCCACCGTCCATCACGGCGTGGGTGGCGGCGGCGGCCAGCTGGTACTCGGTCACCCCGGGCCGGGCGATGGCGATCATTGCGTGGAACGCCTGATCCATCAGCTCCCCGGCGCGGCGGACACACTCGATCTCCTCGTCGCTCTTGACGTGGACCAGCTCGTGGAAGAAATCCCCCACTCTCTCCAGCGTGGCATCGGGCAGCCCCTGGCGAATCCGCTCCCACTCGTCGACTGGCAGGTGGTGACCGAAGACGGGGTCGACGCAGGAGATCCCGATGGTGGCGTCGGCCAGACCCCACTCCTTGACCAAATCGACGATCACATCGCCGGACCGCCCCCACCGCGAGTGGCGCACGTCCTTCGAGGGGGGTGGCCCGACGCACCGCCTCACGATGGGCGCCGCCGGGGCCACAGATGAGCACCGGCTCGCCGTCGGGGGGCACGACGACATAGGCCGACATGCCGTGCCACTCCCAGTGGTTGCTGAGCCATCGCATTCCGCCACCCCAGCTCCAATGGTTGGGACCGCCCGAGGCGATGAGCACGTCGAGCCCGAGGCGCTTCATCTTCTCCCGCGTGGCGTCGAAGCGGCGCTGGTACTCCTCATCGGAGAAGCGCGGGTACACGGCGTCGGAGTACCAGGGTGTGTTGGCGACCCGGCCGAAGACCTCGGTGTGCAGCTTCCCGGCGGCTTCCTTGAAATCGATGTCACCCGGTGTCATCGGTTCTCCTTTTCAATCGTCGGACGGTTCACGGAGAGATCGAATCGAGCAGTCCGAGGCCGTCGAGGTCGGCTGTCAGAGCATTGATCCGCGCCTCGCTCAAGGGGATCAGCGGCGGGCGGACCGGACCCTGCGGCAGCCCCATCAGCCCGAGCCACGCCTTCAGTTCGGCGATGGGTATCGCCCCCTCGCCATGGGCCAGCCACTGGTCGCGCATCCAGCGCTGGAAGGCGTCCCGCTCCCGTCCCAGTGTTCCCTGCAACTCCCAGGCCCCTTCGATGTCCCCGGCGTCTGCCAGGCGCGTGTAGTCGAGGACGGGGCGGTGGCCGGGTGTCTGGTACATGGCCAGCGCCGGGGTCGACATGAGCGCCGGAAACCCGTGGTCGAGATGGAGCGAGAGCCAGTCGCCCTCGTCGGCATCACAGACGACGATGCGGTCACCGACCAGGTCGTGGACCTCGAGCAGGTGGTCCATCGGCTTGGGGTTCTTGATCCCGCACACCGTCTCGAGTTCGCTGAGCTCGGCGATCAAGGAAGGGCTCAAGGCGTACCCCGAGTACGAAGTGTTGAAGAGGAAGAAGGGCACCGAGGACTCGGAGGTGAGGCGCCGGTACCAGTCGCGCACCATGTCGTCGCTGGGCTTGATCGGGTAGTAGGGGTTGATGGCGATGACGAAGTCGGCGCCGATCTGCTCGGCGTGACGGCTGAGTTGCGCCGCCTCGGAGTAGACGTGATGCCCGATGTGGGCCATCACCGGCACCCGTCGCGCCGCTGTGCTGAGCACTACCTCGTGGACGCGGGCACGCTCTTCCACCGTCAGCGCCCAGAACTCGCCCATCACGCCGCCGCAGAAGATCCCATCGACCTCCAAGCCATCGATGTAGTGGTCCACCGCCTTGCGCAATGCCCCCTCGTCGACCTCTCCCGATGATGTGAAGGGTGTGGGAATGGCGATCCACAACCCCTTCACCTTCTCGAATGCCGCCTCCTTGGCCGAGCCCAATGCGGTCATGATTCGCCTCTCCTCTCTGCTGCCGGCGGCAACGACAACCCGGTCATCCCGCCCTGATGAGCTGTAGCGGGAAGGAATGCAGCGAGACCGCCCCTTCGTCGGTGACCACGCACAGCTCTCCCACCTGTACCCCTGCGGTTTCGTCCATGGTGATGACGTTGGGCTGGATCACCACCGTCTGGCCGGCCTCGAAGCGCCAGTCGTCGTCTCGCCCCCGGGTAGTTTGCCTGGTGCGGATCCACGGAGGCAACAGACCGATGCCATAACCGTGCACCAGGTCGTCTCTGATGCTGAAGCCCTCGTTCGGAGACCGCCTCCGACGCATCCCACACCTCCTCGACCGCGGCCCCCGTCCTTATGGCGGCGGCGACCTTGTGATACACGTCCTCGGCCACGGCGTGCAGGTCGGCGATCTGGGAGGTGGGCTCCTGTGAAACGGTATAGGTGCGAAGACCCTGACCGGCGTAGCCGGCATACGAGGCGCTGAGCTCGCAGGTCACCACATCACCCGCCTGGATCTCCCGATTCGACAGGACCTGTGCCGGGACGCATCTGTCCGGATCGCTCATCGGTGTCGATGCGATGTAATAGAAGGTGGTCAACCCGCCGGCACCGAGATAGGAGTGCTCGATGGCCTCCGCCAACTCGTACTCCTTGACCCCGGGGACCAGCGCATCCCGGAGTGCGGCGAGGGCGGCGTCGGTGAATGCGGCTCCCCGCTTCAGCCACTCCAGCTCTTCATCGCTCTTCTTGAGCCGGATCGTGCGGAACTCACGGGTCACGTCCCCGAAGGAACAGCGATCGCCGGTTGTCCTCCGCATCGACTCGTACTGCTGATAGGGCATCCAGCCGACCACCCCCACCTCACCGAGACCCCGGGCCAGGAGGTCCTCCCCCACGGTGACGCCATTGTCGGCGCCACCCCACCTGACGTCGTCGAGGAAGGAGACCTGCGCCGCGTTGGGTACGTGGTTGTAGCTCTGGGCGAAGAGGGTGGGCTCCCCTTCACGAGGGAAGATCACGTAGTTGTCCCTCATCCCGAGGTAGCCGGAGAGGTAGTAGACGTCGGCCTGGGCGGTGCGGTTCTGTGCCGACCAGCCGAAAACCACCAGCCCGTCGAGGTCGGACTCGGCGAGGAACGACCGAACCAGATCGTGGCGGCGGGCGATCTCTTCTTCGCCGAATCGCGGGTACAAGTCGGTCGACGCCACGGTCTCGCTCCTGTGACGGGGAGGGGCGACCCTAGCCAGGAGCGAGCTGGACCTCGGGGGGATGATTCGTCAGAATCACCCCCCGGTTTCGGTTGACACTGGGACGCTCGGATAGTTACGTTGCAAACGATTGGGCAGCCGATCGAGAACCGTTCGCGAAGGATGGAACTGAGGAGGACTCCCATGGGACGAGCTTCGATTGCGCGGAGGATCTTGGCCCTGTGCGCCGTTCTCCCGCTGGTGTTGGCGGCGTGCGGGCAAGGCACCACTACGGACACGTCCGCCGCTTCGGGTTCGACCGCGGCAGGTGGCGAGACCAGCGGTGACGTTCCCAACCCGGATGTGCTCATCGCCACGGTGAACGACGACGTAACGAACATCGACCCCGCCGCGGTGGGCGGGAACGACGTCGGCATGAACGTGATCCTCAACGTCTACGACCGTCTCGTGGCCATACCCCCTGACGGCGGCTCTCCCGTCCCCTCGCTCTCCACCGAGGTCCCCACCATCGAGAACGGGTTGATCTCCGAGGACGGGCTCACCTACACCTTCCCGCTGCGCGAGGGCGTCGTCTTCTCGGACGGGACCGACCTCACCGCCGAGGACGTCGAGTACTCATGGGACCGGGTCGTCGAGATGGCCCTTCCCGAGGGTCAAGCCCCAGCTCTTCGCCAACGTGGCCGAGACTTCCGGGTGGTCGACGACCTCACGTTCGAGGTGACGCTCAGCAGCGTCGACGCCGCATTCCTCCACCTGGCCGCCTTTCCCCCGGCCAGCATCGTCAGCATGGACGCGGTCGAGGCCAATGGCGGCGTCGAGGCGGGCACGCCCAACGAGTACATGGCCCAGAACATGGTTGGCAGCGGTCCTTACACCCTCGCCACCTGGGAGCGTGGCGACCGGATGACCTTCGACATCAACCCTGACTACTGGGGCGAGCCGGCCCACCTGCCGGTGCGCTGGGAGTTGATCGTCGACTCGCCGGCCACCGGTCTGCAGGCCAGGGAATACGACATCATCGACATCAGCCCCACCGACGTGCCCTCGATCGAGCCGATCGAGCATGCAGTGCTCGACACAGAGACCCTGGACCTCCAGGTCCTCCTCATCGGGATGAACATGAACATCGCCGAGGTTCCCGAGGGTGACACCATCCCGCCCGACTTCTTCCAGGACGTGCGGATACGGCAGGCGTTCAACTACGCCTTCGACTATCAGGGATACATCGACGGGATCCTCGGCGGGCAGGGTGGCCGGGCCAGCTTCGTCCTCCCCATCGGGATGTTCGGATACGACCCGGACGCCCCGATCTATCCCAACCGATCCCGCCATGGCCGAGCAGCTCTTCACCGAGGCCGGCTATTGGGACGAGGGATTCACCGTCTCGATCATCACCGACCAGACCCACGAGGGATTCACCGGAGCGGCCCTGACGCTCAAGGACAGCATCGAGGCGCTCAACCCCAACTTCCACGTCAACGTGATGCAGTTGCCTGAGGCGCAATTCGACGAGCAGCTGGCCACCGACCCGCTGCCGGTGGGGATGTGGTCGTACACCAGCTCGCAATACAGCAACCCCGACGCCTACCTGTTCGACGCCGCGCTATCGGATGGCCGGTACGGGGCGGTGAACAGCTTCGCCGACGGCTACACCGACGCCCAGGCGGTCGACGACCTGGTCGCGGCGGCACGCGCCACCCTGGACGAAGAGGAGCGGCTCCAGATCCTCTCCGAGATCCAGACGGTGCTCTACGAGGAGGCGGCGTGGATCATGCCGGCCAACGAGGGCGCACCCTCGGCCGCTGGCGACTGGGTGACAGGGCCACGTGGAGAACCCGATGTGGCCGCGGCCCTCCCAGTACTGGGCCATCTACGACAAGTGAGGAACGGGTCGGGTTTCGTAATAGGGGAGGGTTGCCTAGGCTGGCTCTAGGAGCTTGACGGTTGCATAGATACATCGGTCGAAGGCTGCTGGCACTGCCCTTCGTGATCTTGGCGGTGAGCATCCTGGTGTTCACCCTGACCCGTATCGGCGGATCGCCCATCGGCTCCTATCTGGAGCCGGGGATGACCGACGAGGAGGTCGCAGCCCTCGAGGAGCGGTTCAACCTCGACGAACCGCTGCCGATCCAGTACCTGGCGTGGCTCGGCGGGGTGTTTCAAGGCGAGTTCGGCTGGTCGGCGGTTGCCGCCGCGCCGGTGATCGACGTCTTCCCCAAGAAGATCGCCGCTTCCTTCGAGTTGGGTGCCGCCGCGGCGCTGTGGGCGGTCACCCTTGGGGTCGGGCTCGGGACCTTCGCCGCCAGGCGCCGGAATCGACTGGCCGATCAGTTCTCCAGCGTGTTCGCCGTGGGAGGGGCGAGCATGCCCACCTTCTGGCTTGGGATCGTCCTCCTCATCATCTTCTGGGCCAACCTGGGATGGTTCCCCCATGGGAGGTCGGACCCGGAGATATGGAACAGCATCGCCCATCCCACCAACTTCTATGTGATCGACTCGTTGATCGCCGGGAACATCTCCAGGCGCTGAGGGACGCCCTTTGGCATCTGGTCCTTCCGGCGATCACGCTCGGTTACGCCGCGGTCGGCATCGTGACCAGGATGATGCGCTCGTCGCTTCTCGAGGAGATGGGCAAGGACTATGTCGATGCCGCCCGCGCCCGTGGTCTCCCCGAGCGCCTCGTGGTCCGCCGCCATGCCCGCCGCAACGCCTTCATCCCGACGATCACCGTCATCGGCATCTCGGTCGGGATCATGTTCGAGGGCACCGTCGTGGTCGAGACCATCTTTGGCTGGCCGGGGCTCGGCAGCTGGATGGCCGACTCGGTGTTGAGCGGCGACCAGGCGACGACGCTGGCATTTGTCATCTTCACCAGCATTCTCTTCCTCACCATCAACATGATCGTCGACGTCCTCTACGGGTACCTCGACCGCCGCGTCGTCTTGAGGAAGGCCTAGCCATGTCGATCGAGACGGTCCAAGTCGAGGCTGCGCCCCCGGCTCAGGTAGTCACGCGAAACGCCATTCAAGGTCAGGACAAGGCGACTGTGGTCGACCACGAAGGACGTGTTCAGCAGAGGGAGCACGAGGGTCGGAGCCATCATCATCTTCGTTCTCATCGGCATGGCGATCTTCGCCCCGCTGCTGGTTCCCGAAAACCCGCGCGGTGCCTATCAGATGCCGAGGGATCTGAGCTCGGTGGCGGTTCCCCCCGGTTCCGAGGGCCATCCATTGGGCACCACGCGCCTCGGCGGCGACGTTCTCTACGGGGTCGTCTGGGGGGCACGGCTCTCCCTCGTTCTGTCGCTGTCCGTCGTCGCCGGAGCCGTCTTCATCGGGCTGATCGTGGGGTGCACCGCGGGGATCATCGGTGGCAAGGTCGACGCCTTCCTCATGCGAGTCGTGGACGTCTTCCTCTCCATCCCGGCACTGATCTTCCCGCTCGCCATCGCCGCCATCTTGGGGCCATCCTTCATCAATATCGTCGTGGCGCTGGCAGTCATCATGTGGGCGCGCTATGCCCGGATCATCCGAAGTCAGATCCTCCAGGTCCGCGAAGAGGACTATGTCGACGCGGCGCGGGCGATCGGCGACTCCAAGTTCGGGATCATCCGGCGCGACATCTTGCCCAACTCGATCACGCCGGTGGCGGTGCAGGCAACGCTGGACATGGGCCACGCCCTGTTGCTGGGGGCCACGCTGGCTTTCATCGGCCTCTCGGTCGCCGGTCAGGCGGAGTGGGGGACCCTGGTGAGCGAGGGCCAGGCAGACATCGTCGCCGGGCGGTGGTGGACCTCGACCATCCCCGGTGCCATGGTGTTCCTCTGGGCGCTCTCGTTCAACCTGGTCGGTGATGGTCTGCGCGACGTGCTCGACCCCGAACCGATTGCGCTGACCGAATTGCGCTGACCGAGTCGCCGCTGAACCGAGGCGCTGGACGCTCCGCTCGCCAGGTGACTGCACGATCATGTTGCCGACACGTGTCATGTGTGCTGAGAGTGCGGCGTCGGGCTCGAGGATGTAGACGCCACCGTTGACCCTGTCGGTCACGTACACGGTGTGATCCTCGGCGACGAAGACGTCGTTGATCTGCGCCGCTGCCTGGTTCGGTGGACACTCCGGGATCCAGTGGGCCACCTCTACGGGAGCGTCGGGGTCGGCGACGTCGTACACCCTGAGACCTGCGTTGAAGTAGGTGACGAACATCAACTCCTGGCTTCGATAGCTGTTGGGGCGATTCTCGTGCAGGCAATGTGCCCCGAATCGGAGGCCCCGTTCGCAGAAGTCGCCCTCGGGGACGGGGCAGATCGAGCGGACGAAGGGTGCGGTCTCGTCGGTGACATCCACGATCCTCACCATGTGTCTGTCTCCGTCACAGCCTTCGGTCACCGCCTCGTCTGTGACCACCACCAGGTTGCGGTCGGGCAGCGGAAGCGCCGTGTGGGTGTGGCCTCCTTCCTCCCACCAGAGGCGTGAGATCGTCTTTGGACCGGCGAGATCGGATATGTCGATCACCACCATCCCCCCGTCCCAGAAACCCAGATAGGCGCGATCGCCGTGGACCAAGGCGTGGTGGACCTGCCATTCCTCCCCGTCCGGAGTCTCCAGGGTCTCGCCACCGGCCTCCCACATACCCGGCCACCACCAGCGCCCCGTCTCGGTCGGGTTGGTCGGATCGGAGACGTCGACGATCAGCCAGATCCGGCCGCGGTAGCCGTCGGGTGTCGCCGAGATGTAGGCATGGTCCCCCCCTTCGTACACGATCCGGTGAACACCCCGCCCACCGGTGTCGAAGAAGCCGACCTGCGTCGGGTTCTCCGGGTCATCGAGGTCGTAGACCGCCATACCCACCGGGGCCGGTCCCTCACTCCGGAACAGCTCGTGGTTGACCAGCAGGAGGCCGTCCGCCACCTGCACCTTGTGGGTGTGTGATCCCGGGGGGGCATCCCACTGCCGGATCACCTGCGGCGCCGTCGGGTCCGAGATGTCGAGGATCGAGGTGCCCTTGCCGCTCGGGCCGAAATGGCCGACATAGAGAACGTCGCCGTGGGGCATGACCTGCATCCCGTCGCCGTGCCCCATCAGGTCGGAGTGACCGACGAGTCGAAAACCGGACGTGTCCTCGGGATGCATTGTTGCTCGCCTTTTCTTGCCTGCGAGCGCGCCCAAGCTAGGAAACAACCGGCCGGTCTGCTCCGGATAGGTGGTGAGAATCAGCTTGGGTACGCTCGCCTCCGTGATCAACGGGAGATGGCGAGACCAGGTCGGCCAAGCCCACGCTGCGTGATGTCGCTCGAGAGGCGGGAGTGCACGTCTCCACCGTCTCCCGTGTTCTCAATGACCGGGCGGCGGCAGGTCGGATCACCCAGGACACCGAGCGTCGCATCCGCGATGTGGCCCGAAGGTTGGGTTACCGGCCGAACACCATCGCTCGTGCCCTCCGCACCGGACGGACTCTCGTCGTCGGGATGGTCGTCCCCGACGTGGCGAATCTGTATCAGGCAGGGATCACGCGAGGCGCAGGCGATGTCCTCTCTGCGGATGGCTACTCGTTGCTACTCGCCAGCACGGACGACGACCCCGAGCACGCCGAGGTGCAGGTGTCGGCCATGCTCGGCGTCCAAGCCGAGGGTCTGCTCTACGGAATCGCCAGGGACGACGATCGGGTTCTCGCCGGACTCGTCGAAGAGGGGATCCCCGTCGTCCTCTTCAACCGGGGCGCGGATACCTCCACCACCAGCGCCGTGCTACCCGACGATCACGCCGGCACCAGGATGGCGGTGGAGCACCTCCTCTCGCTGGGTCATCGCAACATCGTGCACGTAGGGGGACCGAAGGACGTGTCCTCCACCGTCAACCGCCTCGGGGCTTTCGAGGAGACACTCCGGGAAGCCGGTCTGACCGGGGGCCGAGGCTTCGCCAATCGTCACGTCGAAGAGGAGGGCTACCGGGTGACGAGTGAACTTCTCGAGGAATGGCCGGAAACAACCGCCGTGGTCGCAGCAAACGATCGCCTCGCCCTGGGTGCGATCGATGCCATCAGGGACCGCGGGAAGACCTGCCCAGGGGACGTCTCGGTGGTGGGCTTCAACGACATGCCCTACAGCGACCGGTTCTCACCACCACTGACGACGGTGCGCATCTCCCAGTACGAGCTCGGCTCCATGGCGGCGAGGATCCTGCTGGCGACGATCTCCGACCCGGGACGGCCCGCCGAGACCCAGCTTGTCGCACCCGAACTGGTGGTCAGGGGGTCGACGGCTCCGCCTCGGACCTGACACACCCCAGCTGGGGTTAGTGTCCTGAACAACCGTTTGTGCATCCCGAATGGTCCGGAGGGAGATCGGACTTGAGTCACGAGCGCATGCTTCTCGCCAACATGACCCAACCCGAGGCCGAGGAGGCGTTGCGGCGGGGGATCGGCGGTGCTGGTGACGGGGAGCATCGAGCAGCACGGCGGTCACCTGCCACTTGGAACCGACGCCTTCGCCGCCCTGACCATCGCGCTGCGCGTCGGGGAGCGGCTGCAGGCACCCGTCGTCCCGCTTACTCCGCTCGGGGTGGCTCCGTACCACCTCCCCTGGCCGGGGACGCTGAGCGTCAGACCGGAGACATTGGCAGCACTGTTGGTCGACGCCTGTGAGGGACTCGCCGGCGCCGGCGTGGAGCGGGTGGTGGTCGTCAACTGGCACGAGGGCAACTCGACGGCGATCCGCTTGGGGGCCGATCGTGCCCAGCAGCAGTTCCCGTTGCGTGTCGTCGTCGCCGAGTCTCACGTGATCACCAATGCGCCTGTTTCCGGACGAGATGGAGTTCACCCATGGAGGATCGATGGAGACTGCGGCGGTCCTCGCCCACGATCCAGAGCTGGTGAGGCTGGACCAACGGCTGGAGGGCGACCCGGTGGACCGGGCGTCAGAGGGACATGCCCTGTTCCGGCGCCGCGACGTGTTCCCGATCTTGTCGGACTTCAGGGAAGTGGCGGCGTTGGGTTGGTATGGGACTCCGGATGCGATCAGCGAAGAGCGCTCCAGGGAGATCATCGACGCCGTCGCCGAGCACATCGTCCGCTCGGTGGAGGAGGTTTGGCAGGCCCTGGCGGAGCGGGCCCCGAGGGAGGATGGGTCGTGACCACGATGAGGGCCGCCGTGCTGAGAGCGTGGAACGACCTCGCCGTGGAGGAAGTCGAAGTGCCCGAAGTTGCCCCCGGTGAAGTCCTTGTCCGGGTGCGGGCGTGTGGCCTATGCGGCACCGACCTCAAGATGGTCCGCGGGGCGTTCCAGGACCGGGGCTGGCCGCCGTCTCTGCCCTTCGTGATGGGCCACGAGTGGTCGGGGGAGGTGGTTTCCCTCGGTGAGGGTCTCGACGATCTGACTCTGCGGCCAGGAGACAAGGTCGTGGCCGAGAACCACGTCGGCTGTGGTCGCTGCCCCATGTGCCGCCAGGGCCGGTACAACCTGTGCGAGAGATCTGGAACGCCCGGGTACCGGCTCTACGGACATACCGCTCCGGGTGCTCTGGCCCAGTACGCGGTCAGACCCGCCCAGATGCTCCACAAGCTGCCCGACTCGGTCAGCCCGCTCGAGGGTGCGTTGGTGAACCAAGGGTCTCTGGCGGTGCACGCCCTTCGCCGCGTCGAGTTCCTCCCCGGGTCGAGCGTTGCCATCTTCGGCCCGGGTCTCCTCGGTTTGCTCACCGCCGCTGTGGCCTCGGCGTCGGGGGCGTCCCATTCGATCATGGTCGGACGAGGAAGCCGGCTCGACCTTGCGACGCCGGATGGGATGTGACGAAGTGGTCGACTACGAGAAGGAGGATGCTGTTGCCGGAGTGCGCCGGATCACCGGGGGAGCGAGGGGTCGACTACGTGTTCGACTGCACCGGCAACCCGGAGGTGCCGGCCCAGGCCATCGGTGCGGCGCGACGTGGTGGGAAGGTCGCCGTGCTCGGCCTCACCGGAGGCAAGCAGTCATACATCGATGTCGACCGCCTCACATTGGACGAGATCGACCTGATGGGGATCCGATCGAGTCCCAACGCCTACCCGGCAATGATCGAACTGATGCGCTCGGGGAAGGTCGACCTGAGCCCTCTGGTCACCCACGTCTACCCGCTGGAGTCCGTCGGAGATGCCCTCGCCGCCTTGGAGTCACGTGAGGCGGTCCGGCCGATAGTGGAGTTGTGACCGTGGCCCTGGTGGAGCATCCCCATATCTCGATGTTCGGCTCGACCGAGTGCACATGCACCGAGGAGGAGGCGAAGGCCCTCGCCGTGGTCGCTGCCTACCGCGTGGCGAAGGTCTCGGAGAGGCGTCCATACCTCGCAGCGGACTTCAAGCGGCACCGGGCCGGGTTCACCCATATCGGCGATCTCTGGGAGGCCGAGGGGCCCGAGGGCATGGACGATGAGTCGATGCGGGACCGTCAGAACATCCTCCTCGAGTTGACCGCCAAGAACGACAAGGTCTGGGGGATCTTCCGTGTGGTCGGCACCCACACCGGTTCGTTGTACGGCATCCCGGCGACCGGACGCCACGTCGACGTGATCGAGGTCGGGTTGTGGCGGGTCGAGGACGGGGTCATCGCCGAAGCCTGGTACTTCGGGGACGAATTGGGCCTGCTCAGAGGCGCTCGGCCTCAACCCGCCCGATCTGTCAGCGGAGTAATTCGGCGGGTCTCGTGCCTACGGGGTCAGTTCGGGCCGCTGTCCGGTGTGGAGGACGCATGCGGTCAGGTGACCACCACCGATGTCCTCCAATTCGACCGGTTCGACCGGCGCTGAACCGGATGTGCATCTTCCGGTCTTCGATCGACAGCTCGTCGAGGGCAGCCTTCATGGCAGGCGGCATGTCGCCACTTTCGGCGGCCTTGCCCACGGTCGATGCTGCCTCTTCATCCTGGAAAACGAGAGTGGCGTCGAAGTTGGATCGGCGTTCGACATCGGTGAGACCGCCGAGCAGTAGGTCGTTGGCGTGAAGCCAGGCAACGAGGTCGTCGACCTCCCAGCCGCAGATCGGAGTGGCGACCGGGCAGCGGGTGTGGAAGCGGCAGCCTTCGGGTGGGCTGGAGGGATCGGGGACCGTGCCCCGCAGACCCCTCATCTCGGATTGCTCGGAGTTGATGTCGGGATTGGCGGCGAGGAGAGCATCGGTGTACGGGTGCCTGGGATCCTGGAACAACTCCTCGGCGGTGCCGTATTCGGCGACCTTGCCCAGGTACATGACGGCGACACGATCGCCCATCAGTCGCACCACGCCGAGGTCGTGGCTGATGAAGAGATAGGTGAGACCGCGTTCCTTCTGCAGCTCGTGGAGGAGGTTGAGGATCTGCGCCTGCACCGACACGTCGAGGGCGCTGGTCGGCTCGTCGAGGACGATGAACTCGGGATCGAGCGCCAGCGCCCTGGCGATTGAGATCCGCTGCCTCTGACCTCCGGAGAACTGGTGTGGGAAGCGGTAGAGATGCTGCCTCCCGAGCCCAACGCTCTCCAACAACTCGACCACCCTCTCGGTGGTTTCCTGGCCCGATGTTTCCTTGTACACCCGGAGGGGACGTCCCACCAGGTCCTTGACCAGATGTCTCGGGTTGAGCGAGCTGAACGAGTCCTGGAAGACGATCTGGCAGTTGCGGCGATACGTCCGCCAGGCGTGTCTCGCCATCCGATCGATGCGGTGGTTGGTGTCGATTCGCTCCACCTCTGCCCGCTGCTCCCGGGTGCGCTCGCTCTCGGGGATGGGATCGACCATGTCGAGGTAGGCGGCGTCCTCGTCGGAGAGCCTGAAGTAGATGCTGCCACCGGTCGTCGGGACCAGCCCGGTTATGCAGCGGCCGAGCGTGGTCTTTCCGCACCCGGACTCACCCACGAGCCCCACTGTCTCTCCGGGTCGCACCTCGAATGAGACCCCGTCGACGGCCATCACATTGCCGACTACCCGTTGCAGGGTTCCTTCCCTGAATGGGGAAGTACTTCTCGACCCCACGCACCGATATGACCGACCGATCCGCCCTCGCCATCTGTTGGGCGCCATCCCGGGTCCTGACCGAGGTCACGAGACCCACCTCTCCACGGAGGGGAGCAGGACGTTGCCGTCAACCGTGTCGTATGCGAAGCACGAGACCGAGTGTTCATCCTCCACGGTCACCAGCGAGGGATCGGTGGTATGGCAGATCTCAACTGCGTATGGGCATCGAGTGCTGAATCGGCACGACGGCGTCGGCTCAACCAACTCCGGCACATTCCCATGGATGGCCGCCAGCCGGCCTCGCTGGTTGGTGGCCGAAGGAACGGCAGCCATCAGCCCTCTCGTGTAGGGGTGCAGAGGGTTGCGGAACACCTCCTCCGTCGTTCCGGTCTCGACGATCCGACCGGCGTACATGACGGCGACCCGATCGCAGATCTCCCTGACCAGAGACAGGTCGTGACTGATATAGAGGACGGAGGTCTCGAGCCGCTCCTGCAGCTCGGCGAGAAGCTCGAGGATCCTCGCCTGGATGGTCACGTCCAGGGCCGTCGTCGGCTCGTCGGCGATGAGCAGATCGGGGTTGCAGGCCAGGGCCTGGGCAATGAGGACTCGCTGCTTCATACCCCCGGAGAGCTCGTGGGGGTAGCTCTCCATGATCTTGCGCGGATTCGCGATCTGTGTCTCGGCCAGGGCGTGGATCACCAGCTCGTCGACCCGTTGCTTCAGCTTGGCTGCCTTGGCCCGCCAAGGTGGGATCCTCATCAAGAGTCGCTCGAAACTCCTCGTTTCCTGTGTGGCTGCCCTGCGGATGATGGTGGGCACATCGGGGCCAAGGGCTTCCAGGATCTCATCGGATCGGTGCTGGTAGAAGACCTCGGCGATCTGGCTCCGAATCGAGAGGGCGGGATTGAGCGCCTTGCCCGGATCCTGGAAGATCATGGCTATGCGATCGCCGCGGATCGAGAGCATCTCTTCGTTTGGGATCGTGAGCAGATCGATCGGATCGTGGTTGTACCTCCGGGCCTCCGAGGACAAGAAGTGAATTTCGCCGCCGGCATACATGCCGGGCGGCGTGGGGATCAGGCGGATGAAGGATCGAGCGGTCACGCTCTTGCCACAGCCGGTCTCGCCAACGAGACCAAGGGTCTCGTTGTCCCTGATGTCGAAGGAGACACCGTCCACGGCGTGGACCACGCCCGCCTTGGTGTTGAAGTGAACCCGAAGATCCCGCACCGAGGCGACTAGCGGCCTCGTCTCCCGTCGTTGCATCGCCCTACCCGTGATATGGCTCCCGACCCAAATCTCGTCACGCATCGCCTTGATCTACCTCCGAAGAGGTCGCCGCAACCATGAAGTCCGCAGGCTGCCGACCGGTGGTATCCCGTCCCGGCAAGGGATTACACCGATCCTCCGCTGGCCAGTTGCCATCTCCGCTTCGATGCTCAGCAATCGATTGCGAGAGACCGGACACGATATATCGCCGGCCCGCAGCCTGCAACCGATCGTCTGCGACCTGGACACCACCGTGCGTCCCTGCTCCCGAGCGCCGATCCCGAGTGCCGATTGGCGCCTTCTCAGCCGGGTGGGGCGGTGGTGGCCGGCGGTGCGATGGTCGTGGCCGGCGGGGGGATCGTCGTGGCCGGCGGCGGGGTCGTCGTGGGCGTTGAGGGGATGGTCGTGGCCGGCAGCGTGGTGGTCGTCAACAAGCCCTCGAGGGCGGCGATGGCCTGCTGGAAGGCGGCCAGGGTGGCGGCATCGACCTCCCCGGTGGGCTCGACGCCGAGTTCCGTCTGGAACGCCTGGAGTGCGGCGGTGAGCTCTTCGGTCCACTCTCCGTCGATGGGCCCGGTCCAGTGACCGGTCAGAGTGAGCACGGTCTGCACCGCCGCGGTGTGCGTCATCTCCGCAGCCGCCGCCTCTTCCCCGAGCTCAGCCAACAGGTCGTCGAGCGCCTGGGCGGTCGCCCGGTCCACGAATCCGGTCTGGCGCAACCCGCTGTCGGCCTGCAGCCGCTTCACCCCCTCGACGGTCTGCGGGCCGTAGATCCCGTCGATCTCGTCCTCGTAGTAGCCCACCTGCTGCAACTCGGTCTGCAGCGTCGTCGTGTAGGCGGTCACCTGGGCGACGCCCTCGGCCTGCTGTTCGTCGCTGAGGCAACCGGCGTCGGAGAGCAGTCTCAGCCAGGCGATTTGGAGTGCGAAGGCGGCCGAGTTGTACTCGGCCGTCGCCTCCGCCAGCGGGGTCGCATCCGTGATGCCCCTGGCGGTCTGGGCCAGATCGTCCTCGGCCCGCTGGACCCGCTCGATGGTGGCCGCCGGCACGATCGTCGTCGTGGTGGTCGTCCCCGGGGTCGTCGAATTGGTTGGCACGCTGGAAGCGGTGGCGACCGCCTCCGCCAGCGCGGCCTGCGCGTCGACGAGTTCCTGCTCGGCATCGGCGAGAGCGGTCTTGGCTTCGCCGACGCCTTCGGCCGCAGACGCCACCGACTCGCGCGGCTCGACGAGGTCGGCGCCGGCGGTGGTGACATCGCCGACCGTGGCCACTTCGTCGGTGAACAGCATGCCGTAGCGATCGAGCGCTTCTACGTAGCCGGTTGCTTCGCTGCAGAATTGCTCGCCTGCCGCGGTCAGGGCGTCCTGGGCTTCGGTGACGCCCGCCTCCGCCGCCTCGACCTGCGCCTCGGCCGCCGCTACCGGATCCCTCCGCTCGGTCGTCGCCGGTGCTTCGGTGTCGGGCCCTCGCTCGTGTTCACGCCGGCGACCTGGTTGCACGCCGAAATCATCAGGGCGACAGCCACCAGCACTGCCAGGGATCGGCGTCCATGGGCCATCCACCTCACGTCATGGCGCTCCTTCGGATCGATTGAATCAAGGGTCGATGTTCGCAGCCGTCGAGGCGATGCACGCCCCTCAACGCGGTCACGTCGGAGCGGACCAAGCACGGCACAGTACGTCATCGGGACTCGTGCTAGACCGGCGAACCTCTCGAAGAACAGGACCATCGCGATCACGGTCTTCCGGAACTCGTCGATGACCAGTCGCTCGTTGGGAGCGTGAAGGTTGCAGAGCATGTCCTCGGCGCCGAAGAGCAAGACCTCAGCCTCCGGACGGCGGCTTGGAGCCCGCTGACCAGAGGGATCGCCCCTCCGCTGCCGATCTCGATGGGTTCTCGACCCCATGCCAGGCGAAGAGCCTCCCGGGCTGCACCGTAGGCCGGTCCGTCGGTCGTGGTCTCGAAGCCATCGCCTGCCTCGACGGGCTTCGACGATGAGCTCGATTCCGAACGGCTTGATCGCATCGGAGATGCTCTATGACCGCGGCTTGGGCTTCCCTGGCCTTCTGCTGTGGATGGACGCGGATGTTGATGAGCGCCTTTGCCTGTGGCACGACTGCCAGCACCGCCCCTTCAGTACGCGGGGCGTCGAGCCCGACCACGGTCAGCGCCGGACCGGCCCAGAGCCGGTCGGCGATAGTGCCGACGCCGAAGAGTGGGCTGTCTGCTGCCAAGCCCGCCATTTCGCGATATTGAGCCTCGTCTATGGGTTGTGCGCCTTCCCATTCGTCGCGCAGCAGACCCTCGACGGCCGGACTCCCTCGCTCGTCATGAAGCGTGGAAAGGGCATGGATCAGCGTGATTAGGGCATCCGGCGCTGGACCTCCGTATTCGCCGCTGTGCTTGGGCTCGGGAAGCGTGCGGACCTCCACCGTCACCTCGGCGTCGCCGCGCAGGGCAGTGGTGAAGGTGGGCACACCCGGCCTTATGTTGCCCATGTCGGCGATGACCATGGCATCACATGCGAACCTCTCCGGGTCCGTGGGTGGGTAGTAGTCAAACGGGCTGCCGAATTCCTCCTGGCCTTCGAAGACGATCTTGAGGTTGACCGGCGGCTTGCCCTCGAAATAGCGCAGGGCGCCGATGTGGGCCATCAGGTTCGATTTGTCGTCAGCCACACCCCGTCCATAGATGACGCCGTCCTCCTCGACCGGCTCAAACGGCTTGTGAGTCCAGAGCGACTCGTCGCCCGGCGGCTGAACGTCGTAGTGGGAGTAGAGAAGGACCGTCGGCGCATTCGGACGACCCTCGACCTCGGCGAAGACTATCGGCGACGTATCGGGAAGGTCGATGGTCTCTATCTTCTCCACTCCGATATCGCGCAGCAGTCCGACGATGAAGTCGTGGGCTTCGACGACCTTCTCGGTTGGGTAGCCGGGAAATGCGATCGAGGGAATGGCGGTCAGGTGCTTGAGATCACTGATAAGATCTGGGAGAAGGGTTTCCAGCTTCCTTGAAACTTCGGAGACATCTGGGCGATCGACAGCCATGCGCACTCCTCCGACTTGATTCGCCGACTCGAAATCTAATTCGACTCGCGTAGTGGAACCAGCGGCCCGACATAGGAGCAAGTGATGAGCGACGAGTCTCCTGCAACGAGGCTCTCGGTCCGCCAGGCGGCGTTCATCGGCGTGGCGGCCATGGTCGGTGCGGGAATATTCTCCCTCCTCGGTGCGGCCGGGCGAGGTGGCCGGTGCCGCGGTCTGGCTCTCGTTCCTGATCGCAGGTGCGATCGCTGGACTCCAGGGTTACTCCTTTTCGAAGTTCGGCGCCCGCTACCCCTCGGCAGGTGGGCTCCTCGAATACGTGGTGAGGGGGTTCGGTGAGGGCCACGTCACTGGGATCATTGCGTGGCTGATATTTGCCACCAACGCCATCATCACTGGCATGGTTGCGGTTTCGTTTGGCAGCTACGCCAGTTCGATGTTCACCGATGGAAGCGCCGGATGGATCAAGGGCTTCGCCGTGCTGGTCGTCGTGGTCATGACGGTACTCAATTTGGCCGGATCTCAGGCGGTGGCGCGGGTTCAAAGCCTCGTAGTCTTTGTGGTCATCGGGATATTGATTCTGTTTGCCGTAACCACACTGGCGAACATCGAGCCCGGTCTTCTCGCCGTCTCCGGATATCCTTCCTTACGTGACATTGTTGCCAGCGTTGCACTGACCTTCTTTGCATTTCTTGGATTCGGTGTCATCACATTCACCGCCAAAGATCTGTCTGACCCGGCTCGCCAACTCCCCCGAGCGGTGTTCTTGGCGCTGGGCATCGCCACGGTCATCTACGTCGCGGTGGCGCTGGGTGTGTTCGGAACCCTCACGGTCGACGAGGTGATCGAATCAGGCGGCACGGCCTTGGCGGTCGCCGCCGAACCCGTCTTGGGTCAGGCGGGCTACTGGTTGATGAGCGTGACCGCCCTATTCGCCACTGCGGGCGCGACCAACGCCGGGTTGTATCCAGCTGCCGGGTTGTCTGAGCAGATGGCCTCGATCCGTCAGTTCCCGCCCTTGATGGGTCGCCGGTTGGCAGGACGGGCACCCGCCGGGTTGGTCATCACGGCCTTGGCGGCCATCGTATTGGCCGTTTGGTTCGATCTGTCGGCGATCGCCTCGATTGGTAGTGCGATCGCCTTGCTGGTCTTCACATTGGTGACCGCAGGGCACATAAGGGTTCGCGCCGAAACGGGAGCGATTGCCTGGCTCCTGGTCGTGGGGGTCCTCACCACCGCTGTAGTTCTGTTGACCTTCGCTGCCACGACTCTGGTAGAGGAACCGGCTACAGCGGTGGCGATTGTGGTGATTTTGGCGTTGAGCGTCTTGCTCGACCTGGCGTGGAAGCGGCGCCGCGACTCGTCAGTCTCGACCGACTGAGGACCTTCGCCTCAAGATCGATGACAGCTGCGGATTTCGGCGTGCTTCCTCGTAATGAACCCGATGCCGGTCAGGCTTCGTCTTCGTCCATCTCCGATGCCGGCGACAGCCATCCCAATTCCCCGCATTGCGTTTCCGATGGCCGCCACCGTTCGCGGCGTTCCGATGATCGGCATCACGGCTACGAGGACGCTCTGCACGTCCTCGATGCTGACACCGCTGTCGGCGGCGGCCTCCAAATTGAACAGCCAAGAAGCGGGATTGGCTCCGGTGGCGGCGAGAGCGGCAATTCTCACCATCACGAAGGTTCGATCATCGAGACCGGATCGTTCGAAGCTGTCAACTGTCATGGCGAGTGCCTCTTGTAAAATCGGCATATCGCGTGCGGCATCGGCTTACGTCGGACATGGTGACCTCCTCGTCGCCGGTTCGGCGGGTCACCAAACACCATACCGATCTGGACCGCACCACCCTGCAGTGGGTGATTCGCGGCCGCCAGCCCTCTCGGTGGTGAACGGGATGCCGCGGGCCGCAACAGCCGGGAGCGGGTGGACACTTGCGGAACCAGCAATCGATCGCGGCGGTACGGACTCGGCGCTCCTCGAGTCGCTGCATGCACCCGACTTATCGTCCCGAGGCGCTGATATCTACGCTACGTTGAAACGGGATGACCAAACCACCACCCAGAGGGTGGTGACACGCGTCCCGTGCTGTGAGACGTTCCGGCGGGAGCGATGGGCTCTTTGGAAGGAGACCTTGGATGGAAAACCTGTGGCCAAGTGTTCTGGGCGATGTTGTGGTTCTTCCTGTTCTTCATCTGGATCTGGTTGCTGATCGTCGTCTTCGCCGACATCTTCCGCAGCCACGACCTGTCGGGGTGGGGCAAGGCGCTCTGGGTGCTGTTCGTGATCATCCTCCCCTACCTCGGTGTGCTGGTGTATCTGATCGCCCGGGGGAAGTCGATGCAGGAGCGTGCCATCGCTCAGGCGGCTGAGCAGGAGAAGGCAACACGCCAGTACATCCAGGAGGTGAGCTCGACCGGTGGCGCCTCGACGGCTGAGGAACTGACCAAGCTGGCACAGTTGAGGGACTCGGGGGTCATCACCGCCGAGGAGTTCGCCGCCCAGAAGGCCAAGGTCCTCGCCTGAAACAGGCTGTCCACGAACAAGTCGACCTGGGCAAGGGGGACACCGGCCCTGATCTAGGAGGAGTAATGACCAAGCCCGACGCCTACGGGCCAATCGATGTGATCGTCATCGAGTTTCCCAGCGGTGCCGAAGGCGCCAATACCGCCACGGCACTTGGCGATCTCGTCGACAGCGAGACGGTGCGGCTGTACGACCTGATGGTCGTCACCACCGATGCCGACGGCTCGTGCACCGAGGTCGACCTGTCATCCGATGGGCCGCTCTCCGGCACTCGCCAAGTTCTCGGGAGCCCGCTCGGGGCTGCTGACGACGGATGACGTGGTCGAGGCCGCCGGGGTACTCGAACCGGGGAAAGCGGCCGCGGTGTTGGTCTACGAGAACGCATGGGCGATCCCATTTGTGGCCGCGGCTCGAGGTGAGGATGGCGAGATGGTCGCCACCGCCCGCCTCTCCGCACAGGAAATCATGGACGCACTCGATGCCGCCGAGGCGGCCGACTGAGAGGAGAAAGCAATGCCAGGACTTATGCGCGGGATAGCGCGCACCGCCGTCGTCGCCGGTACGGCGACCGCAGTCAGTGGCCGGGTCCAGCGCCGGCAGGCCGAGCGCTACGCAGACCGGGATGCGCAGATCTACGCAGATCGCCAGCAGGCCTACGACCAGGCGGTCGCTCCGCCCCCGCAGCCGGCACCGCAATATGCCCCGTCCGCTGGCACCGAGGACACCCTGGCCCAGCTGCGCGAACTCGGCGAGCTCAAGGCCCAGGGCATCCTCACCGAGGAGGAGTTCGCCATCCAGAAGGCCCGAATTCTCGCCTGATCATCCATCGAGGGTGACTGGCGGCTCGAGTCGATCATGAAGTGGGCCGGCCGGAATGTGAGGCACCAGGGGCGCGGGTCGCCTCATCGAGATCCCGGCGCGCCATTGCAGGCCCGCCGAAGCGTTCGGCGTCCCCGCCGATACCCGGTCTTCCTCGGAGAGCGCGGGATCGACCTCGCCGCGGAGCGGAGCCCAGACGAGGAGCGCTCTGTCTGCGCCGATGAACGTGCTCAGCCGGGGGACCGGGTCGCCACCTCGACATAAGATGCGGCAGTCAATCCCTCATTGCACCGGTGGATGGGATCGAAATGTTTGAAGTCGAACGGAGGATCGATGAGTAGCGGCGGCCCCGACGTGACAGCGACACCAGTCGAAGGAACTGCGGTCAGCGCTTCTGCTCCGTTGCCGCATCTGTTCGAAGCGGAGGCGGTGGCCGCAACATTGGGTGTTGACGTCGGTCGAGGTCTCAGCGCCGAAGAGGTGCAACGCCGCCTACAGCAATACGGCCCGAACCAACTGACCGGGGCGAAGAAGGAGTCGGGCTTCCAGGCATTCCTCCGGCAGTACGAGGATTTCATGCAGATCGTGCTGCTGGCAGCGGCGGTGATCAATCAGATCGTCACCGGGGATACGGGCACGACGGTGGTGCTGGCCGGTCTCACCCTCTTCAACGCCGTGATGGGCCTCCATCAGGAGGCGAAGGCCGAGGAGAGCGTCAAGGCGCTCGCCCAGATGATGAAGACGATCGCCCGTGTTCGGCGTGACGGCCAGGTGCTCGAAATCGATGCCGGCGAGCTGGTGCCCGGTGACGTGGTGCTGGTCGAGGCCGGAAACGTCGTCCCCGCCGACAGCCGAATCACGCTCGCCGCCAACCTCGAGATCGAGGAAGCGGCATTGACCGGGGAGAGTCTGCCGGTCGCCAAGAGCACCGAACCGGTGACCGGGGACGAAGTACCGCTAGGAGACCGGACCTGCGTCGCCTACATGAACACCTCGGTCACCCGGGGGCGGGGCGAGATGATCGTCACCGCGACCGGCATGGATACGGAGATCGGGCACATCGCAGATCTCCTCGCCAGCACCGAAGCGGAAAAGACGCCGCTGCAGAAGCAGCTCGACGGTCTCTCCAAGATCATCGCAACGATCGCCGGCATCGCGTTGGTTCTTGTCGTAATCCTGGGATTGGTGCGAGGCGAGTCCTTCGACACCCTCTTCATCACCGGTGTTGCGCTGGCGGTCGCCGCCATCCCGACCGGGCTCCCGGCGGTCGTCACCGCGCTGCTCTCGATCGGAACGCGGAGATCGCAAACCGCAACGCGATCGTCAAGCGGCTTCCGGCCGTTGAGACCCTCGGTTCTACATCGGCGATCTGCTCCGACAAGACGGGCACGCTGACCTTGAACAAGATGACGGCCCGAGAGATGGCCATCCCCGGTCAGAACCGGTTCACCGTCTCCGGCGAGGGATACGGAATCGACGGCGAGATCAAACACGTCGGGGGCGAGCACTTCGACCTCGATCCCTACCTCCTTCCGATGGTGCTCTGTGCCGATGCCGTCTTGGACGGCGACAGCCTGATCGGCGATCCCACCGAGGGCGCCCTCATCGTGCTCGGGGCCAAGGGTGGGCTCGACATAGAGACCACACGCCAGACCTATCCCCGTGTCGCCGAAGTTCCATTCGACTCGGAGTACAAGTTCATGGCGACGTTCCACGAGATGAAGGGGGCGGATGGCACCCCGGTGGTCCGCTGCTATGTCAAGGGAGCGCCCGATGTCCTGATCTCGCGGGCGGGTTCCTATCTGGCTCCGGACGGGTCCATCGTCCCGGTATCCGACGACAACCGTCACCTGGCATCCGAAGCGAACGATGCGATGGCTGAGGCCGGCCAGCGTGTCATGGTGGTTGCCCAGAAGGACTTCGATCCGTCGTCATTTGATGGCGACAGCAACCTCATCGAACTCGTGGATGACCTCACCCTGCTGGCGATGGTCGGAATCGTCGATCCTCCCCGGTCTGAAGCGAAGGCTGCGATCGCTGAATGCAAACAGGCGGGGATTCGGGTTCGGATGATCACCGGAGACCACGCCACCACCGCCGGAGCCATCGCCAAGGAGCTCGGGATCGAAGGACAAGCGATCACCGGCACCGCGTTCGCCGCGATGAGCGACGACGAGCTGAAGGCACAGCTCGGGAACATCGGTGTGGTGGCACGAGTGGCTCCCGAGGACAAGATCCGTCTTGTCCGCATGCTCCAGGAGACCGGCAACATCGTGGCCATGACCGGCGATGGCGTCAACGACGCTCCCGCACTGAAGGCAGCCGATATCGGCGTCGCCATGGGCATCACCGGCACCGAGGTCTCCAAAGAGGCGGCGGTGATGATCCTCACCGACGACAACTTCGCCACGATCGTGAACGCGGTCGAGTACGGCCGGGGTCTGTACGACAACCTGCTCAAGTACCTGCGTTTTCAGATGTCGACCCTGGTCGCCTATATCGCCCTCTTCATCGCCGCCGGCGTCTTCGCCATAGCCGGCGGGATCCCACTCAACCCGCTGCAGATCCTGTGGCTGAACATGGTCGTCGACATCCCGATCGCAATCGCGCTCGGTTTCGACGTGCCCTCCGTCGGGCTGATGGATCGTGCTCCCCGCCCGGTCGGGGCACCGGTCCTTTCGAGGACCAACTGGGTCCGACTCTGCGTCCAGGGATTCGTGATGACTGTGGGCTCGCTGGTCGCCTACCAGTGGGCCGAGCCGATGTTCGGGCCAGCCGTAGCCAACACCATGCTGCTCACCACGCTGTCCGTCTTCCACCTTGCCGCCGGGTACCTGGCGCGCGACCAGCGAAACACGATCTTCGATCGGAGCCTGCTACCTGGAGCGACGCAACTCCGTCGTTACGGCATCGCACTCTTGGCGATCATCGCGGTCACGACTATCGGCTTCCTGCAGCGGATAGTCGGAACCGTCGATCTCAGCTTGTCCCAATGGGCGATGTGCGTCGGGTTGGCGGCGACGCTCGTCGTCATCGAGGAGTTGATCAAGTTCGTGATCCGACGAAGGGAACGCGCCCAGGGGGCGCCACGCCCGGCAGTTGCCGTGAGTTAGGAGGAGCACGCACATGGCGTTCAATCTTCGCAATCGAAGCTTCGTAAAGGAGCTCGACTTCACCCCGGCGGAGATGCGCTTCCTGCTGAAGCTCTCCGCCGAGTTGAAGGCTGCCAAGTACGGCGGATACGAGCAGCAGCGACTACAGGGTAAGAACATCGCGCTGATCTTCGAGAAGACGTCCACCCGGACGAGGACCGCCTTCGAGGTGGCTGCGCACGACCAGGGAGCCCACGTCACCTACCTGGAGCCTTCGGGCAGCCAGATCGGGCACAAGGAGTCGATGAAGGACACGGCTCGGGTACTCGGCCGGACGTTCGACGGGATCGAGTACCGCGGCTTCGGACAGGAGACCGTCGAGACGCTGGCCGAACATGCCGGTGTGCCGGTATGGAACGGGCTCACCACCGAGTTCCACCCCACGCAGATCCTGGCCGATGTCCTGACGATGACAGAGCACTCCGACAAGCACCTGTCGGAGATCGCCTTCTGCTATCTGGGCGATGCCCGCAACAACATGGGCAACTCGCTCATGGTCGGCGGGTGCAAGTTCGGAATGGATGTCCGGTTGTGCGCTCCGGAGCATCTATGGCCGGCAGACGAGCTGGTGAAGACGTGCCGGGCCATCGCCGAGGAGACCGGGGCCAGGCTCACCCTCACCGAGGATGTCGACGAGGGTGTGCGGGCTGTCGACTACCTCTACACCGATGTCTGGGTGTCCATGGGTGAGGATCCCGGTGTGTGGGCTGAACGGATCGAACTCCTGAAGCCGTACCAGGTGAACGCTGACGTCGTCCGGAGGACGGAGAACCCAGCGGTCAAGTTCATGCACTGCCTCCCTGCCTTCCACAACCGCGAGACGAAGGTCGGCGAGCAGATCTTCGAGGACTACGGCCTCGAAGGCATGGAGGTCACCGACGATGTCTTCGAGTCGGAGCGCTCGATCGTCTTCGACCAGGCCGAGAACCGGATGCACACCATCAAGGCAGTGATGGTGGCCACGTTGGGCGACTGATCGGACCGCATGAGAGTCGTGCGTCGCGCTCGGAGGAAACGCCCTGTTGAAGCGGGGCGAGCCCATGACGGCCGACGTGCAGCGAGAAAACGTGAGGACGGCGGCCCCTGCGCTGGCCGCGGTGGCGGGCAAGCACCAACTGGTCCTATCGCACGGCAACGGTCCGCAGGTGGGGCTGCTGGCCCTTCAGGCGGCCGCATACGAAGAGGTCGAGGCCTACCCGCTTGATGTCCTCGGTGCGCAGACCGAGGGCATGATCGGCTACTTCCTCGAGCAGGAGCTGGGCAACCGGCTGCCCTTCGAGGTCCCCTTCGCCACGATCCTCACCATGATCGAGGTCGACCCGGCGGATCCCGCCTTCGAGGACCCGACCAAATTCGTGGGGCCGGTATACGAGAAGGAGGAGGCCGACCAGCTCGCCGCCGACAAGGGTTGGGTCGTCAAGCCGGACGGAGACCGCTGGCGCCGGGTGGTGCCCTCGCCTGAGCCGAAGCGCATCTTCGAGATCCGGCCCATCCGCTGGCTCTTGGAGAAGGGCGTCGTCGTGATCTGCGCCGGCGGCGGCGGCATCCCGACCATGTACGACCCGGATGCCGAGCGAGACGCTCGTTGGCGTCGAGGCCGTGATCGACAAGGACCTCGCCAGCGAGCTGCTCGCCAGGGAGGTCGAAGCCGACCTGCTGGTGATGGTGACCGACGTCGACGGCGTCTATGCCGATTGGGGCACCGAGGCGCAACGCCGCCTCGACCGGATCACGCCGGGCGAGTTGCGGGCCATGGACTTCGCCGCCGGGTCGATGGGGCCCAAGGTCGAGGCGGCGAGCCGGTTCGTCGAGACGCACCGGCAAGCGTGCGGCGATCGGGAGCCTGGAGCAGATCGAGCAGATCGTCGACGGCGTCGCCGGGACCCAGGTGGTGCCCGAGTGAGGAAGGAGTTCGAGAGATGAGCGCGTTCGGAGTGCACTCCGAGGTCGGGAAGCTGCGGAAGGTGATGGTCCACCGACCTGAGTTGAGCCTGCAGAGGTTGACTCCGTCCAACCACGACGAGTTGCTCTTTGACGACGTGCTCTGGGTGGAGCGGGCCCAATACGAGCACGACCAGTTCGTGGCGAAGATGCGCGAGCGGGGTGTCGAGGTCTTCATCCTCCGCGAGCTGCTCGCCGAGGCGCTGGCTGCCAGCGAAGAGGGACGCCGCCGCCTGATCGAGCTGACGGTGTCGGAGTACACCGTGGGCACCTCGCTGGTCGACGAGGTGCGCGCCGTGCTCTGGGCGCTCAAGCCGGAAGACCTCGCCAGGCACCTCATCGGCGGCATGACGGTCGCCGAAGCCGACCTCGACCTCGACAAGCTGGGAGGCTCGTCGCTCGGTGCGGCGGCGCTCGACGACACCAGCGCATTCATCCTTCCACCGCTGCCAAACACGCTGTTCACACGCGATTCCTCCTGCTGGATGTACGGGGGAGTGTCGGTCAACCCGATGTACTGGCCGGCGAGACGTCTCGAGGCCTACAACGTCGCCGCCATCTACCGCTACCACCCGATGTTCGCCGACGCCGATTTCGAGTACTGGTATCCGGAACTGGGTGACGATGGGCGTTTCCAGGCGGCCGACTTCGGGCGGGCCTCGCTCGAGGGCGGTGACGTGCAGCCGATCGGGAACGGGACGGTACTGATCGGGCTCAGCGAGCGGACCCAGGCACGGATGATCGAGCAGATCGCCCGAGCCCTCTTCGCCAAGGGGGCGGCGGAGCGGGTCATTGCAGTCGTGATGACCAAGGACCGGGCGCACATGCACCTCGACACGGTGTTCACGCTGCTCGACCGGGACAAGGTCACCGTCTACCCGAAGGTCATGAGCCAGGTCCGGGCGATCAGCCTGCGCCCCGGAACCGAGCCGGGGAAGTTCCATGTCACCGAAGAGGAGGGCTTCCTCCCTGCGGTCGCCGATGCCCTCGGCGTGAGCGACCTCCAGGTGGTCGAGACCGGGGGCAACGAGTACCAGCAGGAGCGCGAGCAGTGGGACGACGGCAACAACGTCGTCGCCCTCGAGCCCGGCGTGGTCGTCGCCTACGAGCGGAACACCTACACCATCGATGCCATGCGCCGCGCCGGTGTCGAGGTGGTCACCATCGAGGGCTTCGAGTTGGGGAAGGGCCGGGGCGGAGGGCACTGCATGACGTGTCCGCTGGAGCGCGACCCGCTCTAGACGGGCGACGCTCGGCCGGAAGGGAGGCGACGAGATGAGCGACACCGTGAGGTGGGTCATCATCATCGTGGCGGTGGTGCTGGTCCTCGGTCTGGTGGCATTCGCCCGGGGACGCGTCAGCACCGGCGCGGCGACGACGTCGGTGCATTCGACTCGAGCCCCAGCGCCGTCACCTTCTCCGCGTGCATCATGTCTGATACGCGGAACCGAGGCGATCAGTGGGTGGTGCCTCCTCGGTCCGATGCGGGAGGTTCCCGATGAGCAGCGAGACGACGTTGGAACCAGAGCCACCGACCGGAACCGAGAAGAAGCGACGTTTCACCCTTCCCTCCGCCTACACGATCCTGTTCGCACTCATCGTCCTCGCCGCCATCGCCACCTGGATCGTCCCTGCCGGCGACTACGACGTCACCGAGGAGGGCGAGCCGATCCCGGGCACCTACCACGAGGTGGAGTCGAACCCGCAGCGGATCCTCGTCGACTCGATCACCGCTCCGATCAACGGCCTCTACGGGATCGAGGACGAGACCGGGAACATCAACTACTACAACAGCGGGACGCTCTTCGGTGCCATCGACGTCGCCCTCTTCATCATCGTGATCGGAGGCTTCCTCGGCGTCACCATGAAGACCGGGGCGATCCAGGCGGGGATCGGCAGGCTGGTGGCGAAGCTGCGGGGCCGGGAGAGGTGGATGATCCCGCTCCTGATGACCGTCTTCGCCATCGGGGGCACCACCTTCGGAATGGCGGAGGAGAGCCTCGCCTTCTATCGCGCTGGTGATCACGGTGATGATCGCCGCCGGCTACGACGCTCTCACCGGTGCCGCAATCGTCCTGCTGGGGTGCGGCATCGGGGTTCTGGGTTCCACCATCAACCCGTTCGCCACCGGCATCGCATCCGGATTCGCCGGCATTCCGATCAGCGACGGACTCATCGGGCGACTGGTCATCCTCATCGTGGGCCTCGCCATCGGGATCTTCTTCGTGATGCGGTACGCCGCCCGAGTCAAGAACGACCCGGCGCGTTCGATGGTCGCCGACATGAAGGAGGAGAACGAGCGGCGGTTCCGAGCGGCGGACCAGGGAGACGGCGCCACGGTGATGACCGGCACTCAAAAGGTGGTCTTGGTCGTGTTCGGGCTGGCCTTCCTGGTGATGATTTACGGCGTCATCCCCTGGGAGGACCTCGGGATTGGCCTGCCGACGCTGTGGTGGTGGTTCCCCGAGATGACCGCATCGTTTCTGCTCTTCTCGGTCGTGATCGGGCTGATCGGGAGGATGCGCGAGGGCGACTTGACCTCGACGTTTGTCACCGGAGCGGGCGAACTGCTCGGAGTGGCCCTCATCATCGGGATCGCCCGGGGAATCACCGTGATCATGAACAACGGCCAGATCACCGACACCGTGCTCCATTGGGCCGAGGTCGCCTTGGAAGGTGTTGGTCAGGCCGCCTTCGCCATCGTGATGTACGTGTTGTTCCTCCCCCTCTCCTTCCTGATTCCTTCTACGTCGGGGCTGGCGACGGTGGCGATGCCGATCATGGCGCCACTGGCCGGGTTTGTGGATGTGCCCGCCAGCCTGGTCGTGACCGCCTACCAGAGCGCCTCAGGGTTGATGAACCTGTTCATCCCGACGTCCGCCGTGGTGATGGGTGGACTCGCCATTGCCCGTGTCCCGTATGGCAGGTATCTGCGTTGGGTCTGGCCATTGCTGGCGATGCTGGCGGCGCTCTCCCTGGTCGTCCTCGGCGTGGGGGCGCTCCTCGCATGACGGATGCGATTGGGCATGAGCCGGCGAGCGACGCTGCCGTCCGGCGGTTGGATGACCGCCGTTGTGCAGCGCAGGAGTCCTAGCATCTCGGGCGTGCCAAGGGCAGGTAGCGACATATGACCGAAGGAGCGGAAGCCGTCGTTCCTGAGGAAGCGTCCGGCGATCGGCGGCTCGGCCTCCTGCTGGCAATGGCGATGTTCGTGCTCGTGGTCGATACGTCGTTGATGAACGTCTCGATCTCGGCGGTGGTGCAGGATCTCGGCACAACGGTCAGCGGCGTCCAGTCGGCGATCGCGCTCGAGGCGCTGGTGTCTGCCGCCTTCATCCTGATCGGGAGCAAGGTCGGGGATCTCTTCGGTCGCAAGCGGGCCTATGTGTTGGGCCTGCTCGGCTACGCCGTCGGCGCCTTGGCAATGACGCTGGCTCAGGACCTCACCACGATCATCATCTTCTGGGCGATCGTGGGTGGGCTGGGCGCCTCGCTCCTGCTGCCATCGATGCAGTCCCTCATCCACGGCAACTTTGAGGGCGCCGCTCAGAAGAGGGTCTACGCCCTGGTGGGGGCGGCGGCTGCGATCGCCGCCGCCGTCGGACCGCTGATCGGGGGCTTCATCACCACCTACCTTTCGTACCGTGTCGCCTTTGCGCTCGAGGTAGTGGTGATCGCCATCGTGCTGTCCGGCCTGGGACTCGTTCGTGACGTTCCCTACACAGGACCTCGCCGCGTCGACCCCGTCGGTTCGGTCCTCTCCGTCCTTGGCATGGGCGGCATCGTGCTCAGCATCCTGGTGTGGCAGGAAGGCGGTGAGTCCGTTGCTGCTCTGCTGGCGATCGGTGCCATTGCGATGGGAGCGCTGGTCTATTGGTTGGTTCGGCGTCAAACGTCAAGACAAGCCGACGCTTCTTGACCCGGATCTGTTCAAATCCAAGATGTTCAGGTTCGGGGTTTCCCAGCAGATGCTCCAGCAGATCGCGCTCGGGGGCGCCATGATCGCGCTGCCCATCTACCTGCAGATGGTGCTCGAGTACAACGCGATGGGGGCGGGGTTGTCCCTCGCCCCGCTCTCCCTCAGCATGTTCGGAGTTGCCATCCTTGCCGGGAAGAAGGCGGGATGCGAGACGCCCGGCCAGCATCATTCGTCTGGGATTCGCCCTTCTCACGATAGGAATGGCGGTCCTCATCCCGATCGTGCCGAGGGCAGACTCTGGCTGGTACCTCGTAATCCCATTGGTGATCGCAGGATCGGGGCTCGGCTTGTTGGTCTCACAGCTCAACAACTACACCCTGTCCCCGATCTCTGAGGAGCGGGTCAGCGAGGCTGCAGGAGTGAACTCGGCGGCGGGATCGTTCGGGCTGTCGTTCGGGCTGGCGTTCGCCGGCGCCATCATGCTGGCGACCCTTGCTCTCACCTTCACCGACAAGGCGGAGGCAAGCTTGGTGCTTCCCCCAGACGAGAAGGAGCAAGTGGCGCAGGCACTGGAAGACGATGCGGAATTGATGAGCAACACGGCGCTCGACGAGCTGCTGGTTGGCCAGCCCGAGGTGATCCAGGACGAGATGATCCGCATCAACACGGAGGCGAGACCCTTCGCCCTCCAGGTCGCCCTTCTCATCCCGATCCTTGCTGGGCTCGTCGGCCTCTTCAACTCGTTTCGCATGATGCACTTGCCAGACCCGACGGGTTCGGTCGAGGGCATGGCATTGGGTTGACCGTAGAATCCGGACGATGATCCGGGCCGTCACCTTGCGCGACGTGGCGGAGCGGGCCGGGGTTCATGCCTCGACGGCGTCTCGTGCCCTCAACAGGTCGACCCGCGCCCTGGTCAGCGAGGACACGGCCGACCGGGTGGTCAAGGCCGCCCGCGACCTCGGGTACCAGCCAAACTCGCTCGCCCGGGGCCTGAAGACCAACAAGACGTACACCGTGGGGATGCTGCTCCCCGACCTGACCAATCCTCTGTTTCCGCCTATCGCCAGGGGAATCGAGGACACCCTCGGCCGGTCCGACTACACGCTGATCCTGGCCAACACCGACAACGACCCGGCAAGGGAGCATCAGATGCTGCAAACGATGCTCACCCGCCGGGTGGACGGCCTGATCCTGGCCACCGCTGAGCGGACCGATCCCGGGATCGAGGAGGTCATCGCCTCACGGGTGCCCGTGGTCCTGGTCAACAGGACCATGGACGACGCCTCGGTCCCCTCGGTGGCCGGAGACGACCACGCCGGCATAGGGCTGGCCGTCCGCCATCTCGTCTCGCTGGGGCATCGCAGCATCGCCCACATCTCCGGCCCACACAGCGTGTCCACCGGTCTCGCCCGGTACCAGAGCTTCAACGTCTGGATGCAGAACGCCGGGTTGGAGGTCGACCCCGAGCTGATCGTCGAGGCGGCGTGGTTTTCCGAGGAGCCCGGAGAGGCCGCCTTCCGCACCCTGCTCGACCGGGGTCACCGGTTCACCGCCGTTGTCGCCGCCAACGACCTCATCGCCATCGGCTGCTACGACGTGCTCAAGGAGCGCGGGTTGACGGTGGGGAGGGATGTATCGGTGGTGGGCTACAACGACATGCCCTTCGCCGACAAGCTCGATCCGGCGTTGACCACCATCCGGATCCCCCACTATCTGATCGGGGTCAAGTCGGCGGAGGCAGTCCTCGAGGCGATCGAATCGGGTCCCAAGGAAGGTGCGGTGTCGGTGCGACTGGCGCCTTCGCTCGTGGTCCGAGACTCAACCGGTCCGCCGGTGGCGGAGATGGCCCCGGCGGGCTGAGGCTCACCAGGATGCGGCGATGTACTTGGTCTCGAGGAACTCGTGAAGTCCCTGGTGCCCGCCCTCCCGGCCGATCCCCGATTGTTTGACCCCACCGAATGGGGCGGCGGGGTCTGAGATGAGACCCCGGTTGACCCCCACCATCCCCGCCTCCACCGCTTCGGCGACGCGCAACCCGCGGCTCAGGTCCGACGTGTAGACGTAGGAGGCGAGGCCGTGCTCGGTCTCGTTGGCCATGGCGATCGCCTCGGCCTCGTCACCGAACCGAACCAGCGGCGCAACCGGTCCGAAGATCTCCTCGGAGAGGATGGAGTCGGAAGGATCCACGTCGGTGAGCACCGTGGGCGGGTAGAACCAACCGGGCCGGTCGAGCGGTGTGCCGCCCAGGGCGACCTCCGAGCCGGCGCCGGCGCTCCGCTCCACCATCTCCGCCATGTCGTCGCGGGCCTGCTTGTTGATCACAGGTCCCGAGTTCGACACCGGGATCGAGACCTGGCCCGACCTTGACCGCCGCCATCGCTGCGGTGAAGCGTGAGGCGAAGTCCTCGGCGACCGAGGCTTCGACATAGATCCGGTTGGCGGCGATGCACGACTGTCCGCCATTCCGCATCTTCGCAACCATGAGACCAGCCACGGCTTCGTCGAGATCGGCATCGCCGAACACGATGAAGGGCGCATTGCCCCCCAGTTCCATCGAGCAATTGACCACACGCTTGGCCGCTTGCTCCAGAAGGCCCCGGCCCACCTCTGTGGACCCGGTGAAGGAGAGCTTGCGAACCCGGTCGTCGGCGAGGATGGCGGGGACGACCTCGGAGGAGCGCTTGGAGGGGAGGACGTTGACCACACCTGGCGGGACACCGGCCTCGTCGAGGAGGCGCGCCATGGCAAGGGCGGTGAGAGGCGTGTCCGAAGCGGGCTTGAGGATGGTCGTGCAACCGGCGGCGATCGCTGGTCCGAGCTTCCGGGTGGCCATGGCGGCGGGGAAGTTCCACGGTGTCACCAGCAACGAGACCCCGACCGGTTGGTGGATCGAGATGATCCGCTTGTCACCGGCAGGGGCGGTCATCAGTGCCCCCTCGTTGCGGACCGCCTCCCCCGAGTACCACCTGAAGAACTCGGCGGCGTAGGTCGCCTCGCCCCGCGCCTCGGTCAGGGCCTTGCCCATCTCGGCGACGATCAACTCGGCGAACCCGTCGGCCTCACCGGCCATCATCTCGAAGGCGCGTCGCAGGATCTCGGCCCTGTCGCGCGGCGGTGTCGCCGCCCATTCCTCGGCCGCCTCGGCCGCCGCGGTCACCGCGGCTTGCGCATCGTCGGTGGAACCCGACGACACAGACGCGATCGGCTCGCCGGTGGCGGGGTCGAGGACGTCGAAGGCGGCCCCGTCCGATGCCTCGCGCCACTCCCCGCCGATCCAGAGACGGGTACCCCCGGCCTCGATGAGTTCCTTCAGAAGCCGCATCGTCGACCGTCCTTCATCCCAGCCCGTCGCCTACGTCGGCTTCCTCGGCTTCGAGCTCTCGGCCCGCCGCCCGGGCCTCCTTGTCCAAAAGCGCAGCGAAGTCCCGATCACCGTACCCGAGGCCGATGGCCTCCATGACCATGGAATGGACCAGCGCCGAGAGGGGGAGAGGGACGTCGAGTTGGCGTGCGGTGTCGAGCCCGAGTTCGAAATCCTTCCGCAGCAGTTCCATGGTGAAGGTGGGCGAGTAGTCCAGCTTGACGAATGCCGGGGTCTTGTAGCGGGTGAAGGTGGATCCCATGACGCTGTCGTTGAGGAATTCGAGGAACGACGCCCGGCTCACCCCGGCCGCCTCGGCGAGCACCGTGATCTCAGCCATGCTCTGGGTGACGACACCCAGCATCAGGTTGTGGCAGATCTTGACCAGTCGCGCTTCGTCACCGGGACCTACATAGGTGAGCCGCCGTCCGAAGTGCTCCAGGTAGGGCCGAGCCATCTCGTAGGCGTCTTGCGGCCCCGACACCACGACGGTCAGCCTCCCTGACGCCACGACCTTGGGGTTGCCCGACACGGGTGCCGCCAGCACCGCCGTGCCGCGCGCCGAGGCCTCTTCACGCAGCTTGGCCGAGGTCGCCGGGTCGATGGTGGTCGAGTCCACCAGCACCGCTGGCTTGGAGTCGTCGCGCGAGAGGACCCCGTTGGGCCCGACCGTGACCTCGAGGACATCGTCGGGGCCGGCCACCATGGTGAATACCACGTCGGCATCGGCCAGTTCGGCCGGCGAGTCGACGATCTTGGCGCCCTTTTCCGCCAATGGCTCGGCCTTGGACCGGGTTCGGTTCCAAACACGCAGATCAGCACCCGCATCGAGAAGACGGCCGGCGAGGGCGTACCCCATGCGGCCAGTACCTATCCACCCGACGGCTCGGCTGAGAACCGGGCTCGACATCGACACCCTCCCTTCGTCGCCCCCCACGCGATGGAGACGACCGACTGGTCAATCGCTGAGCGCAATCGTTTGTAGCCGCCACCATAACCCGAGGGCCGGCAACGGGTGGCGGGGTGGCCGGTACCGTGTCGACGATCGTGATCGCATCCCGTTTTGGCGTCACTCAGCGCGGCGATAGCCCGTCAGGTGACGCCGAAACGGTTGTGCCCGACTTCGACTGCGAGCAGTTCGGCACGGGGCTTCTCGGACAGCCGGTCAACACCTTCTCCAGCCTGGCCTTTGTGATCGCCGGTGTGGCCATCATGGCCCAAAAGCCGAGGCACGCCGTCTACGGCGGTCTGGTCGCCCTCAACGGCGTCGGATCGGTGGCGCTCCACGGTCCATACCCCCCCTGGGCCGACCTGGCGCACGACCTTCCGCTCGTGGCGCTGACCGCTTACGTCGCAGTGGACGCCCTCGCCGACCTGCGAGGCGAGCCGCTCTCCGCGGTGTGGTGGGTCGCCCCGGTGGTGGCTGCGGCCCCGGTGGTGGCGACGGCTCCCGCATCGGGCGATCTGGTACAGGCCGGGCTCGCCGGGATAGCCGTGGTGCTCTCGCTGTTACGCGCCCGGGTCCGGCCGGCGCTGCGCCGCTCGATCGTCACCTCGATGGCTGTCCTCGGGGTCGGGGCATTGATAGGGACGCTGACCCGAAGCGGTGCCCCGTTCTGCCGCCCCGACAGCCTGCTCCAGGGACACGCGGTATGGCATGTGCTCGCCGCCGTCGCCCTCTGGTTGCTGGCACCGTCGGTGGGATCGATCGGGGAGCGGACCCGGACTCAGCCGAGTTGAGCGGCGCGGTGGAGGAATGCCGCCATCTGGCCGCGGGTCACCGGATCGTCGGGGCAGTAGAGGGTGCCGCCGGCGTTGCACCCGCCGGTGACCCCGGCGGCGGCCAGCCGATCGATCGCAGCCTCGTGGGTCGAGTTGTCGTCGTCGGTGAACCGATCGCCGTCGGCTTTGGGCAGGTCGAGCGCCCGGTCGAGGAAGCTGGCCATCTGCGCCCGAGTGACCGCTTCGTCTGGGCAATAGAGACCGCCGCCGCACCCGGTCGTGATCTCGGCGGCGGCCAGCCGATCGATCGCAGCCTCGTGGGTCGAGTTGTCGTCGTCGGTGAACCGATCGCCGTCGGCTTTGGGTAGGTCGAGCGCCCGGTCGAGGAAGCTGGCCATCTGCGCCCGGGTGACGGGTTCATCCGGGCAGAAGTGGTCGTTGTCGGGCGGGTTGCAGCCGGTGGTGATTCCCTCGGCGGCGAGCCACTCGATGTCCGCCTCGAAGGGCGACGACTCGTCGTCGACAAAGGTGCCCGGGCCCTCGATGGTGATCCCGAGCGCCCTCTCCAGAAGGTCGGCCATCTGGTTGCGGGTAACCGGTTCGTCGGGGCAGTAGAGGTCACCAGCCGGTGTGCACCCCTCGGTGATCCCTGCTGCCGCCAGCGCCTCGATCTCGTCTTCGAACACGGAGCCGTCGTCGTCGGTGAATGTGTCGCCGGCGGCGTCGGGGAGCCCGAGGGCGCGTACCAGGAACGCCGCCACCGACCCCCGCGTCACCAACCGGTCCGGGCAGAAACGGTCGTTGGCGGGCGGATTGCAGCCTTCGGTTATGCCGGCCGCGGCGAGCGCCTCCACCCCGGCCTCATACCAGTGGCCGTCGTCATCGACAAAGGTGTCGCCCGCCGATGGCCCGAGCCGGAGCGCATTCGAGAGGAAGTCGGACATGGCGCCGCGGGCCAGCGGTTGGTTGGGGCAGACTCTCAGGTCGTCGAGAGACCCGTCGGTCCCCTCGGCCTGGATGCGGGGAGGGATCCCGATGTTGAGACCCCCACATGCCACCTGGCCGACCCCGACGTAGGTGAACTCCCATGGCTCGGGGTTTGGGCCCTGGCAGGCGGCGTCCGGCGGGTAGCTGGGGATGAATCCGTGGGCCTTGGCCACCGCGTAGTTGTCGGCGGTGAGCCAGGCGAAGGCGGGGCTCCCGGCGAACCCGGTGCGGTCCCACCCCGATTGGGTGATGTCCACCGCATACCCGGTCTGGTGCTTGGAGTAGCCAGGCGGCGCCACCCAGGCCAGTGCCGCCTCCACCGAGCCGTATCTCGCCACCCGATCGAGGAAGGTGACGCGTTGGTCGTCCACGCTCCGGTAGCCGGAGACGATGAGGAGCGGCACGCCGGCGCCGCCCGAAGCCGACTGGAGCGACTCCCATGCCGCCGCCGCCTCCGCCTGGAGTTGGAACCCATCCACCCAGGGGAGCGGTTCGGCCGGGACGGGACGGAGTTCGTAACCGCGCTCCTCGGCTGCATCCCTGATGGCGGCGTCGCGGGTTGCGTCGCCGGTGATCGCCGGCAACGGGTCGAGTTCCTCGAGGTTGGGAAGTTGGGCGGTGTCGAACAGCTCGGCGAACTGGTTGCCGGTGTAGTCGAGGCACTCCGCGGGAGTGGAGGGCGCCGCCCCGGCACCGGTTGGGACCGACAGCGCCAACGGCAGCGCGGCGATGAGTGCGAGGGCGCGCCGAATCAGCCGATATGACCGCATACGGTCGACCATAACCCCGGTATTTGAGATCGCCTGGGACTCAGGCGGTGGCGGTCCGCCTCCGCAGCGACATCACCAGGATCACGAGGGCTATCACCGCAAACACCGCTGCGACGACGATCCCTGTGCCGCGCAGGCTGCCGATGAGCTCGGTCGAGGATCGCCTCGGCCGCTGCCTGACCCTCGGGGTGGGTGAACGCCTCGAGGATCCTGCTCTCCACCAACCGGATGGAGAGGCCGGTCAGAACCAACGCCACCACTGCGCCGAGGGCGACCCAGCCGATCATGGAGAGGCGGCGAACCGCCACGAGCACCGCAGCCAACATCAGAAGGATGGTGATCACCACCAGCAGCCAGACGAGCCGGTCGAAGGTCCTTACCGCCGCCTGGTACTCGGCGAGGGTGTCGGCGTCCATCACCGTGATCTGACCGAAGTCCGGAGGTAGCTCGAAGCCGAGGGCGGTCGAGAGTTTCTGGAGCGCAGCCCCGTGCTCCTCGCCGGGGTCGATCGTCGGGATGGTCGCAGTGATCCCGAGCAGGTCCAGCCCGCGCTGGGCCACGTTCCTCAACGCCTCTGCTATCGGCGGCAGAAGGTTGATGGTGACTTTGCCCTCGGCGACAACGGTGTTGGGGAGCTGGTCGTAATCGCCACGGAGCAGAGCGACGGCGCGTGGTTGTGCCCTTTCGGTCACTTCGACCAGCAAGTTCTCGAATTGATCGGAGCCGACTATCGCATCGATGGCGCTGCGAAGTGCCCCCTCGACGGCGCCGGCGATGCTCGCTCCCAGGTTGTCGAGCGCCCCCGACAACCGCTGTTCGATGGCGGTTCGCACCACGCCGCCGCTACCCACGTCCTGGCTGATCTCGTTGGCCACTCTCTCCTGGATCCGGTCCAGAGCGTCGTTGACCCGGGTCTCCGGGTCGAGGGCGGTCACAACCTGGTCACCGAGCCGGGTGGCGAGCGCTCTTTCCACGGCGGGGTCGCGCAGTACCGGCTCGACAACCGCCATGAACCGATCGGTGTCGAACAACGTCTCGTGCACCCAAAACGACAAGGTCGACGCCACGACCCCCAACGAAGCCAGCACCAGCAAAACCCAGCTGATCGTCGTTCGAACGGGGTGACGAGGGGGACCCGCGGATTTGGCCGCCTCCAGGTCCGCCGAGAGCTGGGCGATCCTCGCCTCGAGCTCTTGGCGGGTCGGCTCGGTGGCTGCAACCGGCACGGCCGTCACCGACTCTGGCACCGACTCTGGCACCGACTCAGGAGCATCAGTGCTCGCTCGGCGTTGCTGCGGCGGTCACCTCGAGCTCGATCGGCTCGGTTGGCTCGATCGGCTCGACTCGGATCGGCGACTAGCTCGATCGGCTCGTCCGGCTCGGTCGGCTCGATCGGCTCGACTCGGCTCGGATCGGCTCGTCCGACTCGGTTGGCTCGGCTCGGCTCGGTCGGCTCGACAGCCAGTGGTTCGTCCGATTCGTCCGCGGGTGGTTCCTGCTCCATCAGTCCGACATGTCTACACGAAGAAGGCCCGACAGGACGTGGATCGCTCAGCCGGCTCGCTCCTCGACCCTGATCGGCCGGTCTCTTTCTTCCACCCGGCCATCGGCGTGGAGGGCGAAGCGACCCGATGTGCGGTGGTGCACCGGCTCCCGGTTTGGCCATGGCCAGCCGCCGAACTCGGTGCTCCGGTAGTCGAGCAGCGCCTGCTGGATCTCCTCGGCGCTGTTCATCACGAACGGTCCCATCTGGAACACGGGAGCACCTATGGGTCGGCCCTGGAGAAGCAGGAACTCAGCGGGGCCGGCCCGGTTGACGATCGGGATGTCCATCGTGTCGGCGAGCCGCAGACCGATGCCGGCACCAGCCGGGACGCCCCCTACGGTCACATCGGAGCCGAGGTAGCAATGGAGCACCCGGTTCACCCCGGCAGGGGCGGCGGGGAGATTCCACGTTGCTCCTGGCGCCACCCTGATCAGCCAGATGGCGAGGTCAGATGTGGAGTGTGATCGCCCACGAGTCGGGCGGCGGGGGAGGAGCGTGGTGCCCGTCGAGGGCCCCGGCGATGACGTCCACCGTCACCAGGCCCCCCTCGGCGACCACCGTCGGTATCTCTTCTGCCCAAAGCATCGAGAAGTGGGCCGGGACCATCTTCGACTGCGGGGGCAGGTTGAGCCAGATCTGGAATAGCTCGAGGTCGTTGCTCCCCTCACCGTCCACCAGGGGGAACATCTCGGAGTGCTGGATTCCCGACCCGGTCGTGAGCCATTGTGTGTCGCCCTCGCCGTAGCGAGCGGTCGCCCCGAGCGAATCGGAATGGTCCACGTACCCGCGCCGGACGACGGTGACCGTCTCGAACCCGCGATGGGGATGCTGGGGGAACCCGGGCACCTTTATCCCGTGGTACATGCTCCACCCGTCGCGGTACGAGAAGTCGGCGCTGAGACGCCGCCCGTCCAGGTCTGCCACCGGGCCCTGCCATTCGTTCCCTGCCGGGTAGTGGTCCACGTGGTGGACGGTCATGATGAACGGGTCGAGCCCGATCCACGGCATCGAGAGCTCGGTCAGCTCCAACACGGGTTTCACGTCGCCTCCAGCTTCGGTCGTTGCACCATGCAACACTTGGGCAACATCGTTGCGCCGCGGGATCTTCCCCGGTCAGCTCGTTGCTGCCCCAGTCAGCTGCAACCGAGAGAGTTCCCGCAGTTGAGGCACTTGTAGCAGCTGCCGTTGCGGATGGTGATGTGACCGCACACGTCGCACAGACGGTGCGTCGCCCATCATGTCCTCCAACGCCGCCTGCATGGCGCGGGTCCCGGCCTCCGCCGCCGCCACCGTCTGGTGGCTGCGGACCGCCTGCGCACCTGGGCCGTTTGACGTCACATGGTCGGACGACGGGCCCTCGGCGGTCTGGCCGTCGACGAACGACGCCGCCTTCTTGAGCGCATCGACGTCGCGCTCGACGGCGTGATCGAACAACTCGACCTGGAGACCCGCCTCGGCCGCCATCCCCTTGGGCGGCTCGGGCAGGTCGCCATCACGCTGTGGCGGCACCTGAGCCAGATCATCTCTGTGCAGGTACTCGACGGCCAGCGCCCGGAACACGTAGTCCACGATCGAATTGGCCATCTTGATGTTGGGGTGGCCTTCGATCATCCCCCGCGGCTCGAAGGTCTGGAAGGTGAAGGTGTCGACGAACTCGTCGAGCGGCACCCCGTACTGCAGACCCTTGGAGACGGCGATGGCGAAGCAGGAGAGGATCCCCCGCAGCGTGGCGCCCTCTTTGGCCAGGTCGATGAACAGCTCGCCGAGGGTGCCGTCGTCGTACTCGCCGGTGCGGAGATAGAGCTTGTGCCCGCCGATCCGAGCCTCCTGCGTCCAACCGGCACGCCGCGCCGGGAGCATGAACCGCGGCGGGTGCATCCCCTGGGCGTACGCCTGGGTGGGGGAGAGACCGGCGGGGATCCGTCCCCAGAGGATCTGCTTCTCGACCTGGTGCGCCGCCGCCAGTTCGTCGCTCTCCTCGTCTGACTGCCCTTCGTCGGAGCCGGCGCTGAGCGGCTGGCTCGCCTTGGAGCCATCGCGGTAGAGCGCCATGCACTTCACCCCGAGCTCCCACGACAGCATGTAGGACTCCTCGATGTCCTCGATCGTGGCTTCGTTGGGGAGGTTGATCGTCTTCGACGTGGCGCCGCTGATCAGCGGCTGCACCGCCGCCATCATCTTGATGTGGCCGGTGTGGTGGATGTACCGCTCTCCCAGCCGGCCGTTCTTGTTTGCGGTGTCGAAAACGGGGAGGTGCTCTGCCAGCAGGTGAGGCGCGCCCTCGATCGTCTGTGCTCCGCAGATGCGGTCGGTCGCCTCCCTGATCTGCTCACGGGTGAACCCGAGCTCGCGCAGCAGGTCGAAGTCGAACGAGGTGTACTCGTCCACCTCGAACCCGAGCCGCTGCAACCCCGCCTCACCGAGGACGAACACGTTGAAGGCATGACGCAACTCGAACACGCCGCCGAGCGTGGCGTCGATCTGGTCGAGCTCCGCTTCGGTCAGGCCCTTCTCGCCAAGCGTCTGGCGATTGATGTGCGGGGCACCCTCCAGCTTCGAGGTGCCGATCACGTATCGGACGATGTCCTCGATCTGCTGCTCGTCGTACCCGAGCGTTCGGAGCGCCGGCGCAACCGACTGGTTGACGATCTTGAAGTAGCCACCTCCGGCGAGCTTCTTGAACTTGACCAAGGCGAAGTCGGGCTCGACCCCCGTGGTGTCACAATCCATCTGGAGGCCGATGGTGTTATGCGACACGAATCCATTGGCCACGTAGGTGACGTTGTCTGGCACCGACAGGTCGTAGGTGAATTGCTCTTCACTGTAGTTCGGCGCTCGACGACCCGGTCGTAGAAGAAACCAAGCAGATGGCGATAGCCGGGGATCGCCGGTTCGGCTCGAGCAGCTCGACGGCCGATCGCCGCGAGACCAGCCCGTGGCGAGAGAGCGCCATCAGCATGGTCTTGCGAAGGGCATCATTGGCCGGGGCAAGGGCATCCACCAATGCTCTTGGCACGGGTACGTGGTCGCGACGGCTTGCCTGGGGGTGTGCCCGGCGACCGGCGGTGATTCGCACCGCGGCCTGCTTCCTCCCGCCGATGAATCCGATCTCTGCGGCGAACCGCTCGTTGTACATCGAGTTGGCGAGGCTAAGCACGGCAATCTCTGACTGACCCCACCCGGTGGTATCGAACCTCCGGTTGGTCGGGTAGCCGAGGGCGAGAAGCAGCGACTGGACGTCGTGTGAGAACTCGATCGAGGTGGTCGACCAGTGGGGCAAGCCCTGAGGTCACCGTTCCGTCGGCCTCGAACAGACCCCGGAGGAAGGCGCCGTAGACGGCAGCGATCGTTAGAAGCGAGCAAAGCGTCGGGTATGTGCGGGTGATAGCCCTTGCCGACGTGATTCTCGGAAGGGGCGTACTTGGAGAAGCCGCGATGCCTGCCACCACATGGCCAAACGCACCGAGTGGAAAGCCACCTCTGTGTAACCGGTCTGCTCGACGAGATGAGCCTCGAGGTTGAAGAGCTGCTTGCCCAACTGCTGAAGCCGCTGCAAGACGTCGAAGTCATGGGCGGCGACACACAACCGGATGCCTTTGGAGTGCAACGAGCCGTCCCCCATGAAGTAGCCGAGTAACTCGGCCAGCTCGGGGGTGAGATGGCTGGGCACGGTCGTGGTGAAGTCGCCGGTCCAGTGGCTCTCACCCAGGGGTGGGAGCGTCACTCTTCTGGGCTCACCCGACCAGTTGATTCAGCTGCAACGGAACGAGATCGCCCGCCTCGATGTCTCCGAACCTCTTCCACACCCAGGCTCCATCCGGCTGCACCACCTTGACCCGATGGGTCGGCGTGCCTTGGATCCGGTAGCCGCGTCCGGTCTCCACTGTGACGACCGGCTCGACCCCGTTGACGTAGAACCTCGACGTCTCCCGTCGGTCCGTCGTCGGTGCCAACGGCAACATCCAGGTCTTGCCACACGGATCCGCTCGGGGTCTCCCAAGCGAGCGGAGACGCACCAACCCACGCTCGGTTGGGATCAGCGAACCACCGACCAGGCAACCGGTTGGAGCGATGCAACTGGATTGGGCGTTGCGGTAGCCGTGCTCCTCGCCCAGTTCCAAAGCGAGGTCCCAGCTGGTGCGGGCCGCTTCGAGCAGGTTGGCCGGAGTGTGCGCCGGGTCGATCCCCATCACATGGTGCGACAACCCCTCGTACTCCGCCTGCTCGGCGCCGTATGCGGCGCGCCTGTGGTTGCGCATGACCCGGAGCATGGCGTCTCGGTTCTCGGCAAAACGGGGGAACGGCCCGACCGCCGCCGCCATCTCGGCCGACGTGGCGTAGGCGACACCGGTGAGGATGGCGGTGAGGGCGCCGGCGATGGCGCGGCCGGCTTCCGAGTCGTATGGGATCCCCGACCGCATCAGGAGGCTGCCCAGGTTGGCGTACCCCAGACCGAGCGTGCGATACCAGTACGACCCCCAGGCGATCTCCTCGGAAGGGAAGTGGGCCATGGTCACCGAGATCTCGAGGACGATGGTCCACAGCCGGATGGCGTGTCGGTAGGCATCGACGTCCACCACACCGGTTTCCTCGTCGAGGAACTTCACCAGGTTGATGGAAGCGAGGTTGCACGCCGTGTCGTCAAGAAAGACGTATTCCGCACACGGGTTAGTTGCCCGGATGCGACCGCCCGCGGGAGACGTGTGCCACTCGTTGATGATGGTGTCGAACTGGACGCCGGGGTCGGCGCATGACCACGCCGCATCGGCGATCCGACGCCAGAGGTCGCGGGCCTTGATCGTCTTGCGGACCTTGCCCGTCGTCCGCTCGACGAGCTCCCAATCGCCGTCTTCGATCACCTTGCGGACGAAATCGTTGGGGATCCGCACCGAGTTGTTCGAGTTCTGTCCGGACACGGTGGCGTATGCCTCGCCGTTGAAGTCGGCCGGATAGCCGCCGTGCTGGATGAGGACCCTGGCCTTGTCCTCCTCGATCTTCTTCCAGTCGATGAAGGTTTCGATGTCGGGGTGATCGAGGTCGAGGATCACCATCTTGGCGGCTCGCCTTGTTGTCCCGCCCGACTTGATTGCGCCCGCCGCCCGGTCGCCGATCTTGAGGAATGACATCACCCCGGACGACTTACCGCCTCCCGAAAGCGGCTCGTTCTCGGCTCGGATCGATGAGAAATTGGAGCCGGTACCTGAACCGTATTTGAAGAGCCGCGCCTCGCGCAGCCAGAGATCCATGATCCCGCCGGGGCTGACCAGGTCGTCGGTGACGGCATTTATGAAACAAGCGTGCGGTGCGGGGCGGCTGTAGGCGTCGGGGGAGGGGACCGCTTCCTCGGTGTCGGGGTCGATGTACCAGAACCCCTGGGCGGGGCCGGTGAGCCCGTATGCGTCGTGGAGCCCGGTGTTGAACCACTGCGGGCTGTTGGGGGAGGCGATCTGGTTGGCGAGCATGTACTTGAGCTCGTCCTCGAAAGCGTCGGCGTCGTCGGCCGAGGCGAAGTAGCCGTTCTCCTCACCCCAGCGCCGCCAGGTGCCGGCGAGGCGGTCGAACACCTGGCGCGCGGAGGTCTCGGGGCCGGTCACGGCGTTGCCTTCGGCGTCGAGCGACCGGATTCCCCGCCTCGTCTGACCGGGGGACACCGGCCTTGCGGAAGTACTTCGACACCATGATGTCCGCCGCCACCTGCGACCACGACGCAGGGATCTCGGCGTCCTCCATGGCGAATACCACCGAACCGTCGGGGTTGGTTATCCGCGAGTCGCGGCGTGACCACTCGATCGTGGAGTAGGGATCGACACCCGGTTGGGTGAAGCGGCGGTCGATCCGAAGACCGGTGGTGGTGCGGCGTGCCATCTTTCCTGCCTCCCGTGCCTCAGCGTCTCCGACCGCCCTTCAGGCGACCCGTCCCACCAGCGGCAAGCACAGCGGCCGCAGGGCTACCGGGGGACCGGTGCTGCCAAAGATGATCCCGCCCAGAGGGTGGACCACAACATGTTGTGGCTCGGGGGAAGCGACCCACAGGATGTGGTGGTTTGGGACCACCACCTTACTCCCATCGGTGTAATTACGTCAATGGTATCCGGCGCTGCCAGGAGCTCAGTTTTCGCGCTCTCACCAGGCTGGCCGCACCTGTGGGGAAGACGGTCCGGTGGGACCGCCCGCAGAGGGTAGAACGGGCCGACAGCCCCCGACCGCCATCTTGTCGCGGAACCTTTCGCGGCCCGGTCAACCGGCGGCCATGCGCTCCAAGCGACTCCTGGTCACCCCGCTCGAGCGCCACTTCCGCTTCGAGGGCGAGACGGTCCCTGCCCACGGTCGCCACCGCCACGATCCGCCCGCCTCGCCGGTAGAAGACCGCCCCGTCGGACCCCAGGTCTCCGATGATCGTGCGCTCTTCGTGCCCGCCGGCATAGCCGACGAACCGGATGCGGACGTCGAAGTGGACGCTCCAGAAGAAGGGGGCGTCGGTGTAGGCGGTGTCGTCGCCGAGGATCACGTCGGCTGCCACCTGGCCCTGTCGCTCGGCGACCACCCAGTGCTCGATCCTGATCCTCTCGTCGTCATGAGGGAATCGGGCAACGTCGCCCGCCGCCAGGATCGCCGGGTCGCTGCTCCGCAGCCGGTCATCGACCAATACCCCGTCGTCCACGTCGAGCCCGGCATCGGCGGCGAGCGAGGTGCGGGGTTGGACCCCGATCCCGATCACCACCAGATCGGCGGGGATACTCGATCCATCGTCGGTGATGACCGAGTCGGGCCCCACCTGCTCGACGGAGGACTCCATCCGGAATCGCACCCCATTGGCCTCATGGTCGGCGCGGATCGCCGCCCCCAATTCGGGTCCCATCACCGCCTCCAGTGGCTCGGTCTCGAGCGCCACCACGGTGACATCGAGCCCTCGCTTCCGGAGCGAGGCGGCCACCTCGAGGCCGATGAACCCCGCCCCGACCACAACCGCAGTGCGCGCTTCGGCCGCAGCGGCGATGATCCGATCGGCGTCGTCCATGGTGCGGAGCAGGTGCCCGCGCTCTGCGCCCGGCACGGGGAGGCGGATCGGCTCCGCCCCGGTGGCCAGAAGCAGCGAGCCGTATCCCACCCTGTCGCCGTCATCGAGGATCACCTCCGACCGCTCCCGATCGATGGCGGTCACCCTTCGACCGGTGAGGACCTCGATGCCCCGGTCGCTCAGGTCCTGGTCGGATGCGAGCGGCATCCACTCGTCGGGCGCCTCACCCGCCAGGTAGTCCTTGGAGACATTCGGCCGGTCGTATGCCGGTCGGGTGTCGTCGCTGATCATCACCACGCGGCCGCGGTGCCCCCGCTTGCGGAGACGGTCGGCGGCGGCGAAGGCGGCGCCACCCCCGCCGACGATCACCACATCGTGCCCATCGGTCATCTCGGGCTGCGGAGGAGGTGGGCGCTTCCCCGTGATCCGGAACGTGTCGCCGTCGGCCACGATGTCGTACACCGCCACCGAAGCAAAAGCCGGGGCGGTGGGCTCGCCGGTTGTCAGGTCGTATCGGGCGTGATGGAGTGGACAACGGAGACAGTTGCCGTCGAAGACCCCTTGGTCGAGGTTGCCGTGATAGTGCGTGCACGAGGCGCCGATGGCGTGGATCCGGTCCGCCGCTGCCACCACTGCGACTCTGGCATCGTCCACCTGTCCGACCAGAATGCCCCGGTCGTCGAAGTCGTCCCGGGTGAAGCCATGTCGAAGGTCCATCAACTCGGTCATCTCCAACTCCTCAATGGTCGCAGGGCGATCGTTCCAAGCACATGACGGGTACGTTGCCGGCATCCGTCCAGTTCGAGGGGCTGACCAAGCGGTTCGGGGAGAAGACCGCGGTCGACGTCATCAGCTTCGAAATACCCGCCGGGTCGATGTTCGGGATCCTCGGACCCAACGGCGCCGGCAAGTCGACTCTCATCCGGATGGCCACCGGTTTGCTCCGCCCCGATGCCGGCAGCGTGCGGATCGAAGGGATCTCCGTCTGGGAGGACCCGATCGCCGCAAAGTCGCGGATAGGAGTAGTGCCAGACGACCCCACACTGTTCGACCGGCTGAGCGGTCGGGAGTTGATCGAGTTCAACGGACTGCTCCGTCGCATGGACCCCGCCACCATCTCGCACCGCCGCGATGAGCTTCTGAAAATGGTCGACCTCGAAGAAGACGCGGATACCCTTGTGGCCGATTACAGCACGGGGATGCGGCGCAAGATCGCCATCTGTTGCGCCCTGCTCCACAACCCGCGTGTGATCTTCCTCGACGAACCATTCTCCGGGCTCGACCCGGTGGCCACGGAGACCATGGAGCGGGTCCTGCACCGCCACACCGCATCGGGGGGCACGGTGGTCTTCTCGAGCCACGTCCTCGATCAGGTCGAACGGGTGTGCGACCGTTTGGTCGTCATCGATCGCGGTCGGGTACTGGTCCATGGGACCATGGACGAGGTGATCGATGGTCGCCGTCTCCAGGATGTCTTTGTGGAATTGATGGGCGGGATCATCACGGCTGAAGGTGACTTGGAGTGGTTGGGGTCTTCGTCCGGCTGAAGCTGCGGCTGCTCCGCCGCGGGGTGAGCCGCTCGGGTCTGGTCGGGATCTTCCTCTTCGTCCTGATGTGGCTCCTGTCGGCGGCGGTCGGGGTGGGTGCGGGCCTCGGTGCAGGCGCGCTCATCGGAGCCTCGGCCGACCCGGTGTTGATGACCTCGCTCGTCTTCACCCTCGTCTTCGTTCTCTGGCTGGTCATACCGCTGTTCACCGGTTCACTCGACGAGACCCTCGACCCTCGGCGGTTTGCCCTGTTCCCACTCCCCGGCGCCACTCTCGCCACCGGGCTCACCGCTGCCGCTCTCATCGGCCCGGGGGCGCTCACCACCGCATTGACGCTCGGAGGAGCGGTCAGGGCGCTCGACGCCGATGGTGTCGAAGTCGCAGTGGTGGTTGCCGCCGTCGCCGTGTCGCTCGTCGCCTCCGTGGTGTGGGCGAGGGTGATCGCAACCACGTTCGCAACGGTGCTCTCCTCGCGCCGGGGTCGGGAGCTCGGCGGAGTCCTGGCGGCGGTGCTCGGGCTCGCCGTGGCCCTCGGAGCGCAGCAGATGGAGAACATGTTCTCGGGGTTCGCCACTGGGAGAGCCCGGCGCTGCGAACCGTCCTCTCCTGGCTCCCGCCCGGTGCTCTCGGCCGGGCCGCAGCCACCGCCGCAGCAGGTCGGCCCGAAGCGGTGCTGTGGCTGGTCTACGGCCTCCTGTGGGTCGTGGTCGGGCTTTGGGCATGGTGGAAAGGTCTCGCCCGCCTCTTCACCACCCCCGAGTCGACCCATGTCGAGCGGGTGCATGTCACCGGCGCCATCCTGAGCCCTGCCTCCCCGGATCGTCGCCAGGCTGCTCCCGGGGGGACCCGTGGGCGGTGTCGCCGCCAAGGAACTGCGGTATCTGGTTCGCGACGGGCGGATCCGCCAGCAACTGCTCGGCGCGGTGACGGTCGTGGTCGTGCTGCTCTTCGGATCGGCCTCGGAGATCTTCGCCTCGGGTTACGGCGGCTACCTCGGTGCCGTGGTCGCCATGTCCGCCATGATCACGCTGGCGACCAACCAGTTCGGCGCCGATGGGCGGACGCTGTGGGGGTATGCGGTGGCACCCCTCGCCATGGGCTCGGTGCTGCGGGGAAAGAACCTGGCGCTGGCGATCGTGGTGCTCCCTGTTGCGTTGGTCGCCTCGGTGGCCGGCGCCGTTCTCGGGAACTCGTTGGTGACATTGCCCGGCGGGATCCTCTCCTCGGTGGCCGGATTCCTCTTGTGGCTCGGCGTGGGCAACGTCCTCTCGATCTACGCCGGCTACCCGTTGCCCGAGGGAGCCGCCTTTGGGAAGAGGACCTACAACGGCCGACAGGCGGTCTTTGGGCTGATTGGTCTGATCGTGGCCGGGCTGTTGCTCATCCCGGCGCTGGCGGCCGTGGTCATCGCCATCATCAGGGGAGGCGCCGCATTCGGAGTGGTCGGCGCAGCGATCGCCGCCCTCTACGGGGCGATGATCTGGCGATTCGGATCGGCGTTGGCGGAGCGGAGTTTGCGTCGCAGACTCCCCGAGCTGGTTGCCGTGTTCGATGCGCCCGGCTGACCTCAGACCGTAGTGACCCATTCGTGGGTGTCGTCGACGGCACCGAACTGGATTTCGGTCAGCGCCGTCCCTGAGTCTGAGGGTGTTGGCACCGACCTCGCCGTCGCCCACGGGGTGCTCCTCACCGTCCAACACGAGTGTTCCCACCCCGGAGAGCACAGCAGCGGTGCCCGACAACGCCGCCTCGCCTCGCCGCGCCCAGTCGAGGACCTCGGCGACGACGAGTTGACGCTCCTCCACGGCGTATCCGAGGTCGGTGGCGATGGTCAGCACCGACGACCGGGTGACTCCATGGAGGAAAGAAGAGTCGAGGGGCTTGGTGATCACCCTTCTGTCGTCGAGCAGCAGAAAGTTGGAGGCGCCGGTCTCCTGGACATCGCCCCCTGGGGCGAACAGCACCTGGTCGGCCTGGTGCTCTTCTCTTGCCGCCACCACGATGCGTAGCCCCGCCGCGTAGTTCGCTCCCGCCTTGGCCTGGCCGAAACCGGGAGCGGCTCTCATCGCCTCGGTCTCGATGACCAGCCGAAGCGGCCGGATGCCCCCGGCGAAATAGTCGCCCACTGGGCAGGCGAGCACATAGAGCATCCCATCGGAAGGGGGCGACGCGGCGGCGCCGACATTCGCCGTTGTCCCTATCAGTGTCGGTCTCAGATAGAGCGACCCAGGCGCCTCCGGTATCTCGTCCCGGTTGGCGGTCACCGTTTCGATCACCATGTCCTCGAGCAACTCGGCGGGGGGGACGGGAAGACAGAGGAGACGGGCGCTCTCCTGCATCCGGGCGATGTGGGCGTCCAGACGGAAGATCCGCGCCGTTCCGTCAGCGCCCCGGTATGCCTTGAGCCCCTCGAAGCACGAACTGGCGTAGTGGAGGACGTGGGCCCCGGGATGAAGCTCTATCGGCCCGGTCCGGCGGAGCTTCGCCGGCTCGTACCTGTCCCCCTCGAACCTTGTGAACGCCATCTGCGCGGCGAACACCGAGCCGAACGAGGGCGCGGCCGACGGGTGCGGTGATTGTCATGATGGCCGGATTGTATTCCGCGACGCCGCTCCCGCCGCCGACGGTGGGGATCAGACCACAGGGGGAGGTTCGCTGCGGGCGGCATCGGCGAGGGCGGCATCCGCCTTGCGGTGGTAGGCCTCGCCCCATTTTCCGCCGATGAATCCGCCGAGAAACATCACGACGAGCCCGAGTACCCCGCCGATCACTGCGGCGGCGGTGACCTCGTCACCACTCACCCGGACACCCAGTCGGGGAGGTTCATCTGGGCGAAGACGTTGTACTCCTGGCCTAGCCACGTGCCGAGCGCGGCGAACACCACGATCAGCAACAACATCCAGAAAGCTGTCATGGCACCGTTCAGTCCGCCGTCGTAACGCGCCATCCGTCCGGCTGCCCAGCCTCCGATCAGGAACGCAACGAAGAGACCGACGAGGGCGAGGATCCCCCCGATCAGAGACACCTCCTCGACGGCACCTTCGGCGTCCGATAGGTCGACCTGAAAAGCGAGTCCCCCGGCACCTGCAGCACCCAGACCTGCCAGGAAGAGGAACACGCCCATCGCGGTGAACATCCCGGCGATCGCCGCCGGGGTATCGACCCCTCCGAAACGCTCTCGAAGTTCTTCCCAACGACTTGTGGTGACAGCTGATGTCGTCATGTCCGGTCCTCCTAGATGATTTCTCACGGGGCGCACTACCCATCGCAGCCCAGAAGCAAACCGGAGTTTCGGTTGGACGGTCGGTGGGAAGAAACAACCGAACAGGTCAGGGAGGCGACTAATGGAATTCACTCAATCGGTAGAGCAGGGGACGAACCACGCTCCCCAAGGGCAGCGCCCCGCTAGATCACGGAGCAGGCCGCGTCTGCGCCACACGCGGCTGCCACACATTGCTGGCGCGGTACAACCCGGGCAGCCTCTGCTATTTCCACGCCTCGCCTCGTTTCCCGAGGATGCGGGGGCGCAACCGACCCAAAGTAACCGAATCCCCAGACGCAACAGAAGCCCGGCGGTTCAACCGCCGGGCTTCATTTCGTGCTGAGTCCTGCGCCCTAGAAGATAAGCAGCAGGATTATAAGGATGATTATCAGCGTGCCCAATCCGATGTACATGATCGTCCTTCCTTCCGACGGACGGCGCATACCCGGGCCCGGCGGCGGCCAAACCGATGCCGCTCGGGCAATTGGGGGTTTGCAATGCGTCCAGGCGGGAATCATCCAAGAGTCCGAAAGTCCAGAAGGAGGCAACCATGGACGCGCAGCGTATGCAGCTCGAGGGCAAGTGGGACCAGGTCAAAGGGAAGGTCAAGGAGGCGTGGGGCTCGCTCACCGATGACGATCTCGACCGCTCCAAGGGGCAGTGGGATCAGCTCGTGGGCTCCATCAAGGAGAAGACGGGGGAGACGCAGGCCGACATCGAGAGCCGGCTCAGCGAGATGCTGGCCGACAACGACGACGACACCACTGCGATCTGAGGTCAACCTCTGAGATCAGGGCCTGAGGTCAGATCCCAGGTTCAGGGCCCCAAAAAAGTCAGGCTAAGGCACCATCCAGGGTCTCGAACACCGTGAAGAGAGTGCCGATGGCGGTGGTGTCCAACAGTCGGCGCACCATCCCGGGGGCGACCACAAGAACCAGGTCGTAATCCTCGCCGCCCGCGTCCCGGGCGGCGAGGAGCGCGCTCAGCCCTGACGAATCCATGAACGTGACATTGACCATGTCAACGATCACTCTGCTGGGTGATCCCCGCCCCATCATTGCCAGCAAAGCGGTCTGAAGTGCGGGTGCCGTGGCCAGATCCACCTCGCCGCTGACGGCGAGTACGGCAGTCCCCGACTGCTCGCTGCTATGGATCTCGATCTGAGGGTGGGTCACCACTACGAGAGTATACGACCGGCCTGGTCTGCGCCCCTCTCAGACCAAGCCTCAACCGGCAACCCGAACCGCCACCAGCGTGGCGTCGTCTCGCAGTTCCGCACCCACATATGCCCTGAGCTCTTCGAGCAGGCTCCGGCAGAAAAGGCTCAGCTTGCCCGCCTCGGGATGGTTTGTGAGCCGCTCGATCAGTCGCTCCAGGCCCCATGCGTTTCCCTCGAGGGGTGCGGCATCGACGATCCCATCGGTATAGAGGAGCAAGACGTCTCCCGGCTCGAGTTGGAATGACACCTCCGAAGGCGTGCCGCCCAGCCCCAGGGGAAGTGTCGGCTTCACCTCATCCAGCGCGTCCACATTCCCGTTGCGCCACAGAAGTGGGGGCATGTGGCCGGCGTTCACCACCGTTGCCTCCATCTGGTCGGTGTCTATCAGGCACAAGAGACCGGTGACGAACTCATGGGAGAAACCCTCGACGGCAACGGCCTCGTCGATCTGTTTGTAGGCCTGCTCGGGTGGTTCCTCCCGCCGTCGGGCGTAGCGGTAGGCGGCGGTGGCCAATGCCGACAGGATGGCCGCCCGGAACCCGTGGCCCACTGCATCGAACACGGCGACCTGGATCGTGTGATCCACCGCGTAGTCGAAGGAATCCCCGGCGATGTCGAAAGCAGGCTCGATACGGCCGGACAGCTCGAGCCGTTCGATCCTCATAGTCCGGATTCGGCAAGATCGCCCGTTGCAGGGTGGCGGCAAGTTGAAGCCTTCCGCCGCCCCTTGTCCTCTCCACCATGTCGCTTTGACGGGTGCTGCTGACAAGGGCCGAGCCAAGAGCAATTCCGACAGCGCGCGCCGCCTGCTGTAACTCGGGATCGGGGTCGTTCAACTCGAGGACCCCGAGCGGCTCAGCCCGGTGTGCCAGTGGGACCCAAAGCGTGTCGCCCTCGGTGACCGCCTGGTTGCCATCCACCGTCGCCCCGGCGGCCGTGTACTCGATGGGGATCTCCTCTCCCCCCTCGAGTTGGCGGAGGATTTGTCCCCCGTGGTCCTGCAGGTAGACCGCCAGCCCTCTAAGCCCGTGATGACGGCTCAGAACGCGCCGGGTCTCGTCAAGTATCTGGTAGGAAGGCGCTCCGTCAAGGGCGACCAACAACTCGGCTACGGCACCCGATGGGTCACTGTTCCCGGAGCGTTTCCTTGTCACCCGGTCGGTTTACCCACAATCGGCGGGTCGGGAAACCATCGCCCTATCCACGTTGACCTCGCTGTGGTGTGTGAAGCTTTGGGTGTGTGGGTACGAGTACTCGAATGAGCGAGAAGACCACGCGGGGACCCCCGGGCCCGGCGCCCTCGCGGACCGTCAATGGGTCAAACGGCGAGAGGGTCACTACGGCACGGTTGGCGATCGTGCCGAGTTTGGTCGCGCCCTCCGATGCCAGGGCGTTTGTCGAGGAGGTCCTCATCGACCACACCCGGCTGCCCGACCTGCTGCTCGGAATCAGCGAGCTGGTCACCAATGCAGTCAGGCACGGTCGTCTTCCTCAGGAGAGCCAGTTGGTCGTCACCGTTGAGGCTCGCGCCAACAAGGTTCGGCTCGAGGTCTCATACCCCGGCCCTTTGTTTGTCGCGCCTACCGGGCTGCCGCCACCGGATGTCGCCGCTGGACGCGGTCTGGCCATCATCGATGCCATCGCCGACCGCTGGGGAATGTTGCAGTCCGAGGGCATGGTCGTCTGGTTCGAGATCGATCACTGAATGGATTCGGCGACCTGCGGTCGGAAGAGGAAGTCGATTTGAACCTGGTCGCCATTGGTCTCGACACGAACGTCCTCGACGACCGAGTTCAGCACCAAGGCAGAAATCGAGCCCGTCCATGTTTGCACCCACCCCGCGGGGACAGGGGCGGAGACGGTGAGCGACGCCCACAGCGATTCGGGTCGGTCGTCGATTCGCATCTCGACCCGTTCGGCGCCTTGGAGCCTGAGCAGTTCGACCGCGGCCTCGCTCACCGCCAGCGCCAGATCGGAGAGACGGTCGACGTCCGTGTCGGGAGGGGCGAGTGACACTGCGGTGGTGCGGAGCAGATGCACCATCGATGCCTCGGCGGGTACTTCGACTCGCACCCCGGGCGGCTCTTGGCTCACCGCCCGATACTACGATTCCGCCCCCGAAGTGTGGGATCCATCGATGACTGCCATTCTCGATATCGAGGCTCGCTCTGACAGCACCTGGTCGATCCTTTCTCTCCAGGGCGAGGTCGACATCTCGACCGTCGACGCCCTCGAGGAGCAGATCGATCAGTGCTTGAAACAGGGGTCACGTTTGATCCTCGACCTGAGCGGAGTGAGCTTCATCGACTCAACGGGGCTTCGTCTCGTGATCAACACTCGCGAGCGTCTGTCCGAAGGTGGCGAGTTGGCGCTTGTCGCACAGGATGGCCCGGTGACTCGTTTGCTCGAGATCACCGGGCTCGACGGGGCTTTCCCCGTGTTCGCCACCGTCGAAGAGGTGACCGCCGGCTAGAGGGGGTAGCGAATGGGGCCCATCCGCATTTCGGTCCCGGGTAACCCTCGATACGTGGCGACGCTCCGGCTGCTCGTGGGCGCTCTGGCACGCCAGGCCGGGTGCGACGACGAGGGTGTCGCTGACCTGAAGCTGGCCGTATCCGAACTGGCGACGGCGGCGGTGGAGGCGGGGTCCGAGGTCGTTGAGATGACCGCAGAACTCGACGACGACGGGCTGGTGGTACGGCTCCCCACCGCGCCTCCTCGCCCCGGTCAGCTGTTCGACCCGGTGGACATCGCCAAGGCTCTCGTGGATGGGTGTGCCGTGGACCGGTCAACGGTGAGGTGGCCCTCACCGTGCTGGCTGTCGCGGGAAGGCGGGACCCTGTCGGCTGATCCGACGGTGGTTTCGTTCGAATCCTCGGTGGCGGTACCCGCCCGGGCGAGGGCGGCTGTGTCACAGCTCATCGACGGCGTCCCCCCGGCTCGTCGCACCGACGTGCTGCTACTCGTCTCCGAGTTGGTGAGCAACAGCGTTATCCATGGCCGCCCGCTCGAGACGGCGAACATCGAGGTGGCGGTGACCAACCGACCCGGTCGGCATCCGGGTCGAGGTCTCCGATCTGGGGCCGGGGATCGACAGCGAGGTGGCCGGGGTCTCCACCGGCTGGGGTCTCCGCCTGGTCGATCTCCTCTCCGACCGGTGGGGGATCGAGGACGCCCCCGGAGGCAGGGTCTGGTTCGAGGTCGACACGGCCCTCGACGTCGCCCCGGTCGGTGACGTGGACGAGGCAGAGCTCTTTGCCGCCCTCCCCGACCGAGCGGCGCGGGACGCGCTGTTCGATCGCTATTCGGGGATAGCCCGCCACCTCGCCCGCCGGTTCGCCGGACGTGGCGAAGCCGTGGAGGACCTCGAACAGGTGGCGTCGATCGGCTTGATCAAGGCGATGGAGCGATTCGACACCGAGCACGGCGCCACCTTCTCGACGTTCGCCTCGGCGACGATCCTCGGCGAGCTGAAGAGACACCTGCGCGACCGGGTCTGGTCGGTCCGGGTTCCGCGTGGGTTGAAGGAGGCCTCGCTCGAGGTGAGTCGTGCCAGCAGCGAGTTGGGCCAGCGGCTCGGCCGGACGCCGACACTGTCAGACATCGCCCAGGCCACCGATATGACCGAGGAGGACGTGATCGAGGCGCTGCAGGCGGGCGACGCCTTTGGAGCGATGTCGCTCGATGCGCCCACTGGGGGAGACGATGAGCGCCCCAGCATGCTTGATCAACTCGGCGAGGAGGACAAGAGCCTGCTCCTGGCCGAGCGGTGGCAGGAGGTTGCCCCGGCTCTCTCGGCCCTTCCGGAGAGGGAGCGCCGCATCCTCTTCCTCCGCTTCTACCGGGGTCTCACCCAGTCGGAGATCGCGGCCCAGGTAGGCATCTCACAGATGCACGTTTCGCGCCTGCTGGCCAAGTCACTCGACGCTCTACGGAGCGCCGTCGAGCGCTAACCCAGAGCTGAGGCCTGCTCGGCCGCTTCCTCCAGGGTCTCGCTGCCGGCGGTGATCAACTCGCCCGAGGACGTTTCCAGGTGGGCCCGCACGAACCATTGGAAGAGCTCGAGCTGACGCAGCTGTTCGATGATCAGGTCCTCGGATACCGGGTCCTGCTCGGAGAGAGTCTCCTGCGCCTGGCGGTGGCTGGCGATTACCCCGTCGTAGACGAGATTCAATGCGGCGAGGTGCTCGGTGGTAGCCGCTCTCCCCAGGCGTAGTCGTCCCAACCCCGGTGGGTGGAGATGTAGCCCGGCGTTCCGCGTGGCTGGCCGCCAAGGGTGGCGATGCGCTCGGCCACCTTGTCGACCATGTCCTGGACTGCGTCGTGCTGGGGGTCGAGCATCTCGTGCACAGCTACGAAGTGCGGTCCGACAACGTTCCAGTGGATGTGTTTGAGCGTCAGCCCAAGGTCGACCAGTGCGATCATGCGATCCTCGAGCGCCTCGAGTGTCTTGACCGATTCCTCTGTCGTCATCCCCGGCACGAGGTAACCCGGCTCGGTGGTGGTCATTGGCAATCTCCTCTTTCCTGCTCCCCATGGTCCCCCATCATGCCCGGCGAGAAACCTCGCTCAGCCGCGCTGGCGCAGCTCCACCCGCCTGATCTTGCCCGAGATCGTCTTGGGCAACTCGGCGACGAACTCGATCTCCCGTGGGTACTTGTAGGGGGCGGTCACCCGCCGACAATGAGCCTTGATCTCCTCGATCAGGTCATCGCTCGCCTCCCAGCCGGGCGCCAGGATCAGGTACGCCTTGACGATCTGGCCCCTTTCGGCGTCGGGCTTGCCCACCACCGCCGCCTCCATCACCGCAGGGTGCTCGATCAGCGCCGACTCGACCTCGAATGGTCCGATGCGGTAAGCCGCCGAGATGATGACGTCGTCGGAGCGACCCACGAACCAGATGTACCCGTCGTGGTCGGCGGTCCCCCGGTCGCCGGTCAGGTACCAGCCGTTGCGGAACACGTCGGCGGTCCGCTCCGGGTCCCTCCAGTACTCCTTGAACAGCCCCACAGGGCGCTCCGGCTCCACCCGGACGGCGATGTGCCCCTCTTCGTCCGCTGCCAGCTCGTTTCCGTCGTCGTCGACGATCCTCACATCGAACCCGGGCGCCGGGCGCCCCATCGAACCTGGCTTGACCGGGAGCGCCGGGTAGTTGGCCACGATGTTGACCGTCTCGGTCTGGCCGTAGCCGTCGTAGATGGTCAGCCCGGTCGCCTCCTTCCACACCGCGATCACCTCCGGGTTGAGTGGCTCCCCGGCAGAGGTGCAGTGACGGAGGGTCGACCAGTCGTACTCGCCGAGGTCCATCTGGACGAACCCCCGATAGAGGGTCGGCGGAGCGCAGAAGCCGGTGACCCTCTTGCTCGCCGATTATCCGCAGCATCCGGTCGAGGTCGGGCTTGCCCCTGATGTCCCAGAGCAGCACCGCCGCCCCGACCCGCCATTGCCCGAACAGCTTGCCCCATGCCGCCTTGGCCCAGCCGGTGTCGGAGACGGTCCAGTGGAGGTCGTCCGGACCGAGGTCGTGCCAGAACCGCGCCGTGATCTCGTGACCTATTCCGTACGAGGCGTGGGTGTGGAGCACCATCTTGGGGTAGGCGACGGTCCCCGAGGTGAAATAGATGAGCAGTGGGTCGTCTGAGTTGGTGGGCCCACGGTCGATCACGCTCGTCGGATGCCTCCCCGATCCCGTCCGACAGCGAGATCCAATCCCCGGTGGACGGCCCGACGACGACCAGCGAGCGGAGCGACGGGCATCGGGGCAGCACCCGATCGATCCTGGCGGCGCCATCCGGGTCGGCGACCGCCGCCGTTGCCTCCGACTGATTGACCCTGTATTCGATGTCCCCCTCGGTGAGCATGGTGGTGCCGGGGAGCGGGATCGCACCCAGCTTGAAGCACCCCAACAGCACCCAGTACCACTCCGGGATGCGCGGCAATTGGACGAGCACCCGGTCCCCGCGACCCACACCGACCGACTCGAGGAAGTTCGCCGCCCGGTTGGCCAACTTCGAGACCGCGGCGCAATCGAAGCGCTGCGCGGTCACCCCGTCGGGGGCGAGGGCGACGAGGGCCGGATGCGCCGGTGTCGCCGCCGCCCGCTTGTCCACGACGTCGATGGTGTAGTTGAACGACTCGGGGACCTCGAGACGAAACCCGGCCCGGATCGCCTCGTAGTCGGTCATGTTCGGCATCTCGGGCGAACCTACAGGTGGGGCATCCGTTTGGCAGGGGCCAGGTCCGGGTATTCAGCCGCTCCGCCAGGAAGTGCCGCCCGTGTTGGCGGCGATCAGATGGAGGACGACATGGGAATCATCATTTGGCTCATCGTTGGCCTGTTGGCCGGACTCATCGCCCGGGCGTTGCTGCCGGGCGACGACTCGATGGGGTTCTGGGGAACTCTGCTGCTCGGGCTTGGCGGCTCGCTGGTGGGTGGTTTCCTGGGCAACCTCCTCTTCGACGCCCAGTTTTGACATCGATGCGGCGGGAATCATCGGCTCGATCATCGGGGCGGTAATCGTGCTGCTGATCGTCCGGATGGCCCGGGCACGCACCACCTGAAGCGAGGGCTCAGCCCTCCCGCCACTTGATCGAGCAACCCATCGACGGCCGCTGCTCGGCGTCGATCGGCTGGCCCTCGAGGAGGGAGTCGATAGCGGAGCGGAGGTCGGCTCCGGTGACCGGCTGATCGTTGGCGGGACGGCTCGAGTCGAACTGCCCGCGGTAGACCAGCAGGTGGTCGCGGTCGAACAGGAAGAAGTCGGGCGTGCAAACCGCCGAGTAGGCACGGGCGACTTCCTGTGTCTCGTCGAAGAGGACGGGGAACCGGTAGCCGAGGCGCTGCGCCGTCTCGGCGAGGCGGTCCGGAGCGTCCTCGGGGTACATCGAGGGGTCGTTGCTGGCGACTCCGACGATGTCGAGAGGCCTGTCCTCGTAGTCCCGGCCCAGGTCGACCAAACCCTGCTGGAGATGGCGGACGTAGGGGCAGTGGTTGCAGATGAACATCACCAACAGCCCGTCGCTGGTGAGATCGGAGAGCGAAATCGTTTCCCCGGAAGCCACGTCGGGTAACGAGAAATCCGGTGCGGGGGTGCCGAGAGAGATCATCGTCGAGGTCACAGCCATCTTGTAAGCCTTTCGTCTTCGGGCACCGTACACAGGGCAACAACGAATGGAGACGAGATGACCGACAGACCAATCGAGCGAGCCGCACCTGCGGAGAATCCCCGCCAATGGTTGGTCTTGGGTGGCTATGTGGTGGCGAGTTTCTCGGCGGCCGCGGTGGGAGCGATAGTCAACGACCGGGCGATCGAGGGGTGGTATCGCACCTTGGAGAAGCCGTCGTGGACTCCGCCCGACGAGGTGTTCGCCCCGGTGTGGACACTGCTCTATGCGGCAATGGCGATCTCGGCTTGGTTGGTTTGGAAGAGCAAGCAGCAGGCACCAGTCGGCGGGGCGTTGACACTGTGGTGGCTCGGACTGGTGCTCAACGTCGGGTGGAACATCGCCTTCTTCGCTCTCGAAAGCCCCGGCGCCGGTGTGGCGGTGATCGCCCTCCTCTGGGTGACGCTGGTGGCAACGACCGTCCGCTTCTTCCAGGTGCGGCGTCTCCCCGGATGGCTCATGGTTCCCTATCTGGGGTGGGTGAGCTTCGCCTCGGCGCTCAACCTGGCCATATGGCGGCTCAACTAGGCACGTTCGGCTCCCCGTTCCGGCGTGGCTGGAGTACCGGATCAGTTGCTCAGTGCCGACGCAAGAACGGGTCAGTCGTCGTCCTAGTCGTCGTAGGGTGCGTCGAGAGAGATCGAGGTTGCCGCGTTCGATGACGGGTCGTAGACCAGATCGGGGTGCGACACCGAGAGCACGGTGAAGGTGACGGTCTCGTCGTCGTCGTCGATCTCGATGTCGAAGTCGGCCCGGCCGCTCCCGTTGGTGTCCTCCACCTCTTCGCGCCCCACGGACCAGAAGCCGACCACGTCGGCGTGATTCACCGGATCGCCATCCGACGACATCACGACCACCTCCACCTCCGCATCCCACTCGTCGCCGCCGCCATCGCTCTCCCCGGTGATCGATACCACCGCCATGGTGAGGACCGGGGGCTCGGTGGTGGTCGTGGTTGCCGGTGTGGTGGTCGTCGTCGTGCTCGATGTCGTGGTCGCCGGCGTGGTCGTGGTGGTTGTCGTCGAGTCGGTGCCCGGAGGTGTTGTCGTGGTCGTGGTGCCCGGCGCGGTGGTCGTGGTCGAGGTGGTCGACCCCGTGCCGGCCGGGGTGGTCGTTGTCGTGGCGGCCGTGTCCGGAGGGGTTGTCGTGGTCGTGGAGCCCAGCGGGGCGGAGGTCGTGGTGGTGGCGCCGACGATCGAGGTTGTCGTCGTCGCGTCATCCGGAGGGGCCGAGTCGCCTGCCGGCGTTGGAGCGGCCTGGAACGCACCCGCCAGGATCGGGTCCCACCGGGGCGCCACCGGCCGCCGCCGCGATCTCGTTCTCGCCCGTGGTGGAGGTCTGGTCCTCGGCCGACCTCTCCGAGCCCGGTTCGCCGACGCTGACAACGGTGCCCTCGGTGTCGCCGGCGATGATCTGCCCCGCGACGAGAGCGAGGCCGGTGGCCAATGCTCCCGCCACTGCAATGGCAGCAATCAGTCCCGTTCCGGCGATGCGCGGTTTGCCCACTGGCCCTCCGTCGATTGGTTAGCAGCCATCATCTTACGATGGCCGAGACTTTTCGGTTCACGCCGCGACGTCGTACCGTCGGAACATGACCAGGGAATCTGACTGATGCTCGAGTTGCGTGACATCACCAAGTCGTACGGCGAAATCGTCGCCGCTGCGGGGGTCAGTTTCGGTCTTCATCCAGGCGAGATGCTGGGTTTCGTCGGCTCCAACGGTGCCGGCAAGACCACATGCATGCGGATCGTGCTCGGGCTGCTCGAACCCGATCGAGGCGAGGTGGAGTGGAACGGCACGGCGGTCGATCAGGAGAGCAGGCGCCGGTTCGGCTACATGCCCGAGGAGCGGGGCCTCTACCCCAAGATGCGCGTGGCCAATCAGGTCGCCTACTTCGGCAGGCTCCACGGGATGGGCAAAGAGGCGGCGTTTGGAGCAGCCCATGGCCTGTTGGCCAGGCTCGGCATAGATCAGCGTTCTGAAGACAGGGTGGAAGCACTGTCGCTCGGCAACCAACAAAGGGTCCAGCTGGCCACGGCCATGGTCCACGACCCCGAGGTGATGATCCTCGACGAGCCGTTCTCCGGGCTCGACCCGGTGGGTGTGGACGTGCTCACCGAGGTGTTGCGCGAACGGGTCGATGCGGGGGTGCCTGTCGTGTTCTCCAGCCACCAACTCGAGTTGGTCGAAAGGATCTGCGACTCGGTGGTGATTCTCCACAGGGGAAGGGTCGTCGCCGGCGGTCCGGTCAACGAGGTTCGAGCCGAACGCAGCGATCGCACTCTCAGGGTGGAGGTGGAAGGCGCCAGCCCGGGTTGGGAGACACCAATACCCGGGGTCGAGGTGGTGAGCCGCTCCAACGGGTCGCTGCTGCTGCGGCTTGGTGACGGCGTCGACGACCAATCGGTGCTGGCTGCGGCGCGGGACGCCGGCCGGGTGACCTTTTTCTCGAGCGATCGCCCATCGCTTGCTGACCTCTTCCGAAGTGTCGTCACCGCCGATGAGGGCGCCGAGTGAAGAGCCCGACGCTCCTCGTAGCCCGCCGTGAGATCACCGAGCGGGTGCGCGATCGGTCGTTCATCATCTCGACGATCGTCGGCGTCGTACTGCTCGGCGCCTTCGCCTTCGTCCCCCGTCTGCTCGGTCTTGGGGATCCCGATGAATTCGTGCTCGGGGTTGTCGGTGACGGCTCGTCGGCGCTGGCCGACACCGTGGAAGCCGCCGCACCCAACTTCGGCATCGTGGTCACCTCCGAGCCCATCGAGCCGGACCAGGTGGAGTCGTCGTTGACTGATGGCGATGTCGACGCCGTTGTGGTGGATGGCGACCAGATCGTCGTCGACCAGGAGTTGGATCCCGCCTTGGAGACCGCCTTGCAGGCGGCGTCGGCTCAGTTGGAGGTGGTGGGGGCTCTCGACGATGCCGGGCTCACCCCAGAAGAGGTGAGCTCGGCGATGACACCGGAACCGCTCGAAGTGCGGGCGCTCGACCCCCAACCAGGAGAGGCCGAGGGCGCCGGTGCCATTGCTTTCTTCGCTGTCTTCCTTCTCTACGGGCAGATCTTCGGATACGGGTTCGCTGTGGCCGCCGGCGTGGTGGAGGAGAAGTCGACTCGGGTGGTCGAGGTGATCCTCTCCACGGTGACGGCGCGTCAGCTGCTGGCCGGCAAGGTCATGGGGATCGGGGTCGTGGCGATGTTCCAGTTGTTGCTCACGGTGGGCGCCGCACTGGCCGCCGTCCTGCTCACCGGGTTCGTCGAGCTTCCCCAGGCTGCCTGGCCGGCCATATGGGCGGTGCTGGGGTGGTTCGTAATCGGCTTCACGTTCTATGCCGCCCTCTTCGCCGTGGCTGGGTCTCTCGTCTCTCGCCAGGAGGAACTCCAGAACGTGACCACCCCGTTGACCATGGTTGTGCTCGTCGGGTTCTTCCTGGCCTTCGCCGCCCTCGAAGATCCGAGTTCGACCCTTGCCCGGGTGGCCTCGTTCATCCCACCGGTAGCCCCGATGGTGATGCCTGCCCGGATCACCCTTGGCGAGGTGGGGCCTCTGGAGGTGGTGGCATCGGTCGTTGTCTGCGTGGGCAGCATCGCCATCCTGATACCACTGGCGGCACGGCTCTACCGAGGTGCGATCCTGCGCACCGGGGCGAGGGTTCGCATCTCCGAAGCTTGGAGGGCGGCGACGCGCACCGGCGAGGGTTGAGGCTCAGGCCGGCGTCAAGGTACGGTTGACGCTTGGACTGGGACGCACTCGGAGAGCCGATCGGGGCCGGCCCCTACCTCAACCGGGAACGCTCGGCTCTCTTGGCGCTCATCTCCAGCTTCCAGGACGAGGACTGGACCAAGCAGACCGTCTGCCCCGGGTGGGATGTCCACGCCGTGGTGAGGCACCTCATCCACAACGACCTCAACCGCTTGTCGGCTCAGCGTGATGGCCATGTGCTCGATCTCATCCCGGTGGACAAGCCGATCGAAGAGATCATCATCGAGTTGGATCACCGCAACCACACCCAGGTGGAGGCGAGCCGAGGTTTGGAGCCACAAGCTGTGCCTCGATCTGGTCAGCTGGCTGGGACCGCGCACCGAGCTCCATCTGCGAATGCTGCCCCCCAACGGCCCGGCATGGGTCGTCTCGTGGGCGATGGCAGGTGCCCCGGCGCCGGGGTGGCTCGATGTCGCCAGGGAACTGGTCGAGCGCTGGGTCCATCAGCAACAGATCAGGCTGGCCACCGACCGCCCGACGCTCACCGACCCCCACCTGGCGAGGTTGGTGCTCGACACGATGATGAGGGCGCTGCCGTCCACCTTCCAGGGAGTCGACGCCCCCGCCGGCACCGAGGTGCATGTCGTCGCCGGTGAGCCGGTCGACCGCCACTGGGCGGTGGCGTCCGACGGCGAGGAATGGGCCATGGTCAAGCGGGGCCGTTCCCCGGCAGCCGTCGTCCGTGCCGACCCAGAGGTCATGTGGCGGCGAGCGGTTCGGATGATCGGCCGCGGCGAAGCGATCTCGCATTCGCACCTCGAGGGCGACACGGTGCTCGCCGAGCGTGTTTTCGACCTGCGGGGCGCCCTCGTGCCGGGGGACTGATCAGGTGAGCCCAAATCAGGTGAGCCCAAATCAGGTGAGCCCAAATCAGGTGAGCCCAATCAGGTGAGCAGGGTCCCGCCATCCACCACGAGAAGCTCACCAGTCACATAGCCGGCGGCGTCGGATGCCAGGAAGACGGTCGCGGTGGCGATGTCGTCCGGCGTCCCCATCCGCTTCAAAGGGATCTTCGCCATGAAGCCGGCGATCATCGCCTCGATCTGCTCAGGGGACAGGTCGAGTCCCTCCATGGGACGCGAGGCGCCCTCGGTGACGATCCCACCTGGGGCTATCGCATTGACCCGGATGCCGTGTGGCGCCAGCTCGAGGGCGAGGTTCCTGGTGAACATGAGTACGCCTCCCTTCGAGGCGTCATAGGCGGCGAGCCCCACCATCGAAGGGTGGAGGGCGTCGATCGAGGCGATGTTGACGATGGCCCCGCCCGAGCCCTTCTCCACCAAGTGCCGGCCCACGGCGCGGGAGACGAAGGCGAGTCCTGTCAGGTTGACCGCCAGGATCTTGTCCCACATGGCGCGGTCCATCTCCAGCATCGGTGCCTGGGGATAGATGCCGGCGTTGTTGACCAGGATGTCGACGCCACCCAGGTGCTCCGTCGCCGCTGCCACCAGCAGATCTCCTGCGTCGTCAGCCGACACATCGATCTGTTGGGCGGCGACCTTGGCGCCCGACTCCGAGAGCTCCCCCGCCTTGCTCTCCGCAGTCGCACCGTCGAGGTCGGTGATGAGCACGTCGGCGCCGGCCTCGGCGAGACGGGTGACGATCCCAAAGCCGATGCCCATGGCGCCACCGGTCACCACGGCGCGCTTCCCGGTGAGATCGAATGGTCCCCAGGTCATTGTTCCTCCAGGTACGAGTCCGGATCATCATGACCCCGGGCCAGACCCCGGCAACAGCCGAAAGTCCCAACTCTGCCCACGCTCTCAACCGCTCATAGGCTTGTGGTCCTCGACGAGAAGGTGGTTGTGATGGTGGAGATGGAGTACCGGCGTCTCGGCAGTGCCGGGGTGCGGCTCAGCGTCCTGTCGTTTGGATCATGGGTGAGCTTCGGCGCCCAGATGGGCAAGGACAAGGCGCTCGCCTGCATGGACGCCGCCTACCGGGCGGGGGTGAACTTCTTCGACAACGCTGAGGTCTACGCCGGGGGTGAGGCGGAGCGGATCATGGGGTCGGTGCTGGCCGAGCTGGGCTGGCCGAGGAACGGCTACCTGGTATCGACCAAGTTCTTCTGGGGGATCGACAAGGGTGTCAACACCACCAACACCCTCAACCGGAAGTACCTCCGCCAGGCGATCGAGGGGTCGCTGGAGAGGCTGGGGCTCGACTTCGTCGACCTGGTGTTCTGCCATCGTCCCGACCCGGATACACCGGTCGAGGAGACGGTGTGGGCGATGCACGACATGGTCGACCGGGGGCTCGCCCTCTATTGGGGCACATCCGAATGGCCCGCCGACTCGATCCAGGCAGCCTGGGACATCGCCCGGCGTCACCACCTCCACCCGCCCCAGATGGAGCAGCCGGCGTACAACCTGCTCGACAGGCACAAGGTCGAGGTGGAGTTCGCCCGGTTGTACGGCGACATCGGGCTCGGGCTGACCACATTCAGCCCGCTTGCGTCCGGGCTCCTCACCGGGAAGTACCGCGAGGGGATACCCGAAGGGAGCCGTGGCGCGCTGCCCGGGTACGAGTGGCTCCAGGATCGTCTCACCGACAGCGAGCGGCTGGAGCGGGTGGAGAAGCTGCGGGGGATCGCCGACGAGCTCGGGTGCACCATGGCGCAACTCGCCATCGCATGGTGTGCCGCCAACCCGAACGTGTCGTCGGTCATCACCGGCGCCAGCCGGGCCGAGCAGGTGGAGGAGAACATGGCATCGCTCGAAGTGCGCCAGGCGCTCGACGAGGAAGTGATGGAACGGATCGAAGCCGCCATCGGGTAGCACCAAAAGAGGGGGTCACCGCTGAGGTCACGCGACTTCTGGCTGTTGTGGGGCGGCTCGGCGCTGTCCAACCTGGGCGACGGGGTGCGGATCACCGCACTGCCCCTCCTCGCCTCATCGCTGACCAGGGACCCGGTGGCGATCGGCGCCGTGACCGCCGCCAGCTTCCTTCCTTGGATCATCTTCTCGCCGGTTGCCGGGGTCATCGCCGACCGATCCGATAGGAGGTGGCTCATCGCGGTAAGCCAACTGGGCCGAGGGTTCGCCGTGGCCGGTTTCGCCTGGCTGGTCGTCGGTGGCAACCAATCGCTCGTCGCCATCTATCGGTCGCGCTCGCTGATCGGCGCAGGCGAGGTGCTGGTGGACTCGGCCAGCCAGGCGGCGATCCCGATGGTCGCCCCGAGCGGGCAGTTGGAGCAGGCCAACAGCCGGATCATCGCCGTGGAGATACTCACCAACGAAGTGGTGGGGGCACCACTGGCGGGTGGCTGTTCGCCCTGTCGGCCGCGATCCCGTTTGGCCTGGATGCGGTGACCTTCCTCGGCGGCGCCGCCCTGGTTGCCGGGATCAGCCGTCCGTTGCGCGCCGAGCAGATCGAGCCAGGCGAGATCGCTTGCGGGCGACATCGCCGAGGGTTTCCGCTATCTGTGGGGCCATCCGCTGCTGCGCGGTCTCGTGGTGACCATCTCGCTGGTCAACCTGGCCGCCACTGCCGCCAGCAGCCTGCTGGTGCTTGCTGGCCCTGGAGCAGCTCGAATGAGCGAGGTCGGTTTCGGGGTGCTCATCGGTGTCGGCGCCTTCGGTGGCATCGCCGGGTCGCTCTCGGCGCAGCGGCTGGTCTACCCGGTTCGGGCGGCGGGCGATGCTGATCGCTCCGATGGCTGTCGAGGCGGTGGCGCTGGCGGCGACCGGGCTGGCACCGGCGTGCTCCTTGCCGGCGTCGGGGTCCTTTTGTCCGGTGCCTCTATCGGGGTCTTCAACGTCGTGGGGCGCTCCATCCGCCAGGCGGTGACTCCGGATCGTCTGCTCGGCCGGGTGGTGGCCACGTTCCGGCTATTCGGTTACGGCGTCATCCCGATCGGGGCGCTGCGTCGGCGGAGCGATAGCCCGCGCCGGCGGGGTGCGCGGCGACCTACCTGCTGGCGGCGGTCGCCGTGGCGTTGCTCACCGTCGCCATCGCCCGGGTCGTCACGCCCGATCGCCTCACCGAAGGCGAGGCGGATGCCGGTCCGATGAGCACGTGCGTTCTCGCTTGGGCAGAGTGGACACCGAACCGGCGCAGCGGTGATAGTCGGCGATTGCACAGGAGGTGATCAGGTGGTCGATGAGCGAGGCAGCGGGAGATCGAGCGGAATCAAACTCGGGATCCTTCCCTGGTCGCAGGCGGCCAGTTGGCCGGAGGTCGAGGCGTTTGCGGTGGACGCCGACCGGCTCGGATACGACCAGGTCTGGGTTTGGGATCATCTTTACGCCATCTTCGGTGACCCCTACCAGCCGATATTCGAGGGATGGGCCACGCTTGCGGCATGGGCCAAGGTGACCGAGCGCACCCGGTTGGGGTTGCTCGTCGGGGCCAACACCTTCCGCAACCCCGCGCTGGTGGCCAAGGTCGCCGCCACCCTCGACCACATAAGCGGGGGGCGGGCCATCCTCGGGATCGGCGGAGCCTGGTTCGAGTTGGAGCACGTCGCCCATGGCATCGACTTCGGCTCGAGCGCCGGCCGTCGCCTCGATTGGCTCGACGAAGCCGTGGGAGTCATGCGGCGGATCCTCGACGGCGAGGAAGTCACCCACCGGGGCGACCACTACCAGTTCGAGCAGCTCAGACACCAGCCCCTGCCACTCCAGTCGCGTCTTCCCATCATGATCGGTGGGACCGGCGAGCGGAAGACGCTGCGCACCGTGGCCAAGTACGCCGACATCTGGAACGGGATGGGGACGCTGGAGACGCTTTCCCACAAGGTGGACGTGCTGCGCCGGCATTGTGAGGAGGTGGGCAGGGATCCATCGGAGATCGAGATGACCGTGGGCTGCAAGCCGGTGATCAGGGATGACCCTTCCGAGGCCCGACGGGTCTGGGAAGCGCAGATGGAGCACAACCGCACCCCGATGAGTCACGTCGAGGACGATGTCACCTTCCTGGTGGGCACCGCCGAGAGCGTCGCCGAACAGCTGATCGCCTATCGGGGGCTCGGGTTTGCGACCGCCATCGCCGAGGTCCCCGCTCCATACGACGCCGAGACCATGGAGCGGTTGGCCGGCGAAGTCAGGGAGATGGTCGACGCCGGCTGACCGGCAGGCGGGCTAGGTCTCGCCCTCGGCGTCGTCGGTCCGCTCGCGGTGACGCCACAGGTACCCCCAGAGGAGGCCATGTGCCGCGATGCCGACGGCGAGGACGACGGTGACCACCCACTCCCCGAATGCGGCTGCGATGAGTGCGGCGACGGCCGCTCCGACCACGAGAACGGTGCGAACACCGTTGAGAGGTCCAAAAACGCTGTGGCGAGCCTGTTCCTCCACGGTTTCGAATTCTACGGGCGCGTCGGACCTTGCATACAGTGCCCGCCGTGCCCCAGGAAGCGCGGCACCTCCGGCCATGGATGACCCCAAACCGATGGATGACATTGGTCCGCTTCTGGCCCAGTGGCCGGTCGACACCGTCGCCGCCGCGGTCACCACCACCACCGAGACCGTCGCCGCGGGGGGCCCGCTCGGCTGGCAGACCCGTATCGCATCGGTGAGCAAGCTCCTCGTGGCGTTTGCCTGCCTGGTCGCATTGGAAGAGGGCACGCTCACCCTCGAGGAGCATGCCGGTCCCGAAGGATCAACGGTGCGTCACCTGCTGTCGCACGCCTCGGGGTTGGCTTTCGACAAGGACCGCGCTGTCTGGCCCGGCCCGGGGAGCGGCGCATCTACTCCAACATCGGGTTCGAGAAGCTGGCCGAGCACCTGGCCATGCGTGCCGGCATGGGCTTCGAGACGTACCTGGCCGAGGCGGTGGTCGAACCGCTTGGTATGTCCGACACGGCGCTGCGCGGCTCCCCGGCCGAGGGGATCGTACAGCACCGTCACCGACCTGTCCCGCTTTGGGCGCGAACTGCTGGCGCCGACCCTGATATCGGGCGAGCACGCTCGCCGACGCCACCCGCCCCCACTTCCCCGACCTCGAGGGAGTGCTCCCCGGCATCGGCTCGTTCGACCCGAACCCGTGGGGTCTCGGCTTCGAGATTCGGGACGGGAAACGGCCGCACTGGACGGGGAAGACAAACTCCGAGGCCACCTTTGGGCACTTTGGAGCGGCGGGCACCTTTCTGTGGGTGGATCCCGATGCAGGGTCTCGCCGCGGCCGCCCTCACCGACCGGACCTTCGACAAGTGGGCGATGGCCACATGGCCCGGGTTCAGCGACCTGATGCTCGAGAGTCACCGCCAGAGCGCCGAGAAGCGCTGAACGGTGCCAGGATTGTCCCGATGATCGCAGAGGCGCGTTGATGGAGCAGGCGCGGCCGGCGCACAAGGTCCGGTTCGTCACCGCCACCACCTTGTTCGACGGGCACGACGCCTCGATCAATGTCTTCCGGAGGATCCTCCAGGCTTCGGGGGCCGAGGTCATCCATCTCGGGCACAACCGGTCCGGTGAGGAGATAGTCGACGCCGCCGTCGAGGAGGACGCCCAGGCGATCGCGGTGACCTCCTACCAGGGCGGTCACATGGAGTTCTTCCGATATCTCAGGGACCTGACCGTGGATCGTGGTGCCGATCACATCCGGATCTTCGGGGGTGGCGGGGGCACGATCCTTCCCGAGGAAGGCGAGGAGCTGGCCGAGTACGGCGTCGCCCGGATCTACTCGCCCGACGACGGTCGCAGTCTCGGGCTCCAGGGAATGGTCAGCGACATGCTCGCCCGTGCCGACTTTCCCGCTCGGAGAGCTCGACGGGGTCGACCTGGCCGACCTGGGCACCTCCAACCCGCGTCTGGTCGGGCGGTTGATCTCCGCCGCCGAGAACTACCCGGACAAGTACCCAGAGGTATTCGAGGAGATCCGCAGGCGTGCCGCCGAGAGCGGTGCCCCGGTGGTCGGGGTGACCGGCACCGGCGGCTCGGGCAAGTCCTCGCTGGTGGACGAGGTGGTGCGCCGCTACCTCGCCGAGTACCAAGACCGGACCATCGCCGTGGTGTCGGTCGACCCGTCGCGCCGCCGCTCGGGTGGTGCGCTGCTCGGCGACCGCATCCGGATGAACTCGATCCACCACCCCAGGGCGTACATGCGGTCGCTCGCCACCCGTCAACCCAACCTGGCGCTGTCGCCCCACGTCCAGACGGCGGTCGACGTCGTCCGCGCCGCCGGCTACGACCTCGTCATCCTGGAGACCTCGGGGATCGGCCAGTCCGACACCGAGATCGTCGATCACTGCGACCTGTCCGTCTACGTGATGACCCCCGAGTACGGGGCGGCCACCCAGCTCGAGAAGACCGACATGCTCGACTACGCCGACCTGGTCGCCATCAACAAGGCGGACAAGCAGGGTGCCCTCGACGCCCTGCGCGACGTCCGCAAGCAGGTGCGGCGCAACCGGGTCCAGTTCGACGGCGACGACGCCGACCTGCCGGTGTATCTCACCGTGGCCTCGGACTTCAACGACCCGGCGACGAACCTCTTCTACCGGGCGCTCACCGATGCCTGTCCGCCAAGACCGGGGCTGTCGTTCCCGGTGGGCTTGAACCTCCCGGTGGACGAGGCGGACAAGCAGCACGTCGTCCCACCGGCCCGCACCCGCTACCTGGCAGAGATCGTCGAGTCGATCCGGCGTTACGACGCCTGGGTGGATGAGCAGTCCGACGCCGCCGAAGACCTCTACCGCCTCGAGGGCGCCAAATCCGTTTTGGCGTCACTGGACGGGGCAGAACCGCAACAAGTGACGCCAAAACGGATCGAGGAGGCGGTGGCTGCCGCCGAGGAGCGGTTGGACCCGGAGTGCCGCAAGCTATTGGAGCGCTGGGACGGCCTGGTCGCCGAGTACGCCGGCGAGGACTTCGTCTACCTGGTGCGGGGCCGCCAGATCGAAGTCCCGCTCTACCACACCACCCTGTCCGGGACCCGAGTCGCCAAGGTGGCCACCCCGCGCTACCGCGGCTGGGGTGACCGGCTGCGCTGGATGCTCCAGGAGAACATCCCCGGGGAGTTTCCCGTACACCGCCGGCGTGTTTCCCTTCAAGCGGACCGAGGAGGACCCGACCCGGATGTTCGCCGGTGAAGGCCCGCCCGAGCAGACCAACCGCCGATTCCACTACCTGGCGCCGGGGCATGCCGGCGAAGCGCCTCTCCACCGCATTCGACTCGGTGACCCTCTACGGGGAGGACCCGCATCGCCGCCCCGACATCTACGGCAAGGTGGGCAACTCCGGGGTATCGGTGGCGACCCTGGACGACGCCAAGAAGCTCTACTCCGGGTTCGACCTCACCGACCCGGCCACCTCGGTCTCGATGACGATCAACGGCCCGGCCCCGATGATCCTCGCCTTCTTCATGAACGCCGCCGTCGACCAGGGCTGCGAGAAGTGGATCATCGAGCAGGGCATCGGCAGATGAGGTCGAGGACCGCATCGCCTCGATCTACGGTGACCGCCCCCGTCCCCGCTACCACGGCGACTTCCGCCCGGCCACAGCGGTCTCGGGCTCATGCTGCTCGGCGTGAGTGGCGACGAGGTGCTCCCACCCGACATCTACCAGCGGATCAGGTCCGAGACGCTCTCGTTGGTGCGGGGGACGGTGCAGGCCGACATCCTCAAGGAGGATCAGGCGCAGAACACCTGCATCTTCTCCACCGAGTTCGCCCTGCGGATGATGGGCGACATCCAGCAGAGCTTCGTCGACCGCGACGTCGACAACTTCTACTCGGTGTCGATCTCCGGCTACCACATGGCCGAGGCGGGGGCCAACCCCATCATCCCAGCTCGCCTTCACCCTGGCCAACGGGTTCACCTACGTCGAGTACTACCTGGCGCGGGGGATGGCCATCGACGACTTCGCCCCCAACCTCTCCTTCTTCTTCTCGATCGGGATGGATGCCGAGTACTCGGTCCTGGGGAGGGTGGCCAGGCGCATATGGGCCAAGGCGATCAAGCACCGCTACGGAGGCAGCCCGCGATCGCAGATGCTCAAGTACCACAACCAGACCTCGGGGCGCTCGCTCCACGCCCAGGAGATCGGTTTCAACGACATCCGGACCACCCTCCAGGCGCTCTACGCCATCTACGACAACGCTCAGAGCCTGCACACCAACGCCTACGACGAGGCGATCACCACGCCCACCGAGGAGTCGGTGCGACGCGCCCTGGCGGTCCAGCTCATCATCAACCGCGAGTACGGGCTGGCCAAGAACGAGAACCCGACGCAGGGGTCGTTCATCATCGAGGAGCTCACCGATCTGGTGGAGGAGGCGGTCATCGCCGAGTTCGAGCGGATCGACGCCCGCGGGGGTGTCCTCGGGGCGATGGAAAGGCAGTACCAGCGGACCAGGATCCAGGAGGAGAGCCTTGCCTACGAGCGGAAGAAGGAGTCGGGGGAGTTGCCGCTCGTCGGGGTCAACACCTTCCTCTCGGCGGAGGGATCACCATTCGTTGTCCCCGAGGAGTTGGTCAGATCCACCGACGCCGAGAAGGACCGACTCCTCACCGACCTGGCCGCCTTCCACGAGCGAAATGCCGAGCGCAGCCCCGAGGCGTTGCGCCTGCTCCAAGAGACGGCGGTGAGCGGCGGCAACCTCTTCGACGCGCTGCTCGAGGCTTCCAAGGCGGCCTCGCTCGGCCAGATGACCCACGCCCTCTACGAGGTGGGTGGTCAGTACCGCAGGAATATGTGAGAGAGACGGAGGACGGAAGACGGAAGACGGAAGACGTACCGGATCGCATCGGCCACTACTAGTACCGATCCGGCCGCAGGCGACGCGCCGCTGAGCAACTCTCACCCGGCAGAATCGGCCACGGCGACGATGTCGCTGCTCGCCGCTGACACCGCAGCGTGGACCGCGGCCGGTGACCACGGCCGGGGAATCGTCCGCAGGACGGACTCGATCTGCCCAATTGCCGCTCGCACCCCTGCGCCGAGTGCCTCCACCGCGGCGGTCGCCCGCTGCCACGATCACGTCGCGGGCGAAGATCAACTCGGCACACCAGGATGTCATCGAGAAGGTCAAGCGCCCGGTCCGTGGCGGCGACCGTGGCCGGGGCGGCGGTGGCATGGTCCTCGTGGTTCAGGTCGAGTGGGGGGACGCCGAGGGTTGCCGGAGCGGCCAGCGGCCGAAGCTCGGAGAACCTCGCCGCCGCCGAGTACCACAGCCCAGGCCCGCCCGAGATCGAGGCCAACATCCCCGGGTCGGGTGTGCCTCCGGCGAATACCCGCTCCCACAAATGGCTCATCCGCCGCTCGCTGATCGCACCGACGTGGATCAACCCGGGCCGGAGCGCATCGAACCCGAGCGCCATCAGCATGGGGTGGAAGTTGGCCGACTGAACCACCACACGCTCCTCGATGGCGACCAGTGGGTTGTCGTTGCGACCCCCAAGCTCGGTCTCGACTGCGGTCCGCACCGATTCGATGATGGCGCGCACCGCACCGTGGACCTGGGGCACGACCCGGAACGAGAGCGGGTCCTGGAGCGACACCGCCTCGCCTCCGAGATCGGTGCCGGCCAGGAGCCGGCGGAGCCGGCTCGCCGTCTCGATCTGCCCGGGCACCGGCTTGGCCGAAGCCGCGATCGCATTGGCCAGTTCGGGGTTGGCGGTGCACGCCTCCATCGATGCCGCCGCCGCCAGGTCGGCGAGGCGCAGCGTCGCATCGGCATGGTCGATGGCCAACGCGCCCGCCCCGACGGACATCGAGTTGGCCGACATCAGCGCCAGCCCGTCCTTCGGTCCGAGCTCGGCCGGGCTCGATCCCGGCCCTCCCCAGCGCTTCGGACGCATCCATCTCCTCCCCATCGAGCTCGGCACGTCCGACCCCGATCGCCACCAGCCCGACGGCCGCCAGATGACCGAGATCCCCGGCGCCCACCGATCCCGCCGAAGGGACCACGGGGTGGACCCCTCGGTTGAGCATCGCTACCAGGGTCTCGACGACCCCTGGGGAGACACCGGCACCGCCCGCCGCCATCCCGGCGACACGGGCGAACATGGCGGCACGCACCCAGGGCCGAGGAAGCGGAGGCCCGATCGCCGAGGAATGAATGAAGAGCAGCATCGATTCGGAGGCCATCAGACTGCCGGCTTCGACCGGCGTGTCTCGTTCGTGCCCGACGCCACGGGTCACTCCGTAGACCGGCTGTTCGCTCGCCAGCGCCCGCTCGAGAACGGCTCGGCTGGCTCGGATTCTGCTCCATCGCCTCGGGAGCGATCTCGACGCCGGCACCGGCCGCCACCGCCACGACATCGCCCACGGTCGGTGGTTTGACGTCGACCACCACCCGATCGGGCACTGGACCCATCAGGCGGAAACTACTCGTAGGGCTTCGCGGGCGAATCTGCGCGTGCTGGTCGGTCGGGTCAACCACGAGCACACCTCGACCGATGTAGATCGCTTCGACCTGCGAACCTGTCACCCCTATGCCCCGCATCTACCTCTCCCCACCCGACGTCGGCCCTGCCGAGAAGGAAAGGCTGCTCGCCGCGCTCGACAGCGGGTGGGTGGCACCGCTCGGCCCCGAGGTCGACGGGTTCGAGCGGGAGTTGGCGGCAATCACCGGACGAAGCCACGGGGTTGCGCTCTCCAGCGGCACCGCGGCACTCCATCTCGCCCTGATCGAGGCGGGGGTTGTTCCGGGGGACAGGGTGCTGGTCTCCGACCTCACCTTCGCCGCAAGCGCAAACGCAGTGCGCTACGTCGGCGCCGAGCCGGTTTTCGTCGACTCGGAGACAGCCAGTTGGAATATGGATCCCGGCCTGCTGGCAGAGGCCCTCGCCGACGGCCGGTACGCCGCCGCCCTGGTCGTCGATCTCTACGGGCAGTGCGCCGACTACGACCGGATCGTCCCCGCCCTTGAAGAAGCCGGCGTCACCCTCATCGAGGATGCAGCCGAGGCGCTTGGCTCCACCTACCGGGGACGCCCTGCGGGGAGCTTCGGTGCCGCTGCGGCCCTCTCCTTCAACGGCAACAAGATCATCACCACCAGCGGCGGGGGGGCACTGGTCACCGATCTCGAGCAGTGGGCGGGCCACGCCAGGTTCCTCGCCACCCAGGCGCGCGACCCTGCCCCCCACTATCAGCACTCCGAGCTCGGGTTCAACTACCGGATGTCGAACCTGCTCGCCGCCCTGGGGCGGGGCCAGTTGGCCGACCTGGAACGTCGCATCGGCGTGCGGCGGGGCCACCGCGCCGCCTATCTGGATTCATTGGGCGGTGTCGATGGGGTCGAGTTGATGCCGGAGGCACCTGGCTGCCGCTCCATCTTCTGGCTCACCTGCATCACCATCGACCCGGCGGTCACCGGGGTCGACCGCGAGGCGGTCCGGCTCCACCTGGAGAGCATGGACATCGAGTCCCGGCCCGTATGGAAGCCGATGCACCTCCAGCCGTACTACGCCGGGTACCAGGTCGTCGGGGGATCGGTGTCCGCCCGGCTCTTCGAGCAGGGCCTCTGCCTTCCCAGCGGTTCCAGCCTCGGCCCCGGCGACCGCGACCGGGTCATCGGAGGTGTCCTGGAGGCACTCGCCTAAACCCGTTTTGGCGTCACCCGAGGGGCCATGACCGCGTTTCCTGACGCCAAAACGGGGTTCTACGACCGCCGATACCAGATGACCCCATCCTCGGTGAAGGATTCGACGCGCCCGACCCGGCGGAGGTGCTCGAGGTGGGACAGGGTCTCGCGGAGTGCCAGTCGCTTTTCGAAAGTGATCAGGTGCGGTCGGAAGAGCCTCCCCATCATGGTCCATGCCGTCATCGGGCCGGCGGCGAGCAGGGCGGCGGCGTCGTCCAGGCGGCGACGGTGGTGGGACCTGATCTGGGCGGCGCGGGCAGCGCCGCGGTCGATGGCGGCGCCGTGGGCGGGGTAGGTGAGCCCGGCATCGATCTCCGACCAACCGGTCGAGGCCGTCGAGGTAGTCGCCAAGAGGGTCGTCGTCCTCATCGCGCCACATGATCACCGGGGTGATGCGCGGGAGGAGGTGGTCACCGGCGAAGAGCACGCCGGTGCGCGAGTCGCGCAGGCAGATGTGGGCCGCCTCGTGCCCCGGCGTGTGGATCACCTCGAGGTATCGGCCGGAGCCGAGCGGGATCCGGTCGCCATCTTCCACCGTCTCGGCGGGCGGTTCGGCAGGCAGGAAGTAGTCGGGGATGGGGTCCATCGTCGACAGTTCGGCAACCTCGTCTGGCGGAGCGCCGTGCCTGGCGGCCATTGCTGCGGTCTCGCGGACGAAACGGGCCGGGTCGTTGTACCGATCGATCAGCGATGGGACCCGCTGGTGCATCACGAGCCGCCAACCGTCGTCGCCCACGAGACGGGGCGCCACCCCGACGTGGTCGATGTGGAGATGGGTACCGATGAGCCGCCCGACCGGGGCGTCGGCGAGACCGAGGACGGACAGCCCGGCGGAGATGGCGGCGAGGCCATCGGAGGAGTCCACCCCGCAATCGATCATCGTGATCTCGTCGTCGCCCTCGATCACGTACGAGTTGACCCAGCGCAACCCGGGGAAGGGAAGCGGGACCGGGATGACGTGGATGCCGTGGCCGAGCGGCCGGGGACCATCCTCGCTCACCCGTGGACGCTCTCCTTGACGGCGAAGTTGACGTCGATGCTCACCCGAAAGGCCGCCGGCGCCCCCGACTCGTCCACCGTGCCACCCATCTCCACCACCTGGAACGACTCGATGGCATCGATGGTGAGCGCCGCCCTGGCCAGCACGGCACCGATGGCGTCCTCGAATGAGGTGGGTGAGGTGCCGGAGAGCCGGATGGTCTTGGTGATCATGGTCCGAAACTAGACCCACGGCCGACCCCACCGTTGAGGGGTAGTTTCGCTGGTGTCATCCAACTAGGAGGGGGCAAATGGCAGAGAACGTCACCGACAGCATCGAGCAGGCGCTCAACAAGGTCCTGGGGAAGACCGGGGACGAGCAGATCGACATCCCCGACTGGGTCGGCCCGACGGCGACCACGATGCTCGGCGTCTTCGCCGGCAGGGCGGTGGGCGGTGGCCTCGGTGGTGTTCTCGGCGGGCTGTTCGGCGGTGCCGCCGGCAGCGGCGCCCTCGGCGGCCTGCTCGACAAGTTCAAGGGAGCCGGCGCCGAGGAACAGGCAGCATCGTGGGTGTCCACCGGTGAGAACCAGCCGGTCGATGCGGCCACCGTGGAGCGGGCGCTCGGCAGCGAGACGATCGACCAGATAGCAAACGAGACGGGCAAGTCCCGCGAGGAGGTCGAGGACGGGCTGGCCAAGGTGATCCCGGGAATGGTCGACGCCTTGACCCCGAACGGAGAGCTGCCCGACGACGACACGCTCCGCCAGGTAGACGAGCGCATCGAGGGCACCGCCCCACCTGCCGGAGGAGGCACGACCCCCGGTTGACTCCGGCGGTGGCGCCCTCGGCCACCCGTTACCCTCCAACCCGATGGCCCGACTCCTCTTGTTCGCAGGCCTGCGCGAGGCTGCTGGGCAGTCGCGGCTCGAAGCCGACGCCGCCACTGTGGGGGAACTGCTCGACCTTGCCGCCGATCAGTTTGGTGAGGAGTTCAGAAGAGGTCTGACCAGGTCGGCGGTCTGGGTGAACGGCGACCCGGCTGAATCCGACCAGGCACTCGACGATGGCGACGAGGTGGCGGTCATCCCGCCGGTCTCCGGTGGCGCCCAAGCAGTCGTCTCGCTGGGCTCGGCACAGTCTGCGGTGGCGCTGGTCGGGCTGGCCGCGCTGGTGGCGGGCAGCGTCTTCGGTCAGGCTGCATTCGCCGCTGCGCTGGTCGGCGTCGCTGCCATCTGGGTGCTCGACCTCAAGCGAGAGGGCGCCATCGCCGGCGTCCGATTGGCGCTGCCCCCGCTGCTGGCGACCATCGTCGCCGCAGTCGTGGGCGCTCACATCCTCGGGATCGCCGGCCTTGGGCTGACGGCGGGGTTCGCCGTCATCGCCGTCCTCGGCTGGGCGGTGCTCCGCCCAGAGGCCCGTGACCTCGAGGCGGTTGCCTCGACCGCCGTCGTGGGCCTCGTCTCGGGGCTCGCAGTGGCATCGCTCTACCTGGTCAGGGCGAGGGACGATGGGTTGGAGCTGATCTTGGCCTTCCTTCTCATGGTCACAGCCGGAGCACTTCTCGCCTGGGCGGTGATGCGGTTCCTACCCGACATCGAGGTTCGATCCCTTCACCGTTGGGACGGTGGCGGTCCTCCTCGCCGGGGTGGGTGCGTCTTTCATCTGGGACTTCGGGGTCGCGGCGATGCTCCTGGCATCGGTGGCGGTCGCCGCCGGGACCATCGCCGGCAGGGCGCTCGGATCGATGGTGCGCAACGGCGCCGTCGTCCTGACAGAACGGTCGCCGGGCACGCTCACCTCCTATGACGGGGCGGTGGTCGCCGCCGCGCTCTACTACAGCGTTCTGCGACTCGTCCTCGGTTGAGAGCCGCTCGCCAGGCGGAACCTGGGGTCCTACGGCTACCCTGAATCGCCATGCGCCTCTCCCGGTGGGTGCGGATCGGGCTGGCGCTGAGCGTCACCGGATGGTTGGTGGCGTCGGCAGCGCCCGCATGGCCGATCACAGAGGAGGACGTCGAGCGTGCCTGCGCAGAGCAGGATGCGGCGCTCGACGCGCTCGTCGGGGCTAGGGCGCGCCTCGACGAAGCCACCCGGGAGTGGGAGGAGCTGACCATCGAGTTGGACGCCGTATCCACCCGGGAGCAGAGCCTCTCCGCCATCCTCGAGGACCAGGAAGGCGAGCTCGCCCAGCTCGAGGAGCAGGTCGCCGAGCAGGCGGTCGAGCTGTACATGAACGGCGGCGCCGGGATGAACCAGATGGTGTTCACCGCGGGTTCGGTGGACGAGTTGGTCACCGGTCAGGAGTTTCTCGAGACGATCACCGCGGTGGACATCTCTTCACTCGACGACCTCACCGCGCTTCGGGCCGAGCTGGAGCGGCTGCGCAGCGAGCTCTCGCTCACCCGGGCGGAGTTGACCACCAAGACGGAGGAGGCGGCCAACAACGCGGCCCTGCTCGAGACCGCCGCCGCCGATCATCTGGCCAGCTACGAACAGTTGGCCGGTGAATGCAAAGAGTTGTACGCCGCCTATCAGGCGGAAAAGGCGCGACGGGAAGCGGAGGAGGCCGCCCGCCGCTCGGGCGGTTCCGGTGGAATCGGCGAGGCGGGCACACCGGGGTTCATCTGCCCCATGGCCCCGGCGGCGGTCTCGTTCACCGACAGCTGGGGGGCTCCTCGATCCGGGGGTCGCAGCCACAAGGGCACCGACGTGATGGCCCCATATGGGCAGCCGGTGATGGCGGTGAGCAACGGGACCGCCTTTCTGTCCACCAGCTCGCTGGGTGGCATTTCGATCTGGCTCCAGTCCGACAGCGGAACCGCCTACTACTACGCCCACCTCTCGGGGTACGCGGGCGGGGTCGGCAACGGCGGGCGAGTGGGCACCGGCCAGGTGATCGGCATACAACGGCAACACCGGGAACGCCGCGGGTGGCGCTCCCCACGTCCATTTCGAGATCCACCCCGGAGGTGTCCGGAATGGAGCGGTGAACCCTTACCCTACGTTGAAGCGAGCTTGTGGATGAGCGCCATGGATGAGACATCTCGACGGAGCCTCGACCGGGCACTCGGTGACGAGTTCGTCGCCGATCTCGGGTCCGTCGACATCGATGAGCTGCGGAGCCGGCGGGAGCTGGCCGAGCAGGAGGAGAACCTCCTGAGCTACGAGCGGAGGCTCCTCCAGGGCAGACGGGACCTGCTCGCCTTCGAGCTGGAGCGCCGCGCCGGCCGCGAGGGCAGGACGCTGATCGAGGCGCTACCCGACATCCTCGGTGGCGAGAGGCAGAGCGGACGGCCGGCCCGACAGGGGGTCCAGGCCGATCCCGAGATGCCCGAGGAGCGCCGCAGGCGGCTCGACCGGATACTGGCCGACGACGTCATCGCCCGGCTGGGGGAGGTGAGCGACGAGGAATTGCGCCAAACCGTCGCCGACCTCGAGGAAGCGGAACGGGAGGTGTCCGAGCAGCGACACCGGCTCCATGCCGTCATCGATGCTCTCCACGAGGAGCTTGCCATCCGCTATCGCTCGGGAGCCCAACTCGGCTGACCTAGCGGGAATGCCTCGACCGTTTTGCGAGTTTGCCTGCCTGGAGGAGCCCTTTTCTTCTAGAGGCAGGTGTCGCTCTAGCGTCCATCGGTCGCGGGACTCCGTCCATCCGACCGCAAGCGAGGGCCCAACCGATGAAAGACGAGGCAACACCCTGGGACTGTCCCGGCTTCGACCTGCCTCCAATCGCCCGTCACGTCGGCCCCTTCCCCCGTCGCCACTTCATCGAAGCCGTGTGGCGGACGCCATCCGAGCGACGTCGCCATGCCCGTCCAATCCGACGACGCCCTGGTCCCGCTCCAGTTGCACCGCCGCGAACCGGGTTCGCCGCTGGTGAGCTTTGTCGGCCACGCCGACCTGGTCGACTACCGCAGCCCGATGGGCGATCCGACGGCGGTCGCCACCGCCATGGCGGCGGCGCTCGACGAGATGCCATCCGGGACCGAGATCTTGTTCGACTCGCTCCCCGAAGAGGCGGCCGCCCCGCTCTCCAAGGCGATGGCCGAGGTGGGGATGGATTCGGAGCCGTCGCGAGCACACCGTCGCTGCGGTGCTCGCCCTCCCCGCCGATCCCGAGACGTGGCTCGGGCAACTCGGGAAGAAGGAGAGACACGAGTTGCGCCGCAAGGTGCGCAGGTTCGAGGCGACGCTGGGCCCGGCAACGCTGGAGCGCCACCTCGGCAGGGGCCCGGGTTCGACGCCTTCGTCGAACTCCACCGGCGCGCTGCCGGCGCCAAGGGCAGGTTTCTCGACGATGCGATGACCGAGTTCTTTGGGGACCTGGCCGGTGCCGGGTTCCAGGTCGACCTACTCACCGCCGGCGGTCGGCCGGTTGCGGGAGCCTTCTCGTTCGAGGACGAGGACGCCTACTACCTGTACAACTCGGCGTACGAGCCCGATGATGCGGCGGCATCCCCAGGGGTGATGCTGTTGTGGTGTCTGGTCCACCGGGCGATCGAGGACGGCAGGACGGTGTTCGACTTCCTCAAGGGAAATGAGGGGTACAAGTTCCGGCTGGGCGCCGAGCAACGCCCCCTCTACGAGTTGCGGGCGATCCGATGATCGAACGGGTCGCCTATCTGTCGATGCACACCTCGCCGTTGCTCATGCCGGGCCAGGGTGATGCCGGTGGGATGAACGTCTACCTCGACGAGCTTTCGGCAACGATGGCCGGGAGAGGCGTCGAGGTGGACGTGTTCACCAGGCGGGCCGATCCTTCGCTGCCCACGGTCGTCGAGACCGCCGACGGCTACCGGGTGATCCACATCGACGCCGGGCCCGCCGAGCCGATGCCCACTGCCGAGCAGCCAGGACTGGTCGGCGAATTCGCCGGCGGTGTGGTGTCGTGGGCAGAAGCAGCCGGTGCGAGGTACGACCTGGTGCACTCGCACTACTGGCTCTCCGGGTGGGCGGGGATCCTGGTCAAGCGGGGTCTTGGCATCCCGCTGGCCAACTCTTTCCACACCCTCGGTCGGGTCAAGGACGCGGCACGGCGGGCCGACCAGCCGCCCGAGAGCCTCCTCCGCATCGCCGCCGAGCACGAAGTGATCGCCCTCTCCGATTGTGTGATCGCCTCGACCCCGTTCGAGGCCGAGGATCTGATGCTCCACTACGGCGCCGACCCGGGACGGCTGTGCACATCGCCGCCGGGTGTCGACCACGACCGGTTCTGCCCGGGCGACCGGGCCGCCGCCCGGGAGCATCTCGGTATTCCCGACCAGCCGACGGTCCTCTTCGTCGGTCGGATCCAACCGCTCAAGGGAATCGATGTGGCCATCGACGCCTTCCGCCTCGTGCGCCGGGTGGTGCCCTCGGCGCGGATGGTCGTCGTCGGCGGGCCCAGCGGCGACGAGGGTGGCGCCGAGATGGAACGGTTGCGGGCAAAGGTGGCCGCCGCCGGCCTCGACGCGGTAATCGACTGGTGGGAGCCGCTGCCCCACCACGACCTCCCCGCCGTCTACCAGGCCGCCGACGTGCTCCTCTTTCCGTCGCGCACCGAGACGTTCGGGCTGGTGGCGGCCGAGGCGCAGGCTTGCGGGATACCGGTGGTTGCGTCCAGCGCCGGCGGGCTTGCCTACGCAGTCGAGGACGGCGAGTCCGGCTACCTCATAGACAGCTGGGACCCGGAGCAGTACGCCGAGCACGTCATCGACGTGCTCACCGACCACGAACTGGCCAGCAGGCTCTCCAAGGGTGCGATCGAGGTTTCCGAGCGGTTCTCCTGGGAGGCGACGGCGCAGCGGCTTCTCGAGCTGTATGCCGGGATCACGGCCTGAGGCCGGCGAGATTCTCGAAGCGGCCTTTCGCCGCTGGCTCGAGGATCCCGAGTCGGACGTCGTGCACGTCGAGGAGGTCAGCGGTTCGGCGCCAGGTGACGAGTCCGCCATGCGACGCTGGGCGGTGCGGATGAAGCAGACGGTGCGCGACGCCACCACCGTATGGTGGGAGATCGGGCAGCGCAGCCTGAGGTGCGAGGCGTACGTTCTCCCGGCGCCCGAGTCGGATCCGAGCGAGGTGCATCGCCAATGCCTGGTCCGCAATGCCACCGCCTGGCGGATCCACTTCGCCGTCGACCGCGAGGGGGCAGTAGTCCTCCGCGGCCGGCTGCCCGCTGGAGAGGGTCACCGCCGGGGAGTTGGACCTCCTGCTCGGTGAGATCTACGAGATGATCGAGGTGTCTTTCCGCTCCATGCTGGCCGCCTGGCTGGCTCGACCCGAGCGCGAAAACTCGCCATAGAAAGTGGTCCACAGCGGGCTGTGAACAAGGTGCTGTGGATAGCTGTGGATTTGTGGATTAGCCCGCTCCCGGCGCCAGAAACGACCTCAATAGAGCCCACTTATACCCAACAACGTAGCGACGTCCAGCCCGATTTTGACCCCTGACGGACCCCTTGACGCTCCTAGGACCACTTCGTATGGTCGCCGTGCGACACCCGAGGTGCTGAACCGGGCCGCAGCCCTGTAAGGGGAAGTGCGGGGAACGATCCGGGGAGGTTCCTCGGGTGATCGCGCGGGAGGGGGGCAAGCCCCCCTACGGAGCCGGCGCCATCCGCGAGCCGCGACGTCGCCGGATTGTCGGCGCGGCAAGCCGGCTCCTCGGGCGACCAGGCACTCTCGGCCGTGCCGCGTCTTCCCTTCCGTCTTCCGTCTTCCGTCTTCCGTCTCGGATTGGTCCGCCGTCTGCCGTCTGCCGTCGGCCGTCTGCCGTCCGCCGGCCTCTAGCTCTCCAACCCGAAAATCATCTCCTGGAGATTGACCTGCTTGGTGGTGAAGTCGGAGAGGTCTACCCGGAGCGACCCGAGACGCAGGCCCTGCATTCCGCCGCCGACGTTGGTGATCACGCGCAGCACGTCCTCGGAGAATTCGAGGACGCCAAGCCCGAGACAGCGCCCGGTTCCGTCCTGGACCCCGACGAGGACACCGTGGAGTCGCGAGAGGTCCAGACCAGCAGGGAGGGTGGGGGCGAAGACGGTGGGACGCACCCTCCAGCGCTCGAGCGGCGGGGCGAAGGCGTCGGCCAGCCGGACGGTGCGCTGTGCCGCCCGCTGGTCGGGTGACACCGGGAGCACCTCGGGATCGACGCCGGAGACGATCACCTCGGCCGAGAAGAATCGCCGGAGCATCCCGACGATCGGCTCCATCTCGGTGCCCCGTTGCAGCGCCACAACCTTGTCGGGGCGGCATAGCTCGGTCTTGTAGTACTTGAGCGTCTCGCCGATTACCCCCGACACCGTTCCCGTGGTGTCGATGACGACCAGGTCGGCGCGCTCCCTTGCCAGGGTGACCAGGGCGGAGGTCGCCACGACATGGGGGAGGACCAGCCGCTCGGGGGTGGTGGATCCGACGAACTGGAGCTCGTCGGCACGATCGATGGCGTCGAGGTCGGATGGCTCGCGAAGCCACTTGAGCCCGGCGCATGTCGGAGGGCCAACCGTGCTCTGCCCGACGTCGGCGTCGACGTAGGCAACCAATCTCCCCTGCTCGATCCCGGCGGAGATGATGAGGCGGGAAAGCGTGGATTTCCCGGTGTCCATCGCTCCCATGACCATCACCGCGCCTCCGGCTTCGGCCAGCCGGCGAGCGAGATCGATGTGGGCCGGGTCGGTCACCGCCGAGCCAGTGTACGGCCACCCCCTGTGGTACCCCGACCGGGCAAGGTCGTGAAGGCCGCCCAAGTGCGGGCTGTAACGTCATGCCTCGTGGTCCGTCCACTCTCCTTCCTGTCCGACTACGGGCGCGACGACGAGTTCGTCGGTGTGGTCCACGGCGTCATTGCCAAGCTGGCGCCTGAGGTCAAGGTCATCGACATCACCCACGGCGTCCCGGCCGGTGATGTGCGATCGGGCGCTCTCACCCTGATGAGGGCGATCCAATATCTCCCTGACGGGGTCGCCCTCGCCATCGTCGATCCCGGCGTGGGCACGCCACGGAGAGCGATAGCCGCCGAGACATCATGGGGTCACTTCGTCGGGCCGGACAACGGGTTGCTGTCACCCGCCGTGGCGATCGTCGAGGGCGCCCATCGAGTGGTTTCGATCGAGAACCCTGAGTTGGTCATCCCATCCACCGGAGCCACCTTCGAAGGGAGGGATCGGTTTGCACCCGCTGCGGCGCTGATCGCCTCGGGTGAAGCCCGCCTAGACGACCTCGGGCCGGACATCGACCCGGGATCTCTCACTCCGCTGCTGCTGCCGCTGCCAGAACGCGAGGGTGGCGCGGTCCGCGGCGAGGCATGGTGGGTCGACACTTTCGGGAACGTGCAGACCAACGTCTCCCCCGAGGATCTGGCCGATATCGGGCTTGAGACCCGGGTCCCTTGTAACCGTGCGGTTCCACGGGGCGGAGCACGAGGTGCCGTGGGTCGCGGCCTACGCCGACGTCGGGGACGGCGAGGAACTGCTCCACGTCGATTCATATGGATTGGTCGCGCTGGCGGTGCGTGGTGGTCGGGCGGATCGCGACCTCGGGCTTGTCGTCTCGACCGTGGTGTCGTTCAGCGGCTGAGGAGCTGGACGGCGATGATCGCCCCGCCGATGGCGATGACGACCAGCAAGGCGAGGATCACGAAAGTCGTGGCGGGGCGCAAGCTGGGTCCCCGGTCGCGCTAGGGCGCCACTGTGGTGGCCGTACCGCCCTCGGCCACCGTGGTCTCGGTTGCCCCACCGCCGCCGCCCACGGTGGTCCCGGTGGGCTCCCCGCCCTCGCCGCCCCCACCTTCACCCCTCACCGCCCCCACCATCACCTGCCGCCGGTTCGCCAAGACCGCAATCTGTCAGCGCCTCCTCGGGGTTGGCTCCCCCGAACCTGACCCGCTCGAAATAGACGACCGACCGGAGCTGCTCGTCGCTGAGGGTGGAGAATCCGGGCATGGTCCCGCCACCGCCCACCGGTTTGTTGCTGTCGCCGTAAGTGTCGCCGACGTCGGCCGCCCAGCCCTGGGTTCCCAGCCGTACCCAGGTCAAATGGTCCTCGCAGCTCCCGAAGGTGGTGAGCACGGCGCCACCGGCGAGTGGCGGTCCAACACCGCCCTGACCTTGGTCTCCGTGGCAGCTCTGGCAGGCGGCGACGTCCATGAATACCTGTTCGCCCTACGCCGAGAAAGTCTCCACCCGCCCCGCCACCGGCGCCCGACCCCTCGTATGGCGTCCCGTCGCAGTTGACCAACTCTCCAGAAATCGGGTCCACCGCAAGAGCACCGCCCTGGCCGCATTCGACACCGCTGGCATTGGAGATGAGATAGAAGAGGGCGAAGAGCGGGACGGCCACGAAGACGCTGGTGAGCCACCCGGGGACCCCGCTCCCGGTCCGCTCCTTGATCCCGACGGTGGGGACCGTCACCACCTCGGGGTACTCCATCGCCGCAGCCGGCGAGACCGTCTCCGGTGCCGGCGGCAAATCGGGCACCTCGGCGACCGCTGCAGCAGCCGGAACCGCCGGGACCGCCGGCACCGCTGCTTGGTGCCTCCGTTGCTGGTGCCTCTGCTGCTGTCTCGGCAGTTGGTTCGGCTGCCGTCTGCCGTCCGCCGTCCGCCGTCTCTGCCATCTCGTCCGGCGGCTTCTCTTGTGGTGCCGTTTCCTGAGGCGCCGGCTCTGGGGCTGCTGTGCTCTCGCCACCGGCCCATGCCGCCAGCACCTGCTCCACGGGAATCCCGTCGGCATTGGCTCTGGCCTCGGCGGAGCGCTTGACGATGGCCTCCGGGGCGTTGAGCGCTGCTGCTGCCGCCGCCAGCTGATCGTCGCTCACAGCAGCATCCTTGGCGATCCTATGGGTCACTTCGACTCGACCAGGAACTGGGCCAGAGCCTCTAGCTCGGCGTCGTCGAGGTAGTCGATTGGCGGCATCAGGCTTTCCGGGCGGACCGATTGCGGGTCGAGGAGATATGCCGTCACCGAGGCCAGGTCGACACCCTCGCGGCTCCCGAAATGGGTGAGGTCTGGCCCGTAGCGGACCGACCCGATCGTGTCTCCGGGGAACCCGCCGACCGATCCGGCGTTGGAGACCGGGCCCAAGGCCGGCGTCGGTGACGATCGGCCTCACCACCTGGGTATGACAGGACTGACAGCCCTCGCGCAGGTAGATGCGACGACCCTCGGCCCCGAGCGCGGTGAGGGCAGGGGGCGCTCCGAGGTCATCGAGCGTTTCGATAGAGGGGAGCACCCAAGCGCCGAGCAGGCCGAGCATCAGCAACCCGACCACGCCCAGGATCAGCTTCCAGTGGCTCTCCCGACGCCCTTCGAGGACAGGCACGACACGCGATCGCTCCACCACCACCGTTGCCGCCGCAGCCGGCGGGCACCGCCACAGCTGCAGCCGCCGGTGTCTCGACTGTTCCTGGTTCGGCTGCCGTCTGCCGTCTGCCGTCTGCCGTCTCTTCATCTTCCGTCTCGGCTTCCGCCGTCTCGGCTTCAGGCGCCGCCGCCGGCTCCTCGACCGGGGCCGCGCTCCCAGCAGCCACGCTGCCGCCTCCGGCCCACGCCCTGAGCACCTCGTCGACGTCCACACCGTTGGCGGTTGCCCGCGCCGCCGCCGAGCGTTCCACGATGGGCTCTGGGACCCCTAGCGCCGTCGCAGCCTGGGAGAGGAGTTCTGCGTCAGCCATTTTCGGTCCCAGATGGCACCAGTACCTCCTGGGGCACTGTCTCCCCCGAGGTGTACGACCGGAACACGTTGTACCCGAATGCCATCAGCCCGACCGCGACGACCAGGGCCGCCAACGGCAACAGGCTGGTGAAGACAAGGGTGGAGCTCTCCACCTCCGACCAGCCTTCCCCGGCAGCGATGAACGAGCCGGTACGGGCGGCTCCGACCCAGGTGTATCCCGTCACGGTCCCGGTCACCCACAGCAGGATCCCGAGGGCGGCGCTACCCAGCGACGCCATGCGCAGGTGAAGCCGCCCGGAGTATTCGCTGAACACATGCCTTCCGGCGATCCGGGGTATGGCGTGATAGGTGAAGGCGGCGGAGAAGAGGCCGGCCACCCCGAAGATGGTGACGATCAGTACTGCGTCCGAGGTTGGGGTGAACCCGAGCACGGTCGCTACCGATGGGAACCCCCTCCCTGCGGAGCCGAGTGTCACCAGTACCAGAAAGGAGGTGGCGGCGACCGCAAACCGGACAGGGAGCGACGTGGTGAATGTGTCCCACCTTCCGTGGAGCGTCCCGGCGAAGTTGGTGGCCACAGCCAGCGCCGGGATCACGAGCCCGAGCGCCATGACCGCCGCAACCGTCTGGGTCCACCCCGGGATCGGGGTATGGGTCAAGGCAGATGGAGCCGCCCACAGAGCCGCCAGGACCACCGACCAGAATCCCGCTGCCGCCAGACCCCGGCTGAACAGGGGGTTCCCCGTCTCCTTGGGGAGCAGGTAGTAGGCGGCGCCGATCCCGATCCCCACCACCCAAAGTGTCAGGAACCCGGAGGAGAAGATCACCCTCTGCAGGGCGGTTGATATCCCTCCCAGCCCGGGCAAGTCCCCGATCACGCCGGGGAGGTTCCCCACCAGCCAGAGCCCGAATGCAGCGGTGACCCCAGCCACCACGTACCAGAGCGAGACGTAGAGGCCCTCTTCGGTGCGGCGCCGGATTGTCTGGATGGTGATCCCCAGGGGGACCGCCAGCGTCCCCAATATCAAGATGTCGAGGTACCACGGAACCTCGAGCAGGTCCTGGCCCGAGGAGAGTCCGAACATGGGTGAGAGTGAGGCTGCTGCATAGATGGGGACCGCTGCCATCAGGTTGAGCCGGGCGATGCGCTCCCCCCACATCGGCGCCCCGGTGAGCCGGGGGAGCAGGTAGTAGACAGCACCGATTCCCGCCAGCGTCAACCAGCCGAGCACCGCTGTAGTGAGCATCATCGGTTTCAGCCGCCCGTAGGTGAGCTGGGGGAGCTGGCCGACAACATCGGGGAAACGCAGGGCGAGGTAGAGAGCAACCAGGAGTAGGCCGGCGACCACGGAGAAGGCGACCGAGGCGAATAGATGGAGGCGGGCGGCGGAGTCCTGGTCTTCGGTCATGCCGGTCCCTCCATGCCTAAATCTGTGGGTCGCCGGAGGATAACGAGCCGGGTACGACCTGAAGAGGGTCGGTGTTCTGGTGGAGTCGCCGGGACGGCGCGATTCCTCGCGTTTTACCAGCGTGTGCAAGGATGGGGCCGTACCGGTACGGCGGCTCAAACCGGCTGCCGTCAGGGAAGGAGCAGAGGACCTGAGGTGATCGCCCGACTGAGCCGGCTGGACGAGTCGCAGCGCTTGAGGCTCGGCTGGACCGCGTTGCTCCTCGGTATCCCAGCGATCGTGGTGGGGGTCCTGATAGCCCATTTCGCCCTCCTCCCACCCGAGGTCGATCGTGGGATCTTCGAGTTCATCCCCCGTGGGTGGCCGTGGTTCACCGCCGGCCAGCTGATCGCCTTCGCCGGGACGCAGATGATGCTGTTCGGTGCCGCCATGATCTGGGTCGCCAACCAACCGCTCACCTGGGCCCGCACCGCCTTCGGCGCCTTTATCGCCTGGATCGAGTTCGTATTCCTCTTCGGTGTTGTCCCCTCCGAGTGGCTCAACCTCAGCCAGGGCCCGCTCGGTTGGACCAGTCAAAACATCGCATTCACCATCCCCCCGTGGCTGGTGCTGGGCAACGAAGTAGCGATCAGCTTTGGGGCGATCAAGGACGCCATTTCCGGGGGCTACTACGTGGTTGTCTTCGCAGCGTGGATCGTGGCCGCCTACATGCTCCAGGATTGGGGCAAGACTCCCCCTGGTGGTGAGGAGCCCAAGGTGCGCACTTCCCCATACGGCAGGCCGTTGATCCGGGTGGAGGACTGATGCCACGCGGCGTTGTCGACGAGACCCCTCCGTTCCGGGACGACTATCAGCTGGGTCTGGTGGAGGTCGACTACTTCAAGGACAAGCTGCGCCCCAAGCAATTCCTCCACATCGATCAGTCGGAGTGCATCCTCTGCGAGGGCTGCGTCGACATCTGCCCGTGGAAGTGCATCCACTACCTGTCGCTCGAAGCGATCAGCGAGGCCGTCGGGGTGTCCGACCCCAGAGAAGACGGCACCAACTACGGATTCTTCGTCGTTGACGAAGACGAGTGCACCAGATGCGCCCTCTGTGTCGATCGCTGCCCGACCAACGTGATCACCCTTGGAAAGTTCGAAGGGTCATTGGCGGAGCAGGCTGCCGAGGCGGGCCTCGTCCCATGGGAGGTCGACACCGGGCAGCGAGACTTCAAGAACGGTTACACCTATGGGGTTAGGTGGTAATGGCGAACGGAAATGGCAGCGGCAACGGCAACGGCAACGGGGGGTTGAGGCTCCGCGAGCGAATGGGCGAGGCGGGCGAGAAGATGCGCACCTCGTCGCTCTGGGAGTCGGTGTTCAGGCCCGGGTCGCCCTTCAAGCAGGGTTACACCGACACGCCGCGCAACCGCTCGTACGTGATCATGAACAACGTGCTCTACCACCTCCACCCGGTGAAGGTGAAGCGGCACGGGGTCCGGCTCTCGTACACGCTGTGTCTGGGTGGGCTCAGCTTCTTCCTGTTCATCCTGCTGACCATCACCGGGATCTTCCTGATGTTCTATTACACGCCTACCGCCACCCAGGCATACGCCGATGCCCAGGCGCTCTCCACCAGCGTCGCCTTCGGATCGCTGGTGAGGAACATGCACCGCTGGGGGGCGCACCTCATGGTGCTCACCGTGTTCCTCCACATGAGCCGGGTCTTCTATCACGGCGCCTACAAGCCTCCCCGCGAGTTCAACTGGATCGTTGGTGTGGTGCTGCTGCTGCTGACGCTTCTCCTCTCGTTCACCGGGTACCTCCTCCCTTGGGACCAGTTGGCGCTCTGGGCGGTGACGGTGGGGACCAACATGGCCGGGTTCGTCCCGGTGTTCGGGGCACAGGTGAAGTTCGCCCTGCTCGGGGGTGCCGAGGTCACCGCCAACACCCTGCTCAGGTGGTACGTGCTCCACGTCCTCTTCCTCCCCTTCATCATCGTGATCTTCATGGCCGTCCACTTCTGGCGGGTCCGGAAGGACGGCGGGGTCTCGGGACCGCTATGAGGAGCCACCATGCCTGAGATCCCCGAGAGCCTGTTGCGGCGGTCGGCCGAAGCGAAGGCCAAGGCGCTCGGCATCCCGGTAGAGCAGGTGCTCGCCGAGATGCGTGGCGAGGCGCCTCCTCAGGAAGTGACGGCCTCGGAGGAGACGGCATCGGAAGAGACGGCAAGCATCGGAAGAGACGGCGGACGGCGGACGGCAGACGGCAGCCGAGCCCGCGGAAGAGGTTCCCGCGGCCGAAGCCGACCAGGTTGAACCCGCGGCTGAAGCCGAGCAGGAGGAGCCTGCGGCTGAAGCCGACCAGGTTGAACCCTCGGCGGAGGTCGAGCAGGAGGAGCCAGCAGCGGAGGCCGACCAAGCCGGAACCGGCGGCAGAGGTGGAGGAAGAGCAGACCGCAGCCGAAGCCGAGCAAGAGGAGCCGGCGGCCGAAGCAGAAACTGGCGGAGCCGGCGGTCGAAGTGCAGCCGGTTGCTGGGGGAGATGGATCTGGGTCATCGACACCGCCCCCTCCGGGCGATGGTGCCGGTGCACCCGATGGAGGAGCCGGCGACGAAGAGCCCGTGCCCGTTCGCGGCGGGTGCCGGACGGGTGGCCGCAGCCGTCGCCACCCGACCGGTGGCGGCACCCACCGGCGTCCCCGAGGGTGTGCGCACCCAACGGCTGCTCACCGTGGTCAAGGCAAAGGCGATCCAGCAGGTCAAGACCGAGCCGACCGACAAGGTCAACACCTGGCCCCATCTGATGATCGCCGAGTTCGCCAGCCTGCTGGCGATGACCGCGTTCACCGTGGTGCTCTCGGTGATCCTCCAGGCGCCGCTGCTCGAGGCGGCGAACTTCAACGAGACGCCGAACCCATCAAAGGCACCCTGGTACTTCCTTGGGCTCCAGGAGTTGTTGTCCTACTTCGACCCGCAGGTGGCGGGGGTCCTGGTGCCGACGTTCGGGCTCATCGGGCTGATGGCGATCCCCTACTTCGACCGGAACCCGTCGACCAAGCCGTCCGATCGCAAGTTCGCCATCCTGATGTTCACCTTCTTCCTCGCCGGGGCCTCCACGCTCACCATCATGGGAGTCCTTTTCCGCGGCCAGGGGTTCAACTTCTCCTATCCGTGGTCCGACGGGATCTTCTTCGATGACCTCAAGGACTGGATCTCGTTCGAATGACGACTCTCCAATTGCTCCTGCTCGCCATCGCCGTGGTCTGCATCGCCGCCGCCGTCGGTGCCTTCGCCATCGCAGCCCGTCGCGGGTCGAAGGATGCCCAGCAGGCATGGAAACGCACCGTGAGCAGGGAGACGGTCGCGGCAGACCGCACCGATCGACCGCTGGCGTTGGTGACGGTGGGCGCTCCCGAGGCCGAGGCAGAGGAGGAAGCAGCCGCCCCCGAGCCGGAGCCGCGCGGTACCGCAACCCGTCGAGCCCGGGCCGCTCCGGGTCGTCGAGGAGGAGCTGCTCGAAGAGGTCTCGCCCGAGGAGATGGGGGTGACACGCCGTCAGTTCTTCAACCGGGCGTTGACCGCCACCTTCGGCGCCTTCTCGGCGATCCTCGGCGTCTCGATGCTGGCGATGGTGTGGCCCAAGATCTCGGGTGGCTTTGGCAGCGACGTCGTGGCGGGTTCAGTCGAGGACCTGACGACCGAGTTGGTCCAACCCGATGGGTCGGTCACCCCGGTGTTCATCCCGTCGGCGCGCGCCTACATCCTGCCGATCTCCGAAGAGGAGTTGGCGCGGTCGCAGTTCGCCGACACCGACACAGCCGCCGAAGGGCTCATCGCCCTGTACCAGCGGTGCGTCCATCTGGGGTGCCGGGTCCCCTGGTGCCAGCCATCGCAGGGATTCGAGTGCCCCTGCCACGGATCGAAGTACGACGCGGTCGGCGAGTACTTCGCCGGTCCGGCACCGCGCAACCTCGACCGATTCGGCGTCGAGGTGATCGACGGCAACCTGGTCATCAAGACCGGCACCATCGTGGAGACCGCCCGGGCCACCGATCGGGTGGTCGAGTATCCCCAGGGTCCGTCTTGCATCGGCATCGTCACCGAGGAAGTCCCCGCGGAGGAGTAGTGGGCGCCATCCTGATGGAGGTCTGTTGACCGCCACCGTCGTCATCGCGGTGGTGGCTGTGCTCGTGGTGGGCTGGCTCGCCTTCCTCGTAGCGTCCAGCATCCGCAACCGGGGCAGCGAAGGGGTGCCGCGCAACGTGGCGCCCGGCAAGACCGACGACGAACTGGAGAGCAAGCGGCTGGAGAAGGTGCAGGCCGCCGCCGTGGTTCTCACCGGTTTCCTCGCCTTCTATCTCCCCATCTACTACCTGGGCGAGCAGGACAGGCAGGCCGGCTTCGTCGAGCAGTTCGACGAGGAGTCGCTCGAACGGGGCGCCGAGGTGGTGGCCTCGGTCGGCTGCACCGATTGTCACGGAACCGATTGGAGTGGAGGCGGCGCCAGCTACGTGGAGAAGAGGAGCGGGATCAACGTCAATTGGGCTGCTCCGGCCCTCAACGATGTTTTCTTCCGCTACACAGATGACGAGATCCGGTACTGGATCGTCTACGGCCGGGCCAACACGCCCATGCCCGCCTGGGGGACCGACGGAGGGGGACCGCTCGACGAGCAGCAGGTCTCCGACGTGATCAACTATCTGCGGACCCAACAGATCGACCAGCAGGGAGCGCTGGCCAAGATCGACCCCGCAGTGGACCTCCAGCTGCAGCGGCTCAACCAGGCCGACCGCAGTGTCGAGCAGGCGATCGTCGACCAGGAGCAGCTCCTCGCCGACGTCGAGGCTGCGCCAGATCAGGCGCCGGTGGCGCTCGAGGCGGCCACCCGCGCCGCCGAGTTGGCCGAGACCGGTGGCGAGGGCGTGGATGCCGACGGCGACGGTCTGTCCGACACCTCCGAGACCGAGCTCACCCAGATCGTCGCTGAGACCAGGGCGGCTCTCACTCCCGAGGGGCTCGTCGTCGAGACTCTCGATCCCGAGAGTCCCGAGTCCGTGGAGGGAACGCCGGATGCCGAGACCGCAGAGGCGATGGTGACATCTCTCGAGCAGGTGGCCGAAGGAGCACCGTCGCTGCGTCTGTTGGCCGAGGACGCCGCCGGCGCACTCGAGGGTGCCGGCGATGGTGAGGATCTCGATGGCGACGGGCTCTCCGACGAAGCGGAGGACAGCATCTCGTCGCTGCTGGCGCAGGCTCAGCAGCAACTGGAGCCGACCGAGCTTCCCGCCATTCAGCTTGACCCCCAGAACCCACAGACCGATGGCTCCCAGCCGGACATCGTCGTTGCCCGCCAGGCGGTGAGCGCCCTCCAGTCGCTTGCCACCTCGCTCGGCGTGTCTGCCGCCAACCAGGAGAGGCTGGTTCCGCAGGTTCAACAGGGCCTCGACTTCCTGCTCAACTCCCAAGAGGTGAAGGCGTGGGAAGTGGACATCGAGGCGGTAGCGGAGGCCACCTTTGAAGGCGACGTGGAGATGGCATCGAGGGCCGTCGGCCTTTTCAACGCCTACTGCGCCCGCTGCCACACTTCGGACTGGTCGGCCGGTGTCGCCTTCACGCTGGAAGTGGGCGCCGGTGGGCTCGGCCCGGCTCTGTGGAACAACAGGCCCAATGTCCAGTTCATCGACGAGGTCGACATGATCGACTTCATCCTCGCCGGGTCGGAGCCCAACATCGGATATGGCGTCAACGGGATGGGCACCGGCCGGATGCCCGGATTCGGCCAAGTGCTCCAACAGGCGGACATCGAGTTGATCACCCGCTACCTGCGCGGCCCGACGCTCACTGGGAGGTAGAGATGCGCGAGCTCTTCCGGAGCATCCTCTCGGCCAACCTCACCGTCACCGGGGTGATCTTGGTGCTCGTGGCCATCGTCGTCTTCCTCGGCGCCGTCTATCTGTTGCTCTACACCAACGTGGGGAGCCGGCTCGCCTTCCTCCTCACCGGGACGGCGACCTTCGGGTGGATCACCATCAACAGCCTTCTCTTCGTGCTCTACGCCCCCCGCGGCCCTCGTCCGGTGGACATCGAGGGTCTCAACGCCTTCGAGATCCGGATCATCCCGATGGCCTACATGCTCGCCTCAGGAATCCTCTTCGCCATGTTCCTCACGGCCTTGTCGAGGTTCGAGCAGAACCAGGAACGGGGCGCCTGAGCGGCGCCAGTGCTGGCAGACGGCAGACGGCAGACCTTCAACTGGTCGGTGCGGGGTGCTCGAGGGGGGCGACTCCGTCAGCCCCCCTCGACCTGGTCGGGCCGGCTTGCCGAGCCCGACCAGCATCGGTGAGCGCGGCCGAAGGCCGCTCGTGAAACAATGCACGGCGGCTTGCCGCCGTGCGGTCTCACTCCCTGCTCAAGTAGTAGCTCAATATCTGCAGTTCCGTTGACAGGTCCACCGAGCGGACCACTACTGGTGGAGCGACCCGGATGGTGGCGGGGGCGAAGTTGAGGATCGAGCGGACCCCGGCGCGCTCCAAACGCTCCGCCACATCCTGGGCGGCGGCGCCTGGGGTGGCGATGATCCCTATGGCGATGCCAAGCCTTGTGGCATCCTCCTCCAACTGGTCGATGTGGCGGATGCGGAGTCCATCGACCCGACGACCGACCTTTTGGCGGTCGGCGTCGTACAGCCCGGCGATGAAGAACCCGCGCTCGGCGAACCCCTTGTAGTTGGCGAGGGCCGAGCCCAGGTTGCCTACTCCGACGATGAGGACCGGGTAGTCGTGGGTGAGCCCCAGCTCGCGCTCGATCCTGCCGCGGAGGTGCTCGACGTCGTAACCGACGCCACGAACCCCCTGCGACCCGAGGTAGGAGAGGTCCTTGCGTACCTTGGCTGCGGTCACGTTGGTGAGCGTCCCGACCCGCTCCGAGGAGACGGTGGGCTCGTCCGTGCCGAGGCTCCCAAGCGCCTGGAGGTAGAGAGGAAACCGGGCCACGGTGGCCCGCGGGATGGGACGACGCATCGAAATCAGCACGTTAGATGGTCGCAACCAGCGCTCCGCCGGGAGTGCATGGGTGACGGTGGGGTCGGCTGGTACCCTGCGGGCGCGGCGACCGTTGGGAGCTGGTGTGAGTGTCCACCGTTGGACGAGGGTGTTCTGCATCGCCCTGATTGTCTCCGCATGCAGCCAGCCGACCACAGGCGGCCAGAGCTCGACAGAGCCTCCTCAGGAGACCTCGGGCACAACCCATGGCGACCGGTCGACGACCTCCGCGCAAGCGGCGTCACCAACCACCGGTGGTGGCAGACGCACGACGACAACCGAAGCTGATGGAGGATCCGGTGCCAAACCAGAACCATCGCTACGTTGGGTTCGCTCCCAGGCGCCCAATCTGACCGCAGGCACACCCGGGGGGTGGTACGCCGACGTCGCGACCCTCCCCAACGGTGGCTGGGTAGCCGCCGGGTCGACCTACGGCCGGAGCCTCAAACCGCACCCGACGGTTTGGAGTGCCCCGAACGGCAGCTCGTGGCGGCGAGCGGTGCTCAAAACGCCAAATGGCGGCCGCCTCTTCGCCGTCGCCTCCAGAGGCAACGTGCTGGTTGCTGCTGGTCAGGCGGGGTCGGGGGCGGATGGCGCCGGTCTCCTCTTTGTGCGCCGCGGTGGCGGAGCGTTGAAGAGGGTGACGGCAGCGGTCCTCCGGGTGCCCGGCGGGCTTCGGCTTTCCGAGGCGGCCGGCGGGCCCGGTGGGTTCATCGTCCTCGGGACGACGACCGATCCGAACAGTGACCCGTGGGTGGTTCTCCGCAGCCGTGATGGCCGCGACTGGGGGCACGACCGTGGTCTCGAGCGCGCTCTTGCCTCCGCACCCGCCGCCCAGGTCTCCAGCGCAGCGCTCGGCGACGGGGGGATCCTGGTGGCCGGCACGGTCCAGGCCGGCGGCCGGCGCCGCGGCACCATCTGGCGCAAGCCCTATGGCGGCCGCTGGCAAACCGAGGCTCTTGCCGGCAACGGGCACGTCGTCACCGGCGTCGCCACCGACTCGGGGGTAGCGCTGGCGGTCGGCGGAACCCTCGGATCGAACGGCTACAGCCCGACGGTGTGGCGGTTGGCCGGGGGCGAGTGGGTCGTCCAGTCCCCCTCGATCAGCACCTCGGGCAGGACTCTGTACAACAGCTACGGCGAGTCCTTCGAGTCGCTGAGCGGCGATGGGGGCGAGTGGTGGGCTACCGCCTACATAGATGCCGTCTACGTGCTGCTCCGCTCGAGCGACGGGACATCCTGGAATGAGGTGATTCTGCCGTTCGGGCTCTCCGATCCGGCAGGACCGGCGGTCAATCTCCTCGCCTCCGCCGGGTCGAGAGCGCTGGTTGCTTCCTCGGACCCGACCCGACCAGCATTGGTGGCCGCCGAGGGACAGACCAGCGGCGAGGTGATCAGCGAGGCGCTGCCAAAGAGAACGCCGACCCGGTACGCCTCGACCGCCGACGTCGCCCAGGGCCAGTTGGTCGTCGTAGGAGGACAGGAGGATGCCGACCCGGCACCGGTCAGCCTCGGCGGGCTGGTTTGGGTGAGCAATGACGGCAGGCACACAAGGCTCACCAGCGATGCTCAGTTTGACGACGCGACCCTCAGCGCCGCCGCCCCCCACAAGGGGCGTCAGGTCGTTGTCGGCTACGACGTATTCACCACGCTCTTCATAGCTGCCGACCAGGTCAACCCGATCACCTGGTCGCGCTCGGGCACCGGGCCCTGGTCCGAGCAGCCGCCGACGGAGCAAACGGCATCCCCGAACACGACGAGGATGCTCGCTGTGGCCGGGGGGAACCTGGCGGTGGCCGTCGGTCACGAGGGCACGGGTGGCGACAGCTTCAACCCCCGCTTCTGGTTCGCGGCACAGCCGGGGGCCTGGCAGCGGGCCAGCGGTCCCAGCTACCAGCAGTGGGTGAGCGCCGAGAAGGTCTGTCCGCTGGGCGACCGATGGGTCGCTTTTGGCGTAGTGGTTAGCGGCGACGAGACGCAGGCAATCGCCTGGACCAGCCAGGACGGGCGGACGTGGACGGAGAGCGCAGCGCCCGGAACCTTTCACCCCGACGGCTCGGTGGTTTTCGACTGCGTTCCGCGCCAGGGTTCGGTGGTGGCGGTCGGTCAGGTCTCGGGAAGGCAGTCCAACCCGGCGGTCTGGATCACCAAGGACGGCCGTCGCTTTCGCCGAGTCGAGGATCCAGATCTGATCGTCGGCGCCAACGGCGGGTTGTTCGGGGTCGACGCCGACAAGGAGGGTCGCCTCTACGCGATCGGCACCGCCGAGATCGATGGTGCCAACCGACCGGTGCTCTTCCGCTCCGGTCCCGGGGGGCAGACGTGGCAGGCGACCGTGCTCCCCGACGATGTGTTCGTCGCACCCGAAGGGCAGCAATCGGTCAACGACATCGCCATCTTTCAGCGGAGGATCGTCATCGTCGGCCAGTACCTCGGCCAGGCAGGCTTCTGGAGCGCGGCGCTCGCCCGGGTGAGGCTGGCTGCCCTGTCTGCCTGCCCTGTCTAGTCAGTGAGTCTCGTGCGCCGTTAGCCTCTCCAACGTGGCAAACAACCCCGAGGTCCTGGTGGTCGGTGGAGGTCCGGCGGGAAGCGCCGCCGCCTTCTGGCTTGCCAGGGCCGGCCACGAGGTGATGCTGGTCGAGAAGAAGGGCTATCCCCGCGAGAAGACCTGTGGGGATGGGCTCACCCCACGGGCGATCCTCCAATTGGAGGAGATGGGCTTCGACTTCACCGTCGGCGAGTTCCATCGCATCGACGGGCTGCGCTCCTATGCCGGGGAGCGGTTCGTCGAACTGCGGTGGCCCGAAAACTCACGGTTCCCCAATTGGGGAGGGGTGATCCGGCGCCTCGACCTCGACGCCCAGGTCGCTCTGCTGGTGGCCAAGGAGGGGGTCGAGGTGCGCGACCACACCGAAGCCACACCGGTGATGGTGGGCGGGCGGCTTGCCGGGGTGGACCTCGCCGAGAACGGTGACCGCCAAAGGGTCGATCCACAGGTGATCGTGATCGCCGACGGCTCGCTGTCACGCTTTGGCAGGGTGCTCGGCACCGAGCGGCGCCGCGACTATCCAATGGGGCTGGCGGCTCGCGGCTATTACGCCAGCCCACGCTCCGACGACCGTTTCATGGAGAGCCAACTCGACCTGCGCGACGACTCCGGGGCGACCATGCCCGGGTACGGGTGGGTGTTCCCGCTTGGCGACGGCACCGTCAACGTAGGGGTCGGTCTTCTGTCGACCTTCTCACGATGGAAGTCGGTCAACACCACCGACATGATGCGCGACTACGTCGAGACGGCACCGGACTACTGGGAGCTCAGCGAGGAGAGCAAGCTCAGCGAGCCGCGCGGTGGGAAGCTCTCGATGTCGCTCTCGGTCGGTCCCCGGGTTGGCCGGAACTGGGTGGTAGTGGGCGACGCCGCCGGGGCGATAAACCCGTGGAACGGCGAGGGGATCTCCTACGGGTACGAGACGGGACGGCTGGCAGCACATCACATCTCACAGGCGCTGCGTCGCGACGACCTGACCCTTCTGCCACGGTACGAGCGGTCCCTCGACGAGGAGTACGGCCTCTACTTCAAGATGGCGCGCATCTTCGTCAAGGCGATCGGCAACCCTCGGGTGATGCGCACGCTGGCGCACGCCGGGCTCAACAGCAAGCCGTTGATGGAGTGGACGCTCAAGGTGATGACCAACCTGCTCGAAGAGGACGAGAAGGGGATCGGCGAGCAGGTCTACTGGACCCTGGCCGGGCTGGTGAAGGCGGCACCGACCGACTAGGCCGGCGCCTTAAGGGGCCCACCTGGGGAACCTGGGCGAATCATGCTCGTAGTAGGTGTACTGGAACTTGCCGGCGCCCGTTGGACTTCATGATCCAGATGTTCTGCATACCGGCATCCGGGGAACCGGGAAGATGGGTGGTGAACACCACCTGATTTCCGTTGGCCGACCACCCTGGATCGGACGAACTGAAGCTGGCGTCGGTGAGGTCTACGCGGTCGTCCTCGAAGACGGTGAAGCGGGTGATTACTGTCTTCCCGCCGACGACGTAGGTCGAGACTATCCCTTCGGCTGACCAATCCGGTGGCCCCCCTACTCCCTCCATCACAAGTTCAGTCAAGCCTTGAGGAAGAGCGACTATGACGATGCCTACCTCGCCGCTCGGCATGTGAAAGGCGTTCACCGCCAGGAGGCCTCCGCTCGGTGACCAATCGGGCATGCTGATTGCTCGGTCCGGGGTGCTCGGACTTGAGCAGCATCTCGTTGCCGCCGTCGGCGTCCACCAGATAGAGATCGCCGAGGTCGTCTTCGTCGTCCCAGCGCATGAAGGCGATGCGCGAGCCGTCGGGAGACCAGTCGGGGAAGCCCTCAAATCCCGGCTGCGACGTGAGCTGGGTGAGGTTGTGTCCGGTGCGGTCGATAAGCCAGAGATCGTCGCCCAAGGGAAAGACGAGCCGCTCACCGTCGGGCGACCATGACAATCCTCCGAACAGGCAGGACGCCTCGGACAACTCCTTTCCGTTGACCATGAGCGAACAACTCCCGTCAGCACGGTAGAGCTGCCAGGCGATCCGGCGCACGGGCGGCTTCGACGCAGTGAGTCCTTCGGCTCTCCCTAGGAAGCTCGCCATCTGGTCACGCTCCACACCGGAGCGAGGGCAGTAGCTACCGCTGTCACACCCTTCGGTGATCCCCGAAGCGGCCAGTGCGTTGATGGCGTCCTCGTGGAGGTTGCCGTCGTCGTCGTCGAAGAAATCGGTGCTGCTCGCGGCGAGTTGATAGCCAGCGGCAAGGAAGCTGGCCATCTGGTCCCTGGTGACCGGGTCGGAATGGGCAGAACCGGTCCGCGGTGCACCCTTCGGTGATCCCCGCCGCGGCCAGGGCGTTGATCGCCGTCTCGTGGGTCGACCCGTCGTCGTCATCGAAGGCGTCAGTTCCACCCGAGAGCCCGAGCGCCCGCACCAGGAACGAGGCCATCTGCCCACGGGTGACCAGATCGCCTGGGCAGTAGAGGTTGTCGCGGCCGGCCGGTCGCAACCGAGCGTTATACCGGCGGCGAAGATCGCCTCGATCATCCCCTCGTGATGGTTGCCGTCGTCGTCGACGAAGCTCCCGCCGGGCTGAGCGGCCGCCGGGGCAGGCAGCGGCAATCACGACCACAAGACTGCAGCTGACAACGTGATAACCACTCGTCCCTCACCATCCCGGACCGAGCATACGACGCGGCTCTTAGGGTTGGCCGTGGCAAAATGATCAGCGCACCCATCGACCCCCGGCTGCTCGATATCGCCCACCGGCGGCTGCGCAACGGCGGGCTCTGGGGGAAGCCCTTCGCCGATCCGAAGGCGGTCGTGTCCTGGTTCGGGGCGGTGCAGGGGCAGGACTACGAGCCGGCAAAGTGGTCGCTGGCCTCACGGTGCGGAACCGTCAATCGACGCCGACGTCGACAGGCTCATCGACGAAGGGAAGATCCTGCGGACCCATGCGCTCCGCCCGACTTGGCATTTCGTGGCTCCAGAGGACATCAGGTGGATCCAGGCGCTGACCGCGCCAAGGGTCCACGTCGCCAATACCACCGCATATCGCAATTTCGGCATTGACGAGCTGCTCCGCTCCCGGACCCAGGACCTGTTGGAGCGGTGGCTCGGTGAGGAGGGAGAGCTCACCCGGCCCGAGATAGCGGCTCGTCTCCGCGCCAAGGGGATCGAGGCCGACGGACCCCGTTTGGCCCACATCCTGATGAACGCCGAGTTGGAGGCTGTCATCTGCAACGGGAGCCGGCGGGGCAAACAGCACACGTACGCCCTGGTGGCGCAGCGTGCACCGCAGGCGATGACGCTCGATCCCGACGAGGCACTCGCCGAGCTGACCTGGCGCTACTTCAGCAGCCACGGGCCCGCCACGATCGACGACTTCCGCTGGTGGTCGAGCCTCACCGTGGCCGACATCCGGCGCGGGCTCGATCTGGTGGGCGATCGGTTGTCGCCCCAGGAGGTGGCCGGGATGACCTTCTGGAGCACCGACCGCTCCCCATTCACCCGCCCCCGCGGACCGACGCGTGCAGTTGCTCCAACAGCTCGACGAGTACCTGGTGGGGTATCGCGCCAGCCGCTACGTCGCCGATCTTGCTGGAGTCCTCCAGGCGATGCCCGAGGGCAGGGGCTTCGCCATGTGGCTGATGTTCATCGACGGGCAGGTGCCGGTGAGTGGCAGCGCAAGATCGGCACCGAAACCGTCGAGGTGGAGATGATCCTCGGCCGGCCGCTCACCGCCGCCGAGCGGACGGCTGTGGAAGCCGGGATCGCCTCCTACGGGCGGTTCCACGGCCGCAGCGCAACAGTGAACTTACTCCGCAGCATCGGCCACAGCCTGATCCCGGCTACAGCGGCCGCTCCACGTCGGCACCTTGTCCGTCGCTGGGCCGGCACCCCGCGCAGCAGCATGGCGGCGAGGATGCCCGACCCCAGGGCGATGGCCGCACTCACCGCCGCCGTCACCTGCAGTCCCTGGACGAAGGCCAGGCGGGCCGTTTCGAGCACCGCTAGTCCCCAGCGCTCTCGGGGAGGTCCTGTGATACGGCAACGGCCGCTCCCAGTGTCTCGCGAACGCGCCCGCCGCCTGGCTGGGAAGACCGGCAGGGAGCGTGTCGAGACCGCTGCGGTAGACCGCCGCACCGATGCTCCCGAGTATGGCGATCCCGAGGGCGCCGCCAAGTTCGGCTCCGGTCTCGGATATCCCCGAAGCGGCCCCCGCCTTCTCGGGTGGCGCGCTCCCCACCACCAACTCGGTGGTGAGCGTGAAGACGGGCGACAGAGCCAGCGAGATCAGCACCGACCCGACGACCACCAGCCCGATGCCTTGCTGGTCCCCACCTGGGTGAGCGCCAGCAGACCGCCCGATGCCGCCGCCAGCGAAGTGCCGAGCACGAACGAGGGCCGGAAGCGGTGGACGAAGTGAGGCGAGACGTTCGATCCGATGATGAACCCGGCGGCAGAGGGAAGCGACCACAGACCCGCTTCGAGCGGGGTGAGTCCCGAGGACGAGCTGGAGGTACTGCGCCACGAAGAGGAAGTACCCGAAGGCGATGAATATCCCCAGCAGGTTGGTGACGAGCGCCGCATTGAGCCGGCGTATGCGAAACAGCGACATGTCGATCAGCGGGCTCTCGAGTCGCGCTCTGTCGGCGGACGAAGAGGAGCGCCCACCCCCAGACCGACGAGGATCGACAGGGTCGCCACTGGGTCGAAACCGCGTTGCGCCGTCTCCTTCAAGCCCATAGATGACGGCAAGGATGGCGATCAGCGACATCACCGCCGAGAGCGATATCCAGTTCACCCGCCTCGGGGTCCCGGTACTCGGGGAGTACACGCGGTCCGAGGATCAGCAGCAGCGCCATCACGGGGAGGGCAAGGAGAAAGACCGAGCCCCACCAGAACCGCTCCAACAGCAGACCACCGGCCACGGGGCCGATGGCACCGCCTGCCGAGAAGGCGGTGATCCAAACCCCGATGGCGACGGCCCTCTGGGCATGGTCGCGGAACATGGTGAAGATGAGCGACAGCGTCCCAGGCGCCAGCGTCGCCCCGGCGATACCCATCAGGGCCCGGCTCACGATGAGCATCTCGGCGCTGACCGAGAAGGCGGCGAGCAACGACATGGCCCCGAAGCTGGCGGCGCCGATCAGCAACAGCCGGCGCCTGCCGATGCGGTCGCCAAGAGTCCCCATGGTGAGCAGCGACCCGGCGACCATGAACCCATAGATGTCGATGATCCAGAGCAATTGCGTGCTGGTCGGCCGCAGGTCGGCGCTGAGCGCCGGGACCGCCAGGTGGAGGACCGTCAGGTCCATCGAATAGAGCAGACAGGCGAGCGCGAGCACGGCGAGGCCGATCCACTCCCGCCTCCCCGCCCGGGGGGCGTGCTCGATCTCCAGCGATTCTGTCATGGGGGTGTCCATCTGTGGTTGTGACGGTGGCACGATGCGGAACTCATCGGTGCGAAATATCTGCCCTCACGATCGACCCCGACGAAACGCACGCCACACCTCGCACCGGTACGGCAGATCGAAGCGCTCCTGCGCCGGCGTCAGAGCGACGACCCTGTCGAGTATCGACTGGAGGTTCTTCTCGTCGAGAGCCATCACATAGCTGCGGCTCGCCACCAGGTCGACGAGCGCCGGGCGGTCGAGCCTCTGGCGGAAACGCCAGGTTCGCCGAACCGGCCGTTCGAACCATTTCTCGGGAAGCGCCGACAGATCTGCGCCGTGCCCGATGCGACCCGCATTCACTTCGCGGAGAATCGCCACCAACTGGACGACCCAGGGGCTCGTCGGGTCGATGCGGTTCCAGATCAGCCCGAGCGACCCACCGGGTCGGATCACACGTGCCATCTCCGGGACCGCCCGGCGCATGTCGAACCAGTGGGCCGCTTGCCCCGCCACCGCGGCATCCATCGATGCCCGGGCGAGCGGGATCTCCTCGGCCGACCCGGCAACGGCCGGCACCCCCGCCACCGTTTTGCGCAACTGGGCCCGCATCAGAGGATCGGGCTCCACGGCCACCGGTGAGTGTCCCAGGGCCAGCAGGGCCGCGGTCAGCTTCCCGGTCCCGGCACCGAGGTCGACCACCCTCCTGCCACCCGCCGTCGCCCAGCGGACCGCCTCCAGCGGGTACTCGGGCCGCCCGGCGTGGTAGGCCGACGCCTGTTGGCCGAAGGAGCGCGACTGGGATTTCGACGGTCATGTCTCACTCGATGCATCACCAGGATGTCACCCGGAGCGACGGTAGATGGTTGCGTTCTGAGCGCTGGTCCCAAATGCTCTTGGCATGACGTCGCCGCACGCCGGAGGCTTGGTCGGTTTGCATCGACGAGCGAAGGTGAGTCGCCTGATCCTTGGTGGTGAGCTCGGGACATAGGAAACAAGGGCGCTCTTTGTCGTGGGTTCGCGATCCTTCATAGCTCTCTACTACTCGACGAAAAATCTGGGGAACGAGCTCACGAATTTGCCGGAGCGGATCACTTCTATTTCGGTCAGATCTCTGTTGTCTGCAGGCGGCTTTTGTCACACCCGGGTTGTATGTTTTCGGGTATGGAGTCGATTGAACTCTCCGGCTATTCCACCGATCAACTGGAACAACAGTTGGTTGCTTTGGAGGAATCGCACAGCCAGATCGTCGCCCGCCAGTCGGTCATCCTCCAAGAGCTCGACCGTCGTCAGGTGGCACGGGGGGACGGCTGCCGATCGATGGTGGACTGGGTCGCCTCCCGGCTCGACCTCTCCCCGGAGAACGCCGCCACCCTGGTGCGCACCAGCCGACGTCTCGCCGAGTCGCCCGAGGTGGCCAAACGGCTCGACTGTGGGGAGGTCAGCTTCGACCGGGCGGTCGAGCTGGCTCGTTGGGCGGTAATAGCTCCGAGCGTCGATGTAATCGGTGAGCACTGGCGTTTCGACATCACCGGGTTGCGCCGCCAGGTCGCCCACCAGCGCCGGGTGACCCGCAAAGACGAACAACAGACAGCGAGGGAGCAGCATGTGGTGCTGCAACCCGACCTCGAACGTTCCTCTTGGCGGTTGTGGGGGGAACTCGACGGCCCCGCCGGCGCCATCGTCGAACAGGCGCTGCAACAGCGAGCCGACGAGCTTCCCGCCGCCCCGCCGGGGGCGCCCAGTTCACGCAGTCACCGGATGGCTCTGGCATTGACCACGCTCTGTCAGGACGCCAACGGAGCAGCCCGAGAGGACCGCAGTCAGCCCCTCGTCACCGTGGTGGTCACCGCCAGCGAGGCCGCCCCAAGCAACGGGGAGACCGGGGTCACCCTCACATCTGGACCGCGGGTCGGACCGCAGGCGCTGGAAGCGATCCTCTGCCAAGGGAAGATCGAGGTGACCGCGGTCACCGCCGAAGGCACGCCGTTGAGCATTGGTCCCGCCAGTAGTGCGATCCCGCCCCGGTTGCGCCGCTTCATCCTCGCCCGCGACGGGAGATGCACCGCCGAGGGGTGCACCAGCCGCTACCGGCTCCAAGTCCACCACCGCACCCCGAGATCCCTTGGCGGCGGCCACGACCCGGAGAACCTCACCAGCCAATGCTGGTACCACCACCAGGTGGTCATCCACGGCTACGGACTACCACATCGACCCCACCAGCCCACCAGGGCGACTCCGCTACTCGCCGCCTACTCGGGATCCGCCCTGACGCCGCGTGGTCTTGGAGCTAACCCCGCACGGTTTCTAGGCTGAGGTGCAGAGAGGAGCGAACCTTTGGAGCTCGGCGAATACCTCCCGATCGCCTTCATGTTCCTGCTCGCCGCAGGGTTCGTGGCGGTGTCGCTCGGCGCCTCGTACCTGCTGTCGCCCAAGCGTCCCACGCCGGAGAAGCTGGCGCCGTATGAGTGCGGGATCGTCCCCGAGGTCGAGCCGGTGCAGCGCTTCCCGGTCAAGTTCTATCTGGTGGCGATGCTCTTCGTCATCTTCGATGTCGAGATCATCTTCCTCTTCGCCTGGGCCTCCCGCTTCACCGAACTCGGCTGGTACGGGGTGGTGGCGATCGGGATCTTCACCCTCCTCGTGCTCGAGACGCTGGTGTACGTCTGGCGGCGCGGTGCGCTCGATTGGAACGTCCCCCGCCGGGCCCGCTACCAGGCACAGGTGGAGTCGGGCGAAGGAAGCTGCCTGATGGCTAAGTCCTCGGCGCCTCCGAACCTGCTGACCACGACGCTCGGCAAGGCGGTCCATTGGGCACAGACCCGGTCGATGTTCCCCGCCACCTTCGGTCTCGCCTGCTGTGCCATCGAGATGATGGCCACCGGGACCGCCCGCTACGACCTCGCCCGGTTCGGGATGGAGGTGTTCCGCGCTTCGCCCCGCCAGGCCGACCTGATGATCGTCGCCGGGCGTGTATCGCAGAAGATGGCGCCGGTCCTCCGCCAGGTCTACGACCAGATGCCCGAGCCGAAGTGGGTGATCTCGATGGGTGCGTGCGCCTCCACCGGCGGCATGTTCAACAACTACGCCCTGGTCCAGGGCGTGGACCAGGTTGTCCCGGTCGACATCTACGTGCCCGGGTTGCCCGCCGGGACCGCAGTCGCTGATGCACGGGATCCTCACCCTGCACGAAAAGATCATGTCGGGCGAGTTGGCGCGCGAGGGGGTGCTCGTCTGACCACGTCCAACGGCACCAGCGAAGCCGTCGAGGAAGAGCAGGCCGGCCGGGACCTTCCCGACCATCCCGTCCTGCGTGAATTGCTCGAGCCGTTCGAGGACGTGGAGTGGGCGCCCTCCTACGGTCAGAACGTGGCGATGGTCCCCCGTGAGTCGCTGCTCCGCTTTGCCGAGGCGGCCCGGGATGCGGGTTTCGAGGTCTGCGTCGATGTGACCGCGGTCGACTACCACCGGATCAGACCGACCCGCTTCGAAGTGGTGGCGGGTCTGCTCTCGCAGCGTCACAACCTTCGGCTCCGGTTGCGGGTCGCCGGTCCCGGCCGATGATCCCGTGGTCCCTTCGCTCACCCCTCTCTGGCCCGGCGCCAACTTCTTCGAACGCGAGGTGTTCGACATGTTCGGCATCACGTTCACCGACCACCCAGACATGACCAGGATCCTCATGCCCGACGAGTGGATCGGCCATCCCCTCCGCAAGGACTTCCAGGTGGGGATGGTCCCGGTGCAGTTCAAGGGCGCTCCCAAGGCGGTGTGATGGCCAGCGAAGACGACAGAGACGTCACCACCGCGGTCGAGGATCCGCCGGAGACCCGCATCGCCGACATGTGGGTGTCGGGGAGCGAAGAGAGCGACTGGATGCTCGCACTCCACCGACGAGGGCAGCCAGGAGATGGAGCAAGTCGAGTCCGGTGCCCGGCTCGCCGAGCAGTTGGGCACGGTCGTCGGTGACGACTACATCATCGAGGACGAGTCCCCCGACGACGAGCGGATGATCGTCAACATGGGCCCTCAGCACCCCTCCACCCACGGTGTCCTCCGGCTCCAGGTCGAGTTGGAGGGGGAGATCATCAGGCGGACCAAGCCGATCATCGGGTACCTCCACACCGGCATGGAGAAGACGGGGGAGACCCTCACCTACCTCCAGGGCCCCACCAACGTCACCCGGATGGACTACCTGGCGCCGCTCCACAACGAGTTGGTCTTCTCGATGGCGGTAGAGCGTCTCCTCGGCATAGACGTGCCGCCCCGCGCCCAGGCGATACGGATCCTCATGACCGAGCTCAACCGGGTATCGAGCCATCTCGTCGCCTTGGCGACGAACGGGATGGACATCGGCGCCATCTCGATGATGCTCTACGGGTTCCGCGAGCGGGAGACGGTGCTCGCCTTCTTCGAGAAGGTCACCGGGCTCCGGATGAACCACAACTACATCCGTCCCGGGGGAGTGGCGGCGGACCTGCCGCCCGGTTGGGAGGACGACGTCGAGGACATCATCGACACCCTCCCCGCCAAGCTGGCCGAGTACGACGACCTGCTCAAGGAGAACCCGATCTGGCTGGAACGGACCCGCCACGTCGGGGTCATCACCGCCGAAGAGTGTCTCGGTTACGGGATCACCGGGCCGACGCTCCGCTCGGCCGGTGTGGACTGGGACCTCCGCAAGACCCAGCCCTACTCCGGCATCGAGCAGTACGACTTCGACGTGATCACCGGTGAGAACGGCGACGTCTACGACCGCTATCTGATCCGTGTCGAGGAGATCCGCCAGTCGCTTCGGATCGCGCGTCAGGTGGCGGAGCGGATGCCGCTGGGAGACTGGCGGACCGAGGACCGCAAGGTGACGCCACCACCGCGGGCCCGGCTCGACCAGTCGATGGAGGCGCTGATCCACCACTTCAAGATCTTCACCGAGGGGTTCAAGGTCCCCGAGGGCGAGGTCTACGAGGCGGTCGAGTCTCCCCGTGGTGAGTTGGGGTGCTACATCGTCTCCGACGGCAGCGCCAAACCGTGGCGGTGCCACATCCGCGCCCCCTCCTTCGCCAACCTCCAGGCCCTTCCCATCATGATGGCCGACTCATTGGTGGCCGATACCGTGGCCACCATCGCCTCGCTCGACCCGGTGATGGGAGACGTCGACCGGTGACGACGCCTCCCATCGTGGTGTCGCTCTAGGGGCAGGCGGGGACGTTCGGGTTGTAGTCGGTGAAGAGCCCGGCAGGGTTCCGCTTGAAGATCCAAGCGTGGAGCACGTACACCCCGAGTTCCTCGTTGGGGTGGAAGTGGCGGCCGAACAACCGCGGCGGATGATCCTCGGTCCAGTCGGCGATCGGGACCAGGTACTCGACTGCAACGAGCCGGAGCTCGGGACCCGTCGACCTGGTAGACCATCGCCTCGGGCTTCTGCCGTTGCACGGTGGTGTCGAGCAGCCCGAAGTTGACGTAGTGCTGCCCCATACCGCCCGCTTCGGAGTCGAAGCAGTCGAGGAACTCCTCGTACCCCGCCGCCTCGGCCAGCGCCACGTTGGCAAATCGGGCGGTCGCCCGCTTCACATCGGGTAGGGGGCCATCGGCGGCGATGGTGGCGGTGGCGGGTACCAGCACCAACAGCGCCAGGGCCATCCCAATGATGAACTTGCGTCTCATCGTCAGCCTCCGTCGTCGAGCACCGGCCCTAGCGCTGGGGGAGGTGGCCAGCGCATCGCAGGCTCCGGCGAGGATGGTGACCGCGGTCCCAAACCGTCGAGGAACGCATTGATCAGGGCCGTCTTTCCGGCGCCGCTTCGCCGGCGACGAAAACGATCGACCCCTTCCCGGCGACGGCAGCACTACGGAGCATCGTGAAGCCGAGCCAGCAGGTGGTCCCGCTCCACCAGCATGGGGAGCGACGCTACCGGCCGAGGTAGCGACCGTGTCCAGATACGCTGCTCGACCGTGACGACTCCCCCAAGCAATCAGCGGTGGCCGGTGTCGGCCGTCGTGGTATCGATCGTGCTGGTGCTGGCACTGGTAGGCGCCGCCATCTGGGGCTACGACAGGCAGCAAAGCCTGACAGCCGCCCAAGAGCGGATCGGTGCGCTCGAGGCACAGGTGACAGAGCAGGAGGCGCAGATCGCCGCTCTCGAGGCTCAGGTCGAGGAGCTCGAGGCGGCCGTCCCAGCGGGCCTCGAGGAGCTTCTGGGCGGTCTGCTCGGTGGAGAGGAAGGCGGGTCGCTGGAGGATCTGCTCGGTGGGTTGCTCGGCGGGGAGGACAGCGGCTCGTTGGAGGACCTGCTCGGCGGGCTCCTCGGTGGAGGCGACACCGGGTCTCTCGAAGATCTCCTCGGCGGAATGCTCGGCGGGGAGGGGGGCGCTCCGGGTCTCGAGGGTCTGCTTGGTGGTCAGGGAGGTGTCGACCCCTCCTGCCTGGTGGGCGGGGAGGCCACGTTCGAGATCGACGACAGCTCGGCCGAGGCCCAACTCGCCTCGATGGCCGATGCGGTGGAGCAGATCCGACAGCTCGAGTTCGTCTCCGATGTGACCCCGACGTATGTGGATGCCGCCGAGATGGAGGACCGCATCGCCGCCATCGTCGCCGAGGATTATCCGCCGGACGTCGCCGATCTCGATTCGCGTACCTTGGCGGCGCTGGGTGCGATTCCCCCCGGGACCGACCTGGTCGAGGCCCAGTCCGAGATGTTGGGGAGCGGGGTAGCCGGGTTCTACGACCCCGAGACCGGAGAATTGGTGGTGAGGACGGGAAGCGAGGGGGAGGCTCTCCCGGCGCTGGACCAGATCAGCCTGGCCCACGAGCAGACCCATGCCCTCACCGACCAGGTGCTGTCCTTCCCCGCCGCGGTCGAGGACGATGACGCCGACCCCGACCAGGCGCTCGCCGCCCTGTCGCTTGTCGAGGGGGACGCCACGGTGGCCATGCAGCGCTACGCCGCCGGTGCCCTCGACCCCATGGCACTCATGGGCTCGCTGCTCGACCCGGCCGTGCTCGGCGCCCAGCAAGACCTCGAATCCCTGCCTCCCTATCTGGGCGACGCCCTCCAGTTCCCCTACAACGAGGGTCTCGGGCTGACATGCGCCCTGCTCGCCGACGGCGATTGGGAGGCGGTCGATGCCGCATACGACCGTCCTCCCGCCACCACCGCCGAGGTGATGTTCCCCGAGCGCTACCTCGCTGACTACGAGGCGAGCCGGCCTCCCCAGAGCGGAACGCCGGGCGGCAACTGGGACGAGCAGCGCCGCACGACATTTGGTGCCGCCGACCTCTATCTGCTCGCCCGATCGCCCGGTGGGGAGCGCGATGCCGCCCTTGCCGATGCAAAGGCCCGGGCGGAGGGCTGGGACGGGGGAGAGATCGTGCTCTGGACCGATGGCGACGAGAGCGCGGTCGCCGTCACCATGGTCGACGGCGGTGGGGGCTCGGCGCCGCTGTGCGACACCGTGCTCGCCCTGGAGAGGGCCGCCTTCCCCGACGCAAGCGAGTCCGATACCCAGGGCGAGCGGGAGCAGGCGGTCCGCCAGGGAAGCGGGCGCTCCGCTGTCGTCGCCTGCGACGGCCCAAACGTCTGGTGGGGAATCGCCCCCGATCTCGCCACCGCCCGCCGCCTGACCGGCTGACCTGACAAACTCTGGGCCTCCGTCCGCCGTCTGCCGTCCGCCGTCTGCCCGTCTGCCGCTGCGTCTAATTGGGAGACCCTGGGAGGGCTCTCTAGTCTCCACGCAGTGAGCCGCTGGTCGCCCCAGGCCCTGGAGCGGGCCGCAGCGCTGATCGAGTCCTACCCGGATAAGCGCTCGGCGACGATGCCCCTTCTCTATCTGGCCATGCATCACGACGGCCGGCTCACCCGCGAGGGCATGGCCCAGGTCGCCGAGATGACCGGGCAGACCCCGGCGCAGGTCCTGGCGGTCGCCAGCTTCTACACGATGTACAAGCCCGAGGTTGGCCGCTACCTCGTGTCGGTCTGCACCTCGATCAGCTGCATGCTGCTCGGCGGTGACGACGTTCTCCATGCAGTCGAAGAGTCGACCGGGGTGCCGCACGGCGAGACCAGCCCCGACGGGGAGCTAACGGTGGAGCACGTCGAGTGCATCGGCGCCTGCGGCGGCGCCCCGGCAGTCCAGGTGAATTACGAGCTGGTCGAGGGCCTCACCCCGGACCGCGCCGAGGCGATGGTCGCCTGGCTACTGGCCGAGAAGCCCGATGTGGTGGTGTCCGAGGATCTCCAGCGGAGGTTCGGTGGGGCGACGTCGTTCGACTGGGCCATCTCCGAACGCGTGGGCGCGGTCGGACCGGTCCCCGCCTTCCAACTGTTCGGGACTGCGGCCGACGAGGAGCAGGAGTGAACAGACCACTCGTGGTGACCGCTCGGATGACCGAGCACCCGGCGGACAGCAACACCCTGGAGCGCTATCTGGCCACCGACGGGTATGTCCAGGCGCGGCGCGCCGTCGGGATGACGAGGGACGAGCTAGTCGAGTTGGCCAAGGCTTCGGGGTTGCTGGGCCGTGGCGGTGCCGCCTTCCCCGCCGGGATGAAGTGGAGTTTCCTCGGCAAGGACCGGCCCGCGTATCTGGTGGTCAACGCCGACGAGTCCGAGCCGGGCACCTTCAAGGACCGGCAGCTTCTGGAGCGCGATCCCCACCAACTGATCGAGGGCATCATCATCTGCGCCTTCGCCAACGAGGTGCACCACGCCTTCATCTACATCCGTGGCGAATATGCCAAGCCGGCGCCGCCGGGTCCAACAGGCGGTCGAGGAGGCGTACGCCGCCGGGTACCTCGGGTCGGGGATCTTCGGGAGCGACTTCGACCTGGAGGTGACCGTCCATCTCGGGGGCGGGGCCTACATCTGCGGCGAGGAGACGGCGCTGATCAACAGCCTCGAGGGCAAGCGCGGCGAGCCGAGGCTGAAGCCTCCCTACTTCCCGGCGGCGATCGGGCTCTACATGAAGCCCACCATCGTCAACAACGTCGAGACCCTGTCCAACCTCCCCCATCGTCCTGCAGATGGGCGCCGACGCCTTTCGGGTACTGGGTGACCCGGTGGACACCGGCACCTTCATGTTCTCGGTGTCGGGGCACGTCCGCCGACCGGGCAACTACGAGCTTCCCCACGGCCCCACGTGGAGGGAGCTGATCTACGAAGTGGCGGGGGGGATGCGCGACGACAGCCAGCTGAAGGCGTGGATACCGGGCGGCGCCTCCGCTCCCTGGTTCGTCCCTGCCGACCACATCGACCTCCCCGTTACCAAGGACGCCTGCGCTCAGGCGGGCTCGATGCTGGGGTCGAGCGCCGTGGTGGTGATGGACGACAGCACCTGCATGGTGCGCGCCGCGGAGCGGATAGTGCGCTTCTTCGCCCACGAGTCGTGCGGCCAATGCACCCCGTGCCGGGAGGGCACCACCTGGATGGAGATGATGCTTCATCGGATCGAGACCGGCGCCGGGAGGGAGATCGATCTCGACGTGCTGCTCGACGTCTCCGACAACATCAGCCCCGGTCTGCGCTGGCCCCCGGCGATGACCACCATCTGCCCCCTGGGCCCGTCGGCGGTTTCGCCGGTCACCTCCCTGATGCGGTACTTCAAAGACGAGGCGCAGGCCCATATCCACGAGGGAGGGTGTCCGCTCGCATGACCAGCAGCGGCGGTGCGGATATCCCCGTGGAGGACCCGGGCCCGACGACGGTCCCGATCGTGATCGACGGGCGGCCGGTGGACGCGGCCGAGAACTCCCTGGTGATCGAGGCGGCCCAGCAGGTGGGCAACTACATCCCTCGGTTCTGCTGGCACCCGCGGATGAACCCGGTGGGCATGTGCCGGATGTGCCTTGTCGAGTTGGAGACCCCCCGCGGGGTGGTGATGACGACCGCGTGCACCACCAAGGTGGCCGAGGGCATGTCGGTGATCACCAACTCGGACACCGTCAAGAAGGCCCAGGAGGGGATCCTCGAGTTCCTCCTCATCAACCATCCCCTCGACTGCCCGGTCTGTGACCGCGGTGGGGAGTGCCCGCTCCAGGACCAGACCATGGCGTACGGACCGGGGGAGAGCCGGTTCGTCGAGGAGAAGCGGCACTTCGAGAAGCCGATACCGATCTCCGACCTGGTGCTGCTCGACCGGGAGCGGTGCATCCTCTGCGCCCGCTGCACCCGTTTCTCCGAGGAGATTTCCGGTGACCCGCTGATCGAGTTCCAGGACCGCGGGTACGGCACCCAGGTCAACACCTTCCCCGACGAGCCGTTCCGCTCCTACTACTCGGGGAACACGGTCCAGATCTGCCCGGTGGGGGCGCTCACCGCCACCCCGTACCGGTTCCGCGCCCGTCCCTGGGACCTGCGGATGGTGGAGAGTTGCTCGGTGCACGACACCGTGCACGCCCGGCTCTCCGTCCAGACGAGCCAGAACCGTGTCCTGCGGTGCAACGCCATCGACCACGACGGCACCAACCAGGGATGGCTCAGCGACAAGGAGCGTTTCGGTTTCGAGCACGTCCACTCCTCCGACCGTCTCACCGAGCCCTGATCCGCGGCGAAGACGGCGAACTGGCCGTCGCCTCCTGGGGGGATGCGCTCGACCTGGTGGCGCAGTCGTCTGGGTGAGGTGATCGAGCAGCACGGTGGTTCGGCGGTGGCGGCGCTGGGCGGGGCCCGCGGCACCAACGAGGACGCATATGCCCTCTCCAAGTTCCTCCGGGTGGCGGTGGGACCGACAACGTCGATGCCCAGATGGACGACGGTCTCGACCCGCGCCTTCTGGTGGGCGTGGAGCGCCGCGCCCGGATCGCCGACGTGGACCAAGCAGGCGCCATCCTCCTCTGGGGGCCGGACCTCAAGGAGGAGATGGGCAGCCTCTACCTGCGGGTGCGGCGGGCGGCCCAGGAGCGTGGCGTTCCTCTGATCGTGGTCCATCCCAGGCGCACCGGACTCGACGATCGGGCCACCTGGAAGTTCGATTACCGGCCCGGCGAAGGGCCCGAAACGCTGCGCCGGCTGGCCGAGGGGGAAGGCGACTTCGCCGATGCGCGCCGGGCTCTGGACAACGGGCGGGTGGTCGCCCTGCTGGGCCGCACCGGCCTACACCGACGACCCCCTCCTCACCGAGGCGGTGGCGGCGTTCGTACTCGGTCTCGATGGGGCAAAGGTGCTGCCCCTGGTGCGCCGCGCCAACACGTTCGGCGCTCTCGACATGGGGCTGGCGCCCGGTCTCCTCCCCGGCCGGCTGGAGGCATCCTCGCCGGAAGCCGCCGAGTTGGCGGCGGCCTGGGGGTCGGTCCCCGAGGGGGCCGGGGAGCGACTGCCTCGGCATTCTCAACGGGCTGCGCGAGGGGAGCATCCATGCCCTGCTCCTGGTCGGGGCCGATCCGGTGCGCGACGTCGCCCATGGCCCGCTCGCCGCCGAGGCGCTGTCGGCTGCCGGGTTCGTGGTGGCGCTCGACCAGTTCCTCACCGACTCATCGCGCCTCGCCGACGTGGTCCTCCCGGTCGAGGGGTTCGCCGAGAAGGACGGGACGGTGACCAACCTCGAGGGCCGGGTGCAACGGGTCAACCGGGTGGTTTCCGGGCCGGGTCAGACCCGCTCGGACTGGTCGGTGCTCGACGACCTCGCCGGGCGGATGGGGGCACCGCTCGGGTTGGCCTCGGCGGAGGGGATCGCCAAGGAGATCGCCGAGGTTGCTCCCGCCTACCGCGGGGTGACCTGGGACCTCCTCGACTTCGAGGGTCGGGACGGGGTTGTCGTCCCCCACGACGGCGCCGACCAACCGCTTGACCTACACGCCGGCCGATCCCGGTCTGGTGGCGCGGCCCATCCCCATCGCCCTCCACCTGGCGAGGGTCATGTACGACGACGGCGTGCTGATGCGGATGGGTCCGAGCCTGCGAAAGCTGGCGCCCGGGGCCGTCGCCCACCTCCACCCCGACGACGCGCTGCGGATGAGGGTCCACGACGGCGACCCGGTGGTGCTGCGCGGCGCCGCCGGTGACATCGAGATGCCGGTGCGGATCGACCCCTCGCTCCGGCCCGGGGTGGTCTATGTGCCCTTCAACCAGCCGGGCTGCCCCGTGCTGTCGAGCGACCCGCGCATCAGCCTGCAGCGTCCCTGAAGCTCAGCTCTCCTTCGACCGCTCGGTGCGGCGCTCCCTCCCCGCATCGCGCAGCGCCTGGGTCAACAGGATACTCGATCTGCCCGTTGAGGCTGCGTAGCTCGTCAGCGGCCCATTTCTCCAGCGCGGCGTGCACCTCGGGGATCGATTCGGAGGAGGAAGGACTTGCGCTCCGCCAAGGGCGGTCACTGGTAGAGGGTGCCGGCGTTGAGCACCGGCTGCACCTGGTGCTCGCTGCAGAGCACCACCAGCAGGTTGGAGACCATGGCGGCCTTGCGCTCTTCGTCGAGTTCGACGATGCCCTGTTCGCTCAGCATCTCCAGCGCGTGGTCGACCATGCCCACCGCCCCCTCGACGATCCGCTGCCGGGCTGCCACCACCGCCTCGGCCTGCTGGCGGCGCAGCATGTCGGCTGCGATCTCGGGGGCGTACGCCAGCCGGCGCAACTGGGTCCGCATCACCTCGACACCGGAGAGCAGCAACTGGTCCTGCAACTCGTGGTGCAGTGAGGCGGTGACCTCGTCGGCGTTGGCCCGGAGCGAAGGATCGCCGTCCCGGTAGGCGTCGTAGGGGTACTGCGACGCCATGTGGCGAATCGCGGTCTCGGTCTGGATCTTGACGAACCCCTCGTAGTCCTGCACCTCGAATGCGGCCTTGGCGGTGTCGAGCACGCGCCACACCACCACCGCGGCCACCTCGACCGGGTTTCCGTTGGCATCGTTGACCTTGAGGGTTTCAGACTCGAAGTTCTGAATCCGCAGACTGATGCGCTCCCGACCGGTGAGCGGATAGGTCCACGAAAAGCCGTTGCGCCGCACTGTCCCCACGTAGCGCCCCACAAAGGTGATGACACGCGACAGGTTTGGCGGGTTGACCACGAACCCGGTGACCAGTATCAGAAACAGGACGACGGCCACTCCCGCCACCCAACCCCACAAGACCTGGCTGGCGCCGAGCGAGATCTGGTAGCCGCTCCACCCGGCGAGGGCGGCCAGGGCGAGGACCACCACCAACATCAGCCATCCGGATATCGAGGGCGCCGAGCGCTCCTCCATCACATCTCCTTTCAAGGTGATATCAAGATGATATCACATCAGTGAGGCTGTCTAGGTGAGGGCTGGTCGGCTGGTTTCTGGCCGTCTGCCGTCCGCCGTCCGCCGTCTGCCGTCCAGCGAGCGCCAGCGAGCGAGTGAGCTTGGCCGCCCTACCAGGCGCTCCCTATGCTCAACCGAGGCGATGACCAGAACCAGCAACGCCTTCTCTGCCATCTGATGGACGGGGTCGATGTTCTGATCGCCTTGGGCAAGACCATCGCAGTCTTCGTGCTGGTGGTGGTCATCGTCGTCTTCCTCATCTGGGGCGAGCGCAAGATCCTCGCCGACATGCAGAACCGGATAGGCCCCAAGCGGGCCGGGCCATTCGGGATGCTCCAGACCATCGCCGACGGGCTCAAGCTCTTCTTCAAGGAGCAGGTGAGCCCGACCAAGGCTCAGATCGGGCTCTTCCTGCTGGCGCCGTTCCTCGCCGTCATCCCGGCCTTCTCGACGATGATGGTGGTGCCCTTCGGGGGGACGGTGACCATCGCCGGACGCGAGGTCACCCTGGTCGGAGCGGATCTCAACGTCGGTGTCCTCTTCGTTCTCGCCATGTCATCGATCGCCGTCTACAGCACTGTGCTCGCCGGCTGGTCCTCCGGGTCGAAGTACCCGCTGCTCGGAGGGGTGAGGGCGTCGGCGCAGGCGATCTCGTACGAGGCGGCTCTCGGTCTGGCGATGGTGGCGGTGGTCATGTTCGCCGCCACCGCTTCCCCCGAGGGGGGCACCCTCTCGATGGTCGAGATCGTCGAGCGGCAGCGGGGCACATGGGCCGAGGTCTTCCCCAATCTCGCCCCCGTGCTGCAGTTCGTGCCCCGGTGGAACCTCTTCCCCCAGATCATCGCCTTCGTCATCTTCTGCATCGCCGCCGTCGCCGAGACCAACCGGGCGCCGTTCGACCTGGTCGAGGCGGAGCAGGAACTGGTCGGCGGGTTCCACACCGAATACTCCGGTCTCCGCTTCGGGATGTTCTACCTGGCCGAGTACACCGCCATGATCTCGATGGCGGCGGTGGCGACCACTCTCTTCCTGGGGGGATGGGACGGGCCCACCTGGGAGGGCTCGATCCCCGGCTGGATCTCAGCGCTCCTGCCGATCATGTGGTTCCTGATCAAGGTGGTTGCGCTGCTCTTCGTCTATATCTGGATCAGGGCAACGCTGCCCCGCTTCCGTTACGACCAGCTCATGCAGCTCGGGTGGAAGCGCCTCATCCCGGCGGCGCTCGTCTGGCTGATGGTCTCGACCGTGGTGATCTCGGTCCGTCAATTCGGCTTCCCGTGGGAGTGATGACATGGGCATGCTGACCGAGCTGGCGAAGGGCCTGCGAGTGACGCTGTCGCAGATGTTCCGCCCGCGGATCACCACCGAGTACCCCAAGGAGCGCCGGGTCAAGCCGCAGCGGTTCCACGGACGCCATGTGCTCAACCGATACCCCGACGGCATGGAGAAGTGCATCGGTTGCGAGCTGTGCGCCGGTGCCTGCCCGGCTCGTTGCATCTACGTGCGCGGGGCCGACAACCCCCCGGACGCACCGGTGAGCCCAGGGGAGCGGTATGGGTACATCTACGAGATCAACCTGCTGCGGTGCATCTTCTGCGGGCTCTGCGTCGAGGCCTGCCCAACGGAGGCCATCACCATGAGCCATCTCTTCGAGATGTCCACCACCAACCGGGACGACGCCATCTATACCCGCGACACGCTGCTCATGGACACCGAGGGAACCGTCCCCCACATGTTCCCCTCCGACCCAATGGCCGACCTGGCCGAACTGCAACAACCCGATGGGTGGCTACGGGCGACCGCACCCTCCGGGCGCGCCGCCTACTCCGGTGTCGCCGCCTGGACCCCCGTTGCCGGCATCGGCCTCCCCGCCCCCGAACCCGCCCAGACAGCGGTACAGACGACCGAGCCAGACGACGAGGAACCGGAGTGACTCCCTCTGTCCGCCGTCTGCCGTCCGCCGTCTGCCGTCCTTGGTCCTCCGTCTTCCGTCTTCCGTCTTCCGTCTTCCGTCTATGACCAGTCGAACTCGTCCTCTTCGTGATCTTCGCCCTCGTGGCGGTTGCCGGGGCGCTGGCGGTGGTGTTCTCCCGCAACCCGATCTACAGCGCCATCGGGCTGCTGGCCACGATGGTGTCGCTGGCGGTGTTCTACGTCGTCCAGTCCGCCCAGTTCGTGGCGATGGTCCAGATCATCGTCTACGCCGGGGCGGTGCTCACCCTGTTCCTCTTCGTGATCATGTTCATCGGGGTGGACCAGGCGGAGGACACCGAGGAACGCATCCCTCGTCAGCGGGCGCTGGTGGCGGCTCTGGTGCTGATCGTGGTGGTCGGCGCCGGGGTGCTCGTGCTGCGCGACCAGTGGACCTGGGTGCCGGCGGCTTCGGCCACGGCTGAGGCGCCCAACGGGACGGTCCAGGCGGTGTCGACCGTGCTCTTCGAGGAGTGGGTGCTCGCCTTCGAGGTGACCTCGCTCCTGTTGGTGGTGGCGGCCGCCGGGGCGATCGCCCTCGCCTACTTCAGACCGGTCCGCAAGCGCCGGAGCGTCGAGTGATGACCGTCACCCCTGGTTGGTACATGACCCTCGCTGCGGTCCTGTTCCTCATCGGAGCGGTCGGTCTCCTGCTGCGGCGGAACGCCCTGATCATGTTCATGTCGATCGAGTTGATGCTCAACGCCGTCGCCCTGACGCTCGTCTCGGCGGGGCGGGCGCTCGGCGACCTCGATGGCCAGGTCGCGGTGTTCTTCGTGCTGGTGGTGGCCGCGGCAGAGGTGGTGGTCGGGTTGGCCATCATCGTCGCCGTCTTCCGTCGCCGCGCCAGCGCATCGGTCGACGACCTCGACGAGTTGCGGGGCTGAGGCCATGGCTCTCCTCGGGGGAATCGCGAGATGACCCTGGAGTCGCTGGCCGAGTGGATCTGGGTGGTCCCGCTCCTCCCGCTGGCCGGGGCGGCGATCCTGCTCTTCTTCGGCCGGCGCATCGGCGACCCCATGGCCGGATGGTTGGCCACCATGCTCCTCGGGCTCGCCTTCGTGCTGTCTGCGGTGGCATCGGTCCCCTTCTTCACCGGAGCCGGTGAGCCCCAACTGGTCACCCTGGCGGAGTGGATGCCGGCGGTCGGCGCCTCGTGGGAATTCACCTGGGATCCGCTGTCGGCGTTGATGACCCTCATCGTCAGCGGGGTGGGCACGCTGATCCACGTCTTCGCCATCGGGTACATGCACGGCGACCCCCGGTTCGGGCGGTTCTTCTGCTACCTCAACCTCTTCGCCGCCTCGATGCTGACCCTGGTGCTGGCGGGCAACTTCGCCGTCCTCTTCCTCGGGTGGGAGTTGGTCGGGCTCTGCTCGTACCTGCTGATCTCGTTCTGGTTCGTCAGACCGAAGGCGGCGTCGGCGGGGACCAAGGCATTCGTGGTCAACCGGATCGGCGACTTCGGGTTCATGGTCGCCCTGATGATCGTGTTCGCCACCTTCGGAACGCTGTCGTTCGGCGAGGTGCTCGAGGACCCGGGTGCGCTTCTCTCCGAGGGGGCGGCGACCGCGGTCGGTCTGCTCCTCTTGCTGGCCGCCGCCGGGAAGTCAGCCCAGATCCCGCTGTACGTGTGGCTCCCCGACGCCATGGAGGGCCCGACACCGGTGTCCGCCCTGATCCACGCCGCAACCATGGTCACCGCCGGGGTCTATCTGGTGGCGAGGACCGCCCCGATCTTTGCGCTCTCGCCGTTCGCCTCCGACACCGTGGCCGTCGTGGGGGCCGCCACGGCCCTGTTCGCCGCCACCATCGCCATCGCCCAGAACGACATAAAGCGGGTGCTCGCCTACTCCACCATCAGCCAACTCGGTTACATGGTGATGGCGGTGGGAGTCACCGCGTACACCGCCGGCCTCTTCCACCTCATGACCCACGCCTTCTTCAAGGCGCTGCTGTTCCTCGCCGCCGGGTCGGTGATACACGCCATGGGCGACGAGCAGGACATGACAAGGATGGGCGGGCTGTTCCGGCCGATGCGGGTCACCGCGGTGACCTCGGCCATCGCCGTCCTCGCCATATCGGGGATCCCACCCATATCCGGGTACTGGTCAAAGGACGACATCCTCGCCGCCACCTTCGAACGCGGTGGGTGGTACTACGTCCTCTGGGCGGTTGGTCTGCTCACGGCGGGGCTGACCGCCTTCTACATGACGAGGTGGTTCATCCTCACCTTCCTGGGTGAGCCGAGGTGGGCCGAGGGAGCCCACCCCCACGAGTCGCCCAGGGTGATGACCTTGCCGCTGGTTGGGTTGGCCGTGCTCACCGTGGTCGCCGGGTTCGTCAACACCCCCTTCTACCCCGGGTTGGAGCTTTTCCTCGAGCCGTCGTTCGAGGGGATCACCCAGGCTCACCCGCCGGGGAGCCCGCTGGTCTGGATAATCGCCGCCGTCTCGACCTTCGCCGGGCTGGCCGGAATCGGCATCGCCGCCCTGATCTACCTCGGCCCCGCCGACTTCCGACAGAGGCTCGGAGAGCGTCTCTCCGGCGTGCTCCGCATGTGGGAGACCGGTTATGGGGTCGACGTCGCATACGACCGGGCTCTCGCCGAGCCTGGCCGCCGGCTGGCCGGGATCGCCGCATTCGACATCGACGCCAAGGTGATCGACGGGACGGTCAACGGCGTTGGTGGCCTCGTCTCAACGATCGGCCGCTCGCTCCGCCCGGTGCAGAGCGGGATGGTGCGGAGCTACGCCGTCCTCCTCGCCGCCGGCGCCGTCGCCCTGGTCGTCTGGTTCGTGGCGGCCGGAACATGACCGCTCGCTCGCTCGCGCTTCCGCTCCGTCCCCCGTAGGGGGGAAGGGCCCCGCTGCGGAGCAGCGGGTAGGGGGGCTGCCGAACTCCCAACTCGCTTGCTGCTCTGCCGTCTGCCGTCTGCCGTCTTCCGTCTGCCCGAAGGGGCTCGTGCTGACCGCGCTCGTCGTCATGCCGGTGGCGGCCGCGATCATCGTCGGACTGATCCCGGCCCGGCGCAATGAGGTGCTGCTCCCGGTGGGGGTGGGGCTGTCGCTGCTCCCGTTGGCCCTATCCGTCTACCTGTTCTCGTGTTCGCCGGTGGCGAGCCAGGGTTCCAGTTCGTCGAGCAGGCCGATTGGTACGGGCCATGGGGCATCTCATGGCACCTGGGGGTGGACGGGATCTCGCTCCCGCTGGTCGTGCTGACCGCCCTGTTGGTGCCGATCGCCCTCGGCGCCTCCACCGCCATCACCGAGAAGCGGCGGCTGTTCGTGGTGATGACCCTCCTGCTCGAGGCGGGGCTGATCGGGGTCTTCCTGGCGCTCGACCTGTTCGTCTTCTTCGTCTTCTTCGAGGCGATCCTCATCCCGATGTACTTCTTGATCGGGATCTGGGGGAGCGACCGGCGGATCTACGCCGCGATCAAGTTCTTCATCTACACGGCTCTCGGGTCGGCCTTCATGCTCGCCGGGATCATCGCCCTGGCGTTCCAGTACCAGGCAGAGACCGGCACCGATCTCGTTCGATTACACCGACCTGCTCCAACTCGACCTGGGCGGGACCACCCAGATGTGGCTTTTCGTCGCCTTTGCCCTCGCCTTCGCCATCAAGGTGCCGCTGTTTCCGTTCCACACCTGGCTACCCGACGCCCACGTCGAGGCACCGACTGCTGGTTCGGTGCTCCTTGCCGGCGTCCTGCTGAAGCTGGGGACGTACGGTTTCCTCCGCTTCAACCTGCCGCTCTTCCCCGACGCCTCGGTCGATCTGATCCCGGTCCTGGCCACCCTGGCGGTGATCGGGATCATCTACGGGGCGGTTGTGGCGATAGTCCAGCCCGACCTCAAGAAGCTGGTCGCCTATTCGTCGGTGAGCCACCTCGGGTTCATCGTGCTCGGCACCTTCGCCCTCACCGCCGGTGCGCTCCAGGGCGGCGTGATCCAGATGATCAACCACGGGGTCACCACTGGAGCCTTGTTCCTCCTCGTCGGGATGCTCTACGACCGGAGGCACACCAAGAAGATCGCCGACTTCGGCGGGCTGGCCGGGTCGATGCCCATCTTCGCCGGGCTCTTCCTGTTCACCGCCTTCGCCTCGATCGGGCTCCCCGGGCTGAACGGCTTCGTCGGGGAGTTCATGGTGCTGTTGGGCAGCTACGTGGCGCTCCCCGGTTGGACCGTGGTGGCGGCACTCGGGGTGATCCTCGCCGCCATCTACCTGCTCTGGGCCTACCAGCGGGTTTTCACCGGCCCGCTCGACCGCCCGGAGAACGAGTCGATACCCGACCTGAGCGGGCGCGAGATCGCCCTCATGGTTCCCCTCGTGGTCCTGATGCTCTTCCTCGGGCTGCAGCCGAAGGTGCTGCTCGACCGGATCGAGCCATCCACCAACGCCGTGATCGACCGGGTGGCGGAGGCGACCGGGTACCGGGTGGTGGTCGAGTTGCCCACCACCGGGTTGTTGGCGGAGGCTCCCGGTGAGTGAGGCCGCCGGCGTCTCTTTCCTCGCCGTAGGTCCGGAGATCGCCCTCGGCTTGGGGGCGGTCCTCATCCTCTTGATCGACGTGGCCCGCAACCCCGGGCCGCGGGTCCACGCCGGGCTTGTGGCGTTGAGCCTGGCTGCCGCCGCCGGGCTCACCGTCTGGCAGGGGGCTGGTGGTGAGAGCGGACGGCGCCTCGACCTGGTTTGCCGGGATGATCCGCTTCGACAACTTCGCCGTCGTGGGGCGCGGCGTGATCATCCTCGCCACCGCCCTCGGGATGCTGGCGGCGTGGACCCTGGTGTCTCGGTTGGGCACCAGAGGGGCCGAGGCTCTGGCGCTGGCACTGGTGAGCGCCTCGGGCTTCATGCTCATGGCGACGTCGGCCCACTTCTTCGTGCTCTTCCTCGGGCTCGAGATCGGGTCGATCTCGCTCTACGTGCTTGCCGGTTTCGTCAGGGAGTCACCTCGCTCCGACGAGGCCGCGGTGAAGTACTTCCTGCTCGGGTCTTTCGCTTCGGCACTGTTCATCTACGGGGTGGCGCTCGCCTACGCCGGGACCGGCGCCCTCGCCTTCGACGAGGTGGCGGCGGCGCTCGGTGAGCAGACGGTGCCGGCCGTCGCCTACGTTGCTTTGGCGCTCCTCGTCGGCGGGCTTGCCTTCAAGATCACCGCCGCCCCCTTCCATTCGCTGGGCGCCCGACGTCTACCAGGGGGCGCCAGCCGAGTTCGTCGGGTTCATGGCGGCGGTAGCCAAGGTGGGCGGGTTCGCCGGGCTGATGCTCGATCCTGCTCGATGCCTTCGAGCCGGTCGAGGAGGTATGGCAGGGCGCCATCGCCGGAGTCGCCGGGGTATCGGTCCTGGTGGGCACCATCTTCGCCATCGTCCAGGACGACGCCAGGAGGATGCTGGCCTATTCGGGCGTCGCCCACGCCGGGTTCCTGTTGACCGGGCTGGTTGCCGGCGCCACCGCGGTCCCCAACCTGTGGTTCTACCTGGTGGCGTACACGATGGTGCTCGTCGCTGCCTTCGCCGTGGTCGCCGTGGTGGCGGCGACCAGCGGTGGCGACACATCGATGCGGTCGCTGAGCGGGTTGAGCACCCGCTCGCCCTTCCTCGCCGCGGTGCTGGCGCTGCTGCTCATCGCTTTGGCCGGGATCCCCATCACCTCAGGGTTCGTGGCCAAGTTCGGGGTATTCGCAGCCGCATGGGGCGCCGGGTTCGAGTGGCTGGTGATCTTGGGCCTGGTCGCATCGGTGGCCGCCTTCTTCTTCTACCTCCGTGTCATCGTGGTGATGTACTTCACCGCTCCCGGTCCATGCCGAGGCTCCCGGCACGGCCACCGCTCGGCCCGAGGTGCCGGCGGCGATCCGCTGGCTGGCGGTGGTCGTGGTCACGGTGACCCTGGTGCTGGGTGTGATCCCCGGCCCCCTGCTCGAACTTCTCGCCGACAGCGCTCCCTAGTCCGCCGACCGGGAGGGCGGGATGCGGACCACCTTCCAGGAGATGAGGAAAGCGCCCCGGCTCGCGCTCGCCGGTCTGGCCCTCCTGACTGTCACCGCACAGCCGGCCCCTCTGCCGGCGCCGACCCGTGCTGTGGGTGATCTCGTCCTTCTGACCTCGGACACGGTCATCCCCGGCGATCTCTACGCCGTTGGGCAACCAGGTGCGGATGGAGGGCGAAGTGCGGGGCGACATGGTGGCCGCCGTCACCAGGGACGCCCTGGTGATCGGGACCATCGACGGGGACGCCGTGGTCGCCGGTGGCTCGCTCGTTGTCGAAGGGACGGTCGGCGGCTCGGTCCGGGTGCTGTCGGGGAGCGTCGAGGTGCGTGGCACGGTCGGGGGCGACGTGCTCGCCGGTTCCGGACGGGTCATCGTCGCTGATGGCGGGTCGGTCGACGGGGACATCATCACCGCCGCATTCAGCCTCGACGTGGCCGGTCATGTGGGTCGCAGCGTCCTAGGGAGGGTGTGGCGAGCTCGGATCTCCGGCGATGTCGACGACAACATCGAGATCGACGCCCGACAGACTCGAGTTGGCAGACGGCGCCCGGGTGGGTGGCGACGTCCGCTACCGGTCCCCTTCGGATCTGGTCGTCGGGGACGACGTCGAGGTGGTGGGGACGGTTGGGCGGAGGAGCAACGTCCCTGCGGTGCGTGCCCGATCGGTCGTCGTGGTCACTTGGGTGTTGGGAGCCCTCGCCTTTCTGGTCGGCGGGCTGCTCATCCACCTGGCGGCCCCGGGGTGGAGCGGCCGTGCCGACCGACTCGGTGCGCCATCGGCCGTTCAGGTCGGTCCTGTTCGGGTTGATCGCCTTGCTCTCCGTTGCCGCGTTGCTCGCCGCGGTGGCTCTGGTGCTGTTTCTCTCGGCACCTGACCTGGCGGTGGCGATCGTCGCCGTGTCTCTCCCATTCACGCTGGGCGCCGTCGGGATCCTCGGTCTCGGGTTGGCGCTTGGTCCGGTCCCGGTGGCTACCGCCGTGGGCGGGATGGTGGCGCGGCGGGCGAGCCCCTACACCCACTTCCTGGTGGCGGCACCGCTGGTGGTGGCGCTGCCCTTCGTTCCCCTGGTCGGATGGCCGATCCTCGCCGTGGTCGCCATCACCGGGCTCGGTGCCTGGGTCCGGAGCATCCGCCCCCGGAGACGCTCCCGACCGCCGGAGATGGCTCAGCCCTGAGAGGCTCGCTCGAGTAGGGCGAGCGTCTCCGTCACACCGCCACCGGTGACCACGATCGGCTCGAAGCCGGCGCGCTGGAGGAGGCCGGCGGCGATCGAGGCACGGAACCCGGTGGCGCACACCACCCATACCGGCCGTGACCCGTCCAGGTCGGGCATGTCGTCGATCAGATCGGGCACATAGCGGTGGATCGATCCGGGGAGGTGCTCGGACTCCCACTCCGAGGGGTCGCGGACATCGATCACCTGAGCGCCATCCTCGATGGCCTCCGCCAGCCGATCGGTGGGGGCGGTCTCGTGTGACTCGAGGGGGAGCCCCTCGGCCTCCCAGCCCTCGACGCCCCGGAGCACACCGGTGACGGCGTAGCCGATCCGAGCGAGGTCGTTGGTCGCGGTGGCCACATCCTGTCCATGGTCGAGCACCAGGACCAGCGGGGTACCGAAGGGGACGAGCCACCCCACCCAAGGGGCGAACCGGTCTCCCAACTCGACGCCCAAGGCGGCGGCGATGTGCCCCGCAGCGAATTGGTCGCGGGGCCGCCCATCGATGACAGCGACCGAGGCCATCAGTTCTTGCACCGCTTCCGGGGACAACTCGGGAGGCTCGTCGTACTCGAAGCCCGGGGGTCCATCCCGGTTGATCGGCGCCATCTGGGCGTAGTAGGTCGGGTATGGCAACAGCCCCGAAAGCTGGCGGTCGGCGAATGCCTCCGGGTCGGAAAAGGAAAGGAGCGGGTTGGTTGCCCGCTCCTCGCCGATGGTGGACTGGTTGCCACCCACGTTCGAGGAGGTACAGAACGACCCGCCACCGTGGGTGGGTCGGACGGCGACGGAGTCGGGGAGCCGGGCGAGCCGCTGGAGCGATCCGTGCTGGAGCCGTGCCAGCGATCGGGCGAGCCGTTCGCCCAGCAGGTCGGTTCGCCCCGCCGACCCGACCAGCAGGCTTCCACCGGTGAACACAACCACCGGAGTGTCGCCCAGGAGCACCAGATAGCTGGTGTGCTCGGGGGTGTGGCCGGGGGTGTGCAACGGCCGTACCGTCATCCCGGCGCCGGCGTCGATGTCCTCTATGTGGAAGGCCGGCCGGCTCGGGTAGGCGACACCCGCCCCGGCGGGGAGCACCAGGTCGGCGTTGGTGAGCCGTGACAGCTCGGGGCCGCCGCTGATGTAGTCGTTGTGGACGTGGGTCTCGAGCACCATCGACAAGGTGACCCCGGCCCGCTCGGCAGCATCCATCACCCGGTTGATGTCTCGCTGGACGTCGATGGCCACACCGACCCCGTCATGGTGGACCAGATACGAGGTGTCGCCCAGCGAAGGGGTGTGGATCGGGACGACCTCCACGTCTGGGATCGTACCCATGTCCGATCTCCAGCCGGACTCAATCCCGCCGAGGCGGTACCGTTGTCGTGTGGCCGTCGCCCCTCTCCCCGTTGTGGACACCATGCAACGCCCGATGCACGACCTCCGTGTGTCGGTGACCGACCGCTGCAATTTCCGCTGCACCTATTGCATGCCCAAGGAGATCTTCAACCGGGAGTGGGAGTTCCTCTCCCGCGACGCCCTGCTCTCCTTCGAGGAGATCGAGCGTCTGGTGAGGGCTTCGGCGGATTTGGGCGTCCGCAAGGTGAGGCTCACCGGTGGCGAACCGCTGCTCCGGCGCGACCTGGAGCGGTTGATCGAGATGCTGGCCGCGGTCCCCGGGATCGACGATCTCACCCTCACCACCAACGGGTCGCTGCTGGCCCGCAAGGCGCAGTCGCTGGCCGACGCCGGTCTCAACCGGGTCACCGTCAGCCTCGACTCGATGGACGACACCGTCTTCCAGGCGATGAACGACGTCGGGTTCCCGGTGGAGAAGGTCCTGGAGGGGATCGAGGCCGCCGCCGCCGCCGGCCTCACCCCGGTCAAGGTGAACACGGTGGTGCAGCGCGGGGTCAACGAGGACTCGGTGGTCGACCTGGCCCGCCACTTCAAGGGCACCGGGCACATCCTCCGCTTCATCGAGTTCATGGATGTGGGCACCACCAACGGCTGGCGGATGGACGACGTCTACCCGGCGGATCGGATCGTCGAGGACATCGATCGGGTGTTTCCGCTTGACCCGGTACCGCCCAACTACCCGGGAGAGGTGGCCAACCGCTACCGCTACCGCGACGGGTCCGGCGAGATCGGGGTCATCGCATCGGTGACCCACCCCTTCTGCGGTTCCTGCACGAGGGCACGCATCTCGGCCGAAGGCACCCTGTACACCTGTCTCTTCGCCTCGCGGGGGACCGATCTCCGGGCCCTGCTCCGCGATGGTGCCACCGAAGACGAGCTTCGCGATGCCATGGCCGGCGTCTGGCGCCGCCGCGGCGACCGCTACTCCGAGATCCGCACCGCCGGCACCCCCACCCCGGTCAAGATCGAGATGAGCTACATCGGCGGGTAGCGTCGATCGGTATGAGGGTCTTCGTCACCGGCGGCACCGGCGTGATCGGCCGCCACACCATCCCACTGCTCGAAGAGGCGGGGCATGAGGTCGATGCCCCCGGACGCCTTGATCTCGACCTCTTCGACCCCGAAGCGGTTAGCGCCGCCGTTGCTCCGGCGGACGCCGTGCTCCATCTCGCTACCAGGGTCCCTCCCCCCGAGGCACGGGGCGAGCGTGAGAGCTGGATCGAGAACGACCGCCTGCGCGGCGAAGTGCACCCCGATCCTGGCGCGTGCCGCCATGGATGCCTCGGCCGGCCTGTTCCTGATGCCCACCGTCGCCTTCGTCTACCCGCCCGGACCGTCGGACGAGTCGACCCCGATCAGGGACGACCTGCCCTACTACCTGGAGACGGCTGTCGCCGCAGAACGGGTGGTCGCTGGTTTCACCGGCCCAGGCCGCCGAGGGATCGTTCTCCGCTTCGGGCTGCTCTACGGGCCCGGTACCGGCTCCGACGACCCCGACGACTCCTTCGGCAGCACGCTCGAGATCGACGACGCCGCCCGGGCAATCGTGGCCGCCCTCGACGCTCCCGCCGGCACCTACAACGTGGTCGCCGACGACGAGCCCGTCTCCAACAGCGACGCTGCCCGAGCAATCGTGGCCGCCCTCGAGCTCCCGCCGGGACCTACAACGTGGTCGCCGACGGCGAGCCCGTCTCCAACAGCCTCTTCCGACAAACCACCGGCTGGGCGCCTACCACCTCCGCCGGTCGGCACACGATGACCGGCCAGTTGGAACCCGATCGCCGGGACAGGGTGATGCCTCTCTTGGAGGACGACGTCTGGCCGGCTCGTGCCCGCCGAGGAGTTCGGTCGGCGGCTCACCAATCGATGAGGAGGCGGCTTGCTCGGCTTGGGCCGGGGGGCGTGTGATCTGGAGCGTTGGCGTGCAGGGAGCCGCGAGCCAATCTGCGGTGGCCTCTCCTGTTCGACGTGAGGGCGAAGACCATCGCTGCTTACCCAGGGTCTCGCGGTTGGCCGATCAGCAGTTCACGTACGGACCGGGTTGGTCTGTCCGGGCTGGAAATAGCCGCTGACATCCATATGGCGGTAATGGGCCATCTCGTGTGCCACATCGCCCTCGAATCCCCAGCGAGGCTTTGTGCCAAGATCGTCCTCCCAGCCCCGATCGCCCTTGCGGCGAGGTCGCCAGACGTCAATCCGATACACCTCGCGTACCACACCAGCTCGCCACAGCCATTGCGTAGCGAGCGCCCTCTCGGCGAGGCCCGAGGCGCCACCACCCGTGGGTGCCTCAAACAACTCTTCGGGCGACATGGTCGGGCGCCATAGCCTCGAATGCGAAGAGCAAACAGGGCTCGCTGATGTGCGGGGCGGGGGTACGAGCGATATGCCTGTCATCGATCCACACTTGACGCTACCAGAGGCTAGCGGATCCCTCCGAACAAATGTTCGATTTGTCGTAGCCTTGTGGTACGCTGAACGCTCTTCCCCACTGTGAACCGCGTTGCGGAGATGATGATGACGTTGGTTGGGGAAGCGCCGAGTTGGATCGAGGACCGCTCTGATCCCAGTGCGGTGCCGCTGCCGGAAGGGTTGGCGGAGATGCCGCCCGGGCCGGAGCTGGGGGTGGTCCTGGGAGGCATCGACCGGTCCCGGTTGAGCGGTGACGATGTGGTCACGCTGTTGCAGGCGCATTGCCCGTCAGGTCGCCCACTACCAAGCCGAGTTCTACGCCGCCATGGCCGAGGTGGCTCACTGCTCCTCGGATCCGATGTCGGCGGAGCGGGTCGAAGCCATCGACGAGTTCGCCGCCGAGGAGATCGGAGCGGCGTTGTGTTTCACCAGGCGAGCGGCCGACATGCATCTCGGCCTCGCTCTCGATCTTGTTGAACGGCTCCCCGAGGTGGGGGAGACGCTGCGCCAGGGCCGGATCGATCTGGCCCGGGCCCGGGTGATCTGTGAGGGGACCTGTCACCTTGAGGAAGCAGAGGCCCGCCGTGTGGCCGACGCTGTGTTGGAGCAAGCAGAGGACCTCACCACCGGTCAGCTGGGAGCCCGGGTTCGTCGGCTCGCCCTCTCCGTGCAACCCGAGGAGGCCGCGAGGCGGTACGAGGCGGCGGTCGAGGAACGGCGAGTCATGTGCCTCCCGAACGCCGATGGGACCGCTGACCTGGTGGCTTGCAACCTCCCCGCCGAGCGGGCGGTGGCGTGCATGCGGACGCTCGACACCGAGGCTCACGCCGCCAAGCGGGCCGGCGATCCCCGCAGCATCGACCAGTTGCGGACCGACATCCTCTTGGACCGCCTCGACGTGGACCGCTCCACCAAGGGGCGGCGCGGGGTGGTCGACCTCCACATCGATCTCACCACCCTGGCCGGGCTCGACGCCAACCCGGCCGAGATCCCCGGGTTCGGGCCGATCGTCGCCGATGTCGCCCGGCAGGTGGCGGCCAGCCAGCACGACTCCGAGTGGCGGGTCACCGTCACCGACCCGGACAGTGGGACCGTGGTTGTGGAACGGGATCACCCGCCGCCGACCCACCGTCACCCAACGCCGCTACCTCGAAGCGCGCCACCGGAACTGTGTGTTCCCCGGGTGCCGGATGCCGGCCATGGACTCGGACATCGATCACACCAAGGACTTCGCCAAGGGCGGCGCTACCGACGTTTCCAACCTGGGACCGCTCTGCCGCCATCACCATCGGTTGAAGCACGAGGGAGAGTGGTATCTGGAACAACTCGAGCCCGGGGTGTTTCCGATGGACCAGTCGACTCGGACACGTCTACACGGTTGGGCCGGGACCGCCCTGAGTCTTGCTATGGTCGCATAGATAGCGGAGATGTCTCGGGACGGGGAGCTTCGTTATGAGATCTACGCGTTGGATCGTGGCGTTCGGTCGTGCTTCTGGTGCTGGTTGGACGGCACCAGCGCTGGCTCGAGGAGCAGCAGCAGGAACCAGAGACCACGACGATCGCCACCGGCTTGGACAACCCGCGCGGAATCGCCGCGGGTTCCGAACGGGGTGGTCTATGTCGCCGAATCGGGCCGTGGTGGGGACCGGCTGGCGCTGGGTGTGATCCAAGGCTCGCCCGCGATGGTGTGCGTTGGTGAAACCGGGGGGATAACCCGAATCAGCAAGCGCGGCAACGTCGCTCGGGTCGTCGATCTGCCCAGTTTTGCCGCGGCGTCCGACCCGGACGGGCCCGATGGCCCCGAGCCCGCGGTGTGTGACGAATCGGTCGGCTTCGCCGCGTTTGGGCCCAGACAACGTCGCCGTCCGTGGCAAGAATCTCGACTGGTCAACATGGGCCTGGGTGGGTCCGAGGAACACAGGGCTGAACTCGAGGCCGAGTTCGGAACGCTGCTGCGGGTATCACCTCACCAGAGGGTGCGGATCATCGCCGACCTGGTGGCATATGAGCAGGCCAACAACCCCGATGGGGGAGTGCCCGACTCCAACCCATACGGGATCGACAGCTACCGCGGGCGTTCCATCGTGTCCGATGCCGGTGCCAACGATCTGCTCTCCGTCTCCTCGAACGGCCAGATTCGGACCCTGGCGGTCTTTCCCAACCTCGGTCCCGTCCCCGTTCCCGAGCTCAGTTGCGAGCCCCCGCCGGGCTTTCCGCCGGCCGGGACTTTGATTCCCCCCCAACCGGTCCCGACCTCGGTGGCGGTTGGACCTGATGGGGCGTACTACGTGGGCACGCTGACAGGGTTCCCCTTCGCTCCGGGCAATTCCGCGGTGTACCGGGTGGATCCCAAATCGGGGCAGGTGACCACCTTTGTCGGCGGCCTCACTCATATCACCGGGCTCGACTTCGGAAAGGATGGGAGCCTCTACGTCGCCCAGATGACCGACGGCTCGCTCCTCGAAGGTGAGATCTGTGGCGAGTTCGTCCCCGGGTCGGTGTTGAAGATCAAGAACGGAGTCACCGAGGTACTCGGTCAGTTCCCCATGGTTGGCGATGTCGCCGTGGACAGACAGGGCAACGTCTACGTCACCACCGGGAGCATCCTCCCAGGCTTCGTCGGGGGCGGCTCGGTGATGAAGATCACTCCCTAGCCGGTCGGCGTTGGCGGGACGTCGGTTCCGGCGTCCCGCCCGCGCTAACCGGTGGGAGGAATAGACCTTGGAGACCGTCGCAGTTCTGCTCAACGTCGGGACCGACCAGGTTGAGGCGTTCGAGAGTGGCTTCGCCGAGAACGAGTTTCCCGTTTGGGAAGACCTGCACGGTCGGGGGACCCTGGTGGCGGCGACCCTCTCCCGGCTCGACATTTCGTCGCGGAAAGTCGAGGGAGCGGTGCAGTACCTGGTTGTGGCGATCTTCGCCACCGGTGAGGGGCACCACGAGCACGACTCGCATCCCGGGTTCAAAGCATGGGACGAGCGCGCCGATGCCTTTCAGATCGCCTCGCCCATGGCGTTTGGGGGCGAGACCGTGATCAAGATCGGGTTGTAGGGCCGGACGGGGACGGCTCGCCAAACCGTGACAGCCCCTCGGTGAGCGCAGCCGGCGTGTCCACCGAGAACCACGACCGGCCGTCCTCACCCCAGCCCTCCCACTCGGCTGCTCCACCGCCCGCCAGGGGAGGTCGTCGAGCAGAGCCTGGGCGGGGCGTCCCGCGTCGAGCAACGCGGCGGCGGGATCGGCCCACGAAGCGGGGTAGAAGGCACAGGTGACCTGAGGGATCCCATCCGTCGACCGGGACCACTGCGCGATCCCCGTCGGCCAGCCGAGCCAACTCGACCAGCGTTGCCGGGCGCAGCCACGGCTGGTCGACGCCGGCGACGGCGACCCATCCGGCTACCGGCGGCAGAGAGCGCGGTGACGATCCCGGCCAGCGGTCCGCGGTGGGCCGTCCCAGGTCGGGGATGCCGGGCAGCCCGAACCAGGTACCGGCGCGGCCGGCCACCACGACGTCGCTGCCACCACCGAGAGCAGCCGCGGCAACGCGCAGCACGGAAGGCACCCCGTCAATCTCCAGCAGCAGCTTGTCCTCGCCCATGCGGAGCGACCGGCCCCCGGCGAGGATCGCACCCAGCACCGGCTGGGCCATTCAGTGCGACCGGTCCGGGAAGGTGGTCACCGCCCCGATGGTCACCCGGACCCGGGCCTGCGGCCGGACCCACGGCGCCGGGCCCAGCCGTGCCCTGATCGTCCCTCCTCCGGGCAGCGCCACGGTGACCATCTGATCGTGGCCGAAGAACTCCCGGTCGACCACGAAAGCCGCCGCTTCCTCGTCGGGGACCAGGTCCACCATCTCGGGACGGACCATCACCTGCACCCGCCCCTCGTGCTCGCTGGCGAAGTTCCCCACCGGGGTCTCCACCATCCCGCCGCTGGCCACACCGGGGAGGAAGTCGGCGTCACCGAGGAACGATGCCACCCAGGGCTCGGCGGGGCGGAGATAGACGTCGGTGGGTGGGCCGGCCTGGACCACCCGGCCCGACCGCATCACCGCCACCGTGTCGCTCATCGCCAGCGCCTCCTCCTGGTCATGGGTGACGAAGACCGAGGTGGTGCGCGCCTCGACCAGGATCGACCGCACCTCGCGCCGCACCCGGTCACGCAGGGCGGCGTCGAGGTTGGAGAACGGCTCGTCGAGCAGGATCACCTCGGGACGAGGGGCCAATGCCCGGGCCAGGGCCACACGCTGTTGCTGTCCCCCGGAGAGCTCGTGGGGGAGACGCTCCTCCAGACCGGCGAGCCCCACCAACTCGAGGACCTCGCCGACCCGCTTGCGCCGCTCACCCTTGGCGTCGAGCCCGTAGGCGACGTTGGCGGCGGCGGTCATATGGGGGAAGAGGGCGTAGTCCTGGAAGACCATCCCCACCCGGCGCTGCTCCGGCGGCATGTCGACGCCGGGCCCGACAACGGTGCGGTCGCCGACATCGACCGTCCCGTCATCCGGTCGCTCGAACCCGGCGATCACCCGCAAGCGCCGTGGTCTTGCCACAACCGGATGGTCCGAGAAGGCCGAGGAGGTCACCCTGCCAGGCGTCGACCGAGAAGCCGTCGAGCGCCACCGTCTCCCCGAACGCCTTGACCAGCCCACGGGCGCGGATCGCCAGCGGTGCCAGCTCCGGACGTCGGAGCGAACAGCCCCTCAGCCATTGGCCCGCCGGATGGTCAGGAGGTAGACGGGGACCGCCGAGACCAGGAGCAGGACGAGGGCGGCGGCGCTGGCCCGGGTGTAGAGGCTCTCCGATGCCGCCGCCAAGATGCGGACCGCCAGAGGTCTCGAACCCGGTGGGGCGGAGCAGCAGCGTTGCCGGAAGCTCCTTCATCGCGGTGAGGAACACCAGGGCACCGCCGGCGATCAGCCCCTTGCCCATCAGCGGCACCGTGATCCGACGCAGGGTCGACCACCACGACCTGCCCAAGCTCCGGCTGGCCTCCTCGAGCGAAGGAGGTATCTGGCGGAGCGACGCCTCGCCGGCGCCGAGCGCCTGGGGGAGGAAGAGCACGACGTAGGCGACCACCAGCAGGGCGAGGCTCTGGTAGATCGGCGGGCCAAGACGCGCGGCGAGTGTGAGGAAGGCGAGGCCGACGGTGATGTGGGGCAGGGCGTAGACCACCCACGAGGTCCGCTCCACCAGCGCCGACGAGCGGCTCGGGTAGCGCACCGCCAGCACGCACAGCGGGATGGCGGCGAGGACAGCCACGACGCCCGCCGCTCCCGAGGCGAGCAGCGAGCGTCCCGCCTCCACCCAGACCGAGCCGAGCGCCTGCTGCCTCGGCCAGTCCCCGCAGCAACCAGTAACCGAGCACGGTCACCGGCACCACCACCCCGAGCACGATCACCGCACCGACCCCGACCCGGCGGCGACACCGCCATCCCCGTGGTGAGATGGATCAGTGCCGGCGGCCGGGCGGTAGTCGTACTCGGCGGTGCCACCCGTCCCCGGGCGGCACGCTCGCCAAGCAGCACGAGCAGGGCGAGGACGATCAGCACCGACGACAGCACGAGGGCCGGTACCCGGTTGGGCCGACCGGCGAACTGGGCGTAGATGGCGCGGGTGAAGGCGTCGTACCGCATCAGCGACACCGCCCCGAAGTCGGACAGCGTGTAGAGCGCCACCAGGGTCCCGCTTGCCGCCAGCGCCGGGCGGATCCTGGGGAGGACGATGGTGCGGAACACCCGGGCAGGCGAGGCGCCGAGGCTGCGCGCCGCCTCCTCGAGCGAGCGATCCATCCTTCGCAGCGAAGACGCCACCAGGAGGTGGACGTACGGGTAGGTGAACAGGGTCAGGGCGAACCAGGCACCGGGGAAGCCGGTGATGTCGGGTAGCCGGTCGATCCCCAGCACCTCGGCGAGCATCCCCCGAGGGCCGAGGGCGGCGACGTAGGCGAGCGCCCCGACGTAGGAGGGGATCACCAGGGGGAGGGCGAGCAGCGTGAAGACGAGCCGTCGGCCGCTTCAGGTCGGTCCGGACGGTGACCCAGGCGGTGGCGGTGCCCAGTGCCGTCGCCGACAGCGTGACCGCCACCACCAGGGCCACGGTGGCGACGATGAGCTCACCGGTGCGGCCCGAGGTGAGCGTCTCGGCGACCTGCTCCGGCTCCGATGCGATGTTGATGCCGAGATAGGCGAGCGGCGCCACCACCGGGATGAGGACGAGAAGCGCCGCAACCCACAGCCCGGCCGGGGCGTGCCGAACCGCCGGCCGAAGACCGCCACCGGCGAGCTCGGGGGTCGGGGCCAGCGGCAATGCCCCAGATTCGGTGGGGCGATCGGCGCCGACGGTCACACCAGCCCCGACTCGGTCACCAACTCGGCCGCCCTGTCGAGCACCGTCGCCAGCTCGGACATGCTCGACGTCGGGGGGCTGCAGTTGGTCGAGCGCGGGCAGAGCGGGGTCCGCCTCGACCTCATCGATCATCGGGTACTCGTAGGTCTCGTCGGCGAAGTAGCTCTGCGCCTCCTCGGAGAGGAGGAAGTCGACCAACTGGGTGGCCTCGGCGGATCGGTCGGAGCAGGCGAGCACCCCGGCGCCGGCGGGCATGACCAGCGACCCGGCGCTGCCGTCGTCGAGGAACTCGTTCCTGGCCACGGTGCCGCCCTGTTCGGCGTCGAGGCGCAACAGGTAGTAGTGGTTGACCAGGCCGAGCGCAATCTCCCCGCTCTCGACCGCGGCGACGATCGAGTTGTTGTCCGGGTAGGTGACCGGGTCGTTGGCGGCGAGCTTGTCCAGCCACGCGGCGGTCGCCTCCTCGCCCTCGGAGAGGATCATGGCGGCGACGAACGACAGGAACGACCCGTTGGTCGGTGCTACGCCGACGTTGCCCGCCCAGCGCGGGTCGACGACCTCGTCCAGGCTCCGGGGCAGGTCCTCGTCCCCGACCTCCTCGCCGTTGTAGACGACGACCCGGCTCCGCCCGGAGACCGGGATCCAGTTGCCCTCGGCGTCGGCGAATCGGGGGTCGACCCGGGCCATCATCTCGTCGGGCAGCGGCTGGAACAGCCCTTCGAGCGACACGAGACCCAGCGACCCCGGGTCCTGGGCCAGGAACACGTCGGCCGGGGAGCGGTCCCCCTCGGTGAGGATCGTGGCGGCCAATTCGGGGCTCTCCCCGTAACGGACCTCCAACTCGATCCCGGTCTCCTCGGTGAACCGATCGAGCAGCGGGCCGACCAGGTCCTCGCTCCGACCCGAGTACACCACGAGCGGACCGTCCGCCGATCCGGAGCCGCAAGCGGCGAGGAGACAGGCCACGGCGACCACAAAGAGGACCGCCCTGGCTCTCATCAAGCGCATCTCCCGGAGTCGAATCGGTGACGATCGGCTCAAACGAGGAGGTTGTAAGGCCAACCTGACGGTACTAAACACCATCGCCGTAGTGCAAAAGGCTGGCGATCGAAATGTGCTCGTCAGGCGACTGGCGCGGGTGCCCTGAGTCAGCGGACCAGCAACGGCACCTCGATCTCTTCGGGGTCCAAACCGCCGTGGTAGCCCATCAAGCGCTTGTCGAAACCCGGGAGGCAGCAGCACCTCCCCGTCGGCGGCGAGAAAGAGCGCATCGGGCGTCCGTTCGGCCAGCGCCGGGTGGGGCGGTCCCGGGCCCCACAGGTCGACCAGTTCGGCGCCATTGACGGGGTCGATCCTCAGCCAATTTCCCAGTCGCTGAATCACCGCTGGGGGTGCCGCTGGTGAGCACCCCACGGGGATCGCCCCAGAAGCGCGCTCCTTGGATGTCGGGCCCGCGCAACAATCGCTTGGCGTGCTCCGGGTAGTCGATGTGGCCGTGGTCGGCGGTGCCGATCAAGGCGACGTCCTCTGGCAGCCTCTCGGCTAGCTGACCCCAAATCTGGCCGGCAAGACCCATGGCGTCGGCGTACTCCGCGGAGCGCTGCCCGGTCACGTGGGCGGCCACGTCCAGGTGGGGGAGGTAGGTCATCACCAGACGCCCGGGGACCGATGCCAGTTGGATGGTGGCCTCCACCATGTCCACCGTGTCCCAGACCGGCTCGAACCGGCATCCTCTGTAGAGCATCCGGCTCAGCGGCGACCCGAGAAAGCCACCGGGCTGGACCGTCACCGGCTCCCGGCCCGCCTGGCGCAGGCGCTCCCACAGGTTGGGGGTGGGGAGCATCCCGTGGTGTCGAAGTCGAGCGGTCGTCCCTCGATGGTCACCCAGCGGAGCGTGTTGACCACCGAGCCCACCTCGGGGAGCCAGAGGAGATGCCCGACGATGCCGTGATTGGAGGGCGCCGCCGCCGTGACCAGGCAGGAGAGGCTCACCGTGGTCGTGGTGGGGAAGGGGGCGTCGATCACCCCGCGGCGGGCGGCCGCCAGCGGCTGGGCACCGGGGTGGCCGAGCTGGCGGTCACCAAGCCCGTCGACCACCAGCAGGACGTAGCTCGCCGCCGTCGGGGATCAGGGCCGCCAGCCCGTCCTCGAGGCCGGGCGACGGCGACCGTCCGGTCAGCCTCAGCTCGATCTCCGCCGCCAGGTTGAGCAGGCCGCGGCCGTCGTAGGAGGGCAGCCTGCTCGGTGAGGTCACGGGGAGCCAGGGTACGCCCGCCGTGTCTTCACGGCTTTCCGGCCCCGGGAGGCCCGCTCCCTATACTCGCCGGCGGATGCCAGGCGTAGGAAGCCAAGCTGTAGGAAACAGACGGTGACCCCCTACTTCGAGCAGTACCTGACTGTTGCTGCCTTCGCCGCCCTGGGGGTCGTCCTGGTCGTCGGCGATTCTCGGGGTGTCCTCATTGGTGCGCCCCTCCAATCCGACGGTCCAGAAGCTCCTCACCTACGAGTGCGGTATCGACCCGGTCGGGTCTGGTTGGAGCCAGACATACGTCCGGTACTACATCTTCGGGCTGCTCTTCGTGATCTTCGATGTCGAGGCCGTGTTCATCTTCCCCTGGGCGGTGCGTCTCGAGGAGCTTGGGCATGTTCGGGTTGGTCGAGATGCTGGTCTTCCTGGCCATCCTCATTCTCGGGCTGCTCTATGCGATCCGGAAAGGGGTGTTGCGGTGGGAGTGATCGAGCGCTTCGGCGTCCCCAAACCAGTCTCCTGGCTGCTCAATTGGGGGCGGAAGTATTCGTTGTGGTTCTTCCAATTCGGCTTGGCCTGTTGCGCCATCGAATTGATGGCCGCCTCCGGCCCCCGGTACGACTTCATGCGGTTCGGGATCATCCCCCTCCCCGCTTCGCCCCGGCAGGCCGACCTGATGGTGGTGGCGGGCACCGTCACCGACAAGATGGCACCGGCCATACGGCGTCTCTACGACCAGATGCCCGACCCGAAGTACGTCATATCGATGGGCTCGTGCTCCAACTGCGGTGGTCCCTACTGGGACTCCTACTCGGTCACCAAAGGCGTGGACCAGGTGATCCCGGTGGACGTGTACGTCCCGGGATGCCCGCCCCGGCCCGAGGCGCTGATGGAGGGCATCGTGCTTCTCCAACAGAAGATCCAGAACGAGGACATGCGCCAGAAGTGGAGCGAGCGTGACCGTCAGCCCGTCTGACACCGAGGCAAAGAGCGGCAGCGACCCGCTGCAGGAGTTGGCCGAGGCGGTGGCCGGGCGGCTCGAAGCCGACGCCGAGCCCAGCGTCGAACCCAGTGTGGACCACGGCACGGCGCGGCTCCGGGTGACACCCGAACGGTGGGTGGAGGCTGTCACCGCGGCCCGCGACGAGGGCTTGGTGTTCTTCTCCTGGCTGTCGGCTATCGACTGGTCCAATGACGTGGCGGTGGGCGACCCGCCCGCCGAACCGGTGGAGGAGCGCATCGAGGTTCTGTGCGCCGTCTCGGACCTCGACCAGGGGCGGCTGCTCATCATCGGCACCGACCTCCCCTCCGAGCATCCGGAGATCGACACGCTGACCGGCGTCTACGCCGGCGCCAACTGGCACGAGCGGGAAGCCCACGAGATGTACGGGATCGAGTTCAAGGGCCATCCCAACCTGGCGAAGCTCTACCTCCCCGACCAGTTCGAGGGCCACCCGCTCCGCAAGTCTTTCCCGCTCCTCACCCGCGAGGTCAAGCCCTGGCCGGGAAAGGTGGACGTCGAGGGCATGCCGGCGGCAGCCGAGCCCGGCCGATGCGGGACCGAGCGAGGAGAACCCGGAAGCATGAACGTCTCTCTCGCTGCCGTCTGCCGTCGCCGCACCGGGCTCCTCGATGACGATCACCGAGCAGGAGGTCGCCCACCACCTCTCCGAGGTCGCCGTCTCGGTCGAGCTCGAGACGCCGGACATGACCCTCAACATCGGGCCGCAGCACCCGTCCACTCACGGTGTCCTCCGGTTGATCGCCAAGGTGGACGGAGAGCGGGTGCGCGATATCCAGCCGGTGATCGGCTACATGCACCGCGGCTACGAGAAGCTGTCCGAGGTTCGGACCTACCCCCAGATCACGGCGCTCATCAACCGGATCGACTGGGTGGCCGGCTACGCCAACGAGATACCTTTCATCGTCGCCGCCGAGCGGCTGATGGGGCTGGAGGTCCCCGAGCGCGCCCAGTACATCCGCCTCATCCTCACCGAGATGGCGCGTATCTCCTCCCACCTCATCTTCATGGCCAGCTATCCGCTCGAGCTCGGCGCCGCCACTCCGCTCTTCTTCGCCCTGCGGGATCGGGAGCGGATCCTCGACCTGATCGAGTCGGTCACCGGTGGCCGCTTCCACCCCAACTTCAACCGCATCGGCGGGGTGAAGCCTGCATACGGGGCCGGGCCGACCACCAAGAAGGACATCCCCGACCTTCCCAAGGGGTTTTTCGACGAGACGCGGCGCGCCATCGAAAAGGTCCTCGGCAGTTGCGAGGAGCTCGAGTCGCTGGTGGCGGGGAACGAGATCTTCCTCGCCCGCACCAAGGGTGTGGGCGTGATCCCGCCCGACATAGCAGCATCGTTCGGCGTCTCCGGGCCCAACATGAGGGCATCGGGGGTCGCCTTCGACCTCCGCAAGAACCAGGACTACCTCCCATACGACCGCTTCGACTTCGAGATCCCGGTCGGCTCGAACGGTGACTGCTGGGATCGCTGGTGGGTTCGCCTCCAGGAGATCCGCCAATCGACCCGGATCATCCTCCAGGCGATCGACGGGATCCCCTCCGGCCCGCTCCAGGCGAAGGTGCCGCGGATCATCAAGGTGCCCCCCGGCCAGGCGTACGTGCGCGCCGAGAATCCCAAAGGGGGAGATGGGGTACCACCTGGTCTCGCTTGGGCGGGCTCGGTCCCTACCGGCTCAAGATCCGCTCGGCATCCTTCTCCAACCTATCGATCATCCCCTGGCTGATGGAGGGTGCCCTGGTCCCCGACATCATCGCCATCCTGGGGAGCCTCGACTTCGTCCTCGGGGACGTGGATAGATGAAGAAGTCGGAAGGCGGAAGTCGGAAGTCGGAAGTCGGACGCCCGTTTCTGCCGTCTGCCGTCTGCCGTCCGCCGTCCTATCGGCGCCGGAGGCACTGATGCCTTTCCCGCTGGAGCTGGCGATCAAGCTGCTCGCGGCCGCGGTGATCATCCCCACCTCGGCTCTGGTGTTCGGGTACGCCGAGCTCAAGATCTCCGCCCACATGCAGAGCCGGATCGGGCCCTACTTCGCCGGGGGGAGATGGGGCTGGGCGCAGTTGCTCGCCGACGGGGTCAAGTTCATCCAGAAGGAGGATGTGATCCCGAGCGAGGCCGACCAGACGGTGTTCCGTTGGGCCCCCGCCGTCGTCCTGATTGGGACGGTCCTCCTCTTTGCCATCATCCCGCTCGGTCCCGACCTGGTGGTGGTCGACCTCGACGTCGGGGTGTTCTACGCCCTCGCCGTTTCGTCGCTCGGGACCATCGGGGTGCTGATGGCGGGCTGGTCGTCCGCCAACAAGTACTCGCTGATCGGGGGCCTGCGCGCCGCCGGTCAGCTCATCGCATACGAGCTTCCGCTCGTCCTGGCGGTGGTCGGCGTCGTCATCCAGGCGGGGACGATGTCGCTCGTCGGGATCGTGGACGCCCAGGGGGCGATGGGGCTCCCGTTCGTGATCCCCCAGATCATCGGTTTCGTCATCTTCATGATCGCTTCGCTCGCCGAGTTGAGCCGGATCCCGTTCGACATGCCGATCGCCGAGTCCGAGTTGGTGATGGGCTACCTCACCGAGTACACCGGTTTCCGGTTCCTCTTCTTCTTTCTGGCCGAGTACGCCAACATGTTCGCCTTGGCGGTCATCGCCACCACCCTCTTCCTCGGCGGCTACTGGGTCCCCTTTGACGTGAACCTCAACCTGGTCGGGCCGCTGGTCGTCGGCGCCAAGGCCGTCCCTGCTCATCTTTGGCTTCATCTGGTTCCGCTGGACCTTCCCCCGGCTACGCGAGGATCAACTCCAGTCGCTGGCCTGGAAGGTGCTCATCCCCGTCGCCCTGCTCAACATCGCCATCACCGCCGTACTCAAGGTCGTGTTCTGATGGCGCTCAAGGTCCCGGGCTCCGGCCTCGCCAAGGGGATGTGGGTGACCCTCCGCACCCTCTTCACCAAACCGGTGACGGTCAACTACCCGGTGGTGAAGGAGACGCCGGTCCCCAGGGCGAGAGGCGTCATCGCCCTCGACCAGGAAGCGTGCACCGTCTGCATGCTCTGTGCCCGGTCGTGCCCCGACTGGTGCATCTACATCGAGGGCCACAAGGAGGAGAAGCAGCCGGACAAGCCGGGAGGCCGGGTCAGGGTGCGCTCGACGCTCGACCGTTTCGACATCGACTACGCCCTCTGCATGTACTGCGGGATCTGCGTCGAGGTCTGCCCGTTCGACGCCCTCTTCTGGAGCCCCGAGTACGAGTACTCCGAGTACCAGATGGGTGCGATGCTCCACGACAGGGAGCGCCTCCAGGACTGGCTCGCCACCGTTCCCCCCTCGCCGGAGCTCGAAAAGTGAGTCTGTTCCTCTGGCTGCCGTCTGCCGTCTGCCGTCTCGAAGGTCATGAAATGACCTTGGGGACTGGATCTCGGAGCCGGCCAACTGGGCGTTCCTGATCCTGGCGGTGCCGGTCGCCTACGCAGGGTTCCGTGTCGTCACCACCAAGAACGTGATCCACGCCGCCCTCTACCTGGTCATCACTCTGGCCGGGACCGCCGGGCTCTTCCTGTTGCTCTCCGCCGAGTTCGTCGCCTGGGTGCTGGTGCTGGTCTACATCGGGGCGGTGATCGTGCTCTTCCTCTTCGGGATCATGATCACCCGCGCTCCGATGGGGAGCGATATCGCACTCGACCACCAGCGGAAGGCACCGGCGGCGCTGGTTTCCGCCGAGTCTCTTTGCCGTCCTGGCGTGGGCGACGGTGTCCGCCTTCGAGCTCACCACGATCGCCTCCGCAGGCGAGGGGGTGTCAACCGACCTGTTGGGCGACGCCCTGCTGGGTCGGTTCGTCATCCCCTTCGAGGTGGTCTCGTTCCTCCTCCTCGCCGCCCTGATCGGCGGGATCACCGTCGCCAGGCGCGACCTGACTCCGCTCGAGAGAAGAGGAGCGGAGATGGTCTGCGTCTATGGACCACCATTCAGTTCAGTTCGTCTGCTGGCGGCGCTGCTCTTCTCGTTCGGGATCTACGGGTTGCTGGTGCGGCGGAACGCGGTGATGGTGTTGCTGGCGGTTGAGTTGATGCTCAACGCGGTCAACATCAACCTGATCGCCTTCGAGGCGACGCTGCGTTCGGCGCTGGCGGTGGGCCATGTGTTCAGCGTCTTCGTGATCACCGTGGCCGCGGCCGAGGTGGGTATCGGGCTTGCCATCGTCCTCATGATCTTCCGCAACCGGAAGTCGGCCAACATCGACGAACTGGACCTCCTCAAGTGGTAGGTCCCGGCGTGATCCTCGCCACCGAGGCGGAGCACGCCGCTCGAGAGGTACTGACCTCGGGACCGCTGCTCGAGTGGGCGTGGCTGATCGTCGCCGTTCCCTTCGTCGCCTCGCTCCTCATCGTGCTGGTGGGGAAGCGGCTACCCGGCAAGGGCGCCGAGTTGGCGGTGGGAGCTCTCGGTTTCGTCATGCTCTACGGGGCCGCCCTGCTCTACCTCAACATCACCCAGGGCGTCATCTTCGAGAGCAGCGTGACCGTGGCCGAGGTGGGCGCCTTCTCCTTGGAGTGGGGATGGCTGGTCGACGGCTTGTCGATCATGATGTTCTTCGTCGTCGGTGTTGTCGGTTTCCTCGTGTTCCTCTTCGCCGTGGGGTACATGCGCGGCGAGGTCAGGTACACCTTCTTCTGGGCGGCGTTCACCCTCTTCGCCGGGTCGATGCTGCTGCTGGTTTCGGCGCCCAACCTCATCCAGTTGATCGTCGGTTGGGAAGGCGTCGGGGTGGCCTCGTACCTGCTGATCGGCCACTACTGGGAGGACAAGGCCAACTCCTCGGCGGGCATGAAGGCCTTCTACACCAACCGGGTCGCCGACATCGGGCTCACCATCGGCACCATCATCTTGGGGACCGCGCTCGGCACCTTCCGTATCGAGGAGATAAACGCTGCCGCCGCCGAGGGGGCCGCCGCCATAACAGGTGTCGCCTTCGTCGGCGCCATCCTCCTCTTCTTCGGGGCGATGGGGAAGAGCGCCCAGTTCCCGCTCCATGTGTGGCTCCCCGACGCCATGGCGGGGCCCACACCCGTCTCGGCGCTGATGCACGCCGCCACCATGGTCACCGCCGGTGTCTATCTGGTGGCGCGCATGTTCCCCCTGTTCGAGTCGCTCGCCGGCCAGCACCGCAACTGGGTCCTCATCATCGGGTCGGCAACGGCCCTGCTCGGGCTGCTGGCGCTGGTGCAGGACGACATCAAACGGGTCCTCGCCTATTCGACGGTCAGCCAGCTGGGCTACATGATGGTGGCGCTCGGGGCCGGGGCATACACCGCCGGTTTGTTCCATTTGTGGACCCACGCCTTCTTCAAGGCGCTCTTGTTCCTGTGCTCGGGGTCGGTGATCCACGCCGTCCACTCCAACAACATGTCCGAGATGGGCGGCTCTGAGGAAACCGATGCGGGTGACGTTTGTGACCTGGATGATCGGGGCGTTCGCCCTGGTGGCCCTTCCTCCCTTCGCCGGGTTCTTCTCCAAGGACGAGATCCTGGCGGGGCTGGACAATGCCGGCTACGAGGCCGTGATGTGGATCGGGGTGGGGGCGGCGTTCGTCACTGCCCTCTACATGACCCGGGCGACGGCCCTCACCTTCTTCGGCGTCTACAAGGGTCACGGTCATCCCCACGAATCCGAACGTCTGATGACCATCCCGTTGGTCGTTCTCGCCGTGCTCAGCGTGGTGGCGGGGTGGGTGAACGTTCCCGGGGTCTACACCGGCCTCACCGAGTGGCTCGGTACTCGCCAGGTCGTCTTCGAGGAGTTCCACCCCGAAGGGTTCGAGGCCCTGCCGTTGGTCGCCGGTCTGGTGGCGACGCTGCTCGGGATCTTCATCGGCTGGTCGATCTACGGGCGCGACGCCGCCACCCAGGAGGCAAGGGACCGGCTCCGGGTGCCCGGTCTCTGGCCCTTCCTCCAGCACCGGCTCTACATCGACGATCTCTACTGGAACGGGATCGTGCAACCGATCAAGGGGCCGCTGGCCAGGGCGGTCAACTGGATCAACGACAACGTGATCGATGCGGTGGTCAACGGGGCCGCTTTCGCCACCGCCTGGCTGGGGCACGTCGTCTACGGGGGGATAGACCAGCGCGGGATCGACTTCGCCTACAACGGTCTGTCGACCGCGACCGATGAGGCCGGTGGGGCGGTCAGCCATCTCCAGACCGGGAAGGTCCAGGAGTACGCGGCTGCATTCGTGGTCGGGGCGTTGGTGCTTGTCGTGTTCGGGTTTCTCGGGTTCTTCGTCTTCGGTTAGGAGGGGTGGTTCCGATGGATTGGTTCGACAGCGGCTGGGGGCTCTCCCTCATCGTGTTCCTACCACTGGTGGGCGTGCTCCTGCTGCTGCTCACCCCCAAGGCGGCGGAGACCGCCCAAAAGGGCATCGCCCTCTTGATCACCGTGGTCTGCTTCGTTCTCTCCGTGGTGGCCATCGCCCGGTTCGACTTCGGCGACTCGCACATGTTCCAGTTGGGGATGGATCTGTCCTGGATCCCGGCGATCGATGCCAGGTACCACATCGGGATCGACGGGATCAGCCTCCCGCTGTTGGTCCTCAGCTGTTTCGTGACCGTGCTGTCGGTCATCTACTCCTGGAACCATTGGGAGGAGCCGCGCAACCCCCGCGCCTTCCTCGCCCTGATGCTCGTCCTGCTCACCGGGATGAACGGCACCTTTGTCGCCCTCGACCTGGTGCTCTTCTTCATCTTCTTCGAGTTGGTGCTGCTCCCGATGTACTTCATGGTGGGGGTGTGGGGTGACCGCACCATCCGAAAGATCCCCGGGTTCAAACGAGAGATGGAGACCAGGCTCTACGCCGCCATCAAGTTCTTCATCTTCACGCTGTTCGGCTCCGCCTTCATGCTCCTGGGCTTCCTCGCCCTCTACTTCAACTCCGACGGCGGCGGCGCGGCGCCTACCTTCCAGATCCCCGAGTTGATCGAGCGAAGCGGTCTCTTCACTGGAAGCGTTGCCTGGTTCATCTTCGCCGCCCTCTTCCTCGGGTTCGCCGTCAAGGTCCCGATGTGGCCGCTCCACACCTGGCTCCCCGACGCCCATACCGCCGCCCCGACCGTCGGGTCGGTGCTGTTGGCTGCGATCCTGCTGAAGCTCGGCTCGTACGGCTTCATCCGAATCTCGCTCCCCATCCTCCCCGAGCAGGCCCGGGTGTGGGCGCCCGCCATCGCCATCCTGGCGGTGATCGGGATCATCTACGGATCGTTGGCGTGTCTCGCCCAGACCGACATGAAACGGCTCATCGCCTTCTCATCGGTGGGGCACATGGGCTTCGTGATGCTCGGGATCGCCACTCTCACCGAGGAGGGGATCAACGCCTCGCTGATCGGGATGGTGGCCCACGGCGTGATCACCGGGCTGCTCTTCTTCCTGGCCGGGTCGATGAGCCACCGCTATCACACGCGGGAGATGTCGCGTCTCGGTGGGAACCTCAAGCTGATGCCGCTTCTCGGGGGGATATTCGCCTTCACCGCCATGGCCTCGCTCGGTCTCCCCGGGCTTGCCGGGTTCTGGGGCGAGTTCATGTCGCTGCTCGGCTCATACCAACCGCTCGGCGGTCTCAATCTCACCGTCTTCCGAACCGCCATGGTCTTCGGCGCCATCGGGACGGTGCTCACCGCCGGCTACCTGCTGTGGATGTTGCAGCGGGTCAACCTGGGCGAGCCCAACTCCGAGTGGCTCGGCCACAACTTCCACGACGCCGACCGCTACGAGCTGGCGGCGTGGGTCCCGCTGATCATTCTCATCGTCGCCATCGGCGTGTTCCCCGACCTGGTCTTCGGGGCCACCGACGGAGCGGTCGCCGCCTTGGTGAGCAACGCCTTCGGAGGGTGATTTGAGTCCAGACCTCGACTACGTCGCCCTGCTCCCCGAGATAGCGCTCTCGGTGACGCTGGTGGCGGTGCTTGCGGCCGACCTGCTGCTACCCCGCACCAGGAAATATTGGGTGGCCATCGTGGCGCTGGTCGGGGTCAGCCTCACCGCCATCCCGCTGATCTACCTGGCCATCGACGGCGATCTCCCCGCGGTGATGGTCGACGGCGGGTATGTGGTCGACGAGTTCGCCCTGGCGCTCAAGGGGCTGTTCGTCGTCGCCGGCTATCTCGTCCTGCTGATGTCGGTCAGCTACATCGAGTCGGAGCGCTACTACCAGGGCGAGTACTACTTCCTATTGGTCGCCTCGATCCTGGGCTCGGTGGTCATGGCCTCCTCGCGCGACCTGATCACGCTGTTCATTGGGTTGGAGTTGGTGACCGGGCCCCTCTTCCTCCTCGCCGGTTGGCGGAAGGGCGATGTGAAGTCGAACGAGGCATCGCTCAAGTTCTTCCTCATCGGTGTGCTCTCGACCGCTCTCCTGCTGTGGGGGATGTCGTTCCTCTACGGGCTGACCGGGACCGTGGACTTCGCCGGTCTCGCCGCCGCCAGCGGCGATCTGGTCGACAACCCGGCGTTCGTCCTCGCCGTGCTCTTCGTGATGGTGGGTTTCGCCTTCAAGGTGACGGCGGCGCCCTTCCACTGGTGGGCCCCTGATACCTATGAGGGCGCCCCCACCCCGGTGACGGCGTATCTCTCGGTGTCGTCGAAGGCGGCCGGGTTCGTCGGGCTGCTGCTCATCACCTACCTGGCGTTGCCCGACGCTGCCTCCATCTGGGGCCCGGCACTCTGGCTGCTTGCGGTGGTCTCGATGACGTTGGGCAACCTGAGCGCGCTGCGGCAGCGCAACATCGTGCGGCTGCTCGCCTACTCATCGGTGGCGCAGGCCGGGTTCATGATGGTGCCCTTCGCCGGGGCCGCCGTGGACGGGAGCGACCTCGGCGCCGCGGTCACCGCCACCGTGACCTATCTGATGATCTACTCCATCATGAACCTCGGTGCCTTCGCCGTGGTGATCGCCGGGGCCCGGAAGACCGGGACCGGAGAGCTCGACGGGTGGGCCGGGCTCGGGTCCTACGCCCCCGGGCTTGGTCTTGCCGTGGCGCTTTTCTTCTTCTCGCTGGCCGGGATCCCGCCGCTTGCCGGGTGGTTTGCCAAGTTCGTCATGTTCAGCACAGTGATCGGCACAGGGAACCCGTGGACGCTGGCTCTGGCGGTGATCGCCGCCATCAATACGGTGATCGCGCTGGTGTACTACGCCCGGGTGGCCAAGGTGGTGTGGATGGACCCGGCCCCGGAGACAGTGCCCGAGGGCAGGGACCGCCCGGTGGCGGCATCTCTCGGACTGGTATTGGGGATCGCCGCCGTGATCATCGTGGTGCTCGGCTTCCTCCCCGGGATCGTCGCCGGCTTCGCCGACGCCACCCGGGTCATCGTCGCCGGCGGTTAGCTAGAAAAGGTGGCTCTCGTCGCCTTGAGGTGAGGTTGTCGTCTCCAAGAGACGCCGGGCGCGGCGGCCCAGATCGCCGAGGTCCACCCGGCCGGCGTCCGCAGCAGCCACCAACCGCTCTGCGAGGTCGATGGCATCGTCGATGATCGGCGCCGTCGCCGCCGCATCCTGCCCCATCTCATGGAGGATCGTGCGCTCGGTGCGCGAGGCGACAATCGGGTCGGCGACGCCCTCCACCCACACCAGAGTGCGTCGCCCGCCACCCCGGTCATCGCCGACCAGAGGCTCGAGGGCGTATATGCGGTCGGCCCGGGCCCACTTCCCGTAGCCGAGGAACACCATCCGGGGCGCTGTGCTCATCTGCTGATTATGGCGAACCTGACCGGTTCGTGGTGGGTGTTCGTCCCCTTTGGCGGCGCCTTGCTCTAGCCGTCACGTTATGGGGCACAGGAAGTCTTTGTCATGCCAATACCACTGCCATCTCAACTCCGATGGCGGGCATCGTCCGACTTGTGGTTGGATGTGTGTCATGACAGGAGAGCTAGCCGATGGCATGGTCCGCCTACCGGGAGGGGAAGCAGTCCCCGAGTCGTTCACAGCAGTCGTGGTGCTCCCCGAGAAGGGGCTTCGATGGGACGTGGGCGTCGCAATGGTCGACGGCCGGCCGCATGCCCAGTGGGTGATGACCCGATCCAAACAGCAGCCCCATGTCACCCGAGCTACTCCGGGAGATCGACCTGGTGGCCGTGTTGGACGCCGCCGTTCAACACGAGGCCCGGCGGCAAGCTCTCGGCAGCGAGGTGTCGGTTGCCTCCAACGAACTCGACCAGGCTGAGGGAGGAGAAGGGTTCGCCAGACTGCTCGATGGGGAAGACGATTTACGCGCTCGCCCTCGCCCTGCACGGCGCCGGAGGAACGTAACCCCCGAGCTGCTGTCCCGCGTCCTCGAGCTCTACGAGAAGAGCGGCATCCACGTCGTCATGGACGAGTTCGACTATTCGGAACGGAACGCCCGCCGGCTGATCGCCCGGGCGAGGAAGGAACTACCCGCGAGAGGGTAAAACCCCAGGTCAGAGCAATTCCTACCAGTACTCCTCGTAGTGAACGTTCCCTTTGACCCCGCGGCGGTCGATGGTGAAGCCCATCTCGTGGAGGATCTGGCACATCCCAACCGTTTCGGGGAATCGGGGCTCGTCGCCCTCCCATTCGGGGAGGCCGATCATCGCCGGGTTGCCGCACAGGTAGACGTGGGTGGTGGCGGGGTCGAGGTCGGCCCCGAGCGCTTCGGCCAGCGAGCCGTCGGCGGCCAGCTCCTGGAGGTACCGCTTGGGAGCACCGCCCGGGTCACGGGTGATGACCGGCAGGTAGTGGTAGTTGGGGTAACGCTGCTCCAACTGGCGGTGCTCCTCGATGTAGGCGAGGTCGTCGGGGTACCGCACGGAGACCGCACCGAGGATCGGCCCGTAATGGCCCTTGCGGAGCAGTTCCACCACCATGGCGTTGTGCGGCGCCTCGCCGGTCCCGGTGGAGAGGAAGAGCACGGGGGCGGACGGGTCGTCAACCGCATCGAGGGTGTACCTCCCCGCCATCTTCGGTCCCAGGTAGACCCGGTCGCCGACACGCTTCAGGGCGAGGCGGGGGGTGAGACCGGGGATGCGATCGCCCTCCGGCGCCACCAGGACGATGTACAACTCGATCTCGTCCTCGTGGACCGGGTCCACCATGTACCCGCGGGTGTCGAACAACGGGCTCGAGATCGAGTAGGAGCGGCGGATCAGCTTCTCCCGGTTCGCCTCGGGGATACGGTCGTCAACATCGTCGATTCGCGGCTCCCATGCCCCCATCCCGAGTGTGCAGTACTGCCCCACCCGCCACGGTGCCTGGCCGCCGTCGGGACGGACCCTGAGCCGCCACAGCTCGTTGTGGGCGGTGTCGAAGTGGGTGATGGTGGCGTTGTAGTGCTGGGCCCGCAGCTCCTCGACCCGGTGGGCGTCGATCTGGAAGCCGTGCTGCGGTCCGGCCAGGTCGGGGAGGCTGGGGAAGCACGCCGCCCGGATCGCCTCCCATGCCCGCCCCGACGGGACGAGGTGATCCAGTGCCGGCTCCACACCGGTGCTGTCCTCCAACACGAACAGACCTTCCGGAGCTTGTTCACCGGGTTCCAGCAGCCCCTCGAGCGGCGGGTCGGAGGCGACGCCGAGAGCGAATACGACGTGGTCGAACTGGAGGTCCGGGGTGCGGCGGTCCTCGAACACCGCCATCGGGTAACCGCCGACATCGTCGATGGCCGACGGCTCGGAACGCCAGAGGACGGTGACCATCTGCTGGCGCTCCAGGTCGGAGAGGGTGCGGCGGGTCAACGACGAGAGATCGGCGAACTCCCCGGTGAAGCAGAGCACCACCCGGGCGTCCCCCTCCACCAGTTCGAAAGCCGCCGCCGCGGCCCGCTCTCCCGGACCGACCACCAGCACATCGAGGTCCCGGGTGGCCAGCCCCGAGGTCCGGAAGTGGATCCGCTCGTCGAGCGACGCCGGGAGTTCGTACGCGGGCAGAAGGGGCGTCTCGTTGGCCCGCTCGGCAACGGCACACGCCGTCGCCTGGAAGGTGTCGGCCACCGACTCGACGAGGACCGATCCATCGGGACCTCTCCCGATGCGTCGCAGCGGTGATTGGTAGCGGACGGTCAGGCCGTAGCGGCCGACCGCGTCCTGGGGCCGGACCGCGTCGCTCCCCTCGAGCACCAACACCCTCTCCAGCCCGGCGTGCTCCGCCTCGACGGCAAGCGAGAGCGCCGCCGGCGTGCCCCCGGCGACGATCAGGTCATACGACGCCACCACGCCGACGTTCACGGACCCGGCGACGCCCCCACGGTGGCCAGGTCCTCGAACCGGCACTCGCGGGGATCCTTGTCGTCACGCAACCCCTTGAACGACGGAGCGCGCAGCCGCCCCGCATCGGTGAGTTGGCGGTACTCGACCGTCGCCACCAACTCGGGCTCCACCCATCGGACCTGGCGCACCTGGGGGACCGCCCTTCGCTCGACGGCGTCGAGCACGGGTTCTTTCCGTTCGCGGGTTGCCAACTCGGACAACACCGCAGCGAGCGAATCGCGGTTGAACCCGGTGCCGACGTTGCCGACGTAACGGAGCCGCTCACCTTCGTAGGCTCCGAGCACCAGCGATCCGATCGTCCCCGACCGGTTGCCCGCCCCTGGTCGCCACCCGAGCACAACGACATCGGCGTCGAGCACCGTCTTGATCTTCACCCAGTCGGGCGAGCGGCGACCCGGGTGGTAGCGCGAGTCGATGCGCTTCGCCATCACGCCCTCCAAACCCTGCGCCTTCGCCGCTTCGTAGAGCGCCTTCCCCGAGCCGGCCACGACCGGTGACACCTGGAGTGTGTTCGACGGAACGACGATCTCCCCGAGCAACCGCTGTCTCTCGGTGAGAGGACGAGCGGTCAGGTCCTCCCCGTCGAGGTAGAGCAGGTCAAAGGCCATGTAGGTCACAGGAGCCGACCGGGACGCCCGCTCGACATCGGCCGGTCTGCGGAGGTGCATGCGGTGCTGCAGCGCCTGGAACGAAGGGATCCCGTTCTCCAGGGCGATGACCTCACCGTCGAGCATGGCACTTGTCGCCACCAGCCGGTCGTAGAGCCCCGCCAGCTCGGGATAGGCGACGGTGACATCGTGGCGGTTGCGCGATACCAGCCGGGTCTCGTGGGTGCAGGTCGCGATGGCGCGGATCCCGTCCCACTTCGGCTCGAAGCTCCATCCCGGGTCGTCGAAGGCGTCGTCACCGAGTGTGGCCAGCATGGGCTCCGGCGGCGGGAATGGCGCCGGCGGGGGGCGGAGATCCTCGGAGAGGATGGCGAGCCACTGCTCCTTGCCCCTGCTCGGTGCCGGTTCGGATGAGGTGCCAGATGCCGCGCAGCCGCTCTCCCTCCAGCCGGAAAGTGAGTTTCCCCGGTTCGCGGTCGAGCATCTCGTAGTCGCCCTGGTCGAATATCCGGACCTCCCCACCCCCGTATTCACCTTTCGGGATCGACCCGGAAAAGGTGCGGTACTCCCAGGGGTGGTCCTCGACGTGGATGGCGAGGGTGCGTACGCCCGAGCGCAGTGGGAGGCCCTTGGGCACCGCCCAGCTCACCAGGACAGGGGTGTCGCCGTTGAGCATCTCCAGCCTGACGTCGTGGTGGAGACGTGTCGCGTAGTGCTGCTGGATGACGAAGTGGTTCCCAGGGTTCGCAAGCGCGGGATCGACATCCCCGGCGAAGGAACCGGGCGGCTCCGGTGTGCGCTCGAAGCTGCGCTTGCGGTCGTACTCAGAAGTCTTGGCCATCAGGCCCGTGCCCGTCCGCGTCACGGATCATTCCGCCGCCGCCCGCGCCTTGGCCAGCTGCTCCTTCTTCTGGTCGATCCGCCGCTGCGCCGAGTCGACGGCCCGCTGGGCCTGGTCGGCGTGCCGGCGCGCCTCCTTGGCCTCCTTCTGGAGCGAAGACATCTCTCCCTCGAGCTGGGCCACCTCCTCGGTCAGGGCGGCGATCCGGGCATCTGCCTTGCTGGGCCGGGGCGGCCGCGGCTCGGATGCCGGAGCGGCGGTCAACGCGACCTCGCCAAACCCCGAAAGCTCCAAGCTCGGCGGTGAGCCTGCCTGTCACGCAGCGCCTCTTCGGCGGAGGGGTCGGAGGCGGTGGCGAGCAAGGTTCGGGCCATCCGTTCCCTGGTCGATTCGGCCGCGCCCAGCCCCGCCTCGTCGAGGAGCTCGGCGGCCCGGTCCACCAGTTCCCGCACCACACGAAGGCGCTCGTCCGAAGCCTCCCTCATGTCGGCGACCGACCCCGCACCTCTGAGCGAATCGTTCGCCTTCCCGAGGGCCTTGATCAGGTCGGGAGCCTGCGCGAGCCAACTGGTCGAGGCCCCAAACCACCGTCGTCGGCTTGCGGAGCCCCGCCACCTCGGCGGCCTCGGTCTCGTTGCCATCGGCTCGCAGTTCCTTGGCGATCCTGTTGCGCGTGGTGACGAACTCGTCCAACGGGGCGCCAAACAACTCCGCAAGGCGGTCGGTCATCACCGACACGCTATCCGGCTCGCTGGCCCTAGTGGGCTGCGCGGTTCGGCGGTCGTCCCGGGCGTCCCGGTTAGCCTCGACCGACGTGCCCAAAGCCACCGCCGATCCGGCTCCGCTCCAGCTGACCGACGACGACCTGTTCCTCTTCAACGAGGGGAGCCATTTCCGCCTCTACGACAAGTTTGGCGCCCACCTTGGTGCTCGAAAGGGCGTGGATGGAGCCTTCTTCACCGTGTGGGCGCCGGACGCCGAGTACGTGTCGGTGATCGGCGAGTTCAACGAATGGGAACCGGGCGACAACCCGCTCGCCGTGAAGGGCGACTCCGGGATCTGGACGGGGTTCGTGGCCGGGGTTGGCGAGGGTCACACGTACAAGTACCACGTCGCATCGCGCCACCGCGGCTACCGGGTGGACAAGGCAGACCCGTTCGCCTTCGACAACGAAGTGCCGCCGGCGACGTCGTCTGTGGTGCGCGACCTGGCCTACCAGTGGGGCGACCAGAGTTGGATGACCGCCCGAGCCCGGCGGGACCTGCGGAGGGATCCGGTGGCGATCTACGAGGTCCATCTCGGCTCGTGGATGCGCGACGTCGACAACCGCCCGTTGGGTTACCTCGAGGTGGCCGATCGCATGGTCGAACATCTCGACAACCTCCATTTCACCCACGTCGAGTTCCTCCCCGTCATGGAGCACCCGTATGAGGGCTCCTGGGGGTACCAGTCGCTCGGCTACTTCGCACCGACGGCTCGGTTCGGGACCCCGCAGGACTTCATGACGCTGGTCGACCGTCTCCACCAGGCCGGTTACGGGGTGATCTTGGACTGGGTGCCGTCGCACTTCGCGGTCGATCTTCACGGACTGGTCTACTTCGACGGAACCCACCTCTACGAGCATGCCGATCCCCGCCAGGGGTTTCACCCCGATTGGGGCACCTTCATCTTCAACTACGGGCGGAACGAAGTCCGGAGCTTCCTCATCTCGTCGGCGCTCTTCTGGCTGGACCGGTATCACGTGGATGGGCTGCGGGTCGACGCCGTCGCCTCGATGCTCTACCTGGACTATTCGCGACCCGCCGGACAGTGGATCCCCAACCGCTACGGAGGCAACGAGAACCTGGAGTCGATCGACTTCCTCCGCAAGCTCAACGAGGCGGTCTACGAGTCGTACCCGGGGGTGGAGACGTTCGCCGAGGAGTCAACCGCCTGGCCGGGGGTGTCGCGACCGACATATCTGGGAGGGCTCGGGTTCGGGTTCAAGTGGGACATGGGGTGGATGCACGACACGCTCGACTACCTGAGCCGTGACCCGCTGTTCCGCAGCCATCACCACACCGAGCTCACCTTCCGCGGGCTGTATGCGTGGACCGAGAACTACTGCCTGCCGCTCAGTCACGACGAGGTGGTGCACGGCAAGCGCTCGCTGCTGGAGAAGATGCCAGGCGACGACTGGCAGAAGTTCGCCAACCTGCGACTGCTCTTCGTGAGCCAGTTCGCTCAATCGGGCAAGAAGCTTCTCTTCATGGGTGCCGAGATCGGCCAGCGCCGCGAGTGGAACCATTCGATCGGGGTCGACTGGCACCTCCGCCAGTTCGCGGCGCACGCCGGCGTCGAGCGTCTCGTGGCGGACCTGTGCCGGGTCTACCGCGACGAGCCTGCGCTGCACGTCCTCGATTGCGACGCCGCCGGCTTCGAGTGGATCGAGGCCAACGACTGGCAGGGCAGCACCCTCGCCTTCCTCCGCAAGGACGACGGCGACGAGATCGTGCTGGTCGTGCTCAACGCCACACCTGTGCCCCGGTACAACTACCGGGTCGGCGTCCCCAGGGACGGGACCTGGACCGAGATCCTCAACAGCGATGCCCTCATCTACGGCGGGAGCGGGCACGGCAACCTCGGCGAGGTCGAAGCGGTCCCCAACGGGACCCACGGGCGACCCTTCTCGATCGGGCTCACGCTGCCCCCTCTCGCCGGGGTGATGCTCCGCAACCGCCCCGCTCCGTGAGCTTGAAGTCCCGGTTGGTGGAGCGGATCCGATCCGATGGGCCCGATCGGGTTCGACGCATTCATGGAGACGGCGCTCTACGACCCCCAGGGTGGGTATTTCACCACGGGTCCGCTTCGGTCGGTCAAGGCGGGGGACTTCCTCACCAGCCCCGAGGTGAGCGTCATGTTCGGTGAGACGCTGGCGGTGTTCGTCGAGACCGAGCGCCGCCGGCTCGGCGACCCGCCAGAGTTCACCCTGGTCGAAGTTGGGGCGGGGTCCGGCTCGCTGCTGGCCCCGCTGCTCGCCGCATTGGACGGGCCGGTGGAGCCCTGGGCGGTCGAGGCTTCCCCTGCGGCGCGCCGCGCCCTCGAGGAGGTGGTGCCGGGGAGGGTGGTGGGCTCCCTGGAGCAACTGCCGCAGGGATTCATCGGTGTGGTGATCGCCAATGAGTTGCTCGACAACCTCCCCAGCGCCATGGCGGTGCGGACCGCGACCGGATGGGATGAGCGACTGGTGGGGGAGGCGGACGCCACCCTGGTGAGTTACGGCGCCGGCCCGGGCCGAGGTGGCGTCGTGGGCGGACCGTTTCGCCGGACCCGCCCCGGTCGGTTCGATCGTCGAGGTGCAACTGGCGGCGGGAGAGTGGCTGGGTTCGGCGTTGCAACTGCTCGAGCATGGCGCCGTGGTGGTGATCGACTACGGCGACAGCGCCGAGGGGCTGGCGCCGCGCCGGGCCCAGGGCACGATTCGGACCTATCGCGCCCACCACATCGGTCCCGACCCGCTCGAAGAGCCCGGGGACACCGACATCACCGCAGACGTCAACTTCACCGCCCTGGCGGCAGTGGCCGAGAAGCAAGGTGCCACCGTCGAGGTCCACCGCCAGGACGACTTCCTCGCCGGTCTCGGGTTGCGGGGCCGTCTCAGCGAGCTGCGCTACGAGGAGCTCGACCTGGCACGCACCGATGACGCCCTCGCCCGGCTCGGCGTCAGGTCGCGCCGCACCGAGGCGGAAACCCTTCTCCACCCTCGGGGGCTGGGCGACTTCAGGGTGATGGTCGTTCGCAGATGAGGGTCCATCCGACCGAGGGGGAACCAGCCGGGCGGTATCGGCGTCCCATGGGCATGAGGCGGTTGGCCATCGTTCTTGCTCTCGGCTGGGCACTCACCGCTTGCGGCGCCGGAGATCTTGCCGGGCCTACGCTCCCCGGTGAGGAGACGACCACGACCGAAAACACTGCCGAGCCGCCACCCACCACGGGACGCCCCGCTCCCAGCCTTCCCCCCAAGTCGACCCTTCCCACCGTTGTGACCACCAGCACCCTCGGTGTGACCGGCGAGGTGCCGGCGCGCTTCCTCGATCCGGTGGTGGCCGACGCCGCGGCTCGCGCCGAGGTGGAGGAGTCTTCTGTGGTGGTGCTCACCGCCGCAGCCATGCAGTGGCCCGACGGGTCGCTGGGCTGTCCCGAGCCCGGCGTCATGTACACCCAGGCGGTCGTCGACGGGTCGCAGATCGTGGTCGAGGCAGGTGGGGAGACCTACGACTACCGACTCGACGGCAGCGGCAACTTCAAGCTCTGTGAGTCGCCCGTCGGGAAGCTGAGCCGTTGAGCCTCGTGGCGGGGACGACGGCGCCCCCGCCACGAAACGGCTCGCTCAATTGGCGAGGGTGATCGCCTTCGCCTCGTTGTTCGCCCTGGACCCGCCCCGGTAGAGGAGGAGGATCCCCGTCTCGGTGTTGTTGGTGTCGGACTCCGTGTCGATCACCGTCATGGTGTCGGTTGCGCCGGGGTCGAGCACGGTCAACCCGATCTCCCCGTTGGCGAAGTCGGCGATGAACCGTTCCCCGAGCGGGGCGATGGTGATCCCGCCGATCTCGTCACCGGGTCCTCCGAAGTAGAAGTCCTCGGCGATGGCGGTCACGTCCATCGGCTGTCCGAAGTTGGTGGCGTTCAACCCCACCTGCTCGCCGCAGAACAACAGCACCGTGTTGGCGCTGTTGGTCTGGTGATCGGTGAAGAAGAACGCCTCGGCGTCCCCGGTCTCCATGTTCACCGTCCAGGTGACGTTCCTCCCGTCGCCCAGATCGCTGAACGTGAGGTCCCGATTGAGCACGATGTAGTCGTCCGTCCCGTCCTGGTCGGTGTCGAGCACGAACCAGAACGACGCCGGAGCATTGGCATGGGTCTGCCGCTCCCAGGTGTTGACGGCGAACGCCATGACGAACGAATCGACGTCGCTGCAGAACCCGGCGGGGACCGGGAAGGTGCTGTAGCCGATGCGACGGAAGTCGGGTGTGGGGCTGTTCTCGCCCCGTCCCCCTTCTGGGAGGTCCTCGCTCGTTGCGATCAGCGAGTACGCCTCGACCGTCTGGGTGCCGACCCCGTTGTTGGTCAACGAGTAGTTGGGGCCCGCCTTCCGAACCGAGACGTCACCCGACTTGCGGGGCAGGACATGCCAGGGGAGATGGAGGCTGCCGTTGGAGCTCTCCATCACCAGGTAGCCGTCGTACTCGAGGTCGGTGATCGGCCCGGAGTCGGCGCCACCGGCACCCGAGTCGGCCGACCAGTCGGCCAGCGCCGACCCGTCGATGGTGATGGTCACGTCGAACAGCGCTCTGGCCCCGACCCGGCACGGTGACCGATCCGGGTGCGCTCACCGAGACCGCCCCCGAGGCGGCGTCGTCATCGAACCGGAACTGGGGTGTCACCGAGTAGGTCGTGGCGGAGTCGCTGAAGTTCCTCACCAGCACCCGCCGGGTGAGTGTCCTCGTCGAGGTCACGTCCACCAGGCCGAACGAGAGCGCGCCGCGGGTATTGGCGTCCCACGCCGCTCCGGCGGCTTCGATGGCGCGGTCGACCCGCACCTCACCGCCGCCGATCCGGGCGATCGGTGCCAGGTCGGCGCCGAGCGCGGTCGGACCGTTGAAGATCTCGGTCTCGGCGGTGTTGACCAGCGAGTTCTTCAGGTCCATCGGCGTCCGCCGAGGGAAGGCGTCGAGCAGCAGGGCAGCCGAGCCGGTCACCATCGGGGTCGCCCCCGAGGTCCCGCCGAACGGCCCTTCTTCGGCACCGCTGCCGGCGATGGCCGAGACCGACTCGCCGGGAGCCCCGATCTCCGGCTTGGCGATGATCGAGCGCATCGCCGGGCCCCGTGACGACGAGCCGACCATGGTGCCCACCAGCGGGATCCCACTCGCCGGGTCGATGAGGATGGTGACGCCCTCGTCGATACCGCTCTTGAAGGTCTCCGAGGTGTCCTGGCTGACCATGTAGCCGGGGATGTCGATCGGGCGGTCGCCGCCGTCAGCCCCGGCGAAGGGCTCACCCGGCGCCACCAGTCCGATGATCCCGGCGATGCCGCCTCCCTGGCTGATGTTCGAGATCTTGAGGGTGAAGTTGCACTCACCCCGATCGACCAGGACGATCAGACCGGTGAGCGATCCGGCGGGGAAGGGGTCGCAACCGAGGAGGTTGCCACCCGCCCCGTCCCCGTATTGGAGTGGGCCTTCTATCGGAGCCGTGGGCGCCACCGACCAAGGCTGGAACACGGCGGTGTAGTCGCCGGCAATCTCCGGCGGCGTGAGCACCTGGAGCACCGGCAGCACGGCCGACGGCATGTTGGTCTGCGCCACCGCCAGCGCCGACGGCGTTGCGCCCGGCGTGTCGAGCACGTACGGCTTGTCGGCGCCGTTGCCGGCGGCGGCGACGGTGAGGATCCCTGCCCGCGTGGTGTTCTCCACGGCGAGCGACAGGTCGTCGTCGAAGGCCTGGCCGTACAGCGAGCCGAGCGACATGTTGACGATGTCGACCCGGTCTCTCGTGTCGCCGTTCCCGTCGGGGTCGAGCACCCAGTCCATCGCCTGGAGCAGCGCCACGCCCGAGCAGGCGGTGGATTGCGTGGCGCACACCTTGAGGGCGTAGAGGTCGACGCCGGGGGCCACACCGTTGCTCCCGCCGGCGATGTGGGCGACGTGGGTGCCGTGCCCCTCGAAGTCGATCGGGTCGGGGTCCGGGGCCAGCGGCGGCGTTTCTTCGCCACCCACCCAGAACTCGCCGACGAAGTCGAAGCCACCCACCACGCGCTCGGTGGGGAACAGACCGTCGGTGGTCGTGTTGAGGGGATCCTCGGGCGACGTCCCGTACGCCTCCTCGTAGGCCTCTACGGTCCCTGGCCCTCCGAAAGCGGCGTGGGTGTAGTCGACCCCGGAGTCGAGGATGGCGACCTTCACACCGGTGCCGTCGAACCCGAGATCCTGTACAGCAGATGCGCCGATGTAGGGAACGGTCTCGGACAACGCCATCTCGTAGTCGCGCACCCTGGCGATGGAGACCACCCGGTCGTCGGCGGCCAGTTCTTCGAGAGCGGCGGCATCGACCTCGACCAAGACCGCGTTGACCGCGCTTCTCGTGGTGGCGAGCGTTGCGAGCCCCGGGTCGATCGAGCGAGCCGTGCTCAGGAACCCGGTCTGCTCGGCGGTCACACGCCTGCCCTGGGCGCGCTGCTGTGCGGCGGTGCCGTCTGCGGCGGCGACGAGCGCCACGGGGCGCGCTGTCAGCCTGATGCTGACTGCCACCTCGCCGCCGGCGCCGAGCAGCGATGGGTCGAGCTTTCCGATCGCAGACCCGTCCACCCGGGACGGTTGGTCCAGTCGAAGTGAGTCGAGCCGGTCGGGCCGAGGGCGCTCGGCGCCCTGCTGTGCCGCCGCCGGGATGGCGAGCCCTACGAGCGCCGCCAGCGCCACGAGAGCTACGAAGAATCGTCGCACCACGATGTCTCCCCTCTTATCGAGTTGTTCCGATCCCACCCCGACCGGCAGCCCAACCATAAAGCCAGGGCAGGACATAAGCACGACGAAGGGGCCGGAATTCTCCGGCCCCTTCGATGGTCAGCGGGCGGTGCGGTTCAACGGATCCTGATCAGATCCGCCTGCCTCGCACCGGAGCGGTTCTCGGCGTACACCACCATCCATCCCTTGACCGGGGTCTCGGCAAGCTGGTCGCCGTCGACCGCCGCCGTCCAGTCGATCGACTCCCCGGCAGCCAGCTCGGCGAAGCCGCCCGTCTCCACCGGCTGGGTGAAGGCGTTGAAGCTGGCGACCCCGTTGACGAGATCGTCGCCGAGCGTCCTCCAGCGAGAACACGCCCGCCTGGTAGGAGAACTCCTCGGCGGCGCCGGCTTCGAGCCCGACGTCGGAGAGCAGGAATGGCAGGAGCACGACCGAGCTGTTGAGCCCGCCACCCGCCAGGAAGGCGCTGATGGCGTCGCCCGTGGCCAGGTCGATCGGTGATCGACGCCAGGGTCCCGTTGAACTCGCCGGCCGTGAAGGCGCCCAGGTCGTAACCGATCACCGCGTAGTCGGCGTCACCGTCGCCCGTGGTGTCGAGCAAGACGTCCCACTCGTTCACCGCCGGGTTGGAGACGGCGCCGAACGTCTGGATGCTGAAGACCCCGAAGTCGGAGTCGGGGAACGACTGGACTCCGACGGCGCGCACGTCGGTGGTCAGGGCGTCACCCTTGAGGTCGGTCAGACCCCAGGCGTAGACGTCGAGAGTCCCCGTGGCGCCTGCGGCGTTGGTGCTGGTGAGCTCGACCACGTCGGCCGCGGTCACCACAATCGGTGTCGTCGATATCTTCGACACCCCTCTCACCACCTCGACGAACGGGACCCGCAGAGCCGGGGCGTCACCCGAGGTCGGTGTGAGCACGATGTTCCCCGCCGCGGTTTGGAACCCGGGTGGGACCGATGCGCGCGTCGACCGAAAGTGTGACCTGGACCGATGCCTTGCCACCGGCTGGCACCGAGACACGTCCCCGACGAGAAGCTCGCCGTGGCGTTGCCCGATGCGTCGGTGTTGAACTCGGGGCTCAGCGAGTAGGTCGCCGTGCTGGTCCCGTTGTTGAACAGGGTGATCGTCCGGGTCTTGTCCACGGTCCCGGTCGACTGGACCAGCCCGTATGACAGCCCGCCACCATGGGGGTTGCCCATGGCCACGACCTCGGTGGCCACCGCGTCGACCGGCTGGACCACCCCGGACCCGGCCCTGGTGGTCTCATAGTCGATCATCTTCGACGGGTCGGCGGTGTTGATGATGGCCGCCTTGATCTGGTTGACCCGCCAGCGCGGATGCGCCTGGCGCACCAGTGCGCCGATCCCGGCGACGTGCGGTGAGGCCATCGAGGTGCCCGAGATCTGCACCGACCCCGTACCCGACCCGACCAGGGTCGAGATGATGCTCACCCCGGGGGCGATGACATCTGGCTTCTGGGCGCTGTCACCATTGCGCGGACCACCCGAGCTGAAGTCGGCGAACCCGGTGAAGTTGGGGTTGGGGACCTCGCCTGCGTCCTCGACGGTCACCGATCTGTCCAGCGGCCGCCAGGACCGCCGCCTCGTCGGAGAGCTTGGCGCCGAGGAACGGGATGGTCACCCCGGCGATCGCACCCTCGAACGGGGGGAAGCTGTCGGCGTTGTTGATCATCACCACCGCAGCGGCTCCGGCTGCCTGACCGAGGATCGCTCGGTCCACCCGGGCGCATACACCGCGGTAGGTGACGGCGATGTCACCGGGTTGCACCGCGGCGTAGTCGCTGGCTGCACAACCGAGCGATTCGTCGACATCGGCCGTCTCCGGATCATCCTCCAGCACCACCACGGTGCCGGTCACCGGCAGATCGGTGGACCCGTTGGAGTTCTGCATGTCGATCGTCCCGGCGGGGGCGATGAAGTCGACGTGCGGGGTGCCTTCGATGGTGTCCATCGCCGCCACGGAGAGCGCGCCGGATCCGGTGCCCGGCGAACCGGTGATGTAGCGGCCCGGGCCCGAGTTGCCCGCCGAGGTGACCACGACGACACCGGCGATGGCGGCATTGGTCGCTGCCACTGCGGAAGGGTCGTTGGATCGCCCGAAGGCCGACCCGAGGCTCATGTTGATCACGTCGAGGTCGTTCTCTACCGCCCATTCGATGGCGTCGACGGTGACATCGGTCGACCCGTCGCACCCGAAGACCTTGAGGGCGTAGAGGGTCGCCTCGGGGGCGACACCGGGCCCGACCAGGAACGAGTTGGTGTGGGTGGTTTCGTCATAAGGTCCGGTGAAGGTGCTGCCGTCGGTGAGTACCCCGTCGCCCGCGGCGGTCCCGGCGACATGCGAGCCGTGCCCGTTGCAGTCGAGTGGGTCCGGATCGGGCTTGGGCGTGTTCAGCGCCGGGTCGTCGCTCGAGGCGTCGTATTCGTTCCCGACGAAGTCATAACCGCCCGCCACCTTGACGGTGGGGAAGGTGCCCGGCTCGATCACGGTGGGGTCGTCGGCCGCATAGTCGGCCGGGTCGCCCGATCCGCCGAAGTTGGCGTGGTAGTAGTCGATCCCGGTGTCGATGACGGCGATGGTGATTCCCTCGCCGGTGAGCCCGAGGTCCTGCCACACCGACGGCACCTCGAGGAAGGGGACCGAATCGGCGTTGGTCGGAGTGTGACGCTCGATGTGCCTGATGGCCTTGACGTTGGCTAGCACCTGGAGTTCTCGCACCTTGGATGCGGCGATGCGGACCCGCATCCCGTTGTAAGCGTCCTGCAGTTGCGACTGGACGACACCACCGAGGCGGCGGATGGATGGGGCTATTGCATCCTGCTTGGCCTTGAGGCTGGAGCGGAAGGCTGCCCGCTGCGCCTTGCTCAACTCGCTGCCCTGGGCGGTGGCCTTGCCTTGTTCGACGGCCACCGGCGCCCCGGTCATCTCCACCATGACCGTCACCATCCGGTTGGGGTCGGCGAGTGCCGGAAGAAGTTCGGTGTCGATCCCGGCGAGCGACACCTCTTCAAAACGACGGTCGGGCGCCTCTTGAGCCCCGACCGGGAGTGCTGCACCAGCCACGAGGGCAGCAGCTACCAGAAACACGATCAGTCTCCGCACCTGAGACTCCTCCTCCAATGTCGAAATGTGTTACGCACCGTGCGGCTCCCCTAACCCCAAGCCACCGGCTCTGGAACCCTAGCAACGAGCTTCTCACTCGGCCCAAGTGGCATGAATCGGCCTCTCGGCTCGACAGGTTGAGAGAGACCCGGAAGGCGCGGTGCGATACGCGTCGTGCCATACGGTTTGCATGAGTCGTCAAATAGCGGCCGGCATTACCGTTTCCTTCCGTGGCAGAGCTCACCACCAGCACACTGCTCTTCACGGACTTGGTGGCCTCCACGAACATGCGGGCCCAAGTGGGGGATGACGCCGCCGACCTGGTCCACGCGGAGCACGACCGTGTTCTGCGCGAGGCGCTCGGAGCCACCGGCGGACGAGAGGTGAAGACGCTCGGCGACGGGCTCATGGCCGTCTTCTCCAGTGCCGCCGATGCCCTCACCGCAGCCATTCGGATCCAAGAGGGCATCGCCGCCCTCAACCAAGAGAAACCGGCAGTGCCTCTCGCGGTGCGGGTCGGGGTCAACAGTGGGGAGGTATCCCACGCTGATGGCGACTACTCGGGGTTGCCGGTGGTGCTGGCGCAGCGCGCCTGCGAGCGGGCCAACGGTGGCCAGATCCTCATCACCGGGTTGGTTCGGTCCCTGGTGGGCTCGCGCCGCGCCTTTCGCTTTATCCCTCAGGGACCATTGGCCCTCAAGGGGGTGCCCGAACCGGTGGATCTCTGGGAGCTGGACTGGCGGACGCCCGGAGATGCCATGCCTCCTGCGCCGGACGAGCCCCTCCCCTTCCCCGCAGTCCTGGCACGCGCCGCGGTCACTTCGTTGGTCGGACGGGACGAGGCACTGCACCGGCTCGATGCAGCCTTGGAGCAAGCCCGGTTGGGCCAACGGCAGATGGCGTTGGTGTCGGGAGAGCCGGGGATTGGGAAGAGCGCCCTCACCGCGGTCTGGGCGCGCCACGCCGCCGCCGGGGGCGCCGTGGTGCTGGCGGGCCGTAGCCCGGCCGAGGCGGTGACCTCCTATCAGCCGTTCGTGGAGGCGATCCGTCCGGTGGTAGCGGCCCGGCCGGGTCTGATCGCTGGGGCCGGGCCGGGTGCCCAGATGATGGTCCGGCTGCTTCCCGAGCTGGCGGAGCGGCTTCCACGGTTAGAGGTGCAGGCTGACCCGGGCACCGAGCGCTATCTGCTGTTCGAAGGAGTGGTGGCACTGCTCGGTCGACTCGCCGAAGAAGCCCCCGTGGTGCTGTTGCTAGACGACCTTCACTGGGCGGATGCGCCGTCGGTGGCGTTGCTGGAGCATCTCGCCCGCCACCCCGACCAATCGCCGCTGTTGGTGGTTGGCACCTACCGGGACACCGACCTCAGCAGGTCACACCCGCTGGCCGGCACTCTCGGAGAGCTGCGGCGGGAGCGACGCTTCGAGCGCATCACCCTCGATGGGCTCGATCCACCGCAGGTGAGTGAGCTCATCGCCAGCCTCATCGGGAGACCCGCCCCGGCAGACGTTGCGGCGTCGATCCATGCCGAGACCGAGGGGAACCCGTTCTTCGTTGAGGAGGTAGTGGCGCATCTGCGCGAGGTGGGCGCGCTCGATCCCTCAGGGCGATGGGGCTCCGCAGTCACCATCGAGGAGTGGGGCATACCCGAGGGGTTGCGCGAGGTGATCGGGCGGCGTCTGCAACGGCTGGAAGAGCCCGCTGCTCGCGTCCTCGGCGTCGCCGCGGTGATCGGGCGGGAGTTCGACCTCGACCTGTTGGAACAGGTCAGCGACGACCAACCCGAGGATGTGGAGGACGCCGTCGACCAGGCGGTGACCGCCCGGCTGCTCATCGAGATCGGCGGGCCGCACGGCCGATTCGCCTTCTCACACGCTCTCATCCGGCAGACGCTCTACGAAGAGCTGCCGCCCATCCGCAGGATGCGAACCCACCGCCGGGTGGGCGATGTGCTCACCGCCGCCGATGCACCCCCTGGTGAGCTGGCGCACCACTGGACGGCAGGTCACGACCTGACTCGGGCCTTGCAGACCTCGCTGGCGGCAGCCGCGGCCGCCGAGGAGGTATTCGCCTTCGACGACGCCCGGCGTCACCTCGACCTGGCACTGGAGATTTGGGACGAGGTGAAGAACGCCGAGAAGGTGACTTCCACCGACCGCGTCGATGTGCTGCGGCGAGCGGCGGAGATGTGGTATCCTGACGGAGGACGACGCCACCGCCATCGATCTCATCGAGCGGGCCATAGCCGCCGTGGACAGCCGGGAGGACCCGGTCCGGGCCGGTTTGCTCCACGAGCGTCTGGCCCGCTACTGCTGGGTGGCGGGCCGGGGAGCTGCCGCCCTCGCCGCCGGTGAGGAGGCGGTTCGCCTCATCCCGGCCACCCCGGCTACCCAGGAGCGGGCCATCGTCATGGCGTCGGTGGCGGGGATGCTCAATCTGGTCGGCCACTACGACGAGGCAGGACGCTACGCCGAGGAGGTCATCTCTCTGGCGCGGATGTTGGGCGCCCGAAAGGTGGAGGGCCACGCCCTCACCACGCTGGGTTCGGTCGAGGGGCTCACGGGGAACCTGGCGCAGGGGATAGCGCACATCCGGGCGGGGCGGGAGCTGTCCAAGGCCGAATCGGCGGTCGACGACCTGATGCGCAGCTACGCCAACGGCGCCTTCATCCTCGACCGGGGAGGCGAGCTGCGGGAGGCAGCAATGGAAGCGCTGGAGGGGTTGGCGCTGGAGGGGCGTATCGGGCTGCACGGCAATTATGGGTTCTTCCACACGGCAAATGCCGCTGGGTCACTGATACGCCTGGGGGATTGGGCGGAAGCAGAGCGCCTTCTCGATTTTGAGATCCCACGTGGAACGAGGGCGATTGCGCTGTTCAATGTGTTGCTGCAGCGCACAACCTTGGCGGTGAGGCAGGGCCGTTTGGAGGAGGCTGGCGCTCTCTATTCCCGGTGGATGGAGGAGAGCCGAGATGCGATCGATTCTCAGACCGTCGGTCCTATCCATGCCATTGGAGCGGAGCTGGCATGGTGGCAAGGCCGGCTCGAAGAGGGCCTCGGTCTGGTGCTGGAGGGGATCCAACTAGTGGACGGTACCGAGGACTGGTCCTACAGCCTTGCTCTATTCACCGTCGGTCTTGCCATCTTGGCGGAGCTGGCGAGAGAGTTACCGGAACAGATCGATGAGTGGCGCGACGAGGCCGGACGCATTTGGGATCGGGCGGCACCTGCTCCTCCGCAGAGTCCCGACATTCCTGCCCGAGTGGCACAGTGCCGGGCCGAACTGGCTCGGGTCGAGGGTCGGATCGCGCCCGGATTGTGGGGCGATGCGGCGGCGCTGTGGGCTGCCATTCCACAACCCTACGAAGAGGCGTACGCCCGCTTCCGCCAGGCGGAGGCGTTGGCAGACGCCGGCAGCCCGGCTGAGGCGGCAGTCCTCTTGGAAGAGGCTCGGACCACGGTGCGCCGGTTGGGAGCACGCCCATTGGAGAGCCTGATCGACCAGCTTGCGACGAGGTTCCAGTTAGAGCGCTGACCGGTCGCTCCTGGAATATGCACGGGTGATCGATACGCTGAAATCGCCATGAACAACCTGAAGACCGTCGCCCTGCTCGGCTTTCTCAGCGCCCTCGTGGTGCTGGTCGCTCAGGTATTCGGGCTATCGGCTTGGGCCGGTCTCGGCATCGCCGCCGGGCTCAACCTCCTCATGTACTTCTTCTCGGACCGGATAGCCCTCTGCCTCGAGCGGCGCCCGACCGGTCACCGAGCAGCAGTTGCCCGAGGTGTACGCCATCGTCCGCCGGCTGGCGGCGGCGCAAGGCATGCCGATGCCGACGATCCACTACATCGATTCGCCCCAGCCCAACGCTTTCGCCACCGGTCGCAGCCCGAGCCGAGCCGCGGTGGCCGTCACCGCCGGGATCCTCCAGACGATGGCGCCGAGCGGAGCTCGAGGGTGTGCTCGCCCACGAGTTGTCGCACGTGCGCAACCGGGACATCCTCATCTCGACCATCGCCGCCGTTCTCGCCGCAGCGCTGTCGGTATTCGTCCGGTTCGGCTTCTTCTTCGGCGGGGGGCAGGCGCGACGACTCGGGCAACCCGGTCGGGGCGATCCTCGCTCTGGCGAGCATCATCCTCGCCCCGCTCGCCGCCATGCTGATCCGGCTCGCCATCTCCCGCGCCAGGGAGTACGAGGCCGACGCATCCGGCGCCCGTATCACCGGCGAGCCGCTGGCTCTGGCCTCCGCCCTGGAGAAGATCGGTATGGCCAGCGCCCGGATCCCGATGAACGTCAACCCGGCGTTCGCCGAGCTCTACATCGAGAACCCGGCCAAGGCGATCAACCGCCGTGGATTGACCCAGTTGTTCTCCACCCACCCGCCGATCGAGGACAGGATCCGGCGGCTGCGTGAGATGGCCTCCGACCTCCGCCAACTGACCGGCCTCACCCCACCGGTGTGCGTCCCCCAACGTATGCAGGCTCGGCCAGGAGCCGTTGCCGCTCGGTGAGCATTGCAACCACCTCTGCGGGGACAGATGGGCGGCGGTCCCAGGCCGAGTTCCCCGGGCTGTACTTGTAGAGGAGGTGTCGCCGCTCGTGGGGCGCGGTCCAGGGGAGCGTCCCATGGGTGAGGGCTTCGGTGAAGATCACCACGTCGCCCGCCCGGTGGGCAACCTGTTGGACCAGCCTCGTCGGCACCTGAGCGGGGCGGGGGAACGCACCTTTGTGACTCCCGGGGACGGCGCAGAAACCGCCCTGGCCGGGTGGTGAGTCGACCAGCGCCCAGGAGACCACGCACAGCCCGTTGTGCATCCGGCCGTTCTCGGTGACGTAGTACTGCGAGCGATCGAAGGGGATGCCCCCACCATGGAGCCCGAGTCCCGAGGTCCCCGGCGCCATGACGATCCCGTAGGCATGGTCGAGCCGGACGGTCGGTCCGCACAGATCGACCATGACGGGTAGGACCGCTGGATGGTCGATGAGCGTGCGACAAGCCTCGTCCCACCCGAGGAACCCGTTGCCAAAGCGCTGGCTCCGGACGGTCTCACCGGGAGGCGGCAGCTGTTGTTTCTCCCAGACACTGTTGAGGTGAGCCACCTCGTCGGGCGAGAGGACCCCTTCGAGGACGATGTATCCCTCGAGGTCGAACAGGTAACGCTGGAGATCGGTGAGGCCGGCCATTCGGGGCAAGCTAGCCACGGACCATCTTGGAGCACGCCTGTCCAACAGGCTCGTTGGTGCCTCTCGCTAACCTGTCGACCCCTGCCGGGATACCCAAGCGGCCAAAGGGAGCAGACTGTAAATCTGCCGGCTCAGCCTTCGGAGGTTCAAATCCTTCTCCCGGCACTCCTTTCTATGGTGGGCCCGGTCGGTCGAAAGGCGCGCCCCAGCGTTTTCCGGTAGAGCGGGGCAACCGTGTCCACGAGCAGATAGCCGCAGAGGACGCCTACGGCGATTGCGATCATGGCGCCGACGGTGCTCAGGAAGTCCTCGAGTCCGGAAACCGGGTTGTCGCTGAGGTATTCGGTCACGCCAATCACCCCGAGCGCTCCTGGCACGAGCAGCCAGAACCCGGGAAGAAACGAGACCAGAGCCGGGGGCCCGAAATGGGTGTTCTCGACGAGGCGCGCCACCGGTGTCATGGCTAGGGCCCCAAGGAAGCCGCCGACGAATCCACCGCCGAGCTGGTTTCCCACCTGTTGTCCGACAAAGGCGACGAGGAGCACCAGAAACAGCCCTGGCAGGGACCTGCGGGGCGGCGAGTAGTAGGCCGCCACCCCGACTCCGAACACGATCGCACCGAGCCACGGCGCCCACCATCCGAATGTGTTCTGAGGTGTGTCGACAAGCCCAGCTGATGGCAGCCCCACTAGCTCGGCCGCAACCAGGATTCCTGCAGCAAGTAGGACGAGTTGCAGAGCTCCCGGAGACAAGGCGACTCGCACCAGTGACCAATTGCCCGGACGACAGCTCGATGACAGACATGGTGAGCGCGGCGCCGGGCAGGAACGTTACGAGTGGGGCAATCATCGTCCGCAGGTTCGCACTGCCCCAGCCTTCGTTGGCCAGCGCGAAGGTGAGGGCCGAGACGATGAATGCGGCGGCGATCGGCATGACAGGTTTGAGCCCGCGCCCACCTGCCGCCCACCAGCTTGAGGACACCTACGAGCGCCCCGAAGAAGGCGGCCAGAGCAAGGTCCGCACCGGTCGGCTGCAATATGAGGCACAGCCCGACCGTCAACAACACGTGCCCAAATAGCGTCAGAGGCAGGGAATAGCGGGGACGGCTCGACAGAGTCGCTTGGACCTCCTGGATACCCTCGGCGGGCTCGATCTCTGCTCGCCTGGCTCGCTTCAGGATGTCGTAGAGCTTCGAGGTTTGGTCGAGACGGAGTGCCCCCCGTAGCTGAAAGGTCGGCTCGAGCGTCGCTGGTCGGTTTGGATCGAGTGCGACGAAGATGAAGGTGGGGAGAACCGCGAACCTCGCCTCCGGAGCCCCGTAGGCGGAGGCCACGGCCCAGGAGGTGATCCTCGATCTCGTTGACTGCCCCACCGGCGACCGTTAGACCGCTCCCAAGGTAGAGCAGGAACTGTTGCAGGGCCTCCTCGTGCGATTGTGAATCGTCCGCCGGGCTTTGGTCGGGTGGGCTCGTTCCGGCTCCCACTTGGTCCGGTTCCCTGGTGGAGTCTTTCACGATGAGGACGGCGCGGCCGTCACGAACCCCGCACCAGCCCGTTGATCGACGCCGGGTGAATCTGGGGGCAGATGTCGGTCCACCACGACCGGGCGGATGCTACCGAATGCGGTTTGTGTGCCCAGCGTCGTGCGCGCCGTGCGGCCAGGGAGGCTGACCCTTCCGAGATCGAGTCGACGATCTCGTCAGGCGCTGCCACTCCAGACCTCGCCGAGGCTGCAAATAGGAGTCATTGCGCTCGGGTACCGCCCTGGTACAAATCTGTTGGCTTAGCCTTCTGAGTTCCACCTCCTTCCCGGCACGGTCGGAACCGATCGCTTGCGAGGCACATTGCGACGGAAGGCCAGATGCAGGCGTTTCTGTTCACCGACATCGAAGCGAGCACGCGCCTCTGGGAGGAGCACCCCGATCAGATGGCGGCGGCGCTGGCTCGACACGACTCGATCCTCCGCGCACGCGGTGGAGCGGTCCGGAGGGCGAGTGCTGAAGACCACTGGCGACGGCATGATCGCAGTCTTCGACTCGGTGGTCGACGGCCTGGGCGCCGCCGACTCAGGCGCAGAAGTCTCTCGGCTCCGAGGCATGGGGGGCCACGGGACCCCTGCGGGTACGGATGGGGGTCCATACCGGTGAAACGGACGACCGTGATGGTGACCACTTCGGGCCGGTGATGAACCGGACTGCCCGCATCATGGCCGCCGGTCACGGCGGACAGGTGTTGCTATCCGCAATCGCCGCCAGGCTCGCCGAGGATCGGCTCCCCCAGGGCGCCCAATTGCGTGACCTTGGCGCACACCGTCTCAAGGACCTGACCCTGCCCGAGCACCTCTACCAACTGGTCCAGGACGGTCTCGAGTCCGAGTTTCCACCGCTACTCACTCTCGAGGCAAGGCCGCACAACTTCCCGCAGCAGACCACCGAGTTCCTGGGACGAGCCGACGAGCTGGCGGCGATCAAGGTGATGCTGGAGTCCAGGAGCACGAGGTTGTTGACCATCGCCGGACCTGGCGGAGCGGGCAAGACACGTCTCGGGCTGCAGGTCGCCGCCGAGCAGATGGACCACTTTCGAGACGGAGTCTTCTTCGTCGACTTGTCGGCCGAGCGTGATCCGAATGCCGCCTTCGAGGCGGTGGTCAGGGCGCTCAACCTCCCGCTTTCAGGAGGGGGCGATCCGCTCCAGATCCTGAAATCACGGCTCCGAGACAGCCAGATGCTCCTGGTCCTCGACAACTTCGAGCAGGTGACCGCGGCGGCAGTCGGCGTATCCGAGCTGCTCCAGGCGGCGCCCGATCTCAAGATCATCGTGACGAGCCGGGAGACCCTTCGGGTCAGGGCCGAGCACGTCTTTCCCGTCCCTGCGCTCGGGTTGCCCCATCCCAAGGACTCGACGGCTTCATATCGCCGAGTCCGAAGCGGTCCAACTCTTCAGCGAGCGAGCCCGGGCGGTGCGTCCCGCATTCGCCGTCACCGATGAGAACGCCACTGATGTCGCCGAGATCTGTCTTCGTCTCGATGGTCTGCCCCTGGCGATCGAGCTGGCTGCCGCCCGGCTCAACGTGTTCACGCCATCCGACCTGCTCGACCGTCTCCGCGACCGGCTCGATGTCCTGGGCAGCGGGGGACGGGACCTCCCTGACAGGCAGCGCACCCTGTGGGCAGCGATCGGGTGGAGCTATGAGCTGCTCGACGACAGCGAGAGCTCAGTCTTTCGAACTGATGTCGGTGTTCACGACGGCCGACCTCCCGACATTGGAGGCGGTGGCCGCCGCCGCCCTCGGAGCGGATTCCGGTCGTCGACTCCATCAGCTCGCTGGTGGACAAGAGCCTGGTCCGAGCCGAGGAGAGAGAGGGCTCGCAGCGCTTCTCCATGTTGCTGACGATCAAGGAGTACGCCGAAGCCCGGCTCGCCGACAATCCCGACGCGGGACGAGGCGGTGCGCCGGGCCCACGCCCTCCACTTCTCAGAATTCGGCCGCCGGCTGCATGAGCGTCTCCGTGGCGCCGGACGCAAGGCCGCCCTGGCCGACCTCGAATTGGAGATCGGCAACGTGAGGACCGCCTGGCGTTACTGGGTCGACCGGGCCGATCTGGAGCAGGTGTTCGATCTCGTCGACGGACTGTGGGCGCTCCATGAGGCCAAGGGTTGGTATCACGCCGCCATGGAGCTCGCCACCGATGCGCTCGACGTGCTGGATGCGGCCGGCCACTCACCGGAGCTCGCCGCCCAGGAGCTTGGCCCTGCGCACCAGTCTGGCCCGCGCCTCGATGGCGGTGCATGGCTACGGCGTGGAAGTCGAGGAAGCGTTCAAGACAGCCCTGGCGATTTCGCAGACCGCAGGAACGGCGGCACAGCAGTATCCGGTGCTACGCGCCCTTGCCACCTACTACATGGGCGTGGCCAACTTCGAGCAAGGCGCCGTGTACGGGCAACGGCTGCTCGATCTGGGGGAGAGCTGAGAGTGACGACTCGATACGGATCGAGGGCCACTACGTCTATGGAGCAGCCACCAGCTTCAGCGGTGATCTCGAAACAGGTCTACCCCATCTCGACCGTGCCATCGAGCTCCACGATCCTCGGGTCCACGGCTCGACTCGATTTCGGCTCGGGCCCAATACAGGCGTATCGGCTCGGGTCGCATCGGGCCTCATCCTGTGGCAATGCGGTGCTCTGGAGCGATCTGTGGCCCGGCTCACCGAGGCGCTCGAGATTGCCCGGGACATCGACCATCCCTACAGCATGGCCTTTGCCCTCTATCACAATGGCCTCCTCGCCCTGTTTAGGAGCCGTTTCGACGAGTGTGCGCAAAGGGCACACGAGCTTGCGGTGGTGGCGGAGGACAACGACTACGTGGTGTGGAGGACGCTCGCCACGGTCCTCGAGGGGGTGTCGCTGACCGCCCTGGGCAGGACCGATGAAGGTCTGGCGATGACCGAAACCGCGATCGACCTCTATCAGGGACTGACGACACCGCCGGTGTTCTGGCCCCAATTGCTCGCGGTCAGAAGCCTGACCCACGCCTTGGCTGGTCGGCCCGAGCAGGCTCTCGTCTTGATCAATGAAGCGATAGAGATTGGAGCGCCCTATGCGACGGCTCCACCCGATTTCCTCGCGTTCAAGGGCGACTTCCTCCGAATGCTGTCACCACCGGACCTCGCCGGGGCCGAGGCGGCCTACGAAGAGGGGATCCAGGCCGCACGAGCCGCAGGGCTTCACCTCATCGAACTGCAAGGCGCTGACCCGGCTGGTCGGTCTCCGCCGGGAGCTGGGCCGGTTCCCCGATGGCAGCGCCGAGCTCGCTGAGCTATACGCCAGCTTCACGGAGGGGCACGATGAGCACGACCTCACCTTGGCTCGGGACGTGTTGAAGTTGGAGGGATCCCAATCAGCGCGACTCCCAGGCGCGGAGCTTCCCTGAGTAATCGGTCGCCCTCGAGACACCTCCAAGCGTCGCGCCGAGGCGGCGTGGCACAATGTTCGCTGGCCCATCGCCCCGCGCTGTCGGCCGGTAAGTCCAAGGAGATTCGTTGCAGGCCCAGATCGGGGTGCAGCTCTACACGCTGCGAGACATGGCGACACGGGATCCGGAGGGGATGCTGGCGCGGCTTGGGACGATCGGGTTCGTCGCCGTCGAGTCGGCCGGCCTGTTTGGTCGTCGACCGGAGGCGGTGGCCGCAATGCTGGCCGACTCAGGCTTACGCCTGTGCAGCGCTCACGTCGGGTTCAGGGACGACGACACATACGAAGCCGATCTCGAGGCCCATCAGAGGGCGGGTGCCACCACCTTCATAATCCCGGCGCTGCCCCCGGAAGGCTTCGTCGATCTAGACGCGGTCCGGCGCACAGCCGAGACAATCAACCAGGCGAACCAGCGGGTCAGGGCAATGGGAGGAGAGCTCGGCTACCACAACCATCACTGGGAGATGACGCCGATCGACGGGCGGCCGGCGCTGCTCCACCTCGTCGAGCACCTCGACCCGAGCGTCCTTTGCGAGGTGGATGTGTACTGGGCCCGTGTCGGGGGTGTCGACCCGGCTCGGCTGGTCGCCGACCTTGGTGACCGGGTCCGAATGCTCCACGTCAAGGACGGTCCCGCCGACCACCCGGAGAGCGCCATGGTGGCGGTCGGGGAAGGTGCTCTCGACATGCCGCCGATCCTCGCCGCCAATCCGGCGGTGGCATGGCACATCGTCGAGCTCGATCGGTGTGACACCGACATGTTCGAGGCTGTGGAGCGCAGCTATCACTTCCTGGTGGACGGGGGCCTGTCTCAGGCGCGCCAATGAAACGTGTCGGGATCATCGGATGTGGCGTCATCGCGCCGACATACGCCACGACCCTCAACGAGATCGACTTCATCGATTTGGTGGCCTGTTCGGACAGCGTGCCCGAACGAGCCGCCGAGTTGGCGGCGAGCTATGACATTCCCCGGGTAGCTCCGCTCGACGCGCTCCTTGCCGATGACGAAATCGACGCAGTGATCAACCTCACCCCTCCCAAGGCCCATGGCGCCGTGACCGGGGCGGCGCTGAAGGCGGGAAAGGCGGTCTTCAGCGAGAAGCCGCTCGGTGTCGACTTCATCGAGGCAAGACGCTGGTGGATGCCGCCGCGGAGAGTGGGCTCCGGCTCGGTTGCGCCCCGGACACTTTCCTCGGCCCCGGCCTGCAGACCTGCCGCGACATCGTCGAACGGGGTCTGATCGGGGAGCCGGTGGCGGCGAACGGCTTCATCCTCGGGCCGGGTCCCGAGCACTGGCATCCCGATCCAGGGAGCTTCTATCAACTGGGCGCCGGACCCCTGCTGGACATGGGTCCCTACTACCTCACCGCCCTCGTCCAGCTGCTCGGGCCCGCACGACGGGTGAGCGCTGCGGCGCGGATCACCCGTGCGGAGCGTCCGATCCTCTCGGAACCGCGCCGCGGCGTCATGATCCGTGTTGAGGCACCCACCCACGTCAGCACCATCGTCGAGTTCGCATCCGGTGCGATCGCCACCCTCGTCACCAGCTTCGATGTGGCGGCGACCCAATACCGCAATCTCGAGATCTACGGCACCGAGGCGACGCTGGCCGTGCCCGACCCCAACACCTTCGGCGGCCCGGTGCGGATACGGGCAGTCGGCTCGAAGCAGTGGCGGGACCTCCCTCTGCGGTCGACGCATCTGCCGTTGCGCCGGGGCATCGGAGCGGCGGACATGCTGTGGGCGATGGGCAGCGGACGAGCACACCGGGCTTCCGATGTGCTGGCGCTGCATGTGCTGGAGATGATGACGGCATCGATCGACTCAGCCGAGACCGGGCAAAGGGTGGATCTCACCACCAGTTGTGCCCCCGCTCCGCTCCTGCCTCTCGGTCTCGCTCAGCACACCTTCGACGATTGAAGGGAGCCAGCCCTGCTGGGGAAGCTATCGATCAGCGCGGCAGCACCCCGTTCTTCCGAGTCGTCGGGCAGCTCGAGAAGGGCCGGCGCGACAGCATCCTCTACAGGCGGTGAGGAAAGGCCTAGCTTTGGGAGCGTCCGGAGGGGGCGTTGAACACTCATATCTTGGCGCTGATGTTGGTGCTCACGGTCCTGGTGACGGTGACACCGCAGCCGGCAGCCACACCCGATGACGACAGGGTTTACCAGGAAGAGGATCGAGACCTGTTTCGGCCCTCTGCCGATGGTTCCCCAGAACTTCCTGCCCGAGAACAGCCGGGTCACAGAGACGATCGGCTCCAAACCGAACCTGTTCCTGTCGTTCGACGATGGAAATTCGAGCCTGACGCCGGTGTTGCTCGATGTGCTCGCCAATTATCCGGACGCCGGGGTCACCTTCTTCGTGAATTGCAAGGAACCGATCTCCGGGGTGATGCAGCGCATCATCGACGAAGGGCACGCCATCGGGAACCACACCTGCCACCACTCTTTGATGACAGGGATGAGCTCGTCAGAACGATGGAGCCAGTTCGAACAGCTCAACCAGTTCGTGAACGACCGGGTGGAACTCGATATCGGGATCGGGTGTTACCGACCGCCGTTCGGCGCCACCAGCGACTCGGTCCGGGCCGACGGCGCCGCCCTCGGCATGCGGGAATGGACGTGGACCATCGACCCATACGACTGGCAACTGCCGGGGGTGGAGTCGATCCTCGCCGATCTCGAGAAGATGCAGAACGGTGACATCATCATCCTGCACAATTCCGAGGGGAAGTCGCAGACGATCGAGGCGGTCCGGCTCTTCCTCGCGGAGCATTACGACGACTACCTGTTCCGAGCCCTTCCCCAGTGCGGGGTATCGCCGATGCCCCCGGGGCCCTTCGCCGACGTTCCCAGCAGCGGCACGTTCACCGAGGACATTGCCTGGGTCAAGGAGCAGGGCATCACCCTCGGCTGCAACCTCGAGGGCACGCTGTTCTGTCCCGACGACCTGGTCATCCGGGGCCAGATGGCGAGCTTCCTGAGCCGCGCTCTCCAGCTCCCAAAGGCCGGCCGCAGCTACTTCAAGGACGATGGGCACAACGCCCACGAGGACAACATCGACCGGTTGGCAGAGGCCGGAATCAGCAACGGCTGCGGCGACAGGATCTTCTGTCCCGACGACTCTGTCAGCCGCGGTCAGATGGCGTCGTTTCTCGCCAGGGCGCTCGGGCTCGAGCCGATCCCCGGAGACGTCTTCGGCGACACTTCGGGGCCCCACGAGCCCAACATCAACGCCCTGGCAGCCGCCGGGATCACCAAGGGTTGCGACGCAGACGGAAAGAGGTTCTGCCCGCACGCAGCCGGTGACCCGCGAAGAAATGGCCGCCTTCCTGCACCGGGCGTTCGGTTAGCGCACTCGGGCGAGCTATGGATCCAGAACCCAAATCAGCGCCCGCTCCCACAACCGAATTGACCTTCGTTTCCAATCAGCGATTCCGCCCGCCGATCTCGGGAGCGCCCCAGCGGCCGTGCAGGGCGCTCTCGAGTGCGGACTGGGTCCCCATGTTTCGGATCGAAGTGAGAGCTTCGGAGAAGGCTGCGATGAGGCGCCGATTCCTTGCCAGGTCGTCGTCGAACACCGCCCGGAAGTCGAGAAACCGGGCCGGGTCCGAGAGCGAGGCCCGAGCGTGTTGGCGTGCCGTCTCGAGATGCGGGTCGTCTGCAGGCTCGATCGCCGATCCGTCATCTGCAACGCCAACGAGGTACTGGCACCAGCCGGCGAGGGCGAGAGCACTCAGACCGATCGGGCCGCCACGCCGAAGCTGGTCGCGGAGCGTTGGCAGCACGAACTTGGGGAGCTTGGCGGAGCCGTCGCGGCACAGCCGCGGGATCTGGTCGGCGATCGCCGGTTCGAGAAGCGCCCGATAATCGTCGTCTTGTAGTCCTCGACATCGATGCCCGGGCACGGCGGAAGCGTCGGAGCCCGCCTCACGGTCGAGGAACGCCCGGACAAAGCGACGGAGGAGCGGGTCCGCCATGGCGGTGTGCACCTGGTCGAATCCGCGGAGCGCCGCCAGATAGGCGAGCACGGAATGGCTGCCGTTGAGGAGGCGAAGCTTCATCTGCTCGTAGGGCTCGACGTCCGTGGTCACCACGACGTCCAAGTCCTCCAGCGGCGGCCGTCCTGCGGCGAAGGTGTCCTCGATCACCCATTGCCGAAAGGGCTCGGCCACCACCGGCCAAGCATCAATGACGCCGGTCTCGGTGAGCAGCCATTCGCGGTCGGCGTCGGTCGTGGCCGGAGTGATCCGGTCGACCATGCTGTTGGGGAAGCCGACCTCCCCCTCGACCCACGCCGCCAGAGCGGGATCGACGCTCTCGGCCTCGCCCAGGGTGGCGGTCCGGGCCACGTCGCCGTTGGAGACGATGTTGTCGCAGCTGACGACGCTCAGCGGACCCGCGTTGCGCACCCGCCGGAGGGCGAGACCGGCGGCCAGGATGCCGAAGGCGGAAGCCTCTCCCCGCCATGGGTGATCCGGGGTCGTACCGACCCTCCTCGATTGGATAGCCGCCCTCGGTGACGGTGAGCGACACGATCTGGGTGTCCGGATCCGAAATCCGCTCCACCAGTCGGTCGGGGCTGGGGTGAGCGTGGATGTAGTCGACGATGCTGCCGACGATGCGCACCTGAGTCAGATCGGGCCGCGCAGAATGAGGCTGTACAAGCATTGCTGGCCGCCGAGCGCCGACGCCATGGCGGCATCGCCCGGAAGCACTCCGCTGCCGACGATCGACCAGTCCCGGTGGCCGGCCCGGCACAGGTCATCGACATACGAGCCGAGATGGGAGCGGTGGAAACCCCCCACACCGATGTGGACGATGCTTCGTCGCAACCGGGAACGGTCGTAGGTCGGGACCTCCACCCGATCGGAGATCTCCTGGCAGCACTTCTGGTCGAAGCAGAACACCGGGCTGCACGATGGGACTCAGGCAGATGGGTAGGTGAGCCGGGCCCAGCCGATCCGGCTGTCGGCCATGCCGTAGAAGACGTCCGCCCGACCCTCGCCCCGGTCGTCGATCCCGGTGGGGAACACGACATTGGGCACGATCCCCTCCTGTTCCTCGTTGGTCTCCGCCTCGAGGAGAGGCTCGGTCGAGCGGTAGAGAAGCCGGGTGACGTCCTCGCTGTCGTGCACCATCACCCCTGCCGCGTAATGAAGCCTTTGCTGCTGGTCCTTGCCTGGCTCGTAGATGCCGGCAACACCGTGGTACAGCGTGAGCCAGCCGCCGGGGGTGCGGATCGGTGGGGTACCGCCGCCGATCTTGATCAACTCCCATGGCTGCTCGCTGGTGGCCACCTGGCGGTGTTGGCCCACCCTGACCAGGCTGGCGACGTCCTCGCCGACCCGTTCCGCCTCGGCGAAGGACACCCAGATGCCGGGCCGGGGGTCGGTCGACCCCGGTGGGCGGGGCCGAGTAGCCGAGGAGGCCGTACTCGGACAGATCCCAGTCCGGTCGGTGGATGATGGCGTAGGCGGAGGATCCGTCCGGCGCGGTGACCGGTTCGGGAAACCACATGGCGTCCTTGTTTGGGTAGAGACCGATATCGGTCCCCAAGCCAGGCTCGTAATCGAACCGCAGCGGCCCGAGACGCTCCCAGTGCTCCAGATCGGCGGAGAGCGCCAAGCCGATTCGAGGCCCGAGCGGCCCGTATGCGGTGTACGTCATCACGTACCGGTCGAGGGTTGGGATCCAGGTGATCCGGGGGTCCTCGACGCCGGCGGTCCGCGAGTTGTTCTCCCAAATCTCGGTGGGCTCGAGCACGATGCTCGGCGGGTCCGTTCCCACCGGGTCGCCCGAGGCGTCGAAGCGGACCCTGGCTCGTCCGATCCGGGAGAAGTTCTGCTCGGCGACGAGGCGGGGAAAGATCCAGAGGTCGCCTTGTCGATCTCGGGCGGCAGCCGGGTTGAGCACGCCCCATTGCTGGATGGGGTCGTCGGCGACCGGATGCATCAGCACGCCCCGCCGCTCCAGCCGGTAGCCCGGGTCATCCGGGCGCCGTGCCCGGTGGCAGCCGGCGTGCTCAACCCTTGACGCCCGCTCCCAGGTCCGATGCCTGGAAGTAGCGCTGGAAAACGAGGAAGAGGACCACCACCGGGATGGCCAGCACGGTCGCTCCCGCCAGGATGGCACCAATCGGGTTGGCGGTGCTGCCGGCGACCGTGGAGATGAAGTTGGCCAGTGCCACCGCCAAGCGGCTGCAGGTTTGCCTGCTTGGTGATGAGGAACGGCCAGAGGAACTCGTTCCAGGGCCCGATGAAGGTGACGAGGACGGCGGTGAGGATCGCAGGTCGGGCGATGGGGACCGCCACCCGGAGCAGGATGCGCAGCTCGCCGGCGCCATCGACCCTGGCCGCGTCGAACAGGCTCTGGGGGACCGCCAGGAAGAACTGGCGGAAGATGAACACCGCAGTGGCGTTCACCGCGAAGGGGAGGATCATCCCCAGGAAGGTGTCGGCGAGTCCAAAGGTGCGCACGATCATCACGAACAAGGGGATCATGAGGAGCTGGAACGGGAGTATCAGGCTGAGAAGGACGATCCCGAAGACCACCCCGCGCCCACGGAAGTTCAAGACGGCGAGGGCATAGCCGGCGAGCATCCCGAGAACGAGGGTGGAAATGATGACGCCCAGGGTGAAGATCAGCGAGTTCCTCAGTGTCACCAACAGATTGAGGCGTTCGTTTATCGCGATGAAGTTGTCGACGGTGAGGGTGCTCGGATCGGGAAAGGCACCGGCGACGGTGGGGTCGGGCTGCGCCTGAAATGCGCCGACCACCATGTACCAGAAGGGGAACAGGAAGACGAGCGCCCCGATGAGGAGCAATACGAGGCTGAGGACGCGGCCGGCGGTGAAACGTTTGCCGCGGGCGGCAGAGTCGGCGGTGGTCGTCTCCCGGCCGCCGTCCTCGGCGACCTCGGTTCGGGTCCTGGCACGGATCGTCGGTCGGGGCCAGCCATCACTCCCGCCCCTGCACCCTGTAGATGATGGCCGACGACATCATGACCAATGCGGCGAGCATCACGCCGATAGCGGCACCGATGCCGGCGTTCCCCTGTTCGATCCCCTTTTGGTACATCAAGAGCACCGGCGACATGGATGCTCCGTTCGGCCCACCGCCACCGGTGAGCAGGTAGGGCTCGGTGAAGAAGTTGGCCCCCACGATGAACGCCACTATCACCACCAAGGTCGTGGTTTGCCGCACCCCGGGAACGGTCACCGAGCGGAACTTCTGGATGGTCCCGGCGCCGTCGATCTCGGCGGCCTCGTACAGCTCGTGGGGGATGTTCTGCATCGCCGCCAGATAGAGGAGGACGTAGAAGCCGAGCTGTTTCCAGGTGGCGAAAAGGGCGATGATGGGCATCGCCCAGAACCGGTTGACCAGCCAGGATGGATCCGGAGCCAGCGGTCCCAGAACCTGGTTGACGATCCCGTTGATCGAGAACATGTACATCCACACCGCGATCAGCGCCACGCTCGCCGCCACGTATGGCACGAAATAGGACGCCCTGAAGAAGGCGCGCAGCGGCAGGGCCTGGTTCAGCGCCGCGGCGAGAACCAGGCCCAGGATCACCGTCAGTGGGACGTTGATCACCACGAAGATGACGACGTTGAGCGCGGCTCGCTGCGCCACGGGGTCGGCGAGCACGGTGGCGAAGTTCTCGAACCCCACGAAGGGCCGCTCGACCACGGCCCCCGGTGCGGCGAAGAAGTAGTCGTGGAACGAGATGTAGACCGCGAACACGAGCGGGAAGGCGAACAGCGCCAACCAGAAGAGGAAGTAGGGACCGGCGAAGGCATACCCGATGGGATGCTCGCCAAAGATCCTCTTCTTCAGCGGCTGCCGGTTGGCGGTCGCCGCCAACGCCGCGGTCGTGGTCTGTTGGCTCACTCGCTGGCGAGTTGGGTGATGCTGTCAGCCGCCTGCTGGAAGGCGGTGTCGATCTCTTCGTCACCGAAGATCACCGACGCCGACCAGGCGTCGCGGAACGTCTGCCACACCTCGACCGAGTTCGGAACCGAGGGGACCTCGATGACCCGCTCCACCTGTTCGGCGAAGGGTAGGAATCCGGGGTTCTCCTCGAAGAAGTCGGCATAGAGGTCGGTGATGCCGGGCCGGAAAGGCATCTGGCCGGTGATCTCGAGCAGTTGCCTGTCGGCCTCCTCGCTCATGGTGAACTTGAGGAACTCCCAGGCGGTGCCCCGGTTCTCACAACTGGTGTAGAGCCCGACCGACTTCCCATCGGCGAAGGTGGACAGTTCTTCGGCGGCAGTCCCCCCCGACGTCGGCGGCGGGACCACCGCCCATTCCACGTCGGTGTACACCGCCACCGCCCACGGGCCGGCGGAGTTCATCGCAGCGACACCGTCGGCGAAGGCATCGCCTTGGTATTCCTCCCGGGGGACGAGTCCATCGGCGTAGAGCTGGCGCCACACCTCGGCGATCGCCTTGCCCTCATCGGTGTTGAACTGTGCTTCTCCGTCAGCCACCAGCGGCTGCCCGGTCTCGGCGGCGAACCATGGGTAGAAGTCGAACCACGACTGGAAGAACTGCGATGTCGGCGACGGGTAGATGGCGGCCTCGGCGGCACCGGAATCGACGAGGGTCTGCGGCGGTCGCGGCGAAGTCCTCGTAGGTACCGAGCGGTGGGTTCTCCGGGTCGAGCCCCGCCTCTTCGAACATCGCCGTGTTGTAGAGGATCATCACCGGGTTGGTCTTCCACGGCATCTGGTAGTACATTGCCATCGGGCGACTGATACTGGGCGGCGGCCTCACCACTCCGCTCCTCGATGAACGACGCCCCGTCCTCGAACTCGTTCAGTGCCACCAGACCCTGCTGCTGCAGGAAGGCGGGCACCGCCGCCGGGGCGGTGTTGTAGATCAGGCACGGCGTGTTGCCGGCGGTGATCGAGGCGGCGATGACCGCCTCCGAGGTCTCACCCGCCGGGATCTCCTGGGCGGTGACCTCTTCTTCGGGGTGCTCGGCGTTCCAGGCCTCGATCTGGGCCGTGGCCCACTCGATCTCCTGGGCGTTGTTCGAATACCAGATGGTGATGGGGCCGGTGGCCTCGCCCTCCGGCGCCTGCCGCGGTCGTGGCGGTGTCGCCCCCGGTGCCTCCCGTAGTGGTGGCGGTGCCGCCGCCGTCTCCGCAGGCGACGAGGACCATAAAGACGGTGACGATCAACGCGATAGTGCGGGCTCGGGTCATGGCCTTCTCCCCTTCTGTTGCCCGCTGTCGGTGCTTTGCTGTCACTGGTCAGTTGGCTGGTGGGTGCTCCTCGATTCAGAATTTTGACCCTCAGTTATCGTCGGTCAACGGTCGCGTCGCCGTGGAAAGGGGGTTCCCATGTACCGTACTCGTCGAGCCGTTGCCATAGTCCTCGGCTTCCTCCTGGTGGCGGGCTTGTCGCCGGCCACAGCTCTGGCGCAGCCGGACCCGCTCACCAACCTCGCTCACCTCGACTTCCTCGGCGACCGGGTTGTACCCCCGGAGCAAGAAGGTCACACCACCTATCAGCTGGAAGACGATCCGTCGATCGGTGTGCTCTGGACATACGCCGAGCCCGGCCCCGGTGGCGAGTACCGCCGGCTCGGGGGTGGGGTCTACGACCCCGAGACCGACACCTACGGCCAGGGCGCCTACAACGCTGACGACATCTCCCGCGCCGCAGTGGTTTACCTCCGGCATTGGACTCAGTTCGGCGACGTCCACAGCCGTGACCAGGCCTACCAGTTGCTCCGCGGGCTCACCTATCTGCAGACGGTGAGCGGAGAGAACCAGGGCAACGTTGTGCTCTGGATGCAGCCCGACGGCACGCTCAACCCGAGCGCCGACCCTCCGGAGCTTCCCGACCCCTCCGACTCGGGAGCCTCGTACTGGCTGGCGCGCACCATCTGGGCCCTGGGCGAGGGCTTCCGGGCCTTCCGGAACGAAGACCCCGAGTTTGCCCTCTTCCTGCGGGTCCGGCTCGAGCTCGCCATCGAAGCGGTCGACCGTCAGGTGCTCACCCCCAATTACGGCGAGATGCAGACCGTCGACGGGTTGCAATGGCCCTCATGGCTGATCGTCGACGGTGCCGACGCCTCCTCCGAGGCGATATACGGCCTCGCCGCCTATCAGCAAGCCGGTGGCAGTCCCGCGGGGCTTCTCGCCTTGCAGCAACTCGGGAACGGGGTTGCCCTGATGCAACTCGGCTCAGTGGGGCGATGGCCGTATCGGGCGATCATGCCCTGGGCCCAGTCGCGATCGGTGTGGCACGCCTGGGGAGACCAGATGTCAGGAGCGTTGGCCACCGCCGGCACCACCCTCGAGAACTCCAGGTGGGTCAGCGTTGCGCAGCGGGAGGTGGGCAGCCTTCACGCCCCACCTTCTCATCCAAGGCGGCCCGGAGAACGGCTGGCTGCCGGCGCCGGCCGACCGCACCCAGATCGCCTATGGCGCCGATGCCACTCTGCAGAACCTGGTCCGCACCGGCCAAGCGAGCGGAAGGAGTGGGTTCTTCGATCTCGCCGGGATTGCCGCCGCCTGGTATTTCGGGAACAACCCGGCGGGCGAGCCGATGTACGACCCCGACGACCGGCCGCACCTACGACGGTATCAACCCCGACGGGGTGATCAACCGCAACTCGGGTGCCGAGTCGACCATCCATGGTCTGCTCTCCATGCTGCTGCTCGACGAATATCCCGATATCGCCGCCCGCGCCATGGTCGCCGGGCGAGACGACCAAGTCACCTGGGAGATGGTCGAGGCCGAGGCAGGGGAACTGACCGGAGCCGCCGAGGTGGTGACGCCCCCATCCGCCTGGACCGGGGAGAGCCTGTGGTCGGGCGGAGCCTATGTTTCGCTCGCCTCCGGCGGGTCGGTCGACGTGGCGGTCGATCTCGAGACCCGCGATCGGTATTGGGTCTTCGGGGTCTCCGAGCGCCAGCAGATCCCGCTCCGTGCCGTGGAGATCGCCTACGAGCTTGACGGCGTCGCCGCCGGGCGTCAGCCACAGGGCGGTGCCGGTCCTCAGGGCATCACCCCTACTCCCGGATACCTGGGGGTCGGACAGTCCCGCACCCGGACGATCGTGGACGCGGGGTCCGGTGTGGTCAGCGCCGCCTTTTCCGGGAATCGTGGTGAGGCGCGGTTGGACGCCGTGCTCCTCCAGCCTGAGATCGAGTGGCTGGTTCTCGCTGGGGACGGCGGGCACCAGGGAGTCCTGCGCAGCTTCAGCGACCGGCTCCGTAACCAACGATTGGACATGGGAGATGGCGGCCGACCCGAAGCACGCGCCTACAACGATATGGGCGTCCTGGTGCGCACCGTGCTTGGTCGTGCCGGCGTCGTATCAGCCCCGGTCTTTCCCGGGGGCTTCACGGTGGTCACCTCCGGGTCCTGACCGGGTCGCAGGCGCCGATGATTTTGTTCGGCCGCGGCCGTCTGATCGGATGACGTGAGCATTCGATCCCCGCAACGGAGGAGAACCATGAGGAAGATCAAGGCGGGGCTGTTCATCTCGCTCGATGGAGTGGTGGAAGCACCCGACCAATGGCACTTCCCCTATTACAACGACGAGATGGGAAGCGCCGTGGACGCCACGCTCGGTAAAGGCGACACGATGTTGTTCGGGCGCAAGACTTATGACAGCTTCGCTGGGGCGTGGCCCGAGCGGGAGGCCGCCGGCGAGGAGGACGCCCACTTCGCCAAGGTGCTTGGAGACATCCGCAAGATCGTGGCATCGAACCAGAAACTCGAGTTCACCTGGCGTAACTCGGAGCAGCTCGAAGGCGACCTCGTCGAGTTCGTCACCGCCCTCAAGAACGAACCGGGTGGCGACATCACCATGAGCGGCTCGGTCTCGGTGGTCCGCCAACTGCTCGCCGCCGGTCTCCTCGACGAGCTTCACCTCTTGGTTCATCCGATCGCGGTTCGCAAGGGCATGAAGCTGTTCGAAGAGGGCGCGACTCCGATCCCGCTGAAGCTGATCTCGTCCGAGGCGTTCGGGACCGGCGTGCTCAACCTCGTCTATGCACCCGACGAATCGCCGCCGGAGGGCACGTACGAGGATGCCAAGGCCCAGCTTCCCCAGGTCGAGGAATCGGAGCACTCGTGACCGTTCCCAAGACCCACACGCTCGACCTGCCCGGCGTGGTGTTGACCTAGACGTACGCGATGCCGAGACCGAGAGCTCGGCGCCAGTCCTGTTCATGTTCGCCGCACCAATGGGTGCCAGGGCTTCCCGCCACTGCGGTGGGACGGTTAAGCAAGGCGCGACGCGGTCGCAGGTGACCCTCGGAGTCAGAAGCTGGCGCGCCTCCCACCAGCCGGGACAACAGATCTCCCCACCACAGGCCGAGCACGGCGAAGACGACGTCGTTCGGCTCGAGCCCCTTACGGAGATGGCTGACCGTCACCCGGGTCGCCGCGGCTTCCGGCTCGAACCGGATCTCGACGGTGTCGCCCGGTTGGGCGTGCGGTCCCTCCCAGGCGAGTTCGATCCGGTCTGGCTCCTCGATCGCTGAGATCGTGGCCAGGACTTTGGCCCCATCGCTCGTCGCCTCGACCAGTCGGTCACCCTCGAAGCGGATGATCGCATCGGGAGTGCGGTCGCGCACCCACCAGCGATCGATACCCTCGACGAACAGGGTGTAGGCACGCTCCACCGGCACTGGCACCAGGCATGTGACGTTGACCGCTCCCTCAACCATCGGCCACCTCGGCGGCGTGCTTGGCGTACCCGGCGAGTTGTTCGCTCCAGAAGCGGGTCACTTCTTCCGACCATTCGCTGAGGCGCCGGAGAGGCTCCGGCCGGATGGTGTAGATATGACGGCGGGTGTCTGCCGGGTCGAGGGTGACCTCGACCAGACCGGCCAGGCGCAGTGACCTGAGGTGTCCGGTCAGCGCCGCTCGGCTCACACCGATTCGGGTGGCGATCTCGCTCGGGGTCAACGGACCATCCGCCAGCACCTCCATGGCCTCTCGCCTTGTGGCGTCGGCCAAAGCGACGAGGGTTGCGTCGATGGCGGCGGAGGTCATGTCTCGGAGGCGAAGTACCAGCGATGGCCCTCGGGGTCGACCGCCCGGTAGGTGCGATATCCGTAGTCCTGGTCGGCCGGTTCGCCGAGCACGATGGCCCCTGCCGCTCGCGCCCGCTCGTAGTGAGCGTCGATGTCGTCGATCTGGCACCACACCTGGCTGTGGACCCCGCCCAACTCGTGCGGGGTGGAGAAGCCCCCATCCCGCCACACCGATGACAGCGCGATCACCGCGCCGTCCAGAGCCAATTCGCAGTGGGCGACGGTGCCGTCGTCTCCGTCCATGCGAAACGTCTCCTCGAAACCGAATGCGTCGCGCAGGAAGTCGATCGCTGCGGGCGCATCGGCGTAGTCCAACATCGGCATCAACTGTGCCATGCTCGCTCACTCTCGCTTCGCTCGCGTGTCGAGTACTCTGGGAACATTAATCAACTTGACGAGTTGATAGTCAAGCAACCATTGACTAATGCCAATCGGCCATGTGATCCGCCTGGGTCGGCAGGTAGGCACCAGGACCGAAGTGCTCGTCGTAGAACTCGAGGTCGAGGTGGTGCGCCTGGAGATAGGTGAGGCAGAACAGGCTGGGCACGGTCCCCGGGAACTTGCCGTAGCGGTCGAGGATGTACTGCGCCTGGAGGGCGACACACGCCTTGAACTCGTCGGAGTGGACCTCGGCGGCACCCCGCACCCGGGCGCTCTCCTTCCAGGCACCGGGCGTCCCGGGGTGGAAGGGCCCACCCGGACCGAACTTCCTCTGGGCGAACGCCTCCACCGCAGCGGCCATGTCGGGGTAGTGCGGGGGGCAGTAGGCGGCGAACACCCCGTCCTGCCCGGTCGGGTTGGGGAGCGCCCAGCGCTCGTCGGTGTCGTAGCGGAACCCGAGACCAGGGACCGCCGGGTCGCCGCTCGCCCCGAGCACGGTGTGACGGTCGATCCCATCGAACATCCACCCGCCCAGCCCCATCGCCTGGAGCATCAGCATCCCGGCGTAGCACGAGGTGGTGAGCTCGGCGGTGGCCTCGGTGAGGGCGTACTGCTCGAGGAAGGACAGGGGGAAGGGCTCGTCGATGTCGACCAGATCGCGGAACTGCTCCATCCCCGGGACGCGGTCCCCGCTGACATCGTCGGTCATCGAGTAACCGTTCTGGGTGATGAAGCAGAGGATTGCGATCATCGTCTGGGCTATGTCCGCCACCGGTATCAACAGGAGGCTGCCCGGGCGGTTGACACACCAGGTGTTGTGTCCCTCCATGTAGGGCTCCTCGGGCGGGATGTTGAGCCGACCGTCGGCCAGCTTGCGGATCCTCGACCGGTGAGCCTCGATGACCTGCTCGATGTCGACCGGGTCGCCCGGTTCCCGCTCGACGAGCTTGGGAGCGTCGCGGGTCTCGAATAGATAGACGCCTTCGTCGTCGGTGAAGAACACCTCAGATGTGTGGAACCCCGCTGCCGAGGGGAAGGTGCGTCCACCGGCGGCACCGGAGTAGTTGGCCAGATGCGGGGCGTAGGTGGCGTTGCGAGTGATGGCGTAGTGCCACCCGGTGTTCCCCGCCGCCGATGTGAGAACGAGCATCTTCTCCAGGTCGGTCAACGGGAGCGGCGGATGCGCCGACTTGTGAGCCAGCGGACCGTCGGGGATCTCGGAGCCGAGGGAGAAGCGACGCGCCCGCCGGCCGTGGATCGCCTCGATCAGGGGGAAGGTCATCGCCTTCTCCAGCCCTTTCGGCCCTGCCATGGTCCGAACCTCCTCTACGACGACGGGGAGAACCTAGGCCCGGCCGTTCGAAGAAGGCCCGGGTACGATCGAGAGATGGGTGATGCCCGCATCCGGCCACGACTTGTGGTCTCCGACGCCTCCGGGGCGATCGATTGGTATGTCCGAGCGCTTGCCGCACGGGAGGTAGCCCGCTTCGAAGGACCAGACGGCAAGGTGGTCCACGCCGAGCTCGAGGTCGGCCCGGCGGGGTTCAGCTTGAAGGATGAGGACGAGGTCGACCGTTCACCCCACTCGGGAGGCGGTGCCGCCCTTCTCGACCTCGAGGTCGACGACGTCGACGCCCTGGCGGAGCGGATGCTCGCCGGCGGCGCCACCGTGGTGTTCCCGGTGGAGGATCGCGACTACGGGCGGAGCGGGCGGCTGATCGATCCCTTTGGACACGCCTGGATCATCACCGGGCGCTGAGTTTCCCCGGTTGAACCTCGAACCAAGCGCCTCGCCGGTTCGTATTCATAGATGCCCGATAAACGGGGGGTTTGTGATGTGGCGTCGGTGGTTGGCGGTGTCGGTTGTGGTGGGGTTGGTGGTTGGGGGTACGGCGGCGGTGGCTCAGCTGCCGCCGGGGGGGACGTTCACCGATGATGACGGGAACGAGCATGAGGGGTTCATCGAGGCGATCGCCGCCGCGGGGATAACGCTTGGGTGCAACCCCGAGGGGACGTTGTACTGCCCGGCCGAGCCGGTGCGGCGCGATCAGATGGCTTCGTTCATCGCCCGTGGGTTCGAGTTGCCGGCGGCGGGGGAGGACTTCTTCCCCGACGATGAGGGCAACACCCACGAGGACAACATCAACCGGGTGGCGGCGGCGGGGATCACGCTCGGGTTCGATGATGGGACGTTCGGTCCGACGCTTCTGGTGTCGCGGGCGCAGATGGCTTCGTTCCTGGCCCGGGCGATGGAGTTGGATCCGGTGCCGGGCGACCGTTTCGCTGATGTGTCCGGGGTGCACGAGGGGAACATCAACGCCATCGCCGAGGAGGGGGTGACGTTGGGTTGTGACCAGGCGGGGACCCTGTTCTGCCCCGACGAGTCGGTGCGGCGCGACCAGATGGCGTCGTTCCTCGGTCGGGCCCTCGGTCTCGAACCCACCCGCCACCACCGGGGACCTCGAGCACGAGCTCGTCGAGCACCAGTTCCTCCAGCTCTCGTCGAGCAGCTCATCGTCGAGCAGCTCGTCCTCGAGCAGCACCAGCACGACGATGGCCGACGACGAGGTAGTGATCTCGATCACCGCCATCGAGGACTTCGGCGACACGACCGTGTCGGTGGGCACCGAGGTCGTCTGGGAAAACAACGACAACGTGAACCACTCGAGCACCTCGGGTACCCCTCCGACCCTCGACGGCACATGGGACTCCGGGATCCTCAATCCCGGTGAGGACTTCTCCCGGGTCTTCAACACCGCGGGGAGCTTCGACTACTTCTGCACGGTCCACGGCGACCTGATGATCGGCACGATCATCGTCGAGCCCTGACGGTGTCGTGATGTGGCGTCGGTGGTTGGCGGTGTCGGTTGTGGTGGGGTTGGTGGTTGGGGGTACGGCGGCGGTGGCTCAGCTGCCGCCGGGGGGGACGTTCACCGATGATGACGGGAACGAGCATGAGGGGTTCATCGAGGCGATCGCCGCCGCGGGGATAACGCTTGGGTGCAACCCCGAGGGGACGTTGTACTGCCCGGCCGAGCCGGTGCGGCGCGATCAGATGGCTTCGTTCATCGCCCGTGGGTTCGAGCTGCCGGCGGCGGGGGAGGACTTCTTCCCCGACGATGAGGGCAACACCCACGAGGACAACATCAACCGGGTGGCGGCGGCGGGGATCACGCTCGGGTTCGATGATGGGACGTTCGGTCCGACGCTTCTGGTGTCGCGGGCGCAGATGGCTTCGTTCCTGGCCCGGGCGATGGAGTTGGATCCGGTGCCGGGCGACCGCTTCGCCGATGTCTCCGGGGTGCACGAGGGGAACATCAACGCCATCGCCGAGGAGGGGGTGACGTTGGGTTGTGACCAGGCGGGGACCCTGTTCTGTCCCGACGAGTCGGTGCGGCGCGACCAGATGGCGTCCTTCCTCGGTCGGGCCCTCGGCCTCGAACCCACCCCGCCACCACCCACCACCACGATCGCGACGACGACGACCTCGACCACCCTCCCGCCACCACCCGACGACGTCTTCGTCTCGATCGACGACTTCCTGTTCTCGCCCAACGACATCACCATTCCCGAAGGCACCCAGGTCTGGTGGACCAATGTCGGGGATGCGGACCACACCACCACCGGCAGCTTCTGGGACTCGGGGAACCTCGAAACGGACGAGTCCTACGCGGTCACCTTCGACACACCTGGCACGTACAGCTACATCTGCACGATCCACGACTTCATGACCGGGGTGGTGCGGGTCACCGATTGAGGGAGGGCGGGGGTGACGCCGAACCGACGTCACCCCCGCTGGCTCCGGTCAGCGAATGATTCGGAGCGTGAGCGTGCTCTCCGTCTCGCCCACGAACCTGAGGATCATCTCACCATGGGCGGTGCGGTACCGCCTCGTTCCTCCGGTGATCGCCGCCCGGATCTGATCAGTCGTCTCGGTGAACGTCGCCAGGGTCCTCACCATGACCTGGCCGGCCGGCAGGTCGAGCGTGCCCAGGCAATGGAAGGTGGTTGCTTCGTCCTCACCTATGCCGACCAGTGTGCAGGTCCCGGCAAAGACGCCAACGTTCCGGTCACCGATGAACAGATCGTCGTTGAAGACGAAATAGTCACCGAGGCTGAACCCGGGATCCCCGACATCGATGTCCACGTCCTCGATGGCGCTGATGGCGGTGACCCGCAGCACCTCGACCTTGCCGGCACCATCCGTCGACAGTGCTGCCTTCGGTGAGGCGGCCGCCGCCGGAAGGCTGGCGACCACGAGCAGGAGCGCCGCCACGGCCCCGAGTCTGAGCTTGGTTCTCATAGAACCCCTCTTCTCCCCCCAATTGGTCGATTCAGGCTGGTGTCGTTCTCGACAGGGGGAGCGCGGATGGAAGGCAGCGTGGCGGAGGCGAGGGCGAGGGAAAGAGGACGTCGATCGCCGCCCCCCGCCCGGCACACCTCGGGAAATTCGGACTGCTCCCGGCGCGGCCCCGCCCACAGAGGTCGTCATCGACCCTCCCCGTGTTACTCCTGCGCGCACCGTAAACCTGCGTCCAGAGTTCTGCACCCGGCGTCCCGGTAGTCGCCCGTAGGACGCGCCGAGCCGCCAGGTGGGCCTTTCCGAACCGAGCGACGAGTTGGACCGCTACCTAGCGATGCCAAATATGCCGGGTGGTGGCGATGTGGCTACATCTGCACGATCCCGGCGTCATGACCGCGAGGGTCACCGACTGACGGCTCGACACATCTCCGTCTATGCCGGAGCCAGTGAGCCCTCGGTCACCTCGGCCTTGTGTGCGGCGAAGGCGCCAAGGACTTCCTCTTTCTCTTGTGCAGGGATACCAAAGCTGTCGAGGGTGCGCCCCAGCTCGGCGGCGACCTCGTCGAATTCCGATGGGGTGATGTGGAACTCTCGGTGGGCTTCCTCGAGCCCCAAAGGCGTGCTCCCTGGCTCGGTTGCGGTGAAATCGAATGGTCCCCCCGCCACGTCGCAAACCCACAGGGTTCGCATGAACTTCAGGCCCGGCAGCCTCTCCAGGCTGTTGGTATGCCAGTCACGTAGATCGGGATTGTCCGACCCCTGGCCAACGATCGGGTTAGCGATGAGGGCATCGCTGAACCTGTCCACTACAGCCGCGATGGCGAATACGCCACCCAGCCGCTCGTAAAGACTCGCCTCGGGCATACCCGCCTCCTTGGTCTCGCTTCGATCTGAATGGAACTTCTATGACTAGTCCAAGTTATTTTTACACCATTCTGAGAGCTGAGTCAACCGTGAGGCACGCCTCGGTCGGGATCGTGGGTTCGCTCGGAGCCGCATGATGACGTGTTACGGCGGCGCTGCCTTTGCAGCGATGTGCGATACTTGGCGACCCCGAGGATCCGGCGCTTGAATCCGCCGTCGGCTCGCTCAGGTGCAGGGTTTGACCCTCGCCCCCTTAGCTCAGCTGGCAGAGCACCTCCATGGTAAGGAGGAGGTCTCCGGTTCGAATCCGGAAGGGGGCTCCGCCCGGCCGATCCCGACCGGGTTGACAAACGAAGACGGTGCGGCCAGCGCACCAGCGTGGCGGCGTAGCTCAGTCGGTGAGAGCGCTCGACTCATAATCGAGAGGTCGGCAGTTCGAGTCTGCCCGCCGCTACCGACGGGAACGAAGAAGGAGTTGTGATGGGGAAGGCGAAGTTTGAGCGGACCAAGCCTCATGTGAACGTGGGGACGATGGGCCACATCGATCATGGGAAGACGACGTTGACGGCGGCGATCACCAAGGTGTTGCACGAGCGTGACTCCTCTGTGGCCTTCACCTCCTTCGACCAGATCGACAAGGCCCCCGAGGAGCGGGAGCGGGGGATCACCATCCAGATCGCCCACGTCGAGTACGAGACCCCCAACCGCCACTACGCCCACGTCGACATGCCCGGTCACGCCGACTACATCAAGAACATGATCACCGGCGCCGCCCAGGTGGACGGGGCCATCCTGGTGGTGTCGGCGGCGGACGGCCCCATGCCCCAGACGAGGGAGCACGTCCTCTTGGCCCGCCAGGTGGGGGTGCCCTCGATCGTGGTCTTCTTGAACAAGGTGGACATGGTGGACGACCCCGAGCTCCTGGACCTGGTCGAGCTCGAGGTGCGCGACCTCTTGACCGAGTACGAGTTCCCCGGGGACGAGGTGCCGGTGGTGCGCGGCTCGGCCCTCCAGGCCCTCGAGGGCGAGGGGGAGGGCCCCGAACAGATCGTGGAGTTGATGGAGGCGGTCGACTCCTACGTCCCCGAGCCGGTCCGTGACGTGGAGAAGCCCTTCATGATGGCCATCGAGGACGTCTTTTCCATCACCGGGCGGGGGACGGTGGTCACCGGCCGGGTGGAACAGGGCGTGCTCAAGGTGAACGAGGAGGTGGAGATCGTCGGCATCCGCCCCACCCGAAAGACCGTGGCCACCGGGGTGGAGATGTTCCGCAAGCTCTTGGACGAGGGTCGGGCGGGGGACAACGTCGGGGTGCTGCTGCGTGGGGTGGGCAAGGACGAGGTGGAGCGGGGCCAGGTGCTGGCCAAGCCGGGCTCCATCACCCCGCACACCAACTTCGAGGCGGCGGTGTACGTGCTGACCAAGGAGGAGGGGGGCGGCACAACCCCTTCTTCTCCGGCTACCGCCCCCAGTTCTACTTCCGCACCACCGACGTCACCGGTTCGGTGACCCTCCCCGAGGGGACCGAGATGGTGATGCCCGGTGACCAGACGCAGATGACGGTGGAGTTGATCGCCCCCATCGCCATGGACGATGGGCTGCGTTTCGCCATCCGGGAGGGGGGCCGCACCGTCGGTGCCGGGCGGGTGACCAAGATCCTGAAATGAGCGGAGCTCATTTCAGGAGTACTCAGTACCTAGTACTTAGTACTTAGAAAGAAGAGTACGATGAGTACAAGACAAGCGGGGAGTCTGAGTACTCAGTACTGAGTACCCACTACTGCGAACGAGCGAAGCGAGTGAGCGAGCCTTATGCCCTCTGACAAGAGACCGCCGCTGACGTTGGCTTGTGACGTTTGCAAGCGTCGCAACTACGTCACCACCAAAAACAAGACCAATACCAGGGACCGGCTCGGACTGCAGAAGTACTGCAGGTGGTGCCGCGTCCACACGCTGCACCGAGAAACCCGTTGATCCCAGGGGCGGGGCAGGCCGACCGGTGGTAGCTTGCCGAGCCGACCCTGCGGGTGGAGTGAGCAGGTCTGCATCGGGACGGGGATACGCCAACAAACGGCGAGACCCCGTCCCGATCGCGTCGGGTCGGCGTGGTCGCTGACGACGGTCCGCCATTCGGCCGCCTCGAAGGTTGGCGGATCGGGCCGGTCCCGCTCACGGTCACGCCCGACAGGGTGTCCGATCTGGTGGCGGCCACAGGGGACGACCCCGAGCGCTGGACGGTGGCGGCCCCGCCTTCCTTCGCTGCGGTGATGTTGTTCGCAGTAGCCAAGGATCTGCTGGCCGCACCCGAGCTTGTCGGTCGCGGGGTGATCCACTCCGAGCAGACGTTCGAGTGGCACCGGCCGTTCGCCATCGGGAGCGAGGTCGAGGTGGAAGGTGTCGTCGGGCAGGTCCGTTCGAGGGGTCCGGCCACGTTTGTCGGACTCGATGTCACCACCGGCGATGGGTCGGGCCGGTGCAGACCTCGGCATCGAGCTTCGTCGTGATCGAAGCCGCTCCCTCGGAGTCCGCTGACACCGGAAGCGAGCCTGGACCCGAGGAACGCGCCATCAACGAGCGACCCACGCTGCGACCGCTCCCCGCCGTAGGGATGCAACTTCCACCACTGGCCAAGTCGGCCAGCCGTGGTGATCTGCTTCGCTATGCGGCTGCCACCGGTGACTGGAACCCCATTCACTGGGACCGCGCCGCCGCCGTGTCCGCCGGGCTGCCCGGGATCGTGGCGCACGGTTTGCTCATGGCGGCGTGGGTGGTCCAGGCCGCCGCCCGTCATGCCCATGGGGACGTGCCAGTCCGTCGGGCGCGGCTGCGCTTCAGGTCACCTCTGCGACCGGCGGAGCCGGCGTTGGTCGAGGGCGAGGTGCACGAGGAGGGGTCGCTCCGCCTGCGGGTGGTTTCCGGCGGTGAGGAGAGGGTCACGGCTACGGTTGTGCTCGAGCCGTCGAGCGGTGGGTAACCCCATGCAAGAGCTGAGGGTCGAATCGAGCGTCGATCTTCTGGTGGATCGAGCCCGACAGGGCGACCGAAACGCCTTTGGCGACCTGGTTCGGCTCCACCAGCACGAGGTGTTCACCTTGGCGGTGAGACTGGTTGCCGATAGGACCGTCGCGGCGGATGTGGCGCAGGACGCCTTCATCCGCGCCTGGCGGGCGCTCCCCAAGTTCCGCGGCGACGCGGCGTTCGCCACCTGGCTGCACCGGATCACGGTCAACGCCGCCTGGAGCCAGAGGCGCCGGGCGGCGGCTCGCCCCGTTTCCCAGCTCGACGAGGCGCTTGCAGTCCCCGATACCGACCCGCTTCGCCAGCCCGAGCGCGTCGGCGAAGTGGCCGATCTACGCCAGGCCCTGGGAGATGCCATCGGCGCGCTCCCCATTGGGATGAGGGCGGTGGTGGTGCTCAAGGACATCTACGGGTGGAGCCACGACGACGTGGCCCGGGCGCTTGGGATCTCCGAGACGGCGGCAAAGGTGAGGCTCCATCGGGCGCACCTCAGGCTCAGGGAGATGCTCGATGGGCGGCGCCCATGACGGCGCATACCCACCTCGCTCGACGTGCGCTGGCGACCACGTCGCTCCCCGGCGCCGCCGCTGCCAAGGAGCATGTCGAAGGCTGTCTCGCCTGTCAGGCCTCTGCCGCTCACGATCGGCGGTTGCAGCGCCGGCTGGCGCTCCTCCGCCACGAACTGATCCCGGCCCCGGCCGGTTTGGTCACCCTGGTGCTCGCTCGGATGGAGGCCGCACCCGGCGTGACGTCGATACGCGGTCCGATAATCGCCGGGGCATCGGTTCTGGCCGCGGCGGCGGCAGCGGCCGCGGCCGCCATGGTGGCGGCGCGCCGACGGGGTGTGGCCGCTCCCGGATGAGGCAACGGGGCATGGGTGTACACTGCGTCCGGCCCATCGGTAGACTCCGCCGAGGCGGGCTCGCCGCCCTTTCCCCGCACGATCGAGCCGAGGGGAACGGAGGGGTGTAGCTCGAATTGGCAGAGCGCCGGTCTCCAAAACCGGAGGTTGCGGGTTCGAGTCCCGCCGCCCCTGCTCCGCAAGGAAGCGATACGTGAGATGAACCGAGAGATGAGGCGCCTCGTTGAACGCGAGGAGCGACGACAGAAGCAGACGCAGAAGGCGCGCCCCAAGCGTGCCGCCGGCAAGCCGGCTGAGCAGAAGCCGAGCCTGTGGCAACGGCTCGGCATCTTCTTCCGCGAGGTTCGCACCGAGCTCCGGCGGGTGCAGTGGCCCACACGAGAGCAGATGATCGCCTTCACGTCGGTGACCCTGATAGACCACGGCGGTGACACTCATTGTCTTCGCCTTCGATGTCGTGCTCAAGGAGGGCATCTTGTGGCTGCTCCAGGGCGCCGGGCAAGGGTGAGGCGATGACCGACGCCGTTGACATCATCGAAGAAACCG
>CAVTEU010000007.1:0-793370 GCA_963733905.1 uncultured Actinomycetes bacterium | reverse complement strand
AGCGCGCTTCCTGTTGATTGAAGCGCAAACGCGTCCGGCATGGAGGTCGAAATGCGGTGGATGTTGATCGCAGCGACGTTCGCGACGGCTCTCGGCGAGATGGCCTTTGCCCAGCGGGAACGGAAGCCGGTCGAGTGCCGGAGGGAAATCATGCAGCTGTGCAAAGGCGCCCCAAGGCGGATTCAGCCAGTGCCTCATAACCGCGATGCCGAAGCTGTCCGATCCTTGCCGCAAGGCAATCGGCGAGCGCGCCGCAGCAGGCCTATCCTCCGGCGCCGGGGACGGTCGAACATGCCTTATGGCGCCGATCACAAGCAGCGGCTGGACCTGGTCAGGCCGGCGGGCGCGTCAAAGGGCTCCGTTATTGTTGTTCGTCCATGGCGGTGGCTGGTCGATCGGCGACAAGGCCCATGCCGCGGGGCGACAAGGCAGCGCTGGGCCAATGCGAAGGGCTGGGCCTTTGCCAGCGCCAATTACCGGCTGGTACCCGCAGGCGACGGTCGAGCAGCAGGCCGCGGATGTCGCCAGCGTCGATGCCTGGTTCGCGCCAACGCCGCACGAGCCAGAGGCATCGATCCCGACCGCATCGTATTGATGGGCCACAGTGCCGGCGCTCACCTCGTCGCGCTGGTCGGCACCAACCGCAATATACTGAAGACCGCCGGCGTGCCGATGAGGCGCGGTCAAGAGGCGTCGTCTTGCTCGACGGCGCAGGCTATGACGTGCCGACCACAAGGCGAGCAGCCGAGATGAACATCGTCAAGCCGCTGTACGAAGCGGCTTTGGGCAAGGGATTCCCAAGCGTTCAGAGCGGCGCTATCCCCGACCCGCCACGCCGCTGCGCCCAATGTCACGCGCTGGCTGATCCTGCCGATCGAGCGGCGCCGGGACAGCCAGGCGCAATCGAAGGGACTGGCCGACGCGCTCAATCATGCCGGTAGCCAGCGCGACCGTCGTTGCCGTGCCCAACGAAAGCCATGGCTCGCTCAACAAGGGGCTGGGCGAAGCCGGCGACTTTTCCACGAGGCAAGTCGAGCAGTTCCTCGCCTTTTTAGACTGACCCATAGGGGCGTATCGATCCTTGGGTTGGCATCGATTTTCAATAAGCTGCTTTACGACTATCGATAAAGTATATATCGTTAATCGATATTTCGAAGTCGATGGAGGGGCAAAGCCGATGTCTCGCACCAAATCCGCCGCCTTGCCGATTGCCTATATCGTGCTGTTCGCATCCTCATTGTCCTCAATTGGCTATCGGGCGCCGCGATCCTGGCGCTGCTGACGGCAACCATCGTCGCCAACCAATGGACTTTTACCGCGCTGGGCATCACCGACGCATTCGGGAATTCCGCAGATGATCGTGGGACTGCGTGGCATCGCCGTGCTCGGGCATTGTCGCCATCATTCTCACCCACGCCATGCTGATCCGGCTGTTGCGGATCGTCGAGACCGTGGGGAGGGGCGATCCGTTCGTCGCTGCCAATGCCTATCGCCTGAACGCCATCGCCTGGGTCCCTACTCGGGCTCCAGCTGGTCGGCCTCGCTATTGCCGCGATCGGCAAGTCGATCTCGACCCCCGAGCATCCGGTCAATCTCGATGTCGGATTTTCGATCAACGGCTGGCTCGCCGTGATCCTGACGTTCGTGCCTGCCCGGGTGTTCACCGAAGCAGGTGATGCGTGAAGACCTTGAAGGGACGGTGTGAGCATGGCGATTATCGTCACGCTCGATGACGTGCTTCATGATCCGCAGGATGACGCTCAGCGAGCTTGCGAGAACGCGTCGACATCACGCTCGCCAACTTGTCGATCCTCAAGACCGGCAAAGCGCGCGCAATCCGCTTTTCGACGCTCGACGCGATTTGCGAAGCGCTTCGGCTCACGAAAATGTGGCCCTGTTGCTGCCTTCTTCTTCAACTTCAGGTTGGTCTTGCTGTTGGGGCTCGCCGGCGGAGATCATGGTGGTCACGCCTCCGTGCGCATAGCTCTCGAGGAAGTCGAGGATCCGCTCCGAGCGGTGAGAAGTCGCCGATCACCGGATGGATGTGCGAGTCGATCAGCCCGGGCATCACAGTGGCGCCACCGCAGTCGATGACCTTGTCGATATCCCCCGCATAGAGGCCGCGGCCCACGTCGGAAATGAGCCCATCGCGCACGAGAACGCTGTCGGCATCGGCGATCGGGGCGTTGAGGTCGCCGCTCACGACGATGGCGGCGTTGACGATGGCGAGATCGGCCATCAGCGCACGCCGTTCGCCATGGTCACCTCAGCCCGTCCTCGCCGACCGCCTTGGCGTGGTGAGACTCCCACCAACCACGGCAACGGGCGGCCACCGTCTGTCACCGCAACTGCGATGACCATCTCTCGTCGTCGGCTGGGGCGTCGACGATCCGCAACTCGGCCGCATCGAAATGGCTGCGGACAAACGCCGCGTCCTTGTAGTGGAGCGGGACATCGATCGGCGTTCCCGGGCCACCACGCTTCTTCGCCGACGGGATGATCGCCTTGCCGCCACCGCTGGCATCGCGCAACGGGTTGCCGAACTTGGGGTGGAGCATCGCAGCAACGTGCTCCAACTCACCCGCCATCCCAACGATCCCAGCCTTGCCGTACGAGTTCACCGGACGGCCCCCGAGCTGGGCAACCGCCCGCTCGGCGAGGAGGGTGGAGATTGCGACGCTGGCCTCTGCCACTCATTTAGGCTCTCTACATACCGTCCGGCGTACGGGTTGGCCACCACAGCGGCGGCGATTACCCGGGTCACCGGGGGATCCACCGGCCTTCCCATCTCCGTCCGTGTCTCGTCCACCCAAATCACCAGCTTCCGGATATTCAACTCCATGGTTTTGCCTCAGCTCCGACCATCGATCGCTCCTTCAGCCACTATCCACCATGGGCTGGACGATATGGCGGGTGATCAGGTCGAGTTGCCCTGGATCGATGACCGGGGCGTCAGTATCAGGTACTGCAGCCCCGCCGAAGCCAGTTCGGCGATGGCGCCCCTCATGTCGTCCACGGTCCCGGTGAGGTAGGAGGCCTGCAGGTCCTCGACGGTGCGATGGTCCCCCATGACGTCGAGGAATCGGGGGATCTGCGCCTCCAACGCCTCCTAGCGACGGCCCGTCTCGGTCACGTGGAGGAACTGGGTGGCGGCGAATACGAGTTCGTCGGGATCACGGCCCTGCTCTCCAGGTGGCTGCGGACCACCTGCCAGTCGCGTTTCACGTCGCCGGGTCCGAGCCCGAGGAGCGGGCCATCCAGCCGGATGCCTGAGCGATCCGGTCGAGGACCCCCTTGGCCATGTGGCTTGTCTGGCGTGTCAGGGGCATGGGTCAGCGACCCGCCGGCAACCCACAGCGGGGGAGGGTCGGGATCCGGGGGTGGATCGTCACCCCCTCCACCTCCCAGAAACGGCCCCGGAACGTCACCTCCTCCTCGGTGAGGAGGAGCCGTATCAGCTGGATGGCCTCGTCGGTACGCTTCCCCGCTCGCGGAGCGGGACACCGACCGCCTCGAACTCGGCCGGGTCCCACCCCACCGCCACCCCGAACCGGTACCGTCCCCCCGAGAGCAGGTGGATCGAGGCGATCTCCTTTGCCAGGATCACCGGGTGGCGCAGGGGAAGCACCAGAGCGGCAGTCCCCAGCCCGACCCGCGAGGTGACCCCGGCCGCGGCGGAGAGGACCACGAGCGAGTCGAGCCAGGAGACGCCGTACACGCCCTTGGAAACCAGCAGGTGGTCGATCACCCAGAGGTCCTCGTAGGGACCGGCCTCGACCCTCCTGCAGTAGTCGAGCAACCCTGCCGCCTCGTCGTAGCCCATGGCGGGCCACGCATATGAAGGGAGTCGCAACCCGAATCTCATCGCCTTGTGCCCCACCCACGCTTTGTGTCTCGGGACGGTCGCGGGAATCTAGTGACGGCTCCGTCGATGTGTGCAGCGCTCCGTCGAATGCAAAGATTCGGTCGATGGACGTTCAGCGCGGGACACGGGGTGATGGCGGCCCACCACCGGAACCGGGCCGACGATGACCACCTGGGCCGGCGCACCGATCGCCCGGCTCGAGGACGAGCACTTTCTCACCGGGGATACCCGGTTCGTGGACGACATCTCCCGTCCTGGTCTGCTCCACGTCGCAATCGTCAGGTCCCCGGTCGCCTCCGCCGCTTTCGACGAAGTCGAGACCTCCGACGCCCGCACCGCCCCGGGCGTCTTCGCCGTGCTGACCGCCGGGGACCTCGCTCACACCAATCCGCTCCGTCCGGTACTCCACCGGCCCCAGTTCGTCCCCACCGATATGCCGTTGCTGGCCATCGACAGGGTCAGGTATGTCGGCGAGCCCGTGGCCTTCGTGTTGGCGGAACTCGTGGCGCGGCGGAAGACGCCGCCGACCTGGTCTGGGTGGACTACGAGGAGACACCGGCGGTCTCAACCATCGACGGTGCCCTGGCCGACGGCGCGGAGCCGGTTCACGCCGAGGCTCCCGGCAATGTGCTGCTCGACCTCCCCATGTTCCAGGACCCGGCGCTGGAGGACATCCTCGCCGGTGCGGCGGTAGTGGTCGAAGGCATCTTCGACTCCGGCCGGGTCACCGCTGCGCCCATGGAGGGTCGCGGTGTGGTTGCGGAATGGGATCGGCGCGACGGGCGGCTGTCGTTGCACGCCTCCACCCAGGTGCCTCACATCGTGCGCACCGCCATTGCCGACACGCTTGGGCTGGCCGAGCACCTGGTGAGGGTGTCGCCCCCGACGTCGGCGGGGGCTTCGGGCAGAAGTGCGCCGTGGGCCGCGAGGAACTGGCGGTAGCTGCTGCGGCCGCGCTCACCCGCCGGCCGCTCAAATGGGTCGAGGACCGCCGAGAGAACCTGCAGTCCGCCTTCCAGGGGCACGAGCAGCGTCATAGCGTCCGCGCGGGCTTCGATGCCGAGGGAACTCTTCTCGGGCTCGCCACCGAGATCTGGTGCGACGTCGGCGCCTATCACTGCTACCCGTTCACCGGGGGAGTGGAGCCGCTCATGGCCGCCACAGAGATGCCCGGGCCATACCGGCTGCAGCACTACAGCGCCCACACCAGGGCAATTGCCACCAACAAGCCCCCGATGGCGCCCTATCGGGGGGTGTCCCGTCCCCAGATCACCCTGGCGATGGAAAGGATCATGGACAAGGCGGCGGCCCGTCTGGGGATGGACCCGGCTGAGATACGGCGCCGCAACCTGATCAGGCGCGACGAGTTCCCCTATCGGGGCGCAACCGGGATCCTCTACGACGAGGGGAGTTACCTCGAGGCTCTCGAGGACGTGATGACGGCGGCCGGTTACGAGTCGCTGAGGGAACGGCGCAACGAGCAAGGCTCACCGGACGACGGGCAGCCTCTGTTGGGTGTCGGGTTGTCGGTGTTCTCCGAGCGCACCGCCTACGGGACCCCGGTCTTCGGGCAACGGCTCATGGGCATCACGCCGGGGTACGAAACCGCCCACGTCCGGATCGACCCTTCGGGAGGCGCCACCGTCCTCGCCGGAACCGTCTCGCACGGTCAGGGGCACGCGACGACCCTCGCCCAGATGGTCGCCGACAGGCTGGCGCTGACACCGGCCGACGTGCGGGTGGTCCAGGGGGACACCGATGCCATTCCCTACGGCTGGGGCACGTTTGCCAGTAGGTCGGTCGTGTTGTCGGGTGACGCCGCCACTGAGGCTGCGGACCGGCTTGTGGAGCGACTGACCCGGATCGCGGCCCACCTGCTCGAGGCGGCACCCGAGGACGTGGTGTTCGAGGGTGGGCGTTTCGGTGTGCGTGGGGTGCCCGAGTCGGGGATGTCGCTGCCCGAACTGGCCCGATCGGTCTACCACTCACCACACCGGCTTCCACCCGACGAACGTGCCGAGTTGGAGGAGTGGGGCTCCTCCGACCCGCCGGGGACATTCTCCAACGCCGCCCACCTCGCCGTGGTCGAGATCGACCCAGCCACATGGCAGGTGAGGATCGTCCGCTATCTGGTGACCGAGGATTGTGGGGTGATGATCAACCCTTTGATCGTCGATGGCCAGATCACCGGTGGGGTGGCACAGGGCATCGGCGCCGCCCTGTACGAGCGTCTGGTGTTCGACCGCGCCGGCCAACCGCTGGCGACGAGCTTCATGGACTACCTGGTGCCCACCTCCGCCGAGGTCCCATCGATCGAGATCCACCACCTGGAGACCCCTTCCACGGTGAGCACCACGGGTGCCAAGGGGATGGGGGAGGGGGGCACCATCGGGGCACCGGCGGCGATCCTCAACGCGGTCAACGACGCCCTCTCCCCACTGGGAGTCGAGATCGATCGGATCCCGGTCACCCCTGACGACATAGCCAGAGCCGTCGCCTCCCGCTGAAATCGGTTCTAGGTGGTAGGTGTTAGGTGGTAGGTAGGAATCGCTCTCCCGAATGTTGAGACGTCCATGGAGGAGGGCAGGAACGGCTCAACTCCTCGGAGGGGATCTCACCGATCACTTACCACCAACCACCCACCACCCACCACGCAGCGACGCAGTCGCTTCTTCCGTCTCAGATCGGCGCAAGTCGGGGGGATCGAGCCTCTCCCAGAGGACCAGGCCGGCGGCGAGGAGTCGGTAGTCATCGAAGTGTCGCGCGGTGAGTTGTACGCCGACCGGGAGGCCCGCTTCCAGACCGGCGGGGACCGCCAGGGCGGGGAGTCCGGTGAGGTTGGCGAATGACGTGTTGCGGCAGAGGGCGCGGTCGTACTGGTCGATCTCTTCGCCCATATGCAGCATCTCATCGCCGATCCGCGGCGCCGGAGCGGGCATACCCGGGAGGAGGATCAGGTCGCGATCGCTGAGTGCATCGAGGAAGATGGTGCGGTACGCATCGGCATGCCGCCGGTTTTCGAGGTAGTCAGTGGCGCCGATGGAGAACCCGGTGCCGACCCTCGGTCCGACCTCACCGGTGTATTCGGAAAGGCGCTTCTCGTACCAGGGGCGGTGGTAGAGCGCCGCCTCGGCGTCGATGATGTCGAAGTCGAGGTCGACACACGCCTCGAAATCGGGGATCTCGATCTCGTCCAACACCGCTCCGGCATCAGTCAGGTGCTGGGACGCTGACCTCACGGCTTCGGCCACTCCGTCGGATAGGGGTCCGGGATTTGTAAGCACGCCAACCCGCCATCCGGCGACATCCCCAGCGGTCGAGGGTGCGGTGCCCGGGGCCCCTGCCATCATTGCCTCGAGCATCAGCGCACAGTCGCGAGGGCTGCGAGCCATTGGCCCGACGTTGTCGAGGGTCCAGGACAGAGGAACCACGCCGAGCGTAGGTACCAGAGTCGCCGTTGGCTTCAGACCGACGGTGCCACACAAACCGGAGGGGATTCTGATCGACCCTGCGGTGTCGGTCCCTACCGCGGCGGGGGTCAAACCGGCAGCAAGAGCAGCAGCACTCCCACCCGAGGATCCACCAGGGATGTGCGCCGGGTTCCACGGGTTCGTGGTCGGCGGAGTGGAGGAGCCGAAGGCGAATTCGTGGGTCCGAGCCTTTCCGATGAGCACGCACCCCGCTTCGCGCAGCGCACTCCACACCGGGGCGTCCTCGAATGGCGTTCGGCCGGCGAACAGTGCGCTGCCTGCCTCGGTGGCGATCCCTGCCGTGTCCACCAGATCCTTGACAGCTATGGGGATCCCGAGGAGCGGTCGTTCGTCCCCATCAAGCAGAGCCCTTTCCGCCTCGACTGGCTTGCCGGAGAGCCGTCTCGGCGGTGACCGTGGCGAAGGCGTCGATCTCATCCCCGACCGCCTCGATCCTCGCCAGCAGCGACCCGACCACTTCAGTGGGCGAAAACTCCCGGGCACGGTATCCCGCAGTGAGTTCCTCAATGCCGAGTTGGTAGAGCTCCACCGATTCGTATCTCCTGAAGAAGTCGAGATCGAATCTCAGACTTGATGGCGATCACCGGCCTCTGGCTGCCGTCTGGCGTCTGCCGTCTCCGGCTCACGCCACCCGACCGTAGAGACTCCCGATGAGATAGCTGACCCCGGCACCGCCGGCGGCCACCGCAAAGTTCTCCAAGCCGGAGCGCAACGGATGGCTGCGGGTGACCACCGACTTCACGAACCCCACCGTGAACAGCCCGATCCCGGCGAAGATCGCTGCCCAGATGAGCCCGGTGCGCGTGTCGGTCACGAAGAAGAAGGGGACCACCGAGGGAAGCGCTCCCACCAGGAATAGGGCACCGGATGCGATCATCGCCTTCCAGGGCGAGCGTCGCTCCTTTTCCAGAGCCCCGAACTCGAGCGCCATCATCACCTTGAGCATCGACTCGTCGTTCTCGGCGAGTTGGGCGGTGGCTGCCTTCAGCACCTCCCCGTGGAGCCCCAGGTCGGCCAGCAACTCCTCGAGCTCGTCGACCTCTTGTTGGCGGTGGTAGGTGAAGTGCTCTTCCTCGAGAGCCATTTCTCTGCTGAACACTTCATCCTGGGACTTGGTGGCGAGATACTCCCCGGCCGCCATGCTGATAGCCCCCGCCACCGCCCCGGCGATGGCGGTCAGCAGGACGTCGCTGCTGGAGAGGCCTCCGCCGACCACACCGGCGACGAGGAGGAAGATCGAGACCAGCCCGTCGTTGACCCCAAGGATGATGTCGCGCCAGTACTGCCGGGAATCACCCAGATGGGGCCGGTACGGCGGGGTCTCTCCGATCGCTGCCGAGCTCGAGTCCACGGGACGGAGTTTACGGGCAACGTCGTGCCGGGCCTCGTCCCTGAGCAGTCACCCCCCGGCCGTACACTCGGCCGGTGACCTTCCGCCGCGATGACATCGAGCGGGTGCGGACCGCAACCAACCTGGTGGAACTCGTCCAGACGGTGACCACGGTGCGCCGGACGGGCAAGAGCTACATGGCGATCTGTCCCTTCCATCAGGAGAAGACGCCCTCGCTGTCGCTCGACCCGGCCAAGGCGGTGTGGTATTGCCACGGCTGCCACCAGGGTGGAGATGTCTTCAAGTTCCTCATGGACACCAAAGGCCTCGACTTCAACGAAGCGATCGAGGAGCTCGCTTCCCAGGCGGGGATCACGTTGGAACGGGACCCCGGCGAGAAACGACGGCGGAGCGATCGCGACCGCCTGGTCGAGGCGATGACTGCCGCGGTCGACTTCTATCACCGGCGGCTGCTCGATGGCTCCGACGCCGGAAAGGCACGGGCTTACCTTCGGGGACGCGGATACGACGCCGACACTGTCGAGCACTACCGGATCGGCTGGTCCCCGGCGGCGCAGGGCGCCGACTGGGACGTGCTTGCCCGCGACCTCGGCGGGCGTGGTATTTCGGATCGGGTGATGCTCGACACGGGGCTGGCGGCCAGGGGGAGGAATGGCCGCCTGCGCGATTGGTTCCACGGCCGCGTCCTCTTCCCCATCCAAGATCTGCGTGGAGACCCAGTGGGCTTTGGTGGGCGGCTCCTCGATGGGGAGGGTCCGAAGTACCTCAACACCCCCGAGACCAAGCTCTACCAGAAGGCGAGGCTTCTCTACGGCCTCGACCTGGCAAAGGCGCCCATCACCCGCGCCGGAAGGTCGGTGGTGGTCGAGGGGTACACCGATGTGATCGCCTGCCATCGCAACGGGATCCCCGAGGCGGTGGCCACTTGTGGGACCGCGTTGGGTGAGGAGCACATCGACCTGCTTCGTCGGTTTGCCGACCGTGTGGTTCTCGCCTTCGATGCAGACCAGGCGGGGGCCGGCGCAGCACTGCGTGGTGGTCAGCTCCGCTCGCCGTTCGAGATGGGGCTGGACCTCCGGGTGGCGATGATGCCGGCTGGCAACGACCCGGCCGACCTCGCCCAGGAAGGCCGGCTTGCCGAGCTCCAGCAGGCCGTGGACACGGCCGTCCCGCTGGTCCGCTTCCGCATCGACCGGATGCTGGAGAGCTTCGACCTCGACGAGCCCGAAGGCCGGGCGCGCGCCGTCAAGGAAGTGGCCCCTTTGCTCGCCGAGCAGGGCGACCCGATCGCCCGTGAGGAGTACATCCGCCACGTCGCCCGCCGCACCGGCACCGATCAGGCGCTCGTTGAGGGAGCAGTGATCGACGCCGCCGGTGGCGTGCGACGCACCCCGTCGCCGGCGACATCCGCTCCGCGCCGAAGCGGTCAGGAGCGCGCCGAACGTGAGTTGCTCCGACTGCTCGTGGCCAACCCCGGGCCGATGGCCACGATCGAGGTTTCTGCCGACTGGTTCACATCGGACGAGCACCTTGCCGCACTCGCCCGGCTCGCCCCCGCCCTCGCCGAGGGAGCCGAACCGGGCCATCCGCTCGACATGGGCTCCCTCCTCGGTGACGATGACACCACGGTGGCCGAACTGCTCCGCTCGCTCGCCGTCGACCACCGTCCGCTCGACGACCCGGTCGAGGTGGTGGCCAGCCTGCGCTCCTGGGCGATGGAGCGGCGGATCGCCGATCTGCGCCGGCGTTTGGAGCGCGTCGAACCGGTGGACGGAGACACCCATTCCCGGCTGCTCACCGAGTTGATAGCGTTGGAGCAATCACGGAGAGCGTTGCGTGGGGGTCTGAAGTGATCGACACCGACGCGGTCGTAGCCGATCTGACGAGACGTGGAACGCAGAGGGGTTTCCTAACCGCGTCCGAGGTCCTCCAGGCGCTCGAGGATGCCCGGGCCCCTGCAGAGTCCTTCGAGACCGTTTTCGAGAGACTCCGCGCCGCCGACATCGCGATCGCCGAGGAAGGACCAGACGCGCTCGCCACCGGCATCACCGCAGAGGAACTCGTCTCGGTGTCCGACCCCGTCAGGATGTACCTCCAGGAGATCGGTCGGGTGCCGCTGCTCACCCCCCAGCAGGAGGTCGAGTTGGCGCTCCAGGTGGAGGCGGGGGTCAAGGCGGCTGACAAGCTCGCCGCCGGTCAGTTCTCCACCGAGGACCGGGTCATCCTGCAACGGACGGCGCGCATCGGCCAGCAAGCCAAGGACCGCTTGGTGGAGGCGAACCTTCGTCTTGTGGTTTCGATAGCCAAGAAGTACGTAGGGCGGGGGATGCCGCTGCTTGACCTGATCCAGGAGGGCAACCTCGGGCTGATGCGAGCGGTCGAGAAGTTCGACTACCGCAAGGGCTTCAAGTTCTCCACCTACGCCACGTGGTGGATCCGGCAGGCGGTTACCCGTGCCCTGGCCGACCAGGCGCGGACCATCAGGGTGCCGGTTCACATGGTGGAGACGATCAACAAGTTGGCACAGGTGCAGCGGCAACTTCTCCAAGAGTTGGGCCGCGAGCCCAACATCGCCGAGATAGCGGGCGAGATGGAGGTAGACCCCGGCCGGGTCACCGAGCTACGCCAGATCGCCCAGGACCCGGTGTCGTTGGAGACTCCGCTCGGCGAGGACGACGAGTCGACACTGGGCGACTTTGTCGAGGACTCCGAGGCGGAGGTTCCGGTCGAGGCCGCCTCGTTCCGGCTCCTCCAGGAGTATGTGGCGCACGCCCTCGAAGATCTAAATGAGCGGGAGCGTCAGGTGATCGTGATGCGTTTTGGGCTCGCCGATGGCAGGGTTCGCACCCTCGAGGAGGTCGGGGCGCACTTCAACGTCACTCGGGAGAGGGTCCGTCAGTTGGAGACCAAGGCGCTGGCGAAGCTGCGGCACCCCGCCAGATCCCGCCGCCTCCAGGGTTACCTGCGCGAGGGCTGAGCGCCCTAGTTCAGCTGCTCGAAGTCCCGTTGGTGGGAACGGAAACGACGACCTTGTCGGTCTCGTTGGCGGAGTTCACGGTTCGCTTGATGGTCGACGAGGCGGACTCCATGCCGCGGCCGGCAAGGTCGCGCAGTTGGCCGGTGAGCTTGCGTCCCGTATCGACGGCGGCCTGTCCCGGTTGCGACTGGAGGGCGCTGCGCCAGGTGCGGGCGATCTGCTCGTAACGCTCCCTGCCTGCTGCGGCCCCCACGATGTAGCCGGCCCCGAACCCGATGACCAAACCCGCTCTCAGTCGCACGTCGTCCTCCTCTTTTCCTGCTCAAACAAGCCCGCGGTCTTGCAAGCGAACTTCAACGTAGCGGCATGTCCCGGGTTGCGTCGCCCGGGGTCAGGAACGGACGGGATGACCGTTAGGTTCGCGACATGCCATCGGTCGCCCATTGAACGAAACGCCCTCGGTCCCAACGCCCGCCGAGCGCACGGCATTGCAGCAATCCTCGGCCTCCGGCATCGCCCGGTGGGTACCGGCCGTGGATTGGATGCGCCACTACCAGCGGGACTGGCTGAGACCCGACCTGCTGGCCCGGGATCACTGCGGGCGCCTTCGAGGCCAGGGACCCCCCTTTTTGGCGTCACCTGACGCGGTCATGGCCGGGGCGAGTTCAAGTGGTCACCGCGACATCCTGACTGGGAGGAGTGTCATGGGACGTCCGAGAGTTCCGTGGGTGAGGGCCCGTTTGGCGTTGCGGGCGCTGGCGGGGGGGGCCACCGTGGCGGAGGCGGCGGTGGCGGCCGGCATCGGGAAACGCACCGTGGACGGTCTCGAAGGCCGAGCATGGTGTGGTGACGCTGCGTGAACGGACACCACGACAGGGGGCGCTGCGCATCGAGGAGCGGGAGGAGATCATGTTGGGTATCGCCGCCGGTGAGACCGACAGTGGGATCGCTGCGTCGCTTGGGCCGGCATCGAGGCACCATCGGCCGGGAGGTCGAGCAGCTCAACGGCGGTCGGGACAGGTATCGGGCCTATCGGGCTCAGGAGCGGGCCGACCGAGCGGCCCGTCGCACCCGTGCGAGGTGGTGGGTGACCCGCCCCCGACTGTGGGATACGGTGGTGGAGCTGGTGAACACCAAGAAGTGGTCGCCCGAGCAGATCGCCAACAAGCTGCGTCGGGAACACCCCGACGACCCGGAGTGGTGGGTGTCTTTCGAATCCATCTATCAGGCCATCTATCTCCAGCCCAAAGGGGAGCTGCGTAGAGAGCTGACCAGGGCGTTGCGCACCGGCCGGGAGCCGACGCCGTCCCCGCAGTCGGGTGACCCCCGCAGTGAGAGGCGCCAAGATCCCCGACATGGTCAACATCAGCCAACGACCCCCCGAGGCCGACGACCGGGCGGTGCCCGGCCACTGGGAAGGAGACCTGATCGTTGGCGCCGGGGGACGCTCGGCGGTGGCCACGTGGTGGAACGGACCACCAGGTTCGGGATGCTGATCCAACTCGACAACAAGACCGCCGCTCACGTCGCCGAGCGCCTCTCGGTCAACATGGCACGCCTCCCCGAGCAGCTGCGGAGGTCGCTGGCCTGGGACCAAGGCACCGAGCTAGCCCACCACACCCGATTCAGCGTCGCCACCAACATCCCGGTGTTCTTCGCCGATCCTCACTCACCGTGGCAACGGGGAGCCAACGAGAACTGGAACGGGCTCGTCCGCCAGTTCCTCCCCAAAAGCACCGACCTCTCCCATCACACCCAACAGCAACTCGACCACATCGCCGCCCTACTCAACGAACGACCACGCAAGACCCTCGGCTGGGACACCCCCGCCGAACGATACAAAGCCCTTGTCGCGGCCAGCGCTTGAATCCGCCCGGGTTTCTGACGCCAAAACTGTCTAGCCGCCGTTAAGCGAGGCAGTAACGGTGATCACGAGTTGGTCGTCCACGACCCTGACCTCGCTCACCCCGGAGTCACCCTCGGGGTCGGCGCTCTCCTGAAACGACGCGCTCAGCTCTTCGTTCAGGTCGGTGACCTCATCGCTAGTCAGCTCCATCCCTTCGATGTCCACCGCGGTCACTTCGACCCGGATCGCTGTTGTCCTCGGCGGTGAAGGTCATATCGAAGCTGCCAGGCTGGCCGTCTTTGGTACCCGCCACCCGGACCACGTCCGGCTCGATGAAGTCGATCGAGGTGATGTCGTCGAGCAGCCGTGCATCGGTCCGCTCGTCGACAGCCTCGACAAGGCTGTTGATCGCATCCTCGTCGAGGTTGACGTCGAAGCTCGCCTGCCCGTCCTCAACGCTCAGGTTGCTGCAGGCAGCCAGCGCGATGACGAAGACCATCGCCAGCATCGTGGATCTCTTGCTCGTCGCATAATGGCCCTCATTGCGGCTGGTTCGGACACTACCGGAAGGGGGATCACGCCATGGACTACGAAGCGGTCAAGGAGAAGCTGTTGTGGGCTTGGGCCCACGGCGACGGGGACCCGGTCATCGCAGCCGAGCTGTACCACGAAGACGCCCTGCTCGAGTTCCCCCAGTCCGGTGAGAGGTTCCGCGGACGGGACAACTTCACGGCTTGGCGGGCGGCCTATCCGTCAGAGGTGGAGTTCGAGCTTCGCTCGCTCCGCGGCGAGGGAGACTTGTGGGTGGGCGAGGGCCAGATCCGTTACGACGGGGGAGAACCACTTCCGTTCGTCTTCGTCCAGCAATGGCGCGACGGCCGTATCGAGCGCGAGACCATCTACGCCGCCGAGCCCTTTCCTGCAGACGAGTCGAGGGCGACTTACGCCGAGGATTCGGAGCTAGACGCAACCCCCGGTCTGCCTGTCAAAGTGGTCGCCGGGTCCGCTGCCTGAAGTTCCAGCGGGGTTGAATCAGTTGCTCTCGACGGGGGCGGGTGATGGAGGCGGAGCAGAAGGAGCCTGATGAGCCTGTCGAATGCCCTGGTCGGAGGTGGTTTGCTCCGGGGGAGAGACTCGAACTCTCAACACATGGATTAACAGTCCACTGCTCTGCCAATTGAGCTACCCCGGAACGGGACCCGAGGATGGTAGCGGGAGGCTGGAACCGGGTTCAGGGCTCCAGCATGATGCACTCGCCGGGGCACTCTTCGGCGGCTTCGATGGTTATGTCCTCCTGGCCGCCCGGGACTCGGGCCACCCCGTCGGCGCCATCGGGGGCGTCTTTGCCGTCGAAGATCTTCTTGGTCCCGAAGTTCGACGCCTCCTCCTTCACCACCCACAGACCGTCGTCGCGGGGTTGGAAGACGTCGGGGGCGATCTCCGAGCAGATCCCATCACCGGTGCACAGGTCTTGATCGATCCAAACTCTCATCAGTTTTGCTCCTGGATTCAGTCATCAGGGTACCCGAGGTGGTGGATCAAGAAACGAATGATGGCCGGCCGAAACCGAGCCACTGTGAGAACATGCCACCGGTGGAAGGGGCAGCGAAAAGAGGAGGCGACCGATGGACCTCGTCGACGGCGTAGTCCGGATGCTGATCGTCGCCGGGCTTGCCGGGCTGGTGGGTCTGGAAAGGGAGGTTCGGCGCAAGGCGGCCGGGATACGCACCCACATGATGATCGGAGTGGGGGCAGCCTTGTTCGCCTATGTGGGCGTGGCCGGGTTCGCCGGTCCGGGAACGGACCTCTCACGCATCGCCTCGCAGGTGGCTGCTGGGATTGGTTTCATAGGTGCAGGTGTGATCTTCCGGGAGGGCGTGGTGGTCAAGGGGCTCACCACGGCGGGAGGGCTGTGGGTCGTGGCCGCCATTGGTGTTGCCGCAGGTGTCGGCCAGGTCGGGATCGCAGTGGCCGTCACCATCGTGTCGCTGATCATCCTCGTCGGCCTTCCACCGCTGGAGAAGTTCATTGCGTCGACTTTCAAGCTGAATTCGGGGCGGGTCCGGGTGGTCGCCGATACTTCTCTTGATTTGCCTGGGCTGGTGACACTGGTGACCACCGTCGACAGTTCGGTGGATGTGGTCGATGTCGTAACCGACGATGACTCCATCACATTGGACCTAGACACCGAGGCGGATCGAGCCCACTCCGTGGTCGGCGTCCTCTCCACGGTCGACCAGGTGCGATCGGCCGACGTCATCGCTCGTACGTGACTCGAACCGAGCCCACGGACGGTGCGCCTTTCCGAGGTCGATGAGGGTCGAGCCGCCGTCCATCGCGGTGGCTCTTTCCCACTCCAGACGAGAGCCCGGACGATCTGGTGTGTGTCGGGGGCGACCTCGAGCCGGGAACCCTTCTCGCCGCCTACCGATCGGGCATGTTCCCAATGCCCCACGGAAAGGGCCGGATCGCCTGGTTTTCCCCCGATCCCAGGGCCATCATCGAACTCGATCAACTGGCGGTGAGCCGGTCATTGCGCCGCTCGGCCCGCAAGTTCACTGTCACCCGTGACACCTGCTTCGAGCAAATCATCGCGGCCTGTGCCGACCCGGCGCGTCCCCACGGCTGGATCACTGCCGAATTCGCCGAAGCGTACGGGCGGCTCCACAGGATGGGCTGGGCACACAGCGTCGAGGTCTGGGATCCCGCCGGACGGCTGGCGGGGGGTCTCTACGGGATATCCATCGGCGGCCTTTTCGCCGGCGAGTCGATGTTCCATCGAGCAACCGACGCATCCAAGGTGGCCTTGGTCCACCTGGTCGACCTGCTCCGGTCCTTTGATCACGCCCTTCTCGACGTCCAGTGGCTCACCCCCCACATGGCGTCACTCGGGGCGATCGAGGTCCCGCGCAGTCACTATCTCGACCGCCTCGCTATCGCCTTGATCGATCAAGCGGACCCGTTCGCACTCGACACGTGCGATTCGGGTGATCCGCCCTAGCATCGGACAAGCGGGAGGGCGACGACGTGCGACGGGTGCTAGCGGCATTCGACCTGACGCCGGTGAGCCGGCGGGTGGCGGAGCGGGCGCGCCTCATCGCCGAGGATCACGGGGCCGAACTGGTGCTGGTCCACGTCGATGAGCCCCTGCGCGAAGCATTCATCGACCGGAAGGTCGAGCAGGTAGTCCGCTCGCAGCGCCGCCGGTCCGCCGAAGATCTCGCCGCCTGGGTGCGCCAGCGTGGGAACTGCGAAATCGAGTTGACCGTGCAATCGGGCTCGCCAGCCTCAGTACTCGGTCGCTTGTCTCGTGATGCCGACTTGGTGGTCGTTGGAACATCATCGGTCGACGCGGCGAGGGTTGGGCCGATCGCCGCCCGGATGGCCCGGACCTGTCGGGTTCCCCTGTTGGCGGTGCGACGTCGTCCGCGGACCGGCTATCGGAGGGTGGTCGTCGCGGTGGATCTGTCGCCCCACTCGGCCCGGGCGGTCGAGACCGTGATCGAGCAGGCGCCCGATGCCGAAGTGATCGCGGTGTTCGCTCTCTCCTACCGATTCGAATGGCAGTTCGGCGAGGCGGGAATGTTCCCCGAGGAGGTGCAGCAACTCCGCAAACAACGCCGAACCCGGGCGGAGGAGAAACTCGACGAGTTCATCGCCCAATGGGATGGCCGGGTGCCAGCAATCCTCGAGGAGGGGCCACCTTCAGAGGTGTTGGAGGAGGTCGTCCGCCGTCGGTCGGCCGATCTGGTGGCAGTTGGCCGGCGGGGATGGGGTGGAGCCCCGGCCCCGTTGCTGGGGACCGTCGCCGAGCAAGTTCTCAGCTCGGTCCCGTGCGACGTACTGATCGCGCGCTGACCTACGATCATCCCCGGGGCCTGTAGCTCAATTCGGTCAGAGCAGCGGACTCATAATCCGTCGGTTGCAGGTTCAAATCCTGCCAGGCCCACCACGCTGACCAGGGGTTATGCCCCCAATTCAGCCACTCCGGCACCTCCTCGGAGGCGGTCCGTGCGGCACTCTGGCACATCAGTATGCGGCACATCAGTCCTTCTCGATGTCGTCCTTGACCCCGGCGTCGGAGGCGCACTTCTTGCTTACCGTCGCGAACTGGCCCCCGGAGCAGCGGGTCCGGCGCGTTGAAGTCGCCGGTCGTCTTCGCGTCGTTGCGGGTGCCGACCATGAGGCCGACAGGCCGGGATCGATTCGCTCCTACTGGGGACGAGGAAGAACTCACCTTCGTCGGGGAGGTCGGCGACGACGGGCGGATCACTCGTCATGTCGAAGTTGGCGGGGTCAGGCCTTCGCTTGCTGGCTGGTTGGTTGTTGCGTGAGTGTCCGACGGTGAAGCAGCGCGCCTCCACATCAGGACGAACAGCACAACGATGACGATGCCGACGGTGTTGAGGATCGTGATCGAAACCGTGACCAGCGGGTCGGCTGCAAAGGGAAAAATCATCATCAGGAGCATCGGAGCGATGTTGCGTACCGCCGTGGTCGCCTCGGTCGCATGCCTGACTCCCACGTCTTTGACCCGAAGACTGGAAACGAGAAGGTAGCCACACCCGAGGCCGATGAATGGGCCAGCAAGGGCCGCGACGTAACTCGCAGTGCCCCACTCCTGCACGAACAGACTCCAATACGCAACCAGCGTGAAGTTGAGATTGAACAGCAGACACAGAATTGCAACTCGGGTAACCCACCGTGTCAACGGCGGCGTCAGGTCGGGCCACCAGACCCGGAAGCCACACCCGAGAACCAAGGGCAGGAGTAAGAAGAGCAGCAGCGGCCAAGCAACGTCCCAGACAGAGGACTTGATTTGCGCGTCAACCGCATCGATGGCAAGGGGCAGCCCTAGCGGGAGGGCGATGATGGTCCCAGCAGTCAAGACCACTAACAGCGTGGTGGCGATGCTGACGTCCGCCTTGGCTAACTTGGCGAGGAGGGGAGCGAAAGGCATACCTGCACAAAGAGCCGCGACGCAGAACCCGACTTTGATCTCTGCGGGAATGGACGAGGCGATCGTCAGCAAATATCCGACGAATAGGAGCGGGATGATGACGAAATTGATCACCAACGCCCACACGGCAATCTTCCAATGGGCAAAGGCCTGTGCTAGCAACTTGCCGACCGGAAGCCTGAGGCCCAACGCGAACGCATTCAAGATTACGAAGAGCACCCCAAACCCGTTGATCAGGACGCTCTGACTGGACTGAGTCACATCGCTCCCTTCTCACGAGCAGCCGATCCACCAGGTGGAGTTCCATTTGCCCCTCAGCCGTGACCGCTACGGGGCTGGACACCATCATGGACCTCGAACCCTCCGTCGTTCGACCAGGTCGAGCCGTGCCTCTGCCTTCACGGTCACACCCCGCCCCACGGCGGCTTCGCGTCGCACGCACATCGGCATGTGAGTGCGTTTCTACACCGGATCGATCGCGATACCTCGCGCTCGCGTGCGCATCACTGTCGCAGGAGTGCTTTGGACCCTGGTGAGCCCCGCGCCGCCTTTACCCTTCGCCGCCACCGCCATGGCTATCGCCACCGTGGGCGCTGTAACCGTCCCCCGCCATCACCGACCGATTGCCCGGCCCTGATCATCACGCCGAGTTAGTCCGTCTCGATGTCGTCGGCGACCCCGGCGTCCTTGGAGAAGCGGTGGAGGACCGTCGCCATCTCCCGACGCTTGAGCGGGTCGGCGGCTCCGAAGTCGCCGGTCTTCTTCGCCTCGTTGCGGTCCCCAACCATAAGGCCGGTGTTGATCGTCCACTTGATCCCGTCCGGCGTCGGCGAATTTGCGATCGTTGATTACCACCTCGGCAAGATCGAACTCGCGGTGCGTTGATCCTCGAAAGGTGAAATGTGGTGAGGCCGGAGCGGGCACGCGGACCGTACGGGGTCGCCACCAAGGGTGTCGTTGAGGTGGCCGCGCCGAGTCTCGACAGTCCAACTAGTACCGTCGGCGCGGTTGCTGGCCGGGACGGAGACACCCCACATGGGTCCGGAGCGCACCGACGGAGAACCAACCCCGGCGGAGAAACAGCAGCAGCTGCCTTCGACCCGCGATGTGCTGTCGCTGCGCGAGGCGACCCGGACGTGGTTCGCCATTTCCCTACAGACCTTTGGCGGGCCAGCGGGCCAGATCGCCGTGATGCAACGAACGCTGGTCGAAGAGAAGAGGTGGATCGGGCAGGGCAGGTTCCTCCATGCTCTGAACTACTGCATGCTGCTGCCCGGCCCTGAGGCGCAACAGCTAGCGATTTACATCGGCTGGCTACTCAATGGTATCTACGGCGGCCTCATCGCCGGCACGCTGTTCGTCCTCCCCGGCGCAGTCGCCCTGCTGGTGCTGTCGGCCCTCTACGTCGTGTACGGCGACACCGCCGCTGTCGACGCGCTTTTCCTGGGGTTGGCTCCTGCGGTCATCGCCATCGTCATCCAGGCCGTCGTGCGCGTCAGCAGCCGAACGCTGACCGCCCCGAGCCTGGTCGCGTTGGCTGTGGCGGCCTTCATCGCCTTGGCGTTGTTCGCGGTCCCATTCCCCATCGTCATCCTCATCGCCGGACTCCTCGGATGGTTGTTGGCCCGGCTCGCCCCGTCCATGGCGGCGCCGAAACCGGCGCCGCCGGACAACGGCCCGGCTCCACTCATCGCTGACGACCAGCTGCACCAGGAGCGCGGTTCGACCCGCCGCTGGGTCACCATCCTCTTCGTGGGCCTGGTGCTGTGGTTCACACCGGTGCTACTCGCCGCAGCCCTGTTCGGCAGATACAGCGTGTTCGTCGAGCAAGGTCTGTTCTTCTCCGGCGCCGCCGTGGTCACCTTTGGAGGCGCGTACGCAGTGCTCGCCTACGTCTCCCAGCAGGCCGTCAACGTGTACCACTGGCTACTGCCCAACGAGATGGTCAAAGGCCTCGCCCTGGCCGAGACCACCCCGGGCCCACTCATCATGGTGGTGCAGTTCGTCGCGTTCCTAGGTGCGTACCGCAACCCCGGGTCGCTCGACCCGTGGGCCGCCGCAGTCATTGCCTCACTCCTCGTCACCTGGGTGACGTTCGTGCCGTGCTTCATGTTCATTCTTCTCGGCGCCCCCTACGTGGAGCGGCTCCGACACAACACCAACCTGTCTGCGGCCCTGACCGGAGTCACCGCCGCAGTGGTCGGCGTGATTGCCAGCCTGGCCGCGTTTTTCGCCGTCCACACTCTGTTCGACCAAACCCAGCAAATCACCGACGGACCGTTCGACTTCCAGGCACCGGTCTGGGGAAGCATCCAATGGGACGCCGTCGCCGTGATGGTCCTCGGCTGCTACCTCATCTTTCGACGCCGCTGGTCCATCCTGCGCACACTTGGCGCCTGCGCTCTCACCGGCATCGCGCTGTCAATACTTGGCGCCGTCGTGAGGTAGGCCTTGGTGATCAGATTCCCGAAACCGCAGCGGAGGAGCCTTCTCCGCCGTTTCCAGGCGAAGCCATGACCCAAGTGGCAGCGACACTCGCCTGGATCAGTGGCCTGGGATTCGGATTGCCGGCCGTGTTCGGACTCCGGTACTTCGCTCAGAACCACGAGGTGTGGACGTTCATGGGCTTCCCGACGTACGGCGGCGGTCCATTCGAGCGCTGGGGGATCCCTACCAGTGTTCCATTGCTCGCCGGCTTCATTGCGGTTTGCGCAGCCGAAGTGGTGGTGGGGGTGCTGCTGTGGCCGGGTCTTTCCATCGGCTTGTGGCTCGCCCTCGCCCTCCTCCCATTCGAGCTGTTCTACTGGATCGGGTTCGCGCTTCCGTTCGGTCCGATCGTGGGAGCGGTCCGAACGGTGCTGGTGATCGTCGTCCTGGCTTCGTGAGAGTGATCAGAGTGACCTTCGCCTTCCGCTGGAGTCGCGTGCTGCCTGGGCGTTGTCAACGGGCGGCGGCGATGCAGAACTCGTTTCCTTCCGGGTCGGCCATGACGGTCCACATGTACCCGTACTCCTCCATGTCGCGAACTCGCGTGGCACCGAGTCCGACGAGGCGGTCGATTTCGGGTTCAGGGTCGGTCGTCATCACATCGAGGTGGATGCGGTTCTTGGCGGTCTTCGGCTCGGGAACCTTGACGAACATCCAGGTCGATTCGCCATCATGCTCGGCGGGCCCCCACCCCGCTGTGTCGCGACGACCGGCGAAGCCGATGGCGGCGAAGTCACTCGATGGGTTGGGGTCAAGGGGTCGTTCGAGGGCGGCGGACCAGAATCCGGCAACTGTGAGGGCATCGGCACAGTCGAAGGTCACCGATGCGATCGTGATCGCCATTGGCGGGTGCTCCTTGATATCTCCACGGAGTTGGAACGGTATCGCCATCGCGATCGATGCCGACGATCTCGTGTCTCACGTTCCCGGGGTCACCGCATTCATCGGACCCTTCAGGCGGGACGACGGGTCAGTTCGATGAAACCGTGCGGGAATTCCTGGCGACGGAGAATGCGTCGAGTAATTCCACGGGCGGCAGCAAGGGCGACTCCTTTGTCAACGAAGGTCGGCTCGGTGCACACGTAATCGACGCCCTTCCAGCGCACCGTGCAGTTCCCGGCCGCCCGCACGTTGCGCACCCAGTCCGTTTCACGTCCCCACGGCATGGCGATGATGAATGACGTCTCGGTGGGGATGACCGCAAGCGGAACCGAGTACTCCTTGCCAGTCCTACGGCCTCGATGCTTCAGCACCACCCAGAGCGGGAAGAATCGGTGCCCGGCGAGGGGTATGGCGATCTTGTTGAAATACTTCGTGCTTGCCGGTGCTCCCGCCATTGCGCAAGCATTCCACAAAGTGAGCGCAACAGGACTCCGATGCCCCTAGGAGTGACTCCATGGCGCTTCAGACGTCCGGTCCGGTCCGCCGATGGAACCATTCGGCGATCAGCGAGTCTCTCCGCGGTGAACTCCGGAGTCGACGGTGCACCATCGGTGGAGCTGATCCACTGTCGGTTTCGAGGAGTTCTATGCAGCCGACTGGGAGCGGATCTACCGAGCGCTTTCAGTCATGCTGCGGAACCCCGACCTCGCCGCCGAAGCGACCAACGAGGCCATGACCCGCGCATTCCAGCGGTGGGCCGTGATCAGGGGTTGTGACAATCGCATCTCATCTCTCTTGGCTCGAGGTGCAGGATGGGCACCGACGAGGGCGACTGAACCTGAGCACTCGAGAAGACGCAGAGGGGTGGTGTCCTATCGCTGAGCGACTCACGGGCTGAGAGTGACTACTGGGCGGCTTGTCGGATCACCGATTCGATTGGCTGTGCCGACATGATCGATCGGCTTGGCGATGAACGACCTTCCAGCCAGTCTCCTCCGGGCGGAGGACCATCGTGACCCGTAACGAGAACGGCGTCACCTCCTCCAGCTCCCCGAGCCTTGCTCTCATGTGCTCGATCTGGACGACGTAGGCAAGGTCACTTGTTTCATAAGTCTCGATGACTTCGAAATCCAGGGCCTCACCGTCGCTGACGTTCGATGCGACATGTTCGATCGTCTGCGATACCCGCTTCCAACCCTGCACCGGGGGGCCTAACGGGTTCGCCACGGTGACGTCGTCGCCGTGCGACCAACAGCCTTGAGCGGTTCGGGGTCACCCTTGACCAGCGCGTCGGTGCCTTGACGCCACCTGTCGAGTACCTGATCGAGGTCGTCCATGGCCAGTGAGACTATCGAGCACCCTGACGCGCACTGAACAGTCGACTCGGTTTCGCCTAGCGTCACGGGGGATGATCGCCGCCGACGACCGAGGACGGAACGGGATGAAGAAGTGGCGCGTTCACATCTGCCTTGTCGTCGTGGCTGTCGTGCTGGCCGCCTGCGACGGCGGTGCCACGGACACGACTGTTCCGGGCATCGATACGACCGTCGGCGTCGCCAGCACCGCGCCGAGCACGGACGACACCGAGCCGAGAACCGATGACACGTCAACCGACGACACCGAGCCGAGGACCGACGACACGTCCACCGACGACACCGAGCCACGGACCGACGACACCGCATCGACCGCCGGCACCGGTGCCGAGGGCGGGGAGACGATCGTCGATGTCGCTGCCGGAATCGGGCGGTTCGCAACGCTGCTCAGCGCCATCGAAGCTGCGGGGCTGACCGAGGAGTTGGCGGGGGCAGGTCCCTACACCCTGTTCGCCCCAACCGACGATGCATTCGCCGAACTCCCCACGGGGACATTGGCAGAGTTGCTCGCCGACCCGGCGGAGCTTGAGCCCTTCCTGCTGTACCACATCGTCCCTGGTGAGTACCCGGCGGCGGATCTGGCTGCCGAGACCTCGCTTTCCACCGCCGAGGGGTCTGACCTACCTGTCAGTATCGAGGGGGAGACCGTAATGGTCGGTGAAGCCACCGTCCTCGAGAGCGACATCACTGCCGGTAACGGTGTGATCCATGTGATCGACCGTGTCCTCACCGTTCCCGACGACTAGGGGATCGCTGGTCTCGTCCTGCCGGCGCCCCTGCAATACCGACACGAGTAGCCCGATCCCGATCAGCACGAGGATGGCCGGGCCCACGGCGCGCCCGATCGTGATCATCCACCCAGGCTCGACCGGGAGCCAGATGGTGAGTGCGGCCAGGGCTGCGAAGAAAGCGCCGAACATGAATGACCAAATGTCGAATCGGTGGCGTTCGCCTTGCATGTTCATCTCCTCGGATCGAGAAACGGCGGTGAGGGTGGGATCGGTGCGATCGGCCCGAATTTCTCGCGGCCTAGCCGGACCTCAGCGGTACCCACTCCGACCGAGGCGTTGAGGTCGATCGAGCCCTCGTCGCCGACCACCGTCACCGCCCGGCTGACGTCGAGCCCGGAGGCGTGCTGTCCGAGCACATACAACCTCGCCCGCCTGGGCGGTCACCAACGAATCCACCGCCACCCCCTCGGGAAGCTCCACGATGAGCTCGCCTGCACCGACCGACACCTCGACCGCCACCGCTGCCCCGTCGAGGTCGAGGGCCCTCATGTCGAGGAGGAGGGACCCTGAATCGGCTCGGTACTCGGGGAGCAAGTCGTCGATCTCGAGCGGGCGGATCACCTGATTCGTGTAGCTGTAGTCCCAGGTCAGCTCGGAAAAGCGGGCAACGAGCAACAAGGGGAAGAAGCAGCAGTCCGGGGATCACCAGCCACTTCGCCCGGCCCCAAAAGGAGCCGACCAGCAATCCGAGAGCGATGACTCCGAGACCGATCCCGAGATAGTGCATTGCGGTGGGGGCGAGTACCCCGGTCACATCGAGCAGCGCAACCACCCCGATCGCGACCAGTGCGACCGCGATGGTGAGACGACCCAGGATCGACGGCGGCTTTCTTGGCCTTGGAGGAGGTGGCGGCGGAGGCGGCATTGCAGGTTGCCGCTCGACGATCGCCATCGGTGATCCATCGGTGGCGTAGACCTCGAGTTGTCCCGCCGGGCGGGCCGCCCGATGGCGACGGGCCGCGCCGGTAGAGGAGGATCCCGCACACCACCAACGCGGCTCCGACGACCAATTCGCCGCGGACGATCCCCATCCAACCGAGGAGGACCGCCAGGCCGATCCCGATGAGCGCCACCCCGAGGACGAGTGAAGTATCGGCCGGCGACGAGATCCCGAGGACCGACTTGTCGGTCCCCTCCTCGGGAATCAGCAGCCAGCCGGCCAGATAGAGAAGGGCTCCGACGCCTCCTGCGAAACAGAGGGCGATGAACCCGGCACGGACCACCCAGAGGGCAACCCCGTAACGCTCGGCAATCCCTCCCGCCACCCCGGCCACTACCCGGTGCGAGCGGGAGCGGTGGAGTGACGGCGCGGGCGCCGGGCCGGGCGGCGGCGGTGGCGGCGGTGGGGGCGGTGAGATCGGCGGTTGTCGTGGTCGCTTCGTCGTTCATGCTTGCAATCCTGAAGGGCGCAGCTTCCGGAGTCCATCGGGGATGTCCCCCAGAGTCCCCTAACCCCGCACCAGGTGCCGAGGGTGATCACCCATTGTCGGCGCATCGTCCGCCATGGGATCATCGGACCGTGGAATCCGCCACGACCACCAAATCGCGCCTCGAATTGCATCGCGACCGCCGACGTGGCGTCCTCGGTGGGGTCGCCGCCGGGCTGGGGCGTTCGCTCGGGATCGAGCCGGTCTACGTCCGGGCCGGTTTCGTCACGCTCGGGCTGGTCTATGGGCTGGGACTCGTCCTCTATGTCGGCCTCTGGGCGATCCTCCCCGAGGAGCATGGCCCAGGGGCCGCACCGATCCCACAATCGACCGGCGCCAGCGGCTCGGCCTCTCTGCTCTGCTTCGCCGGATTCGCTGTTCATTCTCCGCGGTATCGGGCTCTGGCCCGGCGACGTCGTCATGGCTGCGGGCACTGCCATGGCCTTCGGGCTGGCTGCGTTGTGGGACCGCTCCGAGGGCAGCCGGCGCCGGGGCGATGCCCGACTTGCTGCTCCCCGGCGACCGGGGCGAGAGATCGGTGGGTCGGATCGTCGTGGGGGGCCTCCTTCTTCTGGTCGGGCTGGGACTCCTCGCCGGGGGAATCGACGCCATCTCCGGTTTGGGCACTGTCGTGCTGGCGGCGCTGGTGACCGCCGCCGGTGTCACCCTGGTGCTCGGTCCGTGGCTGGTGGGTCTGGCACGCGATCTGGGGAGGGAGAGGACCGAGCGGATCCGTCAGGAGGAACGAGCCGAGATGACCGCCCATCTCCACGATTCGGTGCTCCAGACGCTCGCCTTGATGCAGCGCACCGACGACCCGCGACGGATGGTCACGCTGGCCAGGGCCCAGGAACGGGAACTGCGCCGCTGGCTGTACGAGAAGGGCCCGGCGGTGGAGGGTGAGCGGCTGGTGGCGGCTCTGCGCTCGGCCGCCGACCGGGTAGAGACACGATTTCGATCTACCGGTCGAGGTGGTTGCGGTGGGTGACATGCCGCTCGATGACCGCACCCGGGCGATGGTGGCGGCTGCCGGAGAGGCGATGACCAACGCGGCGCGCCACTCCGGCGCCGGCTCGATCTCGGTCTACCTCGAGGTGGGGGACGGGGCTGTCGACGCCTGGGTGACCGACCAAGGCAAGGGTTTCGACCACGGCGCGATCCCGCCGGACAGGCGTGGGATCGCCGAGTCGATCGTCGCCCGGATGCGCCGGCACGGCGGGAGCGCCGAGGTGAGCAGCGAACCTGGGGAGGGGACCGAGGTGCATCTCCGGTTGGAGCGCGCATGATCAAGCTGTTCCTGGTGGACGACCACGAGTTGTTCCTCGCCGGGGTCCGCTCCGAGTTGGGCGAGCACTTCGAGATCGTCGGATCGTCGGGGGACGTGGACGAGGCGGTCAACGCCATCCGGGCGGCCCAACCCGAAGTGGTGCTGATCGACGTCCACATGCCGGGGGGTGGCGGGATCGCCGTGGTGCGCAGCCTGGCCGACGCCCATCCCGAGGTGCGCTTCCTGGCGCTGTCGGTGTCGGACGAGCCCGAGGACGTCATCGCCATGATCCGCGCCGGGGCCCGCGGCTATGTGACCAAGTCGATTGCTCCAACCGACCTGGTCGAGGCCATCCGCCGGGTGGACGATGGAGACGCCGTGTTCTCGCCGCGGCTCGCCGGTTTCGTGCTCGATGCCTTCGCCGGGTCGGTCCCCGCCGCCGATCCCGAGCTGGACCAGCTGACCCCGAGGGAGCGGGAGGTGCTTCGCCTCATCGCCCGTGGCTTCGCCTACAAGCAGGTCGCTCGGCGTCTCGAGATCTCGGTGAAGACGGTCGAGTCGCATGTCTCGGCGGTGCTTCGCAAGCTGCAACTCTCCAGCCGTCACGAACTGGCCCGGTGGGCCACCGACCGGAGGATCGTCTAGGTCGAGGACCTCGTCCTCTCCACACCGACCCGGTGGCGGCGCCATGTAGGGTGCCAACCATGGAGGGCCGGCCAGCGCCCCGCTCCGAGAAGACCGTCGAGGAGGAGTGGCGCCGCCAGCTGACGGTCGGGACCGGCATCCGATGGAAGCGACGGCTGCGGAACCGGATCCCCAGCAGCCCGCGCTGCAAGATGTGCGCCGCGCCGTTCGGCGGCCTCGGCGGGCTGGTGATGCCGCTGTTCGGACACGCCCGGTGGCCGAAGAACCCCAAGTACTGCACGGGCTGCTATCGCCAGCTCCGGTCCAGCCACGGCGGCGCCGAGATCGAGGTCTCGATGCTGTTCGCCGACGTACGCGGTTCGACCTCGCTGGCGGAGCGGATGTCCCCGTCGGCGTTGACGCGGCTGATGGGCCGGTTCTTCGACACGGCGACGACGATCCTCGTCGACGAGGGCGCGATGGTCGACAAGTTCGTCGGCGACGAGGTCATCGGGCTGTTCATCCCGGCGTTGGCGACGGAGGCTCACGCCGTGCATGCCGTCCGCGCTGCGCAGCGCCTGCTGGCGGCGACCGGTCACGCCCGACCCGAGGGACCGTGGCTGCCGGTCGGGATCGGCGTCAACTCCGATGTCGCATATGTGGGATCAGTGGGGCTGGGTCTCGACTCAGAGATGACGGCGATGGGCGATGCGGTGAACGTCACCGCCCGCCTGAGCTCGGTGGCGGCCGCCGGTGAGATCCTCATCCCGGTCGACGCCGCCGGTAAGGCCGGGGTGGCCGTCCACGGACTGGAGCACCGGTCGCTTGCCTTGAAGGGCAAGCAGCAGGCGACCGAGGTCGTCGTGGTGACCGTCCGAGCGGAGGGTGCCGGTCGGGAGGTCGGCGATGTCGTCTGACGGCCCGATCGTGTTCACCAGCCGCAGCCGGATCCGGCCAGGACGGCTGGACGGACTGCGTGCCTTTCTGGCGGCCGGCGCTCCGATGATCGAGAAGGCAAAGCCGCAGACGCTCGGGTTCCTGCCCTACGTCGACGAGGCATCGATGACGCTGACGATCGTCCATGTGTTCGCGGACGCGGCCGGGTTCGCGGCACATGTCGAGGGCTCCGACCAGCGTTCCGATGCCGCAGCCGAGTTCATCGAAACTGCCGCGATCGAGATCTTCGGCGCTCCCAACGAGGCGACGGTGGAGGCGATCCGCTCCGGGCTTCCGGCGGGCGTCCCGGTGGACGTCCGCGGGACATCGGTCGCCGCGTTCCTGCGGCTCGGCCGCTAACCCACGACCAGTCGCAGCGAGGAGGATCGCTTCGGTCTCGAGCGTGGCGACGGACCTCAGGAACCGGAGCCGAGCACCTCGCGGAGCTTGGCGGCTACCCGCCTACCGCGTAGAAGAAGCCGTTGCGCGAGCCGACGTAGAGGGTGCCGTCCCAGACGACTGGGGTGGACTCGAGTTCTCCGCTCTCGGGCAGTTCGACGGTCCACAGTCGCTCGGGGTGTCTGGGATCGGCCAGTGAGTAGCCGCGGATTCCAGATGCGAATGTGGCCTGGATGAGTTGATCGCCGACGATCACAGGCGACGACCATGTCTTGGGACCGACCGAATCGCGCCAGACCACCTCACCGTTGGCGGCGCTGACGGCGAGCAGTTCCCCGGTGTGGGTTGGGACGTAGACCAGCCCTTCGTAAAGGACCGGGCTCGCCCAGATCCCTGCGTTCTCGCCACCGGCGGTGAGGTCGACACCCCACAGTCTCGGATCGTCCTCGGAGTATGGGTCGAGCTTGACCAGTTGGCCGACCTCGCGCTGGTGGGCGGCCTCGGCCGCTGACATCGGAGGCTTCCCCGCCTTGTCGTTGGGCTCGAATTCGATGGGAACGATGAGCCGGCCCTTGGGGTCCACCGCCATGGTCCCGTCGATGTCACCGCCTGACCAATAGTCGAAGACGATCGGAGCGCGACCCTCCCGAATGTCACTGATGTCGAATCCGAGGATCCGGCCGGCCGAGTTGGCGATGTACACCCTGTTGCGGAAGAACACCGGGCTGTTCTCGACGCTGACCTCGACGTCGTAGTCGAGATCTGACCCGCTGCCGTCACGGGGCAGCTCGTCGGCGGGCGGCGTCGGCTTGCCCTCGTTGAGCATGTCGAGGAACTCGTCGTCGTAGGTGGGCGCCGAGAACAGGATCTCGGGGCGGACACGCACCCGGCCTTGCTCGCCGTAGCTGCGGTTCAACTCGATGGCGTAGAACCAGCCGTTCTCGCCGCCAACGTAGAGGATGCCGTCGATGATGGCCGGGCTCGAGTCCCAGTCGTCGTTCCACAGTCCGTCGACGTCGAACGCGTCCATCGACCAGATCTGACCTACCGGTTCGCGGTCGAGTGCGACGATCCGGAACTTGTTGTCCCGGGAGCCGAAGTAGAGCAACGGATACCCGTCGGGGTCGATGGCGCCGAATCCCTTGATCAAGTCGCCGGTTGCGAAAGGCTCCCTGGTGGGCTCACCGGTGGTCGCGTCGAGGAAATGGACCGCGCCGTCGTAGCCGCCGAACAAGACCTCGGTCGTCCCCTCGAGGATTGGTCCAGACCAGCGGTTGTCCGGTCCAGCCTGTCCCGCACCACTCCGATTCCTCGCCGAGATCGACCGAGATCGAGCACATCTCGCCGCTGGGGTAGCTCCACTCGATCTGCGGCTCGGCGCCGAGCGCCCCGCGCCCGAACCAGGACCGGGTCGGGTTGCCCCGGAACATGGTGACCCCCTGAGTCGTACCCCAGGGGGCACCGAAGCTCTCCGGCGGGACGGCCACCGGCTGAGGCGGAGGGGTGGTGGTGGTCGCCAACGTGGATTCGGCAGCAGACCCCGGGGAGGAGCTCGGCGACCCGGCACCGCCGACGTCGCCGGAGAAAATGTCGATGAGCAGCCAAATGGCGACGGCGGCGGCCACCGCCAGCAGCACCATGGTGACCAGCCTCGCCTGGCGGCGGGCCTGGTTCTCGCTGCGGTGACGCGGGGGTTGATCGGGTGGGGCGGATCGGGTCTGCTGCTCGGTCACGCTGGCTCCTCGACCGGGCAGTTCTGGCAAACCCGGAAGGCGGTCAGGGTCGGCCGATGGTACTGCGACCCGTGTCGATCACCGGTTGTCTGCGGCCGCCTGGAGCGGTCGGCCGGTGGCGCAGCGGGCCGGGTCGTCGAGACCGAGCCGAGAAGCGGCTTCCTCCGGGCGACAGCTTGACCAGGCTCACCATGGCAGCCCTGACCCTCTCCGGATCCGCCACCTGCGACTTCTGCTCGGCTCGCCCGTAATCGGGCGCCGTGATCGGGACGGTCAGCACCTGGCGGGGGGAGAGGGTGGGGAGCAGTTCGACCATGTCGGGGACCAGGTCGAGCGGGATGTCGCTGGTGACGCTGATCCCCAGGGCGCCGACCAGCGAGGGGATGCGACGCACCAGCCCCTCAGGTCGAAGCGAGCGGACCACGCCTGCCGCGGCGCAGCGCTTGCCTGCATGCGGGGTGTCGACCATGTCCGTCTCATCGAGATTGCTCGAATCGAACACCACGGCGTGGTGCACCGGGATCCCGAGAAGCGTCTGCACGCCATCTTTGACCATGGCGGCGCCGGGGTCGGCAGACCCTGGATAGAGACGGCGGTGACGGGTCCCGAACCGGTAGAGGTCGGTCAGCGAACCATTGCCGGGGGAGTGGTCGGTGGCTTCTGGTACGGGGATCCCGGTGAGGTTTGCCGGAAGTGTGACTGCGGCGACACGATCGTCCCCCGGGAAGACGGTGATGGCCATTGCCCCTCGGACCTCGGTGGCGCCAGTTGGGTTGCGCTCCGCCCCGAGGAAGAGCACGGTGAGACGCTCCCCGGGCCGCCACCTCGCCGTGGCCATGGTCGGCTTATTCCTTGCCGCTACGGGCTGTTGGAAGACTGTGGTGACCACTTGGTGAGCCTGCGCTGCCTGGGCGCCGATGAAGAGATGGGGCAGGACGACCATTGCCATCACCACCACACCGGCGAGTGCCGAAGCCCGGGTAGCCATCCCCCGTCCACCTTGGTAGGCGTCGGCAGCAGCCCAGGCTCGGACCGCCAAGAAGACTCCGTTGACCACGAAGATCGTGGCGAGCGCTCCCGGACGCATCGCCACTTCGAGGATGTAGACGGGTCCCCGCCGATTGAGGACCCAGATGGCGCCGACCGTGGCCAGCAAGGCAACTGCGGAGACGATCAGCAACGGCGCGGCCTGCCTCCTCCTGCCCTGGAGCCATTGACCGGCACCCGGGATCAGGGCCGAAGCGAGAGCGGCCAGGGCGGGCCGCGTCTCGAAGACGTTTCCGAACGGGACACGATCTGGCGAACGGGAACGACTCAGAGACATGGCGCCGAGCTCCTGCAGGCATGGTCGGATGCGTTGTCGTGCTCTCGACGCGCCCCGTCCGCTCGGACGCCGATGCCGTCGGGAAGTCAACCACCCCGAAAGACGATGGCGGTGGATTTCCCGTGGGAAGGATAGATACCCGGGCCTGCATGCAGACCCGGGTACGACTATGCGGCTCGGCCTACGACCGCCACGGGTCGGGTGTTTCGGGGTCGAGGTCGTAGCGGTTGATGGCGTCCCGGACCACCTCGGGGCCGAATGGCACCCTCTCGGTGCAGCGCGGTGAGCACACCCACCACCACATGTTCCTTGTCGGTCTCGAAGAATCGTCGCAACGCCGCCCTGGTGTCTGACCGCCCGAACCCGTCGGTCCCCAGCGACAGATAGGGCCGGGGCACCCACCGGCTCACCTGGTCGGGGACCGCTCGCATGTTGTCGGTGACGGCGATGAAGGGGCCTGAGGTTTCCTCGAGCAACCGGGTCACCAGCGGCACTCGCTGTTCCTCCCCGGGGTGGAGCCGGTTCCAGCGCTCGACGCTCATCGCCTCCTCGCGCAGCGCCTTGAACGAGGTGGCCGACCACAACTCGACTCCCACCCCCCAGTGCTCGGCGAATTCCGCCTGGGCCTCGCGGGCTGCCTTCTGGGCGGTGCCCGAGAACGCCAGCGTGGCGCGGTGGGGAAGGTCGCCGTCGGGCGCCGGCGCCCACCGGTACAGCCCCTGGATCACCCCGGCCTCGACCCCTTCGGCCATCGGGGGCTGCACGTAGTTCTCGTTGTACAGGGTCAGGTAGTAGAAGACGTCCTCGGGGTCATCGCCGTACATCCGGCGGAGCCCGTCCTTGATCACCAACCCCACCTCGTAGGCGAAGGCGGGGTCGTAGGCCATCAGGGGTGGAACCGCCGACATCAGCAGGTGGCTGTGCCCGTCCTGGTGCTGCAGCCCCTCGCCCTGGAGCGTCGTCCTCCCCGCCGTAGCCCCGAGGAGGAAGCCGCGCGCCCGGAGATCGGCCGCTGCCCAGATCAGGTCGCCCACCCGCTGGAACCCGAACATCGAGTAGAAGATGTAGAAGGGGACCACCGGGACGCCCCGCGTGGCGTATGAGCTCGCCGCCGCGGTGAAGCTGGCCATCGACCCGGCTTCGGTTATGCCTTCCTCGAGAATCTGACCCGCTTTGGCCTCCATGTACGAGAGCAGCATCTGGGCGTCCACCGGCTCGTAAAGCTGGCCCTCTGAGGCGTAGATCTTCAACTCTCTGAACAGCGAGTCCATCCCGAAGGTGCGGGCCTCATCGGGGACGATGGGGATCACCCGCGGCCCGAACTGATCGCTCCTGGCGAGACTGCGCAGCAGGCGGGTGAAGGCCATCGTGGTCGAGGCTTCGACCTTGCCGCTCCCGGCGAGCACCTCGGAGAAGGTGTCCTCCGGCGGGAAGCGTGAGTGGTGACCTGATCCGCACCACCCGCGAGGGGAGCGACCCGTGGAGCGACTTGCGCCGCTCCATCAGGTACTGGTACTCGGGGGTGTCGGCGCCGGGCCGGAAGTAGGGGGGATCCTGGTCGCCCTGCAGCGCCTCCTCGGGGATGTCCTCCTCGAGGTTGAGCCTGGTCCGCAGCACGAGTAGCTGCTTGTTTGTCAGCTCCTTGATCTGATGGGTGGCGTTCCGCCCCTCGACGTCGGGGCCGAGTGTCCATCCCTTGATCGTCTTCGCCAGGATCACCGTCGGTGCGCCGGTCAGCTCGGTCGCCGCCCGGTAGGCGCTGTAGATCTTGCGGAAGTCGAGCCCGCCCCGCCGCAGCGCCCAGATCTGGTCGTCGGTCCAGTCCTCGACCAGCGCACGCAATTCGGGCTCGGGGCCAAAGAAGTGCTCGCGGATGTAGGCACCGTCCTCCGCCCTGAGCCGCTGGTAGTCGCCGTCCAGCGTCTTGTTCATCTTGTTGACCAGGTGGCCCTCGGTGTCCCTGGCCAGTAGCTCGTCCCAGCCGGTTCCCCAGATGACCTTGATCACGTTCCAGCCGGCGCCGCGGAAGATGGCCTCCAACTCCTGGATGATCTTGCCGTTCCCCCGGACGGGGCCGTCGAGCCGTTGGAGGTTGCAGTTGATCACCCAGGTCAGGTTGTCGAGCTTCTCCCTGGCGGCGAGAGTGATCGAGCCCAGCGTCTCGGGTTCATCGGTCTCGCCGTCGCCGATGAAGCACCAAACCCGCGACTCGGAGGTGTCGTCCAGACCCGCGGTTGTGGAGGTACTTGTTGAACCGGGCCTGGTAGATCGAGTTGATCGGCCCCAGCCCCATCGACACCGTGGGGTACTCCCAGAAGTTGGGCATGAGCCGCGGGTGGGGGTACGAGGAGAGCCCGCCGCCGCCCACCTCGAACCGGAAGCGGTCGAGGTGCTCCTCCTCGAACCGCCGCTCCAGGAAGGCCCGGGCGTAGATGCCGGGGGCGGCGTGACCCTGGATGTAGATGTGGTCCCCGGGGCTACCGTTCTCCTTGCCCTTCCAGAAGTGGTTGAACCCGACCTCGTAGAGGGTGGCGGAGGAGGCGAAGGTCGACAGGTGCCCGCCGATTCCCTTCTCCAAGTGGTTGGCCTTGATCACCATCACCGCCGCGTTCCAGCGGATGAACCGCCTGATGCGGCGCTCGATGTGCTCATCACCCGGATAGGGCAGCTCTTCCTCGGCCGGGATGGTGTTGACGTAGGGAGTGGTGACGGTGGCCGGTACCCCCAGCCCGGTCCCATGGGCGCGCTCGAGCAGCTTCGCCAGCAGGAAACGCCCTCTGACCTGGCCCTCTTCCGCCACGACGCCGTCGAGTGAGTCGATCCACTCCTGGGTCTCCACCGGGTCGTTGTCGGGGAATTGGTGGACGAACCCGTCGATGATGGTGCGGTTTCGGTCGCCGACGGTCATGGCTTCGAGCCTACCCGGGGGATAGGCCAACGGGGAAGGGGGCCTCATTCGCCCCGCCGTCGAGAGGTCTCCTCAGCGCCGGCCGTCAATGCGGCGTCAAGATCCAGCCGACCGGTCGCATCAACCTGGCGTCAGTCCCGAGCCCGGCGGCCAAATGGGGTGATACACAGGCGGCATGGCTGACCTGGTCTACATCCTGATCGCAATCGGCCTTCTTCGCGCTGTGCGTCGGCTACGTCGGGTTCGCCGATCGGATCATCCAGCGAGGCGAAACCGAGCCGGCGGCACCTGATCCGAGCGGCGCTGAACCCACCGACGTCGAGGTGGTTGCCCAATGAGCCTCGACAACATCGTCGGGCTGGTGGTGGCGGTGGCGCTGATCATCTACCTCGTCATCGCCCTGCTCGACCCGGAACGGTTCTGATGGACATCCCGGGCTGGGTCTTCATCGTGGTCCTCGTCGTCTTCACGGCATTGACCACCGTCGTCCTCGGCCGGTACATGGCCGGCGTCTACGGCGAGGGCAAGGCGCCGGGCGACCGGTTCTTCCTCCCCATCGAGCGGTTCTTCTACCGGATCTGCGGCATCGACCCCACCGTCGAGCAGCGCTGGACCGGCTACGCCCTGGCGCTGCTGGCGTTCAGCGTGGTTTCGGTGCTCTTCCTCTACGCCTTGCTCCGGCTGCAGGCGGTCCTCCCGCTCAACCCGACCGGCATGCCGGCCGTCGAGCCGGGGGTGGCCTTCAGCACCGCGGTCAGCTTCATGACCAACACCAACTGGCAGAGCTATGCGGGCGAGGCGACGATGAGCCATCTCTCCCAATTCGCCGGTCTCGTCGTGCAGAACTTCGTGTCGCCGGCGGTGGGCCTGGCGGCACTGGTGGCACTGGTCAGGGGTATCGCCCGGCGGCGGGCGAACACCATCGGCAACTTCTGGGTGGACATGACCCGCTCGGTCACCCGCATCCTCCTGCCGCTGTCGTTCGTCTTCGCCATTGTCCTCGTCAGCCAAGGAGTCATCCAGAACTTCGACGGGTTCACCGAGGTCACCACGCTTGGAGGGGGCGACCCAGTCGGTCCCGGGCGGGCCGGTCGCCAGTCAGATCGCCATCAAGCAACTGGGTAGCAACGGCGGCGGCTTCTTCAACGCCAACTCCTGCGCACCCATTCGAGAACCCCAACGGACTGACCAACTTCCTCTCGACCTGGGCCCTGTTCTCCATCGCCTTCGCCAGCGTCGACATGTACGGGCGGATGGTGGGCAACCGCCGTCAGGGCTTCGCCCTGATCGCGGTGATGGCGGTGCTCCTGGTCGGCTCGATCGCCGTCAACGTCTGGGCGGAGGACGCCGGCAACCCCAGCCTCAGCGCCCTCGGCGCCGATCAGGCGACGGTGAGCGAGGCGCCGGGCGGGAACATGGAAGGCAAGGAGGTCCGCTTCGGGCCCGCCCTGTCTGCGGTGTGGGCCGCATCCACCACCGCCACCTCCAACGGGTCGGTCAACTCGATGCACGACTCGAACACCCCGATCGGCGGTCTGATCCCGATGATCAACATGAAACTGGGCGAGATCTCGCCCGGCGGCCTCGGCGTCGGGCTCACCGGGATGCTGATCTTCGTGTTCCTCACCGTGTTCATCGCCGGTCTGATGGTGGGGAGGACTCCCGAGTACCTGGGCAAGAAGATCCAGGCCGCCGAGGTCAAGCTGGTGGTGCTCTACATCTTGGCCATGCCCCTTGTGGTGCTCGGGTTCAGCGCCGCGGGAGTCTTGCTATCCGCCGGCCTCGAGGGGCAGCTCAACACCGGCCCGCACGGCCTCTCCGAGATCCTCTACGCCTTCACCTCGGCGGGGAACAACAACGGCAGCGCCTTCGCCGGGCTGACCGCCACCAACAGCTTCTACTCCCCGACGCTTGGGCTGGCGATGCTTGTCGGGCGGTTCTTCCTGATCATCCCGGTGCTCGGGATCGCCGGCTCGCTGGTCCGCAAGCAGACCGTTCCCGCTTCGGCGGGGACCTTCCCCACCGACCGGACCCTCTTCGCCGGGCTCCTCATCGGGGTGATCCTGGTGGTGGCCGGCCTCACCTTCTTCCCTGTTTGGGCTCTCGGGCCCATCGTCGAGCACCTCAGCCTCTAGGAGAACGGAGATATGGCACGCCCTGTACGACGCTTCGACCCGGCCATCATGCGCCGGGCAGCCGGAGACGCCTTCCGCAAACTCGACCCGCGCCACATGGTGCGCAACCCGGTGATGCTCGTAGTCGAGGTCGGGGCCGTGCTCACCACCATCATCTGGTTGCGCGACCTCGGCTCGGCCACAGGCGCCGAAAATTCGTTCGCCGGCCAGGTGGTGCTCTGGCTCTGGTTCACCGTCCTCTTCGCCAACTTCGCCGAGGCGATGGCAGAGGGTCGGGGGAAGGCCCAGGCCGACTCGCTGCGTCGAACCAGGACCCAGACCACGGCCAACCGTCGCAACGCCGACGGGTCTATCGAGGTGGTGGCGGCGACCGCGCTCGATCTCGACGACATCGTGGTGGTGTCGGCCGGCGAGGTCATCCCCAGCGACGGGGAAGTCGTCGAAGGGGTGGCCTCGGTGGACGAGTCGGCCATCACCGGCGAGTCGGCACCGGTGATCCGGGAATCTGGTGGCGACCGCTCGGCGGTGACCGGAGGCACGCGGGTGCTTTCCGACGAGTTGGTGGTGCGGATCACCGCCCGCCCCGGCCAGACGTTCCTCGACCGGATGATCGCCTTGGTCGAGGGTGCCGAGAGGCAGAAGACGCCCAACGAGATCGCCCTCAACATCCTGCTCGCCGGGCTCACCATCATCTTCCTGTTGGCGGTGGTGACGCTCCAGCCTTTCGCCATCTATTCGGGCGGCGAGCAGGACGATCGTGGTGCTGGTGGCGCTGCTGGTCTGCCTGATCCCGACCACGATCGGCGCCCTGCTCTCCGCCATCGGCATCGCCGGGATGGACCGTCTCGTCCAGGCCAACGTGCTGGCGATGAGCGGCCGGGCGGTGGAGGCTGCGGGTGACTGCTCGACCCTTCTTCTCGACAAGACCGGCACCATCACGCTCGGCGACCGCCAGGCCCGGGAGTTGATCCCGGCGCCCGGCGTCACCGCAGGCCGAGCTGGCCGAGGCGGCCCAGTTGGCGAGCCTGGCCGACGAGACACCCGAGGGTCGCTCGATCGTCGTCCTCGCCAAGGAGGCGTTCGGTCTCCGGGGCCGAGAGTTGCGCGGATCGACCCTGATCCCGTTCACCGCCCAGACTCGGATGAGCGGGGTGGACACCGACGGCCGCAGCATCCGCAAGGGCGCCGCCGACTCGGTGGCGGCCTGGGTCGAGTCGAACGGCGGCTACTTCTCCCCTGAGGTGAGCACCGCGGTGGCCGATGTCGCTTCGCAGGGAGCCACGCCGCTGGTCGTTGCCGACGGCACCCGTGTGCTCGGCATCGTCGTTCTCAGGGACATCGTCAAGCAGGGCATCCAGCGAGCGGTTCGACGAGTTGCGGAGGATGGGGATCCGCACGGTGATGATCACCGGTGACAACCCGCTGACGGCAGCCGCCATCGCCCGAGAGGCGGGCGTGGACGACTTCCTCGCCGAAGCCAAGCCCGAGGACAAGATGGATCTGATCAGGCGGGAGCAGGTCGGGGGCCGGTTGGTGGCGATGACCGGTGACGGAACCAACGACGCACCGGCCCTGGCTCAGGCCGACGTCGGGGTCGCGATGAACACCGGCACCCAGGCGGCCAAAGAGGCGGGGAACATGGTCGACCTCGACTCCAACCCGACCAAGCTGCTCGAGATCGTCGAGATCGGGAAGCAGCTTCTCATCACCCGTGGTTCGCTGACCACGTTCTCCATCGCCAACGACGTGGCCAAGTACTTCGCCATCATCCCGGCGATGTTCGCCGCGGTCTTCCCGGTGCTCGACCGCATCAACATCATGCAGCTCGAGTCGCCGGAGTCGGCGATCCTTTCGGCGGTCATCTTCAACGCCCTGATCATCGTCGCCCTGATCCCGCTGGCCCTGCGCGGAGTTCGGTTCCGGGCGGCCGGCGCGTCGGCGATCCTGCGGCGCAACGTGCTCATTTATGGCCTCGGTGGGCTGTTGATCCCGTTCCTCGGGATCAAGCTCATCGACTCTGATCATCAACGCGATTGGACTGGTGTGATGCGGCGCCAACTGCTTCCTTCGATCCTGATGCTCCTGGTCATGACGGTGGTGACCGGCTTTGCCTACACCCTCGCCGTCACCGGCGTCGGCCAGCTGCTCTTCGGCGACCGCGCCGGCGGGTCGCTCCTCGAGCGGGACGGACAGCCGGTTGGGTCGGAGCTGATCGGCCAGAGCTTCACGTCCCCCGAGTTCTTCCACCCTCGTCCCTCGGCGGCCGGTGACGGCTATGACCCAACCATCTCCAGCGGATCCAACCTGGGGCCGCAGAATCCCGACCTCCTGGCCTCGGTCGAGGAGCGGATCGCCGCCTACCGCGAGCTCAACGGCCTCGGCCCAGACGAGTCCGTCCCCGTCGATGCGGTCACCGCCTCGGGCTCCGGTCTCGACCCCCACATATCGGTGGCGAACGCTCGCCTCCAAGCCGCTCGGATAGCCGAGGAGCGGGGGATCTCGGTGGACGAGGTGATGGCCCTGATCGACGAGAACACCGTCAACCCCATGTTCGGCTTCCTCAACGAGCCAGCGGTCAACGTGCTCATACTCAACCTGGCACTGGAAGAGCGCGAGACTTCCTCGTGATGACCTCCGTCTGCCGTCCGTCCGTCCGTCCGTCTGATGCCCCGCGGCAAGCTCCGGGTGTTCCTGGGCGCTGCGCCCGGAGTGGGCAAGACATACGCCATGCTCGAGGAGGGACACCGGCTCGCCGTCGAGGGCCTGGACGTGGCGGTCGGGTTGGTGGAGACGCACGGGAGGACCCGACACCGCGGCGCTGATCGACGGTCTCGAGGTGCTCCCGCGCCGCACCGTGACCTATCGGGGCAACACCTTCGAGGAGATGGACCTCGATGCGGTGCTGCGCCGCAAACCCGACATCGCCCTGATCGACGAGTTGGCCCACACCAACGTGCCGGGTTCGGGTCACGAGAAACGGTGGGAGGACGTCGAGGTGCTTTTGGCTGCCGGCATCGACGTCATTACCACGCTCAACATCCAACACCTCGAGTCGATGAACGACGTGGTGACCGCGATCACCGGTGTGGTGCAGCGGGAGACGATCCCCGACGAAGTGGTGCGGCGCGCCGACGAGATCGAGATGGTGGACCTGACCCAGGAGGGGATCCGCGAGAGGATGGCGGCCGGGAAGATCTACCCGGCCGAGCGGATCGACGCCGCCCTCGCCAACTTCTTCCGTCCGGGGAACCTGGGGGCGCTGCGCGAGCTTGCGCTGTCGTGGACCGCCGATCGGGTGGACGAGGCGCTGGAGCGCTACCGCGAGACCCACGGGATCGACGCCTCGTGGGAGACCAAGGAACGGGTGGTGGTCGCCATCGCCGGCCTCACCGGGGGAGACCACGTCGTCCGTCGGGCGGCGCGCATGGCGATGCGTGCCCGCTCCGAGTTACTCGGGGTCCACGTGCGCGCCCAGGACGGACTGGCCGTGGGCAGCCAGGCCGCCGATGAGCTGGCCAGCCAGCGCCGTCTTCTCACCGATCTCGGTGGCACCTACCACGAGGTGGTGGGGGACGACGTCGGTGAGGCGCTGGTCCGGTTCGCCCGGGCCGAGAACGCCACCCAGCTGGTGATGGGCGCCTCGCGACGGACGCGGTGGGAGGAGCTGATGCGTGGCTCGCCCATCCTCGAGGTGGTGAGGCGGTCGGGCCCCATCGACGTCCATGTCATCTCGCACCCCGGGTTGCCCGGCAGAAGGCTGGCCACCCCCAACCTGCCCAGGTCGCGTCTGCCTCGACGCCGCCGCATCGCCGGGTGGGCACTGGCGGTCATCATCCCCGTCCTGGCGACGGCGGCACTGCTCCCCTTCAGAGACCAAACCGGGCTCGACACCGAGTTGCTCGTGTTTCTCCTGGTCACGGTGGCGGTGGCCGCCGTGGGTGGCATCCTCCCGGCGCTTGGTCGCCTCGATCATCGCCTTCCTCCTGGCGAACTGGTTCTTCACCGAGCCGACGGGCACCTTCACCATCGCCGAGCCCGCCAACCTTTTCACCCTGATCGTCTTCCTGATCGTGGCCGGCGCCGTTGGCGGGCTGGTGGGTCTGTCTTCACGCCGTGCGGCCGAGGCGAGCAGGGCACGCCGCGAGGCGGAGGCATTGGCCACGCTCGCCGGCTCGATCACCCTTGACCGCGACGCCCTCGATGATCTAGTCCACCAGATAAGGGCGACATTCGAGTTGGAGGCGGCGGCCGTGCTCCGACCGACCGACTCTGGGTGGGAGGTGGTGGCGAGCGCAGGCGAGCCGGTGCCGGCGACACCCGAACTGGCCAGTGAGGTCCTCGAGTTGGCGTCGGGGACCCTTCTAGCCCTGCTCGGGTCGAGGTTGGGAGCCGATGACTGGCATGTGCTCCACGTCTTCACCGCCCAACTCGCCGCGGTGCTCGAGGCCAGGAAGCTCCAGGGGGAGGCGGCGGCGGCGCAGTCGATGGCAGAGACCGACCGGCTGCGAACCGCGCTGCTCACCGCGGTCTCGCACGACCTGCGCACCCCGCTGGCGGGGATCAAGGCTTCGGTGACCAGCCTGTTGGAGACCAATGTCGACTGGTCGGAGGATGAGGTGGACGACTTTCTCGAGGCGATCCTCTCCGAGACCGAACGGCTCAACGACATGGTCGGCAAGCTGCTCGATGCCTCTCGCATTCAGACCGGAGCGGTTCATGTGTTCTTCCAGGTGGTCGGTCTCGACGAGGTGGTTGCCTCGGCCATCGCCGGCCGGCCCGAGGTGGCGTCCCGCCTCGTGATCGACGTACCCGAGTCGCTGCCCAGCGTTCAGACCGACCCGGCGCTCCTCGAGCGGGTCGTTGCCAACCTGGTGGAGAACGCCCTCACCTGGTCGCCCGAAGGAGAGCCCGTCCGGGTCACGGCGGGAGAGGTGGCGGGCCGGGTGGACCTTCGGATCTCCGATCGCGGCCCGGGCATCTCGGATATCGGATCGGGAGAGGGTCTTCCAACCGTTTCAACGCCTCGGCGACAGCCCCGACGGTGCCGGCGTCGGGCTCGGGCTGGCGGTCGCCCATGGGCTGGTCGAGGCGATGGGGCACGAGCTGATCGTCGAGGACACCCCCGGTGGCGGCACCACCATGGTGGTCGGGATCAAGGCGGCGCGATGAAGCAAGTACTTAGTACTCAGTACTTAGTACTTAGAAAGCCGGGGCGGGGCCGCCCGTGACCCGTGTCCTGGTCGTAGACGATGAGCCGCAGATCGTGCGGGCCCTGCTGACCAACCTCAAGGCGCTCGGCTACCAGGTGGCCTCTGCCGCCAGTGGTGAGGAGGCGCTCATCGAGGCGGCCAACCACCGGCCCGATGCGGTCATCCTCGACCTGGGGCTTCCCGGCATCGATGGGGTCGAGGTGATCCGAGGGCTGCGGGGGTGGACCAGCGTCCCCATCGTCGTCCTCTCGGTGCGCGATCGGGAATGGGACAAGATCGCCGCCCTCGACGCCGGCGCCGACGACTACGTGACCAAGCCGTTCGGGATGGGCGAACTGTTGGCCCGGCTGCGGGCGGCGCTGCGTCGGGCGACGCCATCGGACGAGCCGGCCTCGGTGACCACCGCCGATTTCGTCATCGACCTGGCCGCCAAGCGGGTCCAGCGGGACGGGGATGAGGTGCGGCTGACGCCGACCGAGTGGGGCATTGTCGAGTTGCTCGCCCGCCACCCGGGGCGGCTGGTGACGCAGCGTCAGCTACTACACGACGTATGGGGTCCCAGTTACGGCGAGGAGACCAACTACCTACGGGTCTACATGGCCCAGATCAGACGAAAGCTCGAGCCCGACCCCAGCCGGCCGCGGTACTTCGTGACCGAACCGGGCATGGGCTACCGCTTCGAACCGGACGCCGGGAAGGTGAGGCAGTGATGAGACAGGAACGTGTCGACTGGCTGGCTGCTGCGGGGGGCGGGATCGCCGTCCTGCTCATCGCGATGGCGCTTGGGCCGCTGCGCGACTGGATGGGCAACACCAACGTGGCTCTGATCCTGTTGGCGGTCGTCGTTGCAGCCGCCGCAGCAGGGGGACGCGTCGCCGGAGTGGTGACGGCCGTTGTCGCCGGTCTCTCGTTCAACTTCTTCCACACCCAGCCCTACCTGAGCCTCGACATCGATTCTCGTGAGGACCTCATCACCACGCTGCTCTTGGTGCTGATCGGTCTGGTGGTTGGTGAGCTGGCGCAGTTCTTCGAGGGTGAGCGGCGCAAGGGGCAGGCCCACCACGACGAGCTCCAGCGGCTCAACGGCGTCTCCAAGCTCTTGCTGGCCGGTGCTGGATCCCAGGAGGTGGTCGAGGCGGTCCGCGCCGCGCTGGTCGCCGAACTCGGGTTGCGCGACGCCCGCTTCGACCCCGGTGAGCCCGACGGCACCCGGCCGGTCCTGGGGATCGACGGGCTGCTCGGATCCTCCGGTGTCCTGGTGGCGCGGCGCACCGGTTTCGAGATCCCCGGCGGTGGGCTCGACCTCCCAGTCCAGTACGAGGGCAGGTCGCTGGGTCGGTTCATCCTCGAACCGTCACCAGGCGGCACCATGGACTTCGACCGACAGGTCACCGCCGTCCTGCTCGCCGGTCAGGCGGCGATGGCGATCACCAACGAGGGTCGCTGAAGGTAGGTCAGCGCTCGGCGGTCTCGCCCGCCTTGGGCGCGCCCGCCCGGCGATCGCCGTTCCCCGCGGCCAGGTGCCACGGAACGCTCGAGACGGACACCCCCTGCTCGAAGAGCAGTGTCGCCTTGATGGCGAACGCCGTCTGGTTGTGGAGGAACTGGGAGAGCCAGCCGGGGACGATGAACTCGGGTATGACGACGTTGATCAGCGTCTCTGGGCCGACGGTACGCCTCAGGCGGCGTATGTAGCGCAGGATCGGCCTGACTATCCCCCTGTACGGGCTCTCCACCACCTCGAGGCTGCCGAGATCGAAATCCCACTTGCGCAGCACCCGGTTGCGCTGCTCCTCGTCGATGTCGAGGTGGACCGCCCGCACATTCGTGTTGGCAGAGAAGCTGGGAGTAGCCGATCGCCTGCCGGGCCGGCTGGGTGACCTCGCTTATGAGGATCACCGCTTCCTGTCGCTCGAGTGTCGGCGCCAGCACCAGGGTGCGATCGATCGGCCGACGCTGCTGGGTCAGGTCGGTGACCACCACGCCCCGCTCGAAGAGGAGGAGCAGCTTGACCACGAGCGAGTGGGGGCTCGCCAGCACCGACCAGATGCTCCGACTCCTGATCAGCTCGGGGACGATGACGGTGGTGAAGGCCTCGGGATGGCTCTGCCGCTCCGCCCTGATGAGGCTGCGAAGCGTCCGGTAGGTGCGACCCTTGTCCGGCTCGACGAGGGTCAGTGGCAGGCCGGGGAAGAGATGGCTCCACGTCTCGACCAGCTCCTCATCCCGAGACTCGCGGATGTGGACGGCGCTCACCGTCTCGGCGCCGATCAGCTCGGCGTAGGCCACGGCGCGTCTGGTCGCCTCGCCAAGACGGGAGACGAGCACGATCGCCCGGTTCCGGCCTGGGAACGGGGGCGCAGTGGGGACGTGGCGGAGCTGGTCGGCCACGTTGAGGTAATGGCGGCGGATCGATGCCATCAGCATCACGAGAAGCGGGATGGCGACGAGCACGATCCAAGCGCCTCCGGAGAACTTCACCGAAGCGGTGACCACCAGCACCACCCCGGTGGTTACGGCGCCGACGGCGTTTATCACCACCGACCGGCGCCACCCCGACTCCCGGATGCGCAGCCAGTGACGAACCATCCCCGCCTGGCTCAACGTGAAGCTGATGAAGACGCCGATCACGTACAGCTGGATGAGCCGGGTCACCTCGGCGTCGAACACGATGATCAGCAGCGATGCGATGGCGGCGAGGGCGATCACGCCATTGGAGAAGACGAGACGGTCGCCCAGGTTCCGGAACTGGCGGGGCATGAGTTTGTGCCGCGCCAGGATCGCCGAGAGGCGTGGGAAATCCTGGTAGGCGGTATTCGCCGCCAGGATGAGGATCCCGGCGGTGACCACCTGAAGGATCCAGAACCCGAGCCCGTCGTTGAAGGCGGCCCGACCGATCTGGGACAGGACGGTGCCGAACTCGTCGACGGTCTCCTCGGTGATGCGTACGTCGAAGAGCCGCGCCAAGGTGCTGATCCCGAGGAACATCGTGATCGAGATGGCGCCCATGACCGCCAAAGTGGCCGCCGCGTTGTGCGCTCTGGGCTCGCGGAACGCCGGCACCCCGTTGGCGATCGCCTCCACCCCGGTGAGCGCGGTCGAACCCGAGGCAAACGCTCGGAGGATCAGGAACAAGCTGACCGCAGCCACCTCGGGCACTACCTCGGTCCCAGCCGAGATCGCCTGGGGGCACTCCCCGTCGATGCACTCGACGAACCCGGTGACCAGCATCACGAACACGGTGACGACGAAGGCGTACGTCGGGATGGCGAACAGCGTGCTCGACTCCTTGACGCCACGGAGGTTGGCCAGGGTGAGCAGGATGACCAGCCCCACCGCGATCTCGACCCTCCAGTCGCTGATTACTGGGAACGCCGAGGTGATGGCGGCCACGCCGGCGGCGACCGATACCGAGACGGTGAGCGTGTAATCGGTCAGCAGCGCCGCAGCCGCCACCATCGCCGGCTGCAGCCCGAGATTCTCGTGGGCGACGATGAAGGCTCCGCCGCCGTCCGGGTAGGCGCGGATCGTCTGGCGGTAGGAGATGATCACGATGAGGAGGAGGAGGGCGATCGCCAGCGAGACCGGGGTGAGATAGGCGAAGGCGGCCGACTCCGGCCAGGGCGAGGACGAGCATCGACTCCTCGGTGGCATAGGCCACCGAGGAGAGAGGGTCAGAGGCGAATACGGGAAGCGCCAGCGTCTTGGGGAGGAGCTGCTCGTGCAGCTCGTCCGACGCAAGCGGCCGACCGATCACCGACCTCTTGAAGATCGCCCAGCGAACCAAGAACTACCTGGATCCTGCGGAGGCTGCGGCGCTGACCGGTTCCCCGGTACATCCGGAAGCCGGCTGGGGACTCATCGGGTCTATGTAGGGCGGGAACGACTCCCTAGCCGCAGTCCATTGATGCGATCTTGACGCCGGCAGAGCTGATATTGACGTCCTGTTTACGCGAATGGCCGGGGGAGGGTCTCGCTCGCAGGTCGCGGGCCGGCACTCCGGAATTCGATCCCGCGAGTAGCGTCACCGGCAGTGTCGGCCACCTCGATCCCAGCACAGACGCTCGCTCTGGGCGACCTGGCGCCGGCGGTGGATGCGCAGCTCACAGCCTGGGAGGAAGCCGGGTTTGGCCGCCGGCTCTGGGCGAAGGACCCGACGTTGTGGTCGCCCGAGCCCTTCCCCCCCGAGCTCACCGACCGGCTCGGATGGCTCGATCTGGCAACCGCCGAGCCCGACCCGGCCCTGACCCGACTGGCGGACCGGGCCTCCGCCGAGGGCGTGCGCCATGTGGTGCTGTTGGGGATGGGTGGCTCCAGCCTGGCACCCGAAGTGTTCTCGCAGGTGATCGGCAGCGGGCCGGGGATGCCTTCGCTACTTGGTCCTCGACTCGACCCATCCGGGGGCAGTGCGCTCCGTCCTCGACGCCATCGACCCCGCTCGCACCTGGTTCCTCGTGTCGTCGAAGTCGGGGACCACGCTCGAGACCCTTTCCTTCTTCCACTTCTTCTGGGACGTCGTGTCCCGGGTGTCGGCCGAACCTGGATCGCAGTTCGTGGCGGTCACCGACCCAGGCACGCCGTTGCAGCGCATGGCGGAGAACCGTGGATTCGCCGCGGCGGTGCCGACGCCGCCCGACGTTGGCGGTCGCTATTCGGCGCTCACTCCATTCGGGCTGCTCCCCGCGGCGCTCATCGGCGCCGAGGCAGACCGGATCCGTGCGTCGGCGGCTGCAATGGCAGACGCCGCAGGGCCGGAGGTGCACGCGGCCGAAAACCCGGCGCTGGTCCTCGGGGCGGTGATCGGGGTCGGCGCCCTCGGCGGCAGGGACAAACTCACCTTCGTGGTCTCTCCCGAGTTGGATGCTTTCCCCGTCTGGCTGGAGCAGTTGGTTGCGGAGAGCACCGGCAAGCAGCAAAAGGGGATCGTGCCCGTAGCCGGGGAGGACCTCGGTGCGCCCGACGTCTACGGCGACGACCGGCTCTTCGTCCACATCACGCTCGGCGATGACGATGGCGACGGGCCGGTCGAGTTGCTCGAGGCGGCCGGGCACCCGGTGGTGAGGATCCATCTCGAGGAGGCCACAGATCTCGGCGCCGAGATGTTGCGGGCGGAGATCGCGGTCGCCGCCGCCGGTTCGATACTTGGCATCCACCCCTTCGACCAGCCGGACGTCCAGTTGGCCAAGGACCTGGCGAAGAGGGCCATGGCGGGCGAGCTTCCCGCAGGGCGATGTGCCGACGGCCGAGCCCGGCGGATCGTGCCTCGCTGGGGGAGTGGACCGGCTCGATCGCCGCCGGCGACTACGTCGCCCTTCAGGCCTTCCTGGCGCCGAGCGATGGACTCGAAGATCGTCTGCAGCATCTCCGTCTTCTGCTGCGTGATCGACATCGCGTTGCCACCACGGTTGGCTGGGGACCGCGTTTTCTCCATTCGACCGGTCAGCTCCACAAGGGCGGTCCAGCCTCGGTGGTGGCCATGCAGCTAACGGATGCCCCGAGCGAGGACCTCGAGGTACCGGAACTCGGCTTCAGCTTCGGCCGTCTCCTCGCCGCTCAAGCCGACGGCGATCTGGCGGCGCTGGTGGACCGCGACCGCCGAGTGATCAGAGTGGTCTTGGGGGACGACCCTGTCGGGGCGCTCGCCCGCCTTGCGGAGACCATCGATGGGTGAGATCCGCACCCTCTTCTTCGACATCGGCGGGGTGCTCCTCACCAATGGCTGGGACCGTCACCATCGTCGCCGGGTGATCGAGGAGTTCGACCTCGACTGGGATGAGTTCGAGGACCGCCACGTCTTCGTGGCCCACGAGTTCGAGGCAGGCGGCATCACGCTCGACAGCTACCTCGATCGGACCGTGTTCTACCGATCCCGTTCCTTTACCGAGAGAGCAGTTCGTCGACGCCATCCTCGACGAGTCCCAGGAACTGCCGGGGACGAGGGCGGTCCTTGAAGGACTCCGAGCCTCGCGCCGCTATCTCATGGCCACGCTCAACAACGAGTCGCGCGAGCTCAACCGTCACCGTGTCGAGAGGTTTGGCCTCCACGAGCTGTTCGACGTCTTCTTCACCTCTTCTTTCCTGGGGAAGAGCAAGCCGGACCCGGCGATATTCCACACCGCGCTCGAGATCACGCAGACCGCGCCGACCGACGCTCTCTTTGTGGACGACCGGGCGATCAACGTCGAGGCGGCGGCGGACCTCGGGCTCAATGTGATCCAATTCGAGGCACCCGAGCAGCTGCGCGCCGCAGTGGAGAGCCTGGGTCTGGAGTGCTCGCCATGACCAGACGTCTCGAAATGGAAAAGGTGGAGCCGCACCTCTTCGTCGTCTTCGGGGCGACCGGGGACCTCTCCAGGCGCAAGCTGCTCCCTGCCTTCCACCGTCTGATGAAGGACAGGCTCGGCGAGAGCGTCGTGTTGGGCGTGGCCGGGTCGGTGCTGACCGACGAGGAGTTCCGGGCGAGGTCGCTCAAGGCGCTGGTCGAGGCCGGGGTCCGCGACGAAGACGCCCAGCGGTGGTGCGGCCGGGCGCTGCATTACCAGCCGATCGGCGAGGGGTTCGATGCTCTGGTCGAGCGGATCGAGAAAATCGAGAAGGACGAGTCGCTCCCCGGCAACCGGGTCTTCTATCTGGCACTCCCGCCCGAGGCGTTCGACGAGACGGTGACACGGCTCGGCGAGTCCGGCCTGAGCAGAGCACCGGGTTGGGTACGGATCGTCGTCGAGAAGCCGTTCGGTGAGGACCTCGCCTCGAGCCAGAAAGCCACGGCGTCGCTGGCCCGGTGGTTCGACGAGACGCAGATCTTCCGCATCGACCACTACCTGGGCAAGGAGACGGTGCAGAACCTGCTGGTTTTCCGCTTCGCCAACCTCCTCTTCGAGAGCTCCTGGCACCGCGACCGGATCGCTGCCGTCCAGGTGACGGTGGCCGAGGACGGCGGGGTCGGCACCAGGGGCCGCTACTACGACAAGTCCGGTGCGGTGCGCGACATCATGCAGAACCACCTCACGCAACTGCTGGCGCTGATCGCCATGGAGCCGCCGGTGCGGCTGGGTGCCAACGAGATCAGGGACGAGAAGGTGAAGCTCCTCAGGGCCATCTGGCCGGTCGACCCCGACTCTGCGGTCCTCGGGCAGTACGGGCCGGGCGAGGTGGGTGGAGTCCCCGTACCGGGGTATGCCGAGGAGGTGGGCAACCCCGGACAGCCGCACGCCGACCTTCGTGGCGGTGACCTTCACCATCGACACCTGGCGGTGGCAGGGCGTCCCCTTCTACCTCCGCACCGGCAAGAGACTGCCAAGACGGGTCACCGAGATCGATGTGATCTTCCGCCCCCCGCCGGTCTGCCTGTTCGACGAATCGGGGGCGTGCCAGGTCCACGGCAACGTCCTCAGGATCACCCTCCAACCCGACGAGGGCTTCGAATTGCGCTTCGACGTGAAGCGGCCCGGTGACGAGATGGTGCTCGAGACGCACGGTCTCCGCTTCGGCTACGAGGAAGCGTTCGGCCCGATGCCGGAGGCGTACGAGACCCTGCTCTACGACGTGGTGGTGGGCGAGCAGACCTTGTTCGTGCGCACCGACGAGGTGGAGGAGGCCTGGCGGATCTGGGCCCCGCTGCTCTCCGACGGACCTCGAGGTCCACCCCTACGAGGCGGGCAGCTTCGGTCCCCAGCAGGCCGATTCCCTCCCACACCGGCGCGGTCACCACTGGCAGGTCCGCTGAGACCTCTCGTCGGGACATCACCGCTGCGGCGGCTAATTCCCTTGACGGCCCAGACGCCGTGGCGTACCTTCTTCCTGCCAAACGGAATGCTGTGATGCTGTCTAAGCGCCTCGATATGAACGCCGGGATGCGAGCCCTCACCGGGCTCGGCGGCGTTGGCGCGACAGCAGGGTTCCCCGAGATGAGGGAGCGCACCCCAGCGGTCGCCACCGGCCCCTTCAACGGGGCCCTCATCGAGGGAACGCCCGACCCGATCACAAGCTCCGTGCGGCTTCACGTCTACTGACGCACCAGGTCACCACCACCGAGGCCGCCGAGACCCGAACCCGGCGGCCTTTCTGTTGGCCGCCAAGAGACCAGGAGAAGCGACAGTGGACCAGATATACGACAGAGGCCGATGTGTCGACTCCGGGAAGAACCACCTCTTCTTCTCGGAGCGACCCGACGAATTGGCGGCGGCGCAGGCGCTGTGCATGGAGTGCGAGGTGCGGCTCGCTTGCCTCGAACTGGCGCTCGACGAGGGCCAGGAATGGGGTGTGTGGGGTGGTGTCATCTTCATCGATGGGCGCTCCTTCTACCGCAAGCGTGGCCGCGGCCGTCCCCGGCGGAACGATCAGAACCTGCCATTGGAGGCGAGCCTGGACGACCTGCGCGAGCTGGTGAAGTCGGCGTGACCGCGGCGCCAGTGCCTGCGGCTCCGCCCTGACTCAACGAGGCGGCTCGCCGAAGATCGCTCTGGGGCCGGTCATCCCCGCGGCGTAATAGACGAGCAGGCTCCGGTTGGTCGTCGGCACCTGGCAACAGGTGTCGACGCCGGCCTGGAGCCTGTTGAGCAGATCGGCTTCCTTGAACCGCCGCCATCTGTCCTCGTCCTCGAACTGGGAGATCAGGACCACCTGCGACGGCGCTTCGGCGTCGATCAACACGGTGTGATGTTCGGGTCCGTCCGGGTGGGCGAGGGCATCCCGCTCCCAGATCTGAACGGTGCGGACGAAATCCTCCATCCGACCAGGGTCGACGGTCGCCTCGATGACGTGGATGCACCGCACCCGGCCGAAAGTACCCCGCCGTCAGCCGCTGAGGAGTCCCTGGAGAGAGCGCGGGGTGGAGGGGTGCCTCAGCTTGGCCAGTGCCTTGGCCTCGATCTGGCGGATCCGCTCGCGGGTCAGTTCGAAATGCCGTCCCACCTCGTCGAGGGTGCGGGGAACCCCCGAGTCGAGGCCGTACCTCATCACGAGCACGGTTCGCTCCCGCTCGTTGAGGCGCCGCAGCACGTGCTCGAGCTGGTTGCGATCCACCGTGCCCAGCATCTCGTCGAAGGAGCTGTTGGCTGCCTCGTCCTCGATGAAGTCGCCTAGCACCGCATCGTCCTCGCCCACCGGTTCGTAGAGAGACATCGGTTCGGCCACCACGGCCAGCGCTTCGCGCACCCGACGGAGCGGAACCCCCGCCTCTTCGGCAAGCTCCTCGTGGGTTGGTGCCCGGCACAGCCGCTTGGTGAGGATCGCCTCGGCCTGCCGGACCTGGCTGAGGGTGTCCATCATGTGGACCGGCACCCGGATCGTCCTCGCCTTGTCGGCGATGGCGCGGGTGATCGCCTGGCGGATCCACCAGGTGGCGTAGGTGGAGAACTTGAACCCCTTGCGGTACTCGAACTTCTCCACGGCTCGGATCAACCCGAGGTTCCCTTCCTGGATGAGGTCGAGCAGCGGAAGACCGGTGCTCCCGTACCGCTTGGCGATGGAGACGACCAGCCTGAGATTGGCGTTGATGAAACGCTGGCGACCCTCCTCGCCTCGGCTGGAGAGCGTCATTGAGCTCGGCTCGCTGTGTCGGGGTGAGCCTGCCGCCCTCCTCGAGGATGCTGCGGGCGCGGCGACCCCGCTCGATATCACGGGCAAGCTCGACCTCCTCACCGGGGGTCAGCAGGGTGAACGTCCCGATCCCATCGAGGTAGACGCGGACCGCGTCCTCACCCGCCTCGAGCTCTGGGCTCCCGCGGCGCGCTCTCACCCGCTCACCAGTGATCTCTCCACGACGCGGATCGTATCGACGACCCCCTCCGTGGCCTGGGATTTCGCAAAGAAGACGGCCGCCGGTTAGCGGTGCCGGCGGTAGTGCAGCTCGACGATCCCGTTGCTGGAGGCGGTGGTGGAGACCAGGTCGAGCCGGTAGGACTTGGGGTCGCCGTCGAACAGCCGGGTGCCCTCGCCCGCAACGTAGGGGAACAAGGACAGGTGGAACTCGTCGATCAGGTCGAGCCGCATGAGCGACAGCCAGAGGTTGACGCCGCCCCAGACCACGATGTGGCCGTCGCCGCCTTGCCTGAGCTTGTCGATCTCTTCGGTCGTGTCACCAGCGGCGATGGTGGTGTTGGCCCACTCGGCCGTCTTCAGGGTCCGGGAGAAGACGACCTTGCGCGCCGCGTTCATGATGGGGGTGAACGGGTGGTCGGAGGTCGTGCATGGCTAGGCCATGCCCTCGTAGGCGGTGCGGCCCATGATGTGCGCGTACGCGCTCTGGAGAAAGTCGAGTTGCGCCGGGTCGTCGGGCTCACGGTTTTCGGGCAGGTCGAAGCAGAACTTCCAAAACTCGGTGCCCTCGTCGGCGAGAAGGCCGTCGAGCGAGTAGTTGAACACTGTTGCTATCAGCTTCCGCATGATCAGAACTCCATGGCTCGGGTCGCCTGGCGACTGTGCTGCTGGGAACGTGCCCGCCTCGGGCCGCGGTGTTTGTTGCCTGTCGCTAACACTTAAGACGCCGCTGCCGCCGAAAGTCATCGGTGCACGGTCGCCTGGCCGGTTGCGCGGACAGGTACGCCGGGCTGGGAGGTGTTTTCCCTGGTCGGGGTACGATCCGGGCTCCGGGCGTTTAGCTCAGTTGGCTAGAGCGCTTCCCTTACAAGGAAGAGGCCGGGGGTTCGAGTCCCTCAACGCCCACTCATACAGACCCTGGTCAGAGGCCTCTGTGAATCCAACGAGTCCTTCTGGTACGGGGCTAATGCGCGTCGACGGAAGAACTGCCTCCGTGACGTGATCGGTTAAGAATTGGGGGCATTGCTGGGCGGACCGGTGAACACCGTGGGGACGTATTCGAGCAATGGGCTTCGGCCCGTCGAATGTCCGGCTGGCAACCATGTCGCGGCGAACGAGGCGGCCACCGTGGACTCGGGCCCGCAGCGGGCGGCGGTGCGCTGACACACCCGTCGAGCCCTAGAGTCGTCGTTGACCAACACCCACGGTTGTGCCGTGTGACGGTCAGGGGTGAAATACCGCGGAGCGTCGGCGCCTTCGCCTCGCTAATCCCCTTTACGCAACAACAGGTGGCGGTATGCCCAACCGTCCTCGGGGCTGAACCCCTCGTCGACGAGTTGCCATCCGGTCTCGTCGATCCAGCGGAGCACCTGTTCGCGGCCTGGGTAGTAATGGTATCCGGCGACATCGCCTTCCACCACCTCACCACGCACCGCAGGGAGGCCCTGGGCCGTCATACGGTCGTATGCCTTCCCGATCACGTCGTCGTCGGTCTCCTCTACCGTCAGATAGAGCTGGCCGCTCGGGATAACCGCACGCCACAGGTTGCCGAGCACTCTCGGCCAGTCTTCTGGTGACACATTCTCCATGGCGTCGATGGTCATGGCAGCGTCGAACTCCTCGACGAACTCCAGCTCCTGCAGCCCGACCTGGTGAGTAGCGATTGCGATACCGCGCCGTTGCGCCTCCATGACCATGCCGGCAGACTGGTCGATGCCAACCACGCGCCGGCCGGCCGCGGCGACCATCGGGAAGTAGCGACCGGTGCCACACGGAGCGTCAAGAACGAGGCCTTCTGGCGGGCAGCCGCTCAACAGCCGATCGACCCATTCGCGTTGTGCGCTGTTCGGGTACTCCTGGAAGGTCGGGGCCTCGGCGTCGTACGCTGCCCGCACGGCGGCACGACGTTGGGCCAGCCAAGTCACTCGCTCCACGAACGCGCATCCTACGGTCGTGTCCCTCGTCCGAGGGCTCCCTCGGGGCAACCTAGCCGGCGAGCAGGGAGTCCAGCGTGGTGAACATCGCCTGATCGGAGACCGTTTCTGACCGTTTCCCCAGGTCAGGGACTCGCGCCGTTCTGCTCTCGCACGGAAGAAGCCAGGGGTTCAAATCCCCTCACCTCCACCAGAAAGGCCCTGTCACAGGGCTTCTCTGCATGGAGGGTCCGCACCTACTTCCTAGGCCCTCGCCCTGATCGTGGTTGGTTGGCGGTGCCGATTTCGGAATCAGCAAGCCAATGGGTCAAAGAAGCGGGGGAGCCAGCGACGGTTTGCCTCGAGCAGCGCCTCGAGGAGCGAGGGTGCCACCTCCGGCCCACCGGCCAGCGGGTTGGCTGCCAGCGCCTCGAGGGCCACGCCGCGGTCGCCGGTGCGTGCCGCCTCCGCGGCCAGACGCTCGTAGGTCTTGACCTGCTTGACCAGCGCGCCTGATTCGCGGTCGAGGGGGGCCTGACGCAGCGGGTGGGCACCGTCGCGGTCGATCCGGGCGGGGACCTCAACCACGGCGTCCTCCTCGACTTCGGGAAGTGCCCCGGCGTTGGCGACATCGACGACCTGAACGTCGCCGCGCCCATCATGAAGCGAGGCGATGAGCTGCACCGCCGCCTCGCTGTAATGGGCGCCACCGCGTCGGTCGAGAAGCAACGGCTTGTCGGCCAGCGCAGGGTCGCGATACATCTCGAGCAGTTCTCGCTCGATCTCGATGACAGCCTCGGCACGCGTCTTGCCATCACCCGCCTCGGCGATCACCTCCGGCTCCCGGTAGTAGTAGCGCAGGTAGTACGAGGGGACGGCGCCGAGCCCTCGCAGCCTTTCCGGCTCGAGACCCACGTCCTCGGCCAGCTCCTCACCGTCGGCAGAGAGCAGTTCGGGAAGCCGGTCGACGCCATCCACGATGATCGCCCGGATCCAGGTGAGGTGGTTGAGGCCGACCTGGCTGATCTCAACATGCGAAGGCGGCACCGCGAAACGCTCGGCGAATCTCCGCTGGAAGCCGATGGCCACATTGCACAGGCCGATTGCGCGGTGGCCGGCGTCCACCAGCGCTTGGGTGACGATTCCGACCGGGTTGGTGAAGTCGACGATCCAAGCGTCCGGCGCGGCGCGGCGTTCAACCATCTCGGCGAGCTCGAGGGCGACCGGTACCGTCCGCAGCGCCTTGGCGAAGCCGCCGGCGCCGATCGTCTCCTGGCCGATGAGGTGGAAGCGTCGCGGCAGAGTCTCGTCGCCGAGCCGCGCCGCCTGACCCCCGACTCGGAGCTGCAGCAGAACAAAATCGGCTCCGTCGAGCGCGGCCTCCGCGTCGGTGGTCGGTGTCAGCCGGCCGGGCCAGCCGACCCGGGCAAGCATGCGATCTGCGAGACCCCCGACCACCGCCAAGCGCTCACTGTCGATGTCGAGCAAGACGATCTCGTCCACAGGCAGTCGATCGCTGTTGGTCGAGATGCCGCCGATCAACTCCGGCGTGTAGGTGCTGCCCCCACCCACAACCGCCAGCTTGAGGCCCATTAGATCACCCCAGAATCAACGCTCCGCCAAGGACCCTTGACAGATTGCTTATAACGTTATCATAATCGCCGTCGTGCTTTCGAGGACGGAGCGATGACCCTATTCCGCCTTGAGCAAGGCCCCGTCCCCCTCCACCACCAGGTCTACCTCGACCTGAGGGCGGGACTCGACGCCGGGGAGTGGGCGCCCGGTGACCGCCTCCCTCCCGAGCGCGAGCTGGCCGATCGCTACGGCTGCAGCCTGATCACTGTCAGACGGGCCTTGTCCGAGCTGGCCCGCGAGCAACGTCTGCAACGGACGCCGGGACGGGGCACCACCGTACTCAGGCCTCCGATCGAGCGCGACTTCGCGGGAACGATGAGCTTCACCGACGAGATGCAGACCCGTGGCCTGGATCCCGAGACCCGGGTGATCGCCGCCCGGGCCCAGGCTGCAGGCGAGGAGGTGGCCGAAGCGCTCGAGCTCGATGGTGGCCTCGCCGACCCTGTACCTCGAACGGCTCCGCGTCGCCGACGGAGAGCCGCTGCTGCTGGAGCAGGTCTATCTGCCAGCGGAGCGCTTCCCCGGTCTACTGGCCTCGGATCTCGAGCACACCTCGCTGTACGACCTGCTGACCGAACGCTACGAGACCCCGATCGTCCGGGCCCGCGAGTCGCTCGAGCCGGTACTCCTCCGGTCCCGGGAGGCTCGGCTTCTCCAACAGCGACCCCGCACTCCTGCGCTGCTCATCCGAGGCGTTGCCTTCGCAGCCGATCACAGCCCGGTCGAGTTCGGCCGGACCTACGTACGCGGCGACCGAACGCGCTACTACGTCGAGCGGGTGGTGGTGCGGAGCAGATTGCGGGGTCGGAGCGGGAGCCCTCACTCGACGCCCGATCCTTACATCCGATTGGAACGGTGCCGGGTAGGGAGCCCGGACCGCAGAAGGGATCAACCATCAAGAGACCACAACCCGACGGCCATCCATCGATCTAGGAGGTCCTCATGCACGGCTCACACCGAACCGGCTGGCGCCTCGGCGCTCTGCTACTTGCACTGGGGTTATTGGCGGCGGCGTGTGGTAGTGGCACCACCGCCTCGACGGAGGCGGGCACCGTCGCACCGGGATCGACAGAGGCGGCCACCGGCGCCACCGAAGCGTCCGATACGACTGCGGCGGCCACCGGCACCACCGGGGCGTCCGATACGACTGCGGCGGCCGCATCCGGCGAGCCGGTGGAGATCCGGTGGTATTGCTGCCTGGGCACCGGGGAGGATCCCGGCCATACTGCCCACCGAGGAGAAGGTCGTCGAGGACTTCAACGCCTCGCACCCCAACATCAACCTCACCTTCGAGGTGGTGACCTACGACGCCGCCCGCGACACGCTGGCCACCCAGATCGCCTCCGGAAACGGCCCCGACATCGTTGGACCGGTAGGTGTCGGTGGCGCCGAGGCCTTTCACGGCCAATGGCTCGACCTCGCCCCGCTCATCGAGGAGACCGGGTACGACGTCGCCCAGTACGACCCGGGAGCGGTCGACTTCTACAAGACCGGCGGCGAGGGCCAGACCGGCCTCCCGTTCGCCGTCTATCCGTCGATGGTCTGGTACAAGGCGAGCCTATTCGAGGAGGCGGGTCTCGAGCCGCCACCCCACGCCTACGGCGACCCATACGTTTGGCCTGACGGCACCGAGGCCGAATGGAACTACGACACGGTCCGCGAGCTGGCCCTGTTGCTGACGGTCGACGCCAACGGGCTAGATGCCACCCAGGATGGCTTCGACCCGGAGAACATCGTCCAGTACGGCTTCGAGCCCCAGCGGGACGATCTGCGCGGGCTCGGCGCCTACTTCGGAGCCGGATCGCTCGCCGCCGACGACGGCACCACCGTCCAGATCCCCGATGCGTGGGCCGACGGATGGAAGTACTTCTACGACGGGATGTGGAGCTGACCACACCATCATGACCGGGCCCGTGCTATGAGACGCCGGAGTTCAACGGCGGCGGCTACTCCTTCTTCTCCGGAAGGGTGGCCATGAGCGAGAACTTCCTGTGGACCACCTACGGCGTGGCCGATGCCGGTGACGATTGGGATCTCGCCGCCATTCCTTCCCACGAAGGCACCACGACCTCGCCGCTCAACGCCGACACCTTCCGCATCCACAAGGACACCGAGCACCCCGCCGAGGCCTTCGAGGTCCTGACCTACCTCCTCGGCGATGCGTCCGACGAGCTGCTCGGGATCTATGGCGGCATGCCGGCCCGAACCGCCGACCAGGACGCCTTCTTCGAGACTCTGGCCGAGCAGTTCCCCCAGGAGGTCGACTGGCAGGTGGCCAAGGACAGCGTCCAGTACGCCGACAACCCGAACTTCGAGGCGTTCATGCCCAAATACAACCAAACGCTCGACGCGCTCGGCAAATACAACACCAGGTGGGTGACGGAAGAGGGGCTCGACATGGACGCCGAGATCGAGGCATTGCGCGCCGAGCTTCAGGCGTTGTGGGACCGCTAGCTCACCCGAACAGACCGCTCCGCCCCGAAGGCAGCGGACCACTATGACCGCGGTGGCGACCCGGCGCCGTGCTCCGATGAAACCCCTGGCGCGCCGCGAGGCGCGTCAGGGGTATCTATTCATCTCCCCGTGGCTCATCGGCTTTGTGGCCTTCACCGCCCTCCCGATGTTGGCCACCCTCGCCTTCACCTTCACCAACCTGACTCTCAGCCAGGAGGAGCCGCTCCGCTTCGTCGGCTTCGAGAACTACGCCGACCTCGCCGCCGACGCCCAGGCCTGGGACTCGCTCTTGGTCACCCTGCGTTTCGCCGTTCTCTGGCTGCCGGTGGTGGTCATCCTGCCCCTCGCCATCGCCCTCCTCCTCAACAGCTCCTCGATGCGAGGCTCCGCCATGTTCCGGATCCTCTTCTTCCTGCCCTACGTGGTGCCCTTCGTGGCCGGGGTCCTCATCTGGCAGACGATGCTGGGCGAGACCGGATGGATCAACGGGGGCCTGTCACTGATCGGGGTGTCGGATCCGCCCAGCTGGCTCAACGACACCACCTGGATCCATCCCGCCCTGGTGATCATGGGGCTCTGGGGCATCGGGGCCGGGATCATCGTCAACACGGCGGGGCTGCAGGGAATCCCCACGGAGCTCTACGACGCGGCGAAAATCGACGGGGCCGGCTGGTGGGCGCAGCTGCGCTACGTGACCCTGCCGATGATGTCGCCAGTCACCTTCTACATACTCATCCTCGGAGTCGTCGAGGTGATGCAGTACTTCCTCGTCCCCCTAGTCATCAACAACGGGACCGGGGAACCGGGCGGCTCGACCCTCTTCTACAACCTCTACCTGTACAAGACGTTCTTCACCTTTCAGGAGATGGGATACGGCGCCACGCTGGCGTGGCTCCTTTTCGTGGTGATCCTGGTGGTGACGTTCCTCCTCTTCAGGTTGTCCCGCCGGTGGGTGTTCTACGCCGGCGAACGGTGAGCTAAGACGATGAGCCTGGACACACCGGCGCGATCAGATGAGGCGATCCCAGCCGAGGCGGTCGTCCCCACGCTTCCCGCGATGCGACCGCAGCCGTTCCGGCGGACCCGCCGCACCTTCCTCCTGACATCCCTCGCGGTGGTACTGGTGGCCGTCTTTCTCTCGCCGCTGCTGCAAGCGGCCATGACCGCGCTCAAGACTCCGGAGCAGATCACCCAGGCGAAGTCGCCGATCTGGCCGGCCGACCCGGCGACGTTCGACTACCAGGGCAGCACCTACGACGTCTACCGGGTACCGGTCGAGGGGGCCATTCGGGAGCTTGCCCTGGTGGAGAAAGGGCGGACCGAAAGCCAATTCGTCGACCCGGCCAACCCGGACGCCGGCCTGATCACCTGGCAGGGCTCCTGGCGCACGCTCGACCCGGTGTGGCAGTTCGCCCCGCAATGGACCAACTTTGCCGAGGTCTGGACCCTCATCAACTACCCGAGGCTGCTGTTCAACACCCTCGCCATCGCCGTGATCGGGACGATCGGGACAGTGGTCTCCTGCACCCTCGTGGCCTACGGCTTTGCCCGCTTCCGCTTCCCTGGTCGCACGGTGCTCTTCTCCTTGTTGATCGCCACCATCTTCCTCCCCGCCGCGGTGACGCTGATCCCCACCTACACCATCTTCGTGAGGCTGGGGTGGGTGGGGTCCTGGCTGCCGCTACTGGTCCCGGCCTTCTTTGCCAACGCCTTCGACGTGTTCCTCCTCCGCCAATACCTGCTGACGATCCCTCGCGATCTCGATGAGGCGGCGGCGATCGACGGGGCCGGTCCCCTGCGGACGCTGGTGTCGGTCGTGTTACCGCAGGCGTGGCCGGGCGTCGTGGCGGTGTCCATATTCCATCTCGTCTATTCATGGAACGACTTCTTTGGACCGCTCATCTACCTGGCGTCGACACCAGATCTTCAGCCACTCTCGGTCGGGCTCTCACGGTTCAATGGCATCTACTACCAGAACCCCGCATTCATCCAGGCCGGGACCCTGATGACCTTGTTTCTCCCCGTCCTGTTCTTCATCCTGTTCCAGCGCGTCTTCGTGCGCGGCATCGTCATCACGGGGGTCGAGAAATAGCGCAACTCCGAGTGGCGCTCACGTTCGATGCCGAGCATCCCGACCGGACGTGCGACCCGGGGATGGAGGAGCGCCTACTCGATCTGCTGACCAGGCTCGAGGTTCGCGCCACGTTCTTTGTCCAGGGCCGCTGGGTCGAGGCGCATCCGAGCACCGCCCAGCGCATGGCAGCCGATCACCTCGTAGGCAATCACTCGCACTATCACTGCCCTATGCCGCTCCTGTCCGACGAAGGCCTCGTCGCCGACATCGAATCCGCCGAACGCGCCTTCGTCGAGAACCTGGGGATCCATCCCCGACCTTGGTTTCGCTGCCCGTTCGGCGCTGGGGCCGGTGACTCGAGAGTCCTCGGGGTCCTCGGGCGGTTGGGCTACGTCCACGTTGGTTGGGACGTCTCCGCCGAGGACTGGGTACCGGGTCGCACCGCTGCCGGCATCGCCGACGCCATAGTGGGTGGGCTTACGCCGGGTAACGGATCGATCGTGCTCATGCACGCCTGGCCGTCGATGACCGTCGACGCGGTGACCGCCATCGTCACCCGTCTCCGGGCGATGGACACCGCCTTCGTCGGAGTGGACGAGCTGCCATTCCCACCAGTGTCCACGGTCCCCTGGTGACCGACGAAGCAGCCGGCTCGGTCGTCGTTGGCGTCGACGGTGGCAATTCGAAGACCGATATCGCCCTTGCCGCCTCGAACGGGGCGCTGCTCGGCGCGGTGCGCGGACCAACCGCGTCCCATCAGGCGGTGGGGCTGGTGGAGGGCCTGCGTCGCCTCGGTGAGCTCGTCAGGCAGGTGGCCCCGTCCGGCGCAGGCTCGCCCGATGGCGCAGTGGCTGATGTGGGTGTCTATGCCCTGGCCGGAGCCGACCTTCCCGCCGACTTCCGGAGCCTCCGAAGTGGTCTGGATGCGGCACGGTTGAGCCGGGAGACAGTTGTGGTCAACGACGCAGCCGCCGCGCTCCGGGCCGGGACCCGCCTCGGCTGGGGAATCGCCCTGGTCTGCGGGGCCGGGGTCAATGCATACGGGCGGTCGCCAGATGGCCGCGTCGCCCGCCTTGCCGGGCTGGGGGAGATCTCCGGTGACTGGGGCGGCGGTCCGGCCATCGGGTTGGCGGCGCTGGGCGCGGCGGTACGTGCTCGGGACGGTCGTGGTGGACGGACTGCCCTCGAGCGGATGGTGCCGGCGCACTTCGGGGTGAGGCGACCGGCGACGGTCACCGCAGCCGTCGAGACCGGGCGAATACCACAGGAACGCTTGGACGAGCTTGCGCCGCTCGTGTTCGAAACGGCGGCCGCCGGCGACGAGGTCGCCCGGGCGATCGTCGAGCGGCAGAGCGAAGAGCTCGCGACCATGGCCGCGGCCCTGGCCCGGCGCCTCGGTCTGACCAGGCGCGAGGTCGACGTCGTCCTCTCCGGGGGGGTGTTCAAGGGGTACGACCCCGCCTTCCTGCCCGATCTCACGTCGCGGGTCCGGAGGCATGTACCCGGGGCCCGTCTTGTACGGGTCGACGGGCCGTCGGTGGTCGGGGCGACCCTGCTCGCGCTGGACATGCTGAGCGGCGATCTGGTCGGGGCTCGCGTCGAGGCGCGGCTCCGCGCGGCGCTGAAGGACTGGGACTCGCGGTGAAGGTCCTAATGGAGGTCGCGTCATACCAAAGAGCCGCCCCGGTTCAGGATGCCGAGAATGTGTGTGAACCGCTCACAAGGGGCCCGATCGGCCTGCGGGTGGGGCCTCAAACAGCTGAACAGGGCATCGGGAGTCAGGCCGACCAGCTCACCGGACTTGAGCCAGGTCGCTACGTTTCGGCGGTTGAGAGCGACCCGCTGTGGCTTCGGTACCACAAAGACACCGCGCACTTCGCTGCCATTAGAGCCCGCCCATGACCTCCACATTCGCCGAGGACGTGCAGACGACGGTCACCTTTGGTTGCCACTGGACGCCCCTGGAAAGTTGGCTGGACCCGAGCTCGTCGATCACCTGGTCGCCCAAGTCCAACGGTGCACGCGGTGCTCGCGGCGCCTGGATGGTCGTGAGCGGCCGGGACAATCAATCCTTCTACCACCTTGTGCTTCGAAATATGGGGCGGCGCTGGGCCTTCTGTCATCGGCTGACCACCCGACGCTGTATCAAGCGATCCCTTAGCTGGCACCGGGCTGTAAGCCCGGGGCAGGCGTTCTTTCCGACGCCAACCGATGGCGTTGGGTCGTGGAGAACGGTTCTCATTCTTGGGCCGCTTGTTTGGGCCGCGAGAGGTTGAGAAACAATGTGAAATGATGGGAGACTTTGAGAACCCGTTTCCTTTGATGGGAGGCGATTTCTGACTGTTTCCCCAGGTCAGGGGATCGGGCGGGTCTTCTCTTACAAGGAAGAAGCCGGGGGTTCGAGTCCCTCAACGCCCACAGGGAAAGGCCCTGGTCACAGGGCCTTCTTGATGGTGGGCATCCTCCCGATAGTGTCATGAGAGCCATTTGGGCCCATTTGGGCCGCGCGAGCCGACGGCGGGTTGACGGTGTGGCGAGCATGTCGGCAGCGTGCGAACCACTGCGGACCGTTCGCTATCTGCTGGTCGGGCTACGCGGCCACTACCCGTAGGGCCTCCCAGACCTGCGGTGTACTCAGGGTGTGTGGCGCCTCCTCCGACACGATCTGACCACCACGAAAGTGCTGGTCAGCGCAGTTTTCGGCGGCGGTCGAGCGGCTCGGATCGGGCCCTTGTCATTGGTTTGTCATCACCGCCACCGGTGACCCTGCTAGCGGCCCTTGCACGATCAGACGGCGACCTCTCGAGGTTCGCCGGGGCACGTCCCGAACGGCACCTCGGTGGCAATGGCCCAGGTCGTTATGGCTGCGCGTTCTGGGACAGTCGACGGCGCTGGTGATGCAATCCGAGCCGTCGTTCCGTCGCGAGGCAACGGCCAACGTGCCAGGACAAATCACGTCAAGCCGTAACTCGCGTGGGCCGGTATCGCATGGCGACCGCCCCCGACCCGAACTCATGGCGATCCACGAGCTCGAGCTGGATGCGCTCGCTCAGACCGGCGAGCAACGTCGGCCCGTGTCCGGCAAGGACCGGCTGCACAAGGAACTCGTACTCGTCGATCAGTCCCAGATCTGCCAACGCCAGAGGAAGCGTCACGCCACCCACAAACAGGCCCTCGCCTGGCTCCTGCTTGAGCCGCTGAACCGCTTGCCCCAAGTCGCCTCGCACCAGCTCGGCATTCCAATCGACCCCGCTCAGCGTGCTCGACACGACGTACTTCCTCGCCCGGTCGATGGTCTCGGCGAACGGGATCTCCCACTCATCCATCCAGTCAGGCCACGTGCCCGTGGCCGGCTGCCGCCACGCCGACTCCATCATCTCGTAGGTCACCCGGCCGAATAGCAGGGCATCGGCTCGTTCCATCTCAGCGGTCCAGTAGCGCATCGACTCCTCGTCCGGCGGGAGCCCTGCCTCGTGATGGCAGCAGCCGTCGAGCGTGACGTTGATCGAGTATCGAAGTGGTCTCATCTCGTTGCTCTCCCTTGATGCGCGCCGCGCGTTCACCGGATCGACCACGATCTCGGCCGACAGCTCCGCGATGCGCCCGGCCAGCGCAGCGCCCTCGATCAGCGACGGCGCCTCGAACCATGCCGTCGCAACGCCATCGACCACCCGCCAATCCGTTCCGATCTCTGTCATGCCCGGCACCGTACAGCCCATCCCGGACGATCTCCTTCCGGATAGTGATGATGTCCCGGCAGGGGCATTGAGGTACGCCGCTGCTCATGATCAGGCTCGGCGTTCGCTTTTGCCTTGGTCAGGCTGCCACGCGGCGTACCACCTCCCAGACCTGCGGTGTACTCAGGGTGTGTGTCCCCCCTCCGACACCGACCCTGAGTACACGTGGGTCGCCGGCGGCGATTCGCGCCGCCCACCCGTCGGGGTGGTGGGCGACGGCGACGTTCAACTCCTCGTATAGCTTGCGCTTCTTGACGGGGTCGGCTTCGGCGAGGACGGCAACAATGTCCTTGAGCCGGGTGACCAGGGCGTGTGTCTCGTGGGCCGTCACAGGCCTTGGGTCGTGTTCCTCGCCGAGCTGGCGTTGGATCGAGCGCCTCTCCGCTTCGGTTGGGCGATCCAGTCGGCCACCGAGGTGAGGTCGTCCCTGATCCTCATGAGATCGGTTCTCATTCTTGGGCCGCGTTTGGGCCGCGAGAGGTCGAGAAACAATGGGAAATGATGTGAGACGTTGAGAACTCGTTTCCCCTGGTGGGAGGCGGTTTCTGACTGTTTCCCCAGGTCAGGGGATTGGGCGGGTCTTCTCTTACAAAGAAGAAGTCGGGGGTTCAGCCCTCGCCGGGGACGCTGGGCGGACCGCGTCCCCGGCCAGACCTCCGGTCCGTCGATACCCGACTCAGTTGGTCCGGCTGAGGTGAAGCTCCTCCCCGAGGTGGGTGAGCTTGTCCGGGTTGCGGACCGCGTAGATGCGCGAGATACGGCCTCCTTCGATATCCAGGCTGACCGCGGTGTCGAGTTCTCCGTCGAGGTCGATGAGCACTGCGGGCGACCCGTTGAGCCAAACGATCCTGCCGTCGGCGCGCGAGGCGATCCTGGCGAAGTTGGAGAGGAATTGGACGACCCGTTCGGCGCCCTCGATCGGTTGGCGGGCCGCGGCGACCCGACCGCCTCCGTCGGCGACCAGTACCACGTCGGGGGCGAGCACGTCGAGCAGACTCTGGATGTCGCCGGAGTTGAGCAATGCCAGGAACCGCTCCACCGCCGCCCGCTGCTCGGCCGGGCTTACATACATCCGTGGTCGCCGTGCCGCCACGTGCTCGCGGGCGCGGTGGTTGATCTGGCGTACAGCGGCCGATGTCTTGCCCACGGCCTCCGCGATCTCGTCATACGGCGTGCCGAAGACCTCGCGCAGCACGAAGACGGCGCGCTCGGTGGGTTCGAGGGTCTCCAGCATGGTGAGCATGGCGATCGATACGCTCTCGGCGAGCTCGATATCGTCAGCCACGTCGGGACTGGTCAGCAGCGGCTCGGGAAGCCACTCTCCCACGTAGTCCTCCCGCCTGCGAGCGAGCGTGCGCAGGCGGTTGAGCGCCTGCCGGGTGACGATCCGCACCAGGTAGGCGCGCGGGTCGCGCACTTCCGCCTGGTTGACGTCGGCCCACCGCAGCCAGGTCTCCTGCACGACGTCTTCGGCGTCGGCCGCCGAGCCGAGCACCTCGTAAGCGATCGTGAAGAGCAGGCTGCGGTGGGTGACGAACGGATCGGTCACGAAGCCGAAACTACGGTCCGCGACGGCGCGGCGAGCGGCTCCAAACCGCAGGCAGCGGCAAATCCCTGGGCCTCGATGCCGAAGGCGACGTTGGTCCGGGTGTACACGTTCGCCAAGGCGATGAACGCCGTCAGTTCCACTAGCGCCGGTGCCCCGAGCGCCTTCAGAAGTCGAGCCGACAGCTCGTCGGTGACCGTGGGCGGTGTCTGGCTCATCGCCTCGGCATACTCCATCACGTCCCGCTCCAGCGGGGTGAAGATGTCGGATTCATGCCACCGCGGCACCTCGCGCGCTTTTGCTTCGTCTAGGCCCTCGTTGTGTGCCGTGAAGTACCCGAAGTCAAGGCACCAGGTGCAGCCGACCAGAGAAGCAACCGCCATGTGGGCGAACGACTTCAAGTTCTCGTCGCACTCGTGCCATTTTCTGGACTTCTGACCGATGCCGAAGGCGAACTTGAGCACCTGGGGGTTGTGCCAGTACACCCCCACGGACTCGGGCACGTCGCCAAGCATCTTCTTGCTCATCCTCTTCACCAGCGCTCCGTAAAGACCAGTGATCTCGGCCTTGGGGATCCGGGGTTCGCGGACCATGTGTCCTCCTGTCTTGGATCTGTTCGACATGGAGACACCGGCCAGGGTCAATTTGTGACACCCGGCCGATGGCGGCACGCCCGCGATCCGTCACCCCGGGGATACCATTTGATCGCCAGCAAGGCCGGTAATCGAGGGAGGCGGAGATGCCTGCTTGGCATGAATTCGAGACGGTGGCCCCGGCGCTGGCGCAGGTCGGCAGGCGCCTCTTCGCTGACCGCGGCGGTGAGGCCTTGCTGGCGACAGTCAACAGCGCCGATGCGCCTCGCATCCATCCGGTCAACGTCGGGATCGTTGATGGCCACCTCTACACCTTCATCATCGGAAGCTCGCCGAAGCGGGTCGATCTCGAGTCGGATGGCAGATACGCCATCCATTCCCACGTCGACCCGATTGCGCCGAGCGAGTTCTCGGTCAGGGGTCACGGTTCCTTGGTCGAAGACGTCTCGCTGCGGTCGTCCGTAGGTTCCCAGTGGCCCTTCTCGGTTGATGAGAGCTACTACCTGTTCGAACTGTTCGTGGAAACGGCAATTCTCGGTGAGAGATCGACCGCCGACGAATGGCCGCCGCGGTACTCGTCGTGGAAAGGTGGTCAGAACGCTGCTGCTGGGTCCTAGGCGATGGCGACCGGCGGGATGATTCCCGGGCAACAAGAAGAGGACCGAGCAGGAAGTTGCCGCCGTGGCGGCTCGCGAAGGAAGGCCTGATCTCAGTTGGACAGCATCGATGACTACGAGTGGACGGTGGTCGACGACGAGGTTGATTGGGAGGAATTGTCGGCGCTATATCTGGCGGCGCCGCTGGGGAACAAGCCGGCGGCGGACCTGCTGACGGTGTTTGGCAACAGCATGTTCAAGTGCTTTGTGTATGACGACGGCCACCTCGTCGGCGCGGGCCGGGCTCTGGCGGACGGCTTGGACTGCGCATACATCGCCGATGTGGCGGTGCACCCCGACCACCAAGGGGAAGGTCTTGGCAGCGCCATCATCAGACGGCTGGTCGAAATGTCCGCCGGCCACAAGAAGATCCTCCTTTATGCCAACCCGGGTACCGAGGGCTTCTATGGGAAGCTCGGTTTCCTCAGGATGAACACCGCTATGGCCATCTGGCGCGACCGGGACAGAGCGATCGAGACCGGACTGATCAGCCCGAGCACTGATCAGCCCGGACTGAGGCACGTACACTCGGCAGACATGGCTGACATTGAGCCTTTCTCGGCCGTGATCAGGCGCTGGAAGCCAGGTGCCACCAGTGGTCTTGCGGTCGTCGACCTTCCCTCCGAACGAGCAGAGGCACTCGGCGGGCTCAAACAACGTCGGGTGCGTGGGACGCTCAATGGCTACGAGTTCGCCTCCAACACGATGCCGGCAGGCGGTGGAGTGCTCGCCATGAGTGTCAGCAAGCAGATGATGAGTACCGCCGGCGTCGAGGTCGGCGACACCGTCGAGGTGCAGGTGGAACTCGACGACCGACCCAGACCGAGCTGACTGCTCGGCCGGTCTGATCGCCCCGCAATCTGCAGCGGAGATGGTTGAGTTGGCTGCGATGACCGGGACGTCGCCAGAAGAAGACCAGGGTCCCGCGCCTGGCGTTGCTCCGCTCTCGAACACCGCGGAGAGGCTGTTGCGGATCTGGCCGGTCTCGGAACGGTTGGAGCGCGACCTCGAACCCGGAGACCTGCTGATCGATGCCGGCGAGGAGTCGACGCTGGTGTATCTGGTCCTCGGCGGTCGGCTCGAGGTGGTGGGATCCGCCGGAACCGTCGCAACGCTGGAAACGGGGAGCCTTGTGGGGGAACTGGGCGCCTTCACCGGCGCTGCCCGCTCGGCCACGGTGCGGTGCGCCTCAAAAGCCAGGGTGGCGGCGATCACCGCCGAAGAGTTCAGTGGTCTGCTCGAGCAGCATCCCGATCTGGCCGCCGACATCGCCCGGGAGGCGGCGCGCCGTCTCCGCGAGACGCTTCTCGCCGAGCACCTCACATCGCTTTTCGAGAGCGCAGGCGCCGATCTGCTCACAAGGTTGGGAGACATGGTGGAGTGGCGCCACCTCGACGCCGGCGAGGTCCTGTTCGAGCAGGGCGACCCTGCCGACTCTGCCTACTTGGTCGTCTCCGGCCGGCTGCGGGCCGAGGTGGGCGAACCCGAATCGCGCCGGGTGATCGGCGAGGCGGCACAAGGCGATTTGATCGGGGAGATGGCGTTGCTCGACGACGCTACGAGAGGGGCGACCATCTACGCATCCCGGGACAGCGACGTTGCCCGTTTGCCGCGTGCGGCGCTGCTCGAGATGGCGCGGAGCCAACCCGAGGCGATGCTTGAACTCGTTCGTGTCCTGTTGCGGCGCAACGCCAGGTCGCGGGCCCGCCAGCCTGCACCCGAGCACACCGTGATCGGAGTCATTGCAGTCGACCAGGCGGTCTCGGTGGGTTCCTTCGCAGCCGAGGTCACCGAAGCGTTGTCACCCCACGGTTCGTGTGCCCACTTTCGGAGTGTGCAGGTTGATGAGATCCTCCATCGGGAGGGCATTTCTCAGGCCGATCCGACCGAAGCGGCCGCGATGCGTGTCTCGCAGTGGCTCGACGAGATCGAGCAAGGGCACCGCTTCGTCGTGCTCGAAGCAGATCGAGAATGGAACTCGTGGACCCGCAGGGTGGTGGCGTCGGCCGACCACCTGCTCCTGGTCACCAGCGCCGGTTCAGATCCGTCGCCGGGCGCCGTGGAGAGGCAGGTGGCGGCGATGACGCATCGGGCTCGCCCACCGCGGCGCAGCCTGGTCCTGCTCCACGGGAGTGGTGGTCAAACGAGCCGGGGGTGGCTGCGGGACCGTCCCATCGAGGAGGTCCACCACGTGCGTCACGGGCGTGTCGCCGACATGAGGAGGTTGGCCAGGCTCCTTGCCGGCCGGGGAGTAGGTCTGGTGCTCGGCGGCGGGGGTGCCCGCGGGTTTGCCCACGTCGGGGTGATGAAGGCGCTCGTCGAGGCGGGGATTCCCATCGACCTCGTCGGGGGGACGAGCATCGGATCGATCATGGCGACGCTTCCGGCGATGGAGGTGCCGCCTGACGAGATGGTGCCATTGGTTCAGCGCCAGTTCGCCCGTCTTCTCGATTACACGCCCCCGCTGGTGTCGGTCATCGCCGGACGGCGCATCACCAGGTCGATGCGCCAGATATACGACGAGCTGGCCATCGAGGACCTCTGGCTCGGCTATTTCTGTGTTTCGGCGAGTCTTACCCGGTCGGTCCCGGTGGTCCACCGCAGGGGCGACCTGGTCACCGCGCTGCGTGCCAGTGTCGCCATCCCCGGGGTGCTCCCTCCCGTCCCGTACGGTGACGACCTCCTCGTGGACGGTGGCGCCCTCAACAACCTCCCCGCCGACGAGATGAGGATCTCCAATCCGAGCGGGACAGTGATCGCCGTCGACGTCGCTCCGTTGAGCGGTCCGCGGGTGAGGTTCGACTACGGGTTGTCGGTGACCGGCTGGACCGCCATCCGGCACCGCATGCGCCGCAGCCGCGATCTGCCCCGAATAACCGCCATTCTCTTCCGGTCGAGTTCATTGGGCGCCTTCCGAGACCGCGACCGTCTGGTGCGGGACGGGGTAACCGACCTCTATCTGGACCTGAAGGCATCCGGGCGGGGCATGCTCGACTTCGAGGATGTTGCTTCGATGGCGCGCCTCGGGTACGAGAACACCGTTGACCGAATCGAGGACTGGCTCAGCGCCCAGCCCAGCCTCCCCTGGTGATCGAGCGATCGCTGCCAACCCAATGCGTGGCTGCGACTCCATGTCGGGTTCGCTACTTGGGCGGGAGACTCGAGGCAAAGGCGACGCCCTGGTCGACCCAGCGTCCCAGATCCTGTTCGGTGGCGAATCCCTCGGGGGAAACGAGGACCCAGCCGCGCATCGCCCGCCCGCCCATGTCGAAGTCCCGGGCGCCCGGCTTGGTGAGCGCTTCATCGTGGGATTCCTTGCCCACTCTGACCATGAGATCGTCGCCACTGACGCCGACCGCCATGTTCCCGTTGATCATGAAGCCGATGCCTCCGAACATCTCGCGTTCGGTGAGCCCTCGATGCTCTCCCAGCATGGCCCGTAGGTCGTCGGCGAGACCCTGGTTGTACGCCATGCCGGGAGAATACGCCCAGCGCCGCCGGCGCCTCTCACCCCTCGAGGAGCGCGACCAAGCGTTTCGGGGCGACCAGGCGGTAGGCGTCCTCGACGATGGTGGCGATTTCGTTCCAGTCGGGGTGCTGGTCGATGCGCACCCCGATCCAGCCGCGCACACCGACATAGGGAGGACGGAAGAAGTGCTCCGGGTCGCGCTCGATCAGGTGCTCCTGCGCTCCCGGGCCGGCAGGGCACCAGAACCCCAGGTGGTCGGCGCCATGGTGGTGGTCATCGAGTGTCACCACAGTTGTCTTCTCGTTGACGAACCAGGTCGGCTCTCCGTGACTGAGCCGCTCGGTCACTCCAGGGAGTTCGAGACAGATCCGGCGCAACTGAGCCACCGGGTCCCTGGGATCGGGTCAGCCACCAGAGCGACGCTACCTGCGGAACGGCTGCGGTGAGAGGTGGTCGGCACCGTGGCACAATCGATCGATGGCAGTCACCGAGCGCATCGGCGCCCTGGCCGGTATAGGGCACACGCCAATTGTTCGGTTGTCGTCACTGACCGGTGCAGACGACGCCGAAGTCTGGGTCAAGCTCGAGGCGGCCAACCCCACCGGCAGCTACAAGGACCGCATGGCGCTCGCCATGATCGAGGGCGCCGAGCGCGACGGCCGGCTGCAGCCAGGACAGACGGTGGTCGAGTACACCGGCGGCTCGACCGGCAGTTCGCTGGCTTTCGTCTGCTCAATCAAGGGATACCCGCTGCGGATCGTCAGCTCCACCGCCTTCTCAGAAGAGAAGCTGCGAACGATGGCGGTGTTTGGTGCCGAGCTCGACATCATCGACAGCCCCGAAGGCATCACCCCCGATCTGATCCCACGGATGATGGCGAGGGCGGCGGAGATAGTCGCCGAGACGGGCGGATTCCCCACCGATCAGTTCAACAACAGGGATGCGCTCGACGGCTACCGCGAGGTGGGCGTGGAGATCGTCGATCAACTCGGTGATCGACCGGTGGACGCCTTTTGCGCATACGTCGGCGTCGGGGGGTGCTTCCTCGGGGCGAGCACAGCCCTCCGGGAGCGCTGGCCCGAGATGCTGCGAGTCACCGTGGAACCGGAAGAGTCCGCGGTGATGTCGGGTCGTCCGGCCGGGACCCACCACATCGAGGGTGGCGGTGTCGGGTTCATCCCGCCGCTCCTCGAGAACCGCGGGTGGGATGAGGTGATCACCGTTTCCACCGCCGACGCCGGGGCGATGGCGAGGCGGGCGGCGCGCCTCGAGGGCATCTGGACCGGGCGATCGGGCGGGGCGAACCTGGTCGCCGCACTCCGCCTGGCCAAGAGGTTGGGGCGTGGTCACCGGGTGGTGACGGTCCAGCCCGACTCGGGGCTCAAGTACCTCAACGGCGACATTTACCGGTAGACTGAGCCTGGCTTCGACGGCTGGCACCGGCTCCGGCTGATGTCTCGCGCCGCTGGCGCAACATTCAGCGATTTGGATGGCGTATCGTTATGCCATCCCACCTGAACCCGACAAGGAGCCAATGGTGGACGAACTCACATTCAACACACAGGTCGGTCCGCTCAAACTCGAGGTTTCCGAAACCACCTTCCGACCAAGCACGGTCACCCGCATGCTGGCCGACAACATGACGGTCTCCCCCAACGACACGGTCATCGACGTCGGGACCGGATCGGGGGTGCTGGCCATCCTCGCCGCCAAGCTCGGATCACGGAAGGTGTACGCCACCGACACCGCTCCGGACGTGGTCGAGATCGGGTCTCGCAATGCCGAGAGGCACGGCGTGGCCGACAGCATCGAGTTTCTCCAAGGTGACCTCTTCGACCCGATACCGGCCGACGTGCGCGCCGACCTGATCGTGGGCGACGTGTCGGGCATCCCCGACGACCTGGCGCGAGAAAGCGGCTGGTTCTGGAGCGGGACCGGCGGCGGTCCCAGTGGCATCGAGCTTCCCATCCGCATGCTCCGCGGCGCCATCGAGCGGCTGCAGACCTCGGGAAGGCTTCTCCTCCCTGCTGGTTCGATCCAGGACGAGTCGGCACTCATCTCGGCGGCCCGCAATCTGTTCGGCTCGATGCGCCGGCTGGCGGAGCGGGTCGTCCCATTGCCGCAGGCGCTCGCCGACAGCGAGGTCCTCGCCAAGTTGGTGCGCCAAGGCATGGTTCACGTCACCCAACGAGGCAGCCGGATGCTGTGGAGCATCGGCGTCTGGGAGTGCACCACCGCCTGACTACAGTCGCCTGCAGTGCGCGTCGGGGCGCCTCTGGTCCGCGGCAAGAGCTGAGCTCACCCGATCGACCTTTTCACCAGGCGATCTTTCTTCCGCCCGGGATCAGCGGACACCGGTGAGGAAGGAAGGTCGAAATGACCGCAGAAGCGGTGCGGGAGCTTCCACCCCAGGCGACGATCACCCAGCTCAAGAAGCAGGCCAAGGAGCTTCGTCGGGCGGCTCGCGCCGGAGACCGTGAGGCGCGGCGCCGGGTCGCCCGCTGGGAACGCGACCCGGGTGAGAGCGGGTGGGACGATCTGGCTCTCCGGGACGCCCAGTTCGTCCTGGCGCGCGAGTACGGGTTCGATGGCTGGAACCAGATGAGCGCCGAGGTGGGGGAGCGGATGATCGAGGAGAGGGATCTCCACCGTTGGTTCGGGGTTCAACTCAACAACGGGATGTGGGATGCGATCGAGGACCCGTCGGTCGGATCTGACAGCTCGGTGGAGACAAAGGAGCGCCTCCTCTACTCCGCATACGCATCGGCATACCACTGGATCCAGGTTGGCAACGAGGCGAACCATGCCAGAGGTGAGCACCTCATCTCCCGTGTAGCGGTGACCATCGGCGAGTACGAGTTGGGTGCCCGGCATGCCCGCCGCTGCCTGGAGTTGGTCGCGACGCACCCCGAGGTGATGGAGGCATGGGACGAGCCGTTTGGCCATGAGGCGCTGGCCCGCGCCCTCGCCGCCCTAGGGGACCGAGCCGCCGCCGAGCAGCATCGAGCCAAGGCGGTCGAGCTGACCGCAGCGCTCACCGACCCCGAGGACCGCCAGATCCTCGAGGGGGAGCTTGCCCGCGAGCCCTGGTTCGGCTTGGCCTGATCGGCGTCAGCTTTTCGGTACGGCGATCGCACCGACCGACTCGATCTCCCCGATGGCGGTCGTCGTCAGATCGGTGACCGTCAAGTTGTGTTGTTCAAGCGCGTTGCCGATCTCGGCCGCACCGACCTTGAGGCTGCTCCCGGGTGGACTCTGCATCACGACGTGGAGTTCGCCCCCGGCCCTCAGCTGACTGGTCACTCGGTCGATCTCGGGTGACCGGGTCAGGTCTGGCACGTTGATGGCAAGCACACGGTCGAACGCATGCGGTCCCAGATCAACATCCAAGAGCGATCCCGCTCGGATCGTGGCCTTCCCAGCGGCGATATTGGCGCCATTGCGCCTGGTCGCCATCTCTGCCATGGCTGCGGACCGGTCGATCGCCAGGACATGCCCAGTGGTGATCTGCGAGCACATCATGCTGACGGCCACACCATGACCGCACCCCACCTCCAGGATCTGCTCGGCGCCGCCGAGGTGCAGGCGGTTCACCGCCCAGGCGATACGTGGTGCTGGTGCCGTTGAGGCCATCGCTCGGCTACGAGGTCACCGGGCCGTTGACGAAGTCGAGGCCGGTATCGGTCTGGCCGGTGATCGACAGCGCAGTTTCCTCGATTGGGAGCCGGTGCCACAACGCCAGAACTAGGTCCTCGGCGGGGCCGGAGACCGTCGCCGCCGCACCGACCGGCTTGCCCCGCACCACCTCGACCCGACCGGGATTCGCAGCCGGTGTGACGGTCCATGCCGCGCCGGTGTCGGTGGTCAACAGTTCCAACACGTCGTCGAGCACCTGATGGCCCCGGGTGCGGGTGAATGTGTGGAGCAGTTCGTCGATCCCATCCGTGGCGACGAGGGGGAGTATCGGGCTGACGGAACCGCTCGCCGACTCGGCGTCCCAGCGGTGGATGGTGGTCTCGTGTGCCTGGCGCCGCCTCCAGAAACCGGCGACCTGTGGGCTACCCGGTGAGAAGTTGGGGCACTTCGCCGTGGGGTCGGCCGCCTCGAGTGCTGCGGTCAGATCCTCGACACCTTGTTCGAACCACTCTGATCAGCGTTTCCCCTTCGTCACGGCCGCGGTGAAAACCGGAACCGTCCCACGAGCAGGTCGAGACGATCTGAGTCGCCCACCGGTGGACACCACCAAGATGGGCGACCACGTCCTGCATCCGCCACCGCTTCATGTGGGGCACCTTGGCGTCGAGCGGCCCTTCTCTGGCCACGGCAGCGATCCGGCCACCCTCTGCTGCCACGATCGCGCTATAGGTCTCCGGGTCGACCCAGCCGGGAATGGCCCAGTGGGGACTGGCCCAGTGGGGATGGCATGGTCACCGCTCAAGTCGCATCCCTTCCCGATGGCCAACCACTAAACGGCTAGAACGGTATCCGATGACCGGCCCTGCCCTTCAACCCGGCAGCCGCGAGCTGCTCCAGTTGTTCGCTCCGACCCGTCAGGTCTACCTGGACACGGCGACATACGGGCTTCCGCCCACCGCCACCCTCCACGCCCTGGTGGAGGCGGCTGCGGCATGGTGGTCGGGCACCGCGGCGTACGAGGAGGATTGGGAGCCGGCGGGGGAAGCATGCCGTGAGTTGATCGCACCCTTTCTGGGTGGAGATCCCAGCAGGGTGGCGCTGATGCCCGCGGTGTCGGTGGCCGTGGCGCTGGTGGGGGCGACACTCGATGCCCGGTCGGTCGTGCTTCTCCCAGATGGGGAGTTCACCTCGCTATCGCTTCCGCTGGTGGCTGCGGCTCGGCTCGCCGGAGCCGAGGTGCGGACCGCCTCGTTCGCGTCCCTTGCCGACGCGATCGATGACACCGTCACATTGGTCGCCACCAGCCATGTGCGCTCGAACGGCGGCGCCACCCAGGACCTCTCAGTGCTGGCTGCGGCGGCCCGTTCGGTGGGGGCACAGGTAATAGTCGACGCCAGCCACTCGGCCGGGATCCTTCCGCTGGATGCCGACCGGCTCCAGATCGACTACGTGGTCGCCGCCGCCTACAAGCACCTCCTCTGCCCAAGGGGGGTGGCGTTCCTCCACCTCGGGGAAGAAGCCCGAGTACCTCCAGCCCTGACGGCATCCTGGCGCGGGCTCCGGCCCGGCGCCGACTTCTTCACCACCGAACTCGACGACCTCGCCGACGGTGCCATCGGGCTCGACGTATCCCTTGCCTGGCACCCTTGGGCCGGAGCGCGGTGCTCGCTCGAACTGCTCGGCTCCATCGCGGCTGCCGATCGTGAAGCGTGGTGTGTCGGGCTGGCAACGAAGGCGGCGGATGCGCTCGGGCTGGAACCAACTGGATCCTCGGTCCTCGGGGTGCCGACATCGGACGCTCCACAGACGGTGAAGGCGATTCTCTCTAAGAGGAGCATCGCCGCCGCGGTGCGCGCCGGTGAGGTGCGTATCTCGTTCCACGTCTACAACACCGACGAGCACGTCGAGGCGGCTGTCGATGCCCTCCGTCCGCTGGTCAAGCCACGCTGATCACCACGTGGCGACGGCTCGGCAGGGTCCGCCCGAGCCGTTCTCCCAAGGGACGAGACCAACGAACACAGTGGCCCCGCTCGGGGGAACGCCGCTCAGGTTGGCCATGTTCTCCACCCCGAAGCGGTCGGCCCCGAGCAGCGTCACGTGGACCTCGAACGTGGTCGAGGCACCGATGTCGAGGCTGAGAGTGTCCACGCCGATGCCGGTTATCTGCCTTCGGTCGAGAAGGAATTCGACCGACTCGCCGCTGAACCCGGGAAAATGGAACAGCCCGTCGGGTCCGGTATTGCGGTAAGCCGCCTCGTCGCCCACCCGAACCTCCCATCCCGAGTATTCGCAAACCAGCGCTCCCCGAGGGATCCGCCCATAACGGCGCTCATAGCCGCGTATGTCGGCGACAGTGACAGCAGCGTCCGGATCGACGGCTGCGCGGTCGGAGATGTCGATTACGGCCAGCGGCGCCATCAATTCGTCTGGTGTCAGTTGGTGGGCGAGTCGGTTTCCCTCGACGAAGTGGCCAGGGACGTCGACATGGGTACCGGAGTGCTCGGCGATGGTCCAGAGTTGCGAGTAGAAGCCGTCTTCCTCGAACGTGGCCAGTGGTTCCGCGACGGGTTGGGCCCGACGTACATCGGGAAGCCTTCGGCGAAGACGTGGGTCAGGTCCGCGATCCGATCGCGCTTTCCACGGGCGGCCATGACCGGGGCAACAGGGCCGGCCACGGTGGCCGCCGCTCCCAGGGCGGCAGCGGCTCCTGCCTTGAGGAATCCTCGGCGGCTAACGCCTTCATCGTGCCGGTGGAGACTGCTGACGCACATGGGCACCTCCTCGTCGACCCGTTGGCCGGTGAGGCTATCCGTTTTGGCGTCACCGGACGCGGTCCTGGCCCCTTGAGTGACGCCAAACCGTCTTCAGCCAGGTGTTGGAGAGCCACCTCGTGGCGCTCGGCGTCGGGTTCGACAAACCGAACGAGGGCGGCGGCCTCCTCCTTCAACGGTCCGACGGTACGGCGCGGGATGGGCTCGAACGGCTCGATTCTCAGTATCGCCCTGGCCCCCGACCGTTCCGATTTCCAGGTGCCACGCACCGATCCGTCCACCAGGAACGTGGGGTAGGACTGCGGAGCCTTGGTGTGGAAGATGCGGGGGCGGTACTCCTCGGGGATGATCACCGCCCTCCGGCAGTGGACGAGGAGGGCGGCGTCCCATGTGCCGATGAACCTCGGCGGAGCCGGCGTTTCGGCACGGGGCAGAGGAGCGCGGGGCAGGTCGATCAACTCGGTGCCGTCGGGACCGCGCAGCCTTCGCAGGTGGAGTCGCTGGCGCAGCTTCGGCGAGCTTGCCGGCAGGCACACCGGCCCACGAGGCGGCGTCGCCAATGGTCGCCGGACCGAACCCGCCGAGGTAGCGGCGCAACAGGTGCTCCAACCCGCGTTCTTCGTCGGCATCCGATGGCCCCAACCATTCCTCCGCCAGCTGGAAATGATCGGCGCGACGCCGTTCCCACGTACCCGAGGGTGGCACTCGGACCATCGGTACCCAGATGCCGGACCAAACCGAGGACCCCTGCTCGCCGAGAACGGCGTCGAGTTCCTTGCGGGGCCACACCCGCCCGGCGAGCTTGGCCCGGACCGCAAGCTGCGCTGCTTCCAGGTCGAGGCCGCTCATCACCGCTTCCACCCTGAGCCCGCAGCCGCCACTCCTGGAGTGATGGACCGACACCGGCGGCGAGCAGCCAGAAGTCCCGCGCCGACACGATGTGGATGGTGGAGCGCATCAAGGTGGCCTGGACCACCCGCCGTCTCTCCAGGGCGCTGGTCAGGGCGCCGAGGGTGAAGCCCTCGAGGCTCGACCACAACCGGATGTAGGGGGACGGGGCGTACTGCGATTGCAGCCCGGCAACCCGCTCCACGGCCCGATCGACACCGAGCCGGCGACGTCGCAGCAACAGTTGGCGCTCGAGGACCGCCCGATTCAGTTCCCCGGTACTGAGAGTACGAACCACGCTCCAGGCTCACACCGGAGGCGACCCACCCCGGTGGGGGGTCGATGTTGATCACGATCCCCTCCTGGGTGGAGCGGGCCACCACCATCCGAACCGGCTCGGTATTGCTCCGGTTGAGCTCGACGTGGACTTCGTGGGGGCCGACCCATACGAAGTCGCCCGGGTCGGCGTCCTGGACTTCGCTCAGCGTCTCGCCCGATATGAAACGCGCCTGCCCCGAAATGACGTAGATGGCGCTCTCGGCCACTCCATGGTGGTGGACCGCCGAACTCGACCCGGGTGGCAGCTCCACGTAACCGACCCAGAGCCGTTCGGCGCCGGTGGTTGCCCCGGCAATGGCGGCCTGGCGGAGCATGGCGCCGCTGGCGAGGTCCTCCACCCTCTGGTCCGGCTTGATCACCCGCAGCACTGGATCGGCTCCTCCGACTCGATGGGCGACGGTAGCTGCGCCGTACTAGCCGAGGGCAGCCTCCAACCGCTGGTGGATCATCGCCACGTCGTCGAGGTCGTGGTAGATCCCCAGGCCGATCCGCAACCGGTCGCCTCTGGCGTCGACGATGACCCGGTGGTCGAGGAGTCGTCGTTGCATGGCGCCGGCATGCGGAGTCCGGAAGGTGAGGAAATGCCCCCGCTGCGGGGCGGTCCGATCGGGGATGAGCTCGCCGAGGTCGAGCCCCGTTATGGGATGGGTAGAGAGCAGTTCGAGCAGCGCCACCTGGATGGCGGCGACATGACCGTGGATGGCATCCACGTCGGTTCCCAGCGCTGCCAGCCAGCGTTGCACGGCGTTGAACCGGTAGAGCCCGCTCGGGTCGAAGGTGGCGCCGAAAAACCTCCCACCGTCAGCCGGGTAGGAGACCTCTAGGCCAGTGCCTTCCTCGAGCGCCCCGAACCCGGCGAGCCAGCCGGTGTCCACCGGGCGATCGGCGAACCCGGGCGGGCAATGGAGATGGCAAACCCCTTCGCCCGCCATGGCGTACTTGTACCCACCCGCCGTGTAGAAGGAGCGCTCCGCCATGGCGCCGAGATCGGTGGGGAGCGCCATGAACCCGTGGTAGCCGTCGATCACCACCGCGGTAGATCGATCTGGAACGGCGTTGACCACAGCGGAGAGATCCGGGACGACGTACCCCGAGTCGTAGGCGACGTGCGAGAAATAGACGAGGTGGTGACCGCCGGCTGCCGCCACCCGGGAGAAGCGATCGGGGAAAGAGTCGAGCGGCTCGAGCGGGATCCGGGTCACGATCGCCCAACCCTGCTCCTCGAGCCGGCGCGACTGGCGGGCGAAGCTGTGGAATTCGGAGTCGGTGGTGAGGATCCGGGTCGGCCGAGGGAGGGCGGAGAGCAGCCTCAGGACCAGCTCGTGGGTGTTGGGGGCGAAGGCGATGGTCTTGGGGTCGGGGAGACCGAGCAACCTGGCGACATGCCCTTGGGCCTGGGGGATCACCTCTCCGAAGATCAGTCCCCATTTGTTGTCCATCCAGACGGCGGCGTCCTGCCACGCCTGTTGCTGTGCCTCGAAGCTGACGTCCGGCCAGGGATGATGGCTGTGGGCGGCGAGGTGGAGTCGTTGGGGGTCGGCGCCCATGAACCGGGAGAAGTGCTCCTTCCAGCTCATGGGCGCCCGTTATCGGCCGGGCCCGTCTCCTCCTTAGAACTTGCTCCGTCCCCGGTAGAGGAAGGCCGCCATCTGTCCGCGCGTCACAGAGTCCTCTGGGCAGAACTGCGTGTTGGCGCTGTTGCAGCCCTGGGTGATCCCCGACTTGGCCAGACGGTTGATGTTGGCCTCGTGGGTGTTCCCCTCGTCGTCGTTGAAGTAGTCCCTGTTCGCCTTGGGCAGGTTGAGCGCCCGGGCGAGGAATGACGCCATCTGCGCCCTGCTGACGCTGTCGTCGGGGCAGAAGGTCGTGGCGGTTGTGCACCCCTCGGTGATCCCTGCCGCGGCGAGGCGGTTGATGTTCCCCTCGTGGGCATTTCCCTCGTCGTCGGTGAAGAAGTCGCGATTCGCCTTTGGCAGGTCGAGCGCCCGGGCGAGGAACGACGCCATCTGGCCACGAGTCACTTGGTCTTCGGGACAGAACTTGTCGTTTGCCGGCGGGTTGCAACCCAGCGTGATCTCCTCGTCGGCGAGCCAGAGGATCTCCTTGGTGAAGGTGTTGCCGATGATGTCGGAGAACCCCAGCAGCTCGACCCTCATGAACTCGCTGGTCTTGCCTGTGACCGTGACCTGGAACGCCCCATAGGTGCGGACGTCGCCCACCTTGAGGGTGTGGTCAGCGGCATAAGGGCTGGGGGGGCGCTGCTTGTGCTCTCGGAAGAGGCTGAAGCAGGCGGAGAGTGTGTCTGCCCGCGGGTCGTCGGCACAGGCCGACTTCCGCTGGTCAACGGTGTGCGCCTGGAGCCCCCTAGCCGGCCCGGGCACCGGGTCGTACGTGCTCGGGAGCCTGGTCTCGAGCGCCACGTAGAAGCCCTGGGCGCCTTGCGGGAGCACGATGAGTTGCCGGCCGTTGTTCCCAGCCTTGTAGACCTTGATCGAGCGGGGACCCCCGCGGTAGACCATCACGTCGTCGGGGCTGAGCCATCCGGCTGCATACCGGTTGAAGCCCATCGACTGGTAGGGCTCGGCGAGAGTCTCGCTCGGTGAGCCGTTCGCGTTGGTGAGGTTCCCGCTCATGTTGTCGGTGGGGTTGTCGTACTCCCAGAGCTGGCCGCTGACAAAGGTCTGCCCGGAGTAGGAGTGGGGGAAGTTGAGGGTGTGCCCGACTTCGTGGGCGATCACCGACACCAGAGCCGAGGTGAAGCCGTTGTCCTGGGCGGCGCCGTCGTTGACCGTCTCGGCGCCAGCGAGCACGTAGCGGCTGTTGGCGGGGAAGGTGTCCGGCGCCTCGGGACAGCTTCCTCCGGCGTTGCAGAGAAGGCCGGGCCCACCGAGTGCTGATCCGACGTAGCCGTTCTCCACCACGATCACACCATTGGCATTGCTGGTCTGATTGATGCCACCGAGGCAATCGGAGGAACTGCTGCCGTTGAGGGTGCCACCCGCAGCGAAGTTCGGCTGGTAGCGGCCCTCTGACACAGAGTCGAAATAGGGGCCAAGCTCGTTGTCGAGCTTGTTGGCCACCTGGTTTGGCGTGAGGCTGTAAGGACCGCCGACATTGCAGATCCACACCTCGAGCCGGTCGGCACCCAGGGAGTGGCGGCGCATCTGCGCACCGCCCGCCACGATCCCGAGCGACTCCCACCCGTAGATCTCGTTCGCCTGCGGAGTGGCTGATGACGGAATGACTTCGACGACGCCGTCATCGGTGGTACCGAACGGCGCCAACTCGGTGGGGTCCTCCTGGGCGTTGGCGGTCGCGCTCGTGGCCAGCACCCCGAACAAAGCGACCAAAACGAGGAACCGCTGCAGAATCTTGTTACCCCTCATCGAACGTCCGCCTCTCCTTCAATACGTTGAACAAGACGATACCCCTCCCTTTTGAGAACCGTCTAATTGGAAAAGAGGGGTTCATATGGCGTCATCGAACCGGTGTTGAAGACGACGACACGGTCAGCGCTCTCGATCCAACCCTGTTGTTGAAGCCGTGTGAAAACAGCCCAGGCTGCCCCGCTCTCGGGTCCGGCGTCGACCCCGACTGTGGCCGCCATGTCGGCGGCGGCTTCCCACATCTCGGCTCCCTCGATCGAGATGGCAGTCCCGTTGCTGGACTTCAAGGCGGCGACACACAGGTCGAGTCCAAGCGGTGTCGGAACCCGGAGTCCGGTGGGCGAGACATCGGCGCTGGGTGAGACTGCGTCGAGCCCCTTGAAGGCCCTGACCACCGGATCACACCCGGCGACCTGTGCCGACACCATGCGGGGACGCTCCGGCCCCACCCATCCCAGCCGTTCCATCTCGCCGAAGGCGCGCCACATCCCGATGAGACCGGTACCGCCACCGGTCGGGTAGACGATCACATCGGGGAGTGATCGACCGAGTTGCTCCCAAAGCTCGTAGGCCATGATCTTCTTGCCCTCGACCCGGTATGGCTCGCGCAGCGTCGAGACGTCGAGGGCATCGATCGGGCGGTTGTTGCGCAGCCAGGTCCCGGCATCACCGATGGTGCCCTCGACGAGGTGCACCGAAGCACCATGAGCCCGGGCCTTCTCGACGAACCACGACGGGGTGTCGTCGGGGAGCGCCACGGTTACCGGGAGGCCGGCGGCCGACCCATACGCCGCCAGAGCAACCGCGGCGTTGCCTGCCGATGGCGCCGCCAATGACACGGCTCCAAGGTGACGCGCCATGGTCACCGCCATCGCCATCCCCCTGTCCTTGAACGACCCGGTTGGGTTGACCGATTCGTCCTTGACCCAGACGTTTTCGCCCGCAGGAACCAGCGGGGTCCACCCTTCACCGAGAGTCACTGGGTCGGCCTGGGGGAGCACCTCGGAATACCGCCACATCGAATGGGGCCGGGTGTCGAGCACCGCTGGGTCGACCGGGTCGATCTCGTACTCACAGAGGAGCGGCGAGCCACACCGCTCGCAGGTTCCACGCAGGGCGGACGATGTAGTATCGGGTCGAGCATGACGAACAGATCAAAGAGGGCATGGGCGCACCGTACTTGCGGGCCGGGCCAGCTTCGGAGAGAGTGAGGTCGTGGAACGGACCACGGTGGGCGACACGCTGGCAGCGCTGAGCGCGCTGGCCCCTCCGGACAAGGCGGCGGGTTGGGACCCGGTCGGTCTGCAATTGGGCGATCCGGAGGCCGGCGCGGGGCCGGTTGCGGTATGCCACGAGGTGACCGATGCGGTGATCGACACCGTGTTGTCCGGTCGGCAGCGTCCGGCTCTCCTCGTCTCGTACCACCCGCTGCTCTTCCGCCCCGTCACCTCGCTCGTGGCCGGGAAGGGACCTGGGGGCAGAGCGCTCCGGCTAGCTGCCGGTGGGGTCGCCTTGGCCGTGGTCCATACCAACTGGGATGCGGTCCCAGGCGGAGCCGCCGATGCCCTTTGCGACGCCCTCGGGCTCGGGGACCCCGCCCCCTTCGGACCGATCGAGGCCGGTCCGACGGTCAAGGTGGTCACGTTCGCCCCGTCGGAGTCGGTCGATGCGCTGGTGGAGGCCATGGCCGAAGCCGGCGCCGGCCGGATCGGGCGGTACACCCATTGCTCGTTCCGCACGCCCGGCTCGGGCAGCTTCCTCGGCGGCGAGCTATCCAACCCCGTCGTCGGAGAAGCTGGGTCGGCGACGCTCGCCCCTGAGGTGCGGGTCGAGATGGTGGCCCCCGCCTCGCGGCGCGACGCGGTCCTGGCCGCCATGGTGGCGGCGCACCCCTACGAGGAGCCCGCCTTCGATGTGATCCCGACGGTCTCCAACGTGGGATTTGTGGGGAGGGTGGGGACAGCGCCGGTGAACAGCTTGCGACAATTCGCCGGGCTCGTGGCGGACAGGCTCGGGACGGTCGGACTACGGGTGGCGGGAGACCCCGAGCGGCCGCTGCGGCGGGTGGCCGCCGTACCCGGATCGGGTGGCGATCTGCTCGAGGCGGCCATCGCCGCCGGCGCCGACGCCGTCGTCACCGGTGATGTCCGTCACCATTCGACCGTGTCCGCCGTCGAGCGAGGGGTGGCGGTGATCGATGCAGGTCACACCGCCACCGAGCGTCCCGGTATCAGGGCGCTGTACGCTGCCATCCGGTCGATGGAGCCCGGAGCCATCGACCTCACCCATCTCGATCCGACACCCTGGAGGGACCTTCGCTGATGCAGGAGCTGCGCAGTCTGGCCGACCTGCTCGACCTGCAGGCGGTCGACTCCGAGATCGACCGGCTGCTGCATCGCCGTCAGAGCCTCCCCGAGCTGGAGCAGTACCGGGTGGCGCACGAGGCAGCCCAGGGGATCGCTGCCCGCCTCGAGACGGAGGAAGCCGAGCTCAAGCAGGCGGAGTTGGCGCTCGACAAGTCAGAGGGGGAGCTTGGGCTGCTCGAGCAGAAGCTCACCCAGGAAGAGCGACGGCTCTACGCGGGTGGGATGAGTGCCCGGGAGACCGGGAACATGCAGCACGAGGTCGAGTCGCTGCGGACCCGGCGCACCACGATGGAGGAGGGCGTGCTCGAGTTGCTCGACCAGCGGGAAACTCTCGAGGGGATCGCCGTCGCCAGCCGCACCGAGTTGGAGGCCGCTCGCAAGCTCGAGGCGACGCTCGAGGGGGCGGTCGCCTCCGAATGGAAGGTCATCGACGTCGAGATCGCCGCCAAGGAGGCACGTAAGAACGACATCGCACCGCTGGTGCCCGACCCGCTGGCGGCTCTCTACGAACGTCTCCGCCAGCGTGACCCGGTGGCGATCGCACGACTGATCGATGGGGTATGTGGGGGGTGCCACCTCCGGTTGTCACCCGCTGAGCTGATCGAGGCGCTCGCCGAGGACCCGCCCCGCTGCGTCCATTGCCGCCGCATCGTCGTGCCGTGATGCGTTGCCCCCGCTGATGTCGGGCCGGTATGTCCTCTATACCGATGGTGCAGCCCGGGGCAACCCCGGGCCCGCTGCGATAGGCGCCGTGCTCTACGAGGAGGGAGAGGAACGGCCGGTGGCGATGATGAGCCGCCCTCTCGGTGTCGCCACCAACAACGTGGCCGAGTACCAGGCGGTCATCGATGGGCTGGAGGCCGCAAGCGAGTTCGATCCGGACGAACTCGTGGTTCGCGCCGATAGCCAGCTCCTGGTACGTCAGCTCACCGGCCGCTACCGGGTGAAGGCGCCGGGCCTGGTGCCGCTCCACCGCAAGGCCACCGCGCTGCTGGCCGGGTTCCGGTCGGTCCGGTTGGAGCACGTCCCGAGAGAGAGCAACACCGTCGCCGACTCCTTGGCCAATGCCGCCCTCGACGGGCGGTGACCCTGCGCCGAAGTGCTCTTCTGGGACATCGGGATGGCGGTGCTCGTCTTCAGGGTCGTCTACCGGGACCCGAAAGTCGACCTGCGCCTGCTGGCTCTTGGAGCAGTGCTTCCCAACCTGATCGACAAGCCGCTCACCCTCCTCTTCCCCGACACCTTCCCCGCCGGACGGACGGTGGCTCACACCCTGGCGGTATCGGCCGCCGTCATGACGGTGGTTCTACTCGCCACTCGGCGCGGCCGGAGGAGGCGGGCATTCATGGCGGTGGCCATCGGCATGCTGCTCCACCTCGCTCTCGACGCCATGTGGACCGAACCCGAGGTCTTGTTCTGGCCGGTGCTCGGCGTCGAGTTTCCTGCTGACGCAGGTGGCGGGGGTTGGCCGTCGGTAGTTGCCTCTTTGATGTCCCCGTGGACTTGGGTGCTCGAGGTGGTCGGGCTCGTCTATCTCGTCGTGTTGTACCGGACCGCCGGGCTGACCGACCCGGTGGCCCGCTCAGCCTTCGTCCGCGACGGCCGGCTGCCGGGATGAACGCACCACCTTGAGCAGCATCTGGATGGTGACGAGCACAAGAAGCACGGCGAACATCCGTTGCAGCACCAGGCCCTCGATGCGTAGTGCCAATTGCACCCCGGCCACGCCGGCGGTGATACCGGCGAGACCCACCACGACGGCGGCGCGCTTGTCGACCCTTCCTGCCCGCATGTTTGTCAGCGTTGCTACGACGGCGGTGGGGATGATGGCGGCGAGCGACGATCCTTGGGCGACGTGCTGGCTGAGCCCGAGTAGGAGGACCATCGCAGGCACGTAGATGATCCCGCCGCCGACGCCGAGCAGTGCAGCAAGCGTCCCCGCCACGAGACCTACGAGCACGAGCGACACCACCAGCCAGGGTGACCAATCGACCGACGTCGTCGGGGGTGACTCGTCACCGGATCCTATGAACAGCCTCACCGCCGAGACGGTGGCCAGGATGCTGAAGGCCACGGCGAGCCAGACCTCGGGGATGTGATCGAGCAGCCTGGCGCCGATATAGGCGCCGACGGCCGACCCGCAGGCGAGCACGGCGGCGACCGCCCAATCCACCGAGCCGGCGAGGCCGGCCGTGATGGCGGCGGCAGTGGCGGTGGCGAGGATCGCCGCCATCGAGGTGGCATGGGCCCGATGCTGGGTGAGCCCGAGCAGGAGGACCAGTCCGGGCACCGCCACGATGCCGCCTCCCACTCCGAACAGTCCGGCGAGAAACCCGGCGATCAGCCCGATTGCGATGGCGCGCACCAGCCAGCCACCGTCGATCTTGGGCATGCGCTCAGTGTAAGGAGACTGTCCGCGTCCGCCTCCGACGGCTCCCGGTTGGCAGCCGAGTCCGCCTTTGGCGGCGACTGGGTTGGCACCTGCCTCGGCCGTACCCGTAGCCTGCCGGTATGCGGAATCGGGCGGTGTTGGTCGCGTTGGTGCTGGCGCTGGCCGGCTGCTCCGGCGACGGGGAGGCGGCGAGCACGACGGTCCCACCACCGGGACCGCGAGCGGTGGTTTCCGATCTGGTCGAGGCGCTCGATCGGGAGGACTGGGCGGCAACAAGCCCTCTGGTCGATGAGGACCAACTCGCACTGCTCGCAGCAGTGGAGAGCGAAGACCCGGCCGAGGCGTCCGAGATCGTGGAGGCGGGTACGCCGGCGGGCGTCCGAGAAGCCTTCTGGGAGTCATTCGTGCAGAGCCTGAGCACGTTCAGCGGGCGCAAACTGTCAAAGGGGGAGGTCGGTGACCCCGATCGTTTCCGGCTGGGATCGGTGCGCTTTGCCGCCGTCCCGTTCCGCCTCGGGCGAAGGGCAAGCCATGACTGGGTGCTGCGCAACGGGCCCGACGGATGGAAGGTGGATCTGCTCGCCACCTTCGGTGCGCGGTTCGCGACACCTTTGCACGACTGGCTGGTTGCGGATGAGGGGTCGCCCGAGGTGGCGAAGATCCGCCGGGCGCTCCAGCGCGACCGCACCAGCCTCGAGGCGGCCGCCGAACACGGTGGCGCCGGGGGCAACCCGCCCGCCGAAAGCGAAGCAGTGCGGAGGCTGCTGGGATATCTGGCCAGGTTCTAGGACGGCGGACGGCAGACGGCAGACGGCAGACGGCAGACGGCAGACGGTGCGAGCTCAGTCCGATACTTCAGGGCACGCAACTCGGGCAGCACCTCGGAGCCCAGCATGTCGATCAGGGCCTCTTGGTCGAGAGATGTCATCTGAAAGGTGACCACGTCGGCGCCGAGGTCCTCGACCAGTGGGCGGTATGCGGCGACGATTTCCTCAGGACTGGAGACGATGGTGTATTGGCCGAGGACCTCGTCGCGGGGTAGCTCGTCGGCCCTGGATCGCAGATCGGCTGGATCAACCGCCTCGAGCCGTCCCGGTGCCCGCAGCCCGCGCCAGGGGAGCAGCGCCTCCCAGGCATCCTCCGGGGACGAGGCGAAGATCGACCACCTCGTGGCGAGGATCGACGGCGCCGGTCGGTTGGCCTCCTTGGCTGCCTGGCGCGCCGGGTCGCAGACGCGCTCGATGGTGTCGGCCGGTGACTTGACCGAGGTGATGATCCCATCCGCCTTCCGCGCTGCAAGCTCTGCCGATTTGGGCCCACCGGCGGCCATCCATATCGGGACCTTGCCGATGGGCGGTGAGTAGAGCTTGGCGCGGTCGGTCCGGTAGTAGCTGCCCTCGTAGGTCAGCTTCTCGCCGTCGAGCAGACGGCGCATGATCTCCAGCGCCTCGCCCATCCGCGCCGCTCGTTCCGCATAACCGGGGAACGGGTAGCCGAGCGGTCCCTCGTTGATGTTCTCTCCGGTTCCCACCCCGAGGTGAAAGCGCCCATTGCAGAGGCGGTCGAGGGTGGCGGCGGCCTGCGCCATGACGCCGGGGTGGAACCGGAAGAGCGGGGTGGTCACCCCCGTGGCGAACTCCAGGCCCGTGGTGGCAGCCGCCATGGCCCCGATCGTGGAGAAGGCGAAGCCGGCAGCCCCATGGTCGTCCACCCACGGATGGAAGTGCTCCGACACCACCACCATGTCGAAACCGGCCTCTTCAGCTCGCTGGGCGTGGGCGACGAGTTGTTCGGGGTGCCACTGCTCGTGTCCCGCGAAGTAGGCGAACTTGGTCAATCGGGCTCCTGTGTCGGTCGGTCGCCGATACTGGCAGATGCCCCGGGTTCGGAATCAACCGCCCAGATATGGGGTCACAGCTTCGATGCCGAGTCGGGCAGCGGAGAGCCGGATCGGTGGGGAAGGAAGCTTCCGGTTCGGCTGTCTGCAGACCGCTGAGGAGAGTTCGCTCGATAGCTCTCACAGGAAGATCGGCGGCGGCAAGTACGGCACTTCCCCCTGCTGCCAGCCTGGCGCCCTCGGTGACCTCGCCCGAGGCCTGGAGGATGAGTGCCGCCGCCAGCAGACCGTTGAAGACTCCCCGGGGGTCCGCTCGGGCGCCTTGGAGGTCGAGCACCTGGATGGCACGTCGGGCCGCCTTGGCCAAGTCCCCGGAGAGCACGCCGAGCCAGGCCAATGCGACGAGGGCCGCTCCCTGAGCATTGGGGTCGGCGCTCTCCTCGGCCATCTCCAACAGCCCTTCGAGCAGGGCACGCGCCCGGGCTTGACGGCCGACCAGTGCCAGGAACTGGGCGACGATCCCTACGGCGAGCGCTCCGCCCCAATCGCGCCTGCTCTTGATGTCCTCCCACCCGGCGGAGAGCAGCGCTTCGCCTCCCTCCTCGTCCCCGTGGACCAGGGCGATATACCCCAAGATGAGCTGCGACGGGCCGAGCTCGTCGAGGGCGCCGATGGTGCGGGCGATCTCCATCGACTCCTCCAACAGCTCCTTGGCCTCGTCGAGCCGCCCCAATCCGAGGGCGCCGTTGGCCTGACCGAACAGAGAGGACGCCACTCCCCAAGTGGCGCCGATGGAAGCGAAAGAGATTCTCGGACACCCTCTGGTGCCCGATGGAGCGCTCGAAGTCGCCCATCAGCGAGGCCGCCCTACCCATGAGCAGCTGTGACGCACCCGCTACCAGCGTTGCCCCCGCCTCGGTGGCCATGCGGTAGGCCTCCTCGCCGAGGGCGAACTCCCTCTCGTAATCCCCGAGTGCGATGCAGGCGAGTCCCGAGATCATCGTCGAGTAGGCGATCCGGGCCGGGATCACCCAGCCGGCGGTCGAGTGCCAGCACCTCCTCGGCGAGCGGCGACATCGAGGAATCGAGCCCGCGACGGAACGCGAGTATCGCAATGGCCGTGAGCGCCCTCGCCCTGACCAGGTCGGGGACCGGTGCCGGCAGGTCGAGCGCCGCCAGCGCCCTGTCTGTTCCCTCGATCCAGTACCCCCGGATGTACCAGAACCACCCGAGGCTGGCGATCATCTTCAGCGCCTGCTCGGCGTCGCCGCGGGCGACCAGCCAGTCGAACCCGGCCCTGAGGTTGTCCTGTTCCCTGTCGAACATGGCGAGAATCTCGTCGGTGATCGCCCGGTACCCATCGGTGAACTCAGGTGGCAGGACGCAAACCTCGAGACACCAGGTGGCATGGCGCTGCCGCCACTTGTCGGCGTCGGCGTCGGTCTCGAGCCGGTCGGCGGCGTAGCGGCGGATCGTCTCCAGCATCCGGTACCTGCCCTGCATGCCTCGCGTGTCGGCGACAACCAACGATCTCTCCACCAGAGCGGCCATCAGGTCGAGCACTTCGAAATCGTCGATACCGTCGCCGCTCACCACCCGCTCACATGCCTCGAGCGTGCACCCCCCGACGAAGACCGAAAGTCGTTGCAGCAGGAGCTGCTCCGGGGGCGTCAGCAGCTCGTAGCTCCAACTCGATGGTTGCCTCGAGCGTGCGGTGCCGGGGCTCGACCGCAGGGCTGGCCGCCCGAAGCAATCGGAACGTGTCGTCGAGGCGATCGGCGATCTGACCGGGAGTGAGCACCGGGACGCGGGCGGCAGCCAGTTCGATGGCGAGCGGGATCCCCTCGAGCCCCCGCACCACCTCGACGATCCGCGCCAGTTCCTCGTCGTCGAAGGTGAACTCCGGCTTGGCCGCCTTCGCCCTCTCGATGAACAGCTGGACCGCCGCCGATGCTCATCGCCTGTTCGGGTCGCACCTCCCGCTGCGGCACCCGGAGCGGTCCAACCGGGACCAACTCCTCGCCGCCCAGACCGAGGGGCTGGCGACTGGTGGCCAGGATCCTGACGCCCGGCGCTCCGGCGAGGATGCCCGGCGCGAGGTCGGCGCAGGCACCTGCCAGGTGCTCGCAGTTGTCCAAGGATCAGCAGGAGCCTCCTGCCCCGGAGGTGGTCGATGAGGCGCTCGAACATGGGGCGACTCGATCCTCCTTCGATACCGAGAGTCCTCCCCACCGTGTCGGCGACAAGCCGGGGGTCGCTCACGTCCGCCAGAGCCACGAACCAGACCCCGTCGCTGAACTCTTCGCTCAGTGCCCGCCCCAACTCGATGGCGAGGCGCGACTTCCCGGTGCCACCCGAGCCGACGAGTGTCACCAGTGGGCGATCGACCACCCGGGCGGTGAGAGCAGCCAGCTCGTCTTCACGACCGACGAATGCGTTGAGCGGTGCGGGGAGGTTGCCGGTGCCGACGCCGACAGCCCGAATGGCGGGGAACTCCGACTCGAGGCCGTCGATCAACAATTGGCAGAGGCGCTCCGGTTGGGGGAGGTCGCGCAGGGCGTGTGTCCCCAGGTGGGTCAGCGTCACGCCATCGGGGAGGACGTCCCGCACCAGCTCGGCCGTGGCTCCCGAGAGCAGGACCTGACCGCCATTGCCGGCGGCTGCGATACGGGCGGCACGGTGGACATCCATCCCGATGTAGCCGTCCGGCCCGGGGGTCCCCGTCCCGGTGTGGAGCCCCATCCGCACCCGGACAGATGCTCCGTGTGGCCACTCGTTTCGCGCCAGTTCGCGCTGCGCCGTCACCGCGGCAAGCGCCGCACCGCGTGCCGTTGGAAAGGCGGCGAAGAACGAATCTCCCTCGGTGCCCACCTCGGTCCCGCCCCCGGCTGCTGATGGCGTCGCGCAAGATGCGCCCGTGTTCGCCGAGGAGTTGGCCGTAGTCGTCACCGAGGGCATCGAGCAGCCGGGTAGACCCCTCGATGTCGGTGAACAGGAAGGTGACTGTGCCGGTCGGTAGAGGGCCTTGGCGTGCCGCCGCATCCCCGCTCGAGTCCACCCTGCCTCCCTGGTCTATGTCGACTCCCACCCTCGCCCCCGTCCTCGTTGGTGCTCGGCCGCTCATCGGGACCTGGGCAGGCTTTCAGCGTATCCAGCGCTGCGACTCACGCTGGCCAGTTTGTCCACCTACCTCCGACCGACGCCTACCGTGACGCTGTGAACCGGACGCCGGCCGAGCGGCCCCTCACCCTTGGCGATCTCGAGGATTCCGGGTGGGAAGATCGCACTGTCAAGGAGGAGTTGCGCCACAACCTGGTGGAGCATCTCCGCACCGGTTCCGACCTTTTCCCCGGGATCGTTGGGTTCGGCGACACGGTGATACCCGCGCTGGAACGGGCGATCCTTGCCGGGCACGACATCATCTTCCTAGGGGAGCGGGGCCAGGCGAAGACCCGTCTCATCCGCCGGCTTGTCGAGTTGCTCGACCCGGAGATCCCGGTGATCGCAGGGACCGAGCTCAACGACTCTCCGCTGCGGCCGGTCTCGGCGGAGGGTCGCCGGATACTCGCCGAGCGGGGCAGGGAGACCCCGATCGCCTGGCTCCCCCGGGATCGGCGGTTCGCCGAGAAGCTGGCGACCCCGGACACATCGGTTGCGGACCTCATCGGAGACATCGACCCGATCCGAGTGGCCGAGGGCCGCTACCTCTCCGACGAGCACACCATCCACTTCGGTCTGGTTCCCAGGACCAACCGCGGGATCTTCTCGATCAACGAACTGCCGGACCTGCCGGCGCGGATCCAGGTCGCCCTGCTCAACGTTCTGGAGGAGCGGGACATCCAGATAAGGGGCTTCACCATCCGGCTTCCGCTCGACGTGATGCTGGTCGCCTCCGCCAACCCCGAGGACTACACCAACCGGGGCCGGATCATCACCCCGCTCAAGGACAGGTTCGGCTCGGAGATACGCACCCACTACCCACAGGAGCGCTCCGACGAGATCGAGATCATGCAGCAGGAAGCCCGGCCGCCCGCGCCCGACGTCCCGATCACGGTCCCCGAGGTTCTCGAGGACGTTCTCGCCGAATTCACCCGGCAGGTGCGCGCCTCGAGCCACGTCAACCAGAGGTCCGGGGTGAGCGTGCGCTTCACCATCGCCAACAAGGAGACGATGGTCGCTTCGTCCGTCCGGCGGGCTCTCCGCACCGGGGAGGGGGTGGCGGTCCCCCGCGTCTCCGACCTGCCCTCAACGGTGCAGTCGTCGATGGGACGGATCGAATTCGAGGTGTTCGAGGAGGGCCGCGAGACGGAGATACTCGCGCAGACTGCTGGCGTCGGCGGTGCTCGAGGTGTTCCGCGAGCGGCTCTCGGGATTCGACTTCCGACCGTGGCTGGAGCAGTTCGAGGAGGGCCTCGAGGTGACCAGCGGCGACCTGGTCGGCTCCGCTGAGATGCTCAGCCAGTCCGAGCCATGGGCGACCTCACACCACTGCTGCAACGGCTCGGCGTCCAGGCCGAATCCCCGGCGCACACCGCCAGCGCCCTGGAGTTCGCCCTCGAGGGTCTCCACCTCACCCGCCGGCTCAACAAGACAGCGACCGCGGGCGGAGCCCGCTACGGGGGATGACCCCCCCGGGCATCGCCGTGTCGCGCCCGGCGGAAACGCGGCGTCATGACGAGCAGGTACGCCCGCTGGGACGGCTCCCAGGATCCATTCGGCCCCGACATCCCGATCGACGAGGCGGTTGGCCGGCTCAACGAGCACCTCCTCGAGGGATGGGACGCCGAGTGGGCGCTCCGGCGGCTCCTCGAGGAGGGGATCCCCGGGCCGGTTCGGTGGGCTCGAGAACCTGAGGGAACGGCTCGAGCAACTGCGGCGTGAGCAGGAGAGGCGGGGACGGATCTCCGATCCCTTGGAGCAGTTCCGCCAGCGGCTCGAAGAGGTGCAGACGACTGGAACGCGAGGCGCTGGCCGCCCGGGACGATGACGACGCCCGCTTCGCCGAGATGTTGCTCGACGCCCTCCCCGACAGCCCGACGGCGCAGGTCAACGAGCTCCGTCGGTACGAGTTCGCTTCGCCCGAGGCCGAGCAGGCCTTCGCCGAGCTGCTCGAGGAGATCCGCCGTCAGGTGCTCGAGGGTCACATGCGCAACGTGACCGAGGCGATGAGGAACCCAGACCCCGAGCAGATGGCCCGGCTCAAGGACATGGTGGCCGATCTCAACACGATGCTCGAGCGGCGGGCAGCGGGGGACGAGCCGACGCAGGAGGAGTTCGACGAGTTCATGCGCCGTCACGGCGAGTTCTTCCCCGAGCAGCCGGCGAACCTCGATGAGCTGCTGGAGGCGCTCGCCACCAGGGCCGCGGCTTTCAGCAGGTTCATGGCATCGCTCACGCCCGAGCAACGCGCCGAGTTGATGGAGCTGGCTGAAGCGCTGCTCGACGATGTGGATCTCGCCTTCGAGATGGACCGCCTCGGCGGCAACTTGCGGACGCTCGCACCGGGTCTGTCCTGGGGGGAGCCGGTGGACATGAGCGGGGCGGAACCGATGGGGCTGGCAGAAGGTCTGGCCGCCATCGACGACCTGGCCGCACTCGAGCAGTTGGAGCAAGCTCTCGGCCAGGACTACCCAGGGGCGAGCTTGGCGGACATCGATGCCGAGCGGGTTCGCCAACTGCTTGGTGAGGACGCTGGGCGCGACCTCGATCGGCTCCGACAGATCGAGCGGGCCCTGGAGAAGGCGGGGGTGGTGGTCCGAGCGGCGGGGCGTTTGGAGCTCACCCCGCGGGGCGTCCGCAAGCTCGGTGAGCGGGCCCTGTCCAAGGTGTTCGAGCGGATCACGCTCGACATGCAGGGAGCCCATGACCTGCCGGCCGCCGGGGGTGAGGGTGATCCCACCGGATCGACCCGACCGTGGCAGTTCGGCGACGCCTTCCGCCTCGACATCCGGCGGACGATCCACAACGCCGTGATCCGGTCAGGACCGCGGCGGGGCCCGATCAGGCTCCTCCCCGACGACTTCGAGGTCGAGGAGGCAGAGCGCCGGACCGAGGTGGCGACCGTGCTCCTGCTCGACATGAGCCGCTCGATGCCGCTGCGTGGTCACTGGCTCCCGGCAAAGCGGATGGCGCTCGCCCTCCACACCCTGATCTCGACGATGTACCCCGAGGACCACCTCGACATCGTCGGTTTCTCCGACTACGCCCGGGTGATGTCGCCCACAGAGCTCGCACAGCTCGACTGGGAGCCCGTCTATGGGACCAACATGGAGCACGCTTTCGGCCTGGCGGGGAGGCTCCTCTCCAAACACCGCGACGCCACCCGACAGATTCTCCTGGTGACCGATGGCGAGCCCACCGCCCACCTCGAGGGCGAGCACGTCTTCTTCCAATGGCCACCGGTGCAGCGCACCCTGGAGAAGACCTTCGCCGAGGCAGCCCGCCTCTGCCGCAACGGGACCACCATGAACGTGTTCATGTTGGAGCGTTCGCCAGGCCTGACCCGGTTCGTCGACCACCTCGCCCGACTGGTGGGGGGAGGGTCTTCTCGGTCGACTCGATCGAGCTCGGCCAGATGATCGTCCACGACTACGTGACCCGCCGGTCGTAGGGGCCCTCACCGTTCTTGCGTGGCTGGGTTGTCTGTCTGACCGCTGTGTCACGCAAGTTCGGGTGGGTGAGTGCCCGCCAGCCGTTCTTGCGTGGCTGGGTTGTCTGTCCGACCGCTGTGTCACGCAAGTTCGGGTGGGTGATTCTTTGTCACACCCACCCGCCATTTTGTCCGGATGACCGTCGATCGCAACCGCCTCCACCACCTCGCCTCGCTCCAGAGCGCCGTCTTCACTCGCAGTCAGGCGATGTCACTGGGTGTTTCTCCGACCGCTCTGAAGTGCGATGCCGACGCCGGCCGGGTGAAGCGAGTGCTTCCCAATGCCTACATCATCGCCGGGCTCCCAACAGCTGGGAGCAATCGGTGCTTGCCGCGGTGATGTCGGCAGAACAGTCGGCGGTCGCTTCGCATCACACGGCGGCGTACCTGTGGGGCCTGGTTTCCAAACGACCAGCGGTGATCGAGATCAGCATGCATCGTTGGTTGCGGGCTATCCGTGACTACCGGGTTCACGAGTCCACAGGATCTCATCGCCGGACGATTGCACGGAGCTGCGCCACATTCCGATCACCACACCGGCGCGCACGGTTGTCGATCTCGGCGCCTCCGACCGAGGGCTGGTTCCCGAGGCGCTTGACACCGGCGTGCGCTTTGGGGCGCTATCCAACTCGAGGACGTCGCTCGAGTGGTGGGGACGGGTCGCTCGCCGAGGACGGCGGGGGGTGGGGACCATCAAACCACTTCTCGCCAGCTGCGGCTCGATTGGGAGGGCAGATCAGAAAGCGAGGCCGAAGATCTCTTCCGTCGTGTCCTCGACAGCTGGGTCGATCCTGTCTACCGCAGCCAGTTGCACAATACGAGATTCGGGACCAAAGCGGAGAGTTCGTTTGTCGTGCAGATTTCGCTTATGTCGATGTTCGAGTCCGCATTGAGATCGACGGGGACCTTCACCGCGTCGATCGGGAGACCTTCCGGCGCGATCGCCATCAACAGAATGAAACCGAGCTTCTCGGTTGGCGCACGCTCCGTTACACGTGGTGGGATCTGGTTGTAAATCCAGATCGGGTGAGAAGCGAGATCGCCGCAATTCTCGGCATATCCTTCCCGATTGCCGAATCTTGAAGGCTCACACCCCACAGTGGTCTTCCGGTCTGGCGTGCAGCCCGTGCCCACCGGGTGTGGTGAGTTCTGTCACGCCAGAACCGTGTGCGGTGGTGTGGGAGCTGAAGTTCTTGCGTGGCTGGTCCACCGGGTTGGTGGTTGTCCCACGCCGAAACGGAACTCGGGAATCCACCTGCGATCCCGGCCGGCTCGACCCGAATACCGTAACGAGCCGGATGCAGCCCGAACCGGCACTCGACCTGACCGGCAGTAGACCCGCGCTGATTGATCGGCACCCCCTGCTCGGTGGAGTCGGGGGGGCGATGTGCATCGCTTTCGCCGGGATTTTCGTCTCGCTCGCCGCGGTCAGCCCGGCGACGGCGGCCTTCTTCCGCTGCCTCTACGCACTTCCCGTCCTCGGGTTCCTCGCCTACCGCGAGGATCGCGCTTATGGCCCGCGTCCCCGCCGCAACAGGATGCTGGCTGCGACCGCCGGGATCTTCTTCGCCGCCGATCTGGTGTCCTGGCACTATGCCATCGAGTTCGTCGGCGCCGGTTTGGGAACCGTGCTGGCCAACCTCCAGGTGGTGGTCGTCGCCTTCGTCGCCTGGTGGTTGCTGGGGGAGCGCCCGGATCGGCGGATCTTCTTGGCGATCCCCATCCTGCTCAGCGGTGTGGTTCTCATTTCGGGCGTCGTGGGGGAAGGGGCCTACGGGAGCGACCCGCTGTTGGGGGTGGTGTTCGGAATCGGCGACCTCGATCGCCTACGCCGGGTTCATCCTTCTTACTCCGGCAGAGCTCGAAGGACCTGCGACGGCCCGCCGGGCCGCTCACCGATGCCACCGCCGTGGCCGCGGTCGCCTCGATGGCGGCTGGATTTGTGATCGGCGATCTCGACATGACGCCAGGGTGGCCGGCGCAGGGATGGCTGGTGTTGCTCGCTCTCACCGCTCAAGTGGCAGGTTGGCTCTTGATCACGGTGTCGCTTCCCCGTCTGCCCGCCGTTGTCACCTCGATGGTGCTGGTCCTCCAGCCGCTCGCCACGTTGATGCTCGGGGCGTGGATCCTTGGCGAGCGGCCCTCGGCTGCCCAGCTAGCCGGGTGCGGACTTGTCTTGGTTGGCGTGTTGATCGGGACCGCAGGTCGCCGCTCACCCGGATAGTCGACGCTCACCACGCCGGCCAGGGCACGGGCGGCCGATCGGTGGGTGGCTGGGGGTGGATTGGGTTGGTGAGCAACTCGTCGACCCGGCGGCGCAGCCCGGACTCCTCGCCGGTCCCGAGCAGGTCGGCCACCCTGGCGCCGAGCCACCCGTCGATCTCGGTGCACAGCCGCCGGAGCGCCTCCATCATCGCCGGAGGCAACCGGTCCCCGGCGAACCCCCACAGCACGGTGCGCAGCTTGGGGAGCGGATGGAAGGTGAGCCCTTGGTCGATGGCCCAGAGGCGCCCCGACTTGTCGATGAGAACGTGCCCCAGCTTGCGGTCGGCGTTGTTGCACACGATGTCGAGCACGGCGATCGACCAGAGACGCTCGTCGGGCCCACGAAGAAGGGGTCGTGGGTCGGCGTCGATGTCCTCGTCCACCCAGCGTTGTGCCGAGCCGGGCCCGAATGGCCCATCCGCCAGCCAGGTCTCGGGGACGACATCGATGCCCATTGCGGCGGAAACGTCGAAAGTCAGCGCTTCCCTTGCCGAGAGCGATTCCGCCTCGAAGTCCCACAGCGGCTGTTGGCCACGGTCCGGCTTGTAGACCACCTGCTCGCCGTCTTCATCCCGGCCGAGGAGGGTGGCGTTCGAGGCGTATGGGAGGAGACCCACCACCTCGGCTACCCGTGGTCCCCGCCGTTCAATCACCGGTGCGATGACCGTTCACCGCCGGGCAATTGTGACCGTCGGGATCCATGGGGAGGCGACAGCGGGGGCAGATCGGCCGGCCATGAGCCGCCACGTCGAGCGCGGCCACCGCCATCGCCTGGAGTTGTTCGGGTGCCACCACGAACGAGATCCCTTCGCCCCCTTCCTCCACCGGGTCGAGCGTCACCGAGACGAGCTCCGATGGCTGCAGCTGGAGAGCGATGTCGCCCACCCGAAACTCGACGTCGTCACTTTCCTCGACTTCGAGCCCGCGCTGTTGGACCATCTCGACAGCTTCCCGGTCGGGGACGACGCCGTTCTCGCTGAGGAGCTCGAGGGCCCGTTGGGCGAGTGCCACCACCTGGCCCTTCTCGAGGAGGAAGCGATGGCGTCCGCCGCCAGCATCCACTTCGATGAAGAACCGTCGCCGACCGGGGCTGCCGACGGCACCGGCGGCGAAGCGCTGCGCCGGCCCGAGCTCGAGCCGGCTCACGGGAGGCTATCCAGTGTGTTCACCGCCAGGACCACGGGGATGCCTCCATCGGCCAACTCGAGCACTGTCACCGACGAAGGTGCCACCGCGATCCGCTGGAAGAGGTCGAGCGGCTGGCCGAGGTAGTGGGACACGACCGCCTTGATGATGTCGGCATGGGTCACCGCGACAACGATGCCCTTCCGCCCGGCGATCTCCTCGCAAGCGGCGACGGCCCGTGTCTGCGCCTCGAGCAGGCTCTCCCCATCGGGGAACCGCATGCGTGAGGGTGCGACCATCACGGTCCGCCATGCCTTGAGACGGCGGAGAGATGTCAGGGTGCGACCCGACCACTTGCCGTAGTCCACCTCGAGCAACCGCTCGTCGACCACCGGTTGGAGTTTGTGGGCGGCCGCGATCTGGGCGGCGGTCTCGGCGGTGCGCTCCAGAGGTGAGGTGAACACAGCTCGCACCTTTTGGTCGGCGAGCCGCTCCGCCAGGCGCTTGGCTGCGAGCCGGCCGTCCTCGCTCAGCGAGACGCCTGGAAGCCGGCCGGTGAGCCTGGTGCCTGTGTCGGCGGTGGGCGCATGTCGGACGAGCAGCAAACGCGCCATCGTGCGGGAGGGTAGTGACGGAGTCGGATCACACCGGAGCGACCAGATCGGCGCCGTTGTTGCGAACCGAATTGACCCTGTCGGACACCCTCCACGTCACCCAGTTGTCCGCGGGCACCGTCCGCAGCTGGTCGAGAATCGCCACCGGGTCGGTCTGGGCGGGGTCCAGCCAGTCGTCCCAGACGCTCGGGTCGAGGGCCAGAGGCATCCGGTCGTGGAAAGGCCGGACCACGGGATTTGGGTTGCCGGTGACGATGGCGCAGGTCACCAGCCGCTCGCCCTCGGGGCTGTGCCACCCCGACCAGATGCCGGCGAACGCCATGGGGGAACCGTCCCCGAATGCGATGTGGTGGGCGGTCCGGGTGCCATCCCGCCGGCGCCATTCGTAGAAGCCATCTGCCGGGATCAGGATCCGCCTGGTCATGGCCGCCTTGCGGAACGCCGGTTTCTCCATCAGGGTCTCCGCCCTGGCGTTGATGTGACCGGACCCGACTCGCTCCTCCCAATGGGGGAGCAGCCCCCAGCGGAACGACCCCAACATGCGCCGTCCGTCGATCTCTGCGATTCCGTAGACGGGGTCGGTGGGCGCGACGTTCCAACTCGGGGGCAGGGGTTCGGCTCTGATCTCCTCGACTCCAAACCATTCTGCGTAGCGGTCGATCCCGGCGGCGAGGGCGAAACGACCGCACATGTGCTCAGGCGTCCGGGTCGTACTCGAACCCGGCGTCCTCGGCTATCAGTCCCATCAGGTGCCTTGCGAGAAGCAGGCCGCCCTGTGGCGTGAAGTGGACACCGTCTGGGTACCGCACCTGGGTGACGCCGCCGTCGGGATCGGGGAGATAGGCGTTGTAGTTGCCGGTCTCGTCCTGGAACAGCTCCCAAATGTCTACGTACTCGATGTTGGGGCGCTCCGCTGCCTCCTCGGCGAACAGATCATTGAGCTGGCTGGCATGTTCGGTGAATGTGTCGTTCTCCATCACCGGAAGCCCCATCCAATAGACGATCCCATCGACGTTCTCGGAGAGGACGTCCATCGCCTCCTCGACGCGTGGGCGGTACCAATCGAACCACTCCGGCGACCATGCCTCGAGAACCCCATCATCGGTAAAGGCGTCCTGGCCGTCGTTGGCGCCGAAGGTGACGATCACCGCATCGGGATCGACCTTGGGCAGCTCCTCGGAGAAGTAGCCGGGCCAGTCGAAGTAATCGCGACGGTTGAGCCCCGAGATGTACTTGAAGAACACCTCCGCATCGACCACGCCGGTCCCGTCGGCCACGTTCAGAAACTGTGGCCCGGGCGTCTCCACCATCGAGTCCCCCATCATCCACACCGTCAGCGGTTGGTCGGAGGTAGGGGTCCGCAGCCCGACGGCGACGTCGCTCGTCGCTCGGTCGTCGTCGGCCTGCGACCGGTGCCGTTGTTGCGGGGACCGTTCGTCGTACCGCTCGGTGGCGTTGTCGTGGTGCTGGACGAGGCGGCGGTGACGACCTCGCCCTCCGGGGGTGGTGTCGAGGACTCCCTCCCGAGGGCGCTGTTGATCGCCTCCCGGGGCCGGTCCAGGCCGAGGAAGCGGGTGACACCGGCGATCGGCTCGATCAGGGCGAGGGAAACCGTCCGCGTCCAACTGGGTGCCTGGGCCCTGGCGCCCCGCTCGAGCAGTGTGGCGTTGAGGAGCAGGGTGACGCCGAGCGCCACCACCACCGTCACCAGCACATATCCGGCCGGCACTTGGCGGGGAGTTCGGGTTGGTGTGATCTGCTCGGTCACATGGCCTCAGAACTGGAAGTAGATGAACGCGGCAACGCCCTCGCTGCCCAGAGAGTCGATGACGACCAGGGCGACGGCAAGAGCCAGGCCCTGCACCGCCGGTGCCCAGCGGGAGAATCCCGCCTGCAATCGGACCACGAAGTCACGGGGAACATACTGTGCTCCGATCCCTACCGCGATCGCCAGCAGGATGGCGGGGGTGACCGCGGGCGCGGGTCCCCAATCGGTGAGCCGGCCCAGGATCTGCACTGCCGTCGCCATCGAGTCGGCGCGGAAGAAGATCCATGCGAACACCACGAGGTTGAACGTGACGATCCGTCGCACGAAGCGCCGCCCCGGCGTGTCGGGCAGTGGCTCGAGGCCCCGGTCGGCCCGCCGTTCCGCCCGCCATCGCTCCCACACCAACCAAGTGCCGTGTAACCCGCCCCAGAACACGAAGTTCCAAGCCGCCCCGTGCCACAAGCCGCCGAGCAGCATGGTGAACATCAGGTTCCGGTAGGTGGCGGGACGACTCCCTCGGCTGCCGCCGAGAGGGATGTAGAGGTAGTCGCGCAACCAGCGGGACAGCGTGATGTGCCAGCGCCGCCAGAAGTCCTGGATCGAGGTGGCGGCGTAGGGCGAGTTGAAGTTCTCCGGGAACCGGAACCCGAGCAGCAGGGCCACCCCGATGGCGATGTCGGTGTATGCGCTGAAGTCGCAGTAGATCTGGACGGCGTAGCCGTAGAGACCGGCCAGGACCTCGCCGGCGGAGAACCGGCCGGGGGTGGCGAAGACACCGTCGACGATGTTGGTCGCCAGGAAGTCGGCTATGACGATCTTCTTGGCGAGTCCGGCCATGATCAGCCAGAAGGCCAGGCTCGCTTCGATCTTGCGCGGGTTCCTCTTGGTGCGGAACTGGGGGAGCAACTCGCTTCCGCGGACGATCGGCCCGGCGACGAGGTGAGGGAAGAACGCCATATAGACGCAGAAGTCGAGGGTCGGTGCCGGCGCCAGCTCCCCGCGATAGATGTCGACCACATAGCTGATGGCGTGGAAGGTGAGGAAGGAGATCCCCACCGGGAGGATGAACCGCAGGAACGGGATCGGTGAATCGACCCCCACCGTCCCCAACATGTCGGCGACCGACTCGGCGAAGAACCCGTAGTACTTGAAGACACCGAGCACGACGAGGTTGGTGGCAACAGCCGCGGTGACCAACGTCTTGCGACGGCGCGGCTCGTCGGCTCGGGAGATGGCGACGCCGAATGCCTGGTTGACCAGGCTCGATCCGGCGATCAGGGCGACAAACCGCCAGTCCCAGTTGGCATAGAAGTACCAACTGGCGGCGAGCATGAACCACTTCCAGGCGGTGCGGTGCGGCATCAGCAGCCAGCTGGCCGTGAAAACCACCAGGAAGAAGATGGCAAAGTTGAGAGTCGGGAACAGCATCCGCCCACCGCTCCGGTGCGGGTGCATATGTAGCACGGGCACCCGTCCGCTCCGAAGACCGGTTCAGCAGGCGCGGACGTGAAGGGTTTGGCGAGGGGGGTCTAGGTCGGTGGGGACCGCCGTGGACGATGAGGCCGGCGGGGGAGAGAGATGCGGAGGATGGTCTCCATCTCGCGGAGGAGCGGCCGACGAAGCCGGCCGCTCCTCGCTCGAGTGTTTGGTCAGGTCATGCGGATTAGGACGATCACCAGGATGATGACCAGCAGCACCCCGGCAATCCACCAGATGGTGTTCGTGCTCATTTATCCAACCTCCATCTCAAGGCGAGAACTCATACCCGCTGAGCGTATAGCTCAACCCCTCTGGCGTTAGGGTCGGAGCGCACCGACAAATCGAGGTCGTGAAACATGGCAGCCAGATTCGACTCGATCGAACTCGTCGTTTCCGACATGGAGGCAACACTCGAGTTCTACCGGCGTCTCGGCCTAGCAATCCCCGAGGACGCCGGGTCCGAGGGTCACGTGACGGTGGACCTGCCCGGTGGGGTGAGGATCCAACTCGACACCGAGGAGATCATGCAGAGCTTCTCCGACTGGACGCCCCCTACCAAGGAGGCGGGCATCGCGTGGCGCTCGCCTTCGAATGCGACTCTCCGAGCGATGTCGACGCGGTTTTCGCCCAAATGGTCGAGTACGGCGCCCCCTCGCACCTAGAGCCGATGGACGCCTTCTGGGGTCAGAGGTACGCCACGGTGCTCGACCCCAATGGCAATCCGGTGGACCTGTTCGCCCCGCTGTGAAGCTCGGAGAGCCTTGACAACAGGGCGGATGAAAGGGGGCGAGCCCGCCTGTAAGCCGGATTGGATTTCAGCCATTCTCAGCGTTCCCCACGGCATCCCAAAAGTACCCGTGACCTGGGAAAACGTGTAACAGCCCTACCCGGCGTTACCCCCCTGTTCTCAGGATTTTGTGCACGACGCTGAGAACCATTCTCGAATAGACAAAGGGCGGAAACCCGAGGATCCCCGCCCTTGTCTGCGTGCCAACCGGTAGGCACCCGTGCAACCGGGAACGTATCTCCCGGGTGTGACAAACCGACTCGCTCTCGGCGGGGCAATTCTGAGACACCGTGGGTAACGTCGCGGCGGATATGCGGCGGACAGTCCCGAGGTGGCTCATCGTGCTCCTGGTTTCGGTGGCGGTGGCTGACCTGCTGCTCCTCGGATATGGCCTGTTGTCCGACGCAGCGGTGCCTGTCATCGAGTTACCCGGCCCTTTATCTCCAGCTCCAACTCGGTGACCCGCCCCCTGCCATCAGGACGGATCGATCCGCCTCTCACCCGGTAAGTGAAACCGCCCCGACCCGGTGAGCTCCAGGTGCCCGGCGCCGAACACGAAGCCGTCTGTCCGGAGCCGATAGACCACAGCCGCCACCCTGGCCGTATCCCGCAGCAGCTGTTCGCTGAAAGCTTCGATGGTGCCTGCTCTACCCGCCAGCACTTCGAGCACCGCTTCCTCGTTGGTGCTCAGAGGACGACACGACATAGCGGCAAGCTACGGGGCCAGTAGGACATCCGGACGCGCCCCCCCGGTGTTGGGCCGAGGGGGTGCTGTTCGCTCCCTGGCGGCGAAACCAACAGCGCCTGGGAGGGGGGAGCGATCCGGCTTCATACCGCGATTACTGGGAGAGCCAAACCACGCGTGCAAGCAAGCTTTTCGCGTTCCCACCATCCGGCTATGACACCCCGGCGCGGCGCCTGTAAGCCTTCTGCAGACACTTGTTCGAGCAATAGGACCTGGCCCACGGTCCCGGCGTGATCGAAGTCCCGCAGCCCGAGCATGCGATCGGGGTTTCGACTCTACGAAACGAGCTGCTTTCGCCGCCCTACGGATGATGCCGGCGCACTCGCGACATCCACACGATCTGTCGCCGCCCCCATGGAGCCAGCGACTTCTGACGGGATTTCCTAGACCAGCGCTGCCAATCGCCCATCTCCGGCAAGCTACCGCCGATCGCGGGCGTTACGAACCAACCCTGGAGGTAAACAGACAGGTACACGGGGTGTCCGGGCCCAAGGCACCGTCAAGAAGACGCACGAGGCGAGGCCGCGCGAGTACCGATCAGCAAAGGCGAAAAGCGAGACCCCGGACAATCACCGCCGGGGGGGACGATGGTCGTGCCCGGGGGTCTCGACATTCATAACGCATGAGCGGGCAGGTTCGTTAGGCCGAGGCCCCGTACTCTCTCCAACAGCACCTAGGGGGTTCCGATGACCAGCTCGCAGGAACCCGGCCGAAGCATTGCCATCGTGGCCGTATTCGTGACGCTCGCCGTCGTGCTGGCAATGGTCGCCCTGGCGGCCATGCGATGAACCGAGTAACTGGCAGCTAAGGGGCGACCGCTAGCCTCTCGACGGCCCCGGCTCCGCGCGTCCGCTCCGTCGTGAAGCGAGACGGAGGGCGACAGGGGTCCTTCTATGCTGTCCGCTTGGTGAACATCGAGAATGTGGCGAGCGGCCTGCTCGGTGCCATGATCGACGCAACCATCACCGTCGTGGCGACGGTCATGCTCTACCTCATCGAACGCAATCGGCGGGAGATTTCCGCCATCCGGGCTGTGGCGGGCGCCTACAAATTTGTGGATGTGATCGAATCGCACCGATTACCGGATGGATTGCCTAGCGAGGACTTGCTGAGCGACCGGAACCTCGAGTTCTCGCTCCGGCTCTTCGGCCGTGCGACAGAAGTGCTCCGCAAACGCGGCCTACGGGAATCAGCCCCCACCGGACCCCGAGGAGGTGGACTTGGAGAACGAAGTTTGGACGGTGGCGTTCGCGACAAGTACCGGACGAGAGACGGATGACCGACCCAGCGAAGCGCGAGCGTGCGGGCATCCGCTGGTTACGAATTCTCCCGCCCTCTGCGCAGTGCCACAAGCGTGGGAGCCGGATACAAACGGGCACGCTTATCAGCTATTCGCCGAGCCCCCCAGCCCCCACGAGTGGCCATGGTTCGCGGGCGAGGACCGCTCTCAGGAGTCTCTCAGCCCGCGTTGGTAAGAACGCTGCTACAGATGAGATACCCAATGGGAAGCGGTGGGCGAAACCTGGGCGGCCGGCGGCTCGCCATCACGGTCGCGGCCGCTGTTGTGGTGTTGGTGGGCGGGGGTGTTGCGCTCTGGCTCAATGTCGGAGATGGCGAGGCCCCGACCTACACGGACGCCGCGTGGAAAGAGGTCGTGCCGGGAGGCGACTGCCACTGCGCCGATGGGAGTGAGTTCGCCTTCTGGGACCGGCTGACCGATCCGACCAAGGTCGTGTTGTTTCTGAACGGCGGCGGTGTCTGCTGGGACGCGACGAGCTGTGCCTTCACCAGCGCCGGCCCTCCCGGCGAGAACGACTTCTACGACTGGAACCTGCAGTCTGACGGTCCCGGAAGCAACTTCGACGAGGACGGCATCTTCGACTTCGCTAATGACGACAACCCGTTCGCCGATTACTCGTTCATGTATGTGGCCGGCTGCACGGGCGACGCGCACCTCGGCAACGTCTCCCAGAAGTACTCGGACACGTTGACCGTCGAACACAACGGCTACGTCAACGGCACCGCGGCCCTGGACTACCTCGCCGAAAACTACCCGGACGCCAATCAGGTCGTCGTCATCGGCAAGACTGCCGGGTCGATCGCCGCCCCCCTCTACGGCGGCCTGGTCGCCGACCGGCTCCCGGACGCCAAGGTCACGGTCGTCGGCGCCCAATCCGGCGCCTGGCCCAACAACCCCGACTTCAACACCGACATCCTCGACACAGCATGGGGCGCCTACGACACCATGCCCGACTGGGCGGTCAACGGACTCACCGCCGACAAATGGGGCATCCCAACGTTCTGGACCCAAGCCGACCTGCACAACCCTGATCTCCTACTATCCCGCTTCGACTACGCCTACGACCCCCACGCAGCAGTCGAGATCACTGGATGGAAACACGGCGACCCACCGAACATCGACCCCGTGCCCAACTCCGACGAACTCGCCGTCATAGACGCCAACGAAAAGGCGATCGAAGCCACCGGAGCGAACCTGCACAGCTACACCGCACCCGGCGAAGGCCACGGACTCTTCGAATTCGCCGACTTCTACCAGCTCAAGGTAAACGGCACCCGGCTGGTCGACTGGCTCGACGACCTGATCAACGGCAAAACACCCGACGACATCCACTGCGACAACTGCAACTAGCAACGGTGATGTTTGCCATGTTCTTGGTCAGGAAAAGCGAAATCTTGGGCACGGTCGCTTCCGGGGGAGTTACGCGGCGGTATGCAAAGTCCGGCCGAGAAGGCGCAGATGCCCGAGTCAATTCGCCACTTCTTCTCGGGCGAGGTCGACGGGTGGCAGCGCTGAGCGGTGGGGCTGAGCCAGGCAGCGGCCAAGGGGATTGGGCGGGACCGGCACCCAGGCGGGCGGTTCTACCGGCGGTCTCGCCGCTCGGATCGCTTTCCGACTCTTCAGGATCAGTGAAACCCCTGGTCAGGGGCATGAAAGGGGGCGAGCCCGCCTGTAAGCCGGATTCTGTGCGGAGCCTCCCGGCTCCGCGACGGCCATCCCTCTGGGACGCACGTCACCGTGCGCCTCGTGCGGCCTACCCGGGACGTGGCGGGCGGGCCACCCTGTCCCTGCTCGGCCTTGCTCCGGGTGGGGTTTGCCGAGCCGCCCCGGTTGCCCGAGACGCTGGTGGTCTCTTACACCACCGTTTCACCCTTGCCTGTGCCCCGGCCCTGCGGGGCCGAGGCCATCGGCGGTCTGCTCTCTGTTGCACTTTCCGTCGGGTCGCCCCGCCTGGGAGTTACCCAGCACCCTGCCCTATGGAGTCCGGACTTTCCTCGATCGGTTGGGGTGCCGACCGCGGCCGTCCGGCGGACTCGCCCTCAAGAGGGTACAACCGGCGCCAATCCTCTGTTGATCCCGCTTTCCGGGGTCCGACCACGCTCCTGCTGATCAAGCCTCGGGTCGCCGGGCCCGCTCGACGGCTGCACGGCGCCGGCCGCCGAGCACACCGCCACCGAAACCGAGACCGATGGCGAGGAGGGCGAGTAGCAGGATCGTTGCCGGTGGTGCCGCGCTTCCGCCGCGGACGGCGAAGACAACGACCACGATCGAGAAGAGCAGTGCGGCCCAAGAGCCGTGGAACCCGGGATGGAAGGAAGCTGCCCTTCCGGCAACCCAACCGGAACCGAACAGCGCCGCCACCACCCCGGCGGTCGTCCCACCCATGACGGCGACGGTTGGTTGGACAGCAGTCAGGATCCCCCACACGATCAGCGCCACCACAGCGGCGAACACCGTCCCGGCGACGGCGCCGAAGAGGACGGCACCCCAACGGATGGTCAGCAGCACGGTGTGTTAGCCCGTTGCCCGCCGGCATCGGGGCGACAACCGGTCAGAAGAGTGGGTCCTCCACGTACTCCTCGAGCCCGGCGACCCACCCGGCGGGGAGTCCCCAGTGCCGGCCGCCGGCCACGACCAGGCTCATGTAGTCACGCGACGGATCGCCGAGCGACCCGTTGGCCTCCGCCCCCTGATGTACGTGGGTGAGAACCGCATGGCGTTTGCCTTCCCGGTCCACGGCCTGAAACGACCGGGTCGGGGTACGTCCCTCGGCGCCCTCGATGGCGTCGATGGCCGCCATCTGGGCGTTCGGAACCTCGAACACCCCTCCCCAGACCGTGTTGCCCGGTTCGGCCACCACCGAAGGGAGGGTGCCGGTCCAGGTCCCATTGCCCAAGGGGAAGATGAGCTTGGTCTCGGGAAGGTGCGCTATGAAACGGAACTCGGCTTCCGGTGCCACCTCGGATAGCCGCTGCGGCGAGAGCATGGCGGTGTAGGCGAAATACAGCGTGTCCGTAGCCTCCGTCGAGCGCGGGACAACAAGGTTAGCGCCGGGAGTGGGTGCCTTCGGTTAGCCGGCACCTCACCATGCCGGGTCGTCTCGGGTTGGCGCTGTGCCAACATGCCCAGGCATGGAGCCCGCCCCCGAGTTCGCCTGGCCGCCTGTCTTGGATGCGGTGGCTCGGGGCGAGGACATTTCCCGCGCCACCGCAAGGGCCGCCATGGAGGAGATCATGGCGGGACGGGCGACCCCCGCCCAGATCGCCGCCCTGATCGTCTCGCTCCGCATCAAGGGCGAAACCGTCGAGGAGATGACCGGATTGGTCGAGGCCATGCGGGCGGCGGCGGTGGCGGTAGACGTCGGGCTGCCCGTCGTGGACACCGCGGGAACCGGGGGTGATCGCTCGGGCACCTTCAACATCTCGACGGCGGCGGCGCTGGTGACGGCGGGTGCCGGGGTGACCGTCGCCAAGCACGGCAATCGCTCCGCTTCGTCGCGGTGCGGGTCGGCCGATGTGCTCGAGGGGCTGGGGATGGTGATCGATCTTCCCCCCGAGGCAACCGTCCAACTCATCAGGGAGACCGGCTTCGGATACCTCCATGCCCCGCTGTATCACCCGGCGATGAGACACGCCGGCCCGGTCCGGCGCGAGCTCGGTATCCCAACCGTCTTCAATTTCCTCGGTCCCCTGGCCAACCCGGCCGGGGCGCGGCGTCAGGCGTTGGGGGTCGCCGACGCCGAGATGGCCGAGCGGATGGTCGGTGCGCTGCAGCTACTCGGGTCGGAATACGCCTTCGTGTTCTACGGGGAGGATGGTCTCGACGAGCTGACCACCACCGGCACCTCGTTCATATACCGGCTCAAGGACGGCGAGATCACGCACGCCGAGTTCACCCCGGAGGACTTTCGTGTGGCGCGGGCCGAGCTCGCCGACCTGGCAGGGGGGGACGTCGAGGAAAACGTCCGGATCATCCGCGAGGTGCTGGCCGGGCGGGGGGAGCGGCTCGTGATGTCGTCCTGGTCAATGCCGCCCCAGCTCTGGTGGCATCGGGGACGGCGTTCGGGTTCGAGGAAGCGATGCGCCTCGGGGCGGATGCCATCGACGGCGGGGCCGCAGCGAGCCTGCTGGAGAGGGTCGTCAACCGGAGCCGCGAGCTGGCCTGAGTCGCCCATCCCCGTCAACCCAGGGTTGGGGAGTACCCAGGGGGTAGCTGCCAACCCTGGGTTGGCTCTATCCTGGGACACCGCGAGCACTGGTTGCCGGCGCGCTTCATTAGCCTTGGGTGGCAATGCCCCGGTATCTGGTGGTTGCACACCAGACCGCCGACAGCCCCGAGTTGGCGGCGGCCCTGGGAGACCTCACCCGGAGTGATCCGGATGCCAGCGTTGTGCTCGTCGTGCCGGCCACGCCGGTGCATCATCTCGCCTCTTGGACCGCCGGCGAGGCCCGCGCTGTTGCGACGCAGGCAGGCGAGCAAGGGCGCCAGGCGATGGAGAGGGCGGGAATCACCGTCGAGGACGTGATCATCGGCGACCCCAACCCGATCTACGCCGTAGGCGACGAGTTGGGGGAGCGGACCTACCAGGAGATCGTCGTCTCGACCCTCACCCGCGGCGCCTCCCGTTGGTTGCGGGTAGACGTGGTGCGCCGGCTCCGGCGGCTAACCGGATTGCCGGTGACGCACGTCGAGAGCGGACCCAAGTGACCCCGGTACCATCGCCGGGGTGGCGGATCAACCCGATCTCGTAGCGGCGCTCCGCTGGGACGGGTCGCGCATAACGAGGGCGCGGCGCGCCGTTTGTCAGGTGCTCGAAGGGCTCGGCGGCGAGCACGTCACGGTCGCCGAACTCCACAGTCGGGCAACTGCGGCGCTCATCGCCACCGGCGCCACGGGTCGGATCGATCCGTCGACCGTCTATCGCACCATCGACGCCCTGGAACGGCTCGGATTCGTCCATCACGTTCACCTTGGCCACGGCCCGGGAATCGTCCACCTCTCCTCCGCCGGTGACCACCACCACCTGGTGTGCGAGCGGTGTGGGCGAGTGGTGGACGTCGACCGTACCGAGGTCGACGAGGCGTTCTCCGCCATCAACGGGCGCTACGGGTTCGGACCGGCGAGTGTCCACTTCGCATTGCTGGGCCGATGCGAGTCCTGCGAACGGACGGCCGAGCAGACTGCAACTGGGTAAGCGAACCAACCCATAGAATCGGGTCCATGCCCCACCGCCGCGTTCCGTCGGTGATGTTGGCCGCAGTTATCGCTGTTGGCACTGAGTGCGTGCGACTCGGAGGACCAGGAATCCGGATACGGGGCGGAACCCGCCACCACTGCGATCCCAGGCACCACCGGGGCGCCGTTGACCACGACGGCCGCAACGGCACCCGACTTCGCCCTGGCGTTGGGCGAGGGAGGGACCTTCCGGCTGAGCGAGGAGCAGAAGCCGGTATATCTCGTGTTCTGGGCGGAGTGGTGACTGACCTGTCGACGGGAGTTGCCCGTCGTCGACCAACTCGCCGCTGATTACGAGGGCCGGGTCGCTTTCGTGGCGCCGGCGTGGAAGGGAACCTTCGAGGACACGGCAGCCCGCGCCGCAGAAATCCTCCCCTCGGGGGAGGTGAAGTGGGGACTCGACGCCGAGGAGCAGGTCTTCGCCGCATACGGGGTCCCGTATCAACCGATGACGTTCCTCATCTCGGCCGACAAGAGGATCGTCGACAGCTGGTCGGGGATCCGGTCGGAGGAAGAGTTGCGGGTGGCGCTCGACCGACTTATCGACGTCACCGGCTGAGACCAATCCGTCTATCCTCGTTGTTGCGAACTGGTGGCAACAGGCGTGGGAGCATTTTGTGCACATCCCTGACGGATTCATCGACGGTGCCACCTCGGCCGGGGCGGCGGTCGTAGCCATCGGCGGAGTGAGCGTCGCCATCCGTAAGTCGGGCAAGGAATTGGAACGGCGCCGGGTTCCCATGGCGGGGCTCGTTGCGGCCTTCATCTTCGCCCTACAGATGCTCAACTTCCCGGTGGCAGCCGGTACCAGCGGTCATTTGCTGGGTGGGGCGCTGGCCGCGGTGTTGCTTGGACCCTGGATGGGGCTGTTGGCGGTGACCGTGGTGGTGGTGCTCCAATCACTGATCTTCGCCGACGGCGGGGTCAGTGCCCTCGGGCTCAACGTGCTCAACATGGCGATCGTGACCTCGCTGGTCGGGTGGGCGGCATACCTCGGTTCGATGGCGATCCTTCGAAAGCGGACCTCCTCTGTGGTGGTGGCGTCGTTTGTGGCGGCCGCTATCTCGGTGATCGCTTCATCCATGGCTTTCGCCATCGAGTACGCACTCGGCGGCCAGGGTGGTGCTCCGATCGGGACCGTCTTCACCGCAATGGTGGGGGTGCATTCGCTCATCGGTCTCGGTGAGGGTTTGATCACCGCAGCCACTGTCGCCGCGGTGCTCGCCGTCCGGCCCGATCTCGTCACCGGTGCGAGGCGGTACCGGTTGGAGGCATCGATCGAGGTCTCGCGCCGTGGTGCGTTCGCAGGGTTCGTGGGCGCCGGTCTCGCCGCCGCCGTTCTCCTCGTCGTTTTCGTGGCTCCTGTCGCAAGCCCCGACCCGGACGGGTTGGAGTCGGTGGCCGAACAGGGAGGTTTCATCGATACGGCAGGCGATCATCCCATCGGGGGACCACTGTCCGACTATGGGGTCGCCGGGATCGACTCGGCGACCGTGGGCACCGCCATCGCCGGGGTCATCGGGGTATTGGTCACCTTCCTGGTCGGCCTGCTCTTGTTCCGGCTATTCAGTAGGGGCGACCGATCGCGCCTCGGGCCGCGCGCCGGGCCGTCCTGACCCGGCAAAGGGGGGTGCGGACCCCGTGGTGAGCGCCGGCCATGCCCACGCCCTATACGTCCACGGGGACAGTCCGGTCCACCGGCTGCCGCCGGAGTGCAAGGTGGCTGCGATGCTGGTGTTCGTCATCGCCGTGGTGGCCACACCACCACGGGCGGTGTGGGCATTCGCCATCTACGCCGCCATCGCCCTCGGCGCCCTCGCCATCTCCGCGGTGCCTCCCGGTGTCGTGGCGCGCCGGGCATTGGTCGAGGTCCCCTTTCTCCTGTTCGCCGTGATGCTCCCGTTTCTCGGGCCCTCCGCCGAACATCGCGGTAGGCCCGATGGAGCTATCGGTCGTGGGGTTGTGGGGTGCCTGGTCGATCCTGATAAAGGGGACACTCGGGGTGCTCGCCTCGATCACGCTCACCGCCTCCACCGAGGTGACCGACATACTCGAGGGCCTCGACCGTCTGCGGGTCCCAAGGGTGTTCACCGACATTGCCGGGTTCATGGTCCGCTATCTGGATGTGATCCTCGGCGAGCAGCGCCGGATGCGGGTCGCGATGCTGTCGCGCGGTTACGACCCCCGCTGGTGGTGGCAGGCACGGGCGCTCGCCGCTTCGGCCGGGTCGCATGTTCATCCGCTCCTACGAGCGCGGTGAACGCGTCTTCTTCGCCATGACGTCACGGGGCTACCAGGGGCACATGCCGCGGTTCTCGCGTGCCAAGGCGAATGTCCGGTCGTGGGTCCAGGCGCTCGCCCTCCCCGGGTTGGCTGTCGTGGTGGCGGCCGCGTCCGCCCTGTGGTTTCGGGTGCCGACGTGAGCACACCGGCACTCGAGGTCGTTGATCTCTGCTACCGGTACCCCGACGGCACCGAGGTGCTGCGCAACGTGGGCTTCCACATCCATCCCGGCGAGCGGGTGGCCATGCTCGGCCCGAACGGGGCGGGCAAGACCACTCTGGTGCTCCACCTCAACGGGATCATCGAGCCAGATTCGGGGACGGTGCGGGTGGCCGGGCTGCCGGTGGCACCCGAGCACCTGATGGAGGTGCGGCGACGCACCGGGGTGGTGTTTCAGGATCCGGACGACCAGTTGTTCATGCCGACTGTTTGGAAGGACGTGGCCTTCGGCCCGGCCAACTACGGACTCGAGGGGGAGGCACTCGCCGCCCGCGTCGCCGCCGCTCTCGAGGCGGTCGGGATGACCGAGGTGGCGCAGAGGCCACCCCACCACCTCAGTTTGGGGCAGCGGCGTCGGGTGGCGGTGGCCACCGTGCTGGCGATGGAGCCGGAGATCCTGGTGCTCGACGAACCCACCTCCAACCTCGACCCGGCGAGCCGCCGCGAACTGGCCTCCGTCCTCACCGACCTCGAGATCACGATGCTCATGGTGACCCACGACCTGCCTTACGCACTCGAGTTGTGTCCCCGCAGCCTGGTGATCAACGACGGCCAGATCGTCGCCGACGGGATAACAGCAGACCTGCTCGCCGATGCCGATCTCATGAGGGCGAACAGGTTGGAGTTGCCGCTCGGGTTCGACCCCAGGGTGGTGATACCCCGATCGGGCTGAGCTCTTCAGCCGCCGGGGCTGCTCTGGGTGTCGCCGACGACCTGTTCGCCGGGCTGATCGCCGGCGAGGATCCCGTCGAGCGTCGATGCCAGCAGCAAGCTGTCGGATGCACCGACGATCTTGGCGACGATCGTCCCGTCCGGGTCGACGAAGAAGGTCTCGGGAACCCCGAACACACCGTACGAGATAGCCGCCAGCGACCCGGGGTCGTCGAGGTACTCGGTGATCTGGCTCCGGCCAAGGTCGTCGAGAAAGGCGTTGGCCGCTTGGGGACGATCCTGGAAGGCGACGCCGACGAACCGCACCCCACGGTCCTGATAGGCCGATGCCGTCTCGACGAGCGCTGAGTGCTCATCTATGCACTCGAGGCACCACGAGGCGAAGAAGTTGAGCACCAACACATCGCCACGGAACGAGGACGAGATCGACCTCACCCTCGCCGTCGAGGCGGGGCAGCGATAGGTCGGGTGCGGGGCGGCCGATGAGGGGAGAAGTGGTCAGCCCCGGGTCGACACCGAACCGCGAGGCGAACGCCACCGCCACCACCGCGATGATGGCGAGCACGGCAACCACCACCCAGACGAGGCGATTCCGCCTCGTCCGGCCGGGTGGGGCGATCGGTTCAGCCACACGAGCCCCCGGAGCGGGCCAATTCGAGCGCCTCCTCTACCTCCGGTCTCACGTCGGCGGGGAGGTCGGGGAGCGTCAACACCTCTTCGAGGGTGGTCACCGCCGCCTCATGGTCCGCCAATCCGCAAAGCTGCACCAGGCCGAGGAAGAAGCGTCCCTCACCGTAGGTGGGGTCGAGTTCGATGGCCCGCTCGGATGCTCTCCAATGCGAGTTCCGGTTCTCCGCTGCGGTAGCTCATCCATCCCATCCGCCCCAAGGCCCGAGCTGCCTCTCCGTTTGCCGGATCGTTCTCCAACACGATCCGGTAGTGCTCGAACGCCTGTTGGTACGCCTCCTCCTCGAAGTAGCGGTCGGCCAGAGCGAGCCGCATACCGTTTATCTGCGGGTCGTCGGGGTTGTCGGCGATGACCGCCTCCATCGCCTCGTTGCTCACCTCGGAGAGATCCGTGTCTCCGGATGACGGGGGCCGCGGGACCAGTGCCTGTGATGCCGCGAAGGTGATCCCGACCACCGCCACCACGGTCACCAGCGCCCCGATGAGGAGCCTGCGGTTCCGGGAGCCCTGGGTAGGCCCAGTCCCCGACGTTTCGGTTACAGACGATTGGCTTGCGGCCCGCTCGGCTTCGGCCACCTCGTGGAGGTAGGCGGCGCGGAGGGGTGCCGCGTCCGTCTCGTCCAACTCGCCGTCCTCTATCTGGCGTTCCAGTGCGGCTAGGTCTGCCCGCGCCTGGGCGATCCTCTCCTCCCACTGACCGGTGGCCGAGGTCGTCACGAGGGGACCTGGCGCGGGGCCGGCGACGGGGCCGACTCGGGGGACTCCTCCTCCACGGGCGGGGTTATCCGGCGCCGGCGCATCGCAGCCACAAGCCCCACCGCGATCCCGGCTGCGGGGATCAGCCAGAGCAGGACGGTTGCCGGGGTGATCGGTGGATCGAGGAGTATCCATTCGCCGTAGGAGGCGACGAACGCATCGATGATCTGCTGGTCGGACCACCCCTGGGCGATGCGATCCTCGACCAGAATCATCATGCTCCCGGCCAGCTCAGCGGGAGAGTCGGCGATGGCCTCGCCCTGGCACACCGGGCACTTGATCCGAGCCCCGATCGCCTCGGCGCGGTTCGCTTCGGCCGATGGGGCGGTGACCAAACCGACCACCACCACCACGGCGAGAGCCACGGTGACCAGTCCGGCAGCCCATCGGCGGAGACTGTCAGACACGGGCCGGCTCCGGTGACGCGGTGCGTCGTGCCAGCCGGCGCACCACGGTCGAGAAAGCCCCACCGGCGGCGGCGACGAATCCGCCGAGCCAGATGAGCCAGACCACCGGTGTGGTGTCGAGTTCCATGGTGATGCCGCCGGGATCGATCCGGGTCAGGGTGAGATAGAGATCCCCCCGGAGCGAGCTGTGCACCGCCGGAGTGACGATCCCTGCAGCTCGCTCCCGGGTACTCGTTGATCCGGGGTTCCAGCTCGCTGACGACCTCGCCGTCCCGCTCGACGATGACTGTGGCGCCAGTGACGGTCCGGTTGGGCTCGTTGCGGAGGAACGGGCTGACATAGGTGAGCTCGTACCCGGCGAACGAGACCTTGTCGCCGGCGGTGAGGTCGACCTCGGTGTGGGTGGCGAGGTTGGCGGCGGCGGCCAGCCCGACGGCGGCCAAGGCGACCCCGATGTGCGACAGTTGCCCGCCCCAGATACCCAGGATCGCCGGCAACCACGTCGACCGCCGCCCGTCGCAACGGGATCCCGAGCTTCGACGCCCGGGCTCGGCCGGTCACCCAGAGATGACGGACGACTGTCCCGGCGACGAAGGTGGACAGCATCACCGCCCCCACCACCCATCCGTTCCTCGTGCCGGTGAGGACCAGCAAGGCCCCGGCGGCGAGGCCGGCACGCAGAGGTGTGCGGATCCGCGCCCAGACCACGTCGCCCCGGGCCAGCCGCCACGGCGTCACCGGCCCGACGCCCATCGTCAGCAGCAGAGCAAAGGCGAGTGGCACGGTGAGGCGGTTGAAGAACGGAGCGCCCACCCCAACCTCGGCGCCGCTGAATGCCTCGACCAGCAAGGGGTAGAGGGTCCCCACGAGCACGACGAGGGCGAACACCGAAAGCAGGAGGTTGTTGAGCAGGAAGGCACCCTCCCGGCTTGCCAGCGATTCGAGTCGTGGCGCCGATGCGACGAGGTGCGCCCTGGCGGCGAACAACCCAAGCGATGCGGTGAGCACCACGACGAGGAACCCGAGCAGAACGGGGCCGATCGCCGACTGGGTGAAGCTGTGGACCGAAGCCACGACACCGGAGCGGGTGAGGAACGTCCCCAGGATCGTCAGCGAGAAGGCGGCGATCACCAGCACGAAGTTCCACGCCTGGAGCATCCCGCGCCTCTCCTGGACCACGGCGGAGTGGAGGAATGCGGTGGCCATGAGCCAGGGGAGGAGCGAGGCGTTCTCCACCGGGTCCCAGGCCCAGTAGCCGCCCCAGGAGAGCACCTCATATGCCCAGAGACCGCCGAGCGTGATGCCGGCGGTGAGAAAGCTCCAGGCCACCAGCGTCGAGGTGCGGGAGCGGCGCAGCCAGGTGGTGCCACCCTGCCCGAGCGCCAATGCCGACATGGCGAAGGCGAAGGGAACGGTCAGCCCGACGTAGCCCAGATAGAGCATCGGGGGATGGATCGCCATCAGCGGGTGGTTCTGCAGCAGGGGGTTGGGACCGGCGCCGTCGGAGGGAGCCACCGCCGCCGCCCAAGGGAGCGGGCTGGCGGCGACACAAGATGTCGGTCCCGCCTCGATGCAGACCCGGAACGGGTCGGCGACGGTTGCCATCAGGCCGAAGAAGAAGATGGCCACCAACCCCATCACGGCCAGCGCCCCGGCGCCGAGGCGATCGGGGGCCCGGTTGTATCCCCGCCATACCAGCCAGGTGGCGCCGGCCAGGACCAGGCCCCAGAGAACGATGCTCCCTTCGAGCGCCCCCCAGGCGCTGGCCACGGTGTACAGAAGCGGTGTTGCTGCGGCGTGGTGGTTGGCCACGTATTCGAGCGAGAAGTCGTCGCCGATCAACGCTGCCTCGAGGACGAGGAGCGATGCCACCGCCGCGAACAGCAGCACCAGGACCGGGGTGCGTAGACGGATGCTCCCCGGGCCGTCTGGCCGGGCAGCAGCCCGCCAGGCTTGGACGGCGAGAGCGATGGCAGCCCCCAGCGCCACCAGCACCGATGCGCTACCGAGGAGGGCGCTCAACCGCCCACCGCCTCACCCGTTGGTGGGACGTAGGGACCCTCACCATCGGGGGAGCGGTAGTTCTCGTCATGGCGGACCATGAGCAGGTCCGAGGCAAAGGATTCGCCTTGCCAGGAACCCTCAACGACGACGCCGATATCCTCACGGAACAGTTGCGGGGGAGTGCCGGTGTGGACCACGGCGACGGTGTGGGCGCCATCTCCGACTTGGAAGGTCACGCCCTCGCCGGTCTCCGTCAGCGTCCCGCTCAGCACCAGGCCGCCCAGCCGGAACCGCTCACCCGGCTCGAACTCGGAGCGCTGCTCGATGGCCTCGGTTGGAGTGAGGTAGTAGATGAGATTGTCGCCGAGACCCTGCCAGGCGAGAAGACCCACCAGCACGACCACGGCGGCGATCGCCGGGACGAGAAATCGGCGATGTGCCAGCCGGTTCACTCCGGGGACGACTGGCAGACCGCTACCGGGTTCTTGCCGCAGTCGCTGCTGCAGCCCCCTGTAGCGGGCGATGAGCCAGACGGCATATCCGGCGATCATCCCGTAGGTCACCGTGTAGGCAAACACGACCCAGCCGTCACCCACCGCCAACCTCCCCGAGAGGGGGTGGCTGCACCGAGCGCCCTGCGAGCTCGGTCGGGGCCACTTCCTCGGCGATCTCCTCCAACCGGCCCACTTCGATGCGGCGGGCGAGCAATGCGGCGTAGAGGACGGTGAATGCGACCAGGTTGACCAGGAGCGCCATCAGCATCTCAGGCTCCATGGCGGCGCCATCGGGGCGGATTGTCTGCGTCTGGTGGAGGGTGCGGAACAGGTTGACCGAGAAGTAGACCAAGCGGCACCTGGATGACCGCCACCGCTCCGAGCACTGCCGAGCGGCGGGCACGCGTTTCCGGATCGTTGACCGTCCGCCGCAGCGCCAGATACCCGAGATAGACGAAGAACATGATGGCGGTGCTCATCAAACGGGCGTCGCCGAAGTCCCACCAGACCCCCCACACCGGTCTTCCCCAGATGCTCCCGGTGACCAGGGTGAGGGCGGTGAAGACGACCCCGACCGAGGCCGAAGCTGCCGCGACTCTGTCCCATGCTCGCCGGCGCCTGACCAGGTAGCCGATGCTCCCCAACGCAGTGACTCCGAAGGCGAGGAAGGCGAGCCACGCCGAGGGCACGTGGATGTAGAGGATTCGGTAGAAGTCGCCCTGGATGGCGTCGGGAGGGGCGGCCATGGCGAGCCAGAAACCGCCGACCAGCGCCACCAATGCCAGAGGCTCGAGGACGCGGCGCGCCCGACTCGGCGGTGGTAGGGCGGATCCGGTTTGGGTCACGAGGTGGCGTCCTCCAGCGGCCCGGCGGCCAGCACGATCACTATGGCGAGGATCAGGTCGACCAGGACCAGTAGCAGGGTCGGGGTCAGGATACTTCCACCGGCCTGCAACCTATCCGTCGCCTCGGCGGCGGCCACCAGCACCGGCACCACCAGCGGGGCGGCCAGCAATGGCGCCAAGGTGGAACGGGCACGGAGCCCGGACGCAATCTCACCGGCCAGGGTGGCCCCGGCCGCCACACCCAGTGCGGCGAGCACCAGGACGATCGGAAGCATCCACCAACTGTGCCGGGACCGCAGGGGCGTAGAGCACGACGGTCGCTGCCCCGAGCACGACCAGCAAACCCAGCAGCCAGACGGCACCGGCGAGCGCCTTTCCGGCCAGTCTGGCCGCCGGGTCGACTCCCAGCAGTCTCTGCAGATCGCGCAATTCAGCCGGGTCCACCGAGCTCTGGCGGAGTGCGATCAGCATCCCGAAGAGCAGGGCCACCACCCAGAACACGGCCGGTCCCACCCGGGCCAGCAATGGGATATCGGGACCTAGAGCCAGAGGGAAGAGGATCAGGGCCAGCGCCCCGAACGGGATCACGATGCTCACCACCTCGCCGGCACGTCCTTCGAGGACCAGTTCACGACGGGCGGTCTCGATCAGTTGGCGGAGCGGGCCCGGCGGCTGGCCTGGCCACCACGTCGGAGCGGATAGGAGCGGTCCCGGTCATCGGCTCGGTCATCGACTTCCTCCGGGGCTGCGCACCGCACCATCCTCGATCTCGACCAACCGGGTGACGGACGCCCCAAGGTGCTCGTGGTCGTGCGACACGAGCACCGCGGCCCCGCCGGCACCGAGCGCGGCGGACACCACGGAATCGACGAGGGCTGTTGCCGAGCGGTCGAGCCCAGCGGTCGCCTCGTCGAGCAGCACCAACCGCGGACGGGTGAGCAGCAGCCGAGCGAGGTCGACGCGGCGACGCATCCCGTGTGAGGACCGCCCCGCCAGCCTGCCGGCGGCTGCCGACAACCCAACCCGGTAGAGCGCCTCATCGGCGGCGACCTCGTCCTGCCCACCGAGCCGGGTGATCGCCACCAGGTTCTCGCGCAGGGTCAGATCGGGCCATAGCGAGGGTTGGTGCCCTGCCAAACCGATTCCCGGCCGGATCCGGCGTACCCCGTCGGTACCGAGTGCGCTCTCCGAGCACCGTCCCCGAGCCGCGGCGCGGGCGCAGGAGGGTGGCCAGCACCCTGAGGAGGGTGGTCTTTCCCGATCCGTTGGGGCCGACGACCCCGAGCACCTCGCCCGGGGAGACCGTCAGGTCCAAGGCTCGTAACACGGGGAGCCCGCCAAGACGCACCTCGATCCCGTCGAGCGCCGCGATCGGGGTCACGGGGAGAGTCTACGGGGGCCAGGAAGACGGAAGGCGGCGGAGGGAGTTGAACCAAAGGCAGAGGGCATGGAGCGCGTCGACGTGGCAGCATGGCCGGATGGTGACTTCGGCGCATCTCGACCGCTGGCTGGACGGGTATGCGGCCGCCTGGGTGGACGCAGATCCGAATGCTGCGGCTGCGCTCTTCACGCCGGACGCCACCTACCGCTCGCATCCCTTCGAGGAGCCACATATCGGGCCGAAGGCATCGCCCGAGTACTGGCGGGATGTCACCGCAACCCAGGAGGACGTCGAGGTTCGCTGGGGCGATCCGGTAGTCGAGGGAGATGTGGCCGGGGTGGAGTGGTGGACGACACTGCGCAACGAAGCCGCCGATGTCACCCTGGCAGGGATCCTCCTGCTCCATTTCGAAGGCGATTCTCTCTGCCGGGCGCTGCGGGAGTGTTGGCACATCGAGCCGGAGCGGCGTCAACCACCACCTGGGTGGGGGATTGCCGACCGGACTCCACTGGACGGAGCAGCCGAGCACGCCGCTCGCTACGCCGAGGGCTACCGGTCGGCCTGGGCAGCAGGCGACGTCGGATCCGCGGTCTCATTGTTCGGTGACGAGGTGGTCTATCGGTCGACACCGTTTCGCCAGCCCCACCTGGGCCGGGAGGGAGTGAGGGAGTACACGACCGAGGCATTCGCCGAGGAGCGGGTCGAAGATGTCCGGTTCGCCGTCCTCGCAGTGGAGGGAAGCACCGCCGTCTACGAGTACTGGACGACGCTCGAAGAGAGCGGCCAGCCCACCACGCTGACCGGTTGCGATGTGATGCTGCTCGGACCCGACGGATCATGCCGTGAGTTGCGCGAGCACTGGCACGCCACCGAGGGCTTCCACCACCCCTTCCCCGACTGGGGCACGTAGGACACGTCGGACCTCCACCCTTCGCCTGACCCGGTTCGTTGTCTTCCGCCTTCCGTCTCCGTCCGTCTTCGTCTTGTTATCTATCCCGAAACTCGCTCCGATCCTGCCGGCCGTGCGCAACTGACTCCGTACGATGCGCCGGGTGGCGGCATCGCCCCCGATCAATCGACCGGCTCGGATCCTCGTGGTGGACGACGAGCCGATGGTCCGCGAGGTGGTGACCCGCTACCTGGAACGTGACGGATTTCGGGTCGAGTCCGCCGCCGACGGAGCAGAGGCGCTCGATCTGCTCTCGCAGCGATCGCCGGATCTGGTGGTGCTCGACGTGATGCTTCCCATGGTTGGGGGTCTCGATGTGCTCAGCCAGGTCCGGCAGAGCTCCGATGTCCCGGTGATCCTCCTGACAGCCCGCTCCGAGGAGCCCGACCGCGTCCTGGGGCTCGAGCTTGGTGCCGACGACTATGTCGTCAAGCCCTTCTCACCGCGCGAGCTCGTCGCCCGGGTGCGCACCGTCCTTCGCCGAACGATCCCGCGGCCCGCCGCCGAGCGGATGGATTTCGGGAGGCTGCTGGTGGACCCCGGGCAGCGGGCGGTGACCGTGGATGGCGTCCCAGTCGAGTTGACCGCCAAGGAATTCGACCTCCTCGCCTTTCTCGCCGCCACCCCCAAGCGCGTCTACACACGTGCCCAACTCCTCGAGCAGGTGTGGGACTCCTCGACGGAATGGCAGGACCCGGCAACGGTCACCGTCCACATCAGGAGGATCAGGCAGAAGATCGAGGATCAGCCCGACCAACCTCGCCACCTCGTCACCGTTTGGGGAGTTGGCTACAAGTTCGAGGCCTGAGGGTGCGCTGGCTCGTCTTCGCGTCCATCGGTGCGGTGGTCCTCGGTCTGGCCGCATTCGAGATCCTCATGGACCCGAGCCCAGAGGACCGCATCGTCCTCTATTCGGTGTTCGGCGGTGCCGCGCTTGTGTCGGCGCTGATTGCGGTCACCGCCCCGCGCCTCGCCTCTCGAGCCCGCACCGTGCGAGCGGCGGTTCTGGTTCCGGCGGTGGCGGCTCTCGGTGTGGCCGCGCTGGCCGTCGCCGCCTCGGCGCTCTCGATGTTCCTCGACAGCCACGATCTCACCCTGCTGTTCGTGGCGCTGGCACTGGGCGTGGGCCTCGGCATCACCCTGGCGGTGGCGGTGAGCAGACGGCTCACCGATGACCTGGAACGGCTCACCTCGACCGCCCGGGCGGTGGGAGAAGGGGATCTATCGGTGCGCTCGGGCATCACCCGCCGTGACGAGGTGGGCGAGGTGGCTCAGGCAATGGATGGGATGATCTCCGCCCTTGCGGCATCGCGGGTGGAGAGGGACCGACAAGAGGACGCACGCCGCCAGTTGATCTCCGCCGTCGGCCACGACCTGCGAACCCCGCTGACCGCGCTGCGGGCGGCCCTCGAAGCGGTGCGAGACGGCGTGGCGCCCGACCCGGATAGATACCTGGAGGCGATGGTGGAGGACGTCGAGGTGCTCGACCGGCTCATCGACGACCTCTTCCTCGCCTCGCGGCTCGAGGCGGGCGGCATCGACCTCGCCGTCGAAGAGGTGGACCTGGGTGAGTTGCTCGAAGGGGCAGCCGAGGCGCTTGCCCCGGTTGCGGCAAAGCGATCGGTTGGGGTCTCGGTCGGGGTTCGCGGTCCTGTACCGGTTCGAGCGGATCCGATGGCTCTGGGGCGGGCAGTGCGGAACCTGCTGGAGAACGCCATCCGCCACGCACCCTCCGGGACCGACGTGGAGATCGATGTCGAGGCCGATGGCGGGTCGGCGGTGGTGAGGGTCAGCGACCGCGGCGCCGGATTTCCCGGTGACTTCACCGCCCGCGCCTTTGACCCGTTCACCCGGCCCGACCCGTCCCGGGCACGCGCCGACGGGGGCGCCGGCCTGGGGCTGGCCATTGCCAGAGGCATAGTCAACGCCCACCACGGTTCGATCTGGATCGAAGACGCGCCGGGCGGGCAGGTGGCGTTCCGAATCCCGGCAAACCACCGCCCGCCCGACTGATCGGCCCACTGACAGACGGCGGTTCTCTTACCTCCCGACCAGGACGGTCAACACGAGCGAGGTCCCGCTTGTCGGAACGCACTTCGATGCTCGGAGGCGAACCATTCGGTGAACAGGGCAGCGCTCTGACCGGTCAACCGATCATTGCCGAATCGCTATGTTCCGAAGAGTGGCGAGAGAACCCATCGTTCTTGCGATCGTGCTCGCCGGGGGCGAAGGGAAGCGGCTCTACCCGTTGACCCGCGACCGGGCCAAGCCGGCGGTCCCTTTTGGCGGGCTCTACCGACTGGTCGACTTCGTCCTCTCCAACCTGGTCAACGGCGGCATGCGCCGGATCGTGGTGCTCACCCAGTACATGAGCCACAGCCTCGACCGGCACATCGCCCTGACCTGGCGGCTGTCTCCCTTGCTGGGGAATTACGTGGCCCCGGTCCCGGCGCAGATGCGGCGCGGTCCCCACTGGTTCGCCGGGTCGGCCGACGCCGTCTATCAGAACCTCAACATCATCGACGACGAGTACCCCGACTACGTGATCGTCTACGGAGCCGATCACATATACCGGCTCGATCCACGCCAGATGCTCTCCGCCCACATCGACTCCGGAGCCGGTGTGACCGTCGGGGGCATCGCGGTCCCGATCGAGGAGGCGAGCGCATTTGGGATCATCGACTCCGACGCCACCGGCAAGATCGAGAGCTTCCTGGAGAAGCCGGCCGAGCCGCCTTCGATGCCGGATGACGCCGACGCGGGCCTACGCCTCGATGGGCAACTACATCTTCACCACGTCCACGCTGGTGGACGCCCTCCGCACCGACGCTGAGTCAACATCGAGCAAGCACGACATGGGGGGGAACATCATCCCCCTGCTCACCGAGGCGGGCGAAGCCTGGGTATACGACTTCGACCGCAACCAGGTCCCGGGGGAGACCGAGCGGGAACACGGCTACTGGCGGGACGTCGGCACGCTCGACGCCTACTACCAGGCGAGCATGGACCTGGTGTCGGTCGAGCCGATCTTCAACCTGTACAACATGGACTGGCCGATCCTCACCTGGCACTTCCCCCACCCACCGGCCAAGTTCGTCCACGAGAGCGGCGACAGGGCGGGCCGGGCGCTCAACTCGCTGGTGTCGCACGGGGCCGTGGTTTCGGGTGGGCTGGTGCGGGGATCGATCCTCTCGCCCGGGTGCCGGGTCAACTCCTACGCATTGGTCGAGGACTCGGTGCTCTTCGAGAACGTCCGAGTCGGACGGAACGCGGTGATCAAGCGCGCCATCGTCGACAAGAACGTGGAGATCCCCGATGGGTTCCAGGTCGGGGTCGATCTCGACCACGACCGCAGCCGGTTCACCGTCTCCGACGACGGGGTGGCGGTGATCGGGAAGAACGAGAAGGTGGCGTGAGCTCAGCCGAGCGGTTCCCCTTCCCGGAGCTCGCCGATCTGCCAGACGACCTCCGAGAGCGGATCGACGCCGTCGCCGCCAAGACCGGGTTCATACCCAACGTCTTCCTCGTCATGGCCCGCCGCCCCGACGAGTTCCGGGCGTTCTTCGCCTACCACGACGCCCTCATGGAGAAGGAGAGCGGGCTGACCAAGGCGGAGCGCGAGATGATCGTGGTGGCCACCAGCGCCGCCAACGACTGCCCCTACTGCGTCGTCGCCCACGGGGCAGTGCTCCGCATCAGGGCCAAGGACCCGCTGATCGCCGACCAGGTGGCGGTGAACCACCGCACCGCCCCCGTCACCGAGCGGCAGCGGGTGATGCTCGAAATTGCGGTGAAACTCGCCCGCACGCCCGAGGAACTGCAATCGACCGATCTCGAACGGCTCCGTGATTGCGGGTTCAGCGACGAGGACATCTGGGATATTGGAGCCATCGTCTCGCTCTTCGCCCTCTCCAACCGGATGGCCCACCTCACCGACCTGCGACCCAACCCCGAGTTCTACACCCTGGGCCGCTGATCCGCCAACCCAGGGTTGGCAGCTACCCCGGTACTCCCCAACCCTGGGTTGGAGTACTTGACACATCTCGGGTCGTTCGATATATTTCGAACCATATGATGACTCCCGAGGCACCCAAGATCCGTGATCTGACCGGTGGACGAATCCGGCTCCCCATCGACCTGATCGCCTCGCCGGTGGTCGATCTGCTCTCGCCGCCTGGGTGAGGGAGATGGACCCGCGACGAGCAGGCGACCTACGAGGTGGGTGCGGAGTGGTTCGATGAGTTGAGCGAGCGGGTTCCGGACGACTTGGCGGCCGAGATGAGCGAGCTCGGCGGGGCGTGGGGGACCACCTGGTTCGCCGTCATGGGTGTGTTGGCGAGCGCGCCGGAGCCGGACGACCCCGACAGGTTCTTCGACTGGCTTGCCGATCTCGACCCCACCGAGCTCCGACTGGCCCTCATCAGCGGGAAGCACGGGGGGCCGCCGACGGAGGTGCACCGCCGAGCGGCGGCCGGGGATGCCGCTGCTCTGGACGAGGCGCTTGCCGAGTACGTCGGCAAGGAGGAATTCACCGATGCGATCCGCCGGCTGATGGCGCTCGACCCGGGCTCGCTGTTGTCGCGGGTGACCGCCGCCCTGCGCCGGTTCTGGTCGGAGTGCCTGGCGTCGATGGTGGAGGAGTGGCCCGCTGCCCAGCAGCGCGATGCCGAGATGAAGCGGGCCCAGGCGGGCTCGACCTCCCCCGAGGGTCTCATCGAGCTGGCGACCAACGGGCTCGATTACCGCATCCCGGCCGGGGTGACCCGTCTGGTGCTCGCCCCTTCCGTCCTGCTTCGGCCCTGGTCGGTGATCGACGACCACGGGTCGATGCTCATCGTCATCTACGGGGTGGCCGACGAGTACCTCTCGGCCGACCCGGACGCCCCGCCCGGTTGGATGGTCAAGACCTACAAGGCGCTCGGTGACGAGCGGCGGCTTCGCATCCTGCGCAGGTTGGCCGAAGCCGAGGCCACCTTGGACGATCTCGCCGAGATGCTCGGGCTGGCCAAGTCGACGGTGCACCATCACCTCGGGATCCTGCGCGGCGCCGGGCTGGTGCGTGTGGTGATCGGCAAGCACGGTGAGACCTCGCGATACGGGGCACGCACCGGGCTGACCGCCGAGGCATCTGCCGCGCTGGGTTCCTATCTGACCACCGACACTCCCGCCGCGGGACGCGGCTCGGCCTGAAGCAAGGAGCTATGGAGAAGTGATGTACGACACCGGTCGATTTGGCAAGGCGAGGATGGATGAGCTGCAGCGGGGCGCTATGTCTCGCCGGGCTGCGGACGAAGGCTGGGTCACCGCACCCCGCCCGGTGGCGCTGCGCGACCGGGTCGGATTCGGGCTGATAACACTCGGGCTGCACCTCCTGGGTCCCGATGCGTTCGCCGAAGGTGTATCCCGGTCGGACCGACCCGCCGCCTGACCGCTACCGCGAACGCTCTTCGAGGACGGCGGCGACGGCCCCTGTCGGGACCTCGGATACCTGCAACAACACCAACAGGTGGTAGAGCAGGTCAGCCGCCTCTTCCGCCACCCGGGTGGGCGAACCCCTGCCGGCGGCGCGGTCCTTGGCGATGAACGCCAGTTCCCCGGCCTCCTCGAGCACCTTGCGGGCCACCCGGTCGACACCAGCCTCGACCAACTCGAGCTGTGTAGGACCCTTCCGGGAGTTGCTCCGCCCGCTGCGCCACGACCAGATGCAATCTCTCGAGGATCGATCCCAGAGTCGACGGGGTGTCATCGCCCTCGAAGCACGAAGACGACCCCGTGTGACAGGCTGGGCCGGCAGGGATGACCGTCATGAGGACTGTGTCGCCATCGCAGTCGAGCGCCAAGGCGGTGACCTCCATCGTGTTGCCGCTGGTGGCGCCCTTGCGCCACAACTCTTGGCGTGAGCGGCTCCAGAAGTGGGCTTGTCCGCTTGCTGCGGTGGCGGCCAGCGCGGTGCGGTCCATCCACGCCACCATGAGTACCCGCCCCGTGGCGGCCTCCTGGACCACGGTCGGCACCAGGCCGCCCTCGTCCCATGCGACCGAGTCGGCGTCGATCACGCCGCCTCCCGCACCGGGATCCCGGCGGTGGCGAGCGCCGCTTTGACCTGGGCGATGGTGAGGGTTCGCCGGTGCAGCGTCGAGGCGGCGAGCACCGCCGACGCTCCGCCCCTGGTGATCGCATCGACGAAGTGGCCAGGCGTACCAGCCCCACCCGAGGCGATCACGGGAACCTCGGAGACCGCCGTTGCTGCAGCGATCAGCTCGAGGTCGTAGCCGTCGCTGGTGCCGTCGCGGTCGATCGAGGTGAGCAGGATCTCACCGGCACCGCGCTCCACCCCCTCCTCGATCCAGTCGATTGCGTTGCGCCCCGTTGGTGCCCGGCCGCCGTTGACCACCACCTCCCACCGGGCCGGGCCAGAGAAGCGCGGCGTCAACCGCCAGCACGACGCACTGACGACCAAAGGCGGCGGCGCAACCGTCGATGAGGCTGGGCTGGGACACCGCCGCGGTGTTCACCGCCACCTTGTCGGCACCCGCTCGCAGCACCGCCCGCATGTCCTCGGGGGAACGGACGCCGCCGCCCACCGTCAGCGGCACGAAGACCTCCCGGGCGGTCCGGCGCACCAGATCGAGAAGAGTCGCCCGCTCCTCGGGGGCGGCTCCGATGTCGAGGTAGCAGATCTCGTCCGCCCCCTCGGCGGTGTAACGGGCGGCCAGCTCGACCGGGTCACCCTCGTCCACCAGATCCACGAAGTTGACACCCTTCACCACCCGTCCACCGGCGACGTCGAGACAAGGGATGACCCTGGCCCGCAACATCACACCCCCGTTTTGGCGTCACCAAACGCGGCCATTGCCCCTCCCGTGACGCCAAAACGGATGGTGTCGACGAAGTTGGACAAGATCCGGAGGCCGGTGGCGGCGCTCCTCTCGGGGTGGAACTGGACACCGCACACCTCACCGGACCGCACCGCCGCCACAAATGGGGCATCGTGCTCCGAGGTGGCGATCACCATCGCCGGGTCATCGGGCACCGGCGCGTAGCTGTGGACGAAGTAGCCGAGGGAGCCATCGGGCATGCCGCGGAAAAGCGGGTCGGGTTGCTCGACGACGATGTCGTTCCAGCCGATGTGGGGAAGCCGCTTTGCCTCTAGCCGGCGAACCTCACCGGGGAGGATTCCCAGGCAATCGGCACCGTCCTCCTCGCTCCTCTCGAACAGAAGCTGCAGACCGACGCATATCCCGAGCAGGGGACCTTCCCATCCCAATATGGGCTCCACCATCGCCGCCGAGCGGAGTCGCTCCATCGCCGCCGCTGTGGCCCCCACCCCGGGGAGCACGACGGCGTCGCACCCGGCCAAGCCAGCAGGTCCCGCCGCCACCCTCACCTCGGCACCTGCCCGTTCCAACCCCTGCGCGATCGAGACCAGGTTCCCGGCGCCATGATCCACCACCGCCACGAGCGGGGCGGTCACAGGACACCCTTGGTGGATGGGATCCCCCGACGCCTCGGATCGATCTCCACCGCGGCGCGCAGCGCCCGGGCGAGCGCCTTGAAGCCGGCCTCGGCCACGTGGTGGTCATTTCGCCCGCTCGCCTGGAGGTGGAGGGTGAGCCCGGCGGTTCTGCAGAAAGCTTCGAGGGCGTGCGGCAGGTTCTGGGTGGAGAGGTTCCCGATCCGCTCGTTTTGCATCTCGAGTTCGATGGATGCGAACGGTCGCCCACCGGCGTCGACTGAGGCGTGGGCGACGGCCTCATCCATGGGAACCACCGCATCGCCGAACCGGGTGATCCCCGAGCGGTCGCCGAGCGCGGCGGCGACGGCCTCGCCGAGCACAAGAGCGACATCTTCGACGGTGTGGTGGTCGTCCACCTCGAGGTCTCCCGTGGCCTCGATCTCGAGGTCGAAGAGGGCGTGGTGCGCCAGCGATCCGAGCAGGTGATCGAGGAAGCCGATGCCGGTGGCGACGGTGCTCCGGCCCGATCCATCCAGGTCGATCGAGACCCTCACCTTGGTCTCTCGGGTCTCGCGGCCCGTCTCGGCCGTCCGTGACATCACGATCTCCTCTCGAGGGCGGAAAGCAGTCGCTTGTGGTCGCCCGGGGTCCGCACCGTGACGCGCAGATGGTCCTCGAGCCTCGACCCGGGGCGGAAGGAGCGGACCACCAGGCCCTCTTCCCACATCAGCGACTCGGCCAGCGCTGCGGCATCGGCTCCCACCCGGCCGAGGACGAAGTTGCAGACACTGGGCCGCATGTCCCAACCGAGGGCGGCCAGCCCGGCCGACAGTTCGGTCCGGCCGCGGGTGATGAGCGCCACCATCGCTGCGGCGTCCTCCGGCCGGCGCAGCGCCTCCGAAGCGATTGCGGCGGAGAGAGACGACACGCTTCCCGGCGGCCGGCAGCGGTGCAACTCCGCGGCCAGAGGAGGCGAGGTGATGGCGTACCCCACTCGGATCCCACCGAGCGAGAACGCCTTGGAGAGGGTGCCCAGCACCACCAGATTCGGCCACCGTTGCACCCATGGCGCCCAGCGGTCGCCGGTGAACTCGGCATATGCGGCGTCGATGACGACCACCCCGGCACCGGAACCGAGCACCGCCTCGATCTCGTCGTCCGAGTCGCGTTGGCCGGTGGGATTGTTGGGGACGCAGAGCCAGACAACGTCCGCCTCGGCGGCAGCTTCCACAAACCTCTCGGGCAGGGCGAAGTCGGGTGGCTCCCGCCAAACGAGCTCGAGCTTCGCCTCGCGCTGCCCGGTGGCGACGGCGTACATGGCATAGCTGGGCGGGGCGCTCACCGCCATACCGCCGACGGGGAGAAAGGCGCGGGCGCACAGGTCGATGAGCTCATCCGCCCCGGCACCAGGCACCACCTGATCGGGGTTGCAGCCCGCATAGCCCGCCACCGCCTGGCGCAGCGGGAGGTAGTCGGCGCCCGGGGTACTCGTTCAGCCCGGGCGCCAACCGTGCCGCCAGGTCGGCCGTCCAGCCGGGGGAGAGCGGGGATGTGTTGTGATCGAAGCGGACTACGTCGGCGGGATCCAACCCGGCACGTCGTGGCGATCTCCTCCGTCGTCGGCTGCCACACATAGACGGGACGGCTCACGTCTCGCCCTCGAAGCGGAGCTCCGCCGCCAGCCGGTGGGCGGTCAGGCCCTCTGCATCGGCCAAGGCGGCGATGGTCGGCCGCAGCCGGCGGAGACCTTCCTCGGTGAGCGTCTGCACCTGGCGCCACGAACCGAAGTCCTCCACCGCAAGCGGGCCGTATGCGCTGGCGAGCCCACCGGTGGGGAGGACGTGGTTGGCCCCGGTGGCATAGTCCCCGGCCGACTCGGGTGACCAGCGACCGACAAAGACCGACCCGGCGGATGTGATGGTCTTGGCGTCGGTCCTCGGGTCCGAGGTGAGGATGGTGACGTGCTCGCCGGAATACTGCTCGGCGAATTCGACCGCCTCGGAATGATCACCTGCGATCACCGCAATCCCGTGGTCGGCGAGCGCCTTCTCCAGTATCTCGTTGCGGTCGAGCAGGGGGAGGAGGCGCCCGATCTCGGCGTCCACCCGGTCCGCCAGCCACGGATCGGTGGTGACCAGCACGGCTGGGGAGTCGGGCCCATGCTCGGCCTGGCAGAGGAGGTCGATGGCGACCAGCCTCGGGTCGGCGGAATTGTCGGCGAGGACGCAGACCTCGCTCGGCCCGGCGGGGAGGTCGATGCCGCAGACGCCGAGCACAGCCAGCTTGGCCGCGGTCACCCACGGGTTGCCCGGGCCGACGATCTTGTCCACCCGCTCGATCGTTTCGGTCCCGTACGCCAGCGCAGCCACCGCCTGTGCCCCGCCCATGGCGTAGAACTCGTCCACTTCGAGCATGCCGGCCGCAGCCAGCAGCACCGAAGGCAAGGTCCCGTCTGGGCCCGCCGGGCTGGCGATCACGACCTCACCGACACCGGCGAGCCGTGCGGGGACGACCATCATCACCAGGGTCGATGGATAGGCGGCAAGCCCTCCGGGGACGTAGGCCGCCACACGGCGCAGCGGCGACCAGCGGCGCTCGACCACGACGCCGGGGGTTGTCTCCACGGTGACATCGGTCGGGACCTGGACCCGGTGGAAGGCGGTCACCGCCTCGATTGACCGCTCCAGCGCTACCCGCACCGGTTGCGGAATCGCCGCCAGCGCCTCGCGCTGCTCCTCCTTCGACACCAGCAGGCTCCCGCTCCGGCTTCCGCCGTGCTTTCTCCCCGCCTCGGCGAGGGCGGCATCGCCTCCGGCGGCGACTGCGTCGACGATGGCAGCCGCTCCCTCCATCACTGCTCTGTCGGGGACCGCCGATCGCCGGGTGAGCGCTCGCCGCTCCTCGGGCGTCAGTGTCTCGAGCACGATCCTGGTCAGCACGGCTTGGCATCCTCGACCCGGTGGACTGCGCATGGCAGGAGGAACGGCCAGGCCGAGACATGTCGGTCGGCGATCCCGGTCACGGGATCAACTGCTCGATCCGAAGAACCAAGATCCCCTTGGCCCCGGCTGCCTCCAACTCGGGAAGCACGTTCCATACGTCGTCTGCATCCACCACCGAGTGCACCGCCACCCATCCCTGCTCGGCGAGCGGCACCACCGTGGGGGCCTCCAGCCCCGGTATGACCTCACCGATCCTGCCGACCGCCTCCACCGGGGCGTTGAGCAGCACGTAGCGGCGACGCCTCCCAGAGACGACAGCGGTCAACGCGGTGGACACCTCGGCCACCTTCGAGGAGCGCTCCCTGCGGGAGGTTGCCCCCGCCACCAGGACCGCCTCGCTGGCGAGCAGGGTGCCAACCACGCGCAGGCCGTTGACCAGGAGCGTGCTCCCGGTGGAGACGAGATCGACGATGGCGTCGGCCACACCGAGCGTCGGTGCGACCTCCACCGAGCCGCGCAACGGGATGATGTCGACGCTCACCCCGAGGTCCTCGAAGTAGCGGGCGGTCACCCTGGGGTGGGCGGTAGCCACCCTCAAACCGGCCAGCTCCTCCGGCTTCTCGATTGCCGATCCGGCGGGTACGGCGACCGCCAGCCGGCAATGGCCGAACCCGAGCTCGGCGAGCACCTCCGGCTCACCTCCGTGCTCGGCGAGGAGGTCCTGCCCGGTGATCCCCAGGTCGACCACACCATCTGCCACCAACTCGGGGACGTCCTCGGCCCTGACGAAGAGAAGATCGAGATCGACGTTGCTCACCCTCACCGATAGCGAGCGCTCGGTCTGCTCGAACACCAGCCCGGCATCGCGCAGCAATGAGGCGGACGGTTCCTGGAGGCGTCCCTTGTTGGGAACGGCGAGACGGAGCACCCGTTGAGCGGTGGTCATGTCGATCCCGCCCCGATGCGGTCGAGGACCAGCCGGTAACCGCCGGCACCGTGGTGGAGCCACTCGTTGATCCGGGTCACGGTGGCGGTCGAGGCACCCACCTGGTCGGCGATCTCCCGGTAGGGGAGGCCGCGATCAAGAAGGCGAGCCACCGCCCAACGGTGTGCCATCTCGGTGAGCTCTCGCCGGGTGCAGAGATCCCTCAAGAACTGGGATGCCTCGTCGACCGTCTCCAGCGACAGAAGAGCCTCGCAGAGGAGGTCGGTGTCGTCGGTCCTCCAATCGTCAGGGCTTGTCACTGTTCGGCGTCCTCGTGCGTCGGTGTCTAACTGTTGTAGCATGCTACAACAGTTGGGAGGTTGTCAACCGAATGCTCGTCGTCCCCGCAATCGACGTCCTCCATGGAACGGTGGTCCGTCTCGTTGAAGGGGACTACCGCCAGGTGACCGACTACGGCGGGGACGCCTTGGCGTGGGGCGGTCACTGGGCAGGCGCTGGTGCCGAACTGGTCCATGTCGTCGATCTGGAAGGTGCCCGCTCCGGCATACCCGACCCGGCGCTCTGGCGGGCCATGGCACGGTCTGGCGTCCCTTTCCAGGTCGGTGGTGGCATCCGATCTTTGGACTTTGCGCTCCAGGCGCTTGCCGCCGGTGCGGAGCGGGTGGTCCTGGGAACGGCCGCGGTGTGGTCGCCAGAGATGATCGATTCGCTCCTCTCCGAGGTGGGGCCGGCTCGGGTAGTGGTCGCGCTCGATGTGCGGGACGGGCGCGCCGCCGGTTCGGGGTGGATCGACCCTGGACGGGAGCTCGCTGATGTCGTCGGCGCTCTGTCACCGATGGGCTTGGAGCGGGTTCTGCTCACCTCGATCGGTCGGGACGGCACGATGAGCGGGCCCGATCTCGGGCTGTTGGCCGAGGTGGGGCTGTTGGCCGGTGAGTTGAAGGTCATCGCCTCGGGTGGGGTCGGCTCGCTCGATGACATCAGGGCGCTGGCCGCGGCCGGCGCCGAAGCTGTGGTGATCGGCCGTGCGCTCTATGAGGGCCGGTTCACGCTGAGTGCGGCCGTCGCCGCCGCCCGATGACGCGATAGTGATCACTCCGACTCCTCGGAACGGACCTCGAAGAACTTGACCATGGTGACGAGCAGCAGCCCGCCGACGAGGTTGCCCAGGATCGCCCAGCCGGCGAGCGGCGCCCAATCGGAGTAGTCGATCGAACCACCGCCGAGGATGGCGGCGAACATCTCCAGCGAGGCCACCACGCCGTGGTTGAGCGGGACCACGGCGAGGAGGAAACCGAAGGCGATCGCCGAGATCACCCTGGCGCCGATCTGCTCGTAGGACTTGTGGATCCAGGTCAGCAGGGTGATGGCAAGCCCGGCGAGCACGGCGGCGGCAAAACCCGCCCAGGTCACCCCGAGGTCCAGATAATTGCCCGCCACCTCCTCCGATGCGTCCAACAGATCGGGGTAGGCGGAAGTGACCAGGAACATGACCAGCCAACCGCCTGCCAGGTTGGACAGAAGCGTCAGCGACCAGAGCCGGAATACATCCAGCCACGACGCCGGCCCCCGAACTACCGCGGCGATCGGGATGAGGAAGCCCTCGGTGAACAACTCGTCCCCGGAAAGGGTGATGGCGATGTAGCCGACGGTGAAAGCGAGCGCAGCGAGCACTGGGTCGCCGGTCTCGCCGAGCACCGCCAGCAGCGCCAGGACGCCGAGTGCGATCTCGGCGCCGCCGAGCAGACCGGCGGTCAATGTTGAGAGGACGGTGCGCTCTACCTTGCGCGTGCCCTCTTCGGCTGCATCGTCGAGAGTCTTCTCGGGTTCCGAACCGGTGTCTTCTTCCTCCCGCTGCGCCGGGCTCATGCCGCCCCGGGTTCGCCGACCCTTGACCGGTACCTGGCGAGCGCCGCCTCCAGTTCGGGCCATCCCACCTCGAGCCGGTCGCTTCTTGACCGCAGGACGGTGAGTGCAGCCTCACGGAGCATCCCGTCGAGATCGGCGAAGGACAGCCCATCGGTCATCTCGGCGAGCCGAGACAGTTCGACCTCGGCGGCGAAGGGGACGTCGGTCATCTCGAGCATGGCGGCGCGGGCGGTCGCGTTTGGCAGGCTGAGCTCGATCTGCACCTCGAAACGCCCGGCGCGCAGCAGGGCAGGGTCGATCAAGTCGGGGCGGTTGGTCGCCGCGATCACCGCCACGTCGCCCCGGGCGGATACACCGTCGATCTCGGTGAGGAGGGCTGCGACCACCGAATCGGTCACGGTCGTGGTGGAGCGACCCCGCACCGGCGCCAGCGCATCGAACTCGTCAAAGAAGAGGATCGAGGGCGCCGCTCCCGCGGGCCCGGGCAAAGAGCTCCCGCACCCCCCTTTCCGACTCGCCGACGAACTTGTCGAGCAGTTCTGCGCCCTTGACCGAGAAGAAGGCGGCACCGGCCTCGTGCGCCAGCGCCCGGACGACGAATGTCTTGCCGGTGCCGGGAGGCCCGTGGAGGAGGACCCCACGGGGCGGTTCGATCCCCATCCGGGCGAACCGCTCCGGCTCGGTGACCGGCCAGATGACCGCCTCGGTGAGCCGCTGTTTGACGTCCTCGAGGTTGGCGACCTTGTCGAACCCGTATGAGGGCATCTCGCCCATGGGCACCGACCCGAGCGAGGGGGTGGTGTCCTCGATCGCCTCCATCACCTGGTCGGTGGTCAGCCGTCCCCCGGTGCGGGCCACGGTTGTGGAGGCGTGGATCACCGCCGCCAGGATGTCGGCCCCCGAGAACCCGGCGGACCGGGCGGCGAGCCGGTCGTGGTCCAGTTCCTCCGATGGAACCCGTGCCAGCGCGGCGCGGAAGAGCAGCGCCCGGCGCTCCAGGTTGGGCGGCGGGATCGCCAGGGTTCTCGGCAGGAGTGCTGAGTTGGCGACCGCCGGGTCGAGCACGGTGCGCGATCCCACTCCGAGGACACAGGCGAGACGACCACGCTCGACGATTGCGTCGAGGAACCAGCGGAAGATGGCGGCCACCTGGGTGCGGAAGGGGGATAGCGCCTCGTCGCCGGCGACGGCCTCGATCCGGTCCACGAAGATCACCGCGGGAATGGAGGCCTCCTTGACCGCCTTCTCGAGCACGTCGAGCAGCCGTTCCGGCTTGAAGACCTGATCGAGCGAGACCTCGTTCACACCGGCACCGGCGGCGGTGGCCGCCGCCCGCACCAACTCGGACTTGCCAACACCGTTTGGACCTTCGAGCAGCACCCCGGCCACCCGGGGGAGACCCCATGCCGCGGGGAGGTCGTCGGGCGATGTGAGCAATGACAGCCACCCGGTGAGCACCTCGAGCTCGGTGTCGAGCCCGGCGAGGAGTGCCTCGGCTGTTGTTGGCGTCCCCGGGGCGACCTGGATGGCGTCAACCCTGGCGGCAAGGACAGGCGGCGCCCCTCCCACGGTGGCGAACACGGTCCCCGGCCCGACGAGGCCGGCGTGGTCGGGCTCGACCACGAGGATCTCGATGGTGACGGGTTCGGCGGCGGCGAGGTAAGAGGGATCGATGGTCACACGGTCGCCCGCGGTCACCGGGCGTCCCTGCAATGCATGGACCAGGGACCTCGGCTCGGCGGGGAGGGCCTCACCGGCCAGGGTGACCCGGCGCGCCGAGGTGAGCAGCGCCCGCTTCACGTCCACCACCTGGCCCGCCTCGACCCCGGCGTTGGCCATGGCGGCCGGCCCCAACAGCAACGCAGTCGGCTCGGGCACGTTTCCCGGTCGTATCAGTAGTGCGAGCTACCCACCGCAACCACCCCGCCGGAGGGGAGCCCGAGCGCGGCGAGCAGCGTGCGGTCGGCGGCGGCGAGGGGATCGGAGCCGGGGCGCACGGTGAACCGCATCCGTGGGACGGTAGTGAGCGTGCCGCCAAGAGCGGTGGGCCGCCGTTCGACCTATATCGCCGTTATCGGTGAAGCCGGCATGACGAACAAGCCGGACACGTCGAGCAACCTGGTCGCCGGTGCGTTGAGCCATTTCCACACGAGGTGCGCCTCTTCCGCCTCGCCCACCGAGAGCGGCACCTCGGGGAGCGGGCTGTCGGTGGCATCCGGGGCGGCGATGAGCGGCTGGTCGCCGTTCCATGCCGCCACCAGCCGGCCACGCTCCACCGCCGCCCCCGACCCGTCGGCCCCTTCCGCCCAGACGGTGCCCGCCCGCCCCATCGCCTGCCACGCTCGTCTCCGCTCCAGAGCCCTGGCCAGCGCCCGGTGCCGGTCGCGCACCCATCCCGCTTCCTCGAACCGCTGTCCCCCGGCGTGTTGTTGCATCTTCTCGATGAGCGGGTCGAGGAGCAGCGCCGGTTGCCGCTCCACCGCCTCGATCACCAGGTCGATCACCTCGCGGTAATCGTGCTCGTCGAGCGACCCGTCGCACGGGACAGCGGGCGAGACCCATCTGGGCGGGCGCACAGCGGCCGTCCCTCGACCCCGGCTTGCCCGAGCACCTCCGTATGGGCACCGCATCCCACATGGCGGTGAGCACCACCTCCGCGGCCCGCCTGCTCCGGAAGGGGCCGAGATGGAAGAGCGCCTTCTCCTTGACGGTGCGCGCCAGCGAGAGACGGGGGAAGCGGTCGTCGGTGAGCCGCACCCAGTGAGCTGCCGTGGGACGCGACCTCCGGTTGTGACGGGGCCTGTGCTGGTGGATCATCCGCAGCTCGGTGACCTCGGCGTCGAGCTCGCTCTGGCACACCCGGTGGTCGATCGACTCCAGCTCGCGCAGCATGGTGGCGACGCTGCGGCGCTCGTCCCCGTAGAAGTAGGAGCGGACCCGGGTGCGCAGGTTCTTCGCCTTGCCGACGTATATCACCGCCCCGTTCCGGTCGCGGAAGAGGTAGACGCCGGGGAGCCGGGGGAGGCGGTCGCCGAGCCTGATCTTGCGGTAGTGCGGGGCACCTCGGGCGGTGGGGAGCTGCAGCAGGTCCTCGAGCACGGTCACCCCGATGGTCCCCGCCCGCTCCAGCGAGCGCATAGAGGACGTGGAGCGTGGCGGTGGCGTCCTCGAGTGCCGCGGTGGATCGGGGTGACCGGGGATCGCACGTGGGCGGCGAGCGTCGCCAGCCGCAGGTTGGGAACCTCCTCCCGCCACAGCCGGCGGGCCAGCGCCGCGGTGTCGACCGAACGATTGGCCGGCGGCGGGTATCCGAGGGAGAGCGCTGCGGCACGGATGAAGGAGAGGTCGAACCGGACGTTGTGACCGACCACCACGGCGTCTCCGATGAACTCGAGGAAAGAGGGGAGGGCGGTCTCGATCGACGGCGCCCGCACCACCATGGCGTGGGTGATCCCGGTGAGGATCGTGATGAACGGCGGGATCGGTGTCCCCGGGTCGACGAGCGTCTGGAACGTGCCCGAGCACCTCGCCCCGGCGAACCTTCACCGCCCCGATCTCGGTGATCCCGCAATCGACAGGCGACCCGCCCGTCGTCTCCAGGTCGAGCACGCAGAAAGGCACGTCGAAGAGCGGTGTGCCGAGGTCGTCAAAGCTGGTCTGGACGGCGAGCGACACCCCGCCGAACCTACATCGAACATATGTTCGGGGTCAAGGATCAAGGTGGTACGGGTATTGGGGTGTATGGGTCAGACGCAGCGGTCCGAACCGACGACCAGCCAGCCACGTTCTCGCCTCTCCAGGTAGACGAGGCCGGCGGGCCGCCCGTTGGAATCGCGATACACGCACGACCACGCCGGTGGTCGCGTTGAATCGACTCCGATCGGCTCGATTGGTCGAGCCAGCGCCCCTCTGGTGTGTCGCCGAAGGCGGTAAGTGCAGCCTCCAATGTGGGTGATCCACGTGCATCCTCGCCAAAGTCATAGACCGCCGACTCGCCCTGTTCGACAGTCGAGCTCGGGGACTCGCCTGGAGAGTCAGTTGACTCGAGATGCAGGCGTCGGGTCGAGGCGACGGTTTCGACGCCTGCGCAACCGGCAGAACGCGACTGGCGGCAGCGAGATAGGGCGATCGACACACCGCGAAAGGTCCGGCTCATCGGAGCTGGCGTTGTCGCACCGCCTCGAAGAGGGCGATGCCGGCGGTGGTGGCGGCGTTGAGGCTGTCGCCGGTGCCGGCCATGGGGAGGCGGGCGGACTGACAGTCGCTCCAGGCGGCCGAGAGACCGGCGTGTTCGCTGCCCACCACCAGCGCAACGGGACCGGTGAGGTCGATGTCCCACAAGAGAGCGTCGGCGGCCGGATCCAGAGCCACCGGGCTGATCCCGAGGTCAGCCAGTCGATCGCGGACCGCCTCGGAATCGCCGACCGCCAACGGGACGGTGAAGAGGGCACCCCGTGACGCACGGACGACGTTGGGGTTGAAGGCATCGGTGGTGGGATCGGCAACGACGACGCCGCCGGCTCCCGCCGCGTCGGCGGCGCGCAGCATGGCGCCGAGGTTGCCCGGCTTCTCGATCGACTCCGCCACCAGGAGCAACGCCGGCGCGGGGGGCGCCAATCGCTCCAGGTCGGTCGGGAACTGGGCGACGACCGCCAGCAATCCGTCCGGATTCTGGCGGTAGCTCACCTTGCGGAAAGCGGCTTCGCCGAGTTCGAGCAGGGGAACACCTTGCGCCAAGGCGGCGCTCACCGCAGGGGGCAGGTCCGCCTGGACCGAGCTGGTCGACGCCGATCACCAGTTGCTCCACCTCGGCGCCCGCTGCATGGCCCGCTCGACCTCGAGGACCCCCTCCACCAGGAATGTGCCCGACCGGTCGCGGTGACGGCGCTCACGGAGCCGGACCAGGTGCTGCACCGCCGGGTTGCGGAGCGAGGTGATCACGTCCGCCATCGCCGTTGACGCTAGATCGCGCCACCCAGGGTTGGGAGTACCGCCTGGGCAGCTTCAACCCTGGGTTGCCGTGGGTCGGCACCTCCGTTCTGGCCGAGCGGTGCTTGGCGCAGTTCGAACCCTGGGTTCGAGGGTGGTGGGTATCGTCGATGCCATGGAGTTCAGTGATGTGGTCCGCAAGCGGCGGATGGTCCGGAACTACACCTCCGAACCGGTGGATCGGGCCGTCTTGGAGCGGATCGCCTCGTCGATGCTCCGCATCCCGTCGGCGGGGTTCACCCAGGGCGTTTCGGTGGTGGTGGTCACCGATCAGGAGCGACGAACGACGATCGCCAACCTCGCCGGCGAGGAGCATTACGTCTCCGCGGGTTTCGAGCCCTGGATATCGAAGGCGCCGGCACACATCGCCGTCTGCGTCAGCGAGGCCGACTACCGGCGCCGGTACGCCGAGCCCGACAAGGGCTCGGTGGCCGAGGCCGAACAGGACTGGACCGTGCCCTACTGGTGGGTGGACGGCGGGGCGGCGATGATGCTCGGGCTGCTGGCGGCGGTCGACGAGGGTCTCGCCGCCGGCTTCCTCGGTGTCCACAGCGTCGCCGGCCTGGCCGAAGCGCTCGAACTCCCCGATGGGGTATCGCCCGATAGGGGTGATGACCGTCGGCCACCCGGCACCCGACCGCCCCTCGGGTTCGCTGGCCAGGGGGCGTCGCCAGGATCGGATCCACTGGGAGACCTGGACCGAGTGAGCGATCGACCGCTGCGCCGCGCCGTTAGGGACGTCGGTTTCGGGGCGGTGGTGATGGTCGGGCTCATGCTCCTCACCTTCTTCGTCTCGGTCGGGGTGGTCGAGGTGCTCTTCGTGGTGATCAGCTGCCTCGTCCTGTGGTGGTTCGTCGTCTGCCCGGTCGATCGGCTCCGTACCTCCGCGGGCCGTCCCGACCCCATCGTCTTCGGTGCGCTCACCGTTGGGCTGGCGCTCAACCTCTACGCGGTGGCCACGCTGGGACGGGCGATGCTCTTCGTGGCATTAGCGCCACTGGTGGCGGCGATGCTCGTCGGTCTGTTGCGGGTGCTCCGCAGCACCTGACCGATCGGAGATCCCGACCGATACCTGCCATGATGCGCGGGTCGATTCGCCTGGGAGTGCGCAACATGGTGGTGGAACGGCGGGCGACGCCGCACCCGGGCAAGCCGTTCCAGGTGGTCTGGACCCGGGGGCGGGGTTGCAGCGAGTTGGCCGAGCTCCTCGGTGGCGATACGGCCATCCGGTCCTCGGGTGACCTCACCGATGCTTGCGTCGAGGCCCGGGCCGACATGGTGGTCAGCCGCAAGCTTCTCCCGTCCTTCGACCTCGTCCCGGTGGCGGTGCCGATGGATCTCCCCGCTGCGGGGTTCGGTTCGGTGGTGGCGGCGGTCGCCGGCGGCCCGCACTCTGCGCTGGCTGCCGAGGTGGCGGCCGTCATCGGGCGCAGCGCGTCGGTGCCGGCCTCGATGGTCTGCGCCTACCAGGAGGACGGTGAGCCCAATGCCCGCGCCTGGGTCGACCGGCTGCTGCGCACGGTTCCCGATCTCCCCTGGAGCACCGTCCAGGTGGGGTCGATGGGCGATCTCATCGCGCAGATCCCAGACGACGCCCTGCTGGTGCTCGGAGCCCCGGGTGGGACCTGGTTCCACCGGCTCTTCTTCGGCGCAGGCGCTCGGCTCCGTCAGGCGGCTCCCAATGGCGCCGTTGTGGTCCGCAGCGCGCCGTTGCGGGTGTTCCAGGTGATGGGCGAGCCCGTGTACGTTGCCCCATTGATCGGGTGCGCCGAGGCGCTTCGGGTCACCTCGCACCGCGTCCTCCCGGTGGTGGAGGGCGGACGGTTGATCGGGATCGTGACCAGGGCTGCCCTGACGGACGCGCCCGCGGGGTCGTCCGTGGCCGATGTGCTGCAACCGGCTATCTGGGTGGAGGCGGTGGACCCGGCTTCCGCTGCCGAGGAGCGGGCGGCCGAGCTCGGCGCCGATCTGGTGCCCGTCGTGGGCAAGGCGGACTCCCTCGTCGGGGTGGTTGAGATTCGTCCCGCGGGCATGAGGTTCCGGCTGGTCTGCTTCGACGGCGACGACACGCTGTGGGACTTCGACAGGTCGATGCGGGACCGGCTGGAGCGCGTCCTCGAGGTGCTCTGGTCGGAGCGGATGGACGAGGCCACCGCCCAGCTGAGCGTCGAAGGGCTGATCGAGACCAGGGAGCGGGTGGCCGAGGAGCTCGAAGGCCGGGTGCTCGACCTCAAGGCGGTGCGTCTCGCCGCCTTCGAGCGCTCGCTCGAGGACGTCGGGACGCCGGACCCCGAACTGGCAGAGTGGATGGCCGAGGTCTACTTCGAGGACCCCGCCTTCGAGCTATTCGACGACGTCGTGCCGGCGCTGCGCCAGATCGCCGCCGAGCGGATCGTGTCGGTCGTCACCAACGGTGACGTCGACCCGGCGAGCATCGGACTGGGCGAATGGGTATCGCACACCGTGAACGCTCCTCGTGTCGGGGTGGCCAAGCCCGACGGTCGAATCTTCGAGCACGCCCTCTCCGCGGCCGGGGTCGGTGCCGACGAAGCGGTCCACGTCGGCGATTCGCCGCGGTTCGACATCGCCGGCGCCGCCGCCGCCGGGTTGGGCTCCGTCTTGATCGACAGGTCGGGCCGTTGGGATCCCGATCGGCTGTCACCGGACGAGCGCCCCGACGCGGTCATCCGAACACTCGCCGAGCTTCCTGGTCTGCTCGACCGATGGGAGAGAGGCGAGGCGCCACCGCGCCCGGCGAGACCGTTGTCGTAGACTCGCCGCCGTGGATTCTCGGCGGGGTGCTCGTGGTAGTCGCCGCCTACCTGCTCGGCAGCGTCGACTTCGCCGTCCTCGTGGCCCGGGCCAAAGGTATCGACATCTACTCCGTCGGGAGCGGCAACCCGGGGACCGCCAACGTGCTGCGGACGATGGGAAGGGGCGCCGCGGCGATGGTGATGGCGGGCGACCTCCTCAAAGGCGTCGTCGCCGCCGCTGCGGGTCAACTCATCACCGGCGAAATAGTGATCGGTTACGCCGCCGGTGCCGCCGCTGTGCTGGGGCACTGCTTCCCCATCTGGCACCGCTTCAAGGGGGGCAAGGGGGTCGCCACCGGCGCCGGGATGATCCTCTGGCTGGCGTGGCCGGCGTTCATCGTCCTGGTGGTGGTGTGGGTGGCGGTGGTGGCGATCACCCGGATCTCGTCGATCGCTTCGGTCATAGGGGCGATCCTCGTGGTGCCGTCGCTCCTCATAGCCCGCCCACCTCCACCGGCAGCGGCCTACGCCATCACCGCGGCAATGGCTCTGCTCGTCATCGTGCGTCACATCCCCAACCTGCGCCGGTTGTTCCGCGGAGAGGAGAGCACGGTGGCGCAGAACAGACCCGTTGTGGAGGGCGGGATCGAACCGGGCGCCGGCTGATCGAGCCGGGATGGCCGACGAAACCGAGCGGCGCCGGGGTAGGCTCGCCGACCGGTCAGTTAGCTTGTCGATCTGGGGAGGTCGGTAGATGGTCGACGTCGCGACGGACACCGTCCTCGACGTCGACCTCTTCCGAAGATGGATAGACAACCTCGCCCAGGTCATCGGAGAGCAGGCCGACGTGCTCACCCGGCTCGATGCCGAGATCGGCGATGGTGACCACGGCATAAACATGTGGCGGGGCATGCGCTCGGTGGTGACCGCCGTCGATCAGGCAGCGGAGCCGACACCCGGGTCGCTGCTCGAACTTGTGGGACGCCAACTCGTCTTGACGGTGGGCGGCGCCGCCGGCCCGCTCTACGGGACGGCGTTCCTCCAGGCGGGGAAGGCCCTGGGAGACGGGGAAACGTCGATTGCCGACCTGTCGGTGGCACTCGATGCCGCCCTGGCCGGTGTGCAGCGTCTCGGGGCCGCCGAGATCGGCGACAAGACGATGGTGGACGCCTTTCTCCCCGCGGTGATCGAGCTGCACAACTCGGTGAGCGAGAGTGCGAGCGTCTCCGAGGCGCTCGACCGGGCGGCTTCGGCCGCCGAGGTGGGCATGGTCGCCACCATCCCGCTACGGGCCCTCAAGGGAAGGGCGTCCTACCTCGGAGCGCGCAGCGAGGGACACCAGGACCCGGGTGCGACTTCCACGGCTCTTCTCTTCCGCAGTCTGGCCGACGCCGTCCGCTGAGCCCCACGACTCTCGACTCCCGCGGTTGCGCATGAACTGAACAGTGGTACAACATTGTCGAACACGGTTCAGATGTAGGACCCATCGTGATCCAGTCGGTGGACCGGGCAATTCAACTGATGCTGGCGCTGCAGGGCACCCGCCGGCTCGGCGTCACCGAGCTGGCCGAGCGTCTCGGCTTGGCCAAGGGGACCGTCCATGGGCTGTTGCGGACCCTGACCGCTCGCGCCGTTGTCGAGCAGGACCCGGAAACCGGTAAGTACATGCTTGGACCTGCCCTGCTCCGGTTGGGGAACGTCTACCTGGAGAATCAGGAGTTGCGCTCGCGCAGCCTGAGGTGGACCGACGCCCTGGCGCAGCGCACCGAATCGGCTGTCCGGGTCGGCGTGCTGGTGGTCCCCGATGTGTTGGTGGTCCACCACGCCTTCCGCCCCGAGGGTGGAACCCAGTTTCTCGAGGTGGGGATCGGGATCCCGGCTCACGCCAGTTGTATGGGGAAGGCGATCCTCGCCTTCCGTCCCAGCGACCTCGACCGGTTGTTCGACGAGCCGCTGCGCCGGCTCACCGGGACCACCGAGGTCGAACCCGCAGCCCTCCGCAACGAGCTCGCCGAGGTCCGAACCACGGCCATCGCCTTCGAGCGGGAGGAGGCGGTGCTGGGGGAATGGGGCGTGGCCGGCACCATCTTTGGCGCATCGGGGCGCGCCATCGGGGCGGTGGCGGTCGTTCTGGCTGGCAGCCAGGTACGCGACGACGTGGACGAGGTGACCATCGAGGCGGTTCGCGACACCGCCCGGGCGATCTCTCGTGAGCTGGGAGCGGCTGTCCTGGCCGGGCCGAAACCACACCCTGAACTCCCTGCGGCCGATCCTGTGAAGTTCGGGCAAGACGCTTGACGTGGCTTTGTTTCCAGTCGTAGCATGTTGCACGAACAGCGTTCGGCCATGCTGAACAGGTGAGTGCCAGCTGGTCGAAGTCGTGGGAGGACGGTTCGGGAGGTAGTAATGGGTGACATTTTCCTGTCGGAGGCCCTGGGCACGATGGTTCTGATCCTGCTGGGCAACGGTGTGGTTGCCAATGTTCTGCTTACCCAATCGAAGGGGCAGAACTCGGGCTGGATCGTCATCACCGCTGGATGGGGGTTCGCCGTGTTCGCCGGCGTAGCCGTGGCGCTGTCGGTGTACCCCGAGGGTGGCGCCCACATCAACCCGGCGGTGACCATCGGGCTCGCCACGATCGGGTTGACTGCCGTGGTCGATCGTCCCGGCGTATCATCGGCGGCCAGTTCGTCGGCGCCTTCGTGGGAGCGGTCCTGGTGTGGCTCGCCTACAGCAATCACTGGCGCCCCACGGAGGATCCCGGACTCAAGCTGGCTTGCTACTCGACCGGACCGGCGATCCGGAACACGACCGCCAACCTGATCACCGAGATCATCGGCACCTTTGCACTGGTGTTCGGAGTGTTGGCCTTGGCGGGAGTAAGCGGCGAAATTGGGTCTGATCGGGGCACCGTTGGCGGTCGGTTTCTTGGTGTGGGGCATCGGCGTCTCGCTTGGGCGGTCCCACCGGATACGCCATCAACCCGGCCCGCGACCTCGGCCCGCGCATTGCCCATGCCGTCCTCCCGATTCCCGGCAAGGGCGGCTCGGACTGGAGCTACAGCTGGATCCCTGTGGTCGGCCCGGTCGTCGGCGGGATCCTGGGCGCGGTGATCGGAAATGCCGTGTTCGTGGGCGGAGTCTGAGCCGGCAGGAACCACTAGGCGAAAAGATGCGTGATGGACCGGGCGGGCGTTTGGCCCGCCCGGAGCGGCGGAGGTGTCGATGAAGAAGCTCATCAACGAGGTAGACGACGTCGTACGGGAAGCGCTGGAGGGGATGGCGGCCGCCCACTCCGACCTCATCAGGGTCGAGTACGACCCGGCGATGGTGGTCCGTGCCGATGCGCCAATACAGGGCAAGGTGGGGCTCGTCTCCGGTGGCGGCTCCGGCCACGAGCCGATGCACGGCGGGTTCGTCGGCATGGGGATGCTCGATGCGGCTTGCCCCGGCGAGGTGTTCACCTCGCCGACCCCGGATCAGATGGAAGCAGCCACCAAGGCGGTGGACGGGGGCGCCGGAGTGCTCCACATCGTCAAGAACTACACGGGCGACGTGCTCAACTTCGAAATGGCCGCCGATCTCGCCAAGGAAGGCGGCACCGAGGTCGAGGCGGTGGTCATCGACGACGACGTCGCCGTGCAAGACAGCCTTTATACGGCGGGGAGGCGTGGGGTCGGCACCACGGTGCTCGTCGAGAAGATCTGCGGCGCCGCCGCCGAGGAGGGGCGTTCGCTCCAGGAAGTGGCCGACCTCTGCAGGAAGGTCAACGCCAACGGGCGCTCCATGGGGATGGCGCTGACGTCGTGCACGGTGCCCGCCGCAGGGCAGCCCACCTTCGAATTGGGTGACGACGAGATGGAGATCGGGATCGGCATCCACGGTGAGCCGGGGCGGGAGCGCAAGCCGGTGGCGTCCTCGTCAGAGGTGGTCGAGATGATGGCCACCCCCATCGTTGAGGACCTGCCGTTCAACTCGGGCGACAACGTCCTCGCCTTCGTCAACGGTATGGGCGGGACGCCGCTGATCGAGCTCTACGTGGTGTACAACGACCTGGTCAAGTTGCTCGACGGTCGGGGAATCACCGTCAGCCGCAACCTGATCGGTCCATACATCACATCGCTCGAGATGCAGGGCTGCTCGATAACGCTGCTCAAACTCGACGACGAGCTGACCCGGCTGTGGGATGCCCCGGTGAACACACCGGGCCTCCGCTGGGGCGTTTGATGGCAGGTGGCGGAGAGGTCATCACCCTCCAGGCGGTCCTCGCCTGGATCGACGGCTTCGCCGCCACCGTCGCCGAGAACAAGGACTACCTCACCAGGCTCGACTCGGCGATCGGTGATGCCGACCACGGGATCAACATGAACCGGGGGATGAAGGCCGCACTGGAGCGTCTCGAGGCGAGCCCGCCCGATGACATCGGGGCGGCTCTGAAGACGGTCGGGATGGCGATGGTGTCCAAAGTGGGGGGTGCCAGCGGTCCGCTCTACGGCACCTTCTTCCTCCAGCTCGCCGGCCCATTGGCCGGCAAGGAGAGCGCGACCTTGGAGGAGTGGGCCGGGGCGGTGCGCGCCGCGGTGAGCGGAGTCACGGCGCGGGGCAAGGCCGAGCTCGGTGACAAGACGATGCTCGATGCCCTAGTCCCGGCGGTAGAGGCCCTCGAAGCGGCTGCGGGAGAAGGCGCAGACCTGGGAGACGGGCTGACCAGGGCCGCCGATGCGGCCGCCCAAGGCATGGAGGCGACCATTCCGCTCGTGGCCCGCAAGGGGCGCGCCAGCTACCTGGGCGAGCGGAGCGCCGGGCACCAGGACCCGGGGGCCACCTCGTCACACCTGTTGATGCGGACCGCAGCCGACACGCTCGCCGCAAACGGGCAAGACTGACGGCGGAGTAACCACGACACGGGCGGGTGGCGGAGTCCGCCCCCCAAGGGAGGAGAGACGGATGGCGCAGTACGCAGCTGCTGTCGACCAGGGGACCACGAGCACCCGGTTCATGATCTTCGATCACGGCGGGAAGGTGATCGGGATCGACCAGAAGGAGCACGAGCAGATCTACCCCAAGCCGGGGTGGGTGGAACACGACCCGAAAGAAGTCTGGAACCGGACGCAAGAGGTGATCGACGGCGCCCTCGAAAAGACCGGCATCAGCGCCTCCGACCTTGCCGCCGTGGGTGTCACCAACCAGCGCGAAACTGCGGTGGTCTGGGATCGAAACACCGGCGAGCCGGTTTACAACGCAATCGTCTGGCAGGACACCCGCACCGACAAGATCTGTAACGAGTTGGCGGCCGACGGCGGGCAGGACCGGTTCCGCGACAAGGTCGGCCTCCCGCTGGCCACCTACTTCTCGGGGCCGAAGATCCGCTGGATCCTCGACAACGTCGAGGGCGCCAGGGGCAGGGCGGAGGCGGGCGACCTCGCCTTCGGGAACATGGACACCTGGGTGATCTGGAACCTGACCGGCGGCACCGACGGCGGGGTGCACATCACAGATGTCACCAACGCCAGCCGGACGATGCTGATGGACCTCCACACCCTCGATTGGGACGACGAGATCCTCAGCACGATGGGCGTGCCCCGCTCGGTGCTTCCCGAGATCCGCTCCTCGGCCGAGGTATACGGTGAGGCGAAGGGAACGCTTGGCGGTATCCCGGTGGCGGGCGACCTCGGCGACCAGCAGGCGGCCACGTTCGGCCAGACCTGCTTCGACGTGGGCAACGCCAAGAACACGTACGGGACGGGCAACTTCATGTTGCTCAACACCGGCACGGAGTTGGTCCCATCGAAGAGCGGGCTGCTGACCACGACCTGCTACAAGATCGGCGACCAGGACGCGGTGTTCGCCCTCGAGGGCTCGATCGCCATCACCGGTGCACTCGTGCAGTGGCTGCGCGACAACCTGGGGATGATCGAGAGCTCCGCCGACGTCGAGGCTCTGGCCAAGACGGTCGAGGACAACGGCGGGATGTACATCGTCCCCGCCTTCTCCGGGCTCTTCGCCCCCTACTGGAAGTCGGACGCCCGCGGCGTGTTCGCCGGCCTCACCCGGTACATCAACAAGGGCCACTTCGCCCGGGCGGCGCTCGAGGCGACTGCGTGGCAGACCCGTGAAGTCCTCGACGCCATGAACAAGGACTCTGGGGTCGAGCTCACCGAGCTCAAGGTCGACGGCGGGATGGTGGGCAACGACCTGCTCATGCAGTTCCAGGCCGACGTCCTTGGCGTCCCGGTGATCCGTCCCGCGGTGCCGGAGACGACATCGCTGGGTGCGGCATACGCCGCCGGGCTCGCCACAGGGTTCTGGGCGCAGGTCGACGACCTGCGTGAGAACTGGGTCAAGGACAAGGAATGGACCCCGCAGATGGACGCGGATAAGCGGGAGAGCGAGTACGCCTCCTGGAAGAAGGCTGTCACCCGCACCTTCGACTGGGTCGAGTGAGCAGGGCCGCCCACGGTATGGGTCCTGGGATGCGTCTGGGTAGTGAGCTGAACCGATCGCTCACTACCCATTACCCACTACCCATGTACGCATGATCGGCGTCGTCATCGTCTCGCACAGCCATACCCTCGCAGAGGGGGTTGCTGAGCTTGCCCGGGAGATGGGCGGCGGCGAGGTCAAGGTGGTCACCGCCGGGGGCCTCGACGAGCCCGGCAACCCGATAGGGACCGACGCGGTCCGGGTGATGGCGGCCATCGAGGAGGCCTGGTCGGAGGACGGCGTCCTGGTTCTCATGGACCTGGGGAGCGCGCTCCTCTCAACCGACATGGCGCTGGAGATGCTCACCCCTGAGCAAAGGGAGAAAGTGCTTCTCTCGGCGGCGCCTATGGTCGAGGGCGCCGTGGCTGCGGTGGTCCAGGCCCGGCTCGGGTCGACGCTCGAGGAGGCGGCGTCCGAGGCGGCAGCGGCACTCGGTCCCAAGGAGGCGCAGTTGGCACCCGACCAGGACTCCGCTGACCAGGACCCCGCTGAGCAGGCACTGATCCCGTTCCCAGGGAAAGAGGTCCGGGCACCGGGCCCGGGCGAGCGGGAGGCGGCGGAGCCGAGCGGTGGCTTGCGACTCCGCCTCAAGGTCGGCAACCCGCTTGGCCTCCATGCCAGGCCGGCGGCGCGTTTTGTGCAGACGGTGGGCGAGCACGACGCCCGGGTCGAGGTCACCAATCTCCGCAACGGCAAGGGCCCGGCATCGGGCAAGAGCCTCAACGCGATCGCCATGCTCGGCGTCCGCCAGGGCGACGAGATCGAGGTCACCGCAGTCGGTCCCGGCTCGAGTGGAGTCCTCGCCGCGCTACAGCAGCTCGCCGACGACGACTTCGGCGATCACGGACCGCCACCCGCCGCATTGCGCTCGGAGGCTCCGGTTCAGACCGAGGGGGCACCGCTCCGGGGTGTCCCTGCCTCACCGGGGATCGCCATCGGGCCGGCCCGCCGGCTCGAAGTGGCCGACATCCCCATGCCGACGGGGCCGACTGGAAGCCCCGACGAGGAACTGAAGTCGCTCGAAGTCGCCATCGAAGCAGCCAGCGCAGACATCACCGCCAGCGCGGCCCGAGTGGCCGCCACCGGGGCGGCGGATGAGGCGGCCATATTCGACGCCCACAGGCTGATCCTCGAGGACGAGGAACTGCTCGGACCGGTGCGGACCGCCATCGAGGGCGGGGCAGCGGCCGCCACGGCGTGGGCCGGAGCAGTCGGCACGATGGCTGGCTCGTGGAGGACCCTCGATGATCCCTACATGGCGGCCAGGGCCGACGACGTCGATGCCGTGGGCCGTCAGGTGCTCGCCCGGCTGGCGGGTGTGGACATCGAAGTCCGACTGACCGCGCCCGGGGTGGTCGTGGCCAACGAGTTGACCCCGGGGGAGACGGCTGCGCTCGACCGAACGCTGGTCCGTGGGCTGGCCTGTGCCGCCGGAGGCCCAACCTCGCACAGCGCCATCCTGGCCCGGGCACTGGGGATACCGGCGGTGGTCGCCCTCGGCCCGGGGTTGCTCGCCGTAGAGGACGGCACCACGGTGGTGGTGGACGGAGACGCCGGTCTGGTGGTGGTCGATCCAACAGACGAGGTGGCGCACGAGTTCCAGGACAAGGCGGCCAGCCGCGCCGAGGCGGTCGACGCCGCCCGACGTGAAGCGTCGCAACCGGCGGTGACGGCCGACGGTGACCGGATCGAGGTGGCGGCCAACGTCGGATCCGTGGAGGACGCCGCTGCCGCGGTCGAGGCGGGGGCGGAGGGCGTGGGGTTGCTCCGGACCGAGTTCCTGTTCCTCGACCGTGCCACGCCACCCAGCGAAGACGACCAAGAGGCGGTGTACCGGGCGGTGGCCGTGGCGATGGGTGGGCTGCCAGTGATCCTGCGGACCCTCGACGTGGGCGGTGACAAGCCGCTGCCTTACCTGGCCCGACCCGAGGAGGCGAACCCCTTCCTCGGGGTGCGCGGAGTGCGTCTCCAACTCAATGAGCCAGACCTGCTCGAACCGCAGCTGCGGGCGGCGGTCCGAGTCGCAGCCGACCACCCGCTTCGGGTGATGTTCCCCATGGTCGCCGACGCCGCCGAGGCGCGAGCGGCGCGGGATGCGGTCGACCGGGTTCGTGAGGCTCTCGCCGCCGAGGGCCAGAAGGTGCCCGATCGGGTCGAGGTGGGGGTGATGATCGAGGTCCCTTCCGCCGCCCTCACCGCGGGACGTTTGGCCGAGGTGGTCGACTTCTTCTCGATCGGGACCAACGACCTCACCCAGTACGCCATGGCGGCGGAACGGGGCAACCCGGCGTTGGGGGCGCTCAACGACCCCCTCCACCCCGCGGTGTTGCGGCTCATCGCCGCGACGGTTGAGGGTGCCAAGGAGCACGGAAGATGGGTTGGGGTCTGCGGTGAGATGGCGGGTGACCCGTTGGCGACGCCATTGCTGATCGGGCTTGGCGTGACCGAGTTGTCGATGAGCCCGCCGGCGATCCCGCTAGTGAAGGCAGCGGTGCGCCAGGTGGACACCGCCACCGCCACCCGCACCGCTCAGGAGGCACTCACCCTCGCCAGCGCCACCGAGGTGCGGGAGTTGCTCGCCGAACGGCCAACCCGGGTTCGAGCAGTCGTAGGACGACGGTTCCAACCCTGGGTTCGGTAGTATCGCGGCAGTAGCTGTCAACCCTGGGTGGACGATCCAGGCCCTGTTCTGTCGGTCCGCAACGTCGCAGCGCTGCCATTCGAACCCTGGGTTCGCGGTTTCCGACTAGGGGTCGTTGCGGAGCAGGCTGCGGACCTCGGCCACCGGGTAGGCGATCGAGGCGTCACGGGTGACCGGGTCGTATGGGTAGAGGGCGTTGGCGATACCCGAGTAGCGGTAGATGCCTCTCCACACCATCCCGATCCTCACCCCGTATGTGCCCTTGGTCTCGTACACCCATGTTGCGGCCGCACCCTCGGCGCTCTCCGAGCCTCCTGCGGCGCGGTAGGCCGACGATGTTGCCGGACCGTCCCAAGTGTCGGGGAGGTCGATCTCGCGGTCCCAGGCGCCGTCGCCGTCGAGGTCCCACATGATCCGGTCCACCCAGGCCTGGGCGTCGACGGTCAAGCTGAGTGGCTCGACACCACCGATGCCAACCGTGGTCGATGCTTCCACCAGATAGCTGCTCTGCGACGAGAAGTCGTACCAGAGCCAGGTGTCCATCCCCGTGATCCCGCCGAAATCACGGCGGGGGCTGATCGAGAGCATCGGGTTCGGGCACCACTTCGGCGAACCCGGCGATGTCGCTCTGACCCACGAAGATGTCGACGCAGTGGCCGAAGAGGACCTCGTTGATCACATCCTCGAGCAAATCGAAGATCGGCCAGAACGAGGGAAGGTCCACCGTGGGCGACCACACGAACTCGCCCAGAGCCGTTGCCGCGGCCAGCGGCGGTGGCTCCCACGTTGTACTCCTCGACAACGGCGAAAGCGGTCCCATAAGGGCACTGGTCGATCACCAGGTCGGGCGACTGGATGACCGAGCCGGCGCCCTCGCAGTACTCGGGCATCTTCGTCGAGTTGGGCCGAGCCGGCGCCGGGCAGCGGGTTGGTCCCGTAGTCGGGGTAGGGCAGATCCGGTTCGGGTGGTGCCGTCGTCGGCGGAGCCTGCTCATCGTCGGCGGCATCGTCTGCCGCATCCTCCGCCGCCTGTTGCGCGTCTTCCTCGGCCTTGCGGTTCTGCTCTACACGCCAGTTGTAGTCGGCCGCCCATGCCTGCCAGCATCCGACGCGCCAGTCGGTGCCGCTCGCCTCCGTGCCCGCCGACTCGACGATCCCCATCCCCCCGAGGTGGAGAGGGCTCAAATAGGAGACCGCGCCGGCGCGGACCGGCGGCCCGCCGGTGCCAGAGCGGTCCCCGGCTTGTGCCGGCGCCGCAACCATGGCGACGATGCCAAGCGCGACAACGAGGACGAGTGTCCGTCTCATGCGCTCGCTCCCTCCCTCAGGAAGGTGATCTCGAAGACCCGCCATCCGTGCCTGGGTGAGAACCTTAGATCCCACAGATGCCAGGTGGGCTCGCGTCCTTCTTCTTCCTTCACGACGTTTCCCTCCCCGTCAACCGTGGTCGATCCGTCGTATTCGGAGAGCACCGCCACCAGGGCACGGTCCTCCGAGTCGTCGTGCTGCGCCACCTCGACCTGAACCACCCGTGACCTACCCCCGGGCAGGTCGCGCCAACCCTCGCGGGCATACTCATCGATGATCGGCTGGAACCACTCGTAGTCGGGGGAGCCCGGCACCGAGCTCAGCTCGACAAGCGCCGGGTCGGGATGCTCGTAGAGCCAGCCGCCGAAGTCGTTGAGCGATCGGGTGATCCGCTCGAAGTCCTCACCCCTGTTGCGGAGCTCGGGCGCCGCCGGCCCCTCGGCGGTGGTCTCGGTGGCAGGTTCGACGGTCGTGGTCGTGGCGGGCATCGTGGTCGCCGGAGCCTCGGTAGACGTCGGCGCGGGTGTCGTCGTCGGCGACATGGTCTCGGCGGTGGTGGGCGATTGCGAGGTGGTCGGAGTGGCTTGCGGCGCGGCTGTCGTCTCGGGCGCGCTCCCGCCGGCGCCACCCGTGGTGCAGGCGACGACCAGCCAACACAGCAGCGCCAAAGCGCCGAATCGCATCACCCGGTGGCATAAGAGTATCCCGTCGAGCATCGTTGTCCAACCTGGATCGATGCCGAGTGTCAGGCTTCGGCCACCCCCGAGGCGCGCAGCGCACTGGCCAACGGGTCCTCCACGGCCAACCCCAGTGCGGCGGCGATGATCTCTATCGGGTGAACCGCCGGCACCCCGGTCCCATGGGTTATCTGCCATCGGCAGGTCTCCGAGTCGCAGATCGCCACCGGGCCCGCCGACCTCCTCGACAAAGGAGAACAGCGGGGCGCCCACCGCCATGCGCGATCTCGTACTTCTCGGTCTTGAAACCGTATGTCCCCGCTATCCCGCAGCACGTCGCCGGGCTGAGCTCCACCTCGAGACCGGGCACCATCTCCAGGAGGTCGAGGGCCGGAAGACCGATCCGGTGAGCCCGGTACTGGCAGGGAGGGTGGTACCCGAGCCGCATGGGCACGGGGAGCAGGTCGAGTGTCAGCTCTCCCTGGTCGACCAACCCGGCGATGAACTCGCAGATGTCGTAGGTGGCGGCGGCGACCGCGGTCTCATCGGGGGCGAAGGCATCGAGCAACTCGGGTGCCTCTTCCTTGAGGGTCAAGGTGCACGAAGTCGAGGTGCCGACGATGGGGATCCCCCGCTCGGCGAAGCCCGATGAGCTTCTCGACGTTCCCGCGGTGGTACTTGCGGGCCGCGGGGAACTCGCCGTTGGAGAGGAGTGGCAGGCCGCAGCAGTTCTGCTCGGGGACGATCACATCGAACCCGAGCCGCTCGAGGACGCCCACCGCCGCCCGGCCGATCCGCGCCTCGTACCAGGCGGTGGAGCAGCCGGTGAAGTAGGCCACTCTTCCTCTGCGTCGCCGGAGGCGGCTTGTGGCTGCGGAGCCAGGTGGCGAAACGCTCCCCTTGGTAGCGGGGCAGCGGCGCCCTCCGGTCGATGTCGAGCAAGACATCGGCGACCGCCCTGGCGAACCTGTTCTCGAAGGCTGCGTTGACCAGACGTCCCACCGGGTACCCGGCGCCACCGAGCAACTCCGGCCGGGCCAGGAGGTTGTTGCGGAGCCGTTTCCGCCAACCGATTTCCGAGCCCTCGACCATGGCGGCGCGGGCCCTGGCGTTGATCTCGGCGATCCTCACCCCGGTCGGGCAGGCCATGTTGCACGCCCGGCATCCGCTGCAGTAGTCGACCGAGTGGTCGGGGACGAGTTGACCGTCGTGGTCGTCGGTGCGCACCCAGAGCCCGCTTTCGAGATCGGCCCGGGGTGCACCCGCTTTCGAGGGCTGGCGCAACCGTGGCGGCCTGGGGTCCCTCGTACTTCGGCCCGGGGAACAGGTCGGTCACCGCCGACACCGGGCAGACCGTGACGCATATCCCGCACTTGATGCACCGGTCGAGCGTCGTCTCCACCGGGAGGTGGACCGGGTTCGCAGGCGGCGCCTGGATCGGGAGCCGTCATCGGGCCACCAGCGAAGCCGCCGCGGCGCGACCCGCCAAGAAACCCTGTCGCCACAGCCACCCCGTCCAGAGAGTGCTCGCGGATCGGCTCGGCGCCGGCGAGGAGACCGCCCGCCACCGTGATGTTGTCCCACACCACCTCGCCGGAGCGGTCGAGGGGTCGCCAAGCGCCGTCGACCTCGATCCCGGCGCGGTAGATGGGGTGCCCGGCCGGGTCGAGGACGTCCCTGTGGAACCAGTCCGATCTCGTGGGGGGTGACTTCACCGGGAGATCGGCGATCACCTCGGTCACGGAACCGTCCTCGGCGGTGACCAGACCACCTCCCAGGATGCCGCCGGTGGCGATCACGAAGGTGCCGGCGGTGTGGCGCACCTGTCGTGCCGCCGCCTCGCTGTGGACAGCGGCAAGCCTCGTCCCCTGACGCTCTGACCCGACGACCTGCATCCCGGTGGACACCCGAACCCCGGAGCGGACCAGACCGCCCACCAGGGCACGGTGAAGGCGGATACCAGGGCACCGAGGGCGGCGCCGTGGGAATCTCGAACACCTCGACTCCCAAGCAGGTCGCCCATATGGGTCACGGCTTCGTAGGAGTCCTTCAAGCCGAGCACCGCAGGCATGCCCACCCTCGCCGCCGAGCCGAGACGTGGCCGGATCGCCCTTGCCGCCTCTTCCCTGATCTCGGGGAGGTCGAAGAGCGAGGCGAGGACGGTGGAGTTGAGAAAACGTCGCTGCCGGAAGGACACCAGGTCCACCTCCGCCGAGGTTGCCGCCATCCCCTGCGCATCGAGGTTGGCCGCCACCAGGCCGGCTGGGAAGTCGGGGTATCTGGTCAGCCCGACGATGAGCATCGGGTCCCGCCTGTTGAGGTCCCCGCCGGTCATGGTCGACGGAGCGAGGCAGATCGGACGCCGACCGCCAAGCGGCGAGGGCAGGATCCAGTTTCGCTCGATGCTGCCTTCGAGCTGCAGCCCGTTCTCGGCGCAGACCTGCTGCACGTCGGATACCGCCTCTGCGATTGCGCTCACCCCGGCGATGGCGTACGGGTGGCCGGGCTGGTCGGCGAGCGAGAGCGGTCAGTCCGTCGGCGGGCGAGACAATCGGCTGGCCATCGCCCAGGGGGTGGTAGCCGAGGACGCCGACACCGCCACCCAGCCAGTACTGGGCTCCCCAGCCCTTGGCGATCACCCTGGTTCGGGCTCCGGCGGCAGCCGCCTGGCGGGCGGCGGTGAGCCCGGCCAATCCGGCCCCTATGACCAGAACGTCGGTGCCGCCGCGGCGAGACTCCGCTGGTGGGCCGCTCGGGCACGGTCACGATGCGGTTTCCGGCGTCGGTTCCTCGTACATCGATGGGCCCAGGTTCGAGGAGAGCGGTCCTGGAAGGTGCTCGACGTCGAACAGGCTCAGGTAGATGAGCTCATCGAGCCGCTCCTGGCGGAGCTGCTGACCCCACATGATGGCGAGCACTCCCTTCCACCGCTCCTGGAGGAAGTCGCGCAGCGCCACGTTGGCGTCCTCGATCGAGACCGAGCGAAGCTCGTGGAGCAACGCGGTCACCCGATATGCGCAGAACCCACCCTGACACGGGCCCATCCCCACCCGGGTGTCCCGCCTCACGTCGTCCAGGGTGCGCGCCTCGTTCTCGATGATGCTCCGCTGGACATCGCTCCTTGTTGCCAGTTCGCACTCGCAGATCAGATCGCCGAACGACTCGTTCTCCTCGACCCGGGCGAGCCGGGCCCCGAGCCGGTGATATTTCCGCTTGCCATCGCCGTGCTCGGGGTCGGGGAGTACCTCTATGTGGGTGCGGCACGCCCGTTCGGTTCCCAGCTTGGCGCAGACCCGGTCGACGGTCACCTCTGCCATCTGCCGGTAGCTGGTCCACTTCCCCCCGGTGATGGTGATCATCCCGTCCACCCCGTCCCTGGTGCTGTGGTCGAGCAGGGTGTAGGCGCGGGTGATGTCGCGGGTGTCGGCAACCGAGGTCTCCTGGTAGAGCGGGCGGACGCCGGCCCAGGCGCGCAGGATCCGCATGGCGGGCAACTCGGGGACGAGCTTGGCCCCCTCCTCGAGCATGAGGCGGACCTCCCACGGCTCGATGGCGAAGTGGTCGGGGTCCGCAACCCGGTCATCGGTGGTGCCCACCACCGCCACCGTGTGGATGGGAACGATGATGTCGCCGTCGGCGGGCATCTTGCAACGGTTCACCACGGTGTTCACCACCCGGTGGTTGATCGCCAGCATCGTCCCTTTGCCTGCGAGCACCTGGACGTCGAGGCCGACGGTTGCTGCGATCTTCCCCGCCCATGCGCCGGAGGCGTTGACCACGATGTCGGCGGATATCTCCACGTCCTCGCCCGAGACGAGGTCGTGACAGCGCGCCCCCACCACCCGATCGCCCTCACGGACGAGCTCGGTGACCTCGTGGTAGGTGAGCACGGTGCTCCCGTGCTCCCGTGCAGATGCGGCGGTCGCCTCGGTGGCCAGGAACGAGTCCGCCGAGGCGTCCGGGACCCGGAGACAGACGCTGATCTCGGGGTTGAGCAACGGCTCCTCGCGCAGCATCTGTGATATCGGGACCTCCTCGACCGGGATCCCGGCGGCGATGCAGCCGTCGACGAACTTGGGGACGTAGTCGGTGTCGTCCCACGGTGTCACCACGAAGTAGCCGCCGGTGTCCTCGAGGCAGTGGGGCATGATCCGCCGCAACACCCGGTTCTCCTCGATGCACTCCCGGGCGGCCTCGGGGTCCTTGACGACGTAGCGTCCCCCGCTGTGGAGCAGACCGTGGTAGCGGCCGGTGGTCCCGTGGCTCAGGTCGCGTCGCTCCACCAGGATGGCGGCGAACCCCCGCATGGCCGCATCCCGCACCACTCCGGCGCCGGTGGCTCCTCCTCCGATCACGAGCACCTCGGTGGCGATGCGGCGCATCCCCCGAAGCTAACCCAGCCCAAGCCCGTGGGTCGAGTCGCCAACGGTTGACGCAGCTATCCCCTACCCTCGCCGCCCATGGCCGATGCCATGATCCGGCTCGAGGGGGTCACCAAGAGATATCAGGGCGCCGCTAACCCTGCGGTCGACTCGCTCTCGATGGAAATACCGCGCGGCGAGGTGGTGATCCTGGTGGGGCCATCGGGGTGCGGTAAGACCACGATCCTCAAGATGATCAACCGGTTGATCGAACCATCGACAGGCGTGATCGAGGTCGACGGCCGCGATGTGACAACGGTCGAACCCCACGTGCTGCGCCGGGGGATCGGGTACGTCATCCAGCAGATCGGCCTCTTCCCCCACCGCACGATCGCCGACAACATCGCAGCCGTGCCCAAGCTCCTCGGGTGGGACAAGGCGCGCATCGACGAGCGCGTTGCCGAGCTCATCGAACTGGTCGGTTTGGACCCGGAGATGGCTCGTCGCTACCCGGCCGCCCTCTCCGGCGGGCAGCAGCAGCGTGCCGGTGTCGCCAGGGCGCTGGCCGCCGACCCGCCGGTCCTGCTGATGGATGAGCCATTCGGGGCGGTGGACCCCATCGTCCGGTCCCGGCTCCAGGAGCAACTACGCCTTCTCCAGGACCGTCTGGACAAGACGATCGTCTTCGTCACCCACGACATCGATGAGGCGATCAAGCTGGGGGACCGGGTTGCCATCCTCAATATCGGTGGGAAGCTCGAGCAATACGCCCCACCCGACGAGTTGCTCCGCGCACCGGCCAACGACTTCGTCGCCGGATTCCTCGGTGAGGACCGGGGGCTCAAGCGGCTCTCGTTGATCCCGCTCACCTCGGTGGACCTGGTCAGGGGCCCGATGGCAAACGTCACCGACACCGTCGAAGCGGCATCCGAGGTGATGCGGCGAGAGGGGACAGAGTGGTTCGGTGTGCTCGATGGCGACCGGTTGCTCGGCTGGCTGTGGGGCACCGATCTCGAAGGAAAGGCCAAGGTGGCCGACTGCGTGCCTCGCCAGTTTCGGACCACGATCCAAGCAGCGGCCACGCTGCGCGAGGCGCTCGACGCCGTGGTCAACACCCGCAACCAAGCGGCGGTGGTTCTCGACGGCGACCGCTTTCTGGGGATGCTGTTCCTCGACCAGATCTCCAAAGAGTTGCTGGCGTGAGCGCCCGAGCACTCTCCAACCCTGGGTTGGCAGCTATCGCACGGGTACTCCTCAACCCTGGGTTGGCAGCGGTCGGTGAGCGGTCCCGATGATCGATTTCGAATGGATCGTCGAACAGGGTGATGAGATCTGGGAACGCACCGTCGAGCACATCACCCTGACCGTGATCGCGGTCGTGGTCGGTTTCATCATCTCTGCGCTCCTCGCCCTCGTGGCGCTGCGCAACCGGCGCAGCTACGCCCCGATCACGTGGATCTCCGGTGTCCTCTACACCATCCCCAGCATCGCCCTCTTCGTACTCCTGGTGCCCTTCACCGGGTCTCAGCCTGCTCACCGCGGAGATAGGACTGGTCAGCTACACCCTGCTGATCCTGGTGCGCAACATCGTCGCCGGGATCGACGGAGTACCCCCGTCCGTCGTAGAGGCGGCGCAGGGAGTGGGGTACACCGACCGCGGCATCCTTCGGCGTGTTCAGATCCCGTTGGCGCTTCCGGTGATAGTCGCCGGGATCAGAGTTGCGGCGGTGACCACCATTGGACTGGTGACGGTGACCTTCATCGTGGGCTATGGGGGATACGGCTTCTTCATACGGCGCGGGCTGGCCAGAGACTTCCCCACCGAGATCCTGCTCGGGGTGGCGCTGTCGGCGGTGCTTGCGGTGGTGGTGGATCTTGCCTTGGTGGCGGCGGAGAGAGCGCTGACCCCCTGGGCGAAATCGAAAGCGGGCGCGACGTGAGCTTCCTCCAGGAAGTCGCCGCTTGGCTGGGTGATCCGGCCAACTGGACCGGGGAGCGTGGCCTGATCACCCGCACCGTGGACCACATCTGGATATCGGTGCTCTCGGTGGCCCTGGCGGTGGCCCTCACCGTGCCCTTGGCGATAACCCTGGCCCACTACAAGAAGGGCGGGTTGGTCACCGGTTCTCTGGTCAACCTGGGCCGAGCCATACCTTCCTTTGGGCTGGTGGCGCTCGCCTATACCGTCAGCCTTTCCATCGGCCTCGGGTTCGGTTTCTGGCCGACACTGGTGGCGCTGGTGGCACTGGCGATGCCCCCCATCTTCACCAACGCCCACACCGGCGTCGGTCAGGTGGACCCGGCGACGGTCGAGGCGGGGCGTGGCACCGGCATGTCTGAGCGACAGGTGCTCCTCGGGGTGGAGGTGCCTCTGGCGATGCCGGTGATCTGGACCGCCATCAGAGTCTCGGCGGTGGCGGTGGTGGCGACGGCGACGCTCGGCGCCCTAGTCGGCTGGGGCGGGCTGGGGCGTTACGTGATCGACGGGTTTGCCCAGGGGGACGATGTCCAGATCTTCATAGGCGGTGTCTCCGTCGCCCTCCTCGCCATCGCAACCGACTTGTTCTTCACGGTGGGTGAGAGGTGGGTCCTCCCGGCGGGGACGAGGGCCAAGGACCGGACAGAGGTAGAGGCCGCCCCGAAAATCTGAGAGACAACCAGGGCCGGCTCGGACGGCAGTGGTCGCCAGCGGGATAAAGCGGGGTGGCCCGTTATGGTGGCGCCGCCACCCGCCGCCGGCTGGTGCCACTTACCGAAAGGAGAAACCCATGCGGAGCAGCGTCCGCAAGGGTGTCGTTGGGGCGACCCTGGTGCTGGCCATTCTGGCCGCCGCCTGCGGGTCGGGTGACGGCACCGGTGAAGCAATCGACGGCCCAACCATCAGCATCGGCGCCCAGGACTTCGGCGAGAGCGCCATCCTCGCCGAGATCTACAGCCAGGCACTGGCCAATGGCGGATACACAACCGAGGTACAGAGCCTTGCAGGGTTCCGCGACCTGTCGATGGAGGCCTTTGACGCCGGCGAGATCAACTTCGCTCCCGAGTACGCCGCATCGATGCTCGAATTCCTCAACGACTTCGCAGGCGAGGCGAGCGGCGATGCCGAGGCCACCACCGAACTGCTCCAGGCGCGACTCGATGAGATCGGGCTGCAGGCGCTCGAGGTGTCCGACGCGATCGACACCAACGCCTTCGTCGTCACCCCCGAGACCTCCGAGGAGTTCGGGATCACCTCGCTCAGCGACCTGGCCGAGAACGGCGCCGATCTCACCCTCGGAGGGCCGCCCGACTGCGAGACCAACCCCTTCTGCATCCCTGGGCTCCAGGATGTCTACGGGGTGGACCTCAGCGGCAACTTCACACCGCTCGACGCCGGCCAGGTGACCGTCCAGGCATTGGAGAGCGGTGAGATCGACATCGCCATCCTCTTCTCGACCAGCGGGATCATCGCCGACAAGGGCTGGCTGTTGCTCGAGGACGATCAGAGCATGCTCGCCGCCGACAATGTGGTGCCCGTGGTCACCACCGAGGTGGCGGAGGCGTACGGCCAGGAGTTCGCCGATCTGGTCAACGGTGTCAGCGCCGAACTGACGACGGAAGACCTGACCGAGATGAACCGCAAGTTCGACATCGAGCAGCAGGACCCGGGAGACATCGCCACCGAGTGGCTCACCGAGAAGGGGCTGATCGAGAGCTAGCCCCGGGCTCGCTCCGACTCACAACCACCATGACAGCCGGCTACTACCGCCACCCAACCATCAACGGCGACACGATCGTCTTCGTCTCCGAAGACGATCTGTGGCGAGTGGAGGTCGGTGGTGGGCCCGCCCAACGGCTGACGGCGAACCCCGGCACCGAATCGTTCCCTGTGTTGTCGCCCGACGGAGAGTCGGTGGCTTTCACCAGCCGCGACGAGGGGCATCCCGAGGCGTACGTGATGGCAACCGAGGGAGGTCCGCCGCGGCGGCTGACCTTCCTCGGGGTCAACACCCAGGTGGTCGGGTGGTCCCCCGACGGCGAGGCGGGTGCTGGTTGCCAGCGACTGGCGACGCCCCTTCCCGATGGACCAGCACATCCACACCATCCCCGCCGAGGGTGGTGAGCCGAACCTGCTCCAGGTGGGACCGGCGAGGGCGATCTCGTTCCAACGCGGCGGCCGGGGCATGGTCATCGGCCGCAACAGCCGCGACCCGGCGCGCTGGAAGCGGTACCGCGGCGGAACCACGGGGACGTTGTGGGTGGACCGCAACGGCAATGGCGAGTTCGAGCCGCTCGTCCGGCTCGAGGGGAACCTGGCCAACCCGATGTGGATCGGCCGACGCATCTATTTCCTCTCGGACCACGAGGGAACGGGGAATCTCTACTCGGTCACCCCGACCGGCCGGGGGCTGGAGAGGCACACCGACCACGAGGACTTCTACGCCCGGTTCCCGAGCAGCGACGGGCGGAGGATCGTCTACCACGCCGGCGCCGATCTCTGGCTGTTCGACCCGATCGAGGAGACCACGACGCAGCTCGAGATCCGCACCCCGAGCGCCCGCCCACAGCGGGCACGTCGCTTCATGGCCCCCGGACGCCATCTGGAGACGATCGACCTCCACCCGAAGGGCCACTCCGTGGCGCTGGTCGCCCGGGGAGCGGCCGTCACCATCCCGCTCTGGGAGGGCGCCCCGGTTCGTCACGGTCCGGCGTCGTCGGTGCGACAGCGTCTTGCCACCTGGCTCCCCGACGGTGAGCGTCTTGTCACCCTCAGCGACGCCGAGGGTGAGGAGGCGATCGTGGTGTGGAGCGCCGACGGCACCGCTCCGTCGCGGGTGATAAAGGGTGACATCGGCCGCCCGACCGACCTGGTGGCGGCGCCCGCCGGACGAGACAGGGTGGCGCTGAGCAACCAGCGCCAAGAGTTGATCATCGTCGACCTGGCGCAGGGACGGACCAAGCAGATCGCCCGCAGCGACTACGAGCGGATACAAGGGATGGCCTGGTCGGCTGACGGGCGCTGGCTCGCATACTCCGCATACACCGCGCCGAGGCGCTCGGCCATATTCGTCCACGACACGGTGACCGGGCGGAACCGACAGGTCACCCGAGCCGATTTCGTCGACGTCGGTCCTTCATTCGACCCGGAGGGCCGGTACCTCTACTTCATCTCGTGGCGGGTCTTCGACCCCGTCTACGACGGGCACTACCACGACTACGGATTCCCCCGCGGGGGACGTCCCCACCTGGTGACCCTGCGGGCAACCGAGCCATCCCCGTTCTCCGCCACCCAGAGGCAGCCACGGGCACCGGGCCAGCCTGCCGGTCCGGGGGAGGGTGCCGCCAAAGCCCGACGCCGGCAAGCCGGGGGCGGGCGACGCGGCATCCACCAAGGAACCGGCAACTCCCGAGGTCGAGATCGACTTCGACGGGATCGAGGACCGGGTCGTCGCTTTCCCCGTTGCCGAGGGCCGTTACGGCCGCGTGCTCGGGGGGCGGGGCCGGGTCCTCTTCACCTCCTATCCGGTGGAGGGGACGCTGGCGCAACCGGCGCCCGATGGTCCACCTGAGCCAAAGGGCAAGATCGAGGCCTGGGACTTCGCCCAGGAGAAGGTCGAGCCCGTCATCGAGGGTGTGCTCGACATGACGGTGTCGATGGACGGCAAGGTGCTCGGGGCGCTCGCCGGCAAGAAGGTCCGTGTGGTCGCCGTCGGGTTCAAGGAGGGCGACAAGTCGAACGACAAGCCAAGCCGGGAGACCGGATGGCTCGACCTGAGCAGGGTCCGGCTCGAGGTCGTCCCCGGCGAGGAGTGGCGTCAGATGTTCCGCGAGGCCTGGCGGCTGCAGCGAGACCAGTACTGGACGCCCGACATGGCCGGGATCGACTGGATCGCCGTCCACGACCGCTATTTCCCTTTGGTCGACCGTGTTGGCTCCCGGTCAGAGTTCTCCGACCTCCTCTGGGAGATGCAGGGGGAGTTGGGCACCTCGCACGCCTACGAGTTGGGCGGCGACTACCGGCCCGAGCCGGGGTGGTTCCAAGGGTTCCTCGGCGCCGATCTGGAGCGGAGCGGCCGTTCGTGGAGGGTGGCCCGAATCCCGCGTGGCGACTCCTGGGACGAAGCTTCCCGATCTCCGTTGGCGACACCGGGGCTCGAGATCGCCGAGGGCGACCGGCTCATCGGGATCGACGGGGTGGCTCTCGACGGGTCCATGCCATACGAGCGGCTGGTGGACCGGGCGGGCCGCCCGGTGCTGCTCACGTTCCAGCGAGGCCGGCGCAAGCCCCGGTCGGTGGCGGCGGTGGCGCTGCGCAACGAGTTCCCGCTTCGCTACCGCGACTGGGTCGAGGCGAACCGGGCCAAGGTCCACGACCGCAGCGACGGCAGGGTGGGGTATGTCCACATCCCCGACATGGGGTCGAGGGGCTTCTCCGAGTTCCACCGTTACTTCGGTGGCGAGGTCGACCGCGACGGGCTTGTCATCGATGTGCGCAACAACGGAGGCGGCAACGTCTCCGGACTGTTGCTCGAGAAGCTGACACGTCGTCGGGTGGCATACACCGTGACCCGGTGGGGGCAGCCGGACCCGTACCCCGATGACGCCCCGCTGGGGCCAATGGTGGCGCTGACCAACGAGCACGCCGGGTCCGACGGCGACATCTTCTGCCACTCCTTCAAGCTCTACCGGCTCGGTCCCCTGATCGGGGTACGCACCTGGGGTGGGGTTGTCGGGATATGGCCGCGTCATCTCCTGGTGGACGGGACGGTCACCACCCAGCCCGAGTTCGCCTTCTGGTTCGAGGACGTGGGTTGGAGCGTGGAGAACTACGGGACCGACCCGGACATCGTGGTGGAGATGACGCCACAGGACTACGCCGCCGGGCGGGACCCGCAATTGGACAGGGCGATCGACGAGGTGCTCGGCATCGTCGAGCGCTGGGGCCCGTCCGCACCCAGCTTCGATCCACCACCATCGCGCCAGGCACCCCGCCTGCCGAGGATCGATCCGCCCCCGGCTCCGGCGAGCGACACCCCGGCCTGACACCGCCTGGGGGGAGGCGCTAGGGTGCCGGGCCACGGCGAACGCTGGAGCCTGGACCTATCCCACCGCTCAGACTTCCGCGTTTGGTGAGGTGCACGTGGAGGTTAGGGGCCCTTCTCGTGGTGCTGCTCCAGACGCTGCTCATCGCGGCGCCAATGGCGTCTGCCGGCCACGGCTGGCCGTCGGCGCTCGCCATGGCCGACTCACCCGAGCAGCACCTGCTCGATCTGACCAACGATTCTCGGGCGGCCGAGGGGTTGCCCGACCTGGTGTGGCACCCCGATCTCGCCGACGACGCCGAGGCGCAAGCACAGCGGATGGCCGACGCCGATCAGCTGTACCACCACCCCGATCTGGCGTCGGTGACCACCGGCTGGGCCAGTCTTGGGGAGAACGTCGGATTCGGCCCGTCGGTCAGTGTGGTCCACGACGCTTTCATGGACTCAACCGGGCACCGGGACAACGTTCTCGGTGGATGGGATTCGATCGGGGTTGGGGTCGTGGCCGACGGGGGCGTCGTCTGGATATCGGTCGTCTTCATGAAGAGCCTCGCGTCGAGCGGTGCCTTCACCGACGACGACGGATCCACCCACGAGGCGGCCATCAACCGGCTGGCGGCGTCCGGTGTGACCAACGGATGCGGCGCCGGGATCTACTGCCCGGAGGACCCGGTGACACGGGGGGAGATGGCGAGCTTCCTCGCCAGGGCGCTCGGTCTCGGCGATCCGGGTCGTGATGCCTTCTCCGACGACGATGGTTCGGTCCACGAGTGGGCGATCGATGCGGTCGCCAAAGCCGGGATCACACTGGGGTGCGCCACCGGCCGGTTCTGCCCCGAGGAGAACGTCTCGAGAGCAGCGATGGCCAGCTTCCTCGCCCGTGCCCTCGACCTGGGCGACCCCGGCACCGACGTCTTCACCGATGACGACGGCTCTCCCCACGAGGGCGCCATCGACGCCATCGCCGCTGCCGGTGTCACCAACGGCTGCGGCACCGGCAAGGTACTGCCCCGATCAGCCGGTGACCCGTGCCGAGATGGCGAGCTTCCTGGTGAGGGCTTTCGACCTCTGAAGAAGACGGCAGACGGCAGACGGCAGGACGGCGGACGGCAGACGGCAGACGGCAGCCAGAACGACGGTCAGTCCGGAGCTCGGTATAGGCTTGTTGCGGGTCTTCGTCTAGGACCGCGTCTCGATCGCAGCGATGATCCGCTCGCCGATTTCGGTGGTGCTCGCACCCATCTCGGGGCCTCCCATGGCGGCGAGGGTGGGGAGCACCGCAGCTACCGCTGACTCGACCGCTCGGGCAGCCTCGGCCTCGCCGAGGTGGTCGAGACACATCGCCGCCGACAGCACCGCCGCCGCCGGGTTGGCCCAACCCCTGCCGGCGATGTCGGGTGCCGAACCGTGGACCGGTTCGAACATCGAAGGGCTGTTCCTTTCAGGGTCGATGTTCCCCGAGGCGGCCACCCCCATCCCGCCCTGGATGGCGGCACCCAGATCGGTGATGATGTCGCCGAAGAGGTTGTCGGTGACGATCACGTCGAACCGTTGCGGGTCGGTCACCAGGTACAGACAAGCGGCGTCCACATGGACGTAGTCGAGCTCGACCGTCGCGTAGTCGTGCCCCAACTTCGACGCGGTCCTCTGCCAAAGGTCGCCCGCCCAAGTGAGCACGTTCGTCTTGTGGCACAGGGTGAGCTTGCGGCGTCTCCGCTCGGCGAGACCGAACGAGTATCGGATGACCCGCTCCACCCCGTGGTAGGTGTTGAGCGATTCCTGGGTGGCAACCTCGAGGCTGGTTCCCCGGCGGAGAACGCCTCCGGCGCCTGCGTACAGGCCCTCGGTGTTCTCCCGGACGACCACCAGGTCGAGTTGGTCCGGTGTCAGGTTGGCCACCGGTGAGGGGACACCCGGATAGAGCTTGACCGGTCGGAGGTTGACGTAGAGGTCGAAGTCGAACCGGAGGCGGAGCAGCAGTCCCCGCTCGAGAACACCAGGCGGGACCGCAGGGGTGCCAACCGCGCCGAGGAGGATGGCGTCGTGCTCCGCCAACTCCGCCTGCACGCCATCGGGGAGAACTTCGCCGGTCCGCAGATAGCGCTCGCCACCGAGGTCATACGAGTTCTCTTCGAAGGTGAACCCGAACCTGCGACCCGCGGCCCGCATCGCCTCGAGCGCCACCGCGGTGACCTCGGGCCCGACGCCATCACCCCCAATCACCGCAATCCGGTAGTCGGCCATCGCCGGCACGCTACTGCCCATCCTCTGGCGCCAATCCGTCTGGCTCCCAATTGTCTGGTGATGGGCGTGGCACATCCGCCTGGAGCAGCGACGATGATGGCGACGTGACCAGCGACAAGATTCCCGACCCGTACCGGACGCTTGGGGTGGATCCGTCGGCGTCACCGGAGGAGGTGCGGCGCGCCTACCTGCGCGCCATCCGCTCGGTCCACCCCGACGTCGCTCCGGGCCGGGAGGAGGAGGCCAGGGCGATCAACCAGGCCTATCGGGCGATCCTGGGGCGACAGCGCGCCGCATCCACACCGGCGTCCGGTGCCACGGCACCGCCCCCGCCTTCGCCACCGCAGACTGCAACGCGCCCCGAGCTCACCGGCCCCACGCCGGGTCCATCGCCCCAGCGTCGCCGAGAGGGTGTCGCTTTGGACCGGGGCCATTGTGGTGGTCGGGATCGCCCTGTGGGCAGGCACCGCGGTGCGGAGCGGCCCTACGGCGGTTACCCCATCCGAGCCGAACCCGGCCACGGTCATCGCCGAGTGCGAGATGGAGGTCTCGGCAGCGTTCGGACGGGCGCTCGATGCTCACGACAGGGCCGACATCGCGGTGACAAGGGCGGCCGCAGCCGGGGGCCTCTCCGAGGAACCGGCTCGGCTCGACGGGTCGCTCGCCGCCGCTGAAAGCGGGGTACGGAGGCTGGATCGGAGCCAGCTCAGCGACGCCGGGCAGCGGCTGGCATCGAGCTTCCTGGCGCTGCTCGAAGAGGACCGGGTGATCGTGGCCCACGCCGCGCAGCGGCGATGGGACCTCGTCGGCACCGGTCAGCGCCAAGCCGACGCCCAACTCGACCAGACCCTCGACCTGATCCGAGCCACCGCCACCCTCCCACTCTGCGGCTGAGCGAACTGGCGTGACCGATCCCGCTGGCTCAATAGACGGAGCCGGGTTCGCCTTCGACCATGTGGTCTCTGCGAACCCGGCTCTGCCGAGTGGGCTGACTCAGGCTCGGTTCACGGTGCTTCGCGAACCTGGACGTCCGAGTAGGTGATCTGGGCCGGTCTCCCGCCCAGTCCGGCCACCGCTTCGCGTGCTTGGACGTTGGAGTAGGTGATCTGTGCGGGGGTCCCGCCCAGTCCGGCCACCGCTTCGCGTGCTTGGACGTTGGTGTAGGTGATCTGGGCGGGTGTCCCGCCGAGTCCGGCCACCGCTTCGCGTGCTTGGACGTTGGAGTAGGTGATCGGTGCGGGGGTTCCGCCGAGTCCGGCCACCGCCTCACGGGCCTGGACGTTTGTGTAGGTGATCGGTGCCCGGACTCCTTGCAGGCCCGCGGTGGCTTCGCGGGCTTGCACGTTTGAGAAGCTGATCTGGTCGGCACCGGTCTCCACGGCGACCGATTCCGCAACCGGCTGCCAGCCCACCCAGAGGGCCACCGCGATGGCAACCAGCCCAACTCCGACCAACCCACCGATCGTCCACCCCAACGAGTGGGACGTCCTGATGGCGGTCCCGCTGTCTACGACCTCTCGTTCCGAGGTCTTGGTCTCTGCAGTAGCAGTCACGTCAGCCTCCTTATCGCTGCGACGCTGAGTCACTTGTACGACCGGGCGATTGCAAATTTCTGCGAGAATGCAGGTAATGGGATTGGGAGTGGGTTGCGGACATCTACAAGCACGGTCCAAGCGGACCTAAAGAGGCGACGGCCAACCTCGAAGGGTGAGCGAATCGGCGCATACCCCGGCCGGGCGCGCCGACCTCGACGCGGGATCGTTGAAGCCGTGGAGTACCGGGTACTCGGGCCGCTCGCTGCGGTCCAGGACGGGACCACGGTGGGGTTGGGGGGGCCTCGGCAACGGATGGTCCTTGCAGTCCTGTTGGCGAGTCCCAACCGGGTGGTCTCACAGGACGCCCTGATCGAAGCGGTATGGGCGGGGGAGCCCCCCGAGGCGGCGAAGGCCACGCTGCACAGCTACGTCTCACTGCTCCGCAAGGAGCTTGGGGGGGAGATCGTCCGCGAGGGTGACGGCTACCGGGTGGTGGTCGCCGACGATTCCCTCGACGCCCTTCGATTCGAGCGGTTGGTCACCGAGGGCCGAAGAGAGCTCGACTCCGATCCGGCTTCCGCCCTCGCCACGCTCCAGGAAGCACTCGAGCTGTGGCACGGCTTGCCCTACGGCGACCTGAGCGGGGCACCGGCGCTGATGGCCGAGGTATCTCGTCTCGACGAGTTGCGTGTCACCGCGGTGGAGAGCCGGGTCGAAGCCGCCCTGGCGGTGGGGAACCATGCCTCTGTTGTCGGCGAGTTGGAGACCCTGGTCAGGGAGTACCCCTACAGGGAGCGTCTTCGTGGCCTCCAGATGCTCGCCCTCTACCGCTCGGGCCGCCAGGCAGAGGCGCTCCGTGCCTACCAACGGGCCCGCACCCTGCTCGGTGAGGAATTGGGGATAGAGCCCTCACCGGAGCTGCGCGACCTCGAACAGCGGATCCTCGAGCAGGACGCCGGGCTCGACTTCGTCCCGGATGACTCTTCGGCGCCACGATCTGCGGAGACAGATCCCACCGAACTCGAGACGGGTCGGACGGTCCGCGGATACGAACTCCGCGAGCAGATCGGGGAGGGGGATTTCGGATACGTCTACCGGGCGTATCAGCCATCGGTGGGGCGCGAGGTGGCGATCAAGGTGATCCGACCCGAATACGTCAACAGGTCGGACTTCCTGATGCGCTTCGAGGCCGAGGCCCAACTGATCGCCCAGTTGGAGCACCCCCATATCGTCGGGTTGCTCGACTACTGGCGGGACCCCGAGGGCGCCTACCTCGTCATGCCGCTGCTCCGGGGCGGAAGCCTGGCCGAAGCATTGAAGCCCGGTCCCTGGAATCTGGGGGCGTCGCTCCAGCTACTGGACGAGGTTGGCGCCGCCCTGGGTTATGCCCACCGCCGCGGGCTGATCCACCGTGACATCAAGCCGGGCAACATCCTCCTCGACGAGGAGGGCAACGCCTACCTGGGGGACTTCGGGATCGCCCTCCGGCTCATCGACCCGGCCGGGACACCGATCACATCGTCGCTCGCCTACCTCCCCCCGGAAGAGACCCGAGGCGAACAGCTCACACAGGAAGCAGACATCTTCAGTCTCGGCGTGCTGGCATTTCATCTCTTCACCGGCGTGTACCCGGCGGGCCGCCGTCCGCTGCCGTCGGTTGTGGACGCCCGCCCCGGTCTGCCGTCAGAACTCGATGCAGTGCTGCGCAGGGCCACCGACGATCAGCCGGGCAACCGGTACGAGAGGGTCGACGACTTCCTGCGTGCGGTGCGACGTGCCGTTGGCACCGACGTGGTGGCGATCGCGGAGACCGACGATGTAACGGCGGCGAGTGGCGGAGTTCGCAACCCATACAAGGGCCTGCGCTCCTTCGCCGAGACCGATGCCCTCGACTTCCACGGGCGCGACGTGCTGGTCGATGAGTTGCTCCGGGCAATCGGCGCCCACCCGGTGGTAGCTGTGGTGGGACCTTCCGGAAGTGGCAAGTCCTCGGTGGTCCGTGCCGGTCTCATTCCCGCCCTGAGGGCAGGTGGGCTCGGCTCGAAGGACTGGCTGGTCACCGACATGTTCCCCGGTTCCTATCCGTTCGAGGAGTTGGAAGCGGCCCTGATGCGGGTGGCTGTGGAGAGACCACCCGAGTGCATCGACGAGTTGATTTCGGATGAGCGCGGGCTGTTGCGGGTCACCAAGCAGATCCTCCCGGCCGACGACAGCCGTCTGCTCCTGGTGATCGACCAGTTCGAGGAGTTGTTCTCCGCCGTCGGGGCCGAGGAGACACGCCGGCTCTTTCTCGACAGCCTGGTGACCATCGCCACCGACGAGCGGAGCCGGATGCGCGTCGTTCTCACCATGCGCGCCGATTTCTTCGACCGCCCGCTCGAGTACCCCGAGTTCGGCGATCTGATGAGCGCCGGGCTGGTCACGGTGAGCCCGCCAACCGAGGAGGGTCTTGCCCAGGCGATCGCAGCACCGGCGCGCGCTGTCGGGGTCGACCTGGAGCCGGGGCTTGTGGGGGAGATCATCCGCGACGTGGCGGACCAGCCCGGCGCGCTTCCTCTCCTCCAATACGCATTGACCGAGTTGTTCAACCGTCGCCAGGGGAACGTGCTCACCCTCGACGCCTACCGCTCCACCGGCGGGGTGGCGGGGGCGCTGGGGCGGAGAGCCGAGGAGTTGTACGAGGGGCTCTCACCCGAGGGGAAGCAGGTCGCCCGCCAGGTCTTTCTCCGGCTGGTTGCCGTCGACGAGCTATCCGGTGACACCCGTCGCCGGGTGCGTCAGGCCGAGCTCAAGAGCCTGGCGGTCGATCAGGCGGCGCTCGACACCGTGCTCCGCCAGTTTGGGTCCTTTCGTCTGCTCTCCTACGACCGCGACCCCGTCACCAGGGGACCGACAGTCGAGGTGGCACACGAGGCGCTGCTCCGGGAATGGGATCGTCTCGCCGGTTGGATCGACGCCGAGCGGGAGAACCTCCTCGTCCAGCGGCGCATAGGCGCCACCGCCCGGGAGTGGGCGGACTCGGGCGGTGACCCGGGTTTCCTCCTCCGTGGCGGTCGGCTGGATCAGGCGGAGCGTTGGGCCCAGAGCACCGATATCGCGCCGTCGGGAGAGGAATCGGAGCTCTTGGATGCGAGCCGCGAGCTGAGAGATTCTGAGGCGAGGACGGCGAAACGTCGCCGCCGGGTCCTGATCGGGCTGCTGGCCGGCGGGCTGTCGGTGGCCATCGTGCTCGCCGGGCTGGCGTTGTGGCAGCGCGGGCTTGCCCAGGATGAGGCTCGGCGGGGAGGGGTATACGGGCTAGCCGGGGCGTCGGAAGCAGTTCTCGACGAAGACCCTGAGCTGGCCATGCTGCTGGCGCTCAAAGCGGCAGAGGTGTCGGAAGACGCCGGAGATCCGGTGACACCGGCCACGCTCACCGCCTTGCAGGGCGCGGTCCAGAACTCGAGGCTCGAGTCGGTGATCGAGGGCGGCTTGTGGGGCGTGGCGGTCAGTTCTGACGGCTCGCTTCTGGCCACGCTCGCCGCCGATAGTGAATCCGCCAGCGATGTCATCGTCTGGGACCCGGTGACCGGGAGAAGAGCTGAGAACACTCACCGGCCCGCCCGATGCTGTCTCGCCGTCGAGTTCAGCCCTACCGGCACGCTGCTTGCGGTGGGGCACGGGCCGGATACCGAAGGCGAAGACGGGTCGATAACGGTGTGGGACGCCGCAACCGGTGATGAGGTGGCGCGGCTGGCTGGAAAGGACGAATCGCCTGTGCCGCACTGGAGCCCCGACGGCACTCTCCTCATCGCCGTCGGCCATGCGCAAGCGACAGAACGGCCGGTCACTGTGTGGCGGTCCCCGTCGATGAACCAGGTCAATTCGTTCCTCCTACCAGGCAACAGCACGTCGGAGCGCTTCCTCGACCCCGACACGTTGGCGGTGGCCCGAGCCGGGGACGACCGCGTCGCGTTTCTACGACCTGACCACCGGGGACGAGGTCGAGGACTTGGACATCGACGACATCCCTTATGACGATGCCGCCCAGCTCGCTATCGGCGTCGACCCGGTAGGTGGCCGGTTGGTGCTGGTGGGCTCCGATACCCAGGTTTGGGACCTCGAGTCGAAATCGCTCCTATGGAGCTCAGACAGAACCGAACTTCCGGAGGTTGACCCGGCCCGTGGCTGGGTGGCGACCTACGGGACCGGGGGAGTGATCACGGTGCTCGACCTGGAAGACGGATCCGAGATCATGACCCTGGCCGGACACCCCGGCGCCGTGAACGACGTCGCCTTCGACCCCACCCGTGACCGGCTCTACAGCGCCCCTCTCGCCGGAGGAACCCGGATTTGGGACATCACACCTGCCGGGCCGGTGGGTTCGGGTGTGATTCCCATCGACTCCGGACAGAACATCTCGTCCTCCCCGGGACCCGTCACATGGTCGTGTCTCCGAGCGGCAGCGAGGTGGCAGTCACCACGGGCGGTGGCAAGATCACCCGGTACGCATCCGGCAGCGGCGCAATCCTGGGCTCGGTAGACGGGGCGATGAACTGGTTTCTCCCGGCACCGGTGAGCCCGGACTGGCGGTTGCTCGCCGTGATCCCGCCGGATCTCGTCCCCGGCACGGGCGAACCGCTCCCCGAAGCGTCGATCGAGCACATGACAACCGGCGAACCGGTCGACCAACTTCCCCCATGCGTCTGGCCAAAGGGGTTCAGCAGCGACGGGGCGATGCTCGTGCTCGATGGCGGCGAGGCTTCATCCCTGTTGCCGCAGTGCTCACCCGAAAACGTCGCTGCCGATATCGACCTGCGATCGAGGGTGATCGATGTCCTCACCGGGGAAGTGCTGCTCGACTTGGGCGAGCGGGGGCTGGTGGGCAATGCGCTGTTCAACCCGCCCGGGGTCTTCGAAGCAGACCGCTATCTGGCGGTCAACGTCAGCTTCTATCAGGTCGAGATCCACGACATGGTCACCGGTGAAATGGTCGCCGAGATCTCTTTCGAAGAGGAAGGCGAGATCCCGCTGTCCATATCATTCGACCCCACTGGGCAATACCTCGCCACTGGAGGGCAGAACGGCCATGCCTGGGTGGTGGATGTCGAAGCGTTGGTGGCGGGCGCATCGGTCGAGGAGGCCATGGTCATGTTCGAGGAGGTGGGCAGCGGCGGGGTGGGACAAATAGCTCTTGGACCGGACGGGGTTCTCGTCACGGTGGCCCACGACCCGAACATACGGCTCTGGGACATCCACACCGGCCAGGTGCTTCACGAATTGGCCAGGACGCCCGACGTGCCTCGTCCGGTGGCGTTCGGGCCGGATGGCGAACTGCTCTACGTCGACGGCAACATGGAACAAGGCCACGTGGTGCGGACCTTCCTCCTCGACCCAGGTCGGATGATCGACCTGGCCGAGAGCAGGGTGACCAGGACCCTCACCGCAGGAAGAGTGCGAGCGCTACCTCCCCGACACCAGACCTGGTCAGTTGCCCGTAGGCCTTTCTTCCCGACGGGGACGAAACAGGCAGCGGCGCTCTCACAACTATTCGCTCCCCCGGCGGGGGGAGTACCCGGCGCCGAAGGCGTCGGGGGAGGGGGGCTGGTTCACTCCCATAGGTGCGAGAGCCCGTGTCGAGCATCGTAGGGAGTTCGGCAGCCCCCCTACCCGCTGCTCCGCAGCGGGGCCCTCACCCCTGCGGGGGGACCGAAGGAATGCGCCGGGCGGCTTTGTTGAGGGCGGTGCAGAAAGCCTCGGCCGATGCCTCGACCACGTCGGTGTGGACGCCGTGGCCGCGGTAGGTGGCGCCGTCGGTCTGCACCACGACGTTGACCTCGGCCATGGCGTCGGCGCCGGCGGTGACCGGCTCCACCCGGTAGTCCACCAGACGGGCATCGGACCCGAAGGCGAGGCGCAGGGCGGCGAATGCGGCGTGGATCATCCCGTCGCCCTCGCCCCGGAACTTTTGCACCGTCCCGTCCATCTCGACCTGGACGTCGGCGGTGGGGGTGACCTCGTTGCCCCCGAACGACATGGAGCGACACGAGCCGCACCCGGTCCTCCGGTTCCTCGACCTCGTCCTCGACGATGGCGCGCAACTCCTCCTCGCCGATCTGGATCTTGCGGTCGGCCAGCTGCTTGAACCGGTCGAACGCCCGGACGAAGGCCTCGTCGTCGAGGGTGACGCCGATGCTGGGCCAGGGCGTCGGCGAACCCGGCCCGGCCGGAGTGCTTGCCGAGCACGATCTGGGCGGCCGTCTGGCCCACGGCGGCGGCATCCATGATCTCGTAGGTCTCGCGGGTCGCGGAGCACACCGTGCTGGTGGATCCCCGACTCGTGGGCGAAGGCGTTGCGCCCCACCACCGCCTTGTTGTACTGCACCGGGTACCCGGTGAGCCGGGCCACGAGGCGCGAGGTGTCGTAGAGCTGGGTGGTGTCGACCCCCAGCTCGACCCCGAAGGCATCCTGGCGGGTCTTGACCGCCATGACGACCTCCTCGATCGAGGTGTTGCCGGCCCGCTCGCCGATCCCGTTGATGGCACCCTCGATCTGGCGGGCCCCGGCGTGCGATCGCCGACAGCGAGTTGGCCACCGCCAGACCCGAGGTCGTTGTGGCAATGGACCGAGATGATCACGTCATCGCGGTCGCCCTTGACCTCGTTGAACACCCGCCGCATCAGCTCGACGAAGTCGGCCGGGGTGGCGAACCCGACGGTGTCGGGGATGTTGATGGTGGTGGCCCCGGCCTCGACCGCCCGCCGGCACACCGCGATCATGAACTCGGGGTCGGAGCGGGTGGCGTCCTGGGGGGAGAACTCGACGTCGTCGGTGTAGCCCCGAGCCCGGCGGACCCCTTCGACCGACGCCGCCATCACCTCGTCCGGGGTCATGCCGGAGCATCTTCTCCATGTGGATCGGCGAGGTGGACATGAAGACGTGGATGCGGTGCTTCTCGGCGTGCTTTGACGGCGTCCTAGGCGCGGTCGATGTCATCGGGATGGGCCCGGGCCAGCGAGGCGATCACCGAGCCCTTCACCTCCGATGCGATCCGGGAGACCGCCTCGAAGTCGCCGTCGGACGATGCGGCGAACCCGGCCTCGATGACGTCTACCCGCAGCCGCGCCAGTTGATGGGCGATGGCCAGCTTCTCGTCCGGGGTCAGGGCGATCCCCGGCGCCTGCTCCCCATCGCGCAGCGTGGTATCGAAGATGATCAGCTGTCGTCACTGCGTTCGCTCCGTATTGGGTGAGTAGGTGGAGGCCGGGTCAGCTCGCGCCCGGCCGTAAGCGCCAGAATACTCAGCACCAATACCCACGCCGCGATGCTCATGGAGCATCCTGGGGCGTCATGAATGGCATCATCTGGCGCAGTTCGCGGCCGACCTGCTCGATGGGTTGCTTGCGGTCGGCGGCGCGGTTCTCGAGGAGGAACGGTGCGCCCTCCCGGCCTGGGCCATCCATTCGTTGGCGAAGGCGCCGGACTGGATCTCTTCGAGGACGCTTGCGCATCTCGGCCTGGGTCTCGTCGGTGACGATCCGGTTGCCCCGGGTGTAGTCGCCGTACTCGGCGGTGTCCGATACCGAGTACCGCATCCAGGAGAGCCCGCCCTCGTAGAGCAGGTCAACGATCAGCTTCAACTCGTGGAGCGTCTCGAAGTAGGCCGACTCCGGCTGGTATCCCGCTTCGACCAGGGTCTCGTACGAGGCCTTGATCAGCGGCGACACGCCGCCGCAGAGGATGACCTGCTCGCCGAACAGGTCGGTCTCGGTCTCCTCGTCGAAGGTCGTCCCCAGCACCCCGGCCCTGGTCCCGCCGATGCCCCAGGCGTAGGAGAGGCCGAGATCGCTGGGCCTTGCCGGTTGCGTCCTGGTGAACGGCGAGCAGGCAGGGCACCCCCGATCCCTCGGTATAGGTGCGGCGCACCAGGTGCCCGGGTCCCTTGGGCGCCACCATCAGCAACGTCGACGTCCTCCGGCGGCTCGATCTCACCGAAGTGGATGTTGAACCCGTGGGCGAAGAAGAGGGCGTCGCCGGCGTCGAGGTTGGGCATGACGTCGGCCCGGTAGATGTCGCCCATGTGCTGATCGGGGACGAGCAGCATCACCAGATCCGCCGACGCAGCGGCCTCGGCCGGCGTGGTGACCCGCGAGCCCGGCTTCCTCGGCGGCGGCCTGCGCTGGCCGACCCTGCCCTCAGCCCGACCGTCACCTCGACTCCCGACTCGTTGAGGTTGAGCGCATGGGCATGCCCCTGGCTGCCGTACCCGATCACCGCCACCCTGCGGTCGCGGATGATCGACGGGTCGGCATCGCCGTCGTACTAGATGGTTGCCATTTCGCTCAGCCTCGCTCTCCGTGTTCACTGACCGCCCGCAGCTTGGCCGGCCTTGACCTTCGGCTCTCGGGCCACCGCGATCCGTCCCGACTTGACCAGTTCGACGATCCCGTAGGGCCTGACCAGATCCAGGAAGTCGTTGACCTTGCCGGGCTCCCCGGCGATCTGGAAGGCTGATCGACGCCGGCCCGACGTCCACCGCCACGGCCTTGAAGATGGCGGCGATCTCGAGGATCTCGCCCCTCTTGCCCGGACGGCCTGGCGACCCGCACCAGCATGATCTCCCGCTCGACCGACGACTCGGGGTCGAACTCGGAGATCCGGACCACGTTGATCAGCTTGTGGAGCTGCTTCTTCACCTGCTCCACCTCGGGGGCATCGACCACGATGGTCATCCGCGACATGCCCTCCTCGGCGGTCGGCCCCACCGCCAGCGAGTGGATGTTGAACCCCCTCCTCGCCAGCAACGAAGAGACCCGCGCCAGCACCCCCGGCTTGTCCTCGACGATGACCGAAAGGATGTGGTGCATCATGCGAGCCTCCGGCTCGCAGTACTTGAGTACTGAGTACGTTAGTACCTAGAACGAGTGGCGAGCGCCGACTCGGGTCTTCTGGCTGCCGTCTGCCGTCTGCCGTCTGCCGTCGTCGACTCATGGCAGATCGCTCGCTGATTCGACACCCACCGCGGTTCCTTCGGGCCCGAGGATGACGTCGTCGTTGGAGCCACCGGCGGGGACCATGGGGAACACCATCTCCTCGGGGTCGACCACGAACTCGACCACCACCGGCCGGTCGTCCACCGCCAGCGACTTCTCGATGGCGGGACCAACCTCGTCGGGGGTCTCCGCCCGGAGCCCGACACAACCCATCGCCTCGGCCAGCTTGGGGTAGTCGAGCTTGTCTCCGAGCAGGCTGGCGGAGAGCCGGCCGCCGTAGAAGAGCTTCTGCCACTGCTTGACCATCCCATGGGCCCCGTTGTTGATGACCCCCACCTTGATCGGGATCTCCTCGGTGGCGGCGGTGATCAGTTCCTGGAGAGTCATCTGGAAGCACCCGTCGCCGTCGATGGCGTAGACCAGCTCGTCGGGCGTCCCGGCCTTGGCCCCGATCGCGGCCGGGACGGCGAAGCCCATGGTCCCCAGCCCCCCGGAGTTGATCCACCGCCGCGGCTCGGTGAAACGCCAGAACTGCGATGGCCCACATCTGGTGCTGGCCGACACCCGCCACCAGCACGGCGTCGCCGCCGGTGAGGCGGTAAAGCTCCTCGACGACGAACTGGGGCTTGATCGGCCCGTCGGGTCGCTGGTCGTAGCGGAGGGGGTAACGGCGCTGCCAGCCCTCCAGGGTCTCGAGCCACTCGGACCGGTCGGGTGCCGGTCGCGGTGCCCCATGCCTCGATCAGCTGGACGAGGACACGCCGGGCGTCGCCCACGATCGGGATGTCCGCCACCCGCACCTTTCCGATCTCCGCCGGGTCGACGTCGGCGTGGATGACCTTGGCCCCGGTGGCGAAGCTGGCTGGGTTGCCGGTCACCCGGTCGTCGAACCGGACCCCGATCGGCGATCAGCAGGTCGGCTTTCTGGAGGGCGGTGATGGCGGTGTAGGTGCCGTGCATGCCCGGCATCCCCAGCGCCAGCGGGTGGTCGTCGGGGATGGCGCCTCGCCCCATGAGAGTGGTGGTGACCGGGACACCGGCCAGCTCGGCGAATCTTCGAAGTTCGGCGTGCGCGTTGGCCTTGATCACACCGCCGCCGACATAGAGGACCGGTCGCTGGGCGGCGGCGATCAACTCGACCGCTTCCCTGATCCGCTTGGGGTGGCCCTCGCTCGTCGGCTTGTAACCGGGGAGGTTGAGCGGGGACGGCTCGCGCCACGTCGTGGGGCGGTTGAGGACGTCCTTGGGCACGTCGACCAGCACCGGGCCGGGCCGTCCGGTGGCGGCGATGTGGAACGCCTCGTGGACGATGTCGGGGATCTCCTCGACGTCGGTCACGAAGTAGTTGTGCTTGGTGGCGGGCATGGTGATCCCGGTGGTGTACGCCTCCTGGAAGGCGTCGTTGCCCACGGCGTGGGTGGGGACCTGCCCGGTGATGGCCACCAGCGGCACCGAGTCGATGAGGGCGTCCGCCAGCGGGGTGACCAGGTTGGTGGCGCCCGGGCCCGAGGTGGCGATGCACACCCCGACCCGGCCGGTCGCCCAGGCGTACCCCTCGGCCATGTGCCCGGCGCCCTGCTCGTGGCGGGCCAGGATGTGGCGGATAGGGCTGGCCAGGATGCGGGTCGTAGGCGGGGAGGATGGCGCCGCCGGGTACCCCGAACATGATATCGACCCCCTCGTGCTCGAGGGCTCTGATCAGGATGTCGGCACCGGTGCTCATCGTGGTTCCTCGGTTGGCTTTGGGGATGAAAAAACCCTCCGGGGCTTCCGGAGGGCATCAGGCGCACACGCCGTTCGGCGGCGTGTGCGCTACGGGAGTACGAGGATGGTCTGCTTCATCCGGCTTTCAGTATGCGTGATGCCGGGCAGCGTGTCAAAGCACAAATACTGAGACGGCAGACGGAAGACGGAAGACGGAAGACGGAAGACGGCAGTGACGATGCAGATCACTGCAGGCAGAACTCGTTGCCCTCGGGGTCCTGCATGACGATCCAGTACTCGCCCCTCTCTTCCGCTGCCCGTAGGCGAGTGGCGCCGAGGGCGGCCAGTCGATCAGCCTCGGAGTCGACCTTCTCCTGTCGCTCTTCGACTGGGCGGCTCAGACCGCCGCCCACGTTGAGGTCGAGGTGGACCCGGTTCTTGGCGGTCTTCGGCTCGGGGACCCGCTGGATGAAGATCCGCGGCCCGAGCGCCGTCGGGGTCGCTCAGGGCGTAGGCGTCGTTCCAGGACTCCTCCGGGATCCCCGATTTGCGGAGCCACTCCTCCCAGTCGGCAAACCCTTCTGGTGGCTGGTCCTCCTCGTAACCCAGCGCCTCCGCCCAGAACCGGCCAAGCGCCCGTGGGTCTGCCGCGTCGAAAGTCACCTGGAAACCGACCGCCATCTCAACCTCCCGATGACATCCACAAGTGGCACGATGCTGGCATGAGCCACGGCCCGCCGCCACGGGGTTGGAGGCTGTTCCATGCCGGTGTAGTTGTGGCGATGCCGGAGCCGGTGGTCGTTTCGCCCACTGGGAGCTTCAGGTCCGCGTCATCGAGTGACCGCCTCCGTTCGTCGGTGGCGGGTGGCACCATGCCGGGATGATCGATCCCGCCTCGCCCCTGCTGCTTCCCGCAGTCGATGCGGCGCGGCGGGCACTCCGGGAGATGGAGCCCGAGGATGTCCCCGCTTCGGTCCATCGCGTAGCGCGAAGCACGGCGCGGCGGCTGCCGCCACCGCTGGCACGATCGCTGGCGGAGGCGCTCGACGAGCGACGAATGGTTGCGGGACAAAGCGCTCGAGGCCTGGCCCGACGCCGATCCCGATGCTGCTTCGCCAAAGTTGGCGGCTCAGCGCGCTCTTCCTGCTGCGCCCCGATGGGTGGGAGGAGCGGGTCGAGGAGATCGTTGCCGCCGAGGAGGAGTTGTCTCAGGCCGGGACCGTCGAGGCGCTGCGGGCCAGGTGGAGAGGCTCGAAACCGATCTGAGGTCGGCCCGGGACAAGGCGAAGGCCGAAGGCGACCGCGCCGAATCCGGCCGAAGCCGAAGCGGCACGGGCGAAGAGCCGGGCGCGCAAGACGGTGCACCGCCGCCGGCATCCGACTCCGCCCGGCGCGCCGAGGAAGCCGAGCGGCGGTTGGCCGACCTGCAGCGGGAACTCGATGAGGCCGACGAGCGGATCAACCGCCTGCGTGACGATCTGCTCAAGGCGCGGCGGGCAGCGCGGGAAACGCCGGTGGCGGCGCCGCCATCGGCTTTCGCCCGGCGCCATCCCCGGGAGACCGCCCGACTCCTCGACGAGCTGACTGCCGCCCTGCGACCCGCCGCCACCGCCGGGGAGGACGAACCCGAGCCTGCCGACGTGGTGGTCTCGTTGCCTGCGGCCACTCCTCCCGACAAGGCCGACGCCGTGGACTGGCTGCTCAAACAGACCGAACCGCTGACGTTGCTCGTCGACGGCTACAACCTGAGTTTCCTGCTCGAGGCACCGGGAGACTTCTCGACCGCCGACGCCCGGGAGAGGCTGGTGGCGCGGCTCGCCCGTATCCGACGGATGGCGATGGCGGCGCTGCGGGTGATCGTCGTCTTCGACACCCGCAACGAGCCATCCTCGGGGCGGCGACGAGGGGGGATCGAGGTCCGCTTCGCCGCATCGGGCGACGATGAGGTGGTCCGATTGGCGGAGAGTATCGATGGCACGGTGGTCGTGGTGAGCAACGACCGCGAGGTCCGCGAGCGCGCCGCCGCCGTCGGGGCGCTCACCCTCTGGTCCGCCGCCGTGGCCGAATGGCTCCGCCGCTGAGAGCACGAACCCAGGGTTCGAACCGTCGCACAGCAGCGGTGTCCACAGACAGCTTCGAGCCCACAGAACGGCACGTGCGGAGACCCGAACCCAGGGTTCGAATCGTCGCACAGCAACACTTCGGGCCCACAGAACGGCGTGTCGGAAGTCGGCGCCTCGAGGCTGTCACAATCGAGCCCATGGGGTCCTCGATCCTGGTCATCGGTGGTGGGTTCGCCGGGGTGAGCGTCGCCCGGGGGCTCGGCGCCCGGGCCGAGGTGACCGTCGTCTCGGACACCAACTTCCTGCTCTTCACCCCGATGCTGGCCGAGGTGGCGGCGGCGGACGTCGACCCGCGTCACATCATCAGCCCGGTCCGCCAGCTGTGCCCCCACGCCAGGCTCGTCCAGGGCGAGGTCCTCTCGATCGACCCGGAACGGCGCAGCGTGTCGGTCCGGCCCCCCTTCGGGGGCGAGCCGATCGAGCTGCGCGGGGACGCCATGGTCCTGGCCATGGGCGGGGTCTCCGCCACCTTCGGGGTCCCCGGGGTGGCCGAGCTGGCGCTCCCGTTCAAGACGATCTCCGACGGCCTCCGCATTCGAAACCGGATCCTCGCCCTGCTGGAGCGAGCGTCGGAGCAGCCCGACCCCGACCTCACCCATGTCGCCGTTGTCGGTGCGGGTTACTCGGGCGCCGAGCTGGCGGCAGCGCTGGCCGACTTCCTCAGCCGGGCTTGGCCCGAGTTCTACGCCACCGCTCCGCCGCCTCGGGTGACCCTGATCGATGCCGTGGAGCGAGTGGTGCCGATGCTTCCGGCGCGGCTTGGTGCGAAGGCAGAGCAGGCGCTTCGGGAGAGGGGAGTGCGGATCATCCTCGGGACGTCGGTGTCGCAGGTCACACCCACGGGCGTGGAACTCGCCGACGGGCGGGCGATCGAGGCGGCCACGGTGGTGTGGGCGGCGGGCGTCCGGCCGCACCCCTTGGTGGAGACGTTGGGTCTGCCAACCGATCGGGGACGGCTGGTAACCGACGATCGGTTGCGAGTGGCGCCGGGTGTATACGCCCTCGGGGACCTGGCTGCGGTGCCCGACGGACGTGGCGGGACCTCACCCCCGACGGCGCAGTTCGCTCTCAGACAGGGCAAGTATCTAGGACGTCACCTCCCCGAGTTGATCGCCGGCAGCAAGGCACCGGCCTTCCGCTACAACACAATGGGTCAGTTGGTGTCGCTGGGACACCGCAATGCCGTTGGCTTGGTGCTCGGCATCCCGGTTACCGGGTTCATCGCCTGGTTCCTCTGGCGGTCGTATTACCTGCTCCGCCTTCCCACCTTGCTCCGCAAGGCACGGGTGGCGATGGACTGGAGCCTGGACCTCTTGTTTCCACCCGACATCGCCTGGCTTCCCACCACCGATCTGGGACCGCCGCCGGTTTAACGCTTGCTCGTTTCTCATAAACGTCACACTTATGTCGTAGTGTGACCGGATGGTCTTCGCAGTCATCGGGGATGTCGTGGGATCCCGGCAGGCAACCGACCAGCGCCACATGCTGGAGGAAATCGCTGCCGACCTCGAGTGGGTCAATTCACGGGTAGAACCAGTCCAGGTCTTGGCCCCTACCGTCGGCGATGAGTTCCAAGGGGTGTACTCCTCGCTGGGGGCGGCCCTCGACTCGACTCTGCTGCTACGGCTGCGGCGGTTTGTCACCGAACCGGACCTGCCGACGGGGCTCAGGTTCGGTATCGGCGAGGGCGAGGTCGTCCAAGCCCCGGTGGCGGAGCCGCCCTACGGTCAGAGCGGCACCGCGTGGTGGAAGGCGCGAGAGGCGATCGACCGCATCGAGGGCAATGCGGGGAGGAACAAGTGGCCGCGGAGCGCGCAAACCGCCTTCTCTGGGTCCGATCCCGGTCTCGAAGCAGCGGTGAACGCGTTCCTGTTGACCCGCGACGCCCTGCTCGCCCGGGCGGACAGGAGCGATGCCCGGATCTGCCTCGGTCTATTCCTGGGGGAATCTCAGCGGGAGGTTGCCGACGACCTCGGTGTCACCCAGCCTGCCGTGGCGCAACGATCGGCCGACAAGGGCTGGCACGCCGTTTGGCAGGCGCACACGCTCTTTGAGGGTGAGTCGTGACCTGGTTGGCGGTGGTCCTGCTCGGGGTCGGGGTGGGCGACGCCATCGCCGCCGGGCTCGGCGGCGAACCGCGCTCGACCGTCCGGGTCGCCATCGGTGCCGCCATCGGTGCCGCCGCCGCCTTCCTTGCCGGGTTGATCGTCGGGCTCGCGCTGCTGCCCGCATTGGCGGCGGCAGGGCTGGTCGCAGCCGGGTCCGTCGGGTGGAACCTGCTCCGGCTCCCGGCATCTCCATCCTCGGCGCTCTCGTCTTCTCGGGCCTGGTGGGCTCTGGGAGTGCTCGGAGCGACCATCGGCCTGACCCTGGTGGTGGGTGCGGTGTGGGCGGCGGCATCGGCCGACTCGCCCGAGATGGTCGTGATCGGTTCGGTGGCGGCGTTGGCGGTCCCGGCCAACGGCGTGGTTCGGACGGTGCTCGCCGCCTCGGGGACCGAGTTCCGGCGATCGGAGCAGACCCTGCGAGGGGGAAGGGTCATAGGGGTGGTGGAGAGGCTTCTCATCTTCACGCTGGCGCTGGCCGGACAGCTGACCGCTGCGGTCGTGGTGGCCACGGCCAAGGGGATTCTCCGCTTCCCCGAGTTACAGGCGGCCAGGGAGCGCGCCATCGAGGTGGTCGGGGAGGGCCGCCATGCCGCCGACGCCCCATCGCAGGTGGACGTCATCACCGAGTATTTCCTGGTCGGCTCGCTCACCAGTTGGCTGTTGGCGGTGGTCTTGGGCCTGGCGGCCTCGTAGCCGGCGGACAGCAGCCAGCAGACGGCAGACACCTCATAGCGCTGGACGAGGATGAACCAGCGCGGCGACGAGGTGACGAGCCGGCACCGACCGCATCAAGGCCGGTTCTCAGTCTTCCGTCTTCCGCTTCCGACTTTCCTGTCACACCCTCCCGATAGCTTGGGATTTGCCAAGCGGGAGCGGCATCGATGCTCATCGACTGTGACGAATGCGCCATGCAGCACACTCGGCCTGCGACGACTGCGTGGTCACCTTCCTGCTCGAACCGCAACGCGGGCCGCTCGAGCTGGACGACGGCGAAATGGAGGCGCTCGACCACCTCGCCGATGCCGGTCTGATCCCCGGCCTCAGACTCGTCCCAGATCGACGGCTGATCTCATTGACTCTTCTGTCTGATCGCCAGACCTCTCGTTCTTGCGTGGCTGAGTTGTCTGAAGACTTCTGGTCACGCAAGAACGGTTGCCCCGCCATGGCCCTCGTTCTTGCGTGGCTGAGTTGTCGTGAAGACGTCTGTGTCACGCAAGAACGTCCCGGGACCCGCCGTCTGCCGTCCGCCGTCCGCCGTCTCGCCGGGCGACGTACCATCGCGCCATGCCTCCCAAGATCCACTCCCAGGACGTCACCGAGGGCTTCGCCAAGGCGGGGGCCCGCGCCATGCTGCGCGCCGTCGGGCTGGACGAGGACGACTTCGCCCGTCCCCAGGTCGGACTGGTCTCGGCCGGCAACGAGGTGACCCCTTGCAACCTGACCGGGCCGATGCTCGCTGCCGAGGCCAAACGGGGGGTTCGCGCCAAAGGTGGCGTCGGTCTCACCTTCACGACGATCGCCGTCTCCGATGGGATCTCGATGGGGCACGAGGGCATGCGCGCCTCTCTGGTGTCTCGCGAGGTGATCGCCGACTCAGTGGAGCTGGTCATGCACGCCGAGCGATTCGACGCCATGGTCACCATCGCCGGCTGCGACAAGTCGCTCCCGGGGATGCTCATGGCGGCCGCCCGGCTCAACCTCCCGGCGATTTTCCTCTACGGCGGCTCCAGCCTCCCCGGCCGGATCGGAGACAGAGACATATCGCTGGTGGACGTCTTCGAGGGGATCGGGGCGCTGTCCGAGGGACGGATCGGTGAATCCGATCTGCTCGAGTTGGAGCGTCACGCCTGCCCGGGGGCGGGGTCGTGTGCCGGGATGTTCACCGCCAACACCATGGCTTCGGTGGGCGAGGCGCTGGGGATGTCGCTTCCGGGAAGCGCCAGCGTGCCCGCCATCGATCCGAGGCTGGTCGAGTACGCCGCGGCATCTGGCGAGGCTGTCATGGGCCTGCTCGAGAGCGGGCTTCGGCCACGCACCATCCTCACCAGGGAGGCGTTCGAGAATGCGGTGACCACAGTGATGGCGCTCGGCGGATCGACCAACGCCGTCCTCCACCTGATGGCGATCGCCCGCGAGGCGGAGGTCGAGTTGGAGTTGGAGGATTTCGACCGGATAAGCAGGCGAACCCCCCATCTCGGCGACCTCAAGCCATTCGGACGGTTCCACATGGTCGATCTCGACCGGGTGGGCGGCGTGCCCTCGGTGCTCAGGGCGCTGCTCGACGCCGGCCTGCTCCACGGGGACGCCATCACCGTCACCGGCCGCACCATGGCGGAGAACCTCGATGGCGTCGGCCCGCCAGCCGACGCATCGGTGATCCGCCCCGTGGATGACCCTCTCGCCGCCGAGGGAGGGATCGCAGTGCTACGCGGCTCGCTCTGCCCCGAGGGTGCTGTGGTCAAAGTGGCGGGGATCCATGTGGAGCGCTTCTCCGGCCCCGCCCGGGTCTTCGACGGCGAGCAGGGCGCTCTCGATGCCCTCTTCCGCCATGACATCCACCCCGGTGAGGTGGTGGTCATCCGCTACGAGGGGCCCGCAGGCGGCCCCGGGATGCGCGAGATGCTCCAGATCACGGCGGCCATCAAGGGCGCCGGGTTGGGCCGCGATGTGCTCCTCATCACGGATGGACGATTCTCCGGTGCCACCACCGGTCTCTGCATCGGGCACGTCGCCCCCGAAGCGGTGTCGGGGGGACCTCTCGCCCTGGTTGCCGAAGGCGACCCCATCGTGCTCGACGTGGCCGCCCGCCGGCTCGACCTGATGGTCGACGTTGCCGAGTTGGAGCGGCGGCGCGCCGGGTGGAAGCCCCCCGAGCCCCGATACCCGAGCGGGGCGCTGGCCAAGTACGCCCGTCTGGTGGGGTCGGCCGAGCATGGAGCGGTCACCGGCTGAGAGATGCTTCTGGTGTCAGATATCCATGGCGCTTTCAGCGCCCTCGCTCGGGTGGCCGCAGCCGGTGAGACGCTGCTCGTCCTGGGCGACCTGATCAATTTCGTCGACTACCGCACCACCGACGGGATCATGGCCGAGATCTTCGGGTCGGAGTTCGTCGCCCAGGTGGCAGCGGCGCGGGGCAGGGGCGATCTCGACACGAACCGCAGGCTTTGGGTCCGCCATGCCGCAGGGCGCGAGGATGAGGTCCGGGCCAAAGTGGCCGAGTTGGTGGCCGAGCAATACGAGCGCTGTCGTGAGGCGCTGGCACCGGCCCGGGGCTATGTGACCTACGGCAACGTCGACTGGCCGGAGCGGCTCCAGGCCATCCTCCCGCCGGGCTGCCGCTTCGTGGACGGCGAGGCGGTTGAGATCGAAGGCATCACCGTCGGGTTCGTCGGTGGAGGCGCACCGACCGTGATCCAGGCGAGGGGAGAGGTCAACGACGACCTCATGGAGTCCAAGCTGGCAAGGGATCGGCGAGGTCGAGGTGCTCTGCTCGCATCTCCCCCCGGCGGTGCCTCCGCTCCACACCGATGTGGTGACCGGGCTACCCGAGCGTGCCTCGCGGCCGCTGCTCGACTACATACGGCGGGTTCGGCCGAGGTATCACTACTTTGGCGACGTCCACCAGCCCCAGGCCACCACGTGGCGGGTCGGCGCCACGAGGTGTGTCAACGTCGGCTATTTCCGGGCGACCGGGAGACCGGTGCGGCATCCCACTACCGGGGTTCATCCGGGTGGTGAGTAGCCTCAAGCTCCCGCCCATCCCAGAGGAGTGACGCGCCGATGGCTGAGAGCACCGTCCAGAGCATCGAGATATCGGCACCAGCCGAGCTCCTGTTCGAGGTGGCGGCGGATGTCGAGCGTTACCCGGAGTGGGCCACCGGTGTCCGCCGGGTCGAGGTTCTGGAACGCACGCCCGAGGGTATGGCGCACCGGGCCCACTTCGTGGTGGAAGGGATGGTCAAGGAGATCGAGTACGTGCTCGTCTACCAATACGACCACCCGCGGCGCATGTCCTGGGTTGCCGAGCCGGGCGACGACATCACCCTGATGGAGGGGTCGTACGACTTCAAGCCGCTCGAGGACGGGGCCACCGAGGTGGTGTACGGGCTGCGCGCCGAGATCGCCTTCAAGATCCCCGGGTTCCTCCGACGCCAGGTGGAGAAGCAGATCGTGGGGACCGCCCTGCGCGGGCTCAGGTCGAGGGCAGAGGAGCTGGCGGACGACTGATGCGGATCGTGCTCGTCACCGGGAAGGGGGGTGTCGGCAAGACGACGGTGGCCGCCGCCACCGCCATCGCCGCCGCTGACAGCGGCTACCGCACCCTGGTCGCTTCGACCGACCCCGCCCACAGCCTGGCCGATGCGCTCGATGTCCCGCTCGGTGACCGGCCCAGGGAGGTTGTCCCCGGTCTCCTCGGCCAACAGGTCGACGCCCAGGAGCAGTTGGAGAGACAGTGGGGAACCATCAGGCGGCAGCTGATGGCGGTGTTCGACTGGGGTGGCGTCACCGGGATCGAGGCGGAGGAGTTCCTCGTCTTCCCCGGGATGGACGAGTTGTTCGCCCTGCTCGAGGTCAAGGAGCACGCCCGTTCCGGGCACTACGACGCCGTCGTGGTCGATTGCGCCCCGACAGCCGAGACCCTCCGCCTCTTGTCGCTCCCCGAGGTGCTCTCCTGGTATGTGGATCGGATCCTCCCCACCGAGCGGCGCATCCTCAAGGCGGCCCGTCCTGTGCTCAACCGGATGACCAACATCCCGCTCCCGGGAGACGAGGTCTTCAGCGCCGCCAACTCGATATTCGAAGGGGTCGAGGACGTAAAGCGGCTCCTCTCCGACCCTGAGGTGACCTCGGCACGGCTCGTCGTCAACCCCGAGAAGATGGTGGTGGACGAGGCGCGCCGCACCTACACCTACCTCGGTCTCTTCGGGTATGGGGTGGACGGGGTCGTGGTCAACCGGGTGCTCCCCGAGGCAGTCGACGACCCGTACTTCGCCGGCTGGCGGGCCATCCAGGCCAAGCACATGGAGACGATCATCACATCCTTCCCCGACATCCCGGTGCTCCCGCTGCGGCTGTTCGACGAGGAGATGGTGGGCGTCGAACGGCTGAGGCGGCTCGCCGGCGAGCTCTACGGAGCGCGCGACCCGGTGCGCGGGTTCACCGCAACCTCACCGTTCACCGTCCAGGAACAGGACAACGAGGTGACGCTGAGCATGGCAGCCCCATTCGTCGACCGGGGCGACCTCGAGGTGCTCCGCCACGGTGACGAGCTCTACGTGACGGTCGGCCCCTATCGGCGCAGCTTCGTCCTACCCGACTCGCTTCGACGCCGTCAGGTCTCCAGGGCGCGCCTCGAAGAGGGTTCGCTGCTGGTCACCTTCGCCGAGACGGGCAGCTGAGGTGGCGGAGGAGCAGAGCCGTTCGATGGCCTCCGCCCTGCTCCGCGGTGGGAGCCGCGCCGCCATCCACCTGGCGATCGCGGGCATCGAGACCCTGCGCGCCGCCCAGGCCATGATCGACGAGATCACCCACAGGCGCACCGATGACGGGGAGAACCCCGAGCCACCGGTGCGGATACCTGTCGAGTAGACGGCAGAGCGGGGTCCCGACACGTCGAATCACGCTGCCGGTCTCGATCTTGGGGGGACCAAGCTCGCCGCGGCTCGCGTCGGCCCGGACGGCGCCGCCCACTCGCAGGGAATTGGTGCCCGCCCCGCCCGACGCCGCAGGCCGCTCTGAACGAGATGGTCAGACAGGTCGAGAGGCTCGCAAGCGCCGACCCCGACAGTCTCGGCCAGCCCGTTGTTGCGGTGGGTGTCGGCGTTGCCGGCCTGGTGCGGTACCCGAGCACTCTGGTGTGGGGACCTCACACCCCCGGGATCGAGCTCGATCTGGGCACGGCGCTCAGCGAGCGTCTGTCGATGCCGGTCGTGGTGGACAACGACGCCAACTTCGCAGCCCACGCCGAAGCACTGGTCGGGGCGGCGCGTGGGTACTCCAAAGTCCTCATGGTGACGATGGGCACAGGGATCGGCGGTGGCATCTGGATCGATGGCGACATCTACCGGGGCAGGGGTTTTGCCGGTGAGATCGGACACATGAGGCTGGTACCCGATGGCGCGCCATGTGCCTGCGGTCAACGAGGCTGTTGGGAGACGGTGTGCTCTGGTCGCCGGCTCGACGAGCTTGCCGCCGACGTCGCCGCCGCGGAGCCGTCGGGGGCGGTTGCGACGCTCGCCGGAGATGGCAGGGCATCGGGGAGGCACCTCACCGCGGCGGCATTGCAAGGGGATCGGGCTGCGCTGAGGGCTGTCGAGGGGGTTGCCCGATGGCTGGCCGTTGGGATAGCAAATCTCATTGCCGTCCTCGACCCCGAGGTGGTCGTGGTCGGCGGGGGCATCGTGGGCGAGTTGGAGGTCCTCCTCGAGCCCTGCCGGCCGGCGGTGGCCGAGTTGCTCGAGGGATCGGAGCACCGGCCGCCCACCCCGATCGTTGCCGCCTCCCTCGGACAGGATGCCGGTCTCATCGGTGCCGGGCTGGCGGCGCTGGAGACGGTCGGCGCCGACTGACGGCTTTCTCCATCGAGAGGCGATATGGTGGCCCGGTGACAGAAGCCATCCATCCAGACCAAGTCATCAGCCCGGGCGATCAACGGGCCGTATTCGAGGTAATAGCCGAAGCCGCCATGCTCATCCCACGTTTCGGGTTGCTGGTGGCGAGGCTGTTGAGAGATCCACGGGTACCTCCTTCTCGCAAGCTGCTCCTCGGCGGAACGGTTGTCTATCTCGTGTCGCCGATCGATCTGATCCCCGAGATGCTTCCGATTGGGGGTTGGGCCGACGACACCATCCTCATCGCATTCGCCCTTGGGCAGTTGGTCACCTCGGTGCCCGACGAAGTGATCGAAGAGCATTGGTCCGGACCTCGCGAGTCCCTCGAGTCGGTGCGCAAGGTGCTCGATTTCGCGAGCGATCTCATCCCAACACCGGTCCGGAACCTGCTGGACACGTTCGCCAGGTGACCCCGCCGGTATCGGTCACCCTTCCACAGTTCCACCCCGACGGGACCCCTCTGATCGATGCGGCAAAGCGTGCCGAGCGGCTGGGGTTCACCGGTGTCTTCCTCTTCGACCACCTCTTTCCGCTCGACGGCCCGAAGCGGCCGGTGGTGGAACTTTTCTCCGCGATGGGAGCCGTGGCGGCGGCCACCTCCAAGCTCCGGGTCGGCTCGCTGGTGGCCAGGGCCACCACCCGTCCTCCCGTTGCCACCGCCTCGGGCATGGGTGCGGTGCAGGCGGTGTCCAGGGGGCGGGTTGTGGCCGGCCTCGGCGCCGGGGACAAGGAGTCGAAAGACGAGATGGAGGCCTACGGCCTCCCGTACCCCCCACTCAGTGAGCGGCTCAAGACGCTGCGTGAGTCGATCGCCGCCATCAAGGGCCTAGCCGATGACGGGCTGACTCCTCCACCCGTGTGGGTGGGCGGCCGCCACGAGAAGGTCCGCGAGGTGGCCGCCGATGTCGCCGACGGATGGAACGCCTGGGGGGGCGACCCGGCTCGGTTCGCCGAAGAGGAGGCCGAAGTGCGCCGGGCCGCACGCCGGCCCATGACCACCAGTTGGGGTGGAGCCGTCTTCATCGCATCCGATGACGACGAGTTGAGTGCCTTCGTGGAGAACCGAGGGGGGAGCCGCGGGATCATCGCCGGCTTGCCCGATGAGGTGGCGAGCCACCTCAGGGGATTCCTCGAGGCCGGCGCCGACGAACTGGTGCTCTCGCTTCTCCCCAGCAGCGAGCCATACCCCACCTGGGAGCTCTTCGTGGAAGAGGTGTGGCCGCACCTTTAGACGGCGGACGGCAGACGGCAGACGGCAGCAAGAAGCCAGAAGTTGTAGGCGGGGCATTCGTCAGTTGGAGGGTTTGCCGGATCTTGGGTGCGGTACCGTCACCTACCACCTACCACCTACCACCTATCACCATGGAATTCCGACGGATCGATGGGCTTCCGCCTTATGTGTTCGCTGCGGTCAACCAGCGCAAGCTGGAGGCGCGGCGTGCCGGGGACGACGTCATCGACCTCGGGTTCGGGAACCCGGACATCCCCAGCGCCCCCTTTGTCGTGGACAAGTTGGTGGAGGCGGCTCAGAACCCGCGCAACCACCGGTACTCCACGTCACGGGGTCTCCCCAATCTGCGTCGTGCCGTTGCCGAGCGGTATCGGCGTCGTTTCGGGGTGGATCTCGACCCTGAGACCCAGGTGATCAGCACGATCGGTGCCAAGGAGGGTCTCGCCCACCTGATGTGGACGCTGGTCCAACCGGGCGATCTCGCTCTGGTGCCCGACCCGAGCTATCCGATCCACATCTACGCCCCGGTACTAGCCGGGGCGGAAATACAGCGTGTGCCGCTCTCGGTAGACGCCGACTTCTTCTCGCGGATGGAAGAGGCGTTCCTCGGGTCGTGGCCGCGGCCCCGGGTGATCCTCACCTCGTTCCCCCACAATCCGACCACCGCCTGCGTCGATCTCGGCTTCTTCGAGCGTCTCGTGGCGTTCGCCAAGGAGCACGAGGTGTTCCTCATCCACGACTTCGCCTACGCCGATCTCGGGTTCGACGGATACTCGCCACCGAGCCTCCTCCAGGCGGGAGGTGCAGACGTCGGGGTCGAGTTGTACACGCTGACCAAGGGCCACTCGATGCCGGGATGGAGGGTCGGGTTCGTGGTCGGAAACGCCCGGATGGTCGAGGCGCTGGCCAAGCTCAAGTCGTACCTCGACTACGGCACCTTCCAGCCGATACAGATTGCCTCGATCATCGCCCTCAACGAAGGCGACGGTTACGTGGACCAGGTGAACGACATATACCGCAGCAGGCGGGACGCCCTGGTCGACGGGCTGGTGCGGGCAGGTTGGCCGATGGAGCGGCCCCGCGGGACGATGTTCGTGTGGGCGGAGATCCCCGAGCCGTACCGTTCGATGGGTTCGCTCGACTTCACCTTCAAACTGCTCGACGAAGCCAAGGTGGCGGTCAGCCCCGGTATCGGGTTTGGCCCGGCAGGCGACGGGCACGTCCGGTTCGCCCTGGTGGAGAACGAGCACCGCATCAGCCAGGCGGTGCGCGGGATCAAGCGGGCGCTTGACATGCTCCCTGCCGGGAAGCCGGGGGTGTCGGTTTGACCGGGCCGGCGACGGGAGCGGCGTAACCATGGAGGCCGTCCAGATCGAGCGACTCGGCGGGCCGGAGGTGCTCCGTGCGGATGTGCTCCCCGACCCGGTCCCTGGGCGCGATGACGTGCTGGTCCGGGTCGCCGCAGCCGGGATCAACTATGTGGACACGTACCACCGGACCGGGCTGTATCCGCACCCGCTGCCCTTCATCCCCGGGCAGGAGGGGAGCGGGGTGGTCGAGGCGGTGGGTGCCGATGTCGCCCATCTCGCTCCGGGTGACCAGGTCGCCTGGGCGGACTGTCACGGCAGTTATGCCGATCTCGTCTCTATCCCGGCCGAGCGGGCGGTGCTGGTGCCCACCGGTGTGAGCCTGGAAACGGCGGCCGCAGCCATGCTTCAAGGAATGACTGCGCACTACCTGGTCAACGACACCTACCCGGTGCAACCGGGTGACAGGTGCGTTCTGTACGCCGCTGCCGGAGGAGTGGGGACGCTGCTGACCCAGATGTTGCGTGTCAAGGGCGGCGAGAGCTTTGCCGTGGTGGGGACCGAGCGAAAAGCCGAGGTGGCGAGATCGGCGGGAGCCGACCACGTCATAGTTGCCGCCGAGGGCGATCTGGCCGAGCAGATCGAGTCGATCGCCGGCAAGCGCCAGATGGCGGTGGTCTATGACGGGGTGGGCGCTGCCACCTTCGAGACGAGCCTCAGCCTGCTGAGGAGGCGCGGGATGCTGGTCGCTTTTGGGAACGCCAGCGGGCCGGTTCCCCCCGTCGACGTACTGACCCTGTCCCGGAACGGCTCGCTCTTCCTCACCCGACCGTCGTTGAACGACTACATCGCAGAGCGAGCCGACCTCGAGCGGCGCGCCGCCGACTTGTTCGGATGGATCGGCTCGGGTGAGATCGAGGTGACGATCGGCGCCCGCTTCCCATTGGCCGAGGCTGCCGAGGCGCACAGAGCGTTGGAGGGTCGGAAGACGATCGGCAAGGTTCTGCTGATACCGTACTAGTACTGACCGTCTTCCGTGGACTTCAGTACTGACCCGTACCTTGGAGGCGCGGGTTCTCTAGCCCAGTAACCCTGACCCGTACCTGCCGTCTGGTCCGGTTCTACCGTCCCACCTTCAAATAGGCCAGCTCGGCGTACTCCTTGACCATGCGCTGGGTGGAGAAGGCGGCCAGGGTCGACTTCATCGAGCGCTTCATCAGCTCGACCCACCCTGGGGGACCCCTTGCTCGTCCCGTTGGTAGAAGAGAGGAACGATCTCGTCCTGGAGCAGCCGGTAGAAGGCGATGGCATCGGCGTTGTCCTGGCCGCTGTGGTCGTAGTTCTCCGAACCTGATCCGAAAGCCCACCCGTTGTCGCCGTCGTAGGCCTCGGCCCACCAACCGTCGAGCACCGATGCATTGATCGCGCCGTTTATTGCGGCCTTCATCCCCGAGGTCCCGCTCGCCTCTTCCGGTGGGCGGGGGTTGTTCACCCAGACGTCGACCCCCTGGACCAGGAAGCGGGCCATCCGGTGGTCGTAGTTCTCCATGATGTAGATGTGGCCGCGCAGCTCCGGGCGGCGCGACAACTCGACGATGTGCCGGATGAAGTCCTGACCTGGTCGATCTGCCGGATGAGCCTTCCCGGCGAACACGACCTGGACCGGCCGGTTTGGGTTGGTGAGAATTGCCTGCAGCCACGGGACGTTGTGGAACATCAGCGTGGCTCGCTTGTAGGTGGCGAAGCGCCGGGCGAAACCGAGGGTGAGCCTTTCGGGTGGGAGCATCCGCTCCACCGATCGGAGCTCGTCGGGGGAGCCGCCATGCCGGGCCAACTGGCGGCGGAAGCGGCCCCTGGCGAAACGCGTGAACAGCTGCTTGCGGGCGAGATGTGAGGCCCACAGCTCCTCGTTTGGCATCCCGTCGATCTCCTCGACCTCCTCGGGCTCCTCGACCAGCAGCGTCGGCCAGTCCGGCCCGATGAGCGCAGACAGCTCACGGGACAGGTCCCGGCCCACCCATGTCGGGGTGTGAACCCCGTTGGTGACGGCGAGGGCGGGGCCGTTGAGGAGATGGGACCAGTCCCGGGAGACGATCTCGGCATGCCGTTTCGACACACCGTTGACCACAGCCGCCAGCCGGATGGCCATCGCCCCTAGATCGAAGCGACCATGCTGATCGTCGCTGGTGGCACCTATCCGGGCGAGGTACGACATGTCCGCCTTTACCGAGGTCGCCCAGGGAGCGAGGTACTTCTCCGCAAGCGTGAACTCGAACACCTCGTTCCCCGCCGGGACCGGTGTGTGGAGGGTGAAGACGGTTCGTGACCTCACCTCCTTCTCGGCGACCTCGAGCGAGGCCCCACCCTTGACACCGACCGAGATCCTCTCCAGCAGGCTCATTGCGGCGTGACCCTCGTTGACGTGCCACACCGCCGGCTCAATTCCCTGGGCGGCGAGGAGGCGGACTCCGCCCACCCCGAGCACCAGCTCCTGGCAGAACCGCATCTCCCGACCCCGGATGTAGAGGGTGTGTGTGATCGGCCGGTCGGCGGGCTCGTTGTCCGGGATATCGGTGTCGAGGAGGATGACCGGTGCCCGCCCCACCTGCAGGCACCACGCCGCCGCCAGCACGGTCCGACCGGGGAACTCAATCGAGACCTTGCACTGCCCGCCGGTGCTGCTGGCCACGGGGCGGATCGGCAGCCTGGTCATGTCGAGTTCGGGATAGGTGTGCTGCTGCTCACCCTCCGAGTCGACCTCCTGGCGGAAGTACCCCCTCCTGTAGAGCAGCCCAACGGCGACAAAGGGCAACCCGAGATCGGAGGCGGCCTTGACGTGGTCGCCGGCGAGCACACCAAGGCCGCCTGAGTAGAAGGGGACCGAGGAGTGGACCCCGTACTCGGTGCAGAGGTAGGCGATCGGACCGGTCAGATCCGATTCGTGGTGCCGCTTCCACCAGGTGTCCTCGCCCGCCATGTAGTTGTCGAACTTGCGGACGACCTCGTTGTAGCGGTCGTTGAAGCTGTCGCTGCCCTCGAGTGCCTGCCAGGCGCTGGGCTCGACCGCGCCGAGCAACTCGATCGGGTTGTGGTACCTCTCCCAAGCCACGGAGTGGATCGCGGGCCACATGTTGCGGGCCGTCGGGTCCCACGCCCACCACATGTTGTAGGCGAGTTCGTAGAGCCTGCCGAACGTTGCTGGGATCCGGATCTCGATCGTGTTGAGAACCGGGACGGAGACGCTCATTGGATGGATAGACCTCTGGAGGCGGGAACCGAAGGGTAATGCGACCCCTGTACCGTTCCTCCAATGGCGTTCCCCGACGGCATTGCCGACTTCCGCTCAGACACGGTCACCCGGCCAACCGAGGCGATGCGCCGCGCCATGGCGTCCGCCGAGGTGGGCGACGACGTCTACTCCGAGGACCCGACCGTTGCTGCCCTCGAGGAGGAGGCGGCCCGGCTCGTCGGCAAGGAGGCGGCGGTGTACACGCCATCAGGGACCATGGGGAACCAACTGGCGATCAACCTCCTGACCGCTGCAGGGACCGAATTGGTGGCCGTGGACGATGCTCATGTTCGGGACTACGAGCGGGCGGCTGCATCGATGATCTCGGGTGTGGCCTTTCGCACCGTTGCGGGCCGGGGAGGGGTGATCGATGGCGATGCGCTCAGCCAGCTGATGGTGGCGGCGGGGACCATCCGGCCCAGGATCTCGGCTCTTGTCTGGGAGAACACCCACAACGCATCGGGTGGCCGGGTGGTGCCGCTCGAGGCCATGGCAGCCACAACCGCGATCGCCCGGAGCCACGGGCTGGCGGTCCACCTCGACGGGGCCCGGCTGTTCAACGCGGTGGCGGCAGCAGGAGTCCCCGCCGACCGATATGCCGCCTTGGCGGACACTGTCCAGTTCTGCTTCTCCAAAGGACTCGGGGCCCCGGTCGGCTCCATACTCTGCGGTGAGGCACCTCTCATCGCCGAGGCCCGCTACCGACGGCGTCAGTTGGGCGGCGGGATGCGTCAGGCCGGCGTGATCGCCGCTGCAGCGCTGGTGGCTCTTGGCGATCGTCACCGCCTCCACGAGGACCACGACCTCGCCGGCCGGCTCGCCGCCGGGCTGTCGGAGCGGTTCCCAAAGGCCGTGGACCACGAAGAAGTCGAGACCAACATGGTGATGGTGGACGACGCCGGGCTCCCCTGGGGTGCACCCGAGGTGATCGACCTGCTGGCCGCCGCCAGGATCAGGGTCGGTCTGATCCGACCCGGTGTGCTCCGCTTTGTGACCCATCGGGATGTGGATGTGGCAGACGTGGAGCGGGTGTTCGGGGTGCTGGACAAGGCCTCTTAGGACGGCGGACGGCAGACGGCAGACGGCAGCCAGAAGGGAGCTACCACGAGCAATAGCCGGCAACCTCCCCTCGACCGCTTCCGTGGGTGTTTGCTTTGGGGAGCGGTTGGTGACGCCCTCGGTGCACCGGTCGAGTTCTGGTCGTTGTCCGAGATCAGGGCGCGGTTGGGGGCCGATGGGGTCACCGGTTACGTGGGCGGCCCCGCCGCCGTCACCGACGACACCCAGATGGCGCTGTTCACCGGCGAGGGGTTGATCCGCGCTTCGGTTCAGCAGCGGTCGGGCGGGGGTAGCGATCGCCGCGCCCCTGATCGCAACGACATCGTCCACCATGCGTACCTCCGCTGGCTTCACACCCAGGGCTATGACTGGTCCAGCATCGGCGGGCGCCCCGGGGAGGACGGGCCCGACGGATGGCTTGTGGCCGATAAGCGGCTCCACAAGCGGCGCGCCCCGGGCAACACCTGCCTCTCCGCACTGAGATCCGGCTCGGCGGGTTCCATCGACCGGCCGATAAACGATTCGAAGGGTTGCGGCGGTGTGATGAGAGCGGCGCCAGCGGGGTTGATGTTCGCCGACCCCGAAGAGGCTTTCCAGGTGGGGAGCGAGATCGCCGCAATCACCCACGGGCATCCGAGCGGGTGGCTATCGGCGGGTTTCCTGGCTGCCCTCATCTCACACCTGCTCGACGGATCGGCCCTCGACCAGGCGGTGGCGCTCACCAGGCCCTATCTCATCCCCCACAAGGGTCACGAGGAGATGCTCGAGGCGGTCGACCGGGCAGTTGCGCTGGCAAATGGAGGGATGCCGACGCCTGAAGACATCGAGAGCCTTGGCGGGGCATGGGTGGGAGAGGAGGCGCTGGCCATCGGGCTGTGCTGTGCGCTGGCCGCCCCGGACGCACCGAGCGCACTCCTCGCCTCTGTCAACCACTCGGGCGACAGCGACTCGACCGGGATCGTCGCCGGGTCGCTCGTCGGCGTGATCGCCGGTGCAGAGGGGCTCCCGGCAGCGTGGACCGAGCCGCTCGACGTGGCCGACCTGGTCACCCAGATGGCGGAGGACCTCTGGCGCGAGCGGTTCGATCCACCTCCGGTCGATGACCCTGACTCCGACTGGTGGATCCGCTATCCCGGTCGCTGAGCCCGTAACCCACGGCACATCGCCTCCGTCCAAACCCTCGATGTCATTCTGTGTCCTGTTCCCGGGTCAGGGGAGCCAGCACGTCGGGATGGGCGCAGACCTCTTCGATGCGAGACCCGACCTCCTCGGTGAGGCGGCCGACGAGGTGCTCGGGTGGTCGCTGCGTGGGGTCTGCCTAGAAGGTCCCGAGGAGTTGCTGACAAGCACCGACCGGGCGCAACCGGCGCTGTTCGCCCTCTCATATGCACTCTGGGACGAGCTCGCCACCCGGTTGGATGGGACACTCCCCATGGGCGCCGCCGGTCACTCGCTCGGCGAGTACACAGCTCTCACCGCCGCCGGAATGATCGAGTACATGGGCGCGCTGTTGCTCGTGGCAGCGCGTGGACGGGCCATGGATCGGGCGGCACAAACGGAGGCCTCGGGGATGGCGGCGCTGCTCGGGATCGATGCCGAGGCAGCGGGACGCCTCGCCGAGTCGGTCAGGGGCGATGGCGGGCGGTTGTGGGTGGCCAACATCAACTCGCCCGGTCAGGTGGTGGTGGCCGGTGGTGCCAACGACATCGCCGCCCTTGCCGAGCGCGGCCGGGAGTTGGGGGTACGGCGGGTGGTGCCGCTCAAGGTGGCCGGCGCCTTCCATTCCCCGCTGATGGAGCCGGTATTGGAGCCTCTCCGTGCGGCGCTGGCGGACGCCAGCTTCGGCCCGGCCCGGTTCCCGGTCTGGTCCAACGTCACGGCACGGCCTTTCCCCCCCGGAGAGTTGATCGACCTGCTCGCCCAGCAAGTCACCGCCCCGGTTCTCTTCTCCGCCATCCTCGAGGGGATGGCTGAGGCGGGAGCACAACGCTTCGTCCACGTCGGCCCCGGCGACGTCACCGCGGCCATGGCCAAGCGGACCGTGCCCGATGCCGAGGTGTTCACCGTCGGCTCTCTGGGCGACATCGATGAAACGGTGGAGCGGTTGGTGGCTTCGGTACGATGACCCGTCCTGCGAGGAGCCCAATGAGATACGCGGCCATAACCGGTTGGGGGAAGTGCATCCCCCCGGCGACTCTCACCAACGCCGATCTGGAGAGGATCGTCGAGACGTCCGACGATTGGATCACCACCCGCACCGGGATAAAGGAACGTCACATCGCCGAGGTGGACACGTCCGACCTGGCCACCGTCGCCTCGGTCAAAGCGCTCGCATCGGCGGGCGTGACCGCCGACCAGATCGATCTCATCCTCCTGGCAACGTGTACCCCCGACCACCTGATACCGAGCGCCGCCTCGCGGCTCCAGGCCAAGCTGGGAGCTTTCCGAGCGGGAGCACAGGATCTCAACGCAGCCTGTGCCGGGTTCATCTACGCCCTGGTGACCGGGACCGCCATGATCCGCTCCGGGGCATTCGACCGGATCCTCGTGGTGGGCGCCGAGAAGCTGAGCCATCTGATCGACTGGACGGATCGCACCACATGCGTCCTGTTCGGGGACGCTGCCGGAGCAGTGGTCCTCGAACCGTCCGATGAACCGGCCGGCGTCCTCTCCTCCGAGCTGGGGCTTGACGGAACCTGCACCGAGCTGCTCATCGTCCCCGACATGGGCACCGCAGGGATGCCCCGTGCCCGCGACCCCCGACGCATGGGGATCAGGATGAATGGGCCGGAGGTATTCCGCAAGGCGGTGGTGGCCATGGGTGATGCGTCCACCCGGGTGGTGGACGGCGCCGGTCTCCGGCTCGAGGACGTAGACCTCTTGATTCCCCACCAGGCAAACCTCAGGATCATCGATGCCACGGCGAGGCGGTTGAAGCTCGACAGCTCGCAGGTCTATGTCAATATCCAGAGCTACGGCAACACCTCGGCGGCAACCATCCCGGTCGCCCTCGCCGAAGCAGTCGAAGAGGGAAGGGTCCAGCCCGGCTGCAACATCGTCTTCGCCGCCTTCGGTGCGGGGCTCACCTGGGCTGCGGCCGTGGTCCGCTGGGGGGACAGGGTGAATCACCTGGGTACATCGGACATCGAGTTGCCCGCTTCCGGCCGGAGCGCCATGGAGTTGCTCGAGCCGGCCTTCGCCTACTACGGCACCGATTTCGGGTGACGCCGGGGCGGGTGGCCCTGGTCACCGGTGGTTCCCGCGGAATCGGGCGCGCCGTGAGCCTTCGACTGGCAGCAGCCGGCGCCAGGGTGGTGGTCAACTTTGCCAAACGGGCCGACGCCGCCGACGAGGTCGTTGATGCCATAACGGGCGCCGGGGGCCAGGCGGTTGCGGTCGGCGCCGACGTCGCCGACGCCGATTCGGTCCAGGCGCTGTTCGCCGAGACCACCGATCGGTTCGGGCCGGTGGAGATCCTGGTCAACAACGCCGGGATCACCCGCGACGAGCTCCTGCTGAGGATGCGACCAGAAGTCTGGGACGAGGTGCTCACGGTCAACCTGCGCTCCGTCTACCTCTGCACGAGGGCGGCCCTGCGCGGGATGCTCAGAAGGAAGTTTGGCAGGGTGGTCTCGATCGGGTCGGTCGCCGGGTTGGCCGGCAACCCCGGGCAAGCCAATTACGCCGCCTCCAAGGCCGCCATCATCGGGTTCACCAGGTCGGTGGCCAAGGAGGTCGGCTCGAGGGGGATCACCGTCAACGTGGTGGCACCGGGATTCATCGACACCGAGATGACGGCGGACATTCCCGACGAGGCACGGCAGCGGGCGGTGGACTCGGTGGCCGCCGGTCGGTTTGGCACTGCGGACGAGGTGGCCTCGGCTGTGGCATACCTGTGCGGCGACGAGGCCGCCTACGTAAACGGCCACATCCTCGTCGTGGACGGAGGGTTGGCGCTGTAGGCTGCCCGCCGGCGATAGGACAGGAGAAGAGGGATGGACCGTTCCGAGATCGAGAGTCGGCTAACCAAGGTCTTGGTCGAGGAGCTCGGCCTCGACGAGAACCAGATCACCATGGAAGCCGACCTCGAGGACGATCTCGAGATCGATTCGCTCGGGGTGGTCGAACTGCTCATGGCACTCGAAGATGCCTTCGGGGTGAAGATCCCCGACGAGGAGGCTGAGGACATCCGCACCGTCGGAGAGACCGTCGACCTCCTCGAGGCGAAGTTGGCGGGCTGAGGCAGGGAATGTCGCCATCGGACCGGGGCGGAGGGAGCGCAGCCGGGGCGGAGCGGCGACGTGTCGTAGTGACCGGCATCGGGACGGTCAACCCGCTGGGACTCGACGTGGACGCCTTCTGGAAGGCCGCCCTGGAGGGTCACAGCGGCGTCGGGATGATCACCACCTTCGACACCTCGGATCTGGACACCCAGATCGCCGCCGAGGTCAAGGGTTTCGACCCCGAGGCGCATTTCGACCGCCGTGAGCTCAAGCGGATCGACCGCACCAACCAGTTGTTCCTCGCCGCCTGCGACCAGGCGATGGCCGACGCCGGAATCAGTTCGTTCCTCGACGACCCCGACACCGGCGAGCGCGCCGCGGTGGTGAGCGGTGTCGGGTTCGGCGGGATGCAGAGTTTCATCGACGAGATCGACATGCTGCGCACCAGAGGTCCGCACCGGATCAGCCCTTATGGCACACCGAAGACCATCCCCAACATGGGTGCGGGCCTGGCGGCGATACGGTTCGGGATACTGGGGCCGAGCAACTGCACGGTCACTGCCTGCGCCGCCTCGGCCAATGCCATCGGCGAGGCGACCGAGGTGATCCGCCGGGGTGCCGCCGACGTGGCGCTGGCCGGCGGCTCCGAGGCGTGCATCTGCGACTTTGGCATCGCCACCTTCAACCAGGCCCGCGCCCTCAGCACCCGCAATGACGACCCGGAAGCGGCATCGCGCCCCTTCGAGGCCAACCGGGACGGGTTCGTGATGGGGGAGGGGGCCGGCGCATTGGTGCTCGAGGAACGAGAGCGTGCCATCGCCCGAGGCGCCCGTATCTACGCCGAGGTGACCGGTTACGGCATGTCCACCGACGCCTTCCATGTCACCCTCCCCAGGCCCGGAGGAAGCGGCGCCGCCCTCGCCATGAAGCAGGCGATGAAGGACGCATCGGTTGCCCCGGGTGACATCGACTACATCAACGCCCATGGGACGTCGACCGAAGCCAACGACGTGACCGAGACGGGGGCGATCAAACTGGCGCTGGGCGAGGAGGCGGCGACGACCCCGGTGTCGTCTACAAAGTCGATGACCGGGCATCTCCTCGGGGGAGCGGGAGCGGTGGAGGCGATCGTGTGCATCCTCGCCATCCGCGACGGCATGATCCCGCCGACGATCAACTACGAGACGCCAGACCCGGAATGCGACCTGGACTACGTCCCCAACACGGCCCGACCTGCCGACGTGGACATCGCAATGAGCAACTCCTTCGGGTTCGGCGGCCACAATGTCGCCCTGGTCCTCGCCAGGCACGAGGGCTGAGCACCCTCGGCCTTAACGGGGACATCATGGCTATGCATCCCGCAGCCGAACTGACACGACGCCTCCAAGACGCCGTTGCCAACACCGACCTTGAGATGATCGATGCTCTGCTCGACGAGCGTTTTGTGCTGGTGACCGGTCGGGAAGGGGCCGAGCAACGGGGCCGTGAGGAATACCTCGACATAACCGCCAACCGATATCAGGTGGAGAGCTACCGGATCGAACGGCTCGAGGTGGACGATCACGGGATGGTCGCCGTGGTGAGGAGCCGCCTCTGGCAGCGAGCCTCCATGGACGGGAGGAGCCGCACCGGTGTATTCGTCATGACCGACATCTGGGTGCGGGGAGGCGACGGATGGCGGCTGGTGGCTCGCCATGCAAGTCCGCTCGTCTCTCCGTGACTCAACTGCCCGATCGGCCGCCCTGTCGCCACTCAGCAATCGAGCGGTAGGCGAGGACCACCACAACCAGGACACCGGCACCTGCCGCAAGCGCTGAGATGACGGCGACCAACACCGCGGTGGTCGGGCACCGCTCGGGAAGACAGTTGACCCCGGTCACGGTGTAGCCGAGAACCGCACCCAATAGGGCGCCTGCCACAACAGGGATGGCGACCCAGGGGTTCGGAGTCCGGCGCCTACCGGTCAAGTCGTCCCGCCTTGGTCTCGGCGGCGGAGCCGGGGTCGAGGCAGAACGAGCGGAGCAGGCGGGGGCAGCTCGTCTCGAACCACTTCCACCGGGCCCGGTTGCGACGGCGAGGGGACCAGGGGCGCCACTGCCAGCCTCACGTCCGCCGTCCAGGAGACGGAGACGAGACCCGTCACCGCCGCCGCCAGGGCGACACCGCCCCATGGGGGTGCGGCCAGGACGGCGGGCATGGCGAGCACCACGAGACCGATCCGGAGCACCCAGAGTGCCGCCGTGACCGCCTTGGCGTAGAGATAGGCGAGGGCGATCGAGGCGACCGCAAGCAGCCACCCCTCCCACCCCGGCCCAACCGGGTTGGTCAATGCCACGACCGCAGGAAGCAGTAGCAGCCCCAGCGCGAGCAGCACGGCACGAGCCGGAGGGCCGGCGGCGGCGGGAAGCTGGCGGACCCACCCCTGGAGCCACGGGCCGGTCCATGCCACTACACCGACGGCCGAGATGGCCAGCGCCGACCACCACACGGCGTCGGGCTCGGTGAGCGCGGCAGCCGCTCCCTGGAGTACAAAGACCGCCCACCCAAGCCGACGAGCCCACCGTCCATGGGCCACCAGCAGCCCGGTGAGTGCCACGGTCGCCACCAACAGAACATCGAGGCCGAGGAGCGCGGCAGACTGCGACGAGAGCGAGCTGCCGGGCAGAGCCAGGCGGAGCGCCCACATCAGGGCCGAGAGTCCAAAAATCGCGCCGACCACGAACGGGGCCATGGTGGACATTGTGGTATGTCGCCCTAGGGCCGCACATCCACCTCGACCCAGGGGTCCCCGGGGCGAAGCGAGATGATGCTGGCGTGTTCCGGCTTGTCCACGTGCAACCCGGTCAGGGGACGTCCTGTGAGCCAGAGTCGAGCCGCCTGCGTGGGGTCCTGGTGACCGACCACGACCAGTTCACCAGCGGGATGTCGCTGTTCGAGCTCGATCACCGCATTGCCAACCCGTCGGGCCAGCTGGTCGAGGCTCTCTGCGGAGAAGGGGAGGTCGGCCGGACCGGCCAGATATGCCTCGAGCTCACCCGGCCGGACGGATGCCAGCTCGCCCCATGCCGCCCCCTCCCAACCGTCGGCCAGGAGCCACTCGGTTAGCCGCGGGTCAACCCGCACAGGGAGCAGATGCTCGCGGGCGATGGCGGCCGCCGTCTCCAACGCACGCTGCAGGGGTGATGCCCAAACCGCGGAGACCGGCCGGCTCCGTAAACGTCGGGCACAGGAAACAGCCTGTGCCCGACCCTCGTCGCTCAGTCCGAACCCGGCGAGCCGGCCATAGACGATCCGGTCGGGGTTGAGCACCTCTGCGTGGCGAACGAGGTGGACCAGGTCGGCGATGGCGGCACGATACCGGTCACTCGACTTGCATTTCTCTCCCGAGGGAGCGACTCGCCCGGTTCCTCAAGAAGGCTTCCGTTGTACAATGCGGACTTCGTAAGGACTGGATCGTTTCGGAGCGCCCAATGCCGCTGGACGAGAGAGAGCAGCGCATCCTCGCTGAGATCGAGCGTCAGTTCTATGAGGAAGATCCTCAGCTGGCCAAGGCCGTCCGCGACATCACCCGTAGCCGCCCACGTCTCGGACCGAAAATGGCAGCCGTCGGCCTCGTCGCCGGTGCCGCGTTGATGCTTCTCACCTTCACTCAGGCGTCGTGGGTGGCAGCAATCGGCTTCGTCGTCATGGTGATTTCGGCGACGGCGATGGTCCAGGCGATCAGACTTCGAAGACACAACAGCGATCGCGGGCAACAGGATGCACCGTCGGAAGATTGGTTTTCCCGCTTCCGCAGGAAGTGGCCCTTTAGACGATCCTGAGGCGGTCGGCTGTGGGTAGAGTGGCCGCCCCCCTTGACGTCGGGTGAGCCTCTCGAGGTGATTCCGGGCCCCGGGGGTTTGGCGGAGGGGCGGCGTCTGCGCCGCGTGACACTTTTTGTTGGGGAGAGCGGTGGAGCAAGGTTTCACGGCGCAGCAGGCGTCAGCATTGACTGGCTGCACTCATCATCAATTGCGTTATTGGGACCGGGTCGATCTGCTCCGCCCCAGTGTGCAGAGCACGCGGGGCAGGCCGGGGGTTCGTCGTCTCTACAGCTTCCGCGACCTGGTGGCGCTGCGCGTGGTCAGGAGCCTCCTCGACCAGGGCATGTCGGTCCAGCGGGTGCGCCGCGCCTGGGGATACCTGCGGCGCGAGGCCGACATGGAGAGCCATCTCTCCGAGGTGAAGCTCGTCACCGACGGCCAGACCATCTTTCGGGTGGCGGCCAACGACGACCAGCTCCTCGACGCCCTGCGCGAGGGTCAGCTGGCCTTCTTCGTCGCCATCGACGAGATCACCCGATCGGTCGAGGAAGACGTCACCCGCTTCGAGTTGGACAGGGAACGCTTTCTCGAGATCCTGCGGCGCAGCGAGGACGAGGTAGCCACCGAGTTGGGTGGCGAGGCCGCCAGCGGCTGAGCTCTACGGTCTGAGCCAGCCCAGGAAGCGTTGCCACCTGGTGTGGGTGCGCTTGAGGTGAAGCTGGGTGCTGCGCATCGATTCGACAGCCCGACCGACATCGCCTCTCCGCACATCCCCGGGACCAAAGGTGGCTGCGGTGTAGACCTCGGCCAGGGGGCGCATCGCGGGCCCAACACCGGCGGCGACCTCCATCGGGGTGAGGTGCTCGGGTACAGGGTTGCCCAGGTCGCCGAGATGATCCACGATCTGCTCCCAGGCAGCGGAGATGTCACCCCGCTCCAACCGCGCCATCCGGCGTCTGCGCCTGACCAGCTTGATCGCCGGGATGACCGCCACGATCAGGGCGAGCGCCCCGAGCACCCAGGACCAGACCGGTAGTTCGACTCCACCGGGCACCGCCCCGCCGGTTGGCGAGACATCCGGGATCTCCAACTGGCCGGCGCGGTCGAGAAGCTCGGTGAGATTGGGGATCGACGGGCCACCTGGGCTCCCCCCTGTTTCGTTTGTCTCCGGGTCGGCCACGTACCGGAAGGGATCGAACCCCATCTCGGCCGTGGTGGCCGGGTTCACCCCGTCACTGCGCGGTGTGGGGTCGAACCGGACCCAACCCTGCCCGTCCATCCAGAGTTCCACCCATGCATGGGCGTTCTTCTGCCGAACGGTGACGACGCCGTCTGCATCCGTCTCGCCCGGCGTGAACCCGAGGACCACCCGGCTGGGCACGTCCACAGTCCGGGCCATCACGGCCATGGCGGTGGCGAACTGTTCGCAATACCCCTGCCGGAAGTTGGGACTCGTGTCCGTGAACAGCCAGTCGGCGAGGTCTTCGGCGGAGTGTCCGGGGTCGATGTCGACGGTGTAGGTGAAAAGCTCTTCGTCACGGAAGAATCGCTCGAGAAGCACCCCCTTCTCGAAATCGGTCGTTGCCCCTGAGGTGAGGTTGGCGGCGGCCCGGGCGATACGAGGGTCGAGCTCGGGAAGCTCGAGGAAGGGGGCGACCGCCCCCGGGCGGTTGTCGGGGCCGTCGAGGACCGGCTCGCCGTCGAACTCCCCGGCCTCGGCGGCCTCGGCGAACATGGGAGAGAACTCGCCGTCCACGGTGGCCAGGGCCGACAGTGTCGGGCTTGGCAGAAGAGACGCCGCTTCGTAGGTGAGCCCTGGCCGGCTCAACAGGTCGTAGCGGATCGAGCCGTCGGGCCTCACCGAGAAGCTGCGGCGTAGCAACTCCTCTTCACTCCCGAATGCGACCGGGGAGTAGAGAATCGGCAGGTACGACTGGCGCAGGTTGTCGACAACCACGACCTGGCGGACCTCGGTGGTCCGCCCCCGGAAGGCGAGTCGAGCATCTTCGAAGGGGTCACCTACCTCTGGGTGGTGTGCAGGCTGCTCGCTCGGTCGCCACTGCGAGCCGTCGAAGGTGTCGAGTGTGATCAGCCGCCAATAGAGCTCATTGGGCGGTACGTCACCCGACACCGCAGCGCGGAAGAGCGGCACTTCGGACTGCTCCACCAGTGTCTGTTGGATCCCTGCAAAGAGGTTGTAGGAGACGCCGCCGAAGACCCCGGACCCCAGCGGTCCTCTCGTTCGCCATTCCAGGCTGCCCTCTGCGGGGACCGCCGGGGCGAGGGTGACGGCGCCGATCAGCGCCAGCGCCGCGGTGATCCCTGTGAAGGCGGTCAGCATCCCGGGGTCCTCGGCCGGCGCCGTCTGACCGGTCGGCCGGCGCAACCGGCCGGATCCCGCCATACGCTCATCGTGGGCCACGGCGGCGAGTGCCGCTGCGATGACTGCGATGCCCGCCACGATCCATATCGGCCGAGCCGGCAGCCGGTCGACGGTGGCCAGCTGGAGCCCGAGGAGCAAAGGCGGGACCAGCCCGAGCAGCGGCCGGCGCACCGCCGTCCCCCAGACCAGGAGCGCCCCCATGATCCAGAAAAGCACCACCAGCAACGCCACCAGCCCAGCCACGGGCACCAACGGCGGGCCAGCGAATCGGGCCAACTCGACGGCGACGGTGAGCTCGGGGAGGAGCGCGGCGGGAGTGTCCGACCCGGGGAAGATCCCAAGGATGGCCGTATCTGGTGCCGCCACCCTGGTGACCATGATCGCCAGACCGGCGGCGTTGGCCAGGATCACGACCCAGGCAGGTGACCGGTAGGCGATAGCCGCCCAGGTGATGCCGGCGGCGAGTAGTGCAGCCGTCCCGACCACGAGCTGCCAGGGGGCGCCGGTCTCTGTGGGGCTCACCACCGCCATGAGGCGGAGTAGCGCCAATGCGATGGCGACGGCGCCTATCAGCCGACTGGTGCGGTAGACCACGTAGCCTCGATTGCCAGTCGCCAAGCATCGGCCAATGAGCCATCTGGGGGAACCACCACGGTCACCGCCCCGGCGCGCTGGAACTGCACCGTCTCCGCTGCCTGGGATGAGGTGACCGAGAGAAGCACCGTCGCCCCGAATTCGGGTGACAGAAGCTGGCGCACCGCGGCCAGGTCGTCGTCGGCGACACCGGTGGCCAGGACGAGTGCTCCACCCGCCCCCTCGGTCCGTATTCGCAGGGCGAGCGACCGCAGATCGATGTCGTCGACCCAGTCGACCACCGCCAGCAGCTCCATCGAGCGGGGGTGAGCATCGACCTCGGCGCCGGCCACGTCCGTTGGACCGGCCCACAGATCGCAGTCGAACCCATGGCGTCGCAGGTGGAGCATTGTCGAAGCCGCTCCGGACACGGCTCGTTCGAATGCGGCCCGACTCTCGTAGCTGGAGCGTCTCACATCGAGCAGAACCAGCGCACGCGACTGCCACGGGGTTTCCAGTTGGCGGATCATGAGCTCGTCGCGCTTCGCCGAGCTCGGCCAATGAACTCGGCGGAGGTCGTCGCCGATCCGATACTCGCGCAGGGTGAAGAAGTCCTCGCCGCCCCGGTGGCTGAACTCGGGGCGGTTGGCGTGCATTGCGGGGTTGAGCCCTCGGACCAGGGGGAGGCCCTCGAGCGGTTCGACCGACGGGTACACGACGAGCCGGTCGGCATTGCCCGCTACCCGGACCGACGAGGCGAGGTGCAGGGGATCAGCGACGCTCATCCTGACCGGCCCTACGCGGTAGACACCTCGGGGCTTGGCGAGTATCCGGTACCCGGCGGTGAAGGTCTCACCCGAGGGAAGCAACCCCGCGACGAACCGGGCCGTCCCCAATCCGGCCACCTCGTCCTCGAATCCGACGTTCCAGATCGATCGTCCGCCCGTGCCGCCGATCGAAAGTGTCACCGCGACGACGTCTCCCTCGTGGGTGACTGTCGGTGTCAGCCTGCGGGAGACGACCACCGGCCGGCGGGCCATGCGGACCAGCGCCCATGCGAGGAGGAACGCCCCGACCAGGAATACCGCAGCGGCCAGCAACTCGGCTTCGCCGAAGCCCCACCAAAGGACGAAAAACGCCAGCCCGGCCCCGAGTGCTGCCCAGCCCCGCTCGGTGGGCATCAGTTGCCGGTTCGGGTGCCAGGCACCCTCAGCCGGCTCATTACCCCGTCAACGACCACGCCCACGGTCGCTCCACGCATCAGTGCCTCGGGTCGGAGCGCCATGCGGTGCTGGAGCACGGGGTGAACGATCGATTTGACGTCGTCGGGTGTCACGTACTCCCGTCCGGCGAGGGCGGCCCGCACCCGGGCCACCCGCTGCAGGAAGAGGGCCGAGCGCGGGGACGCCCCCAGCAACAGGTCGCCGTGTGATCTCGTTGTCTCGACGATGTCAACGATGTAGGCCTTCACCGAGGGCGCCACGTGGATCGCCGCCGCCACCCGCTGCATCTCCAGCACCTCCTCGGCGGTGACCACCGGCTCGAGGGCGTCGAACGTCGAGCGCACCCCGTGGGTGTCGAGCATTTCCAGTTCCTTCTCACGGCTCGGGTAGCCGATGCTGATCCGCATCATGAACCGGTCGAGCTGCGCCTCGGGGAGCGGATATGTCCCCTCGTGCTCGAGTGGGTTCTGGGTTGCGATGACCATGAAAGGGGGCTCGAGAGCTCTGGTCACCCCATCGACGGTCACCTGGCGCTCTTCCATGGCTTCGAGCAGCGCCGCCTGGGTCTTGGGGCTGGCCCGGTTGATCTCGTCGCCGACCACGATGTTGGCGAAGATCGCACCCGGCTTGAAGACGAAGTCTGTCGTCTGGCGGTCCCACACGGACACCCCGGTTATGTCCGAGGGGAGGAGGTCGGGTGTGAACTGGATGCGACGGAAGGTGCAGTCGATGGAACGGGCGAGCGACTTGGCCAGCAGCGTCTTGCCCACCCCGGGAACGTCCTCGACCAGCACGTGACCCCCGGCGATCAGACCGGTGATGACCAGCCCCACCGCCTCGCGCTTGCCTTGTATGACCAGTTCGATGTTGGAGACCACGGCGGAGAGACGATCGACGAACCAGTCGACATTCTCGGCGGTGGGTGTCTGGGTCTGGGGCTGCAAGGGTCCTCCGGTCGAAGGGGAGATGTTATCGGCACCGGGTTCATGTTCTCCGACGTCTGCAATGGCCACAATGTTCTGATGTCCGCATGGTTCAAGGCGGCTCTTGCCGTCGCCCTCAGGCCCGGTCTCTGGATCGAGGGTCTGCGCTTCCTAGGGGCGATGGCGGCGCCGGGGTGGTGGCGCCGCCCGCCTTTCGTCCCCATTCCCGAGCCGGGTTACCTGAGGTGGCGGATCTCGACGGCATACGGATCCGACGAGCATCCGGTTCAGCCTCGTGACCTGGTGGCGGTGCTCCGATGGCGGGCCGAATTACGGCGCGCTCGGAGGGCCAACCCGTCGGGGTAGCTTCAAACCCGCTGGTACCCTCCGGCTGCTCCGACGGGAGGTCAGGTGACCAGGGCTTTGGTGCTCAACGCCTCCAACGAACCGCTGTCGGTGGTCCCGGCACGACGTGCCGTGGTCTTGGTTCTGCGCGAGCGTGCCTCGATGGTCGAGGTAGGTGACGGGGTGTGGCATGCCGAGACCGTGGTGGTCCAGGTCCCTTCGGTGGTGCGTCTTCTGTCGTACGTCCACGTCCCCTTCAACCGCCGCGCCGCCCTCACCCGCAACGCCGTTTTCGCCCGAGACGACCACCGTTGCCAGTACTGCTCGGGTCCGGCGGACTCTGTCGACCACGTCGTTCCCCGCTCCCGGGGCGGCGGTCACAGCTGGGACAACGTGGTGGCCTGCTGCCGCCGCTGCAACCTGCGCAAGGGGGACCGGTCACCCGCCGAGGTCGGGCTCGCCCTCCACCGCCCACCGGCCTCGCCGCGCCGTTACGGCTGGATCTACGCCTCGGCAGGTCACCGTGTCGACCCCCGCTGGCATGCTTACCTGGCGGAAACGGCCTAGTCGGCCAAACTCAGCTCCGGTACACGAACCGCCCGGTCTCGGGATCCCAGTCGTCGATCATCGGGAGGATGGTCTCGCCGGGGAGCGGGCAGGCGCCGGTGAGGTGGGCCGCGACCTCGTCCCAGAATCGCTCGAGCAGACCAGCGGTCAGCACCCGCTCGCCCAGGCCGAGACCGCAGCGGTTGGCGTCGGTGACCTGACCCACCCAGGCTGCGATCTCCTCGATCATCTCGGTGGTGCCCTCGCCCTGCTCGAGGCTCCACAGCCTTTCGGCGATTGCGGTGGTCCCCAGCTTGCACGGCGGGCATTGACCGCACGATGACCTTGCCAGGAACGTGGAAAGGACGGCGCCGACCCTGACCATGCAGTCGGTGTCGTCGTAGACGATCAGCCCACCTGCTCCCAGCCCCGACCCGGCTGCCGCCATGCCCTCGTAGGAGAGCGGCGTGTCTAGTTGGCCAGCCCCGAGAGGGGCGTTCGACGCTCCCGAGATCACGGCCTTCGCTCTCCGTCCCGCCTCCAACCCCTCGCCGGGCCCGTACACCAGGTAGGAGATGGGGGCTCCAAGGGGTAATTCAGCCACTGCTTCCCGGCGTACCGCTCCCGATACGGTGAACACCATTGTCCCTGGGCTCTGAGGTGTGCCCTCGCTCCGGAACGCATCGGCGCCCTCTCGCAGGATCCGCGGGATGTTGCTCAGCGTCTCGACGTTGTTGACCACGGCTGGGCCGGCGGAGTCCCGATCCGCAAAGAGCCCCTCGATGTAGGGAGGCACCAGCCGGGGAAGCGGATCGTTCCCCTCGATCACCTCGAGGAGGCCCTTCTCCTCGCCGAACAGGTAGTCGTCCGGCCCCTCGACTATGCGGATTGGCACGTCGCCGAGGAGCCCGGCAGGCGCCATCTCGGTCGCTGCCTGCTCGAGCCGCTCGATCTCGGGCCGGAAATGGCTCTTGATGGCGACGTAGGCCTCGGTGGCACCGATTGTTTCGGCGGCCACGGCTAGCCCTTCGAGCAACTGGTAGGGGTTCGCCCGTATCAGGGCCCGGTCCTTGAACGTCCCCGGCTCGCCCTCGGCGGCGTTGCAAGCCACGTAGCACCGCCCCGGCGCCTCCTCGAGGATCCCACCCCACTTGAGTGCCGTGGGGAACCCAGCTCCACCTCTGCCCCGAAGTCCGGAGGCGCGGATCTCGGCGACGACCCCGTCCGGCCCTAAGCGGCGTGCCTCGGCGAGGGCGATACCGCCCCCCTGCTCCTGCCACGAGGCCAGGTGGGGGAGTGGCGCGTCGGGGAGGAGAGGGGCCACCAATCAACCCTACCGGGGGAGGGGAGTGGGTCGCCTGACTAGCCGGTGGGTCGTTGTGGGAGAAAAAGGTGAAAAAGGGTTGACAGGTGGGTCGATATGGGGCAGATTGCCGCTCGACGGAGGATCAGCGGTATGCAGGACGGAGCAGATACAACGTGTTACTCGGCACGTACAGCCACGCCCTCGACGAGAAGGGGCGTGTCGTGCTGCCCGCCAAGTTCCGCCGCGATCTGGAAGAAGGCGCCGTCCTCACCAAAGGCGAGGACGGATGTCTCGAGCTCTTCCCCAACCAGACCTGGGCTGAAGAGGTGAAGGGGATCCTGAACGACGATCGGCGGAAGGTCGAGGTGAGGCGACGACGACGTCTTCGGTTCGGCGAAGCCCACCCGATCACCCCCGACAAGCAGGGACGAATCGCCATCCCTCAGGAACTACGGGACTTCGCCCGCATGGGAGCCGAGGTCACCCTTGTCGGGGTCGTCGACCGGGTCGAGATCTGGGAGCCCGCCGCATGGTTGACCGAGGCCACCCGCGCCGAGCAGGACGCGGTCGAGAGTTGAGGGAGGTGGAGCCGACACCGAGCGACCGGCGGCGGTGAACCTGGTTCATCGCCAGCCCCCCGGAGTACCGAATTGGAAGGCCCCTTACTCCGCCCGCTTCCAACTTGGTCCCAGCGCCCGGGGGGCTGGCCATGAGCCAGGACCCGCAGCCAGCCCCGTTCCACCAACCGGTGATGGCAGAGGAGGTCGCCGAGGTGTTCCAACCGATCGAACGCGGGGTGGTGGTAGACGCCACCTTCGGCGGTGGGGGCCACACGGCCCTGCTCCTCGACAGACATCCCGGTATCTCCGTCATCGGCCTGGACCGGGACCCGGCGGCCCACGCCAACGCCGCCTCGCTCGGACACAGGCTGACCATGATGCAGAGCGACTTCCGAAATCTGGATGAGGCGCTCGACCGGGCGGGGATCGACCGGATCGACGGGGCCCTCTTCGACCTCGGCGTGTCCAGCCGGCAGCTCGACGATCCGGATCGCGGGTTCTCCTACCGGCACAGCGGCCCACTCGACATGCGGATGGGCCCTGACGCTTCGATTACCGCTGCCGACGTGGTCAACGGGTGGGATGCCGCTCGTCTGGCCTCGGCCATCCGCCGCTATGGCGAGGAACCACATGCCTCCCGGATCGCCGCCGCCATCGTGGGGGCTCGCCCCCTGACCGACACCGGCCAACTGGCCGAGGTCGTGGCCGCCGCCGTACCGGCCAAGGCACGCGCTCGCCGACACCCGGCTCGCCGCACTTTTCAGGCCATCCGGATGGTGGTCAACGAGGAATTGGAGGCGTTGGAGGAGGGTCTCGAAGCGGCGCTCCAACGGTTGCGGGTGGGGGGGCGAACCGTCGTCATCTCCTATCACTCGCTCGAGGACCGGCATGGTCAAGAGGCGCTTCGTGGCCGGCGCCCAAGGGTGCACCTGCCCGCCGGACTTCCCTGTGTGCGTGTGTGGCGGCACGGCCGAGCTCCGTCTGCTCACCCGCAAACCGCTCCGCCCCTCACCCACCGAGGTGGCAGACAACCCACGCTCCCGCAGCGCACGGCTCCGTGCCGTCGAGCGGGTCGAGGAGGCGGCGTGACCGCCCCCACCGTCCGTCCCCTTTCCCGCTTGGTGAAGCGGCCCCAGCTGAGGGTCCTGCCGGGGCGCGACGCCCGGCGTCCCGCAATGGGGCCCTGGCTGCTCTTCTCGACGATTGCGATCCTTGCCTTCTTCGCCATCATCTGGTCACGCACCACCCTCGACCGCACCGCCTTCGAGCTCCAGGAGCTCGAGGGGCGGATCGCCGCTGAGCAGGCTCGCTACGGCGAGCTCCGGCTCGAAGTCGCAAGACTCGAGTCGCCCTCGCGCATCGCGCCGCTTGCCGAGGAGATGGGGATGGTGTTCCCCAGCGACACCCAAACGGTGGCTGCCGATGGTGTCGAGCGGGCAGTCGGATCACCACGCCGTTTGGCCGAGCTGAGTTCGATCTTGAGCGCGTCGAGCCCATGATGGGTCACATCGGAGCTGCTGGTGCCGATGGGGCCGGAGGCAGGAGTTCTCGACTCGGGGTCTCGGCCCCGTGGGCGGAGCGACCCTTCCGACCACCCGGCGGTCGCCAGCTGGAGGAGTGACCGTGGCCGGCCGTAACAAGGGCCGGCGACTCGGGCTGTCCGACGCACGTCTCTTCGCCGTCGGGGGTCTGTTGTTGGTCGCCTGGCTGGGGGCCGGCGCCCGGCTTTTCTACGTGCAGGTCATCGAGTCCGACCGGTGGGCTGCGGAGTCGTTGGAACAGAGGCTGACCCGGAAAGAGCTGGCGGCGCGTCGCGGGTCGATCTTCGACAGCCCGCGGCCGCGAGATGGCGGTGACCATCGACGGGACCACCATCTACGCCAACCCGAAGCAAGTGGAGAGCCCCGATGTTGCCGCCCGGCTGCTCGGGGCGGTGCTCGACCGCCCGACCTCGGTGATCTTGGATCGTCTACGCGAGGACTCGACCTTCGTCTACCTAGCCCGACAACTCGAGTTCGATCAGGCGGAGGAGGTGCAAGCGCTGGACCTCGCCGGGATCTACACGCTCCCCGAGCCCAAGCGCGTCTACCCGGCCGGTGCCCTCGCCAGCCACATCCTCGGATGGGTCGACATCGACAACGAGGGCAAAGAGGGGCTTGAGTACCGCTTCGACGAGGTCCTCAGAGGGAAGCCTGGTGCCGCCATCGTCGAGACCGACCCCTCCGGGCGGATCATTCCCCAGGGCCGCTACCAGGTGGAGCCCGCCGACCCTGGTGACGACCTGGTCACCACAATCGACCTCGACGTCCAGTTCGCCGCCGAGCGCGCCTGCTCGGAGATCATGACCGACGCCGAGGCGCAGAGGTGCACTGTGGTGGTGCTCGATCCGGACGATGGGGCGGTGGTGGCGTTGGCGACCCTGCCCGACTTCGACCCCAACGACCGCCAGGGCGTGTCGGACGAGACTCTGTTTGGGAACTTTGCCATCCGGGGCACCTTTGAGCCCGGATCGACGCTGAAGACCATCACCATTGCTGCTGCCCTCGAGGATGGCCTGTTGAAGCCGACCTCTGTAATACCCGATGTCCCCGCCCGCTACGAGGTGGTCGACGGTGCCTGTGATAGCCGCACCGACGACATCTTCGGGTGTTACGGCGACCCCGACTACCACGAACCCGAGGACATGACTGTCGAGGAGATCGTCACCCGCTCCTCCAACGTCGGCACGATCCTGGTCGGAGAACGGGTGGGCACGTCTCGCTTGCGCCGCTTCCTCGAGCGGTTCGGGTTGGGCGAGCCCACCGGGATCGAGTACGCCGGTGAGGCCGCCGGGTCGGTCAACGTCGATCCGACATGCGGATCGTGCACCGCATCCGCATCGATCGGCTACTCGGTCTCGGTGTCGCCGCTCCAGATGGCGGCCGCATACGGCGCCGTAGCCAACGACGGGGTCTGGGTGGCGCCGCATCTCGTCGACCAAGTCGTATCGGGTGACGGCGCACCGACCAAGGTCCGCCCGGAACGGCGCCGCGTCGTCTCCGAGACAACGGCGAAGACCATGCGCCGCATGCTGCAGCAGGTAGTCGAGCACGGCACCGGTCTCCGCGCCGCAATCCCCGGCTACACGGTGGCCGGGAAGACGGGGACGTCCGAGCAGCTCGAGGACACCGGCTACAACAGGCAGGTGAACGTGGCCAGCTTTGTCGGCATGGCCCCAGCTGACGACCCGGAGTTGGTGGTCGCGGTGGTCGTCGAAGGACCGTCGTACGCCTTCCGCTCAGGTGGGCTCTCTGCGGCGCCCGTCTTCGCCGATGTCATGGAAAAGGCGCTGCACCACTTGGGAGTTCCCAGCAATGGGACCAGCAATGAGGAGGTTGACCCGATGCCACTCTCGGCGCTCGCCGCGCTCGTCGGGGGCAAGGTGTTCCCCGCCGAAACTAGTGGCGACGCCGACCCGGTGATCACGTCGATAGTCCACGACAGCCGCTCGGCAACCAGCGGCTCGTTGTTCGTCGCCATCCCCGGGTTCAGCAGCGACGGCCACGCATTCGCCGATGCTGCCGCCGCCGGTGGGGCGGTGGCGGTGGCCGTTGAGCGCCTGCTCCCGGTACAGGTGCCGCAGCTCGTGGTCATGTCGGGGCGCGCCGTTCTGGGGCCACTGGCGGCGGCGGTAGCCGGCAACCCCTCGGAGAGACTGCGGTTGGTCGGGGTGACGGGCACAAACGGCAAGACAACCGTGACCTATCTGCTCGATGCGATCGTCAACGCCGCGGGAAGGCGGAGCGGGATCATCGGGACGACGGGCGCCTGGATCACGGGCCGGCCGGTCAAGCTGGAGAGGACGACTCCCGAGGCCGACGACCTGCAGCGTCTCTTTGCCGAGATGGTCGACGCCGGGGTCGAGGTCTCCGCCCTCGAGGTCTCGTCGCATGCGCTGGCTCTGGGCAGGGTGGAGGGCACTCGGTTCGAGGTGGTGGCGTTTACCAACCTGAGCCAGGACCACCTCGATTTCCACGGCGACATGGATAGCTACTTCAAAGCCAAGGCGCGCCTCTTCGAACCCGGGCGGGCCCACAGCGGCGTCATTTGGGTCGACGACCTGGCGGGTGCCCGTCTGGCGGAGTCGACGGCACTCCCCGTCGTCGAGGTAGGCGCGAGCGCTGGCGACGTCCACGCCGAACGCGTCGAGTCCACCTGGGAGGGGATCGAGTTCACCCTGGTGACTCCGATCGGCAACAGAGAAGTCGCTCTCCCTCTCCGGGGCCGCTTCAACCTCGCCAACGCTCTGATAGCGGCGGCGATCGCTCTCCAACTCGACATCGATCTCGATGCCATCGCCACCGGGTTGGCTGCTTGCCCGGTGATCCCGGGCCGGTTCGAGCGGGTGCTCTACGGCCAGCCATTCGAGGTCGTGGTCGATTACGCCCACACCCCGGCGAGCATCGAGGAGGCGGTGACGGCTGCTCGAGGGCTCACCGATGGTGAGGTCGTCGTCGTGTTCGGGGCGGGCGGTGACCGTGACCGGGCAAAACGCCCTTTGATGGGTCAGGCGGCATCGTCAGCCGACCGCGTCGTCGCTCACCTCGGACAACCCACGCTCGGAGGACCCCGGGGCGATCATCGCCGAGGTTCTTCGGGGTGTGGACGATCAAGCCGGTTGGGTAGTGGAGCCGGATCGACGGCTGGCCATTCGCCATGCCCTGGCCACCGCCGGGCCCGGCGATGCCCTTCTCATCCTGGGCAAAGGGCACGAGACCGGACAGGACCTCGCCGGCGTGGTTCATCCCTTCGATGACCTTCAGGTGGCCGCCGAGGAGCTTGGAGCACTCGGTTACCCACGGCAAGAAGAAGCGCCGCGTCACCCAGCGGGGGTGGGGCGGTGATCGGGCTTCTCGTCGCCGGAGCGGTCTCGATGTTCATCGTGCTGTTCACCATGCCCTTCGCCATCCGTGTCCTCCGGCGCGCCCGCATCGGCCAGTTCATCCAGGAGGAGATCGAGGGCCACGCCCACAAGCAGGGGACGCCGACCATGGGTGGCGTGGTGATGGTGATAGCGGTGGTCGTCGGCTACCTGGCTGCCCATGTCCGGTTGTGGAACCCCGAGGCCGGATTTGGCTGTGGAGTTTCTGCCGCTCCAGCCCGTGGGGCTGCTCGCCATAGGCGTATTTCTCGCGATGGGGCTCCTCGGGTTCCTCGACGATGTCATCAAGCACACCAGGCAACGCAGCCTGGGTCTCAACAAGCGAGCCAAGTTCGCCGGTCAGGCCGCGGTTGCCGCCCTCTTCGCTTGGGGCGCCCAGTCGGCCGGGGTCAACACCGAACTGAGTTTCGTTCGGCCGCTGGGGATCGCCCTTGGCGGCTTCTTCTTCATCTGGGTGCTGGTGATGCTGTCGGGAGCGGCCAATGGGGTCAACCTGGCCGACGGCATGGACGGGCTCGCCGCGGGCTCGGCGGCGCTGGTGTTCGGCGCCTTCACCATCATCGCCTTCTGGCAGTTCCGCCATCCTGTTTTCTACAACTTCTTCCCCACCGCCTCGACACCGCTCGACCTGGGCGAGATCGCAACAGCGATGGTGGGGGCACTGCTCGGGTTCCTCTGGTGGAACGCCGCCCCGGCCAAGATCTTCATGGGGGACCTCGGGTCGCAGGCGATCGGCGGGCTGCTGGGCGCCCTGGCGCTGCTCACCAGCACCCAACTGCTCCTCCTCGTGGTGGGTGGGCTCTATGTGGCCGAGACGCTCTCGGTGATGCTCCAGGTCGCCAGCTTCAGGCTGTTCGGAAGGCGGATATTCCGCATGGCCCCGATCCACTTCCACTATGACCTCAAGGGGTGGCCGGAGACGACCATCGTGGTCCGGTTCTGGATCCTCGCCGGCGTCGGGGTCGCCCTCGGGTTGGGGCTCTTCTACACCGACTTCCTGGTCTATTCGACCATTGCGTCTGGGTCCGAGTTGTGAACGGCGGCATCGGCACCGGAGCGGCGAGCCGGGGTTGCTCACGATGAGAACACTGGTACTCGGCGCAGCGGTCTCCGGACGGGCGGCGGCGCGGCTCGCCATCCGCGCCGGTCAACGGGTGACGGTGTGGGATGCCGATCCGGCTGCGGCGGCAAGCCTCACCTCCGAGGGGATACCCGCGGTGGGTGGCTCGTGGAACGCCGATCTGCTCGAAGGCGTGGATCTGGTGGTGGTCAGCCCCGGAATACAGGAGAGCGCCCTGCCCATCGTGGAGACACTCGAGTCACGCGTCCCGCTATGGAGCGAGGTCGAGTTCGCCTGGCGCCAACTGGAGGTGCCGGTGGTGGCGGTCACCGGGACCAACGGCAAGACGACGGTCACCACGCTGATCGCAGACATGCTGGGCCGCAGCGGGGTGGCGACAGTGGCGGCGGGGAACATCGGGACCGCCCTCTCCGATGTGGCCGGCGGCGCCTGGGAGGTCGTCGTGGTCGAGGTCTCCAGCTTCCAATTGCGATTCACCGAGCGTTTCCGCCCCGAGGTCGCGGTGCTGCTCAACGTGGCGCCAGACCACCTCGACTGGCATGGCTCGATCCACGCATACACCGCGGCGAAGGCGCGCATCTTTGCCAACCAGGGCCCTGAGCAGGTCTTGGTCTACGACGCCGACGACCCGGGTGCGTCGGCACTGGCCGAGTCGGCCGGGGCCCGACTCGTCCCTGCCAGCGGACGCCGCCTCCCCGATGGTGGGGTGGGGGTGGCGGACGGCATGCTGGCCATCGACGGCATCGAGATCCCGCTCACCGGATTGGCTGTGGGAGACCCGGCCTACCTACTCGATATCGCCGCGGCGGGCGCCGCCGCCCTCGCCGCTGGTGCCAAACCCGATGCGATCGTTGCCTCCGCCTCCGAGTTCCGTCCGGGAGCGCACCGCCGCGAGGTGGTTGGCGTCTGGGCCGGAATCACCTGGGTGGACGACTCCAAGGCGACCAACCCCCACGCCGCCCGTGCGGCTCTCGAGGCATACCCCTCGGTCGTCCTCATCGCAGGGGGCAGGAGCAAAGGCCTCGACCTCGCCCCACTTGCCCAGCACCCCCATCTCCGTCGACTGGTGGCGATCGGTGAGTCGGCCCCCACCCTTCTCGATGCCGCACTCCCCGGCGTTGGCGTCTGGGCAGCGGACATGGCCGAGGCGGTTCGGCTCGCCGACGAGGCCGCAACCGCCGGCGACGTCGTCCTGCTCGCACCCGGTGGGGCCAGCTTCGACATGTTCGACTCGTACGCCCATCGTGGCGAGGTGTTCGCCGACGAGGTGCGTTCGCTCCATTCGGCGACCGAGGGCAGCACGGCAACCGGGAGAAGTCGATGACCGCCAATGTCACATCGATCGTCCGGGCGAGGGCGGAGGCACGGGGCCGAGCGCAGCGTTCGGTGGCCAACACCAGGCTGCAAGTGGGCATCATCGTCGTCGTCGGCGTGCTCACTGTCGTCGGGCTGGGCGCCACGCTCTCGGCGTCGTCGGTGGCCGGGCTGGAGCAGGCGCAGGACGGCCTCTACTTCTTCAAACGACAGGCGATTGGTGTAGGGATCGGCGTGGTGGCCCTGGTGGCGACATCGCTCATCCCCTACCGGGTCTACCGGCGTCTCGCCTGGCCGATCTTCCTCGTGACGACGGCGCTCCTGGTGGCGGTGCTCGTGGTGGGGACAAGGATCTACGGCGCAACGCGCTGGCTTCCATTGGGACCGTTGAGCTTCCAGCCGTCCGAGTTGGCGAAATTCGCCGTGGTCATCCTCTTGGCGGCTCTGCTGGTCAAGAAGCAGTCGCTGCTCCTCGACTTCGGCCACTTCGTCGTCCCGGTTGCGGCGATCGTGGGAACGGTGGGGCTGCTCTTGATGCTCCAGCCCGACTTGGGCACCTCGATCATCGTGGGGGCAGCCACCATGGCCGTCCTGGCGGCTTCGGCGGCGCCGTTGCGTTATGTGGCTTTCGTCGGCTTATCGGCGGTGGCGGCGACGACGGCCCTGGCGTTGATCGAGCCCTACAGACGGGCGCGCCTCACGTCCTTCCTCAACCCGTTCGCCGACCCGCTGGGCGACGGCTATCAGTTGATCCAGAGCTACCTGGCTCTGGGGACAGGCGGCACCTTCGGCGTGGGCCTTGGCGCCAGCAGGGCGCGGTGGTTGTTCCTCCCCAACGCCCACAGTGACTTCATCTTCGCCATCATCGGTGAGGAGACCGGTTTTCTCGGCGGCGTCGTGGTGCTCCTCCTTTTCGCCTTCCTCACCCTGCTCGGGGTGGCGGTGTCGTTGCGGGCCTCGGACCGGTTCGGCCGGCTGATTGCGGTTGGGTTGACCGCATGGCTCGGCACCCAGGCGCTGGTCAATCTCGGTGGTGTGATCGGGCTGCTCCCCATCACCGGGATACCCCTCCCGTTCGTCTCGTTCGGGTCCACGGCCATCATCAGCTGCATGGCGGCGGCCGGGGTCCTGGTCAACATCGCCCGCCACGGCGGTCCTCGGCGGCGGCCGGCGATGAGCTGCCCTTTCGCCGGGCGGGGCTGCTCACCGGGGGACAGTTCCTGCTGGGCGGTCATGGGCTACCTGATCGCCGCCGCCGGCACCGGCGGGCATGTGTACCCGGGGTTGGCGGTGGGGGAGGCCCTGGTCGAGGCAGGCGTGCCCCGCGAGGACGTCAGCTTTGTCGGCGGGGACCGGCTCGAGTCGAGTGTCTACCCCGGGGCGGGCTTCCCGTTCTTCGCCGTGCCATTGCGCGGGCTGGAGCGGCGCATGACCAGGCGCAACCTTGCAATCCCCCAGGTGGTCCGGTCGGCTGCCGGCGCCATCGGCAACGAGATGGCGGCCCGCCATGTTCGGGTTGTCCTCGGCATGGGTGGGTACGTGACGCTCCCCACCGCATGGGCGGCACGCCGCCGCCGCCTGCCCCTCTTCGTGGCCGAGCAGAACGCAGACGCCGGTCTGGGCAACCGGGTGTCATCACGCTGGGCGGTCGAGTCTTTCACCTCGTTCCCCGCCACCACCGGCCTCCGCAACGGTCGCTGGGTTGGCAACCCCATCCGGCGTCCGCTGACCTCGTTCGACAGGGAGACCCTCCGCCCGGAGGCGTTGGTCCGCTACGGGCTCGACGCGGGTGTCCCGGTGGTCGGTGTGGTCGGGGGGAGCCTCGGGTCGGCGAGGATCAACCGGGCGGTGGTCGAGATGATCGGGGACTGGTCGGGTCCCGAGTTCCAGCTTCTCCATCTCGCCGGGGAGTCGAACCTGGAAGAGGTGTCGACGGCTCGGTCCCGGTACGCCGGCCCTGTTCGCTGGGTGGTCCTCGGGTTCGAGCCGGCGATGCAGTACGTTCTCGCCGCGAGCGATCTGGTGGTTGCCCGCGCCGGCGGTTCGGTCGCCGAGCTCACCGCTACGGGGACCCCGGCGGTGCTCATCCCCGGAGGGTTCGGGTCGAGCGGTCATCAGGCGGCCAATGCGGCCGCACTTGCCGGCGCCGGCTCCGCCCGGGTGGTGAACGAGGAGCAGATCGGGGAGCTGGCAAAGGTGATCGAGGAGCTGATAGCCGACCGGGAAGAGCGGGCGCGAATGGCCGCGGCGGCGCTCGGCATGGCACGCCCCGGCGCCGCCGACGAGATCGCCGCCGCGCTCATGGCCGCACATGGATGAGCCCGATCCTCGCCTAGCCGGGAGACGTGTTGGCGGGCGCTACCCATATCCACCTCGTGGGGGCGGGCGGGGCGGGGATGAGTGCCCTCGCCAAGCTGCTCTTTCAACAGGGACGCACCGTGACCGGCTCCGACATGAAGCATTCGCCGGCCCTTGCCGGCCTGTCCGACCTTGGGATAGAGGTGTGGGCCGGGAGCGTGCCCCAGTCGGTCGTCGGCGTCGATCTGGTCGTGGCTTCCTCGGCGGTCCCCGCCACCGATCCCGAGTTGGTCGCGGCGCACGCCGCCGGCGTGACGGTTTGGCAGCGCCCCCAATTGCTCGGAGCGCTCACCGCGGTGCATGCCCGCCATCGGCGTCACCGGGACCCACGGCAAGACCTCGTCGACGGCCCTGCTGGTGACTGCGCTTCGGGCAATGGGCCGTGACCCGTCATTCGTGGTTGGCGGGGATCTGGTCGACCAGCGGACCAACGCCCATCTCGGCGAGACCGGTCTCTTCGTGCTCGAGGCAGACGAGGCGTTCGGTACTTTCCTCCACCTCGACCTCGTGGCGCTCATGGTCACCAACGTCGACGCAGAGCACCTCGATCACTACGGCGACATCGCCGCCCTGGAGGAAGCGTTCGTCTCGGTCGTCGATGGTGTGCGGGGACCGGTGTTGGTGGGGTCAGACGATCCCGGCGGCCGACGGCTCGCCGAAGCCACCGGCGTCGCCACCTACGGGACTGCACCCGACGCCTTGTGGCGGATCGAGCACGTCGAGGAGGCCCCGACTTCGGTGTCGTTCCGGCTCGTCGGCCCCGACTCGATCGTTGAGGTGGAGGTGGGCCGACCAGGTGCCCACATGGCGCGCAACGCGGCTGGAGCGCTCGCACTGATCGGCACGCTCGGAATGGATGTTGCCGCCGCCGCCGCCAGCTTCAGGAAATTCGCCGGGGTCCGCCGTCGGTTCGAAGTCCGCGGTGAGGTTGGGGGAGTGACCTTGATCGATGATTACGCCCACCATCCCACCGAGGTCGCGGCGACGCTCTCTGCGGCAAGGCGCGGTCCATGGCGGCGGGTTTGGGCCGTCTTCCAGCCCCATCTCTTCAGCCGGACGCTGGCGCTCCACGACCAGTTCGGCGCCGCATTCGCCCTCGCCGACCGGGTGGTCGTCACCGACGTTTTCCCGGCCCGCGAAGCGCCAATCCCCGGCGTCACCGGCGAGTTGGTGGCCGCCGCCGCCCGCCGTTCGGTCCCGGCGACGGTGGACTATCTCCCACACCGCGCCGACCTGGCGGGCTTCCTGGCTTCCGCAGTCGAACCCGGAGATCTGGTGGTGACGATGGGGGCAGGCGACATCACATCGCTCCCCGACGAACTGGTCCCACTTCTCGTGGAGCGGTGGGGACGGTGATGGACGCGCTCGATGCTCTCGTCGGCTCGGGGCGGGCACGCCCCAACGTCGAACTGGCCCCGTTGACCACCTACAAGTTGGGCGGCCCCGCCCGCTGGCTGGTCGAGGCCATCGCCGAGGAGGACGTGATCGTCGCCGGAAGCGCCGCCGCCGCCGCCGGTGTCGAGTTGCTCGTCCTGGGGCGCGGATCCAATCTGGTGATCGCCGATTCCGGCTTCGACGGCATCGTGATCCGGCTGGCGGGTGGGCTCGCTTCCGTCGATCTCGAACGGTCTGGAGAGGTCTTGGCGGGGGCGGGTGCATCGCTCCCGGTGGTTGCTCGTCATGCGGCGCGGTCGGGCCGCACCGGGCTGGAGTTCTTCGTCGGGGTTCCCGGCTCGGTGGGCGGGGCGGTGCGGATGAATGCCGGGTGCCACGGACGCGAGACGGTCGACGTCCTGGTCTCGGCGCGAGTGGTCGACACGGTCGCCGGAACCACCGATGACCGCGAGTCCGCATCGCTGGGGCTCGGGTACCGCGTCTCAGCCTTGGCTCCGACCGACGTCGTGGTCAGCGCACGCTTCCACACCGAGCCCGGGACAGCCGCCGCAGCCGAGGCGGAGATGCGTGAGGTCACCCGATGGAGGCGGCTCCATCAACCCGGGGGCACGCTCAACGCCGGAAGCGTCTTCGCCAACCCGCCGGGCGACACCGCCGGGCGAATCATCGACCAGCTCGGGCTGAAGGGTTTCACGGTCGGCGGGGCATCGGTCTCGACCAAGCACGCCAACTTCTTCGTTGCCGGACGCGAGGCCACCGCCCAGGACGTCCACGATCTCGTTTGGGCGGTCCGCCGCCGGGTTGGTGAGACCACGGGGGTTTGGCTCCGCCCCGAGGTCCGTTTCGCCGGCGAGTTCGCAGTCTCTCCCGACCAGCGGAAACCAGCGGGCGGTGGTGGGTCATGACCGTGCTCGACCCCCGTATAGCCCGGCGGAGACGGCAGGTGGCGGAGACCCACGCCCGCCGGCGGGTGCGGCGCCTGGTGCTGCTCTTGATGACGGGGGTCATCGCCGGTGTGGTGGCGTGGGCGCTGCAATCCCCGTTTCTGTCGGTTCAGACGATCAGGGTGGATGGGGCCGACCAGGCACCGGTCCGTCGGCTGATGGCCGAGGCGGGTTTCGTCAAGGGTCGCCCCCTGGTGACGATCAGGCCCGGCGAGGTGGAAGCGGCCCTCGAGCAGGATCCTTGGATCGCCGAGGCAGTTGCCACCGTCCGCTTCCCCGACACGATCGACGTGGAGGTGCGCGAGCGGGAGCCGGTGGGGTGGGCGCGCACCGATGACGGATGGCTCCTCTTGTCCGCAGGCGGTGTCCCCGTCGAGTTGAGTGATGGCCCTGGTGCCGGCAATCACGGGTTGATCTCCATCCCGGTCGCCGACCCGGTGCTAGGGGAGCGCCACCCCGAGGAGATGGTGCGCGGCGCCGCTGCGTTCCTCGCCGCATTTCCGCCGCGTCATCGGGGCGGCATCACACTGCGGGAGGTCCGCGGGGAGTTGTGGGCCCGGTTCGAGGGGATACAGGCGCGCCTCGGGTCGGCCGAGGAGATGCGGGCCAAGGCCGTTGCGCTGAGCGCGGTCATTGGTGACGTCCCTCCAGGGTCGATCATCACCGTCATCTCACCCTCTCACCCCGCGGTCCGGCTTCCCCGTGGCTACTCCGAGCAAGCCCAGACCACCACCAGCTAAGGTTCAACGTCCACTACAAGGTGAGCGTACCCCTCTTGCCACGCTGTGGGCATCTGTGTAACGCTGTAGTCGAGGGTGAAGGCAAGGGAAACGTCATCGGCTGAGATGGCGAGGGTGGAGCCGGTCCCGATGCCCGCGGCCACAGAGGCCAACCGATCCCACGGGGGCGCGGAGATTTCTCTCCAGGCCCGGAAAGGACAACCGATGTCGAGCAGATCGAGCAGCAGCGGGACCCGGCCGCAGAGCTACATCGCCGTGATCAAGGTCGTCGGCGTCGGCGGTGGCGGGGTCAATGCGGTCAACCGGATGATCGATGCCGGGGTGCGCGGCGTCGAGTTCATCGCCATGAACACCGATGCTCAGGCGCTGCTGATGTCAGACGCCGACATCAAGCTCGACCTCGGCCGGGACATCACTCGGGGGCTCGGCGCCGGCGCCAACCCAGAGGTCGGCCGGGCCGCAGCGGAAGCGCACCGCGAGGAGCTCGAGGAGGTACTCAAGGGCGCGGACATGGTTTTCGTCACCGCAGGGGAAGGCGGTGGCACCGGGACGGGTGGGGCCCCTGTGGTTGCCGAGGCGGCTCGGGGACTTGGTGCCCTCACGGTGGGGGTTGTCACCCGGCCCTTCGGGTTCGAGGGCAGGAGGCGTTCCCTCCAAGCCGAGCAGGGGATCCAATCGCTCCGGGAGGCGGTGGACACCCTGATCGTGATACCAAACGACAAGCTGCTCGAGATCACCGATCCGAAGTCCTCGATCATCGAGAGTTTCCACCGTGCCGACGAGGTGCTCATGGCCGGTGTCGCCGGCATCACCAACCTCATCACCACCCCCGGGTTGATCAACGTCGACTTCGCCGACGTCAAGACGGTGATGCAGGATGCCGGCACCGCGGTGATGGGCATCGGCCGCTCGACCGGTGACGACCGGGCCACGCAGGCGGCGAACAAGGCGATCTCGTCGCCTCTGCTGGAGACCTCGATGGACGGGGCGCGGGGTGTGCTTCTCTCGGTGAGCGGGCCGGCAACGATGACGCTCCACGAGGTGAACAACGCGGCCAACGTCATCAAGGAACACTGCGACGAAGACGCCGAGATCATCTTTGGCGCCTTCGTTGACGACATGGGTGGCGAGGAGATGCAGGTGACCGTGATCGCTGCCGGGTTCGAGCGCCGTCGTGGCACCCGCGGCGTGCTCAGCGGCGTGCTCTCCTCGGGCGATGAGGACGACTTCGAGATCCCCGCATTCGTGCAGGGATGATCCTGCGGCCCTTTCGCGGAGCAGCATTCACCTTGGCGGCGGCGGGCGACCAGCGGAGCGACCACGCTGAGCGCGAGTCGGTCGCCGCCGAATTGGGGATCGACACCGAGTGGGCGACGCTTCACCAGGTCCACGGCAGCACGGTGCTAGAGGCGAAACACCCCGGGGAGCTTGGCGATGGGGACGCCCTGTTCACCCGGGTCACCGGGTTGCCGCTTGCGGTGTTCACCGCCGACTGCGCCGCCGTGGTCCTCGAGGGGGACGGAATCGTCGGGATCGCACACGCCGGGTGGCGCGGCCTTGCCGCCGGTGTAATCGGCGCGTTGCGAACCGCCATGGACGAGGCGGGATCAGCGGCGAAGGTGGCCGCCATCGGGCCTGCCATCGGTTCTTGTTGCTTCGAGGTTGGTGAGGAGGTGGCCGAGCAATTTCCCCACGAACAAGCCACCACCACCTGGGGGTCACCGAGCGTCGATCTGCTCGCTTCTGCCAGGGCGCAACTGGCCGGGCTCGATGTCTGGGACGCTGGGCGTTGCACCGGTCACGACCCGGGGCTTTTCTCCCACCGCCGCCAGCGCACCGGAAACCGGATGGCCGCCATCGGCTGGCTGGGGTGACCCCTTCAGGCGAAGAGCACTCGCCTACCATCCGCTCCATGAACCACGACGACCTCCAGGGGTGGCTGGACCGCTATGTGGCGGCATGGCGAGCCAACGATGCCGGTCCTATCGAAGACCTATTCACCGATGATGCCGTTTACCTGCATCACCCATACGACGTCGGGCCCCGTGCCCTCCAGGGGCGCGAGTCGATCGTCGCCAACTGGCTGGACGAGCCCGACGACCCCGACGGGTGGGAGGCGAGCTACCGGCCCTACGCGATCGATGGGGACAGGGCGGTCGCCGTCGGTTGGAGCCGCTACCTCGCCAAGGGCGACCAGCCGGAGGAGACCTTCCACAACGTTTACCTGCTCCGGTTCGCTCCCGACGGTCGGTGTAGCGAATTCACCGAGTACTACGTGCTCGAGCCGTCACGGGAAAAGGCAGACAGCGCCTAGGGGAGTCGGACCGGGGAGGGCGGGCCGGTGAGCCTCGAGGCGGTCAAACTGCGGATCGCCCATGCAGCAGAGAGGTCCGGCCGCAGCCCGGACGAGATCACCCTCGTTGTGGTGTCCAAGGGCCGCACCGAGAAAGAGATTCTCTCGATCTACCGACAGGGCCACCGGGATTTCGGAGAGAACCGGGCGGCTGCGATCGCGGAGAAGGCCGCCCGGCTCCCTGGCGACATCCGTTGGCACTTCGTGGGGCCGCTCCAGACCAACAAGGTGCGGATGGTGCGGCCGATCACCGACCTGCTCCACTCGCTCGACCGCGAACGGCTGGCGGAGGCCTGGGTCAAGGGACCGGGCCGCCCGCCTCCGGTGCTGGTCGAGGTCAACATCGGTGAGGAGTCGCAGAAGGGTGGAGTCGAGCCGGGGAGGGCCGGAGAGCTCATCCGGGAGTCGGTCGATCTCGGGCTTGATGTGCGCGGTCTGATGGCGATCCCGCCCCAGATGCCCGAACCGTCGCTGGTCCGCCCCTACTTCCGCCGGCTGGTCGAGCTGAGGAGCGAACTCGGACAGATCGCCCCGTTGCCCGTTCTCTCCATGGGGATGAGCGACGATTTCGAGGTCGCCATCGAGGAAGGGGCTACGGTTGTCCGACTGGGACGGGCTATGTTTACGCCGGCTGTAGACGACGGGATCACATGAGCTCGCTGTGGCAGAAGACGCTGATGTACCTCGGGCTGGTGGACGAGGAGCAACTCGACGAGGAGGTCGAGTCCAGGCCTTCCGCGGCCGCCCGCTCGACACGCCCTCCGACGACCCGTCAGAACACGAAGGGTCAACCGTCGAACCGCGATACGGTTGCCGGGCGACGGGTCGAGCCCCCAGTCGGCGCAGGATCGAGGCCAGTGGTGGTATCCGGGGAGGGCGGCCACGACGCTCCGTCGGGCTCGGTTCGGCCGGTCCGGCCCACAGACGTGCAGAGCGACGTGGTTCGGGTCACCGACTTCGGCGATGCCAAGGTGCTGGCCGATCGGATCAGGGAACGGACACCGGTGGTGCTCGACCTGAGGTCGACCGACCCGGACATGGTGCGTCGCATCATCGACTTCGCCAGCGGGTTGACCTATGCCCTCGACGGGACGATGGCGAAGACCACCGACGGCGTGGTTTTGGTGCTCCCCCCGCGAGTGACGCTCGGCCAGGAGGAGCAGCGCCGGCTCGAGGGACAGGGGTTGTACGAGCTACCTGAATCGGCCTCCTGACACAGGATGACCCTTGTCTGCCAACTGCTCTTCATCTATTCGCTCGTCATCCTCGCCCGGATAGTCCTCAGCTTCTTCGACGTCCCGAGCGACCACCCGGTGGGGAGAGTCCGCCACGCCCTCTCGCTGGTGGTCGACCCCATCCTTCGGCCCATAAGGGCGGTCCTCCCCAATGTGCGGCTTGGATCGGTCGGGCTTGACCTGTCCCCCTTGATCCTCTTCCTCGGGATCGCTCTGCTGCGGTCGTTTCTCTGCTGATAAGGGCTCGCTTCGCTCGCAGTACTTAGTTCCTGGTACTTAGTAGTGGGTCACGGAACGGTGGCACCGCGGAGGCGTCACCATCGGCTAACCGGCTGAGTCATACCGGACTCGTCCCGTCCACCTTCCAAGTGCCGGCGAGCGGACTGCGGGCCGGCGGGGGGGTGTTGGGGGGGTCGTCCCCCCACGGGCCAACACTGCAATCCCAGGGTTGGTGACCCGCCGGCGTTAACCTCCGACGACTGACCGTGGGAGGCACCCGATGGCGTTGTTGCCGATGGAAGTCCAACAGAAGACGTTTCGAGAGTCGATGCGCCGTGGCTACGACCAGGGCGAAGTCGACGACTTCCTCGACGAGGTGGTTGCCTCGCTCACCGAGTACGAAGGTAGGGCGCGCGCCGCCGAGGGCCGTGCGGCGGCGATGGAGGCGGAAGTTGGCCGTTTGCGCGAGGAGCGCGAGGCGGTCACTGAAGCCCTGGTGGATGCCCGGAGTCGTGCCCAGGCGGTCATCGCCGAGGCGGGCGCCGAAGCTGAGCGGATGGTCGAGGATGCCAAGCGCGATGCACAAGCCCTGGCCGAGGATCAGGTCAAGGAGCGCGAAAGGCTCGACTCGGACCTGGTGGGGATGCGAGCGCGGGTGTCGGATCTCCGCAGCCGGCTCGCCGAGCTGGCCACCGATCTCGACGGTCAGCTTGACCCTGTGACGGCCGAGCTGGACGAAGCGATCGGGACGAGCGAGGAGGCGGCACCGGCCCTGGATTTGAGCGAGGAGCCCGCTCCCGCCCCCGACCCAGAGGCGACACAGGTACTCGACCTTTCCGACGAGCCCCCACCGGCCGACGTGACCGAATCACCCGTTGAAGAGGTCGCTGAGCCCGCGACCGACGTCGAGGGCGAAGCCGACGAGGAGGACTCGATCGGGGCAGTGGAGGAGAGCCTGGCCGTATGGGGAGCCGGTGGTCGGCCCCGCCCCTGGGAGCGCAGCGGAGGCTGAGAGGTCGCCCGGTCGGTCCGACCGGTCAGGTCACCGCTTCCACACCGATCGACAACGGCGCGCCGTTCACCTCGGTCTTGACGTTGGCAGCACCGTTCTCGGTCGTCGCCACCGCGAGCACCTCGGCGGCGATGAATGCCTCGTGGGATTGGATGGCAGTCCGTAGCTCGGGATCGGGTGTGCTCCAGGCGAGCCGGATCCGGGTGGTCACGTCGAACCCGGCGTCACGGCGCATCTGTTGGACGCGGCTGACCATTTCGCGTGCCAGACCCTCCGAGATCAAGTCCTCGTCGAGTTCCAGGTCGAGCGCCACAGAGAGCTCGCCCTCGCTGGCCACGACCGTCCCCGCCCGCGGCGTGCGCGCCACCACCACGTCGGCGATCCCGAGTTCGATCCCGGCGATGGTGAGCCTCTCTCCGTGCTGGAGCCGCTCAACATCCGCAGCCGAGATGCCGCTCAGCTCCTCGGCCAACTCTCGGACCCGGCCGCCGAGCTTGGGCCAAGCGTCCGGTAGTCGGGTCTCACCGAGAGGTTCACCAGGCTCGACTCGTCGTGCCTCACCACGACGTCGCGGACATTGATCTCGTCCCGGATCAGCTCGACGTGGGAGAGGACCGCCTGCTCCACCTCTGGAGAGCGGGTGAGGACTGTCACCGAACGCAATGGCTGTCGCACTTTGACCGCGTGTTGCTTGCGGAGGGCGTGGCTAAGCCGGGTAACGGCGCGCACGTTCTCCATGGCCAGTTCGAGATCGACGTCGATCAGCACCGGGTCAGCGACCGGGTAGTCGGCGTGATGGATGCTCGCAGGCGGCGATCCGCCACCCGGCGGAGTCACCACCAACGCCTGATAGATCTCCTCGGTGACGAAGGGCAGGATCGGTGCCAGCACGGTGGCAAACGTGACCAGCACCTCGTGCATGGTTGCGAAGGCGGCCAGCTTGTCGGCCTCGTCATCTCCGCGTGACCGCCAGAACCGGCGGCGCGCTCGACGGACATACCAGTTGGTCAGATCGTCGATGAACCCCAGTACCGGCGGGATCACGGCGTAGAGGTAGTAGCCCTCCATCTGCCGGTTGACTTCGGCAACCAGGCTCTGAAGGACCGACAGCACCCAGCGGTCGAGTTCAGGTCGATCCTCCACGGCCGGGGCAGCGGCCAGGTCCGTCGTCGAGATCCCGTCGGCCTCGGCGTATGTCGTGTAGAAGGAGAAGGCGTTCCAGAGAGGGAGAAGGACGGTGCGCACCACCTCGCGCACCCCGTCGTGGGAGAACCGGAAAGGCTCGGCTCGGAGCACCGGCGAGTTGATCAGATAGGCCCTCAGGGCGTCGGCGCCGAATTCGTCGAAGATCCCGTTGGGGTCGGGGTAGTTCTTCAGGCTCTTCGACATCTTGCGGCCGTCCTCGGCAAGGATCAGCCCGTTGACGATGCAGTTGCGGAAGGGCTCGGTGTCGAAGATGGCGGTGGATAGCACCAGCAGCGTGTAGAACCACCCCCTGGTCTGATCGAGACCTTCCGCGATGAAGTGGGCGGGGAAGGCGCGCTCGAACCGCTCCTGGTTCTCGAAGGGATAGTGGAGCTGGCCATATGGCATCGACCCGGATTCGAACCAGCAGTCGAGCACCTCTGGCACCCTCAGCATGGTCCCGTCGCAGCTGGCGCAGGCGAAGGTGACCGGGTCCACGTGCTCGCGGTGCAGGTCGTCGAGCCTGATCCCTGAAAGCTCGGCAAGCTCGTCGATCGACCCGATGCAGACCTCGTGGCCACCGCGGTCGCACTTCCAGACCGGGATACAGCTTCCCCAGTAGCGGTTACGGCTTATCGCCCAGTCGCGGGCGTCCTCGAGCCAGTTGCCAAAGCGCCGGGCACCGACATGCTCGGGCACCCAGTGGATCCTGCTGTTGGCCTCGACCATCCGGTCGCGAAAGGCCTCGACGCGGACGAACCAGGTGGGGATCGCCTTGTAGATCAGCGGGGTGCCGGTGCGGTAGCAGAAGGGGTAGCTATGGCGGATCTGGTCGCGCCGATAGAGAAGCCCGGCAACCTTCAACCTCTCGATCAACTCCTGATCGGCATCCTTGACCCGGGTCCCGGCGAGGGGAGGGATCGCCTCGGTAAAGCGGCCCTCGGCGTCCACCGGGTCGACCAGCACGTCGAGCCCGGCGGCCTGGAGTGCGGCGAAGTCGGCTTCGCCGTACGCAGGGGCCATGTGCACCAGACCGGTTCCCTCGTCGGTTGTGACCTCATCGGCCGAGATCACCCTGAAGGCGCCTCTGTCGCGCTCCTCACCGAACCAGTCGAACGGCGGCTGGTAACCGGTCCCCAGCAGATCGGCGCCCTGGGCGTGCTGGACGACACGCACCGACGGTCTCGGCTGCGGCCAGAGCCAGTCGAGCCTGCTCTCCGCAATCCAATATCTCTCGCCATCCACGGCGACGCACACGTACGGAATGTCCTCGCCCACGGCCACCGCCAGGTTCCCGGGCAGGGTCCAAGGGGTCGTCGTCCAGATGAGCAGCCAGTCGCCCTCGGCCACCGGTCCCCTCGCGTCCACCACTTTGAGCCGCACGGTGATCGCCGGGTCGTCCACCTGGCGGTAATCGAGGTTCGCCTCGAAGTTGGAGAGCGGTGTCGCCGCACCCCAGGAGTAGGGCAGCACTTTCACGTCCCGGTACACCAGCCCGCGGTCCCAGAGCTGGCGGAAAACCCACCAGACGCTCTCCATGAACTCGGGGTCCATGGTCTTGTAGTCGTCCTCGAAGTCGACCCAACGACCGAGTCTGCGGGTGAGCGATTCCCAGTTCTCGGTGTTGGCCTGAACCACCCTCCGGCAGGCCGCGTTGAAGCGCTCGATCCCGTAGGCGGCGATGTCCTTGGGACCCGAGAGATCGAGGGCGCGTTCCACCTCCATCTCCACCGGGAGGCCGTGGGTGTCCCACCCGAAGCGCCGGACCACCCGGTGTCCCCGCATCGTCCAGTAGCGGGGCACGATGTCTTTGATCACCCCGGCGAGCAGGTTGCCGTAGTGCGGGCTCCCGGTGGGGAATGGCGGACCGTCGTAGAAGCTGTACTCCGACTCGGGAGGACGCATCTCCACGGACTGGGCGAAGGCGTCAAGGCGATCCCATAGCTCCAGAACGCCCCGCTCGAGGGAGGGCAGGTCTACCTGGGCTTCCCTTCTCCGGAATGGGCTGGCCGGGGTTGGTGGATTCACCGCCGGATCGTACCGCCGGCCCGCGATCCGGCCGGTCGAGTTGCACGGGAGGACCCGATTACAACTTCCGGGCGCTGCTAAATTGCCGCCCCCCACCACCTGTGTACCGATGACACGCGAATTGGCACCGAACACGATCAAGCGCCTCCGTTCCGCCCTTGAGGAGGAGCGCGACCGGATCACCGCCCTGCTCGAGGAGCACGAGCAGGAGCGCGAGGAAGCGCGCTTGTCGGAGACCTCAGCAGAACGGAGCCCCGAGCCCGCCAGCGCCGAGGCCGGTTCGATGGCCTTCGAGTTCGAGAAGGAACTCTCGATCGATCAGAATGCCAGCGACCTCCTTCGCAAGGTTGAGCACGCCCTGCGCAGGCTGGCCGATAAAACCTACGGAACTTGTGAGGTATGCGGGCAACCGATCCCGGTGGCGAGGCTGGAGGCTCTTCCCTACGCCACCCTGTGCGTGAAGGACGCTTCCCGGGCCTGAAGCGCAACCTCCCCGTTGGGGTGGCTATAGCGCTGGCGGTGGTCATCCTCGACCAATGGTCGAAGGTGTGGGCGGAGCGAACCTTGGTGACGGGTGACATCGTCATCATCCCCGGGTTGTTTGGCCTCCACCTGGAGCAGAACCCCGGTGCTGCATTCAGCATCTTCCAGAACGCCGGCCCGTTCCTGGGCTCGGCGGCGATCCTGGCGACCGGAGTTCTAGCGGTGATGCTGGCCAGAAACACGGGCTGGGCGGAAACCGTCGGGTTCGGCCTCATCATGGGGGGCGCCGTCGGCAACCTGGTCGACCGTATCGTCCGCGGCGACGGCTTCCTCGACGGCAGGGTCATCGACTGGCTGCAACTCCGCAACTTCCCGACCTTCAACATCGCCGACGCTTCGATCACTTTCGGCGTGGCGGTGCTCCTCATCGCATCGCTGCGAAAGCGGTGACCATCGAGGTCCCCACCAACCTCAACGGAGAGAGGGCCGACAAGGTGGTGGCTGTTCTCGCCGGGGTGAGCCGGTCGGTGGCCCGCCACTTGGTCGAGGAGGGTGGCGTGCGGATCGGTGGGAGACGGTTGTCACCGGGGGACCGCATGGTGGCTGGGGTCTCCATCGAGATCGACGACATCCCGCCGCCGCCCGCGCTGGAGCCCGAGGAGGTTCCGTTCGATGTCATCCATGTCGACCCCCATCTCCTCGTGGTCGACAAGCCGCCCGGTGTGGTGGTGCACCCCGGTGCGGGCCGGCGGCGGGGGACACTCGCCGCCGGGCTGCTCGCCGCACATCCCGAACTGGCCACGGTCGGCGAACCGGGGCGGTCTGGGTTGGTGCATCGCCTCGACGCCGACACCTCTGGTGTGCTGATCGTCGCTAGAACCCCTGATGCCCACCGGGCGCTGACTGCTGCCTTGCGGCGACGGGAAATCCGGCGGACCTATCTCGCCTTGGTTAGAGGAGTGCCCAGCGCTACCTCGGGAACGGTCGATGCCCCATTGGAACGCGACCCCCGCCACCCAACCCGCAGGGCGGTCGGTGCCGCGGGGAAACCGGCCAGGACCCACTATCGGGTATCGGCATCGTGGGCTGATGAAGCCTTGCTGGAGGTCGACCTGGAGACTGGACGCACGCACCAGATCAGGGTCCACCTGGCTGCCATCGGTCTTCCGGTGGTGGGCGACCGCACCTACGGGGTCCCGCTCGCCGACGGAAGGATGTTCCTCCACGCCTGGAAGATCTCGCTTGCCCATCCCGTCACCGGCGAGCACCTCGAATTGACCGCACCGCTCCCGTCCGATCTGCGCACCGACTGGAGAACCTCGGCCCGCCATCTCGCGGCTCGGTCCCCGACGACGTCTGACTTACCATACCACCTACCACCTGCGACGCCGCGCAAGCAGCGGCACTCAGCCGAAGAAGGTCGTCGGCGACGTTGTAGATGGCGGGATCGATGCCCCGAATGGCGGAGGTGGCTTCGCTGAGAGGGATGGGCTCGATCTTGTTGCCACGCAGCGCAACCATCATCCCTGAGGCGCCTTGGACCGCAAGGTCGGCAGCAGCGGCGCCGAACCGCGTCCCGAGGACCCGATCGAAGGCGGTTGGCGTGCCACCGCGCTGGAGGTGGCCGAGAACGGTGACCCTTGCCTCGAACCCGGTCTTCTCCTCCAAGATGGGGGCGATGAGGTAGGCAACCCCGCCGAGACGGTCGAAACCGAAAGCGTCTACAGGGAGCGAGGCGGCCCCGGTCCCCTCCGGTGGCGGAATCCCCTCGGCGACGACGACTATCGAGTAGTGCTTCCCGCGGTCCCTCCGGGTGAGGATCACGTCGGAGACCGCGTTCAGGTCGTATGGGATCTCGGGGATGAGCACCGCGTCCGCACCCCCGGCCATCCCGGCGTAGGTGGCAATCCACCCCTGGGTGCGGCCCATCACCTCGACCAGCATGACGCGGTTGTGCGCCTCGGCGGTGGTGGCGATACGGTCGATCGCCTCGGTCGCCGTCTGGACGGCGGTGTCGAACCCGAACGTGATGTCGGTTCCTGCAATGTCGTTGTCGATCGTCTTGGGCACGGCGACCACAGGGAGGCCCTCCTCGGCGAGCCGCTGCGCCGACCGCAGCGTGCCGTCACCACCCACCACGACGAGGGAATCGATCTCGTGCCTGCGGATGCAGTCGGCAACGCTCTTCAGTCCCTCTCCGTGGACGTACGGGTCGAGCCTCGAGGTGCCGAGGATGGTCCCGCCACGCTGGAGAATCCCGCGCACGGAGTTACGGTCGAGCGACCGGACCCGGCCGTTCATCAAACCGTCCCACCCGTTGAGGATGCCGACCACCGTACGGTCGTGGTCTTCGATGAGACGCACGGTCACCGCCCTGATCACGGCGTTGAGACCGGGGCAGTCACCGCCTGCGGTGAGGACGCCGATCGACCCCATCAGTAGAGGAACATCGGCTTGCCCCCCACGTGGCGCACCTTGGGGCGGTAGGAGGCGACGTCGTACAACTCGTCGACATCCACCCGCTTGACACCCTCCCTCGTCACCGAGATGGGCACATTGGTGTACGTGCCGCTGCGCAGCGCCACCATTCGCCCGGACGACCCCTCGCCGGCCAGGTCCGCCGCCATCACCGCGTAGTTGGTGGCCACCATTAGGTCCAGCGAGTCGGGAGACCCCGAGCGCATCAGGTAGGCCACCTGCTGATAGATGATCCCCTCGCCGGTGCGCTCCTCGAGGAGACCAGAGAGCACCAACCCCACCCCTCCAAGCTTCTGGTGGCCGTAAGCGTCCGCCGCACCGCCCTGGACCATGTCGCCGCCGACGAGGCGTGAACCCTCGGACACGGTGACCATTGCATAGCGGGAGGCGTTTCGTCGCCGGTCGTCCACCAGCAACTCCGCCAGCCGGTCGACATCCACCGGGACCTCGGAGATGACGCACCGATCCACCCCGGCTAGGTACGCCGTGATCAGCGAGGTCTCGCCGCTGTACCGCCCGAAAAGCTCGACCACGGCGATCCGCTCGTGCGACCCGGTGGAGGTGCGCAGCGCATGGACGAACTCGACGCTCCGGGTGACGGCGGTAGAGAAGCCGATGCAGTAGTCGGTCCCATGGACGTCGTTGTCCATGGTCTTCGGGATGGCCACCACCCGCATCCCCTCGTCGTGCATCCTCAAGGCGTAGGAGAGGGTGTCGTCCCCGCCGATGGGGACAAGGACGTCGATCTCCTGTTGTTCGAGTACCTCGAGGACGAATGGTGTCAGGTCGGCGGTCCTGTTGTCAGCGGTCCCTTTGTTGGGAGTCCCGTTGTCGGCTGGGCCAAACCGGGAGCGGAGCCGCTCGGGGATGTCCTCTAGGGCGACCTTTGCCGGGTTGGTGCGCGAGGTATGGAGGGTGGTCCCGCCAAAGCGGTCGATGGTCCGCACCGAGCTCGGTGTGAGCGGTACGAAGCTGGCATCCATCCCGTCGGCGACGTCGACGTTGGCTTCGACGAGACCGCCCCAGCCCCGGCGTATCCCGACGACCTCGTGCCCGGCTTCGGTTGCCCTTCCCACCACTGCCTTGATGCAGGCGTTGAGCCCGGGGACGTCGCCCCCGCCGGTGAGGATCCCGATTCGCATGTGTCGCTCCGTGATAAGGGGGATCGGAGGCTAGATCGAGCAGCCTTCGGTGCTGAGTTATGGGTTTAGGTCGTGAGTTGTAGGGTTTGGGCTATCTGCAATTCGCCGCGAGGTCGGCAGGCTGCTGATGGATTGTCGACTGCCGTCTGCCGTCTGCCGTCTGCCACCTGCCGCCTACCGCCTACCACCCGGCACCCATTACCGTCTTCCGGACCGTGACCACTGAGCCCGTCTCGCGGGCGACACCCGTCTGCTACCGACATCCCAACCGGCTTACCCGGCTCTCCTGCGCCAGTTGCGGCAAGCCGATCTGCGTGGAGTGCAGCGTCGACTCCGCGGTTGGCCAGAAGTGCCCCGAGTGCGCCCAGCCCGAGGGTCGCTACCGGGTGGTCGAGGCCAGACGGAGTTGGGCGAGACCCACGACCAGGACCGCCCCCGCCACCTTCACCTTCATCGGGATCTCGGTGTTGTTCTTCCTGGCGACTCTGCTGCTTCCGACGACTTTACGAGAACCTGTTCGTGCACGTTCGCTCAGAGCAACGAGCTGGTTGCACAGGGGGAGTGGTGGAGGCTGTTCACCGCCGCGTTCCTCCACGCACGGAGCTTCTATCACGTCCTGTTCAACATGTGGGCCCTATATGTCTTTGGCCCGCAACTGGAGCGACAGGTGGGCAGCCCCGCCTTCGCCGCGCTCTACCTCAGTTCGGCGGCTGCGGGCGGCGCCGCCGCCTTCTTCCTTGGTAGCCCTTTGACGTACTGGTCGGAGCATCGGGCGCGATCTTCGGGCTTTTCGGCGTTTGGCTGTGGAACGCCTTCCGGGCCCGCGCCACGCCGGTCGGGGCGCGCCCAGCTCACCCAACTTGCTGGTGCTACTCGGGATCAACGCGGTACTCGGCTTCACCTTCCAGGAATCTCCTGGCAGGGGCACCTCGGCGGGCTGGTGGCGGGGGTCCTGATCGGCTCCCTCTGGTCATTGCCGAGGGTGGCCAGGGACCCAGCAAGGCGGTTCGGGGTTGCCGCCGCAGTGGGGGTCATCACCGTGCTGATGGTCACCCTCCTCGGTCTGATGCGACCGGTTTCGCGCTCTCGCCCCCGGTACAGCTTTCCAGGCTAAGGTGCGAATCCCAAGCGTGTAGTTCAGAGCGGGGCTGATCGGTGGTGGCGGCGAGCGACTCCTTCGTCCATTTACATCTCCACACCGAGTTCTCCATGCTCGACGGGGCGGCCCGGGTCGGTGAGGTGGTCGCCGCCGCTGCCGCCGACCGCCAGCCTGCGGTCGCCATCACCGATCACGGCGTGATGTACGGAGTCGTCGACTTCGTCAAGGCTGCCCGGGAAGAGGGCATAAAGCCATTGATCGGGATCGAGGCCTACGTCACCCCGGGCTCCCGGTTCGATCGACCGGTACGCAGCCAGAACATCCGGTACCACATGACGCTGCTGGCGGCGAGCGAGGTTGGCTATCGCAACCTGATGAAGCTGGCCAGCCGCGCCTACCTCGAGGGGTACTACTACAAGCCCCGGATGGATTCCGAGCTGCTCGCCGAGCACTCGGAGGGGATCATCGCCACCTCAGGCTGCCTGGGAGGCCCGGTGGCGCAGCACCTCGCCCCCGATGCGTCGCGGGAGGAAGGCATAGCCGAGGCGGTGCGTGATGTCGATGCCGCGGTGGCGGCGGCCGCCCACTACCAGGACATCTTTGGAAAAGACAACTTCTTCATCGAGATCCAGGACCACGGGTTGGAACCCCAGCGCCGCATCCTCCCCGACCTCGTGGACATCTCCCGGCGTATCGGGGCACCGCTACTCGCCGCCAACGACGCCCATTACACGCGGCGGGACGAGGCAGAGACGCACGACGTCCTGCTCTGCATCCAGACCGGTGCCACCCGCGACGAGCCCAACCGGTTCCGCTTCGACGCCAAGGAGTTCTATCTCAAGTCGGCTGCGGAGATGAGGCGGCTCTTCCCCGCCGATCAGTACCCCGGTGCTTGCGACAACACGCTGCTGGTGGCGGAGCGGGCGACGGTTGACCTCGAGTTCGGAAGGATCCTGCTGCCCCAGTTCTCCGTTCCTCCCGGTCACACCGAGGCGACCTACCTCCGCCAGCTGGTGATGAGCGGTGCGGTGCAGCGTTACGGCGAACCGCTGCCAGATGAGGTCACCACGAGGATCGAACACGAGCTCTCCATGATCGAGAGCATGGGTTTCCCCGCCTACTTCCTGATCGTCTGGGACCTGATCAGCCACGCCCGGGAGCGCAAGATCAGGATCGGGCCCGGCCGGGGGAGTTCCGCCGCCTCGATCGTGGCCTACTGCCTGAGGATCACCGACCTCGACCCACTGCGCTACGGGCTCGTCTTCGAGCGCTTCCTCAACCCGGGGCGACGCCAGCTTCCCGACATCGACATGGACTTCGACGAGCGTTACAGAGCCGATGTCATCCGCTATGCCGCCGAGAAGTACGGATCGGACCACGTCGCCCAGATCGTGACCTTCTCCACCATCAAGGGGAAGCAGGCTCTGCGCGACGCCGCTCGCGTCCTCGGCTACGCGTACGGTGTGGGTGACCGGGCCGCCAAGCTCATGCCCCCTCCGATCCTCGGGCGGGACGCGGCATTGGGCATGTGCCTCGATCCCCTTCCCGAGAACGCCGACGGGAACACCAAGGACTGGCATGCCAACGCCGCCGGTCTGCGCGAGGCGTACGCCACCGATCCGGACATCCGGAGCGTGGCCGACGTGGCGCGCAATCTCGAGGGTCTGCGGCGCCAGGACTCGATCCATGCCGCCGCCGTCGTCATCTCACCGGTCCCGCTGACCCAGCACATCCCCATCCAGCAGAAGGGGGATGGTGCCGAGGTGGTGACCCAATACGAGATGCACGCCATCGAGGATCTCGGTCTGCTCAAGATGGACTTCCTCGGGTTGAGGAACCTCTCCATCATCGAAAGGACACTCGAGCTGATCGAGGCCTCGTCCGCCGAGTCTGGGTCCGCCGAGTCTGGGTCGGAGTGGTCCGCCGAGTCAGGCAGCCCGCCAGCCGGCGCCCCGATGGTCGACATCGACAACGTGCCGCTGGACGACGAGACCACCTTCGAGCTGCTCCGCTCCGCTCAGACGATCGGCGTCTTCCAACTGGAAGGCTCGGCGATGCGCGGGTTGATCCGAAACCTGGCACCCGACCGGTTCGAGGACGTCATCGCCCTGGTGGCGCTATACCGACCAGGCCCGATGAGAGCCGGGATGCACACCCTCTACGCCGACCGCAAGAACGGCCGGGCGGCCGTCGAGGTCCTCCACCCCGACATGGCGCCGATCCTGGAGCGCAGCTACGGGATCATGGTGTACCAGGAGCAGGTCCTCCAGGTGGCCGAGGTCATGGCGGGCTACTCGATGGCAGAGGCGGAGAACCTGCGCCGCGCCATGGGCAAGAAGATCCCTGCGGTGATGCGCGCCGAGGAGGAGAAGTTCGTCGCCGGCTGTACGGCGAGGGGTCACAGCGAGGCGCTGGGGAGACAGCTGTTTGCGCTGATCGAGCACTTCGCCGGTTACGGGTTCAACCTGGCCCATGCCGCCTGTTACGGGCTCATCGCATACCAGACGGCGTGGCTCAAGGCGCACTACCCCGCCGAGTACATGGCGGCGATGCTCACCGCCACCAAGAGGGACAAGGACCGGACGGCCGTGTACCTCAACGAGTGCCGCGCCATGGGTGTGCAGGTCCTCACCCCCGACGTCAACACGTCGCAGATGGACTTCTCGGTGTACGAGGGGGATATCCGGTTCGGGCTGTCTGCGGTCCGCAACGTGGGCGAAGGGGTGGTCGAGCGGATCATCGAAGAACGCACCTCCGGCGAGCCGTTCGCCCACTTCCAGGACTTCATCGACCGGGTGGACCCCATGGTCCTCAACAAGCGCACCATCGAATCGCTGATCAAGGCGGGCGCCTTCGACGGGATGGGTCATTCGAGACGGTCGCTGATCCTCGTATACGAGCAGTGGCTCGAAGCGACGTTGGTGCGCCGCCGCAACGAGGAGATGGGCCAGTACACCCTTTTCGGCGGTGACGCCCCGGAGGTGGGGGAGGTGGTGCTGGCGCTGCCCGAGGGCGAGTGGGACCAGAAGGTGAAGCTGGCCTTCGAAAGGGAGATGCTCGGTCTGTACGTCTCCGACCATCCCCTCCTCGGCGTGACGACCTCGCTCCGTCGTGTATCCAGTTCGGGCGTGCCCGAGTTGTGGGAGCAGCCTGACGGGGCCCCTGTCACCATCGGGGGGATGGTCGGCGCCATAAACCGGCGGTTCACCCGGAACGGCGAAGCGATGCTGTTCTTCCAATGTGAGGACCTGGAGGGTTCGGTCGAGGTGGTTGCCTTCCCCAAGGTCGCCGCCGAGGCACTCGGGGTCATCCGCGAGGGTGCGATCGTCGTGGTCAGCGGTCGTCTCGACCACCGCGGCGATGACATCAAGGTCGTGGCCCGGGAGATCAAGGAACTCGAGGTTCGGGGCGCCGACGAGGTCCGTCTGGAGATCCCAGCAGCGGCCCTCTCACCACGGGCGGTTGGACGGCTCAAAGAGATCCTGGGCAACCACCCCGGAGCCTCTCCGGTGTTCCTCCACATGGTGGGAAACGGCAACCACAAGGTCCTCAAGCTGGGTGACGAGCACCGCGTCGAGCCCCGCAGCGCCCTCTACGCCGAACTGCGCGAACTATTCGGCTCCGGAGCGATTGTCTAGAGACGGCAGACGGCGGTAGACGGCAGGGATGGGCCCCCGGAAGCGCTTGCAGCTCCGACCCTCCGTCGGCAGCCTTCTCGGCGCCGGGAGGGGTCGTACTACCACGTACCAACGCTACCACCACGCTAGCCTGCGCCCGGTTCTGTCCGTCCCCCCGGCGGGGGGAAGGGACCCGACACCCAACGGTGTTCGATCGCGCCGTTCTAGCCGCGGGTTGCGGCCTGTCGTCGGACGGTGCGCGCCAGGTCGGATTGTTCCGATAGCAACGCCACGGTTTCTGCCAATGCAGCCACCCGTCCGTGTCGCCGGCCGAGAGCATATGCGACCCCTGCGGCCATGACCGCGCCAGCCGGTAGCGGTTCCCAGAGCGATCGCCCGCTTGGTCTTTCGGGCGAAGACGACGATTGGCCAACCCCTGTCGTGGGCGACGTCCTCCAAAGGGCCGTCGGGGTTGACCGCAACGGGATGGCCGACGAGCTCCATCATCGGAAGGTCGGACACCGAGTCGCTGTAGGCGTAGCTCCGACTGAGGTCGTATCCCCGCTCCGCCACCAGCTTCTGGATCGCCTCCGCCTTTCCCTGGCCGTAGACGAAGCTGCCGTCGAGCTCCGACGTGTAACGCCCGTTTGCGACGACCGCCTTGGTGCCGATGCCTCCGGTCATCGCCAGAGCCCCGGCGAGCGGCTCGATGATGGCCTGCGGCGACGCCGAGACGATCCACGTGTCCCTGCCGGCGTCGGCGTGCATCTTGAGGAGACCGCGCGATTCGGGACGTACCCGGTCGACCAGCTTGGGTAGCACCGTCCGCGCCACGGCGTCGAGTTCCTCCACCGAGGCGCCCTCGACCTTGGCCAGCAACCGCATCCGAACCTCGTCGGACCGCTCGTCCGTGGCACCGACGAGCCGGAAAGCAAGCGCTTCCGAGGTTGCACCCACGATCTCCGAGGTGGGGACGACCCCGGCGCGCCACGCCTCGACGGCGAACACGAACACGGACGAGCCGCTGATGAGGGTGCGGTCGAGATCGAAGAACGCGGCGGCCGCAGCGGGGTCGCTCACCTTCTACAGGTTACCCGCTTTGGCCACCAGTCCCCGAAAACGAGTCCTCGCGGCCGACAGATCACCCGACTCCGAGGTCGGTGAGAGGGAGACCGTCGGCGCTCTCGATCATCGCCTCGAGGGCATCGAGATCCGTCGGTGCCGATGGCTCCCAGGGCACCGTTGAGAGGGTGGCCCGGTACCGCGAGGCGAACTCGCGCCGGACATCCGCCTGCCGGCGCGCTTCTGCACCCCAGCGCTCCAGGTTCTCGGCCAGCGCAATCGGCAGATCGCGTTCCGGGTGGGCATCGGCCCAGCTCTCGGGGAGGGCGCGATTGAAAACGACCGCCGCGGGGCGTCCCGCCACATCGGGGAGTTCGAGGAAGAAACGGACCGCCTCGCGCATCGGACCGGGATCGGATGTGGTGACCACCACCGTCGCGCTCCGGCGCAGGAGCCGTTCGATCTCCTTGGCACGGCGGGACACCCCGTCGTAGGTGGTGCGTAGGTCCATGAGGAACTGTGCCACCCGTTCCAGCAGGTTGGATCCGAGGACGCTGTCGGCTACCCGAAGCGCCGGTCGGGCGGCGAGATCAAAGAAGGCCTGTCTGCCCGGCAACCCGGCGCCGGTCAACCATCGGAGGAGCCGCCCGCCGATCAGATCCGCCATCTGGGCAGGTGCGGTGAAGAACTCGATCCCTCCGGCTGATGGGGGCGTGTCCACCACAACCAGATCCCAGACCTTCGCCTCCAGGTAGGCAGCCATCTCCTCGGCGGCGGCGTAGGACTGGCTGGCCGGGAAGTGGCCCGTCGCCGCCGTGAAGAACTCGCTGTCGAGGAGCCTTCCGGCCGCCTCGGGTGTTGCATGGCGCTCGACGATGGCGCGCCAGGAGGCGGTGGCGTCGAGCATGGCCGCCCACAAGCGCGGCTGGTCGGGATGACGAACCGGCTCCGATCCGAGCTTGACCTGCCCAAGGGCGTCGGCGAGCCGCCGTGCCGGGTCGACGGTCACCACCAGAGCCTCGATCCCGCGCCGTGCCGCCGTCACCGCCAGCCCTGCGGCCAGCGTGGTCTTGCCCACCCCACCGCCCCCGGTGACGAGGAGTGCCCGGGTCACGCCGCCTCCAGGAGGTCGGAGAGGCGCACCGCGACTTCGCCTGGGGTGTTGAGGCCGAACAGGTAGGGGAGACGCGGTCCGGGGGGCAGGTCATCGAGCCACTCCTGCTGGCCGGCGTACAGCGAGCGGTGGAGTTGGGCGGCGTCCCGCACTGGCCCCTCCTCCAAGCGGCGAACAGCCGCCGCAGTCACCTCGAGCTTTGGCAGCACCCGGTTGACCACCGGTGGGAGAACGTCGATCACCTGGTGCTCGTCGAGCCAGGCGAGCGCCTCCTTGGTCTCATTGACCGGCAACTCCTCGGCGAGGGATACCAGGAGGAGACCACTGCGGTCTGGGTCGCCGAGGATGGCATCCATCCAACTGGCCTGTCCCTTGACCCGGCCGGTGGGGACCAGGTCGGCCACCGTCCGAGGTGCCACCAGGTGGGAGCCGATCTGACCGGTCGGCGGTGCGTCCGCCACCACCAGATCCCAGCGGCGCTGTCTCACCTCGTAGAGCACCTTGCCCATGGTGATGACCTCGCGGATACCCGGTGCGGTCGATGCAAGGGCGTCGAAAGCGCGCGCCAGCGGGCCGAACCGCGCCACCTTGGGAACACCCATCTGAGCCTGGAGGTACTCGGTGAGGGCTTTCGCTCGATCGATGGCGGCGGCGTGTAGCCCGGGTCGAACCTCGATCGGCTCGTACTCCAATGAGCCGATCCCAAGGTGGGCGGCGAGGCCGGGACCCGGCGCCATCGCCAGCAAGAGAACCTTCTTCCCGGCGCGCTGCGCCATGAGGGCGATGGCAGCGCTCACCGCCGACTTCCCCACCCCGCCCTTGCCACTGACCAAGATGAGACTGCGCTCGATCACGGGTGCGAGGTTATTACTCGATGAGACGGCAGACGGCGGACGGCAGACGAGCCAGTGGCGGACGGCGGTTGGAGACCTGGGGTTCTTGCCTTCCGACTTCCGCCTTCCGACTTCCGTCTGCGCAGTTAGGGTCGAATCAGCGAGATGAGGACGCCAGATGGCTGAGTTCTCAAATGGCTGAATTCGATGTCGATGCGATGCTGGCGCGGTATCGGGAGCGGGCGGACGCGGTCAAGGAGCGCAACCTGCCACCTGTCGCCGGGGAGGAGAGGCGCCGATTCCTGGAGCAGGCCGAGGTGGACTTCACCGACTTCGGCCTCGTAGCAAGCGCCACTTGGGAGGTGGACGGGGACCATCTGGTCCTCCGCATCCCACTCCGCCCGCAGGATTGACGTCAGCCGGGCGGTTCTTCGATCTCGAGGGGGGGCTGGACGATGTAGACGCCCATGGTCCCGTGGCCCTTCACCTCGAGCTCCTTGTGGAGCAGACAGGGGAACTCCACCTCGACGAGCTCTTTGGTCGCTTCGCTCACCTGGATGGCCCCGGGCACACCGTGCGACTCCATCCGGCTGGCGATGTTGACCGCGTCACCCCAGAGGTCGTACGAGAACCGCTGTTTGCCGATCACACCGGCAACGACGGTTCCGGTGTGGATCCCGACGCGTAGTGCCAGCGGGAGCGAGCGCTTGACCGCCTCTTTCTCCACGACCTCGAGCATCGAGAAGCCGAGCCTGATAGCCCTGACCGCATGGTCCTCGAGCGGCTCCGGGAGCCCGCCGGCCGCCATGTAGGCGTCGCCCATGGTCTTGATCTTCTCCAACCCGAGCTCGACCGTGGTGTCGTCGAATTGTGAGAAGACCGAGTCGAGCAGATCGACCACCTCCTCAGGCGGTATCTGCTCGGCCAACGGGGTGAAGTTGACCAGGTCGGCGAAGATGACTGTGACTTCGTCGGCTCGATCGGCGATGACGCCGGGGTTATCGCGCAGCCTCTGGGCGATGGAGGGCGGGAGGACCGCGAGGAGAAGACGGTCCGACTTGGCCCGTTCCAGCTCGATCTCCGCCTTCTGCACGGCGATGGTGCGCTGCTGGGCGAAGACCCGCCGTTGGGCGATCTCAAGGGTGTAGGCGCCGACGATCGAGGCCACCACCGCGGATCCGACCAGGAAGAAATCGAGCCCACGGAATTCGGCAAAGGTGTCGATCGCCAGGACGATGTAGAGGGCGAGGTAGGGAAGCACGGCAGCTGCGGCAGCAACGAAACGGAGCCGGAGCGCCACGAAGGCGAACAAAGCGGCCAGCATCACTGCGGGCACCGCAAGCCGTCCGAAATAGAGCGCCTGCTCGGCGAGCAGGAGCAGGGCGATCCCGCTGAGGCTGTTGACACCGCCGGCCAGCCACTGTTGCTGGTCGAGCGTCCGGGCGCGGCGCACCGCGATCAGCCCGACGATGTTGACGAGGACCATCCCACCGCAGATGATCAGGAGCGGCCCCCGCTTGATCGGGGTGTTGGCGTCGACGATCCATGCTCCGAACACCCAGAGACCGGTTCCGAGGAGGAATCCGATGACCAGGTCGCGGGTGTTGGCGGCACCGGCGACGAGCTGATAGCTGCGTTCGATGACCGGATCGGTGAAGGCCAGCGTCGTCCGCTTCAGCCCGGGCGGCGGGGTGCTCAGCTCTCCTGGATCGAGGTCAGGCGAAGGCTCGGGGACGGCCACATCACGCTCCAAGAGCGTGGCGCCGCTGCTCGGCACGTCGTTCCCCTTCGAGCCTCTCCAACTCCACGTCGGAGCTGTCGACGTACCTCATGGCATCGGCGATGAGCCGGTGACCGGCAACCTCTCCGATGGCGCGGTGCATCTCGAGCGCCACCTGGCGGTAGGCGCGGTGTCCGGCCGGCTGCGAGCGGAGCTCGATGAGGTGCATCGCCTGGCGTGCGTTCATCTCCATAACGAACCTGATGTTGAAGGCGAGAGGCAGCACGTACTGGGCGACATCGGCGCCCAACACGGTCTCGACCTCATGGTGGATCTCACAAGCATTCTCCATCACCCCACTCCACAATCCCTCCATCCCCGCCTCAAGGATATCGGGCGGAGTGTCGTGGCCAAGCATGGCGCCGAGCCGCTGCCATTCGATGGTCATCATCCGATGGCGTTGCAGGTCGCGGAATGCGCCGAAGTCACAAACCACATCGAACCGGTAGACGGCCCGCTCGAAGGCTCGTCCCGGCTTGTGTCTCCGGTTGCGGCGGTCGCCGACCGCTGCCGCAAGGATCGGCGCCGCTCGGTCTCGCTCATGGCAGCCCACCGCATCGAGCACGTCTTTATCGGCGAGAGTGCTTCCCGGGTAAAGGGCTGCCGCGGCGACCTTGGTCTCGGCGTCCTCGTCCCAGTCGATCAGAGACACGCTTGGCCCGGGCTGCGGGTCAGGCCCGCTGAGGCCGGCTGCGATGTCCTCGAGCCGCTCCCGAACATCGGCCAGATAGGTCGTCCATTCATCGCCTCGTTCGGGCACGTCCACCCGGCGAAGGAACGACGGGATCACCCTGCGAAGTTCGACCAGCATGGCGTCGGCGCACTGGCGGACCTCGGCAAGGGGGTGGGCGCGCATCCTGACGAGCGCCATCTCCCAGGCCTGCCCGCTGGCGAATACACCAACATTGGACGAGGTTGCTGCCGGTAGCACCCCACGGACCGCATCGAACGCCTTTGCTCGGAGCGATGCGGCCCACGGCCTCGGTGACTCACCCTCAGGCAACGGGAATCGTCTCTCGTAGTGCTCTTTCATCGCGCCCAACATCTCGCCGTAGGCATCGAACAGCGAGCCGACCCAGGAGACGTAGCGTCGGCGGAGCGGAGACTCTTCGATCTCGGGCGGCACCACGTAGCGGTGCCGCTCGCCGAGCCTGGTGTCGTATGGGATATAGCGGGTGCTCTGCTCGAGGTATGCGGCAAGCCGCCCCCACTCCAGCGCCTTGGTGAGCAGGTTCGACCCCTGCTCGACCGCCAGGTGGGCACCACCCAACTGCGCCACCGAGTCGTCGCCGTACTCGACAAACACTCGCTGGTAAAGCCGCTCCGCACGTTCGATATCGAGCCCTGGCTCCGCTCCGCCGACGAGACTCTCGATCCCCGCATCGGGGTCGGCGACGAACTCGTCGAGGAACAGCCGGCGGAGCGACTTGGCGCTCCGGCTGTAGCGGGCGAAGAGGGCCCCCTTGACCACCTCGGGCAGATTCATCAAGGCGAAGACGGGCTGATCGACGTTGGTGAAGAACCGGGATAGAACGGCCACTTCGTCGTCGGTGAATGGCTCGACGTAGGCCTGCACCGCCGGGATCGTACCTAGGGGAACCTGACCCAGGTAACCTTTCGTTTCGTGTCTGTGACTTGGATCCGGGTGCTGATCGGGGTCTTGCTGCTCGCCATCATGGCGGTGGCGGCAATCCCGCTACTCGTCCTCATCGACCTGTCCGGCGGCGGAAGCGGGTTTGGGATGTGCCCCGATGGGATCGCCGCTTGCGCCACCGGGTTGACCGCCGGCCCCGAGTTCGGGTTGATCCTCGTCGGTGTGCTCTTCGCCCTCGTCGCAACTGTGCGGGTGCTGCTGCGGATGGCCCGCCGGATGGACCGCCAGCAACGGGCGGTGGTGAGCTCCCATTGAGCGAGCACCAGTTCGAAGCTACTAAGTACTAAGTACTAAGTACTGCTCCGATTTCAGTGCGCCGGGGTGACCGCCTCGGCCTCGATCACCCCCGGCTCTTCGGGTTGGGTCAACACCAGGAAGATGGCCACCAGGATGATGGCCGCCCCTGCCCACCCTCTCGGTGTCAGCCGTTCTCCCAGGACGACTGCGGCGGTGGCGGCCGCAAACGCAGGCTCGAGCGCCAGCAAAACTGCTGTCCGCGACGGCCCGAGCACCGTCTGCGACCACACCTGGATGAGGAATGCTCCGGCGGAGACCACCAATCCGGTGAGGAGCAGCGCCATCAACACCTCCCTGCCGGGGACTTCGAGGCTCCCTGTCGCCGCCGCGAGTGCGAAGGCGAGGACCGAGGTGACCAGCAACTGGACTGCGGTCAGCGGGACCACGGGATGACGCGGTGCGATTACCGAGAGGGCCACGATGTGACCGGCGAAGGCGATGGCGCAGCCGACGGTGAGAAGATCCCCGACGGCGAGTGAGAAACCGTTGCCGACGGTAAGCATCGCCAGCCCGACGAAAGCGAGGAGCACACCGACCAGTGTCGGGACCCTCAATACCGCCGGTCTTCCGGCAAACCGGCTCGCCAATGCCGCCAGCAACGGGGTGAACACCACGTACAGCCCGGTGATCAACCCGGAGTTCGAAGCGCTGGTCCTGGCCAGTCCTTCTGTCTGCAGGGCGAACCCGGCGAAGAGGAGGATCCCGAGCAGCGACCCGTCACGCCAAACCGCCATCGTCCGCGGGAGGGCGAACAGGGCGAGCACGACACCGCCGAGGAGAAAGCGCCAGGCGATGAACGACATCGGAGAGATGAAGGTTATGGCCTCCTTGACCACGACGAAGGTGGCGCCGAAGAGGAAGGCAGCGATGCATAGCGCCAGTGCGGCGACCAGAGGTCGGCGTGATCCCACGGAGCCGGGAGGGTAGGGAGCCAGCCTGGCGGTTCGGCTCATTGCCTGTGGGCAGCGCCGACTGGGCCAACGTCCCGAAAAGTCACCCGGCCATCTTTTGGAATGTCCGGAGCCTTTCCGCCAACGTGACTTGAGCCCTTCCCGTTGATGTTCACCCGCCCCAGCGCCGCAGGCGCCGAACGGGAGGGTCGGAGCCGCGTAGCGGCTCCGGGGAGGGTCACTCATAACCCAGAACTCATGACGCAGCGGCTCTGCCGCTGCTTATGCTCGCCGGATGGCGCCGATCGTCCGCTCCGATGGCTCGATCCCTACCAGGGCGGAGAAGGGACGCGCCAGGAGCATCCTCAACCGGCTGCGGCGGCGCTACCCCGAGATCCGGACCGCTCTCGCCTACGAGAACCCGTGGCAGCTGCTCGTGGTCACCGTCCTCTCCGCCCAGACGACGGACGAGAACGTCAACCGGATCGCACCGGCATTGTTCGCCCGCTACCCAACGCCCCAGGACTTGGCCGATGCCGATCCCGAAGAGGTGGAACGCCTCGTCTACTCGAGCGGCTTCTACCGGCAGAAGACCGAATCGATCATCGCCCTCTCCGCCGACCTCACTGAGCGTCACCACGGCGAGGTTCCGGCATCGCTCGATGAATTGGTCCCGCTGCGCGGGGTGGGCCGCAAGACGGCGAGCGTCGTCCTCGCCGAGGCGTTCGGGCAGCCGGCCATTGCGGTGGACACCCATGTGCGAAGGGTGAGCAACCGGCTGGGGCTCACCAACACCAAGGACCCTTTGAAGATCGAGCAGGATCTCAAGGCGGTCTTCCCCCGCTCGAGTTGGTCCAAGCTGTCGATGAGCATCATCCAATTCGGGCGCGACGTGTGCATCGCCCGTTCCCCGCGCTGCCCGGAGTGCGAACTGGCCAGGCTCTGCCCTTGGCCGTACAAGACAGGCCAAAGCAATCAAGGATTGGCACCACCGGCGGAGGCGGCGCCCGCCGGGTGACCATCGACCGGCGAATCCTGCGGCTTGCAGTCCCGGCGCTGGGGACGCTGGCGATCGACCCCCTGGTATCGCTCACCGACACCGCCTTCGTCGCCCGGCTGGGCGAAATCCCCCTCGCTGCCCTCGGAGTCGACACTGCGGTGTTCTCATTCGCCTTCTTTCTCTTCAACTTCCTGGCATACGGGACGACGCCACTGCTGGCGGGGGCGATCGGTCGGGAGGATCCGGTCGGTGCCGGGCGGATCGCCTGGCAGGCGGTGGCTTTCGCAATAGCCGCCGGCGTGGTGGTGACGGTCCTCCTCCAGGTTTTCGCCGAGCCCATCCTCGGTTTGATGGGCGCCGAGGGCGCGGTGACCGATCCTGCGCTTGTCTATCTCCGCATCCGTGCACTGGCAGCGCCTGCGGTTGTGCTGGTCATCGCCGCCAACGGCGTTTTCCGCGGGTTGCAGGACACCAGGACTCCGCTGGCGGTGACGGTGGCGATCAGCCTGCTCCACCTGGTGCTCGACCCTCTGCTCATCTTCGTCGCCGGTTGGGGTGTCGCCGGAGCCGCCGTGGCAACGGCGGTGGCCCAATGGCTGGGGGCGGTGTGGTTTCTCGTTCTTGCTGGAACGAAGTCGTCGCCGCGGCGAGCATCCCGTGGTCGTTCCCCCGGCTCGACCAGGCAGGTCCGCTGTTGAGGGCGGGACGCGACATCGGGTTGCGGACCTTCGCACTGGTCGGGTTCTTCACGCTGGCCACCGCCCAAGCGGCAAGGGTGGGGACCGCCGCCGTGGCGGCACACCAGGTGGCGTCGCAGTTGTGGCTCTTGCTCGCTCTCGCCGTGGACGCCCTTGCCATCGCCGCCCAGGCAATGGTCGGGCTAGCCGCCGGGAGGGGTGACCGGATCGAGGTTCGTTTGTCCTCCATCAGACTCCTCTGGTGGGGAGCCGGTGCCGGCCTCGTCCTCGGAGCCTTGGTTGCGATCACCGCAGACCCCCTCATCGCGCTCTTTGGCGCCAGCCCCGCGGTTTCAGCCGAACTGGCGGTGATCCTCCCGGTTATCGCCGTCTCTGAGCCGCTGTCGGCCTTGGTCTTCGTCGGCGACGGGATCTATCTCGGCGCTTCCCGGTTCGCCTTCCTCGCCGTGACCACCGTTGCCGCCGCCGTGGTCGGGTCCGCCGTCATGCTCGGTGCCGTCGCCCTCGGGTGGGGGCTGCTCGGTGTGTGGACCGGGATCGTCGCCCTGGTTGTTGCCCGGGCCGTTGGGCTGGCGACGGGCTACCGCTCGGTGATCAGCGCTCCCAGCGGCTGACCACGTGTCTCGGGGAGGAGCAGAATCAGTAGAGCCGCTACCACCATCCCGACGGCGAGGATGCTGACCGTCTGGGACAGACCGAGAGTGTCGATGGTCGCCGCACCCAGCGCCAGCCCGGCCACCGACCCGAGAACCCCGAAGTTGTTGAGCCAGGTGACGGCCGTCGCCCTCTGCCCGGTGGGAAAGAGCTCGTTGCGCTGGGCGCCAACCGACGGGATGGCGGCGAAGGCACCGAAGGTAGAGACGAACACCGCCCCGGCGAGCGCAAACGGGTCGTCCAGCCAGTAGAGACCCAGCCCACCGGCTACCGCCAGCAGGAACCCGATGATCGTGCCGACGCGCCTCCCCACCTCGTCGGCTATCCGGCCGCCGATGAAGAACCCGACGCCGCCAAGGGTGCCCCCGATCAGGCTGATCCAGACTGCGGTCCCCACCGAGAGCCCCACATCGTTGACCAGCCGCTCGAAGCTGAACGAGATGGCGACGGTGGTGTAGGCCGCGGCGAGAAAGGAGCTGATCGCCAGGACCACGAAATTGCGACGGTTGGCGCCCCCGAGCGGGGCGAGTAACCCGGTCCTGCCCAGGTTGTACTCGTCGTGGATCGGGCTCTCCCTCACATTCCGGGCGAGGAAAGGGAGGGCGAGCAAGCCGAGGACGCTGGCGGCGAAGAGCAGGCGCCACGACTGGTCGCCGAGTCGGGCGATGGGCAGCGCCACCAGGGCGATCCCGGCGCCGAAGCTCCCGCCGGCCCCATAGATCGACAGCCCGTACGCCCGCACCTGGGGGGAGAGCTGCTCGACGATGAGCACTATGGCGAGGACGCCGACTGCGGTGGTCCCCATCCTGACCAGTGCCTGGAGACCGGCGAACACGGCCGGCTCATAGGCGAGTGCGGTGGCCGCGTTGGCCGCCATGAGGATGGCGAAGGTGATCAGAAACGGGCCGCGGCGCCCGTATCGGTCGCCGCGGACCGTGAAGGGAAAGGCGAGGAACGCCCCCAGCCGGGCGATGGCGAGAAGGCTGCTCATCTGCCCCTCGGTCATCTCGAGGCTGAGCCGGACGAAGGGAAGGGTGTTCGTCACCTGGGCCTGGGCGAAGCCCTGCAACACCGCCGCCACCCACATCACCGCCGAAACCCGTCGGTCTTCGCGGGTGAAGGCCGACACGGGGAGCAGTTGGTTGAACAAGCGCCTCATCGGCGGGCTACCTGGTGCGCGCCCACGCCGATCGACCTGACAGTCGATGGCATCTCCGAGGACCCACGAACCCCAGCGGCGTCCCCCCGACGGAGGAGTCCTCGGCGGGCATGGCCTCGGAGGTTAGCCATCGAGTGGGACGCGGCGGGGTCTCGGCCGCCTGGTGACGACACCGATCTGGGATGATGACCCGATGACGAGCCGGCATGCGACCGCTCTTTTCCGGGCGGTGCGTCGTTGACCGAGGTCCCGCTCCTTGTCGCCTTCGGCGCCGGGATCATCTCTTTCATCTCTCCCTGCGTGCTCCCCCTGCTCCCCGGATATCTGAGCCTGATGTCTGGCTACTCGGTTGCCGAATTGGAGACCGGGGCCGCCGCAACCGGCCGGATGCTCCGGGCAACGGGACTGTTCGTCGCCGGGTTCACCGCGGTGTTCGTTGCTCTCGGTGCCGGTGCGACAGCCATCGGGTCCGCTCTGAGGGCAAACCTCGACGTGGCGGAACGGGTTGCGGGCTGGGTAGTGGTCGGGTTTGGCGTCCTCCTGCTGGTCATGTCGCTTTCAACGTCTCCCCGGATATCCGGACTGACCAGGGAGCGACGCGTCGATGTCCGTCCGTCCCGGTTGGGCATGTGGGCACCGCCGTTGATGGGGGTGGCCTTCGGTTTCGCCTGGACGCCGTGCATCGGACCGGTGCTCGGGGCGATCCTCACAACGGCGGCGGTGCAGGAAAGTGTGGGGAGGGGGATGCTTCTCCTTCTCTTCTATGGGCTGGGGCTGGGTGTCCCCTTCATGCTCGCCGGAGTCGCGTTGGGCCGTGCGATGGGTGCCGTCCGGTGGCTGCGGCGTCATAGTCGAGCTATCGGCGTCTTCTCGTCCGTGGCGCTGATCGGCTTCGGGGTGATCATGATCACCGGCAACCTCTCGGTCATTGCGAGTTGGGTGACCGAGTTCTTCGAATCCACCCCTCTCCGCAGCATCATCGACAGCATCTGACGTGCGGCCTGGCTGGGTCGAGCCGGTTCCTACGCTTCGGGCCATGAGGGAAGTCACCCCCGGTCGCGACGAGTTTCTCGAGTTGGCGCGTCTCCACCCCGTGATCCCGGTGACGACCAAGGTCCTCGCCGACCGGGAAACTCCCGTCAGCGCCTACCAGAAGTTGGTGGGAGACGGGCCCGGCTTCCTGCTCGAATCGGTCGAAGGCGGTGAGCAGTGGGGACGCTGGTCCTTCCTCGGTTGGGACCCCCTGTTCACCCTCGTCTCGCGGTCCGGCACGGTGACCATCGAGGGCGACGGTGTCGGGCATCGAGCGGTGGGGAAGGGACTCCTCTCGAGGTGCTGGAACGGGTGCTCTCCAACCTCACGGCACCCGACCTCGCCGGATTGCCACCGCTCCATTCCGGGCTGGTCGGGTACCTCGGGTACGACTGCGTCCGCTACATCGAGCACCTTCCCGCCATGCCCCCCGACGATCGCGGGCTGCCCGAGATGGTGTGGCATGCCGTGGGGTCGCTTGCCGCATACGACCGGTTCACCGAAGTGGTCACTCTGGTGCGGAACATCCGCCCCGGCCCGGACCCTGGCACCGACTGGGATGACGCGGTAGCCGCTCTCGACGAGTCGACTCGCCGGCTCGGGGCGGCGGCGCCGTACGAGCCGCGGCCTGCACCGTCGACGATGGCTGCGCTCGACGGCCGGTACGAGTCCACCATGGACCAGCCGGCCTTCGAGGCGGCGGTCCGCTCCGCCAAAGACCAGATCAAACAGGGTGAGGCGTTTCAGATAGTGCTCAGCCAGCGGCTCTCCAGCGGGTATGACGGCAAGCCGTTCGACGTCTATCGGGCGTTGCGGCTGATCAACCCATCGCCGTTCCTCTTCTATGTGAGCCATCCTGACGTGATCGTTGCCGGCTCGTCACCTGAACTGATGACCCGGGTGCGCGACGGCGTGGTCTACAGCAGACCGATCGCTGGGACCCGCCGCCGGGGCTCGTCGCCGGCGGAGGACCTGGCCTTGGAAGAGGAGATGCTCAACGACCCGAAGGAGCTTGCCGAGCACGTCATGCTGGTCGACCTGGCGAGAAACGACGTCGGGAGGGTGAGCGAGTTCGGCACCGTCACCGTGGACGAGCTGATGTCGGTCGAGCGCTACTCCCACGTCATGCACATCGTCTCGGGGGTGTCTGGAAAACTCCGACCCGGGATCGGCCCGGTGGACGTCCTGCGGGCGACCTTCCCCCATGGGACGGTCTCTGGCGCGCCCAAGGTGCGCGCCATGGAGATAATCGACGAACTCGAGCCGGTGGCTCGCGGTCCGTACGCCGGCGCCGTCGGCTACCTCGACCTCTCGGGCAACGTGGACACCGCGATATGCCTCCGTACCGTCGTGGTGGCGGACGGGACCGCCTGGGTCCAGGCGGGGGCAGGGATAGTGGCCGACAGCGAGCCGGGCGCCGAGTACGAGGAGACGATGAACAAGGCGGCGGCCGCTCTGACGGCTCTCCGATTGGCTCAAGATGTCGGGTGACGTGGACGTCCTCGCCGAGTACTCCGCACTGCGGAGCGCCGCCGGTGTGGTTGAAGCAAGGCACCAGATGGTGGTTGCCGAGGGCCCGGACGCGGTCCGCTTCCTCGAGGACCTCCTATCCCAGGAGGTGGCGGCCCTACCTGTCGGTGAGGTGGCGAGGTCGTTGCTTCTCGGCCCGCAGGGCAAGCTGCGGGCGCTGCTGTGGCTGCTCCGTGGCGAGGATCGGGTGGCGATGATCGCTGATGCCGGGGTGGCGCAGACCGTGCTCGACGACCTTTCCCAATACAAGATCCGGGTGAAGCTGAGCCTGCGGCTCGACGAGCGGCCGATGGTCGACCTGATCGGCCCGGATTCCGAGCACGTCCTGGCCCGGGCCGGGCTGACGGTCCCACCCGGGTGGCACGACGATGAAGGGTTCCTGGTTGCGAGGGCCCCGCTTGGCCCGCATCCCCGGTTCTTCGTGGCCGGTGAGGGCGCGATGGAGCGGTTGAGCACTGCGGGGGCGGTTGCCGCCGGGTTGCTGGGATGGCGGGCGGTCAGGGTCGAGGCGGGCGAGCCGGTGATGGGCGTGGATGTCGACGAGCGGACCATCCCCCAGGAGGCCGGGGTGGTGGAGGAAACGGTCTCGTTCACCAAGGGCTGTTACCTGGGCCAGGAGCTGGTCGCCCGGATCGACTCACGGGGCCATGTCAACCGCCTGCTGCGCGGGGTGGTGATCGAGACCAACGTGCTCCCCCCGGAGGGCGCCGGACTCTGGATGGATGACCGTCAGGTGGGTGCGATCACATCGGTGGCCGAGTCGCTCACGGTCCGAGCTCCTGTCGGGCTGGCGCTGGTGCGGCGCGAGGTGTCGCCGGGTGATCGGGTCGAGGTTCGTTGGGATCAGGGCAAGGCGCCGGCCAGGGTGAGCGAACTGCCCCTGGTGGCGGGTCGGGACTGACCACTCTCGGCTGTACCGTTCCTTCGAGATGCTCGACCAGATCATCGCAACCGTCCGCCGTCGAATCCCCGATCTGGCGGCTCGATCGGCAGAGCTCCGCAGTGCGGCGCTCCGGTCACCGCCTGTGCGTTCGCTGACTGCGGCGGTCACCGCACCCGGTGCCCGGGTGATCGCCGAGGTCAAGCGGCGCTCTCCGTCGCGGGGCGTGCTGGCGCCTGATCTCGACCCGGCGGCCCTCGCCGCGGCGTACCAGTCGGGCGGTGCGGCGGCCATCTCGGTCCTCACCGAACCGGAGTTCTTCGGCGGGAGCATCGCCGATCTCAGAGCGGCCGCGGCGGCGGTGAACGTCCCTGTGCTCCGCAAGGACTTCATGCTCGACCCGGCGCAGATCTGGGAGAGCCGGGCGATCGGCGCCGATGCCGTCCTGCTGATCGTCGCCGCCCTCGAGGATCACATGCTGGCCAGGCTGATAGCCACCGCGGCAGAGGCCGGAATCGAGGCGCTGGTAGAGATCCACGACGAGGTGGAAGCGGAAAGGGCCCGCGCCGCCGGAGCCAGTCTCGTCGGCGTCAACGCTCGAGATCTGGCCACCTTCGATCTCGATCTGAGTATCGCCGAACGACTGGCTCGTCGGCTCGAAGGGTTCGAAGGACGCGTTGCGGAGAGCGGGATCACCGGACCCGCCGACGTGACACGGATGATTGCCGTCGGGTTACGACGCCGTTTTGGTGGGGGAGAGCCTGGTGCGCGCAACCGACCCGGCGGCGGCCGTGGCGCAGCTCTTAGCCGCAGAAACGGGAGACGCTGCCGTCCGGCAAGGAGCCGCCCGGCTGTGACATGGGTCAAGGTCTGCGGGGTCTCCGAGCGGGCGATTGCCGAGGTCGCAGTGCAGGCAGGAGCCGACGCCATCGGCTTCGTGCTCGCGGTATCGCCGCGCCGGGTCACGATCGAGCAGGCGCGCAGTCTCGGCACGGGTATCCCGGTGGCGAAGATCTTGGTGACGGTCGGCATGTCGCCAAACGAGCTGATCGAGGCGGTCGAGCAGACCGGGGCCGACGGGGTCCAGCCATACGGCCGCCACGCAGCCGACGGCGGCGCAGATGGCGCAGAAAAGCGGCATCCGGGTCCTCTGGCCGGTGCGGATCAACGGCGCCGTGGACCTGGACACCGTCCCATCGGGTCAGATCCCGCTGCTCGATAACGCGGCGCCCGGTCTCCACGGTGGTTCGGGTCTGACCTTCGACTGGAGCTCCATCGGAGACCAGCACCGTGACTTCGTCCTCGCCGGCGGGCTTGGTCCCGAGAACGTCGCCGATGCAGTCGCCGAAGTCCGCCCTTTCGGTGTCGACGCATCGAGCGGGCTCGAAACGGCTCCGGGCGTGAAAGATGCAGAGCGAGTCCGCATGTACGTCGAGCGGGCCAAGGCGGCTCGATCGTGATCCCGGCTCCGCTCGACCGTCCCGACGGAGATGGGCGGTTTGGCGACTATGGCGGGCGGTTCGCCCCAGAGACTCTGATGCCGGCATTGGCCGAGTTGGAGTCGGCGTTCGCCGATGCATGGTCCGACCCCCGGTTCGTCACCGAGTACCAGACATGGCTGGCCGGGTTCGCCGGCCGGCCCACACCGCTCTACGAGGCGCGACGGATCTCCGCCGAGCTCGGGATGCGTGTCCTGCTCAAGAGGGAGGACCTGGCGCACACCGGGGCGCACAAGATCAACAACGCCATCGGTCAGTGCCTTCTGGCTGTCCGGATGGGAAAGCCCAGGGTGATAGCGGAGACAGGGGCCGGCCAGCACGGGGTGGCCACTGCCACGGCAGCCGCCGCCATGGGCCTCGATTGCACCGTGTACATGGGCGAAGTGGACATTGAGCGCCAGGAGCTCAACGTGGTGCGGATGCGGCTGCTCGGGGCCGAGGTCGTCCCGGTGGCCAGTGGTGCCGGGACGTTGAAGGACGCGGTGAGCGAGGCTTTGCGGGCTTGGGTGGCCTCGGTCGAGGACACCCACTATGTGATCGGGTCGGTGGTCGGCCCGCACCCCTACCCCTGGATGGTCCGCGAGTTCCAGAAGGTGATCGGCGAGGAGTGCATCGCCCAACTCGACGGCGAGACGCCCGACGTGGTGGTGGCGTGTGTCGGCGGCGGATCGAACGCCATCGGGATCTTCCACCCGTTCCTGGGAGGAGCCGCCGACCTGGTCGGAGTGGAAGCCGCCGGAGAGGGGATCGAGAGCGGCCGTCACGGCGCATCGGTCGGAGCCGGGTCGCCCGGGGTTCTCCATGGGACGTGGACCCTGATGCTCCAGGACGCCGATGGCCAGGTGCTCGAGGCGCACTCGATATCGGCCGGGCTCGACTACCCGGGAGTTGGCCCGGAGCACGCCTACCTGCGCGACGCCGGGTTGGCCCGCTACGACTCGGTCACCGACGACGAGGCTCTCGAGGGGTTGAGTCTCCTCGCCAGGACCGAGGGCATCATCCCGGCGCTGGAGTCGGCCCACGCCATCGCATGGCTCGCACGCGAGAAGGAGTCGCTCGCCGGGCGGACCGTGCTCGTCTGCCTGTCGGGTCGCGGTGACAAGGACGTCCACCAGATCGAGGCCAAGCTGCGGTGAACCGGGTCGCGGGGTTGTTCGAACCGGGACGCACCGCCTTTCTTCCCTTCATGACGGCCGGGCTACCCGACCCCGATTCGTCACCGCGCCTCTTTGCCGCCATGGCCGAAGCCGGCGCAGACGGCTTCGAGGTTGGAATCCCCTACTCGGACCCGTTGATGGACGGGCCGGTCATCCAACGGGGGAGCGAGGCCGCACTGGCGGCGGGCACGTCGATGCGGGTGGCATTGGAGACGATCGAGAGGGTCGCCGAGAACACCGGCCGCCCCCTATTGGCGATGACCTATGCCAACCCGGTCCTCCGGATGGGAGCGGAAGAGTTCTGCCGGCGTCTCGCCGAAGCGGGCGCCGATGGGTTGATCGTCCCCGACCTTCCACTCGAGGAGTCCGACGAGGTGGCCTCTGCCGCCGCCCGCCACGCGCTCGGAATGGTCCAGTTCGTCGCACCCACCACGGGTGACGAGCGTCTCCGCCGCGTGGCGGCGGCACGGCCACTCTTCATCTACGGGGTGGCCGACCTCGGCGTGACCGGGGAGCGGTCCGAATTGAGCAGCCATGTCTCCGACCTATCGAGCCGGGTCCGGGAGATCACCGATGTGCCCTTGGTGCTTGGCGTCGGCATCTCGACACCCGATCAGGCGGCAGCGGTCGCGACGTACGGAGACGGGGTCATCGTCGGTTCGGCTCTGGTCCGTCTCGTACTGGAATCGGAGAACACCGACGACGCCATCGAGCGGTTGACCACCGCCGTCGGCGAATTCCGTGCTGCGTTGGACGTGCACCGCTAGCAATCTGAGCTCTGGGAACCGAGCTCTGGGTTCTCGGCCTAGATCACCAGTGGAGCGTGCCAGGAGCCGGTGAACCGAATAACGAGCCACGGCCATCCACCAAGATTCCGAAACGCCCAGCCAGGGAGTGGGGGAGTGGGGGGATGCGGCAGGACGTTGTCGATTCGGTCTGGTAGATGGCCGTTGCTCGGCAACGACATTACCCCACCCAATCGCCTTGCGGAAACCACTCCCGCGGAGTGTCCCGCCCGGCCGGTCTCTCTTGCCTTCCGTCTGCCGTCTGCCGTCTGCCGTCTCTCTGCTGGTGCCGGAGGCGGGACTCGAACCCGCACGGAGTTGCCCCCAATGGATTTTGAGTCCATCGCGTCTACCAATTCCGCCACTCCGGCAGGGGGCGAGTGTAGTTGGTTTCGCCGCCAAGAGCTCCGAACACATGTTCGCCGGTATCATCGCGCCATGGGAAGTCGCATCGAGGCCAAGCTCTTCAAGGTCAACCAGCGGATCATCGAGCTCCGGGAGCAAGAATCACGCACCTCGGCCGAACTCGACATGCTGCGGTCACTCGACGACGACTTCCAGCGCGACGCGGCGGTGACCGGTAACCCGGGGGACCGCGCCGACGCTCAACGCGCCCATGCCGATGTCGAGCGGTTCGAACGCGTCCTCGCCGACCTGGCCGCCCGCAGAGGCCGGCTCGAGAGCCAGCGAGAAACGCTGCTTGCCCGGCTCGACGGCGGTTGAGCGGGTCCTAAGGTCAGCAACACCATCTCACCAGCGGATCCGATGCCAACGCTCGCCCTTCTCGACGGTCATAGCCTCGCCTATCGCGCCTTTTTCGCCCTCCCGCCCGATCTGGGAACCAAATCTGGCCAGATCACCAACGCGGTGTACGGGTTCACCCGGATGCTGCTCAAGCTGGTCGGCGACCACCATCCCGATGCCATCGCAGTCGCTTGGGATGTCAGCCGGGACACCTTTCGCCTCGCCGAGTACTCCGAGTACAAGGCGAATCGGAGCAGCGCGCCCGATCAGTTCCGCAGCCAGCTTCCGTTGATCCGCGAGGTGATGGACGCCCTCGGCTACTCCCAGCTGCAGCTGGAGGGGTACGAAGCCGACGACGTGATCGCATCTGTTGCCGGAAAGGCGATCGAGAACGGGTGGGATGTCCTAGTTGTTACCGGCGATCGCGACAGCTTCCAATTGGTGGGCGACCATCTCAAGGTGCTCTACACCCGTCGGGGCATTTCAGACACCGTGCTGGCCGATGCCGGGTATGTGGAGGAGCGGTATGGGATCCGCCCGGACCAGTATCTCGACTACGCCTCGCTGCGTGGCGACACCTCCGACAACCTCCCCGGTGTCCCCGGTGTGGGCGAGAAGACCGCCTCTCGGCTCATCGCCGAGTACGGCGACCTCGAGGGCATCTACGAGCATCTGGAAGACCACAGCCCGCGGCTCAAATCCAATTTGGAGGAGCATCGCGAGCAGGTCTTCCTCAACCAGCGGCTCATGCGCCTGGTCGACGACCTCGACCTTGGCGTGTCCCCGACGGAGCTGATCCGGGCCCCGTGGGACCGCCGGGTCGCCAAGGATCTGTTCGAGAGCCTCGAGTTCCACAGCATCTTCAACGAGCTCGACGCCCTCTGGTCCGACCAACCGACGGGCGCCGAGACGCTCGATGTGGACGTCACAACCGTCAGCGACACCGGTGAGGTCGCCCGGCTCGCCGAATCGAGTCCATTGGTGCTGGTGCCGGTCTGGGAGGGCGATGCTCTAGGCGGGCTGGCCGTTCCCGACGATGGAGCAGCCCGGTATGTGCCGTTGGCAGCGGCCGGCCCGTTGCTCGAAGCGATCGGGGACGGCACCCGCCATCGGGTGGCGCACGACGCCAAGGATCTGCTCCGCCATCTGGTCGAGCAGGGATTGCCCGTCGACGGTCCGCTCTTCGACACCGCTCTCGCTGCCTATGTCGTGCAACCGGCGACCAGGACATACGACCTGGGAGAGCTCTCGCTGCGGTACCTCGGCATCCAACTTGGGCCGGGCGAGGAGGGCGACCCTGCCGCGAGCGCCCAGGGCATGCTCGACTTCTCGGAGGGCCCCGACGTCGCCGATGCCGGTCGGAGGGCGGTGGTCACCGGGCGGCTAGCCGAAGAGCTCCACACCGAACTCGAGGAGCGGGGAGAGCTCGAGCTCTTCGCCGAGATCGAGGCGCCGCTGGTGGCGGTCCTCGCTCGAATGGAGGCGGCCGGGATCGGGGTTGACCAGCCCTATCTCGAGGAGCTGGGGGAGAGTCTCCGTGACCAGTTGGCCACCCTCGAGCGCGACATCCACCGGGCCGCCGGCGAGCCGTTCAACGTCAACTCGACAAAGGAGCTCCGGCACGTCCTCTACACGACCCTGGGGCTGCCCGCTTTGAAGAAGACGTCCACCGGTGTGCCCTCCACCGACGCATCGGTGCTGGCCAAGCTGGCCGATGCCCACCCCATGGTCGAGCTACTACTCCGCTATCGGGAGCTGGAGAAGCTCCGCTCGACCTATGTCGACGGTTACCTGCCGCTGGTCGGGTCCGACGGGAGGATCCACACCCGGTTCAACCAGATGGCGGCGACGACGGGCCGGCTCTCCTCGGACCGTCCCAACCTGCAGAACATCCCGATCCGCTCCGAGACCGGCAGGACCATCAGACGGGCATTCGTCGCCCGGCCGGGGTGGCGCTTCATGGTGGCCGACTACTCGCAGATCGAACTGCGGGTGCTGGCGCACATGTCGGGCGACCCGGGGCTCGTCGAGGCGTTCGAGTCCGACGCGGACATCCATACCGCAACCGCCGCCCGGGTCTTCGGTCTGGAGCCGGAGAACGTTATGCCGGAGATGCGACGCCGGGCCAAGGTGATCAACTTCGGCCTGCTCTATGGGATGGAGGCGTTCGGCCTGGCCGACCGGCTGGGGATATCGCGCGACGAGGCCAAAGAGCACATCGACGCCTACTTCGCACAGTTCCCCGATGTGCGCGACTTCATGCGGGGCACGGTCACCGAGGCACGCAACCGCGGTTATACGACCACCCTCTTCGGACGGCGCCGCTACCTCCCGGAGCTGCAGAGCGACAACTTCCGGGTCCGTCAGATGGGCGAGCGGATGGCGCTCAACGCCCCGGTACAGGGAACGGCGGCCGACATCATCAAGAAGGCGATGATCGAACTCGACAGACGGCTGGTCGACGAAGCCATGGAGACCACGCTCCTCCTCCAGATTCACGACGAGCTTGTGATGGAGACACCCGCCGGTGAAGAGGCGGCGGCAGGCGAGTTGATCGTCGAGGTGATGGAGGGCGTGACCAAACTGCGGGTGCCGCTACGCGCCGATCTGGCCTCGGGTGCCACGCTGGCCGACACCAAGGCTTGACCCCGTCCGACCTGCTACGATTTCCGGACGCCCTGCCCTTGCGGCGGCGGCGAATCCCTTGGAGGTAAGAAACCACCCATGACCACCGAACACGAGCCGTCGCGTGCGCCCGACGAGGCGACAACGGCGGCGACAACCACCATCGATGAGATCGATGGTGTGACCGCGGCCGAAGAGTCCGGCGAGACCGAGACCCCGGACGAGACGGCTGCCGAGCCAGTCGAGCAGACGGATGACACGGCCCCAGAGCCGGTCTCCGAGGCGATTGACAAGAGCGAATCGACGAGACCGAGATCGTCGAGACCGCCGACGAAGTCGAGGTCGCCGACGCCGAGACAGCTGATGTGACCGACCGAGACTCGACGTGTTCGACGAGTCGAGACCGCCGACGAGTCCGAGGTTGCCGATAGCGCCGAGACAGTCGATGTCGACCGATGAAGTCGAGACCTCCGACGTGGTTGACGACGTGAGACCGCCGACGAGTCCGAGGTCACCGCCGATCAGATCGAGGCCGTCGCCGCTTCGGTCGATGTTGTCGAGTCGACGCCGGAAGAGACCCCTTCGGCTGCGACCGAGCCGGCAGGCGCGAGCGGGACGCGGAACGCCGATCTCGTCCACCCGGTCCGGCAGCGATCGTGGCACCCAACGTGGGTGACCTCCCCGATGAGATCGCCGACGACTTCGTCGCCGCCCTCGAGCACACCGTGCTCGAGTTCAAGGAAGGCGACATCGTCGAGGGCACTGTGGTGACCGTGGATGGCGATGGGGCGATGCTCGACATCGGCTACAAGTCCGAGGGAATCATCCCCACCGAGGAACTGTCGATCCGCAACAACGTCAACCCGGGCGAAGTGGTCCAGGTCGGTGAGCGGATCGAGGCTCTTGTTCTCAACAAGGAGGACGAAGAGGGCAGGCTCATCCTCTCCAAGAAGCGGGCTCAGTACGAGCGTGCCTGGGACCGCATCCAGCAGATCACCAATGAGGGCGGCACGGTGCGTGGCCCGGTGATCGAAGTGGTCAAGGGCGGTTTGATCGTCGACATCGGCCTGCGCGGCTTCCTTCCTGCTTCGCTCGTCGAGTTGCGCCGGGTGCGCGACCTCGACCCGTACGTCGGTCAGGAGATCGAGGCCAAGGTCATCGAGCTCGATCGCAACCGCAACAACGTCGTGCTCTCCCGCCGCGCCTACCTCGAGGAAGAGCAGGCCGAGCAGCGCCAGGCGTTCCTCGACCAGCTCGCGGTCGGCGAGGTACGTCAGGGTGTCGTGTCGTCGGTCGTCGCCTTCGGCGCTTTCGTCGACCTCGGCGGCATGGACGGTCTGGTCCACGTCTCCGAGCTCTCCTGGCAGCACGTCAACCACCCCGGCGAGGTGGTCAAGGTGGGCGACGAGGTCACGGTCAAGGTGCTCGAGGTCGATCTCGACCGCGAGCGGATCTCGCTCTCGATAAAGCAGACACTCGAGGATCCGTGGGTGACCTTCATCCGCGAGAACAGCGTCGGTTCTGTGGTCGAGGGTGTGGTGACCAAGACGGTCCCCTTCGGAGCGTTCGTCTCCGTGGGCGACGGTGTCGAAGGTTTGGTGCACGTCTCCGAGATCGCGATCCACCGGGTGGAGTCACCCGAGCTGGAGCTTTCGATCGGACAGCGCGTCCAGGTCAAGGTGACCGAGATGGAGGAGGAGCGCCGTCGGGTGAGCCTGTCGATCAAGCAGGCGCTTCCCGATTGGTCGGAGAGGCGCGAGCCGCCGGCAGCGGCGGCTGCGGCAGCGCCGACGAGCCGGCCCGAGCGCCGTCCTCCCACCAGACACGAATTCGAGCGCGAGCCCGAGGAAGAGCGCCCGGCGGTCAGCGTCGACGCCTCCCTCGAGGCGATCCTTCAAGAGCTGAAAGAACGTGGGATCGGGCGCCGCTGAGGCGCGGTCCCCGCACTCGCCGCTCAACCGAACGGGTCTCACGGCCGATGGAACCCTGGTGGGAAGGGTCCGAATGACCCTGTCTTTGGCCGAGGAGCGTTGAATGGGAAGACGGACCCTGGTCCTCATCGTTGCGTTGCTGCTTGCCGGGGTGGCAGCTTTCGCCGTATACCGATTCCTCACCGGCGTCCAGAACGAGCGGATGCGCGGAAACTGACGCTCGAGCAGGTTTATCGCACGCTAGCTCGCATCGAAGGCTGGAACGAGTGGCGACCTCGTGATCCAGCAATTCGATGACGGTCTGGAGGTGAGCGACGAGGTCGTCGAGCTGACGCCGGAGTTGGCAGTTGACACCGAGCCACTCGCCGCCGGTGAGGTCGGGCTCGATCAAGCGCTGTCAGGAAAAGTGGCCGCCGGACCGATTCCGGAGGGGGTGGTTCGTCACCACCGACATGTGGATCGACCCGGTACAGGCAGCGCAGTCGCTCGACCAGGTAATCGAGCAGCGGGAACCAGGCGGTGACTGTGCCCGTCGAGGCCAGCAGAGCCGTTGCTGGTTTCATCCGCCCAGGCGACACGTGTCAATGTCCTGGTGACGCTCAAGGTCGAGGGCACTCCCATCACAGAGGATGCCCCCGCTCTTGACCCTCAGCAGGAGTCCGGAAGTGGTGAGCCAGACACCATCACCAAGACATTGACCCGCTACGTCCTCTTCAACAAGCACGTACTGGCCGTCGATGACCAGGTAGTCCTCCCAGACGGCGACGATTCGGCGACGGTGTCGGCGCCTGCGCCGACGCCTTCTGAGGACGGTTCGGTTACTGCACCCACCACACCTGAAACCGCGGGCGGGAACGGGTCGCTGGTCGATCGAGTACAACTGGTCACCTTGGAGGTCAACTCTGAGGAGGCCGAGCAATTGGTTTTCGCCGTCGAGGCGGGAGACATCTGGCTCACATTGGCCACCGACGACTTCGTCAGTCGAGGAGACCGGCGGCGTGGTGATCGACTCGCTCTTCGGGGAAGACGCGGGGGTCCTCGACGAGTACTTCGAGGTTGACTGATGGAGCTGCCAGCACTCTCCGAGGGCGGCCGATGATCGGCGAGGAAGGCGGAGTGATCGTCGTCGATGACGACGAAGAATTCCTCGATGAAACGAAACGAGCGCTGGACGGCAAGGTACCAACTGTCCGTTTCCTCACCGATGTCCAGCGTCGCATCGAGGATGGCACCGCCTGGGTAGTGGTACTCGGCCCGTCGTTCGCGTCCGAGCCGGCAATGGAGAGCGCCGCCATTCTCCGTGAGGAGAACGAAGATCTTGGAATCATTTTGGTGGCTGCTGACATCGAGCCCAGCGTGCTGCGCGCCGCCATGCGTGCCGGGGTGCGCGACGTGATCGAGCCTCCTCTCACCGAGGAGCGTCTCGATGAGGCCGTGGCGCCCCTGTTACGCCGTCGGCCGTCGGTGGAACTAGCGCCGTTGCCGAGCGAGGGACGCGTGGTCACCGTGATGTCTCCAAAAGGAGGGAGCGGTAAGACCGTCCTCGCCTCCAACCTGGCGGTGTTGCTCGCCCAGCAGTTGGGCGACGGTCGTGTCGCGCTGGTGGACGCCGACCTTCAGTTCGGCGACGACAGCCTGGTGCTCCAGCTCGAGCCGCGCCTCACAGTGATCAACATCGTCCACGACATCGACCGGCTGGACGAGGCACTGGTCGACTCGGTGCTGGCGAGGCATCCCAGCGGACTCCGGGTGCTCCCCGCCCCATTGGAGCCATCCTACGCCGACGAGATCAGCGTGTCTTCGATGATCGACATCGTGGGTGTGATGCGCTCGATGTTCGACGTTGTGGTTATCGACACCTCCTCGTCTTTCGACGAGATGCTGCTCTCGCTCCTGGAACGGTCTGATCTCGTGCTGATCATGGTCGACATGGACCTGCTCTCGGTGAAGAACGCCAAGCTGGCACTGGACACGCTGCGATTGCTCAAGTTCCCATCGTCGAAGATCAACCTGGTTCTCAACCGGGCCAACGCCCGCGCACGGCTCGACGAGAGGGAGATCGAGAAGACGCTCGGGGTGAAGGTAGCGGCGCGGATCCCATCGGACGCCGCCATTCCCGCCTCGGTCAACGAAGGCAGGCCGGTCGTGCTGGGATCTCCAAAGTCGAAGACATCGAGGGGTTTCGAAGAAGTGGCAGCGCTGGTTACGGGCGCTCGAGCCACTCCGGTAAGGGGACGCCGGTCCTGGTGGCGCTCATGAAGATGTCACCGGGCTTCGGTAGCATGGACCTATTCGGTCGGGGGACCAAGGGGCGGGGGTGAGCATGGCGTCATTATCAGAACGGGTAGCCGCGGCGTTGGCGGAGGGCCGTACCCAGCCGTCTGCAACGCTGCACGAAGAGCTGCGCGTCAGCATGCATTTCCGTGTCATCGAAGAGCTCGGACCCGTCCTTTACGACCGGGCGTTGACCGATGACGAATTGCGGCGCCGGGTATTGGAGACGTTGGAGCGGTCGCTCGACAAAGAGGCTCGATCCAGCCTCTCCAAGGTGGAACGCGACCATCTGCTCTCCGAGATCACCAGTGACGTGCTCGGCTACGGGCCCATCGACCCTCTGCTCAACGACCCCACTGTCACCGAGGTGATGGTCAACGGGCCATACGAGGTATTCGTGGAGAGGGCGGGCAAGATCGTCCCCACACCCATCCGATTCGTGGACGGCATCCATCTCCGCCGGATAATCGACAAGATCGTCGGCCAAGTGGGTCGTCGTGTAGACGAGGCGACCCCCATGGTTGATGCCCGGCTCCCCGACGGCTCCCGGGTCAACGCCGTGGTCCATCCCCTCGCCATAGGCGGGCCGTTCCTCACCATCAGAAAGTTCGCCGTCGACCCCTTCACGGAGCATGATCTGATCAGCCTCGGAACGCTGAGTCCTCAGCTGGCCGACCTCGTCCGAGCCTGTGTGCTCGGTCGTCTCAACATCATCATCAGCGGCGGGACAGGCTCCGGTAAGACGACGACGCTCAACGTGCTCTCCTCCTACCTCCCCACCGAAGAGCGCATTGTCACCATCGAGGACGCCGCCGAGCTCCAGTTGCATCAGGATCACGTGCTCAGCCTGGAGTCGCGCCCCGCCAACCTCGAGGGCAAGGGCGAAGTGACGATTCGCGATCTGGTACGTAACGCACTGAGGATGCGGCCCGACCGCATTGTCGTGGGCGAGGTTCGAGGCGGAGAGACGCTCGACATGCTCCAGGCGATGAATACCGGCCACGATGGCTCGCTGACAACGGTCCACGCCAACTCTCCACGCGATTCGCTCTCCCGGATCGAGACCATGGTGCTCATGTCCGGTTTCGAGTTGCCTGTCCGCGCCATCCGTGAGCAGATCGCGTCGGCGGTCCACCTCATCATCCACTTATCCCGGTTGCGGGATGGGTCGCGGCGAGTCACCCACGTGACCGAAGTAGGCGCCATTGTCGGCGACCAGATCGAACTGCGCGATCTCTTCCTGTTCGACTATGGGATGGGAATTGATGAGGACGGGCGATTCCTCGGCCGCCTCAAGGCGACCGGTCGCCGCCCCGAGTTCCTCGACCACCTACTCGACGTCGGTATCGACGTGCCATTGGACGCATTCGACGCCGAGTCGCTGGTGCGTCGAAGCGACTCTTTCTCAGTCGTCCAATGAACCGAGTCCGAGTCGGTGCTCATGCTGGCCGTGCTGGCCGTGGTCCTTGGCAGCGGTCCAGCGGCTGCACAAGTTCCCGAGCCCGACCATCGAGATCTCGACGCTCGATATCGACAATTATCCGGCGGTCATCATGGTGATCGACGGAGTCAATATGCTCGATCCGCTCGACCCCGATCTGATCACGATCACCGAGGACGGCAACACGGTCCCTCGAGAATCGTATCCAGAGCATTGAACGATTAGTGAGTCGGGCACCACGACAGGTGTGGTGCTGGCGATCGACGCCTCTAACAGCATGGAAGGGGAGAAGCTCGATGAGGCCAAGCTTGCAGCGCTCGCCTTTGTCGATCAGAAGCAGCCGCAGGACGAGGTGGCGGTGATTGCCTTTGGACCACCGCCATTCGACACGTTGGGTTTCACTTCCGACGCGGACGAGCTCAGCACCTTCATCGAGTCGATCGAAGTGCTGGGCGGACAAACGCCGCTCTATGACGCAGTGTTCGAGGCCGCTGAGATGTTCGCCAATGAGCGACCTCGAACGCCAACGCCATCGTCCTGACCGATGGTGTGAATACGACGATTCCACCCACACCCTCGAGGAGGCCATCGCTGAGGCACGTGAGCGCCGACATGACCATCTTCAGCGTCGGCATTGTGCGGTCCGTTTGATCGAGAGCCGTTGCAGCAGATGGCCGACCAGACGGGTGGAGAGTATGCACCGACAGATCCTGAGGATCTGGTCGGGTCTGTTCGAGGACATCGGGAGCGCACTCGAGAATCGTGTGGTGGCGAGGTTCACCGCAGCGGAGTCCGGATACACAGAGGTCACATTTGGCGCCATATATGGCGACGACTTCGTCGCCACCGCCAGCCAATCCTAGTCGCCCGGCTTCCTGGTCACCACCGTGCCGGCTCCAACAACGACCGTGGTGGTCCCTCCGTCGACCTACTACCGGACATCGAGCCTTCCGGCCAGCCCGAACACGCTGCGGATCCTGATCGCAGTGGCAGCCTTCGCCGTTGTCGCCATGTTCGTCCTCATCTTGGCGTGGGGCCGTGAAGACGAGGAGCGGCTCGGCGGCCGCCTCAGGGCGTACGGGACACCCGAGCCGGCAGTCGAACGTGGCGGCATCCTGAGCAGGCTTCCAATATTCCGTCATCTCTCCGCACAGGCGGAGGCTGTTGCACAACGGCGCGGTTTGACCGGCGCGATCAACACGGCGCTCGATTCGGCAAACATCTTGCTTCGCCCCGGGGAAGCGATCGCCGCAGCCATCGCCCTCGCTGCGGTCGCCGGTGGCTTGGTGGCGGTGTTGATGAGGTCGTTGCTATGGGGAGCCGGAGTCTTCCTCCTGGCGGTTCTTATTGTCTTCGCTCTCATCGAGCGGGCCGGGCGGCAGGAGCGGAACAAGTTCGAGCAGCAGCTTCCGGACACTCTCACGTTGATGGCGACTTCGTTGCGAGCTGGATATTCGTTGGTGCAGGCGATCGAGTCTGTCGCCGGAGAGTCCCCCAACCCGACAGGTCGCGAATTCGGACGAGCCATGGCCGAATCACGCCTCGGCCGCCCAGCGGTCCAGGCGCTCCAAGGCGTATCGGATCGGATGAGCAGCGAGGACTTCCGATGGACGGTGATGGCCATCGAGATCCAGCGCGAGGTCGGGGGAAACCTCTCCGAGGTATTGCAGACCGTCGCCGACACGATGGTGGCGCGGAACCGCTTGAGAGGTGAGGTCAAAGCACTCACCGCCGAGGGTCGGATCTCCGCGCTGGTCCTGGTTTTCATCCCGATCGCCCTCTTCGCCTTCTTGTTTGTCACCAACCCCAACTTCTTGGAGCCTCTGTTGACCAACCCGATCGGTGTTGTTGCACTGGCGGTCGCCGCCCTGCTGATGATCGTCGGCATCTTGTGGCTGCGCCGGCTTGTGAAGATCGAGGTGTGAAGTGCAGTGGTCGCTGCTGATCGCCGTCATCTTGGTCTTTGTGGCGGTCGCCGCCCTCGGTATCTGGGTGGGCGGCGGGGTGGTGCGTGCCCGAGCCTCATCTACAACCAGCCGCTTGGCGGTTTACGGCCGCGGCAAGCCTGCGTGATGGAACCTTGCGAGAGCAGACGCTTCGCCGGCCCATGGTGGAGCGGGCTATCGCACCGATATTCCTCGGCGCGGGTCGAGTATTCGGTCGATTCACCCCATCGGGGTTCGCCCGGCGTACCCAACGCAAGCTGGTCCTGGCCGGGGTGAGCCGCAGCCTCGACCCCAACGCTTGGGTGGTCGTGAAGGTCATGTTGGTCGTGGCGGGTGTGGCTATGGCGGCCTTGGCGCTGAGTCAAGTCAATGGACTGATGCGGTTCGTGTTGGCGGCGTTGTCGATTCTCGCCGGGATCCTGCTACCTGACGCCTGGTTGCAGCGCCGTATCGAAGAGCGCCGGGTGGCGATGCGCAACGCGCTCCCTGACGTTCTCGACCTTCTCGTCATCAGCGTCGAGGCCGGGCTCGGGTTCGATTCGGCGTTGGCCCGGGTCGTCGCCACCGTGCCTGGTCCGCTTTCCGAGGAGTTCTTCCGGATGCTCCAGGAGACGAGGGTCGGCGTCAGCCGGCGCGATGCGATGCGGCATCTGCTCGAACGCACGGACGTGGACGAGTTGCGGTCCTTTCTTCTCGCCATGCTTCAAGCTGAGGCATTCGGAGTATCGATTGCTCGCGTTCTCCGGATCCAGGCGGATGAGATCCGGAGCAAGCGTCGGCAGCGGGCTCAAGAGAAGGCCTTCGGAGCACCGGTCAAGATGGTGTTCCCGCTGGTGTTGTGCATATTCCCAGCACTCTTGGTGATCTTGCTTGGGCCTGCCGCGGTCAGCTTGTCGCAGGCATTTGCGGGGCTCTAGCCCCGAACCGCATCGCAAGAGGTGCACGCTCTCGACCTGTCCGAATAGGAGCTCTTGACGTAGCAAAAGGCCGACCGGGTTGTATCCCGGCCGGCCTATGCCTTCACATCGGTTCGGAGTCGCGATTCGCGCTACTCAGGGCCCTGGGGCTCCCTCAACCTCGGTGGCGATTTGCCGAACTGCAGCGTCGAGAGCGTTCCCCAACAAGACCATCCCAGCCACAGCAACCAATGCGATCACCACGATCAGGAGGGCGTACTCCACGAGGCTGGCGCCGAGATCGCTGTCCCGAAACCTGATCCACCCTGATACCAAATGGGTCCAAATTGCCATACAGACCTCCTCCGACTCCGGTTCGGGTCACCGTATCATCGGCTTGAGCACTGCGACATAGGTCGCCCGACCTATATCAGGGGGTCAATCTCGTCGCGGGGACGATCCCCAGCCGGATCGCTTCCACCGCCGCCTGAGCTCGGTCGCTTACCCCCAGCTTTGCGTAGATGTTGGCGAGGTGGTTCTTCACCGTCTTCTGCGAGATGAACAGGGCTTCTGCCATCTCATCGGTTGCGGTGACCCCCTGGGCGAGAAGTCTGAGCAGTTCCTTCTCCCTCTCGGTGAGGGCCGCCGCTCCCGGGTCAAGCCGCGCCGCTCTGTGTCGGTCGAGCACATCCGACAATGTGCCGGCGTCGTCCAGCGCTTCGCCCGCCTCGACGGCTCTAATCGCCGCCGCAAGATCGCTCAGCGGCACCCCTTTGGAGAGAAAGCCCATGGCGCCAGCTTCCATCGCCGCTTGACGGTCACCGTCGGCGACGTGCATTGAGACGACCAGTGTCGGTGGTGGCGGATCGAGCCGTTCCAAGACTTCGAGCCCGGTTGCGCCCGGCATGTCGATGTCCAGCAACAGGACGTCCGGATCCCGGCTGGCGAGAAGCTCGAATGAGCGCCTCACCGTCACCCACTCTGCCAACCACGCGCATGTCGGGTAGGGCGTTGAGGGCTTGGGTGACCCCGTCCACGAACATCTGGTGGTCGTCGGCCACGATCACGTCGATCATGGCGATCCACCCCAGCTCAGCCGCACCGTGGTTCCCCCGGGACCGCTTTCGACATTGGAGCTGGGCTTCCATCCGCGCCGCCCTCTCCCTCATCCCCATCAATCCATAGTGGCCCGTTGGGCACCGCCTCGATATCGAATCCCCTTCCACTGTCGCTCACCTGTACCCATCCCCGCTCGAAATCGACGTCCCCCTCGACGCGAACCTTCTCGGATCCCGAGTGGATCAGAGCATTGCGGATCGCCTCGGTGACGATGGCGGCGACGTCTCCAGAGACGGCCGGTCTTGGTGGCCGGTTCTCCCTCAAGTCCACCACCACTTCGGTTCCGTTCGAAGCCTGGGCGGCGGCCTTGAGCACTGCCTGACTGAGGCTTTCGGAGCCTGTGCTTCGGAGATCGGCGACGGTGGCCCTGACCTCCTCGACCAGCATCGATACGTCCGAGCGGAGGCGCTGCAGGTTCCCCGCGAGCGTTGGGTCCTCCACACCCTGGATCACGGCAACATCCAAGGCCAAACCCAGCGAGGCGAGCGACGGGCCGATCTCGTCGTGAAGCTCTCTTGCCAGCCGCACCCGTTCCTCTTTGATGGCGTTACGCGTGATGTCTTGGAGCAACAGCACGTTGGAGAACCCGAGAGCAAGCGGTCGCAGGAGCTCGACCGCTTCTTCACGTTGTTCTTCGTCTAGTTCCTCGTCGGTGGCAAGCACCACCTCACCAACCGTAGGACCGCCAAGGTTGAGTGCAATGGTGGTCTCAATGGACCCGCCAGTGCTGGGCGGACGCGGCGCGCCACCACCACAGGCCCCTGCCCGCCGTGGAGCGACGCCACGGCCCCGTTCACGGGAAGCGAGGCCTCGAGGTTGTCGAGTGCCGATGCCGCCATAGTGATCGGGCTCAACGACGAAGAGTCAGTGATTGAGGCGAGCTCGGTGAGCAGGCGGTTCGTGTCATCGAGTCTTTGCATTCGTCGTGACGCCTCCTCGGAGGCGGTGGCGTAGGCCTCGGTTTGCCTCTCCTGATCAATCAGGAGGCGGCGTGCGTAGGAGAAAGCGGCCGCCACAATCACGTAGAGCCCTGACCAGAGAGCAAGCGGGACCCACTGGTCGATCGGGCGTGGTTGTTCGATACTCACAGCTTCCGTGAGGACGCCCACCGCCGTCAGCGAAAGTATTGAGAGGAATGCCGTGGACATTCCAAGTCGGAGCCCGGCTGTTGTCGCAGCCAATAGCGAGGGTCCCACGGACAACAGGAGATACGGACTGGCCAACCCACCAGAAAACCCGACCGCGACCATCACCAACCCCACCCCGAGAAGCGCAGCAAGTTCCCTTACCAAACTGCGCTGCAACGCGTGCCGCGGTATGACGGTGACCGCCACGACGTAGGCGGTGGCCGCCGCAGCCGCGATGTAGGTCAAAATCATGTCTTCTGAGGGGTTGAGCACGCTGTAGGTGATGTCGAATCCCGCTCCGATGAGCAGCGCCACCCAAAGAGTGATCCGCGCGAGCCGGATGCTCCGGTCGCGCCAAGGGTTGGCAGCCACTGTCACCATGCCGTCAGGCTACAGTCCGCGAGGGTGGACCTGAGGGTCAGGATCCTTCTCAGCGGAGGCATCGGGTCGGGGAAGAGCACTGTGGGCCGGCTCCTGGCCGACCGCGGTGTGCAAGTGATCGACGCCGACCTGGTCGGCCACGAAGTGCTCGGGTCGGGCGGTGGTGCCGCCGAGGCGGTGGCACGCCAATGGCCCCATGCGGTCGCCGACGGCCAAATCGACCGGGCCAAACTGGCGGCGATCGTCTTCCACGATGCCGATGAGCTCGAGACGCTCGAGTCGCTGACCCATCCTGTAATCCGATCTCGGATCGAGCAGATGATCGGCGACGGCGATGTAGCCGTCGAGGTGCCCCTCCTCACCGACTTCATGGGTGACGGCTGGACGAGAGTGGTTGTCGACGCCCCACTCGAGACCCGCATCCAGCGCCTCCTCTTCCGCGGCATGTCCCTCCCAGACATCGAACGCCGCATCGCCTCACAACCATCTCCGGACGAATGGCTCACGTGGGCCGACCACGTCCTGACCAATGACTCCACGAAGTCGATGCCCTCGCACACGCAAGTCGAACAGTTGCTCTCTGAGCTGCGAGCGCGAAGAACCCATTACCCATAACCCATAACCCAATACTGCGAGCGAGCGAAGCGAGCGAGCCCCTTCTCACAAGCTTGTCATTCGCCCCCGGTATCCTCACGGTGGTGCCGCCGTTCACCGTCCATTCCGAGTTCCGCCCTGCTGGCGACCAGCCCAAGGCGATCGAAGAGCTGGCGGAGGGGATCAACCGGGGCGACTCCTTCCAGACGCTGCTCGGGATAACCGGATCGGGTAAGTCGGCCACCATCGCCTGGACCATCGAGGCGGTGCAGCGCCCCACGCTGGTGATCGCCCCCAACAAGGCGCTGGCGGCTCAGCTGGCCAACGAGTTCCGTCAGTTCTTCCCCGAGAACCGGGTGGAGTACTTCGTCTCCTACTACGACTACTACCAGCCCGAGGCGTACATCCCGCAGACCGACACCTACATCGAGAAGGACGCCACGATCAACGACGAGATCGACCGGCTCCGCCACGCCGCCACCTCGGGGCTGTTGGTGCGGGACGACATGATCATCGTGGCCTCGGTCTCATGCATCTACGGCCTTGGCTCGCCCGAGCAATACGCCGGCCAGCTTCTCCGGCTGGTCCAGGGCGTCGACTACCCGATGCAGGCGGCGATCCGGCGGCTGGTGGACATCGACTACCAGCGGAACGAAATCGCGCTCACCCGGGGGCGGTTCCGGGTCAGGGGCGACACCCTCGACGTCTTCCCCTCATACGAGGAGACCGTTGTCAGGGTCGAGTACTTCGGCGACACCGTCGACCGGATGCTGCGGATGGACCCGGTCACCGGCGAGGTGGTCGAGGAACTGCGCGAGATGTTCGTCTTCCCTGCATCGCACTACGTCACCGCCCGGGAGCGGATGGAGAAGGCGATCGTGGGGATCGAGGTCGAGCTGGGCGAGCGGCTCGCCGAGTTGGAGAGGGCCGGGAAGCTGCTCGAGGCGCAACGGCTCCGGATGCGGACCAACTACGACCTGGAGATGCTGCGCGAGGTGGGAACCTGCTCGGGGATCGAGAACTACAGCCGCTATCTCGACGGCCGCTCCGCCGGCGAGGCGCCGTACACGCTCCTCGACTACTTCCCCAAGAACTACGTGACCGTCATCGACGAGAGCCACGTGACGATCCCGCAGATCGGGGGCCAGTACGAGGGGGACCGCAGCCGGAAGGACGATGCTCGTCGAGCACGGGTTCCGCCTGCCGTCGGCGATGGACAACCGACCACTCCGTTTCGACGAGTGGCTGGAGAGGGCCAACCAGGTCGTCTTCCTCTCGGCAACGCCCGGGCCTTTCGAGTTGCGACAGACACCCACGGTGGTCGAGCAGATCGTCCGGCCCACCGGCCTGGTCGATCCAGAGGTTGTGGTGCGGCCCACCAAGGGACAGATCGACGACCTCCTCCACGAGATCAAGGAACGGGCGGCGAATGATCAACGGGTGCTCGTAACGACGCTGACCAAGAAGATGGCCGAGGACCTCACCGACTACCTGCTCGACATGGGGGTGAGAGCCCGCTACCTCCACTCCGAGATCGACACCCTGGAGCGGGTCCAGATCCTGCGCGAACTGAGGTTGGGCGACTTCGACGTCCTCGTCGGGATCAACCTCCTGCGAGAGGGGCTCGACCTACCCGAGGTCTCACTGGTGGCGATCCTCGACGCCGACAAGGAGGGCTTCCTCCGCTCCGACACGAGCCTCATCCAGATCATCGGCCGAGCGGCCCGCAACGTCGACGGACAGGTCCTGATGTACGCCGACAAGGTGACCGACTCGATGCAGCGCGCCATCAACGAGACCAACCGGCGCCGCCACCTCCAGGAGATCTACAACGAGGAGCACGGGATCGACCCGCAGACCATTCGCAAGCGGGTTTCGGACATACTCGAGCTTCTCCAGTCGAACCAGGCCCCGGCCGCCGAGCGGAGGCGGCGGGAGGTGGACGTCCGCCGCACCCTCGACCTCGCCGGCGACGACCTGGCCCGATTGATCCTCAGTCTCGAGGAGGAGATGCACGAGGCGGCGAAGGATCTCCGCTTCGAGTACGCCGCCCGGCTGCGCGACGAGGTCAACGAGCTACGCCGCGAGATGCGAGACGCCGCCGAGGCAACCAGGTAGTCACTCACCGCCCCGGTACGACCAAACCCAGGACCTGATCACCTCGGCTGTAACCTTCTCCGACGGTGTCGCCGTCTTCCCCCCCCGAGCTCGATGTCAGCATCGTGCTTCCCGTGTTCAACGAGTCGGACAACATCGACGACGAGTTGGAGCGGATCCACAAGTCGATGGACGCCTCGAGTCTCACCTATGAGGTGATCGTGGTCGACGACGGCTCGAGCGACGACTCCGCCGAGCGGTTGGTGGGTCGGGAGGACATCCGGTTGATCAGGTTCGCCCAGAATCGGGGGACCGGATCGGCCCGGAAGTTCGGGTCGATGAGCGCTCGGGGCCGGGTGGTGGTGTGGACCGACGTCGACATGACCTACCCCAACGACCAGATACCCGAGTTGGTCGGCGAACTGGACGGGTGGGACCAGGTGGTCGGCGCCCGCACCTCGGAGCAGGGGACCGCTCGCTTTCTCCGAGCACCGGCGAAGTGGTTCATCCGAAAGCTTGCCGGATACCTCACCGGGGTCCGCATACCCGACCTCAACTCGGGGTTCCGTGCCTTCCGGCGTGATGTCGGCGCCCAGTTCCTCTACCTGCTGCCCCGCGGGTTCTCGTGTGTCACCACCCTCACCATGGCTTTTCTCACCAATGGCTACTCGGTGCGTTACGTCCCCATCGACTACTTCCCGCGGCGGGGGGAGTCCAAGTTCCATTGGTGGACCGACACCAGGCGCTACCTGCTCCAGGTGGTGCGGATGGTCCTGCTCTACGAGCCGCTCCGGGTTTTCGGACCGCCGGCGGCGGTGCTCGGAGGCATCGGATTCGCGAAGCTGGTCTACGACCTGGTCACCAAGGACTTCAGGGTGGCGGGGAACACCTTCGTGCTGCTCGGTTTGGCCGCTCTGCTGGCTCTTGTCGGTCTGCTCGCCGATCTGCTCGTCCAGATCAACAAGCGCCGCCACGACGTGATGCCGGCCACCCTGGATGCGGGAGGCGCCGAGCAGGGCGGTTGACGAGGAGTCGCAAAGACTCGCAAAAGCTGCCTACACGCTTGTCATTTCCACCCGGTAACCTCGGGCGCCGATGTCCACTGACCAGCTCGTCATCCGGGGAGCCCGCGAGCACAACCTCCAGAACCTGTCGCTGGAGTTGCCACGCGACCGGTTGATCGTGTTCACCGGGATCTCCGGTTCGGGCAAGTCCAGCCTCGCTTTCGACACCATCTACGCCGAAGGGCAGCGGCGCTACGTGGAGAGCCTCTCCGCCTACGCCCGTCAGTTCCTCGGGCAGATGGACAAACCGGATGTCGACTTCATCGAGGGGCTCTCCCCGGCGATCTCGATCGATCAGAAGACGGCGAGCCGCAACCCCCGTTCAACCGTGGGGACGGTCACCGAGATCCACGACTACCTCCGACTGCTCTACGCCAGGATCGGGATCCCGCATTGCCCGCAGTGCGGCAGGGAGGTGGCCCGGCAGACCCCTCAACAGATCGTCGACCGGGTGCTCGAGTTCTCCGAAGGGACTCGCTTCATGGTCCTCGCTCCGGTGGTGCGAGGGCGCAAAGGGGAGTACGAGGCGCTCTTGGCGGATCTCGCCAGGGACGGTTTCAGCAGGGCGCGCATCGACGGTGAGATCCACGAGCTCACCGAGGAGATCAAGCTCGACCGCTATGTCCAGCACACCATCGAGGTGGTGGTCGACCGGCTGGTGCGGCGTGAGGGAATCGAGCGCCGTCTCTCCGACTCGCTGGAGACAGCGCTCCACATCGCCGACGGCGTGGCCAAGGTGGAGGTGGTCGACGGTCCCACCTTGACCTTCAGCCAGCACCTCGCCTGCGCATACGACGGCACGTCGTTCGAGGAACTGCAGCCGCGCAACTTCTCGTTCAACAGCCCATATGGCGCCTGCCAGGTGTGCCTCGGTATCGGCACCAAGTTCCAGGTCGACCCCGACCTGGTGATTCCCGACCCCGACCTGTCGATCGCCGACGGTGCGGTGGTTCCCTGGGCGGGATCGAAGGGTCGCTACTTCCAGCGTCTCCTCGAAGGGGTCGCCGCCACCCTCAAGTTCGACATCGACCAGCCGTGGGGCAAGCTCCCGCCACGGGTGAGGCGGGCGGTGCTGGAAGGGACCGGCGAGCGGCCGATCAAGGTTTCCTACACCAACCGGTTCGGGAGGAGGCGCGAGTACACCACCAGCTACGAGGGTGTGCTCCCCTTCCTGCGACGCCGCCACTCCGATGCGGAGAGCGATTCCGCCCGGGAGTACTACCAGGAGTACATGCGCGAGGTCCCCTGCGACGCCTGCGATGGGGCCCGGCTCAACCCCATCGCCCTGGCGGTGACCGTGGGCGGGAGCAACATCCACCATGTCTCCACCCTCTCGCTCAGCGCAGCGGCGCAGTTCTTCGACGACCTGGCGCTCGACGAACGGCAGCGCCACATCGCCGAGCGGGTGCTCAAGGAGATCCGGGCCCGCCTCCAGTTCCTGCTCGATGTCGGACTCGATTACCTCACCCTGGCCCGTGGCGCCACCAGCCTGGCCGGTGGCGAGGCGCAGCGGATCCGGCTGGCGACCCAGATCGGGTCGGGCTTGGTCGGGGTGCTCTACATCCTCGACGAGCCGTCGATCGGGTTGCACCAGCGCGACAACCAGCGGCTCATCGAGACGTTGGTGCGGCTGCGCGACATGGGCAACACGTTGATCGTGGTCGAGCACGACGAGGAGACCATCCGCATCGCCGACCACATCGTCGACATCGGCCCGGGGGCGGGGGAGCACGGTGGCCGGATCGTGGCCGAGGGGAGCCTCGAGGACCTGATCAGCGAGCCGGAATCGATCACCGGCGACTATCTGGCGGGGAGGCGGTCGATCCCGGTACCGGCGACCCGTCGCATCGGGATCGGCGGCTCGCTCACCGTGGTCGGCGCCGCAGAGAACAACCTCAAGGGGATGGACGTGGAGTTCCCGCTGGGGATGCTGGTGGCTGTCACCGGAGTATCGGGGAGCGGGAAATCGTCGTTGGTGAACGACATCCTCTCCAAGGCGCTCCACCACCGGCTCCACCGTGCCCGGGACCTCCCGGGCAGGCACCGCCGGATTCTCGGTGTGGAGAGGCTCGACAAGGTGATCGACATCGACCAGTCGCCGATCGGCCGCACACCGCGTTCCAACCCCGCCACCTACACGGGGGTCTTCGACCAAGTGCGCACGCTGTTCGCATCGACCCCGGAGGCCAAGGCCCGCGGCTACCTACCGGGGCGGTTCTCCTTCAACGTCAAGGGTGGCCGCTGTGAGGCTTGCATGGGTGACGGGACCATCAAGATCGAGATGCACTTCCTCCCCGACGTCTATGTCCCCTGTGAGGTGTGCGGTGGCAAGCGGTACAACCGCGACACCCTCCAGATCCTGTGGAAGGGGCACACCATCGCCGAGGTCCTGGCGATGTCGGTCGAGGAGGCGCTTGGATTCTTCGAGAACCAGCCCAAGATCGTTCGAATCCTGCAGACCATCTACGACGTTGGGCTCGGCTACATCCGGCTCGGTCAGCCCGCCACCACGCTCTCCGGCGGGGAGGCACAGCGGATCAAACTGGCCAGCGAGCTGGGGCGGCGGTCGACCGGCCGCACCTTCTACATCCTCGACGAGCCCACCACCGGGCTCCATTTCGAGGACATCCGCAAGCTGCTCGGCGTCCTGCAGCGCCTCGTCGACGCCGGCAACACGGTGGTGGTCATCGAGCACAACCTCGACGTGGTCAAGTCGGCCGACTGGGTGATCGACCTCGGCCCAGAAGGCGGTGATGAGGGCGGGGGCGTGGTGGCGGTCGGAACCCCCGAAGAGGTGACCGAGGTGCCCGACAGCTACACGGGCAAGTTCCTGCGCGAGGTGTTGGGGGATGCCCGGGCGACGGAAGGAACGAGTGCCAAAGGTCGTGGCCGGGGTCTAGCGCCGGCAATCGCCTTCACAACACCGGCAATCGGACCGCCGCCCGCCTCTCTCGTTCCGTAACTAGCGTGCCCCCCCATGTCCGACAAGGTGCGGCTGGTTCTCCTCAGCTTCCTGATGCTCTTCGTGGAGCTGGCGCTGATCCGGTGGAGCGGGGAGAACGTCGTCTACCTGTCGTTCTTCTCCAACTTCGTCCTCTTGGGGAGCTTCCTCGGGATCGGGCTCGGGTTCCTCTGGGCGGGGCGCCGCCGGCCCATCTTCCAATATGCCCCGCTGCTGCTGGCGGTGTACGTGGTGTTCGTCGCCCTCTTCCCGGCCAAGGTGGACCGCACCGGCGCCGGGCTCATCTACTTCGGGGAGTACGAGAGCGTCGGCCTGCCCCCTTGGGTCATGCTCCCGCTGATCTTCCTGGCTGTGGCGGCCATCCTCACCACCATCGCCGACGGGGTCGCCCGCACCTTCGCCAAGTTCGAGCCCCTCCAGGCCTACCGGTTCGACATCCTGGGGAGCATCGCCGGCACGGTCGGGTTCGCCGCGCTCTCGTTCTTCGGAGCACCACCGCTGGTGTGGGGGATCGTTGCCGCCGCCCTCCTCGTTTTCCTCCTCGGACGTGGTTGGCTCCAGTGGGTGCCGGCGGCCGCCATCGTCGCCGCCCTCGCCTGGCAGACATTCCTCCCCGGCCTCTCCTGGTCGCCCTACTACCAGGTGGAGACCAAGGAGTCGGTGCTCGAGGACGGATCACCGTGGATCCGGATCAACGTCAATGGGATCCCCCACCAGGCCGCATCGACCGTGGAGGCGCGGCGCGAGATCGAACCTCTCTATTTCCGTCCCTACGAACTGCTGCAACCGGATCACCCCCTCGACCGGATGCTCATCATCGGCGCCGGGAGCGGAACCGATGTAGCCCTGGCGCTGGAGGAGGGCGCATCCACCGTCGACGCCGTCGAGATCGACCCCGAGATCTATCGGATCGGGGAGGCCAAGCACCCCGACCAGCCCTACGACAACCCCGATGTCGATGTCCACATCGACGATGGGCGCGCCTTCATGGAGCGGAGCGAAGGTGACTACGACATGATCATCTTCGCCCTGCCCGACTCGCTCACCCTGGTCTCCGGGCAGTCGGCGCTTCGGTTGGAGAGCTTTCTGTTCACCGAGGAGGCGGTGACCCAGGCGCGGGACCTGCTCGCACCGGGCGGGGTCCTCACCTTCTACAACTACTACCGCGAGGAGTGGCTCATCGATCGTCTCTCCCGGACGCTCGAGGAGGTGTTTGGCACCAGCCCATGTGTCGAGGTGGTGGGCAACGCCGGGGGCCTCGCCACGCTGATGGTCTCCACCGACCCCGAGGCCATCGACTGTCCTGCCGAGGCGCAAACCAGGCCGACTGCGGCGGCTCCCGCACCGGTCACCGACGACCGCCCCTTCCTCTATCTGCGCGAGCCGGGACTCCCCGGGATCTACCTGGCGGCGGTGGCACTGATCCTGCTGGTTTCAGTGGTGGCGGTCCGTCTCGTGTCAGGGCCGATGAAGGCGATGCTCATCTACCTCGACCTGTTCTTCATGGGAGCAGCCTTCCTCCTCCTCGAGACGAAGAACGTCGTCCAGTTCGCACTGCTCTTCGGGACGACCTGGGTGGTGAACGCCCTGGTGTTCACCGGGATCCTCCTCACCGTGTACCTGGCGGTGGAGACGGCCAGGTTGCGGCGGCTCCCTCCACCACCCGTGTTGTGGGCGCTCCTCTTCGGCGCCCTCGCCGTGGGCTGGCTGATTCCCCCGGAAGCGCTTCTCCAACTGCCGATCGCCCTCAGATGGGTAACGGCGACACTCCTCGCCTTCGCCCCGGTGTACCTGGCCAACCTGGTCTTCGCCCAGAGGTTCAAGGACACGGCCTCTTCCACCACTGCCTTTGGTACCAACCTGCTCGGGGCGATGGTGGGCGGGGTGCTCGAGTATCTGGCCCTGGTGGTCGGGTACAGGTCGCTTCTCGTCCTCGCCGCCGCGCTCTACGCCATGGCCTTTCTCGCCGGCCGGCGTCACCTGCGCCGGGCGGTCCCTGACGCCGCCACCGCCGGACCATGACCGAACCCTCCTGGGAACGACTCGACTCCTGGTGGCGGGGGGAATCGGAGCGCGACCCCGAGTACCGGGAGGAGATTTGGCCACTCGTGCTCGAACTGCTCGACCCGGAGCCGGGCCACCGGTATCTCGACCTGGGTTGCGGTTCCGGCGCGGTCATGGCGGGCCTTGCGCAACGGGGAAGCTGGGTGGTCGGGACCGACATTTCCCTGCTCCTGCTCAAGGAGGCGGCCGGGCACGGCCCGGTGGTGCGGGCCCGGTTGCCCGATCTCGGCTGGGTGGCACCGGCCAGTTTCGACGGGGTTTGCCTCTCCCTCGTGCTGGAGCACATCGAGGACGAAGCCGATCTCCTCGCCCAAGCTGCTGCCGCGGTCCGCGCCGATGGAGTGCTCGCCGCGGTCCTCAACCATCCGGTCTGGACCGCGCCCGGCTCGTCACCGATGCTCGATGACGACGGCGAGGTGATGTGGCGCCCCGGTCGCTACTTCTCACGCGGGTACTCCGACGAGCTCGCCGGGGGCGACTCCGTCCGTTTCCACCACCGCACCATGGCCGACCTGCTCAACGCGGCGGCGACCGCTGGGTGGATGTTGGAGCGGATGGAGGAGCGCGGTCCCGCCCAGAGCGCGGCGAACGACGACCCCTTGCTCGCCAAACAGCGCCACTTCCCACGGCTACTCGGAGTGAGGTGGCGCAGGCGCTGATACCAACCCAGGGTTGGCAGCTACCTGGGTTTCCCCACCTGGTTGGCAGCTACCTCCCGATACACCTGAAGGTGTATGATGGTGTAGCCATGGGTCGCACGAACATCGAAATCGACGATCAACTGATCGCCCGGGTCATGGAGCGGTACGGCGTGCGCACCAAGAGGGAGGCGGTCGACCTGGCACTACGCAGGGCCGCTGGTGAGGCGATGAGCCGAGAGGAAGCACTGGCCATGCGAGGCACGGGATGGGAGGGAAATCTCGAAGCTATGCGACAGGACCGGATGCAATGGCTTTGGGACGTTGACGGTCCGGCTGAAGAGAAGGGCCCGTCCTGACCACCTTGATTGACACCTCTGCATGGATTGAATTCCTGCGGGATACGGGTTCGGCGATTTGCCTGCGGGTCGACGCACTCATCGGAGATGAATCACCCGTGGCCACTTGCGACATTGTCATGCTGGAGTTGCTCGCCGGAGCGCGCTCTCCCGCCGAGGGCACGACATTGTCACGTTTGCTCAATCGATGCCGGCTGCTACCAGTCCGCCCGCTATTCGACTACGAGGCCGCGGCTCGCATCTATCAGCGCTGCCGCCGATCGGGTATCACACCGCGCACGCTGTCCGACTGCCTGGTCGCGGCGGTGGCCACACGAGCCGAAGTCCCGCTGCTCCATGCCGATGCCGATTTCGATCGCATGGCACCGGTGATCGGTCTGCAGCTGGCCTGAGACACTCTCACCAGCCAATACCCTCACAGGTGATGAAGCGACCAGTCACCTCGACCATCCCCGATGCCCCGGGCGCCTACCTCTGGCGTGACCGTGACGGCAGGGTGCTCTACGTGGGCAAGGCGAATTCGCTCCGCAAGAGAATCGTCTCCTACTTCACCCGCGACCTCGAGGCAAGAACGCAGGCGATGGTCGATACCGCCGAGAACGTCGATTGGATCGTCACCGACAGCGAGGTGTCGGCGGTGATGCTGGAGTACTCGTTGATCAAGGAGCACCGGCCCAGGTTCAACATCAGGCTCCGCGACGACAAGAGCTACCCCTACCTGGCCATCACCCGCTCGGACCGATGGCCGCGGGCCAGGGTGATGCGGGGCAAGCGGCGCAAAGGCACCCAGTACTTCGGCCCTTATGCCCATACCTACGCCATCAGGAAGACGCTCGACCAACTGCTGCGTACCTTCCCGATCCGTACCTGCTCGGACAGCCTCTTCCGACGTCAGGAGGCGATGGGTCGCCCCTGCCTCCTGTATCACATCGAGAAGTGCTCGGGGCCATGCATCGACGCAGTGAACGATGAGGAATACCAGAGCTACGTCGACGGATTGGCCGCCTTTCTCCAGGGTGACACCGACCAGGTGATTGCCGGGATGCGACGGGAGATGTTCGCCGCAGCCGATGTCCAGGAGTACGAGGTGGCGGCCCGGTTCCGCGACCGGATCGTGGACGTCGATCGTGCCCTGGCCCGTCAGGAAGTCGTGACCGACCGCTCCGAGGACCTGGACCTGGTGGCGCTCGAGGATGATCCGCTGGAAGCGTCGCTCCAGGTCATCAAGGTCCGACGGGGCCGTGTGGTGGGGAACCTGAGCACCGTGCTCGACCGGGTCGAAGACGTCACCCGCGCCGAGCTGTTTGGTTCTGTATTGCGTGAGCTATACGGGGATGAACCTCCGCCTCGTACGGTTCTGGTCGAGGAACTGCCTCCCGACCACGACCTGTGGGAGGCGTGGCTCACCGAGAGGCGGGGCGGTCCGGTGAAGCTGCGTGTGCCGCAGCGCGGTTCCAAGCGCCGGCTCATGGAGACAACGAGGGCGAACGCCGCCGAAGTCTTCGCCCGACACCGGATGCGTCGCCAGTCGGACCACAACGCCCGGGCGCAGGCGCTGCGAAGCCTGCAAGACGTGCTCGACCTTCCCGAGGCGCCGCTTCGGATCGAGGCGTATGACATCGCGACGCTCCAGGGTGGTGACACGGTCGGCTCCATGGTGGTACTCGAAGACGGGCTTCCCAAGCGATCCGATTACCGCAGGTTCCGGGTCCGTACCGTGGCAGGGCAGGACGACTTCGCCTCGATGGAAGAGGTGCTCCGTCGACGGTTGCTCGCTTATCTGCGCGAGGTAGATCAGTCGCCCAACAGGAGAGGGCGTTTCTCCTATCCGCCCTCTTTGATCCTCGTAGACGGTGGCGCCGGCCAGCTCGGCCGGGCTGAGAAAGTCCTCGACGAGCTCGGGCTCGACATCCCGGCGGCAGGGCTGGCGAAGAAAATGGAGGAGGTGTACCTCCCGGGCCGGCCCGAGCCGCTGCGGATCCCCCGCGATCAGGAGGCTCTTTACCTGCTGCAGAGAGTGCGCGATGAAGCGCACCGTTTCGCCAACACCTACCACCAGACGCTGCGGTCCCGATCGATGATCGATTCGGTGCTCGACGACGTCCCCGGGCTGGGGCCGGTGCGGAAGAAGGCATTGCTCAAGAGATTCGGCTCGCTCAAGCGGCTCCGCACCGCTGAGATGGCAGAGCTGGCCGATGTCGTCCCGGATGGGGTGGCGCAGTCGCTCTACGCTGCCCTCCATGGCTGACGTGGTGACCCCGTCCATCGAACACCCCGAGACAGCCGGCACCGCCCCGCTCCACCCCAGGGTCATGGTGGTGACCGGGATGTCGGGTGCGGGGCGTTCGACGGTGGCCAAGGTGCTGGAGGATCTCGGCTACTTCGTGATCGACAACCTCCCTCCCGGGTTGATGGGCGATGTCGTGGCACTCAACGACGTGCCCGAGGGTCGTAAGCGTCTGGCGGTCGTGGTCGATTCCCGGGGCGGGCTCCCTTCCGACGAGTTACAGGGCGCGGTAAACCGGCTTCGTGCCGCCGGTGTGGAAACCACGGTCCTCTTCGTCGATGCTGATGACGCCGCCCTGGTGCGCCGCTACTCGGAGAGCCGTCGACCCCACCCGGTGCCTGCCGCCACCATCACCGAGTCGATCGCCGCCGAGCGTGCCCTCCTCGGTGAGATACGGGAGGGCGCCGATCTGGTCATCGACACCACCGACACCAACGTCCACCAGCTGCGGCGCCAGGTAGAGGAGCGGTTCCGCGACCAGCCGGTCAGCCAGCCGATGCAGGTGGCGCTGGTCACCTTCGGGTACAAGCACGGTGTCCCCCGCGAGGCAGACCTGGTGTTCGACTGCCGGTTCCTTCCCAATCCCCACTGGGTCCCCGAGCTCAGGCCGCAGACCGGGAAAGACCCCGCCGTATCCAAGTACGTGATGGGGAACCCCGATGCCGTCGCCTTCCTCGACAGGGTGGAGGACCTGCTCGGGTTTCTCATCCCCCGGTTCCGCGAGGAGGCCAAGTCGTACCTCACCATCGCCATCGGGTGTACAGGAGGGCGGCATCGCTCGGTCACCCTCGCCGAGGAGTTGCGCCGCTGGCTCGAGGAACATCACATCGCAGCCACCATCCGGCACCGGGATATCGACAGGTGAACGCCACCGAACCCGCGGTGCAATTGGAGCCGCTGCGGCTCGACGAGAGCGGTCCACGGGTGGTGGCCTTGGGCGGTGGTCACGGGTTGGCCCGGGTGCTCGAGGCGGCGCAGAGCTACGCCGGCTCGATTTCTGCCGTGGTGACGGTGAGCGACGACGGTGGATCGTCGGGGCGGCTCAGCGGCGACTTCGGCATCCCACCCCCAGGCGACATCCGTCGCTGCCTATTGGCGCTGAGCCCGGAGCCAACCGTGTGGGGCGAAGTCTTCGCCCACCGCTTCGACACAGGCGACGTCGCCGGCCACTCGATGGGAAATTTGATCCTCGCCACGTTGAGCGAGCTACTCGGCGGGTTCGGCTCGGCCATCCGGGCCGCCGAGGCGATGCTGGGCGCCGTTGGCCATGTGATCCCGGTCGCCTGCCAGCGGCTCATCATGGAGGCCAGGGTCGCCGGCAGCACCGTTTCGGGCCAAGCAGAGATCACCCGGGCTCGCGGCGGGATCGAATCGCTGTCGCTCGTTCCCGGTGACGTGACCGCCAACCCCGATGCCATCGCGGCGATCGAATCTGCCGACCAGATCATCCTCGGCCCGGGGAGCCTCTACACATCGGTGCTCTCGGTCCTGGTCGTTCCCGGGATCGCCGATGCGATCAACTACTCCCCGGCGAAACGGGTGGCGGTTCTCAACCTCATCACCCAGGACGGCGAGACCCTGGGGATGAAGGCTCTCGATCATCTCGACGTACTCAGCCGGCTCGGAGGGATCGATGGGGGGGCGGTCATCGCCCACGATGGAGTCCTCGCATGTCCCGCCCGGGCACGACCAGTTGATCCTCGATCGACACGAGTCGGCCGCCCTGGGTTGGGAGATGACGGCCGCCCGGATCGACGACCCCGATGCGGAATGGCCCCAGCACGATCCCATCCGGCTCGGTGAGGTCCTCGCCGCGCTGGCGGGGAAGAGGGGGAGCGGTTGAGCGGCGTGCCGACACTCGACGACGTCGAGATCCCGCGCCGGGTCCTGGTCCGGGCCGACCTCAACGTACCGCTCGACGATGGCCAGGTGGCAGACGACTTCAGGATCGTCGCCAGCCTTCCCACCATCGAGAGGCTCCGTGAGGAAGGGTCGGTGGTCACGGTATGTAGCCATTTGGGAAGGCCGAAAGGCCCGGATCCCGCGTTTCGGATGGACCCTGTCGGTACCCGTCTCTCGGAGCTGGGCGGATTCCCCGTCACCAAGCTCGACGTTGTGGCGGGCGACGCCGCCGAGGCGGCTGTTGCGGAGGCGGCGCCGGGCGATGTCATCCTGTTGGAGAACACCAGGTTCGAGGCGGGTGAGACCAAGAACGACGCATCACTCGCCGAGCGGCTGGCAAGGCTTGGGTGACCTCTTCGTGCTCGATGCCTTTGGCTCGGCGCACCGGGCACACGCCTCCACGGTGGGGGTGACAGACTTCGTTCGTTCGGTCGGTGGACCGCTCCTGCTTGCCGAGGTGGAGGCATTCGGGCGGTTGCTCGGCTCCCCGGACACCCCCTACGTCGTCGTCCTCGGCGGCGCCAAAGTGTCGGACAAGCTGGGCGTGATCGGTTCGCTTCTGCCCAGAGTCGACGTCCTACTCATCGGCGGCGGGATGTGCTTCACCCTGCTCGCTGCCCAAGGTCGGGAGGTTGGAGATTCGCTGCTGGAGAGGGACAGGATCGAAGAGGTGACGGCAATCCTCGAGAGCGAGCACGGTGACAAGATCGTGCTCCCAACGGACATCGTCGTCGCCGACCGTCTCGCCGAGGATGCGTCCCATTCGGTGGTCGATGTCGGGGACCTCGCCCCGGGCACGGTCGGGCTCGACATCGGCCCGGAAACGGCCGAGCGGTTCGCCGCAGAGATCGCATCGGGCGCAACGGTGTTCTGGAACGGTCCGATGGGTGTGTTCGAGTGGGACTCGTTCGCCGCAGGGACCCGTCGGGTGGCCGAGGCGATCGCCGACCACCCCGGTTTCACCGTGGTTGGTGGCGGTGACTCGGTGGCCGCCATGCGGCAGTTCGGGTTGGAGGAGAGGGTCTCGCATCTCTCCACCGGAGGAGGGGCAGGTCTCGAGATGCTCGAGGGCGCCACCCTCCCCGGGGTTGCCGCACTGGAGCGATGGGGATGATTGATGGACCGTAAACCTCTCATCGCCGGGAACTGGAAGATGAACGCCACCCATCTCGAGACCATCCAGATGGTGCAGAAGCTCAGCTACCGGCTCGACCCCGACTGCTACGAGCGGGTCGATGTCGTCATCTGCCCGCCGGCGACGGCGCTGCGCTCGGCACAGACCGTGATCGAGACCGACCACATGAGCATCATCCTCGGTGCGCAGAACTGCCACTGGGAGGAGAAGGGCGCCTTCACCGGCGAGATCTCACCCTCGATGCTGGCCAAGCTCGACGTCGGCTACGTGATCGCCGGCCATTCCGAGCGGCGACAGCTTTTCGGGGAGACCGACGACATGGTCAACCGCAAGGTGAAGGCGATATTGGCCCATTCGATGATCCCCATCATGTGTGTCGGTGAGACGTTGCAGCAACGCGAGGAAGGGCTCACCGCGGACGTGGTTACGAGTCAAATCGAAGCCGGTCTGCGCGGGATCTCGGCCGAATCAGCCGGATCGATCGCCATCGCCTACGAGCCGATCTGGGCGATAGGAACCGGGCGCAACGCATCGGCCGAGGACGCCGCAGAGACGATCGACGTCATCCGGGGCACGGTCGCGAGGATTTGGAGCGATGACGCCGCGGCGACCATCCGCATCCTCTACGGCGGCTCGGTCAACCCGGGAAACATCGCCGGCTTCATGGCGAAACGCGGCATCGACGGAGCCCTCGTCGGCGGCGCCTCGCTCGAGCCCGACACCTTCGCCGCCGTCGTCCAGTATTGGAAGGGATAGACGGAAGACGGAAGTCGGAGGACGGAAGGGATTCCGTCCCCCACAGGGGGAAGGGGCCGCTGCGAAGCAGCGGGTAGGCGGGCTGGCGACCCCCACCAGGATCGTCAGTGACAGCCGGTTTCTTCGATGGCGAGCTCGCCAGAGGACTTCTGAATCATCAATCCTGACGATGACGGCAGCGGTCCGCGACGCAGGATTGAGCAGATGGAAACCACATCGCACCAAGGGGTTGAGAGTCCTGATGGCGTTGGGAAGCAGATCTTCCCCGGACTGGTATCGCCGGCATCTTCGTCTCGCCCATGTCTGCAACCATGACCGCGGCGCAAGCCGTCACGCCTGGAGCACCTACGCCAGTCTCGCTCCACCGACCAGTGCTACACCTCGGCGGACGCCGGCGTGTATGTCCGCAACCCGTACAGCTTCCGGGTGCTAGGCAAGGCGCAGCCCGCAGCAGAATGGTCAAGGTGTCGTGGTCGTACTACTGCGAGAACGTCAGTCGGAGCCAGAGCTACACCGTGACCGCGGGAACAGTCTGGGTCACCAAGACGCTGCCCCGGCCCTCGAACCCCGGCGACTACTGCTCGGTCAACATCTACGTCAGCCTCCCCAATCAGGACTACGACAGGTGGGGACGGTGAGGGCGCAGCTTCAGGCGCAGACCCGCTGAGCGCATACCCATCCGAGGACGAAAAGGCCCGGTCGCAGTGCCGGGCCTTCTGCGTGGTACTGAGGGGCTGGCGAACCTCCCAACGAGTGCTTGGCTCACTCCTCCGGCGCCTCGGTGTCGAGTAGGACGGCGGCTTCCTGGTCGAGCATGGCGCCGACCTCGGAGGCGACGCCTCGGACGACCACCCGCCTCACCTCGAGCTCTTCGAGCAGTCGCTTTGCCTTTTCCACGTCGGCGTAGGCAACGTTCGCCACGAGTGCGGACTCACCGGGCGCCAATTCCTCGCCGAGCGCCTTGAGGTCGTCGTCCTCGTAGCCCTTGTCACGGAGCTTGGCAACGAGCGCCCCGATCCCTGCGCCGATGGGGGCACCGAGGAGCGCCACCGGGCCCAGCATGATTCCCAACAGCCCGGCCACGGCCCCGAAACCGAACCCGACTACGGCCCCCTCGGCAGCGCCGGAATCGTGGGTCTCCGCCCAATGGACTGCCCCGTCTTTCTCCCTGCGGATCACAGCCGCCATGGTGATGCCGTTCTCGCCCAGCGCCGGGACCAAAGTGGCCAGGGCCCGAGTCGCCTGATCGGGCCCACTGAAGGTCGCCGCCAGCAGTTGCAAGTCGCCTTCGCCCATCGTCTGCTCCTTGTTGCGAGTCGATCACGGTAACGAGATCGCCCGATCGCGTGCCGATGAGGCCCATGGGATCGCAGCGGGTGCCTGTCTAGTCTCCGGTCATGACGACCACCTTGGTGATGATCCGTCATGGCCAGTCCACCTGGAATCTGGAGAACCTGTTCACCGGTTGGACGGACGTCGACCTCACCGAGCGCGGCGTCGCCGAGGCAGAGGCCGCAGGGTCGGTGCTGGCAGCCGAGGGATACCACTTCGACGTGGTCCATACCTCCGTTCTGGTGCGGGCGATCCGCACCGCCGAGATCGTCCTCCACAGGATGGGTCTGTCCTGGATCGACGTCCGCCGCCACTGGAGGCTGAACGAGCGGCACTACGGCGCTCTCCAAGGGCTCAACAAGAAGGAGACCGCCGAACGCCACGGCGCTGAGCAGGTCCTGCTGTGGAGGCGGAGCTACGACGTCCCCCCTCCGCCGCTCGATCCGGATGACGAGAGACACCCTCGGCATGACCCCCGTTACGCCTGGCTGCCGCCCGACGCCGTCCCCGCCACCGAATGCCTCGCCGATGTAGTCGACAGGATGCTGCCCTATTGGCACGACCAGATCGTCCCCGACCTGCGGGCGGGTCGCAGGGTGGTGTTGGTGGCACACGGCAACAGCATGCGGGCGTTGGTCAAGCACCTCGACGGCATCAGCGATGAGGAGATCGTCGGGGTCAACATCCCGACCGGGGTCCCGTTGATATATCGGCTCGACGATCAGCTGGCTCGGATCGAGAGCTTCTATCTGGGCGATCCGGCCGCGGTTGCGGCTGCGTCCGAGGCGGTGGCGCGGCAAGCCGGCTGACCTTCGTCGGATGTTTGGGGTCGGCTGTGAATTGGGCGCCTGAGGTGGCATACTTGTGCTCTCCGCGCCGGTGAAGTGAGTGGCGCGGGCAGCCATCATGAATGTTGCCACTACCGCACTCATCGTCATCCAGGTGATCGTCTCGATCGCCCTGATCGTGCTGATCCTGCTCCACGCCGGGCGCGGCGGCGGGCTGTCGGACATGTTCGGCGGAGGGATGGGTCCGCTTTCCAGCGGCTCGACAGTGGTGGAACGCAACCTCGACCGGCTCACCGTGATCGTCGGCGTGGCGTTTGGCATCACCACGATGCTTCTCGCCTGGCTCCTCGGCTGAGTCTCTCCGTATATGGCTTTGTTTCGGCGCGTCCTTTGTTTGGTATTGATCCTTTCGCTGTCGGCTTCTCCTGCGATGGCGGTGGCCGGGGTTCCGACCGACCTTGCCGGCGGGCGAGCAACGGTGGCCATGGTCGAGAGTCCCACATCGCTCAACCCGCTGGTCGATGGATCGGATGCGATCATGCAACTCCGTCCGCTGCTCTGGGCGGCTCCTTTCCGGCTCGACCCGGAGACCCTTCGACCCGAGCCCTGGTTGGTCCTTCGCCTCCCGACCCGTGAGAGCGGTGACCTCCGTGTGATGGCGGACGGCACGCTGCGCGTGATCCTTCGGATCCGCCCCGAGGCCGTATGGGACGACGGGACCCCGGTCACCGCAGACGACTTCGTCTTCACGCATGAGGTGTTGACCGGCCCTTATGTGGCCGATGATCTCAGCCCCGCTCACGGAGAGGTGGTACCGGGCTCGGTGACGGGGACGGGGAGGAGGGTCGAGTTTCGGCTTGCCAGCCCTTCGTTGGATTGGCTCGAGGCCTTTCCGTTCCTCCTGCCGGCGCATGCTCTATCCGGTTCCGATGCGATCGGAGACTGGACTTCTTGGCCAAGCGCCGCTCCTTTCCGTGTCGATACGCACGTACCGGGGAGCCATCTGCTGCTGGAGAGGAACCCGCGGTATTGGGAGCAGGATGAGGCGGGTCGGTCGCTGCCATATCTCTCTCAACTCGACATCGTCTTCACCGGCGGCACGAGGGCATTGGAGGACGGATTCCAGCGAGGACGCTTTGATGTGATCGGGACCGATCCGGGCTCGGCAACACGTTTGGCGACACTTCCCGGTGCGGCCACATATGCGATGCCCGGCGAGGACTGGGAACATCTCGCCTTCGAAGTGGGTCCTGGTCGGGAGATCCGCAACCCCGAGTCCCTCGTGGGCGAGCTCGAGTTCCGAAAGGCGATCGCCATGGCGCTCGACAGATCGCGCATCGCCGAGGCGGCGGGCGTCTCGAGCGAGGAGCTTGCCTCATCGGCGGTGACGCAGGGCGCCGGACCGGAGGGGCCGTGGAGCATGTACCACCATGACCCAGCCGCGGCCCGGGATCAGCTGAAGGCTCTGCAGCGCAGGATCGGGTCCCGGGACCGAATTGTCCCTGGTGCTGTCTGTCAGCGACTCGCCGCCGCGCCGCCGAGTGGCTGCTGCCATCGAACGTCAGCTTGAAGCGGTTGGGATAGAGGTCACAGTGGAGAGGCTGGACTGTGACCACCCTCTTCGCCGACCGGGTGATTCCGGGCATGTTCGAGACGGCGACCTGGGCCTGGGTGACGACACCGGGTCCGGCCGGGTCGGTGGACGACGCCATCGAGTGGTTCTTCACCTCGCCGGAGGACGGCGGTTACCAGTTCGCCGGTTGGGGGATCGACGGTGTGGGCGGGACCGACCTCGCATCGTCGGGAGGCGATCTCAGCGAGGTGTTCGACCTCAGCGACGCGGTTGCCGCCCTCGACAACGTGGATCGGGCCCTGGCCGAGCAGGCCCTCCTCATACCTCTCTACCGCTCGGTCGACGCGGCGGTGGTCCGCACTTCCCGTATTTACGGCTTCACCCCCGGACATGGCCTCCTCAGCGGGGCGGCGAGATGGTTCATCCCCGAGGGAGCCCGCGGGCTCGAGCGGTATACTTTCCTTCTCGGGCCGCCTCCGGCCCGCACCCACGTCGGAGTGGCGGAATAGGCAGACGCGCTAGGTTGAGGGCCTAGTGTCCTTAGGGACGTGGGGGTTCAAGTCCCCCCTCCGACACCATCCAAAGCTCCCAGGTCAGAGGCCTGAGGCCCTCTTTGACCCCCTTCCGCACTGGGCGATCGTCTACGCCGTGTGCCCCGGGGCTCGGTGACGGAGTCCTAGCCCTCGGCCCCAAGGTCCTCGAACGTGCTGGCGATTTCCTCCCAGTGTTCCGGGCAATACGCAATCACCGCCGCTGACGGGTATTGCGAACAGCGCTGGGAAGATCGCCTCCTCGGTCTCGGTTTCGATGATGCCCTCAAGGACCTCCTCGATTGACCCTTCTTGGTCCTCTTCCTCGTTCTCCCATTCGGCACAGGTTTGCCTTCCCAGCGAGATCGCTGCTGCCTCATCTATCACGGTGAAGCCGCTCTCTTGCCCCGCATTGGATAGAAACGCAAGGTAGATGCCGTCGGGGCCAAGAGATGGGTCGATCCCCGCCGCTTCGATTGCGGCTTCCACATCGGGCGGAAAGGTGTCACCTGTTGCCTCATCCTCTGCGGGAACAGTGGTGTCGGACGCCGCGGCCTCCGTCGTCGCAGGCGCCGTGGTCGCTGCAACAGTCGAATCGACCACATCTGCCACTGTCGATGCAGGAACGCTCGAGGACGCCTCGCCGCCGGTTTCAGCCGAGCCGCAAGCGGAGAGAACCGTCGCGAGGCAGACCACAACCATGGCTCCGCGCTCGGACTTCATCTCGTGCCCCCTTCAATCAGGTTCCCGACTCATGTCTAGTCCGAATTGGCCCGAGGTGGCCTCCGACCAGGCCTTCCGGCCACGGAAACAACCCGGAGCAGCACCCAGACGAGCATGGGGATGGGTGAAAAGACCAAATTCATCAATCGTGACGATGACATGAGCAGGGCTGCAGGGCAGGGTTGTTCGCAAGCCCACTGCCCGCTCAGAGAATGGAGAACGTAGACCCGTGAGAAAGATCATCGCCGGACTGGTGATCGCCGCAGCGTTCGTCTCACCCATGGTCGTCAACCAGCCGCTGGCGCAAGCCGTCACCCCTTGGAGCACCTATGCCACTCTCCGCTCGTCCGACGACTTCCTCACCTCGGCGGACGCCAGCGTTTACGTCCGTAACCCCTACAACTTCCGGGTAAAGGTAAAGGCCAGCCCGAGCCAAAAGGTCAAGGTTCACTGGTCCTATTACTGCGAGAACGTCGACCGCAGCCAGACCTTCACCGTGACCGCGGGGAACAGTTCATGGGTGACGAAGAACCTGCCCCGGCCCTCGAATCCCGGCGACCACTGTCTCGTGAGCATCTACGTCAGCCTCCCCAACCAGGACTGGGACGAAGTGGCGACGGTGCGGGCGCAACTTCAGGCGCAGACCCGCTGAACTCCACTACCAGTCAGTGATCAGACGGGGGCCTGGCCATACGCCGGGCCCTTCTCGTGTCAGGCTCCGATGGCTTTTGGAGCAACCCCTGCTCTTGGAGGCCGTTGCAGGGGCACGCCCTCGTGACTTACGATCGGTCGCAACGGGGACCTGCACCCATCTCATCCAACAGGTGGAGGGGGGTTCCAGTCGGTAGGGGGCTGTTGCGCTGACCTTCCGCGGGGCGCTTTCCGGCTCAAGCGCCGAACCTCCTTCTCCAGGGCCTTCTGACACACTCGGGAGATATCGAGCTGATCCCGCCACCGGTCCATCCGCTGATAGAGGTCATCCGAGACGCTGATCGTCAATCTCTCCACTTTCATCCCCTCCCGGCTCCAACGATTACTGCCACGACTTCGGTGAAAGCAGGCGCGCCCCTCGTTGCTTGCGATTCGCTCGCAAGGGAGGGTTAGCAAACCAGTCAAGATGAAACGGCTTGGCGGTGGCCCTCGGAGGGGCGCTCTGTCGCACCTAACCGAAGCCCCCAGGCAATCACGCCGCTGGTTCAGGGGAACACAATTCCTTCAGGCTTCGCTTCCACGGACTCCGTCTCAACCGACTCGTTCTCAGCCGTTTCTGGGAGCGACCGAAGGGCCCTCGGTAGCACCACCGTAGGAGGGGGCGACGGGGAGTGCCTGGGGAGAGATAGACAGGAGCGGTGGTGTCGGGGCAGGGTCACGCTTAAAGAATCCGCTCGAGGTGGGGGTTGTTCCCTCCTCCGCGCGAGGTTGCAGTGCCGGCAAGCCGCCACCAAGTTATCCAGCGAATCACCCCCCCATGTCTGCGGGGCAGCAAATGGTCTACCTGGTCGGCTTCGCCCCCGCACCAATGGCAGCGTCCCCCGTCGCGGATCAGCACCCATCTCCGGATTCGTCGCCACCGGTAGGTACTACCGCCGGGGCGCATGGCGCTGCTCACCGGGCAATGATGCCCCAGCGATTGCGTCCGCTCCGATCAACCGGGCACCGCTCGCCACCTAGCCCTCGGATCCCCAGTCGATGACCAAGGTGTAGCCAGGTGACAACACCCCCAGACGTCGGCCCCGGTGGCGCGTCGGGATCGTGACACGCACACGCGGCCGTGCCGAGAGACCGGTGGTTAGCCCGGGCCCGTTACGGCGTTAGCTCGAGGAGGACGTCCAGGTCCTCGAATTTGGGGGCGCCTTCGATCACCTCGAGCAGGCGGGCCGCCCACGCCTGGGTGTCCGGCCGCTCGTTGCTCTTCTCGGCGCTGTCCCACGAGTCGAAGTCGGCTTGGATCATGTATCTCGTCGGGTTGTCCCGGAACCGGTGGAGCCTTACCCCGAGAAGGCCAGGCCGCGGCGGGGCCGCTTCCTCCTGCAGGAGGTCCCGCAGGGCGCCCTCGTCGGAGGCGTGGACGATGATGTGCTGGGTGAACTTCACGCGCTGCCTCCAGATCTTGCGACGATCGGGTGACGGGGAGCGAGGTGTCGCTCCCCGACTGGGCAACCTACAGGAGTCGAACCGGGAACGTCCCCCATCGCCGCCGTCGCGGTCCTCACTAAGGACCTGTTGGCCCGCCGACTGCGGAGCGTAGACCGACACCTGTGTCAATCACCGGTTCTTTCAAAGTCTGTGCATAGATCCCTGAGCCCGGGCGACTCGGCTCGAGCATCGGGAGACCACAAGGCCGTGGGGAGCATTTGCCGCTCACCCGCCGAACGACGATCCAATCTGAAGCACAACCTGCTCCGAACTGGCATTTGCGTAGTGGTTCGTGTCAGGGTCGCGTGGTTCGAGCTGGTGACGGCCGATCAGTGGGCCGCTGACGTCGCCCGTCGGATTGGCATCAGCGTGAATGGTGGTAGCTCGGCGGTGAGGAACTCGACGACGAGGCGTGCCACCTCGGCGGGACGTTCGATCGGGAGACCGTGTGACGCACCGGGTATGACGCACAGCTGCCCGGCGGGAAGCGTCTCGTACAGCTCGCAGGTGTGAGCGAGACGGGGAAGGTCATCGTCGCCCACCATCACCAGTGTCGGTGCGGTGATCGTGGCGATCTCGCCGGCGCTCAGCGTCGGTTCGGTGGTGGCCATCGTCAAGAACTTCTGGAACAGTTCGCCGAAGTGGTCGGGGCCGTCTGGCGAGCGGGCGGCGTAGGCCTCGAACAGTTGGGCGGCAACCGGCGAGTCTTCGCCGAGCTCGAGGGGGTGCACTCCGTCGTGGTGGAAGTTGGTGCCAATCACGACCAGCCGATCGACCAGCTCCGGGCGGCGCATGGCGACGAACAGTCCGACGATCCCGCCGTCGCTCCACCCGACCAGGTGCGCACGACCGCCCACGACCTGTTCGAGCACGCCGATGGTTTCTGTGGCCATATCCTCGTAGTGGAACGCCGCCGGTGTGTCGGCCGTGTAGCCGTGACCACGACGGTCGAACGCCACGACCCGGAAATGCTCGGCGAACGGGTCACCCAACCCGTCGAGCAGCAGGTCACTGTTCGACATCCCGCCATGGAGCAACACCACCGTCTCGGCACCCGTGCTGCGGTCCTCCACCCAGGTCTGATGCCCACCGATCTCAACGCGTTCGCCCACGACCATCCTTTCCGACAATCAGGCTCGATCGTCCCGCCGAGACTGTAGGCGCAAGGTGCATGCGGCGACGTCGGTTCGTCATTCTGGATGACTGACATGGCGACCACCGACCATGGCGGGTTTCGAGCAGCCTGGACGTTACCGATCTCGGTGACCCGGATGGGTGCCCCCGTGCTCCCAAGTTCAACCCGCTACACGACAACGCGTCTAGCGCTCTCCCAGACCTGCGGTGTGCTCAGGGTGTGTGTCCCCCCTCCGACACCACCCGACCCGGGCATTCGCCCTGGTCATCGTGCTGATCTGAGCGGGGCAGATCGTTCCGGAATCCCAATTGTCCGCGATTTGTCAGCAGTCTGCTGTGATTGTCGAGGTGACTGGTTGCCGGCTCGAGATCTCCGATCTGACTCCGCCTCCCAACGGGCAATTCGGGGGATGCTCCGACTGCGTCGTTCTGGCCACGCGTTATGGGGACATGTGGCTCGTTGTCCGGGCGCAACCGAGCCGTCGCTATATACGGCGCGTCGTCCCTGGCGTTCAAGCGTGGCGTGCGTGTTCGATGCTGATTGCGGCGGAGATCCAGCGCTCGTCGACGAGAAACCGCCAAGCGTGGAGCTCAGCCGAATGCGAGCTCATGCCCCACTGACGATCACCATTTCGTTGCCTTCGGGGTCGGCGACCCGCCAGCGATCCTCCGACTCGTCAAGGAGCCGGCCACCGGCTGCGACGGTCGTGGCGAGGCGCGTGTCCGCGAGGTCCGACGGCACCGCGAGCTCGAAGTGGATGCGGTTGCGCTGCCGGCGCCGCTCCGTCTCCGAAGCATCGAGCTCTTGGAACACCAGCACCGGGTTCAGCCGCCGCGGATCGTGGATGTCGATGACCCCGGCTCGCCGGTCGTGGGTGTATCCGAGTGCGGCGACCCAGAACGCGCGGACTGCGGCGACGTCGGCGGCGTCGAGGAAGAGCTGAGCGAAGCGCGGCAGCCCCGGATCCGCAGTGGCCCCGAGTTCGCGGGCAGCGGTCTGGAGGTTTCCGGCGAGGTCGGTGAAGTCGAGCTCGAGGCCGTGGGCGTCGTCTTCCCACTGGTCCTTACCGCTGTCGATGATCACGAGCCCGGGGCGCAGGTCGACCAGCAGCGGGAAGCCCGTGTCGTCGGCCAGCGCCGCTGCTGCGGCGGCCAGGTCACGCTGCTGCGTCGGCGAGGTGGTGCGGTAGCACGCCATCGCGCTGAACACCGCCTGCCAGTCGGCTGTCCCGATCCTCTCGCCGAGCGCCGTGCCCGGCACCAGGTCGACCTCGTTGCCGTCGGGGTCGGTGTGGCAGACCCCGAACGGTCCGGATGCCTCACCAAGACTCGCCTGCTCGACCGCCGCGGCCGGCCGCACCACGTCGAGGTGGATGCGGTTTCGAAGCGGCCGCGGCTCCGTCGACTGCCGGATCCGTATCGCGGGGTCGCGCCGCAACGGATCCGCCAAACCGCCGTCCTCCCCAGGCGCGTAGTCGAGCACGCGCTGCCAGAACCGCCTCACCACAGTCGGGTTCGCGGATTCGAACACGACGCTCAGGTGCTGCAGCACGGCAGGGTTCGCGGCCAGCCCGAGATCCCGCGCGGCCGCCGACACCGCCTCGGCGTGCTCGTCTGAGTCGAGGCGCACCCGCATGCCTGTCGCGCGCAGGTCGACCACGATCTCGGCCGACAGCTCCACGATGCGCCCGGCCAGCGCAGCCCCCTCGATCAGCGACGGCGCGTCGAACCATGCCGTCGCAACGCCATCGACCACCCGCCAATCCGTTCCGATCTCTGTCATGCCCGGCACCGTACAGCAGCCACGGCCGATCTCGATCGGGACGGTGTTCGAGTTCATCCAAGACTGAGGCGTCGTCCCCTCCGACCCGGGTCGTCGCGCTGTCACTCGACGCGGGGGAGTCCCCACAGCATGTCGTACAAGACCTGTGGTCGGCCCGCTCCGTCGTACGCGCCGAACGTCACCGTCGGGTTGTCCGGATCCGCGGCGTCGACCAGGAAGGTTCGCTCGTTGAGGGGGAGTGCTTCTCTTCGGTTCTCCTCGCTCGTGACGAAGAGCCGACTCCTGGCGGCTGTGACCTCCACCCGCGAGTCGGGCCACGCGTAGACGCCGGCGAAGCGCGCCAGGTCGCCGGCCGTGCCAGGCCGTGGATCGAGGCGTAGCGGCGGAAAGCTGATTCCGAACAACGGTTTCATCAGATCGGCAAACAGTGAACGGTACATCGCCCGCCCCGTGCTGCCGTTGGTCATCAGGACAACGGCGGACCGTTGAGCAGGCACGATCCGCAGCACCGACCGCTGGCCGTCGATGACGCCGTCCCATCCCCAGACCGGACCGCCTTCCCAGTCGAACCGGGCCCAGCCAAGGCACCAGGAGTCCAGCCAGCCGTAGATCGGCACCTCGGCGTGCACTGTGCGTAATCCGGCGAGTGCCGAGTCTTCGAGGTGCAATTGGGCGAACTGCAGTAGGTCCGTCACCGTCGAGACTGCAGTCGTGCCGGCTGGACCGTACGCACGTGCAGCCACCGGTTCGACCGGCACCGCGCCCCGGCCGTCACCTTGTGCCCCGATACCCGCCGCTCGGCATCGACGTTTGCTGCGAAGATCGTCTCGCCCATGCCCGCGCTGGCCAGGTCGCGGCTCATCGCGACCTCCCAAGCCATGCCCGTCACGGTTTCGATCACGCGCCCCAGCACGCACCACCCCACGTTCGTGTACGACCAGAGCGGCGGCGTGGGTACGCCTGCGGCGGCATCGGCGGCGAGCCGGGAGAGCGCCCCGTCGTCCTCATCGCGTCGGCCGGCGAAGTCGAACTCCGTATCGTTGCGCAGCGGAAGCCTGGAGCGATTCGCGAGTAGGTCTCGCAGGGTGGCGCGTTGCGCCCAGCGATTGCCGCGCAACTCCGGGAGGTGCGCCGCAACGGCATCATCCAGCGACAACCGGCCGGCGCCGGCGAGACGAGCGATCACCGTCGCGACCATCGACTTGGTCAAAGATCCAACGCTGAAGAGTGATGCGGGTGTGACTGGCTGGCCGCCGCTCACATCGGCCACGCCGTAGTAGGCGGTCGTGGCCTCCCCTTCGCGGAGGATTCCGATCGCCGCCCCCGGCACCGAATGCCGCAGAGCGTGCTGACGAAGCAGAGTCGTCAGTTCGCCCTCGTCCACCGGACAATCGTACGGCTGCCGTCGTGTCGATCCGCCGGCCAGGAAGAATACGAGGCCTGGCTTCACCTCCACGTTCTGCCCTTCAAGCGGCCTGTTCTCGGCTCCATCTGGGACCGATCGGGAGGGCCCTCGGTAGCGCAACGGCGGCCGATCCACGAGTTGGGGAAATGGCGACCCTTCCTGGTGGTAATCCACCGCAAGCCTGAAACGGCTGCGCCTGCGGGTCCGTCCTAAGGTCTCCCCTGTCCGATCCAAGATCGTATTGGAAACCGTGCATGAGCCGGCATCTGAGGTAGGCCCTTTACGAATGCGGGCTGCGGTGTTTCACGGGAGAGGTGACATCCGAATCGAGGATGTAGCCCGCCCCGTGGTGGCCGAGGGCGAACTCCTGATCCAGGTCCGAGCGGTGGGGATCTGCGGAACCGATGCCCATGAGTTCTCCCACGGTCCGGCGATGTTCCCCATCGAGCGGCGCCACCCTGAAACCGGTCACCTCGGCCCGATGATTCCGGGCCACGAGCTAGCCGGCGTGGTGATGGAGCTGGGCGAGGACGTGGATGGGTTTTCGGTAGGAGATCTGGTGGTGAGTGGTGCCGGTATCTCCTGCGGCGTGTGCCACTGGTGCCAGCGAGGGCTGACCAACTTGTGCCAGTCCTATGCGACGGTGGGCCTGCAGAGGAACGGCGGTCTGGCCGAGTTCTGCTCGGTGCCTGCTTCGATCTGTGTCAGGGCCGAGCCTTACGGCCTGGACGGTGACACCGCCGCCCTAGGGCAGCCCATGGCGATCGCCGTGCATGCGATGCGTCGTGGCCGTCTCCAGAGCGGTGACGTGGCCGTCGTCATCGGTGTCGGAGGGATTGGGATGTTTCTCGCCTATGCGACCTATGAGTTGGGTGCCACCGTGGTCGTGGCTGACCTGGATGAGGAAAGGTTGTCGATCGCCGGGTCGATGGGTGCTGCGGTGACGGTGAACCCACGGCAACAGGGGCTGGCCGAGGCACTGGCCAACCACGGGGCGGTCCCCACGGTGATCTACGAGGTATCGGGGTCGGTGTCCGGACTGCGAACCGCCCTCGATGTCGCTACCCGAGGTAGTCGAATCGTGGCGGTCGGGCTTCAAGGGCAACCCGCAGAATTGGAGCTTCGAGATCTGTCACTTCGAGAGATCGAGCTCATCGGCACCAACGCCCATGTCTGCTCGACCGACCTCCCAGAGGCCCTCCGGGTCCTCGCCAGCCGAAGCGAGCCGTGGTCTGATGTGGCTCCAACCGCTCTCTCATTGGATGAACTGGTTAGCGAGGGGATCGAACCGCTGGCCGCTGGTCATTCGAAACGGATAAAGACCCTGGTGGATCCAAGCCTCTCGGTGTCGAGGCCGACACGAATGATCGTTCCTGACACCCGCTAACGGTTTCAATCCGGCCACTCCCCGGATTCCGCGGCAGCGAAGACCTGCAGCGTCGTCTCCCGGGCGAGGCGAACCGCTTCCTCGAGCGGTCGGGCACGTTGCTCGTTGGAGATGATCTCCACCCCCCACGGGCCGTCGAAGCCGGCGGCACGCATCGCCCGTACCAGGGAGGGTAGATCCCACGTTCCCTGACCACATAGCCGGCGATTGTTGATCGTGTCTTCGAAAAGAGTTCCGACCACCTCGGCATCAGCGTCGTTGAGCTCTGCAGCGAAGATGATGGCCGGGGCCAGGATCGTGGGGAGCTCGGAAGGATCGGTGCCGGCACGGAAGACATGCCAGCTATCGATACAAAGGCCACCGGCAGGGTTGCCGACCTCATTGATGAATCGGGCTCCCGACGCGATGGTGGGCAGAGACGAGAAAGGCATCGGCTCGAGGGCGATACGAGTTCCAGCTTCGGCCGCCTGGTTGCACAGGATGTCGAACTCTGCCGCGAAGCGGTTCGGGCTCGACGGGCGCGCCGCTGAACTCCGAGCCGACCTTGATGTGACCGGCGCGAAGGACCTCGGCGGCCGCCAGTAGCTCGAATCGCACCGCGTCGGAGGACCGCCTCCGCTCGTCGTCGGTCCACCACTCGTTGAGGAACTCGACTTCGACATGCGAGATCCCGTGATCGTCGAGTATCGAGCGAATCACGGACCAGCCCGGGTCGGATCGGGTGGCCGCGAGGTCGGCCTGGTTTATGCCGAAGCCCTGCCATCCCGCGGCGGCCACCGCTGCGATACGGTCACCTATAGCGAATGGACTCCGCTCGTCACCCCTGAGGGGCGCTGCATCGCCCGCGGTTGTCCAGCATGAGGCGAGAAGTTGATGAGGGCTCACGTGCGGTTTCCAGCGGAGTACACCGCTAGGTGATGGCGCGGACCGTGCCGCCGTCGATCCCGAAAGCGATGCCGGTGACGAAAGAGGACGCAGGCGAGGCAAGAAACAGGACAGCCCGGGCCACCTCGTCCGCCTCTCCCAGGCGGCCGAGTGGAATCCCTCGGTCCTTCACAAACACGTCGATCACCTCGGGCTGCCCGACGCCATACACCTTTTCCATGCTCTCGGCGAAACCTCCGGGTGCCGACCAGAAGGGAGTCCAGATCGGACCGGGACACACTGCGTTTACCCGCACCTCGGGGCTGTAGGCGAGGGCCAGTGACTTCGACACGCTCAACATCGCCGCCTTGGAGGCGGCGTAATCGACGATCACAGGCTCCGGCTGACGAGCGAGGTCGGAGGCGATGTTCACCACTGCGCCCCCGCCGGCGGCCGCCATCCTCGGCACCAGCTCACGGCTGGTGCGCACCATTGCAAACAGGTTCAGCTCGAATGTCCGGTGCCACTGCTCGTCGGAGGTCTCCTCGAAGGCGAGCATTCTCCCGGCACCAACGTTGTTGATCAGGATGTCGGGGGGCCCGCCGAGGACATCGAAACAGCGTTCCGCCGCCGAGGTGCACCCTGCGAGCGTGGACAGATCCGCCTCGACGGGCGTCACCTCGCTCAGGTCCTGCTCGCGGATATAGCCCTCCAGGACATCGGCCGCCAGGTCGGCGGTGACGACTCTGACGCCCTCTGCGGCAAATTGCTCCACCACCGCCCTGCCGATCCCACTCGCCCCGCCGGTTACATAGGCGGAGCGGCCCCTCAGGCCGAGATCCATCGTTCTCCTCTTGAACAGCCGGTCTGGCCAAGATAGTGCAGCCTGTTATGGCCGCTGGCAGGACTTCGACCGGGTTCGGCCCTAGGGGATGGCGGCGCGACTGGCTGGGGCCCACATGCGATAACCGCATCCGGCGAGACCCGCGCCCAGCGCGATGCTGCCGAGTATCGAAACGAACCAAAGCGCAGGTGTGCCGAGTAGCGAGATACCAGCCCCTACCAAGTGAACCGGCGCACCGATTGCCATTGAATAGCCTGACCATCTGGCGAAGACACTCGACGCGGAAGCCGCCAAACCCAACGCGACATAACCCACGATGAAGGTGATCGCGGCGACCGCGTTGAAGAAAACGACCGGCCAGTACAAGGTGATCTCCTCGAGGGCGGCGGGTGCATCCGCAGCGAGAACAGGGGCGATGAAACCGAACTGACTGGAGATCGCCAGCAGAGCGGTTCCCACGAAGGCCGTCAGGTAACCGATCCGGGCAGTGATCACCGACCCCCCGGACAACATGCCGTACAAGGCTGGCAGCCCGAGAAGGATCAGCAGGGAAGAGGCTACGTAGACGGCATGGGAGCCGACCAGCCTCGGTTCGGTCTGCAGGATTGTCCCTGGAGTCTCCTCAGGGGGATGCAGCAAGGTCGCTAACACGAACAGGAAACCACCCACGAGCAGGCTCATGCCGCTCCAGCGCACACCGGCGGCGGTCAGAACCTATTCCTTGTCGAAAGAGCTCCGTTCTCCCACATTGCTCCTCCGACATTCCCAATGGGTTGGAGCGGTTCCGATCATAGGCTGGTCAACTTCCCGTCGTTCGAGCACGCTCGCAGGAAGTGACCGCAGCCCGCCCCCGCCGCCCTCCCAGGCTGCTCGGACCGAACTGGGACCACCCGTGACCTTCATCGGACGAAGCACCGGAGCTTGGGGTCCCTCCCAGATCCGGTGCTCCATAGCCTGTCGCGATCTTGAACCATGAACCGTCGAGCCGAGGCGAGTAGAGATGAATCCCCACCACGGCCGGACCGTTGGTGATAGGAGCGCCGTGGCTACACGCGAACGCGGCGCACCACCTCCCAGACCTGCGGGTCGCCTGCGGCTACTCGGGCCCACCCGCAGATCCAGGTCGCCTTGGTCGGAGACATCGTCGAGCTGCAGGGCAGCCAGCCGTCGATCACGCCGATGCCGTGCTGACAGCCGTATTGGGCGGCCGCCTCAGAGACGCTGCCGGTGCCAGGCCCACGATGCATCCACACATGCTTGATCCCGAGTTCTGCTGAGCGATCTCGGGTTTGGTACCGACACGACGACTAGTGGTAGACGAGCGTTGCTCCCGTGGTCCTGCGGGTGTCGGGAGACGCCGATGACGGCTACTCGCTTGTTGGCTAGAAACGCAGATGCGGCTTCCTCGATCGCTGGCATTAGGACTCCTTTACGATCGAAATGATTCACAGGGCGCGATTGCCCGGAAGCACGACCTCCTTCCGGTTCCTTGGCGGCTCCGGGCCGTGAGCGGAGGATGGAGCCAAGGTCACGGCGCGGAGCGCCGTCGCAGCCTTGGACTGCGCGGACCGCCACTGCTTCACTGAGCGGCGATTGGGGAGGCCCTCTCGCGTGAACGGGTCCTCTTGCATGAGACGCCGGGCCCGTTCCTTGTCTTCTAAGTCGAAGAGGATGAGTCCCCCGGTCCGGTCCTCGAACGGCCCACCGAGGTACCCCGGCAGGACTCCAGGCTAGGAACCAGTTGTCGAGTGGCCAGCGCAGGACGAGCGGTGCAAGCAAGTAGGTCTCCGCAACCCATGGACGGACTCGGGTAGCCCGGCGGAAAATCGCGGGAAATGGAGCGAGCCCTGGTCGTCCACTACACGAACGCGGGCAGGACCGCGAAGCTCAGGAAGGGCTGGCCGCGGTTGAGCTGGCGGTTGGGCCCGTGATGGCGTTCTCGCTGTTCGCCGCGTCTGCGATGGCAACGGCGGTGGCGATGTCACTATCGGCGCTGCTTGCCCGCCTCGGCGCCGATCCGGCTTCCGAGCGCTGCCAGGCGGCGAAAGGTGACCAAGGTCCCTACGAGTGCACGCCGGAGGGACCTAGGCACCGACGCCACCACGGGGCATGATGAGCTCGCCGCCCATCCTTGGGCGGAACGAAGGGAGACGCCATGAAAGCGGTCGTGTTTCACGGAGCGGGAGCCAAGTCCTGGGAGGACGTGCCCGAGCCTCAGATCATCGACGACACCGACGCAGTGGTGCGGGTGGATTCGGTGACGATCTGCGGAACAGATCTCCATATCCTCAAGGGAGACGTTCCCGCGGTGACCGAGGGGAGGATCCTGGGCCACGAGGCGGTGGGGACCGTCACGGCGGTCGGTTCCGGGGTTCGCACCGTCGCCGCCGGCGACCGGGTCCTGGTGTCGTGCATTACCGCCTGCGGGACCTGCCTGTACTGCCGGATCGGCATGTACGGACAGTGCCTGGGCGGCGGTGGCTGGATCCTCGGACACAAGATCGACGGGACCCAGGCCGAGCAGGTGCGAGTGCCATTCGCCGACACCTCCACCCACCTCGTCCCAGAAGGTGTCAGTGACGAGGCGGTGCTGATGCTGGCCGACATCCTCCCTACCGGCTATGAGGTCGGTGTGCTCAATGGAGGGGTGCGTCCCGGGCAAACGGTCGCCGTGGTGGGAACCGGTCCCATCGGGTTGGCTGTGATCCTCGGCGCTCGGCTGTTCTCGCCGAGTCGGATCATCGCCATCGACCTCGCCGACCAGCGGCTCGAGGCGGCGGAACGCTTCGGCGCCGACCTCACCATAAACCCGGCGGTCGAGGACGCGGTGGCGCTGGTCATGGCGGAAACGGATGGCCTCGGGGCAGACGTCGCCGTCGAAGCGGTCGGTGTGCCCGACACTTTCGAGCTGGCGACCCGGCTGGTGCGACCCGGCGGCAGGGTGGCCAACGTCGGCGTCCATGGGAAGCCGGCAACCCTCCATCTGGAGGACCTGTGGATCCGCAACGTGACCATCACCACCGGTCTGGTCGACACCTACTCCACCCCCACCCTGCTCCAGCTGATCCGACAGGATCGGGTGGACTCGACGGCGTTCGTCACCCACCGGTTCGTCCTTGACGAGTTCATCGAGGCCTACGACGTCTTCTCCCGAGCGGCCGAGACAGGGGCGCTCAAGGTGGTGCTGACCCGGTGACCCCTTCCGTTCCGGCGTGATTGGTTCGGCACCCCCGCGGAACGGGGAGGAGTGGGTCGCGCACCCCGATCGAGAGCGGAGCGACCGATCTCCCCGGCTCGCAGCGCAGAGGCGTGAGCGAAGTGACCGCGACGATCGCCTGCGATAGCACACGTGGGCGGACCCATGACGCCGTCAGCCAGCCGATTTCTCCTTGATGAGGTCTTCGACTGCCTTTGGGATGGTGGTTTCGAAGTCGAGGAGCTTGGCCCAGGTCGGGGTGATCGTGATGACGACCATCTCGTCGTAGAGGCCTCGCACGCCAGCCACCCATTCCGGGTACTGGTCATCGGTCATCGCCTTCCGACCGGCGGTCAGATAGCCGTCCGGGACCCCCTCGACCAGTTCGACCTCGGCGGTGCCGCGGATCAGCAGCACCTTCGGCGGGAAGGCGCTCTGGTCGACGGTGAGCGCGACCTTCGGGTTCTCCCGTAGCGCGGCGACCTTGGCCGACTTCGGCGCGGTGGCCATCACTACCCGGTCGCCCTCGGTCCAGAAACCGATTGGAATGACCCGAGGGTCGCCGTCGAGGCCCTCGTACGCCATCCGGGCCGGATCGGGGCCGTTGAGCAGCTGCTGCGCGTACGGCTTGGCCAGAATCTCCGCGATCTCTTCCTTGGTCATGATGATGATCCTTTCCTCCAGGAGGTGATCACATCAGGGAGACAAAGCCGCCACCCGTTCCTCGACATCGATAGATCGACGAATGGTCGAGATTTCACTGCGGGAGCGTATTAGCCCGGCTGATACCGGCTCACGAGGAAACCCGCGCCTTGTGGATCCCGCAGGGCTGCAATCCTGATCTCACCGAAGTCCATGGCAGGCATCTCCACTGCCCCTCCGAGTTCGGTGGCTCGTTGCACCATGGCGTCGGTGTCATCGACCGCGAAGGTGACACTCCAGTGTGGCGGCAGATCCTCGGGGAACTGATCAGCCGTCATAAGCCTGATCCAGCCAATGGTGTCCTCGAAGCCCGTTGGCCACCCGGCAGCGGCCTGGCGGCGGCGCAGGTCTGGGTCCTTCAAGTCGAGGATGTGCCCGTAGCCGGGCCTCCGGAACATGGTGGCCTGCCCGTAGCCGAAATCGACCGTATCGGCCTCCCAGCCAAACACTGCACCGTAGAACGCCTTGCACCCTTCCGGGTCACGCGTGTTGAGGTCGCTCCAGTTCCAAGTGTTCGGCTCGTTGACCAACTGAGCACCGATGTGCTGGTTCGCCTCCCATACGGAGAACACGGCTCCGAACGGATCGGTGAATGTGGCCATGCGGCCGGCGTCGAAGACATCGAACGGCTCCATGAGGGTCGTCCCGCCCGCCTCCTCAACCTTCGCCACGGCATCGTCGGCGCTGTGTACTGCGATGTACGTGCTCCACACCGGCGTCGTGGGCATCCCCTCCCGGACAGACCCCACCGCTGCGACGTCACGACCCCGAAGCTGGGCCAGGAAGTATTGCCCGGCAACATCGGCCGGCATCCGATCGACGAACTCCCAGTCGAAGAGGCCTCGGTAGAAGGCTACCGCCGATTCCGGGTCGGGCTGCGCGGTGTCAATCCAACAGGGCACGCCGGATGGGTACGTATTTCGCTCGAGGACCAATTGTCAATCTCCCGCTCGGACTCGCGGTTCACCCTATCGGGGCCCAGCCGGGGCCGCCCTGGCAGCGCAACGGCGGAGGATCCGGACAGAGGCGACCTCGCAGCGCCCCTGGCGGGCCGTCCGGCCTGGAAGCGCCCATCATGCGTGACCCAATCGACATGATCTATGAGCGGCTTTGTCAGCACCCGACGAGCCGCCCGGGCTCGGCTCCGCGCCGAGGTCCTAGCATCGGGCCGGGCACGGGGTAGGAGCCGGCATGTTCGATACAGCCAGAGCCGCGGTGGAAGCGGCACTTGCCGGGGGCGCGGTGTACGCCGACGCCCGAGTGGTGAGTTCGCGACGCGAGGAGCTGCTGGGGCGGAACGGCGAGATAGAGGCCGCCGATCGCAGCGAGGCGGCGGGCGTGGGGGTGCGGGCCCTGGTCGGTTCCTCGTGGGGCTTCGCCGCCACCAGTGATCTCGAAGCGGCGGAATCAGCCGGGTTGCGGGCCGCCGCCATCGCCCACGCCTCGGCATTGGTGCCAGGCCCCGACCTCCATCTCGCCGAGGTCCCCGCTGTGCAGGATCGGTATGTCACTCCGGTGGTGGAGGACCCATTCATGGTTCCCCTGTCCGAGAAGGCGGACCTAGTTGTGGGCGTCACGGACACCATGGCGTCGGTGGAGGGCATCAAGGTCGCCCACGCCTACCTCAGGTTCTGGGAAACCGAGAAGTACCTGGTGTCGAGCCAGGGCCATGAGATCCACCAGCGCCTGGTCGAGTCGGGGGGCGGGATGGACGCCACCGCGGTCGGGGAGACCGAGACCCAGCGCCGCTCCTATCCGCAGTCCACCGGCGACTACCGCACTGGTGGGTTCGAGGTGGTGCGGGAGTTCGACCTCCCCGGCAACGCCGGCCGTATCGCCGAGGAGGCGGTTGCCCTGCTGTCGGCGCCGGCCTGTCCCAGCGGGGAAATGGACCTCATCCTCGAATCGAGCCAGCTGGCCCTGCAGATCCATGAATCAGTGGGCCATGCCATCGAACTCGACCGGATCCTGGGATGGGAGGCGGCATTTGCAGGCACCTCGTTTCTCGACCTCGGGGAATTGGGCCGGTTTCGTTATGGCTCCGAGCTGATGAACGTGGTGGCCGATGCCACCATCCCCGGCGCCCTAGCCACCTTCGGCTACGACGACGAGGGGACCGCAGCGCAGCGGGTGGACATCGTGCGCGATGGGGTCTGGGTGGGCGTCCTATCGGGGCGGGACTCCGCCCATCTGGCCGGGCTGCCGCCTGGGGGGATGGTGCGGGCCGACGGGTTCAACCGGCTCCCAATGGTCCGGATGACCAACGTTGGATTGCTCCCCGGCGACTCCTCGCTGGAGGAGATCATCTCCGAGACCCGCTCCGGCGTCCTGATGTCCACCAACCGCTCCTGGTCCATCGACGACAAGCGGCTCAACTTCCAATTCGGTTGCGAGCTGGGATGGGAAGTGACCGACGGGAAGCTGGGGCGGATGGTGCGGAACCCGACCTACACCGGGATCACGCCCCGCTTCTGGGGATCGCTCGACATGCTGGCAGGGCCTGAGGAGTGGCGGCCCTGGGGGACCCCGAACTGCGGCAAGGGACAGCCCATCCAGATCGGGCACACCGGGCATCCCGCTTCACCGGCCCGGTTCCGGGGAGTGCGGGTGGGGGTGGCCGGATGAGTCGTCTGGAAGAACTGGCAGAGCGCATCCTCGGGCTGGTGCGAGCCGAGGCGGAAGCCGAGGTGCGGGTCGTTTCCAATCGGCACGGTCTGACCAGATTCGCCAACTCCTTCATCCATCAGAACGTCGAGGAAGAGACCGCCGAGGCCGAGCTGCGGGTGGCCTTGGACGGACGGGTGTCATCGTCTGCCACCTCGAACCTCGCGGACGACGCCCTGGATCGGTTCGTCGCCGATGCCGTCGATGCGGCTCGGCTGCAGCCGGTCGACCCGGACTGGCCGGGGGTGGCGCCACCCACGGAGATACCCGACATCGACCACTTCGACCCGGAGACGGCCGATGCCGTTCCCGCAGAGCGAGCCGAGATGGTGCGGAGCTTCATCGCCGCCGGGAATGGGTTGCGCGCCGCCGGCTTCGTCGACAGCCAGGCATTGAGCTTTGCCTTCGCCAACTCGGCGGGCCATCGGGCTCAGGGTCGAACCACCCGAGCGACGATCGACGGCATCCAGCAGACCGACACCTCGGCGGGGTCGGCCCACCAGACCTCGCTCGGGATCGCAGACCTCGACGCAGCCACCGCAGGCGGCATCGCCGCGGAGCGGGCGCAGCGCTCTGCCGCCTTCGTGGACCTGGAGCCCGGTCGGTACGAAGTAGTGCTCAGCCCGGAGTGCGCCGCCACCATCGCCGTATTCCTCGCCGTCTACGGGTTCAATGCCCAGGCGCATCTCGATGGCAGTTCCTTCGTCGACCTCGACGAGACCCAGTTCTCTCCACTGCTGACGATCGTCGACGACCCTTTGCGGACCGATGCCATCGGCCTGGGGTTCGATGTCGAAGGAACCCCCAAACGACCGCTCACTCTGGTGGAGCAAGGGGTCACTCGCAGTCTGGTTCACGACCGCCGCACCGCCCACCGGGCCGGAGCGACCTCGACCGGCCATGCTCTGGGCGCCAGCGGCTTCGGCCCGGTGCCGGCCAACATCGTGGTCACGCCCGGCTCGGCGACCGCGGACGAGCTAGTGGGTGGGGTGGAGAGAGGGCTGCTCATCACCGAGTTCAACTACTGCCGGATCCTCGACCCCCGCACCCAGGTGGTGACCGGGCTCACCCGCAACGGGACTTTTCTCATCGAGGACGGCACCATCGCCAGCGGAGTGGGAAACCTGCGCTTCACCCAGTCCTTCCTCGAGGCGCTCTCCGAGGAGAACCTCATCGCGGTGGGTGGTGACGCCAGGTACGCCAACTCCGAGTTTGGCCCTGGTCTGATCGTGGCTCCGTCGCTGCGTCTCGCTTCCTGGACATTCACCGGAGGCGCCGCCGGCTGAGCCCGCGGGTCACCGCCGCCCTAGGTCCGTGCGAGTGGGCATGTCCGGAAACCAATAGACAGGAGCGCCAGGTGGTCGGGGTTTGAAATGAGTAAAGACCGTCCTGGCGTCGAAGCGGAACGCGGGGTTCACGCTTTCGGAGCAGCGGTCACGGCCCACGGTTCGAGACTGAGCTACGCGGCCCCCGATCTAGTGCCTCCCACATCCGTCGTGTAATCGGGGTTTGTGTCAGTGCTCCGACAGACACACTTCCACTGCCGCGGGCGGATCAGACCTCGCTCCATCGAGTTAGCGAGGTGACCGTGTGGCCTGAGGTCTGGGCCGCCGCCACAAGCCGTTGGATCGACGTCCGCGGACCGGTGCGTACCCCGGGATCTTCTCCGGACAACCCCCTGACAAGGCCCATGTTGACACGGACCCACCCGTCGCCGGCGGGCGGGAGTAGGACCCCCGCTCAACACGGGTGCCAGCCACGAATTGCTCAGGAGGGACACCTAGCCAACCGACCAGGGCGAGAACCCCGTCCGCTTCGGCGTCGGCCGCCCCCTCGAAGCGCCGAATCGTCGATGCTGCCATGCCAAGTTGACGCGCCAGCGCCGACCACGTCCACCCACGCTCCACGCGCGCCTTTTCGATCCAGCGATACAGCTCGCCGAGATCGAAAAGCGACGGATCGACCGGCACGGTTCGGACCCTAGATCGACCTAGCTCTAGGACCGGACGTCGACCAAGAGCGCACATGACGGCCAACGTGGCGGTCTTCCTGGCTTCCGACAAGGCGAGGCCATGACGGGACGACCGTCAACCTGACCATGGGTAGCCTGGATGACCAGACGATCTGCGTTGATCAGACAGGAGGCACATGATGTCGGCGTCCGATCTAGCGGAGATCATTGAGCAATATCACCGAGCGGTGATCGCTGTCGGAAGGGGCGACCCCGAGCCTGCGAAGAAGCTGTTCTCTCGACGCGATGATGTCACGCTTGCCAACCCCTTTGGGCCGGCGGTCCGCGGGTGGGATCAGGTCGCGCAGACAATTGAGCGCGCCGCTTCGCAGTTCCGAGATGGTGAGGCCGCATTCGAGAGAACCTCGGATTATGCGACGGCGGACATGGCGTACATGGTCGAGGTCGAGCGGGAAAGACTCAAGATCGGCGGCGGAGACGACATGGTGTCAAGTTCGCTGCGCGTGACAACCATATTTCGGCGTGAGGATGATGAGTGGACGGTCGTGCATCGCCACGCCGATCCAATCACCTCTCCCCGGCCGGTCGAGTCTCTCGTGAATCGCTAGACCGGTTTGATCTCTCTCTTGTCTAGGCGGCCGCGATGACGACCTCACAGTCGGCGGCTGCTTGCAGCCCCTTCGGCGGATACGCCTACCAGGTTTAGGCAGGGATCTGATAGAGGGACAGGGACGTCCCCGCCGGCCCGAGCTTCGAGCTGTGGCTCGCCAGCGAGCGTCGCCGCCTCGGTGTCGCAGCAGAATCGGTACTGCGGGAGGCGGTCATGTCAGCCTTGCCCGGAACGAACCGAAAACGGCCTCGGAGTACGCCTCTCGATTGGTCGCACTGAATCCGTACGAGGACGGCGCCATCGCCGGCGGAGTGGGAAACCTGCGCTTCACCCAGTCCTTCCTCGAGGCGCTCTCCGAGGAGAACCTCATCGCGGTGGGTGGTGACGCCAGGTACGCCAACTCCGAGTTTGGCCCGGGTCTGATCGTGGCTCCGTCGCTGCGTCTCGCTTCCTGGACATTCACCGGAGGGGCCGCCGGCTGATCCCTTTCGCTTAGGTAGGTGTGAGCAGTTGCACATCGCAACCCCTACTCGGGAGGCGGCGGCCATGTCCCAGCTACGTGTCCACAACTTTTCGATCTCGCTGGACGGGTTCGGGACCGGCGACGGCATCACATTCGACGCCCCGTTCGGTCACGCCGGGGAGCGCCTTCACGAGTGGATGTTCGCCACAGAATTCTGGCGCTCGATGGTCGGCGAGACCGGTGGCACCGCTGGTGTCGACCACGCGTTCGCCGCACGCCATGGCGTCGGCATCGGTGCCGAGATCATGGGCAGGGGCAAGTTCAGCCCGCATACCGGTCCATGGACCGATGTCGGCACCGACAACGAGTGGCGCGGCTGGTGGGGGCCGAACCCACCATTCCACACGCCTGTGTTCGTGCTCACCCGTCACCCGCGTCCTCCGATCGAGATGGAGGGCGGCACCGTGTTCAATTTCGTCGACGCCAACCCGCAGGAAGCGCTTGACCTCGCCCGGAAGGCAGCCGGAGACCTCGACGTGCGTCTCGGCGGTGGCCCGACGGTCGTCCGCGACTTCTTGACCGCAGGCCTCATCGACACGCTCCACATCGTGCAAGTGCCGATCCTGCTCGGCCGCGGCGTTCGCCTGTGGGACGGCGTCGAGGGCATCGAGGAGCGTTACGACATCGAGGCGGTCTCGTCACCGAGCGGCGTCACGCACCTGACCTTCACCCGTCGATAACCGACCGGAAGACGTCCGGAGCTTTGCGCGGGAACTCATCGACGCGGCGTCGCCAGCATTCCATCAATCTTGAGGATGACGGGATGGAGCCATTGCGGCACTGTTCACCCGACTGTTCACCGCCTGCTCACCCACCCGGGACCGCTCAGCGGCCCAGAGCGGCGCCAGGCATATCGAAAGAAACGAGGACATGGACCGCGGCAAGAAGTGGGTATTTGGAGTCGTCTTGACTGCGATCGTGTTCGGGATGGTGGGGAGCCAGATCGGTGACGGGCAGACCGCGGAAGCGCGGCCTGACCAAGTCGCCTCCGCGGCGACCGTCGCCCCTAGAGCCACCACGGTTGCCGACGCCACGACAGGAGCCCCTGCAACCACTGTGGCCGGTACCACGACAGAAGCGCCGACAACCACCATTGCCAAGACCACGACGACCACGCTCCCCAGAGCCCAAGTAGTCCGCTGGGTGGATGGAGACACGGTGGAAACCACCGTCGGCACCGTGCGACTCATCGGCATGGACACCCCTGAACGTGGAGCACCGTGTTCAGCAAAGGCGACAGCAAACGCCGTGCAGCTTGCGCCTGTTGGTAGCACCGTTCATCTGATCCCCGTTCAGGGACGTGACGACATCGACCGCTACGACCGACTCCTGCGCTACGTCATGCGTGGCCGAGTGGATGTCGGTTACCGCCAGATCGTCCGCGGCCTTGCCGATGCGCGCTACGACTCAGGTGAATACGGGACCCATCCCCAACGGGACCGCTACCGCCAGGCAGACGTCGAGCACCCAGACCAGACATGCGAAGTGACCACGACAACAAGCAGCACAACCACCACAACGCTGGCACCAACGACCACGACGCTGGCACCAACCACCACGACCGTGCCGGCGACCACGACCACGGAATCACCGGCAGAGAACTGCGACTCCAGCTATCCGGACTTCTGCATTCCGCCTCCGTCGCCCGACTTGGACTGCGGTGACATCAACGGAACCAACTTCACGGTTGTCGGATCCGACCCTCATGGGTTTGATGGCAACGACGATGGGATTGGCTGCGAAAGCTGACCTCGACCTGTCGACTCGGCGCTTTGGCCCGCCACGGGTCGTACACGTCCCGAAATCGTCGTGTACTAGGGGCATGTTCCGTCAACCGATACGCACTCCTTGCCGCGGCTGATGACCGGCTTACGATTCCACGGAGGAGTCCAGATGCCGGACCTGCCGATCGGAACCGTCACATTCTTGTTTACGGACATCGAGGGTTCGACTCTGCTTCTTCAGCAACTCGCCGACCGCTATCGGGAAGTGGTCGACCGGCACGCCGAGATCTTGCGCGATGCCATCGTCCGGGGTGGCGGCAGCGAGGTGGGTACCGAGGGCGATGCCTTCTTCGCCGTGTTTCCGCTGCCGACCGGGGCGCTCGAGGCCGCCATCCATGCTCAACGAGCCCTCGCCGATCAAGCTTGGCCGGAAGGTAAATCGGTCCGGGTCCGGATGGGACTTCACACCGGACAAGGGTTGCTCGGCGGAGATGACTACATCGGACTTGATGTCCATCGGGCGGCACGCATCGCCGCGGCGGGACATGGCGGCCAGGTTTTGTTGTCCGAAGCCACACGGGCGCTCGTCGCCCATGATCTCCAACCGGGCGTCGGGCTTCGCGATCTGGGCGACCATCGCCTCAAGGACCTTCCTGCACCGGAGCGGATCTGGCAGCTCGAGGTTGACGGACTGCGACGGGACTTTCCCGCGCTCCGTTCTCTCGACGGCCGACCCAATAACCTGCCGCTGTCGCCGACGATGCTCATCGGGCGCGACAACGAGCTAGCACGAATCACAGAGCTCCTTGGGCGCCAACGCCTGGTCACTCTCATCGGTCCGGGCGGTATCGGCAAGACACGCCTTGCAGTAGCGGTCGCGCAGCTCCTCCTGACCGACTTCGACAACGGTGCATTCTTCGTGGCCCTCGAGGACGCTCGTGACCGGCCATCGGTCGCCGCGGCCATCGCTACCGCGCTCGGTGTCCGCGAGAAGCCCGATCGCGACCTGGAGCAAGGTGTGAAGGAGTACCTCGGCCAACGCCAGTTGCTGCTGGTCCTCGACAACTTTGAGCAGGTTGTGTCCACGGCGGCGCCGCTGGTTGCGGAACTACTCGCCGAATCGCCCCGCTTGCGGATCGTCGTGACCAGCCGCGCCGCACTGCATCTGTCCGGGGAGCAGGAGTTCAGCGTCCCACCGCTCAGTATTCCCGACCTCGAACGTCTCCCCGCCATCGCGGCTCTGTCCCAGTACGAGGCAGTGGCGTTGTTCGTCGACCGCGCCCGCGCCGTCATACCCGACTTCGCTGTAACCAGCGAGATTGCGCCGGCGGTGGCCGGAATCTGCAGTCGGCTTGACGGGTTGCCGCTGGCGATCGAGCTGGCCGCGGCACGGATCAAGATCCTCAGCCCGCGGGAGATCCTCGACCGGCTGGAGCGACATCTGCCGGTCCTGGCGAGTGGAGCCAGCGATCTTCCGGCCCGCCAGCGAACGCTGGGGTCCGCCATCAGTTGGAGCTACGAGCTGCTCGAGGTGGCCGAGCGGCGGCTGTTCGTGCGACTCGCGGTGTTCGCCGGCGGGTGGACTGTCGAATCGGCCGAAGCGGTTTGTAACCCCGCAAGTGAGCTCGAGATCGATACCTTTCACGGCCTCGCCTCCCTGATCGACAAGAGCCTGATCCACCGGGTCTCCCGCGGCGAAGGCGAGTCTCGTCTTGCGATGCTGCAGGTGATCCGCGAGTTCGCGGCCGAGAAGCTCGCCATCGAACCCGACGCCGACGAGGTGCGTGGCCGCCATGCTCGTCACATGCTCGCTTTGGCCGAGAGCGCAGAGCCCGAGCTTCGGCGATCCGATCTTCGACGATGGCAGCACCGCCTGAGGCGGGAAGAGGAGAATGTCCGCACCGCGTTGCGTTGGGCCGGGTCCGGCGGCGACGTCGAGACTGGCCTCCGCACGGCAGCCGCAATCTGGGATTTTTGGCACTACTGGGCCGAGGTTCGCGAGGGAGTGGGCTGGTTGGAAGCGCTGCTGGCACTTAGGGCAGCGGCAGCGCCAATTCCAGCAAGGGCAAAGGCTCTGCGGGGACTGGCAGGCCTTCTGTACTGGCAGGGCAATGCCGACCGGGCCTGGGTGCTGTATGAGGAAGCGCTCTCGATCTATCGACGGGTCGGCGACGAGCACGCGATAGCGGAGGCTCTTCTGAACAGCGCCTGGGCAGCTGTGGGGCGATTTGACTTCACGCTGGGTGAGGAGCGAGCCATCGAGGCGCTTGAGCTCTTTCGGCAGAGGGGAGACAGGGCCAACGCGGCGCTGGTCGAGGCTTGGCTCATGATCGTGCCATTCATAATGGGCCATGGCGGAGACGGGAACGCTGCAGTCGTTGCAGCCAATCGGGCGTTCGATGTCAGCCGCGACCTTGGCCAAACGCACGACGCGACGAACTGGCTCGACGCGCTGGCTCTCATCCATCTAAGGGCGGGCGACCACGGCCGAGGTATTCGGGCCACCCAAAAGGCGCTGGCGGGGTGGTACGACCTCGGCAACATGGGACGGCTCCCGCTCTGCTTCAAGATGCTCGCCGCGCTGGAGCTCATGGCCGGGCGGCCTGGGCGGGCCGTCCGGTTGGGCACGATCACCGAGCGATACACCGAGGACATCGGCGGGGACTTGGCCTGGGTGTTCGGCGAGTTGGGCGATGTCGTTGAGCAGGCGCGCCCGCTGCTCGACCCCGAGGAACACGCCCGCGCCGTCGACGAGGCCAGGGCCATGAATGCCGAGGAGCAGATCGCCTACGCGCTTCAAGGGGAATCGAGCTTGAAAGCACGGTTGCCCGACTATTGACCGTGGACAACCGGAGACTCTTGACGGAGATTCTCTAGGCCGTCGAGGATGAGGTTGAGACCAAATTCGAATTCGTTGTCGACGCTGTACACGGACGTGAGTGCGTGTTCCCCTATCTCGACGAGATGCGGGTACTCCGTCGGGTTGAACTGCTCGCCGAGGGGTCGCGTCGACTGGGTCATCTCCTCAGAGGACCTGAACGGCAAACTGGTCTCCTGGATGACTTGTCCGTAGACGTAGCTGTCGAGCAGCCAGAAGGCGTGGACCGCCAGGGTGATGGAGAAGCCCGCGGTGCGCAGGTTCCCGAGGATGGAATCCACATAGTGCAGTGCGTTGGGCCCAGTCGAGCCACGCGCCTCCAGCAAGCCGATAGCCCATGAGTGGCGGCTGAGCACCTGGCGCGCCGAGACCGCCCGATGCCGCATCGCCTGCTTCCAATCGGTTCCGTCGGTTGGAACCTCGATCTCGCCGACCACCAGCTCGACGATCCCATCGAGGATCGCCTCTTTGTTGGCAACGTGTTTGTAGAGCGACATCGCCTCGACGCCGAGCTCAACCCCCAGGCGGCGCATCGTCAAGGCGCCGAGTCCTTCTCGATCGGCCAGGTCGACGGCGGCCCGCAAGACCCGAGTCTTGGTCAGGGGAGTGCGGGGTGGGGTGGTCTCGTCGAGCATTTCGACTTGACAGCTTACTAAGTAATCGATAGAGTTTACTTAGTAAGCCATCGACCAATCACGGAGGGCTCCATGTCCACACAGACCGAGAAGACACCGACCACCTTCGCTCGGAAGTTCGAACCTGCCAGCGTCAACGTGAGGATCAAGATCTCGGCGCTGTGGACGGCGTTGCTGTTCGTCTACGCCTATGTCGACATCTTCGGCCTCTTCCGGCCCGACGTCCGAGCCGACATCGAGGCCGGTCAGATCGGAGGGTTCACGCTCAACCAGTCATTCCTCCTGGCGACGACGATCTACGTCGTGATCCCCAGCCTGATGGTTTTCGCCACCCTCGTACTGCGACCAAGGCTCAACCGGATCGCCAACATCGCACTGGGGATTATCTATGCGCTGACCATCGTCGCCGGGGCGATCGGCGAATGGACCTACTACATCCTCGCCAGCGCCATCGAAGTCGGACTGCTCGCCCTAGTCGTCTACTACGCCTGGACCTGGCCGACACTGAGCACCGAGCAGTAGCCCGCGGTGAGAGCCGGGCACGGGACGATGCGCTTCCTACCAGCAACCACCTAGGGCCACGCCTGCCTCCAATAGGCTTGGCGTCAATTGATGGACCTCCAGATCGAGCTTCTCGGGCGGCCTCAGGTGGAGCGTGGGGGGCTGGTTGCCAAGCCACGTGGACGCAAGACGTGGGCGTTGTTCGCCTTTCTGGCCCTTTCCGGGACGCCTCCTGCCCGGCAAGTGCTGGCAGAGCTGCTTTTCCCTGACGCCGACGACCCGTTTGGAGCGCTGCGCTGGACTCTTTCCGACCTTCGCCGCCTGTTGGGGGACCAAGCCACCATCGAGGGAGACCCGGTTCGACTGGTCCTCCAGGCGAACAGCACGATCGACACCCAGATCCTCACCAGGGGAACGTGGGTGGAGGCGGTGCGCCTGCCCGGGTTGGGTAGGGATCTCATCGAGGGACAGGACATCCCCGCCAGCCCAAGCTTCGAGCTCTGGCTCGCCAGCGAGCGCCGCCACCTCGGTGTCGTCGTCGAATCTGTGCTGCGCGAGGCGGCGATGTCCAGCCTTGCCCGGAACGAACCGGCCATCGCCTCGGACTATGCCTCCCGACTGGTCACGCTGAACCCGTACGACGAAAACCACCATGTTCTCTTGATCCGCACCCTTTCCCTACTCGGGGACCGTGATGGCGCGGTCCGTCATGTGGAGTACGCGACGGCGTTGTTTCGACGTGAGCTGGGCGTCGATCCCACAGCGGCCCTGCGTATGGCGGCGACTCCGACTCCGGTGGGCGAAGGCAAAGGGGAAGCAGCCCCTGCAGTGCTGGCCCGAGTCGAGGCAGGTGAAGCGGCGGTGGCGGCCGGAGCCCTCGAGGCCGGCCTCACCGCCCTGCGCCAAGCCGTGGAGGGAGCCCGGCGCCTCGGTGATCGACACCTCCTGGCCCGATCCCTGGTGGCTTTGGGCAGCACGCTGGTCCACGCCGCTCGGGGCACCGATGAGGAGGGAGCCGCCGCCCTATTCGAGGCGGGCGGGTTGGCCGAGGAGCTTGGTGACAGGTCGATCGTGGCCACTGCTCGGCGGGAGCTGGCCTGGATCGACTTCCTTCGGGCCCATCACGACCGGGCTCACCGATTCCTCGACGAGGCGTCGGTGCTGGCCGGTGACGACGAGGCAGAACAGGCTTGGGTCGAGATGATCCGAGGTGCCTGTTACACGGACACCGCAGCCTATGCCTCGGCTCTATTGCCTCTTGGCTCTGCGGTGGAGCGCTCCCGGCGAGCGGGCACGCTGCGTCCCGCCGCCGCTCGCCGAGGCTCACATCGGACGATGGCACCTGCTGCGCGGTGAGCTGGATGAGGCCCGCGTAGCGCTTCATCGCGCCCTCCAAGCGGCTCGGGAGGGCGGATGGACCACATTCGTCCCTTGGCCCGAGTCGCTCCTCGCCGATGCCGACCTGCGGGCCGGCGATGTGGACGCCGCCGCCGCCGGCTTCGAGCATGCCTTTGCCCTCGGCTGTCAGATCGGCGATCCGTGCTGGGAGAGCATCGCGGCGCGCGGGCTGGGGCTGGTGGCCGCCGCCCGAGGCAACGGCGCATCCGCCCTGGAGTTGCTGGAAGATGCGGTGCGCCGTTGTCGGCGGCTCCCCGATTCCTGGCTCTGGGTGGACGCCTACGCCCTCGAGGCCCTGTGCAGGGTTGCGGTGGACCACAGCGCTCCATCCTCGTCCCGATGGATCGCCGAGCTGGAACTCCTGGCAGCAAAGGCGGGTCTGCGCGAGCTGCTGGCCAGGGCAACCATGCACCGCGCCCGACTCGGGGACCCCGGCGCCGCCGAGGCGGCTGGTTTCCTGGCCGCCGGGATCGACAATCCAGCACTCATCGCAGAGCTAGCGGGCTCCATCACCTCATCGTCATAGAGACCCCTCTTTCACACGCCCACTCACACGCCCCTCCCTCAAGCTGCCCGAGACCGAACAGGCATCTCAGGAGAGGAGCAGCTCATGACCAAGGTCTCTAGCGCCGTGCGCGTCGATGGTCGAGGAACCAACCATCAAAGACCAGGCAGGAAAGGTGCTCGGTCACATCGCCGGATACGTGGCGAGCAGAACCGTTGAGCTCGGCCTCGCTCACGGACTGATCGCGTCGCTGGCGAGCCACCCCGACGGGCTCACCGCCGAGGCCCTGGCATCAGATCGCGATCTCGATCCCTTCTATGTAGAGGTCTGGTGCCGTTCGGCCTTCGCCAACGAACTCCTCGAGCGAGTGACCGACAAGGTGTACCGGTTGGCACCACACATGGACACGGTGCTCCTCGACCGCGGGTCACCGGCCTACGTGGCCGGGACGATTGCAGTCATGTCGCAACCCGACGTGTTCGACCAGTTCTCCCGAACCCTCCCCACCGGGCAACGGACCTGGTGGAATCACTGCACGCCAGGATTCATCGATGGTGTCTCGGGAACCGGAGGGGCCTTCTACGCGAGGTTGATACCGGGTGGGCTGAGCCAGGTCCCCGAGCTTGGAGAACGACTCCAGGATGACGCCCGTGTCCTCGATACCGCCTGTGGATCCGGGGCCGGGCTGGTCCGGCTGACGGAGGCGTATCCGTCGGCGACCGTGGTGGGAGCGGATGGAGACGCCTACTCGCTCGAACTTGCCGCCGAGCGTCTCGGTCGCCACGGTCTCACCGATCGGGTCGAGCTGGTGCACACGCCGTTGGAGGAATTGGACCGGGCTAGCGAGTTCGACCTGATCATCAACAACATCTCGATGCACGAGTGTCGGGACATCAACCGGGTAACGGACAACTTCTGGCGGGCGCTCCGGCCGGGCGGCTACTTCGTCATCTCAGACTTTCCTTTCCCGGACACCGACGAGGCGTTGCGCACCGTGCCGGGGCGGGTCATGTCCGGGATCCAGTTCTTCGAGGCTCAGATCGACGATCAACTACTTCCTGTCACCGCATACCTCGAGCTACTGCGAGGACGCGGCTTCCGAGACGTGGCCTCGTTCCAGCTCACTCCCGTCCACGCCGTGACCTACGGTGTGAAGGACCATGGATAGGAGATGATGACCATGGGTGCTGAGTGGACGGTTGCCGCGGTCCAAGCCTCGTATGTGCTGATGGATCGTGAAGCGACCACGTCGAAGGTCGAGCAGCTCATCGCAGACGCCGCCGGCCTGGGGGCCCGCCTCATCGTCTTCCCCGAGGTGTTCGTTCCGGGCACACCACTGTGGATCGACACCGTGCCGATCTGGGACAACGACGAGGCTTGGTACGCCCGCCTCGTGGACCAAGCGGTGGTCGTTCCCAGTCCGACCACGGAACGGATAGGTGCCGCAGCCCGTGAAGCGGGCGTCTACGTCGTGATCGGCGTCAACGAGCGCCAGCCACACGGGGCCACCATCTACAACACGCTGCTGTACTTCGGACCCGACGGACAGCTGCTCGGCACCCACCGCAAACTGGTGCCGACCGGGTCGGAGCGGACCGTCTGGGGCATGGGTGACGGCTCCACTCTGGAGGTCATTCCGACCGAACTCGGGCGCATCGGCGGGCTGATCTGCTGGGAGAACTACATGCCCCTGGCGAGATTCCACCTCTACGCCCAAGGCATCGACGTGTGGGTGGCCCCGACACTCGCTCGCGGCGACGGATGGGTGGCCACTATGCGCCACATCGCCCGCGAGGGACGCGTATGGGTCGTCGGGTGCAACCCTTGCGTGCAGATCTCCGACATCCCAACCGACTTTCCCGACCGGGACCGTATCGCCCGCGTCATGGACCCCGAGGATGGGGATTGGATCGAACCCGGCAACACGCTCATCTGCAATCCCAACGGTGAGCTCGTGGCCGGACCACTCCGACACAGCGAGGGCATTCTCACTGCCGAGATCGATCTTGCCCAGGTCCATGCCGCACGCCGGCTGTTCGATCCGGCCGGCCACTATCACCGGCCCGACATCTTCCATCTCACCGTCGACACCCGGGCGCGTCCCCGCAGTCACTCAGCTCACCGAAACACCCGCCGTAACCGAGCTCAGTGATGGCGACGGGAGAGCGACGAATGATCGCCGGATGAGCGTGGACGAACGTGTTGGTTGACATTTCGCCAACCCAGGGTTGACAGCGACCGTCGCGGTACTTCCCAACGCACGGCAGAGGTGTCGGATATACGTGGCCGACAGTCAGTGTCACGCAAGCTGAACTGCACGGTGACAGGTCCGGACCACCGGCGTGTTCAGAACTGATCATCCGGGCGACGCCGTAGTGGTACGAGTCCGTAGAAAGCCCAGCCGGTGTCGTCACTCGACGAGGTCCGGGGCCGTGCGAAGGACCCTGGACAGTCCACAACCTCCAACAGGATCGGGCGTGCTCTCGATCTTGTTCGGCGCGAGACACAGAGACCCGCTGCCTATCTTGTCCCACTTCGTGTCTTTATTGGGATCGGTTGGCTCCGTGCGGCCGCCGAGAAGCTGGTCCAAGAAGGATGGCTTGATGGAACCGCCATCACCCGGTTCCTCGACCAACAGCTCGAATCCGGGCAGGCGGTGTTTGGCGCCTACCAGGGCCTCGTAGAACACATTCTTCGGCCGGGTGCGGTAGCCGTGGGGTGGACGGTCACTGTCCTGCAGTTCGCGATCGGTGTCAGCCATCATTACCGGCACGTTCACCAACTTTGCCTTGCTTCTCGGTATCGGCCTCAATGTGAACCTGATGCTGGCCGGTCGCATAAGCCCATCCGCCTTCTACGTGGTCATCCAGATCGCCCTCTTCGCCGCGGGAACCGGAGCAGTGATGGGGCTGGACGGACTACTGCCTGGAAAACCCCGACCGGTCGTCCTCAGCGCCCGCTTGGACGACCAGCCGGCGACGCGACTCGATCTGCTGTGGATCACTTCGCTGGCGGCCGGGTTCGGCTCGATTGCCGCCTACGCGCTCCTCCATGTCACCGACCTCGGTCCCAGCGGAATCAACGATCCGGCCACCGTGCTGGCGGTCGTGATGGCAGTGGCGGCATTCTCCATGCTCATCATGAGGCTACGTATGAGCAGCAATCAGAAACGAGGGGCTAGAGGCCTTCCAGGTCCTCCCAACGGATAGACCACAACGGCCATGGGCTGCCGCAATACGCAGGCCGTAGCGGCCACCGGCTGCCCCGGCGGAGCAACCGGAACCGCCACGAATTCCCTCACCGTGCTTGTGGCGAGCCCTCCAGTACCTCCTGTCGAGCCGTGGGTTGGCGCGGTGGGAGCCTTACCCCGCTCGTTCCACGACGACAACCCGGAACGGCCCCTCAAGGCTTGGCGCGTGCCGAACTGCCATCACAAACCGGGCATCGATGGAGACGGAACCTCTGGACGAGGGCCGCGCTCTGAATCAGGGGGGTACCTTCGACGGCTCGGCGCAGCGCCCGATCTCGGCCGCGCACGGCGGGTCGGCGCCGTAACCGAAGTAGCTGGCTGACCCGTGGCGTCGACGGCGGTCTCCCAATCCATAGTGGAGGAGCGATGGACCCCAAAGATCCTGCGTATCGCGGCCAGGCGGGATACACACCTTTGCTCTTGGCGGTCTACGACCCCTTTGTTCTCGGATTCATGGCCCGAGTGGTATGGCGGTGCCCCATCCCGCCCGTACTGGACCGCTACCGCCGGCACCTGGGACGCAGACACCTCGATATCGGTCCCGGAACCGGATACTTCCTCGAGAAGGCCGAGCTAGCTCCTGAGGCGGAGGTGACCCTGCTGGATCCGAACCCCAACGTCCTCGCTCGCGCCTCGCGTCGGCTCGCGCCGCTGGAGGTGAGCGCCGTTGAAGCGGACGTGTTGAAGCCACTCCCGGTGGAAGGTCCGTTCGACTCGGTTGCGCTCAGTCTTGTGCTCCACTGTCTGCCTGGTCCGCAGCGTCACAAGGGCTGTCGCCATCAGAAACATCGCCGCCGTCCTCGCACCGGATGGCGTCTTGTTCGGGGGGACAGTCCTGGGAGGCTCCGCACACCACACTGTCCCGCTCGGGCGGTTCTTCGGGCCTTCAACTGGCAAGGAGGCCTTCGACAACCTGGAGGACACCGAAGAAGGGCTGCGCGAGATCCTGGAGGAGTCGTTTCAGAACGTTGAGATCGACGTCGTGGGCTCGACCGCCCATTTCACAGCCACCGGCCCGCTCTGAGCCATCAGCGCGTCAGTAGTCAGGGTTCGAGCCGCTCCCCGGCGCTTTCCACCGCACCAGATCTCGACAGAGTTCCGGCCGCTGAATAGTGGACGTCGTAGGCTCGAGGTCGTCGGCAACTGTCGAGACGGGCACAGACCACACTGCCGCCCGCACTCAGGTTTCGACCGCGGCCTTCTCGGAAGGAGCCAGCCCATGGCGAACGACGGCTGGTGGTGGTGGAGAGCTGTGACGCTCGATGGCGTGATGCAGGCGCCGGGTGGTCCCGACGAGGACACGCGGGGCGGGTTCGAGCACGGTGGGTGGGCCGCGCCCTACAGCGACGAGGTCATGGGGCGTGAGATGGGGAAGGGAATGGGCAGAGCGACCTGCTCTTCGGGCGCTGGACATACGAGAGCATGTACTCCTTCTGGCCCAAGCAGACAGATTCCAACCCGTTCACCGAGGTTCTGAACCAGACGCAGAAGTACGTCGCATCGAACACTCTGGCCGAGCCGCTCCCTTGGATGAACTCCACGCTGGTGTCGGGCGACGCCGCGGTGACCGTCGCCGCGCTCAAGGAGCAAGCCGGGGAAGGACATCGCCGTCCTGGGCAGCGGCGAGCTCGTCCAGACACTCATGGATCACGGTCTCGTCGACGAGTACACGCTGCTGATCCATCCGCTGGTACTCGGGTCGGGCCGCCGCCTGTTTCGCGACGGCAGCAGTACGCCCCGCTGCAGTTGACGATTCCGTCACCACGACAACCGGCGTGGTTATTGCGACCTACACGCCAAGCGAAGCCGCGCCGAACACATGAGCGCAATCGCCGGCCTCTTCTTGGCGCTGACCCTCGCCGGCACGATGCTCGCTCCCGCCGACATCGAGCGGCCACCGAGCGAGGAGCCTCACCAGCCGGCCATCTGGGTGCTCACACCGCCATCGCCGGTATTGGCGACCGATGGTCGTCGTCATTTGGTCTACGAGATCCTGGTGGAGAACACCACCTCGTCGCCGCTCAGACTGGACCGAGTTGAGGTGGTGGCTCCTGGTCGTGATGTGGTTGCGGTCTACCGCGGTCGTGCCTTGGAGAAGTTCTTGGTTGGCTTTGGGCCCCCGGGGCGAACGCTGGCGCCGGGACTGCTCGGAGGCGTATTCCTCGATGTCACCTTTCCTGCTCGTAGATCGCATTCCCTCCCGCCTCGAACATCGTCTGGTCTTCGGTCGATCACAGCCGCCGCTCGTGGTCGCTGGCGCCGAGACCACGGTCGACCACCGTGCCCCGAGCCGCGTCAGCCCACCGCTCGAGGGCGACGATCTTGTGGTGCTCGGTTGCTGCGGGCGGAACATCGGTCATCGCTTCGCCCTGCTCGAAGTGGAGGGCAGCCTTTACCTGGCGCAGCGCTTCGCCATCGATTTCCTGCGGGTCGACGAGCAGCTCAACTTCTATTCGGGAGATCCGGCGAAGAACGAGAGCTACTTCGCCTACGGAGACCAGATCCGTGCCGCTGCGCCCGGGATCGTCGTCGCCGCCCGTGACGGGGTACCCGACAACACGCCCCCGAATATTCCCCCCGAGGCGATGACCTTCGAGGGGGCGTCGGGGAACTTTGTCACCGTCGACCACGGGGACGGGCGGTTTGCCATGTACGCCCACCTCCAGCCGGGAAGTCAGAGGGTCGGTATCGGCGATCGCTTCCGCCGCGGCCAGATCCTCGGACTCGTGGGCAACAGCGGCAACTCCGACTTCCCCCATCTCCATTTCCACATCACCGACGGTCCGTCCAACCTGGGCGCCAACGGCGTTCCTTATGTGTTCGATCGATTCCGACTGGATGCCAGGGTCGAGGGCCTCGAGAGCGAACCGCAGATGCCCGTCCTGGTGCCGGCACCTCCACCACGACTGAGAATCAACCAGCTCCCACTGACCGGCGACGTGATCTCGTTTCGGGTAGCCAATACGCGGAGCGATTGTCACAGTCTGCGAAATGAGACGGTCGACCCATCGTCCCGTTGGCGTTTGACGCCGTAGGTTCTGCGCCGCAATTCCACGAAATTTCGCTCAAGGGGGAAAGTTGACCGCCTACACGGGCCGCGCCGACTGGGCCGATACACTCGGAATCACTACGGACGGGCGACGCGCGCCAAGTGACTCCGGAACCGTGGTGCCCGACCAGATCCCGGCGACACCACCGTCCACCGCCGTCCCTGGCTCGCCCGACACGGGGCCGAAGACCGCCCAGACCTTGCGCCCGATGCGGGGGCGCTTCCTGCTGGCCACGGCCGTCATCGTCCTCCTCGGGGCGTTGCTCGTGGTCGATCTCAGGTCGGGTGTCGTCCCCGATCTCGGTATCGACTACGCCGCTCTGGAGATCGTCCTCGTGGTCCTCGTGTCAACGATGGCCATCATCGCCGGAGCCCTGATCGGCGCCAGGTGGTGGATCGATCGGGACCCGGCCGACATGTGGATTGCCATAGGCCTGCTCATTCTCGGCATGGTCGTCTACGGCATCGCCGGTCTCCTTCCACTCCTGGGAATCCGCTGTCAGCAGGAACCGGTGTTGTCATGGGTGACCCCCATCGGGCTGGTCGCGGCGTTTTTCGCATTCTGGAGGGGCCTGATGGTGGGTTCTTCACGCCGTGTCCGAGCGTGGAATATCGCCGTGATCGCCGCCGCGTTCGTCATCCTCGCCGTGCAGGCGCTATCACCGGTCACCGAACTGGTGGCCAACCCCGGTGAACCCATCTCGATTCAAACTCTCGGATGGGGCACGCTCCTCTTGATCGTTGGCGGCGCTCGCTCTTTCGGTCGGCTACGGCGTCAAGGGGTGGCGTGCCGGTTGGCCGCTGCACACTGCACTCGGCTTGATGTTGGCGACCATCGTGCTCGGCCAGGTGATCGGCGCCTTCGGGGAGAGCACCCATCTCGACGGGGAATTGGCACTCCCACTCATCGGTCTGCTGGTGGTCCTCTTGGCGCTCGTCAACGAGGTGCAGATGGGGTGGTCGCGCCGTGAGGTTGAACTCCTCCAGTCCGAGACTATGGCCAGCGAGGCGCATGAGGAGGTGCGCCGCGTCCAGGAGTCGATGGAAGAGCGCGCCCACGATGCGAGGTCGGCGTTGACCGCGATCGAGGGCGCCTTGAAGCTGCTGGAGCGCGGGGCGGACAGGCTGGATGACACGGCCTGGGTCTCTCTGCAGGCGGCGGCGGCAAGCGAGATCGCACGGCTGCAGCGCATGATCGCCCCCAGGGAGGAGGCCCTGCAGGACGAGGAGAGCTTCCTGGTGGCCGACGTACTGCGGCAATCGGCTTCAGTCGAGCGGCTTCACGGGAGCACGGTCACTCTGAATATCCCCCCCGATCTGGCTGCGCTGGGCAAGCCGACAGCACTGGCCGAGGTGATGAACAATGTCCTCGACAACGCCCGCCGGTACGCCCCTGGCCCGGTGGGGATCAGCGCCGGTCGGGAGGACGATCGGGTGCTGATCTGGGTCGAGGACCAGGGACCGGGTGTGCCCGTGCAGTGGTGGGATCGGATCTTCCAACGAGGGGTGCGGGGCCCGACCAGCGAATCGGTCCAAGGCACCGGCCTCGGGCTGCACATCGCCCGCGAGTTGATGCGGTCGCAGAGCGGAGACGTATGGGTAGAGGAGAGCCCCGAGGGAGGGACTGTCTTCGTGCTCTCGCTGCCGGCGTCGTCAGACGGAGCTGAGGTCGGCTGAGAGCCGGTCGATCAGGGCGATAAGATCGTCGACACTGGTCAACTCAACCCACTCCTCGCCTTTTTCGTTGCTGATGCGGGCGGTCCCCAGACCATTCGGCGTCATTGGCAACCGGACCAGGGTGTCGATTTCGATCGAAGCGAGCTCGACGTCGGTGTTCACGAATGCCGCGTCGAAGCGGCCATCCGGCAGCGTGCCATCGGGCGGCATCTCGACCACGTCGAATTCGACGCGGGAGACGAGGCGGCTCAATAGATCGCTCAAAAGCGGCGGAACGACGGCCACGAGGATCCGCCGAGGCGTTATAGGACACCGAGGCATTGAACCCGGTGCGCCGCCCGGCCTCATCCCCAATGTTGATATAGGTGCGCTCGATGAGCAACCGGGTGCTCATCGTTGACGACCACGTGCTGCTGGGCCAGAGCCTGCAGCTTGCCTTGACCGGGGAGGGCTTCGAGGTGCGAGTGGTGGACGGCCCCACGGCCGATGCCATCTTCGATGCAGCCGAGGCGTTCAGCCCCACGCTGGTCTTGCTCGATCTCGACCTGGGCGAGGAACTGGGGAGCAGTCTCGGCCTGATCGACCGCCTCCTGGAAGCCGCCGAGAGGGTTGTCGTCCTCACCGGGAACACCGACAAGCGACGACTGGGAGAGTGCCTCGAGGCCGGCGCCGATGGCATCCTGAAGAAGTCGGTCTCGTTCGACCGCTTGGTCCAATCGATCCGCGACGCGGTCGAGGGCCGGGACATCCTTCCGCCTGGAGAGCGTCACGAGATGCGCGCTGCGCTCCGAACCTGGCGCTCCTCCGAGGCTCAACGGAAGGCCACTCTGGAGAGGCTCACCGAGAGGGAGCAACAGGTGCTCGCCGGCCTCGTGGATGGCAAGTCCGCCGCCGAGATCGCCGAGGAGTCGTTTGTCTCGCTGGCGACGGTCCGCAGCCAGATCCGATCCATCCTCCTCAAGCTGGATGTGGGCTCCCAGCTCCAAGCGGTGGCGATGGCCCGCCGACAAGGCTGGTTCGACAGCTAGTTCCGCACGCCTGCGGCGCCAGTTCTGGCTGCCGTCTGCCGACTGCCGTCTCGCTTTCATCAATTTTGATGATGGGCGAATCCTCAATTGTGGCGATGAGGCGGCGAGCTTATCCACCGATACTTGCTTTCAAGTAGAGACCGCAAAGGGCGGTCCGCAAGTACAGGAAGGAGAAGCAAAATGCTTCACATCTCACACCTGGCTGCAGTCCCGCATCGTGCGGGAGGACGAGGGTGCCACCATGGTCGAGTACGGCCTCATGGTTGCTCTCATCGCCGTGGTCGTCGATCGTTGCCGTGACCCTCGTCGGCGACGACATCGCTCGGCTGCTGTTCACCGACCGTCGCAGGCAAGCTCACGCCTGAAACGCAAGTCGGCTGAATCGACTGCGGCGGTCCTGGACTCCTCGGACCGCCGCAGTTCCAGCCAAGAAGGACTTCCTCACATGATCACCCGCTTCCTGACATCCGAAGACGGCGCCATCCATGCCGGAGTACGCCCTGATGGTGACGCTCATCGCCATGGCGGCGTTTGGTCGCGGTGCATGCTATTCGGGACAGTCGGTGAACGGTCTCTTCGACCAGCCAGAGCTCTTGACGCTCTGAGGGACTGACGGATCGACGATGTCTGCTTCCACCCGTTTCCAACGCCTCCGTCAAGACCGGGGCGCCTCGATGGTCGAGTTCGCCCTGATCCTCCCAATTCTCATTCTGCTCATCTTCGGCATCGTCGAATTCGGGCGGGGCTACAACGCGCAGATCACCCTCACCCACGCCGCCCGTGAAGGTGTGCGCACGCTGGCCGTCACCAAGGACTCTGGCGAAGCCGTACAGGCCACCAAGAACGCCGCCACCTCGCTCAACCCGGCGCAGGTCTCGGTGAGCACCACTGCCTGCAACCCGGGCAGCGCCACGAGCGTGACCGCCACCTACCCCTTCACTTACAACATTCCCCTCTTTGGGACCAACACCATCACCCTCGAAGGAAAAGGAGTCATGCGATGCGGTGGTTGAAGCAACTTCGTACGGCGGCTGAATGATGAGCGCGGCGCCACCGCGGTCATCGTGGCGATCAGCCTGACCGCACTGATTGGAATGGCGGCCTTCGCCATCGACGTCGGAGCCCTCTACGGCGAGCGGCGCCAGCTCCAGAGCGGCGCCGACGCCGGCGCCCTGGCCATCGCCGAGGACTGCGCTCTCGGGAAGCCATGCACGACCGGCACCGCCAACGCCACCGCCGGCACCTATGCCAGCTCCAACGCCAACGACGGGGCAGCCGGGATCGAGTCAGTTGAGCTCAACACGGCCGCCAAAGAGGTCACGGTGACGACCAAGACGCTGGACACGAGCGGATCAGACGTCTACAAGCCCTTTCTCGCCCAAGTGATCGGGTTCAACGGCACCACAGTCAATGCAAAAGCGACCGCGGTGTGGGGATATCCGAGCGGCTTGACAACTCTTCCGCTCATCATCTCCGACTGCGAGTGGGCTGGTATACGGGCTCAGGGCTTCGGTGTCCCGGTTGAGATCACGTTCCATCATGGTACGTCGGTGACTACCGCGGCCTCCCTGTGCCTCAGGCCCAGCGGGACAGAGATCTGCCGGGCGGCGTTTGGCTGGCTCGATGCCTGACAATCCGCCAGCGTGCGAGGTCACAGTCGAGGTCGGCGTGATGAGCTACGGAAGTCAGACACCGGAAACTCGGTCTCGTGCTCGAAAGCACAGATGGAATCACTGCTTGGAACCGACGGTATTGATTCCGTTCTACGATGACGTCACCAAGGATCGGGATCCAACGGGAAGTATCGAGTCGCTGGCTTTGGAGCCTTCCACCTCACCGGTTACTACCTCGGTGGCGGCATGAAGGAACCTTCGAGCATCAAGTGTCTCGATGAAGATGGCAACCCAAGCGGAAGCGTTCGGTGCATTCGTGGGCTATTTCACTCGAGCATCGGTCCCAGATGGCGAGCTCGGCGGACCTGACCGCGGTGTCGTCGTCGTCAAGTTGACCAAGTAACAAAGAAAAAAGGAGAGAGATAGGATCATGAAAAGAGTACTGGCGGTCATTGCCGCCGTCGTCCTGGCCGCAGTTGGCACCTTCGTGGTGCTCAACTACGCCCGCAGTGCCGAGGCCCGCGCCCTCGCCGGCGAGGAGACCATCGAGGTCCTCGTCGCCACTGAAGCGATCGCGCAAGGCACGCTTGCGCAGGACATCGCCGAGTCGCAGGTCGAGGTCAAGCTCATTCCGGCCAAGATCCAGACGCCGGGCAGCATCGGCAACCGCGCCGAGCTGAGTAGCGAGCTGAAGGGCATGGCGACCTCGGTCGACCTGGTGGCCGGGGAGCAGCTCCTCAAGAGCCGCTTCGTCGATCCCCAGGTGGCGGCGGCGCAGTCCGAGGTGGATGTCCCTGAGGGCCTCCTCGAGGTGACCGTGTCGCTCGACCCGCAGCGGGCCTTGGGCGGCAAGCTCACCCCCGGCGAGACCGTGGCGGTGCTGGCCTCCTTCGACCCCTTCGACCTCCAGATCGACCGGACCACCGCCTCCGAAGAGGGGACCGAGACCGAGGAAATCGACAAGCAGAGCCCCAACACCACGGGGATCATCCTCCACAAGATCCTGGTCACCGATGTCCAGGTGGGACAGGCCTCCGCCGGCTCCCGTTGCAGGCGAGGAGGAGACCGAAGGGCAGCCCGACGTGGCCCCCGAGGGCAGCCTGCTGGTCACCCTGGCGATGGACGCCCCTTCGGTGGAGCGGTTCATCTTCACCCAGGAGCACGGCCGCATGTGGCTCGCCGGCGAGACCGAGGACGACTCCGAGGCAGGCACCCAGGTGCAGACCCGGCTCACCGTCTACGGCGAGGCCGAGCCGATCCTCGACTACCTCCAGATGCTGGAGGAGCTGAACCAGGGTCAGGTGCAGCCATGAGCGGCATCACCATCGCCACTCAAAGCTCTGAGTTCGAGGCCAACGTCCGGAGCGCCTTTGGAGGAAGGCTGAACGGCGACCTGCGTCGCTGGTTCAGCCAGGCGGGGCTCGAGGATCCGGTGACGGCGGTCGAGGAGATCGCCGCCGCCGATCCCGAGGTCGTCGCGCTGGGCCCCGACCTCCCGCTCCAGGTCACTCTCGACATGGCGCGCGAGTTGGAGCGTCTCCGTCCCGAGATCACCGTGCTCATCGTGGCGCCGCCCAGCGCCGAGGTGTGGGAGAACGCCCTTCGGGCGGGCGCCCGCGACGTGATCGCACCCGACGCGGTGGCCGAGCAGCTGCTCGAGACCTTCGACCGGGCGCTGCAGACCGGCACCCGGTTGCGGGCCAACCTCGCCGGGATCGAGACGGCCGACGGCTTCCCAGAGCCGGCTCATCACCGTGCTCTCCCCGAAGGGGGGATCGGGCAAGACCGTTGTCGCCTCCAATCTGGCCGTCGGGCTGGCCAAGCGCCATCCCGGCCAGGTCGTCCTCGTGGACCTCGACATCCTCTTCGGCGACGCCGCCAATGCACTCATGCTGGTCCCCGACCAGACGCTGGCCGACGTGGCCCGCTCGTTGCACACATTGGACGCCACCACGCTCAAGATGTTCCTCACCCCGCATGCCAGCGACCTCTATGTGATGTGCGCCCCCGAGACCCCGTCGGATGGCGAAGGGGTGAGCGGTAACCAGGTGGGGCGGATCCTCGAGCTGCTGGCGCAGGAGTTCTCCTACGTCGTGGTGGACACCGCCGCCGGGATCGACGAGTACACCCTCGCCGCCCTCGACCATTCCACCGACCTGCTGCTGGTGGCCGACATGGACGTGTCGGCGGTGCGCGGGCTCCGCAAGGGGCTCGACCTGCTCGACAAGCTCTCCGTCACCGCTCCGGGGCGTCACCTGGTGCTCAACCGAGCCGACAGCCGGGTGGGGCTGGACCGCGACGACATCGTCGCCACCCTGGGGCTCGACATCTCGGTGAGCGTGCCCAGCTCGCGTGAGGTGCCCCTCTCCTACAACCGGGGCGCTCCGCTGCTCGAGACCGAAGCTCGGTCGTCGGTGGCCAAGGGCCTCGAAGACATCGTCGACATCTTCTCGCCGCCTACGGCACGACCCAAGTTCCCCTGGAGGAAGACCCGATGAAATTGCACGAGCGCCTGCGGCTGGCCGATATCGCCGCACCCGAGGCTCCGCAGCCCGAGATCGCCAAGCCGGCGGTGCCTCGCGAATCGTTTGAGAATGTTGCCGACCCGCTCTCGGGGCTGAAGAACCGGGCGCAGGAGTCCCTCTTCGCCCGGCTGGGATCGCGCCTCTATGACTCCTCGCTCTCCGAGGAGCAGCTGCGCGGCCTGGTGCTCGAGGAGCTGGGCCGGGTGATGGAAGCCGAGCGGATCCCCATGTCCGCCGGCGAGCGCCACCGCATGGTGGCCGAGGTGAGCAACGACGTGCTCGGGTACGGGCCGATCGAGCAGTTCCTGCTCGACGATGCCGTCACCGAGGTCATGGTCAACGCCGACGACGCCATCTACGTCGAGCGGGAGGGAAGGCTCCACCGGACCGATGCCCGCTTCTTCTCCGAGGAGCACCTCCGCCGGGTGATCGAGCGGGTCGTCAGCCAGGTGGGCCGTCGCATCGACGAGTCCTCGCCCATGGTGGACGCCCGTCTTCCCGACGGCTCCCGGGTCAACGCGGTCATCCCGCCGCTGGCGGTGGACGGCCCCGCCCTCACCATCCGCAAGTTCTCCAAGGACCCCTACCAGGTCAACGACCTCATCCGGTTCGAGACGCTCACCGCCGAGATGGCCGACCTGTTGCGGGCCTGCGTCGAAGGACGGCTCAACATCCTCATCACCGGAGGCACCGGGACGGGCAAGACGACGTTGCTAAACGTCCTCTCCTCGCTCATCCCCTCCACCGACCGGATCGTCACCATCGAGGACGCGGTGGAGCTGCAGCTCCACCAGGACCATGTGATCCGTCTCGAGGCTCGTCCGCCCAACATCGAGGGCAAGGGCCAGATCACCATTCGCGACCTGGTGCGCAACTCGCTGCGGATGCGCCCCGACCGGATCATCGTCGGGGAGGTGCGTGGCGGCGAGACGCTCGACATGCTCCAGGCGATGAACACCGGCCACGACGGCTCGCTGTCCACGGTCCACGCCAACACCCCGCGTGACGCCATCTCCCGGTTGGAGACCATGGTGCTGATGGCGGGCATGGACCTGCCGGTGCGGGCCATCCGCGAGCAGGTCGCCTCGGCGATCGACCTCATCGTCCACCTCACCCGTTTGCGCGATGGGTCGCGCCGGGTGACCCACGTCACCGAGGTGACCGGGATGGAGGGCGAGGTGGTGACGCTCCAGGACGTGTTCACCTTCGACTACTCGGCCGGCATCGCCGACGATGGCCGCTTCCGGGGCACGACCAAGCCCACGGGCATCCGCCCCCGGTTCACCGACCATCTCGCCGATCTGGGTATCACCCTGCCCGCCAACCTCTTCGGTGCGGTGGACATCAACGGGTGGCGCACGTCATGAAGCTGCGTCTCACGATCAGCGTCCTGCTGCTGGGAGTCTTCGGGGCGGTTGCCGCGCCGGCCCTCGCCGCCGAGGACGGTTTCCAGATCGAGCAGGTCGACACCAGCAATCATCCCCAGGTCACCTTGACCGCGGTGGTGGCCGGAGACGAGGGCGCCTCTCTCCAGGCGGAGGACGTGCAGCTCGCTGAAGGTGGCCGGGAGATCCCGGTAACCCTGCGGCGTCTGCCCACCGAGGACCTGGAACTGGTCCTGGTCATGGACACCTCGGGGAGCATGGACGGGGCTCCGATGGCCGCGGCCAAGCAGGCGGCGGTGTCGTTCCTCGAGCGCCTGCCCGAAGACGTCGACGTGTCGGTGCTCGGGTTTGGCAGCGAACCGGTCCTCGCGGCCGGCTTTTCCGCCGATCGCACCGAGGCGGTGAGCGCAGTCTCCACATTGGAGGCAAACGGCGAGACCGCCCTCTATGACGCGCTCGTGGCCGGCTCGGAGCTGTTCTCCGAGGGGAATGAGACGCGGCGGGCGCTGATCCTGCTCTCCGATGGCGGCGACACGGTGAGCAGCGCCAGCTTCGATGATGCCGCCACCGCCCTGCAGGGAGCCGGGCTGGACTTCTACGCGGTGGCGTTGGAGGGCTCGGAATTTGATATCACACCATTGAGCGGCTTGACGGACATCACCGAGGGGCAGATGGCCGCCGCTGAAGACCCCGAGGCTCTGGCCGGGATCTACGACTCGCTGGCATCACAGCTGATCAACCGGTACCGGGTGAGCTACCGCTCACAGGCACACGGCCAGACCACGATCAGACTGAGGTTCGCCTCAGGGAACGAAACCTTGCAGCGCCAGCCGCTCGGTGGAGATGCCCGTGGCACCAGCGCCCCCGACCACTGCAGCCGCAGGCGACCACGCCTCCGACCACCGTCCCCAACACGGTCCCGGCAACCACGGTGCCCGAGCTGCGGCCCGGGTCGTCGCTCACCCCGGCGCCATTGGCCCAGTCGAGTGCCCTGTTCGTGGGCTTGGGGCTGTTCTTCGTCGCCCTGCTGGTGGGCGGGCTCGCCCTGTTCGCGCCACGCTCGCGCCGGGTGGATCTCATCGCCCGCTTTGGCCGCCGAGGCGGCGCCGAGGCGAAGACGACCCTCTCCCGCTTGTCGAGCCGGGCCAGCTTCGCCGTCGAGGGCGCCCTCGACCGCAGGGGCAAGCGCAGCTCGCTGGCGCTCGCCTTGGAGAAGGCGGGCATCGTGCTCCGCCCCGGCGAGTTCGGGCTGCTGGTGCTGTGCGGGTCATTGATCGCCTTCGCCCTGGGCCTGCTGCTGGCCAACCTCTTGGTTGGCATCGTCCTGGCGGTGTTGATCCCGGTGGCGGCCCGCTTCCTGGTCTCACATCGAGCGAGTCGCCGGCAGACGGCGTTCGCCGACCAGCTCAACGACACGCTGCTGCTGTTGTCGGGCACGCTGCGAGCCGGGTATGGCTTCATGCAGGCCGCCGACGCCGTGGCCCGCGAGGCGGAAGCGCCCACCTCCGACGAGTTCCGCCGTCTCGTCCTCGAGACCCGACTCGGCCGGCCGGTCGAGGAGGCACTGGCTGCCATGCACGAGCGGGTCGGCTCGGTGGACTTCGGGTGGGTGGTGCAGGCCATCGAGATCAACCTGGAGAGCGGGGGCAACCTGGCCGAGGTGCTCGAGACCATTGCCGGGACCATCAGGGAGCGGGGCCAACTGCGGCGCCAGGTCAAGTCGCTCAGCGCCGAGGGCCGCATGTCGGGCTGGATCCTGCTCGCCCTTCCCGTTCGGGCTGGCCGGGGTGATGGCCGTCACCAACCCGGCGTATCTCTCCGAGCTCTTCACCACCATGCCCGGGCGGATCATGCTCGGGGTTGCCGCGGTGCTCATGACCGTCGGCACCATCTGGATGCGCAAAACCGTCAAGATCAAGTTCTAAAGGAAGGTCTGATGTCTTTCAATTTCCCGGTTCCGGTGCTGTTTGCCGCCGGCATGGTTGGGCTCTCGCTCATGCTCCTGTGGTGGGCGGTGGCCGGACGCCGCAAGGCTTCCGTCGCCGCCTCCGACAACTTGCGCCGCGGCGGGGGCACCGACCTCCACCAACTGGAGCTGCAGCCGTCCCGCCGGTGACCGTGCCGTCAAGCCGTTGGTGGCCGCTCTGGCCCGCAATGCGGTGCGTCTCACCCCGGTCGGGTGGATGCGCAGCCTGGAGCGGCGGGTCGTCCTGGCCGGTGAGCCGGCGCGGTGGCCCATGCAGCGGGTGCTGGCAGCCAAGTTCGTGCTCGGGGCGGCAGGCCTCGCCGCTGGGTTCTTCTACTTCTCCGGCCACCGGTCCCTGGTTGGCCTCCTGATCGGGATCGGCGTGACCGCCCTCGGGTTCTTCGTCCCCGACCTGCTCCTCTACAACCAGGCGCAGAAGCGCCAGATGGCAATCCAGGACGAACTGGCCGACACCATCGACCAGATCACGGTGAGCGTCGAGGCGGGTCTCGGGTTCGAGGCGGCGCTGTCCCGTGCCGCCAGGACCGGGACCGGCCCGCTGGCCGAGGAGCTGACCCGGACGCTGCAGGAGATGCAGGTCGGGGTGCCCCGTGATCAGGCGCTGCGCAACCTGGTGGACCGCACCAATGTGGCCGATCTGCGCCACTTCGTCTTCGCCCTGCTCCAGGCACAGAAGCACGGTGTCTCGGTGAGCCAGGTGCTCCGGGTGCAGACCGCCGAGCTGCGGGTGAAGCGGCGTCAGCGCGCCGAGGAGAAGGCGATGAAGATCCCGGTGAAGATCCTCTTCCCGCTGGTGACCTGCATCTTCCCGGTCATCTTCATCGTGCTGCTGGGCCCGGCCGCCATCCAGATCATGCGCAACCTATTCTGGGGTGCTCTGAACATGACCACGCACACCACCACGCTCGACCTTCCGCTCAACGACAACTGCGGCGTCCCCAAGAACCTCGTCTCGCTGCTCGACGACCTCGACAGCGACCGGCGCCGGGGGACCGCCGAGCGCCCTCGTTTCGCCACCGGGTTCGATCCAATGGACCGAGTCCTCGATGGCGGGCTCCGGCCGGGCGATCTCACCCTGATCGGCGGATTGCCCGGGGTCGGCAAGACGATCACCGCGCTGCAATGGGCCCGATCGTTCGCCCTCGCCGGCCATCCGGTGGTCTACGCCTGCTACGAGCACGAGGAGCGCGAGTTGCTGGGCAGGCTGCTGGCGCTCGAGATCGCCGAAGAGGGCGGAGACGAAGACGCCAGGTTCAAGTTTCGCCGGGTGCTTCGCGAGGTCTTGGCCGGCCGCGCCTGGCTCGAGCAGGAAGTGATGTACGAGCCGCGGCTTCGCCCCGCATACGAGCGACTCAGCTCGTATGCCGACCGGCTCTGGGTCATCAAGGCCTCCGGGTCCACCACCGGCGTCTCCGAACTGGCTCGTCATGTAGAGGAGTCGGGAGACGGAGCCCAGGTGCTCGTCGTCGATTACCTGCAGAAGGTCGCCGCCGGCCCCGACCTTGCCAACGATGGCGACCGGGTGACCCGGGTGGCCGAGGGGCTGAAGGAGCTTGCTCTTCACGGCGACATCGCCGTGCTGGCCATCGCCGCCGCCGACCGTGAGGGCCTCGGCTCGCCCCGGATGCGGTTGCACCACCTGCGCGGATCAACCTCGTTGGCCTACGAAGCCGACCTGGCGATCCTGCTCAACGACAAGCACCGCATCGTCTCGAAGATGCACCTGACATATGACGCGGTGAGGGCAGAGGACTTCCACAACACCGTCGTCTTCTCGCTGGAGAAGTACCGGGCGGGGCAGGCCAACCTGGACCTCGAGTTCCGGAAGGAATTTGCCTCCTACCGCTTCAATCCCGCCGGCGGCCACGTCTTCGACCGACTGATCGACGGACGGCTCGACCCGGACTGACAGTGGTGGCCGCCTCGTGGCGCGCCGGTGCTCTTCGACCTGGTCATCGCATGGGGTAGCTTCGTGGGGCACCTAGGAGGGGGAGATGACCACACCTTCGAGCCAGCCGGTCCATATCGGCGCAGCGATCGAATACGGGTGGCGCAAGCTCTGGGAGAACGTCGGGCCGATGTTGTTGGCCGGGCTCCTCGTCTTGGTGGTGACGGGGCTGGTCACCTGGTTCACCCTGGCGGCCTCGGACAATGCCTGGGTGAGGTTTCTCGCCGGTGTTGTCGAGTTCCTGGTCGGAGCCATCATCGGCATGGGATGGATCCGAATTGCTCTCCTGATCACTCGTGGAGAGCCAGTCGAAGCGCGCCGACGTCTTCCGGACCGGCCGTTACCTGCTGGCCTACATCATCGCTTCAATCCTCTTCGGGCTGATGTGCTTGGTGGGGTTCGTACTCTTCGTCATCCCGGGGATCTGGGTGTTGCTCACCTTCGGGTTCTTCTCATGGATAATCGTCAACCACAACGTTGACGCCATCGCAGCATTGACACGCAGCTCCGAGATAACCAAAGGTCACAAGTGGGACCTCCTGGGATTCTTCGTCGTCCTGTTCCTGCTCAACATCCTGGGGTTACTCGCCCTTATCGTCGGGGTAATCATCACCGCGGCGATCAGCCTGCTGGCGACGGCGTACGTCTATCGCCGGCTCGAGGGCGAATCCGTCGACGTACCAGCGATCGGACCCGCCGAGGCCTGACCTGCGAACCCAGGGTTCAAACAGCTACACAACAGCGCTTCGAGCCCACAGAACGGCGGCGCGGCGCTGCGGACGTGCCGAGCCCGTTACCGGCCGGTCCTGTGGTCGACGGCGCTCCTCAGCTCATGCTTGTTCATCATCGACCGGCCGCGGATGTTGAGTTCCTTGGCTTCCTCGTAGAGCTGCTCGCGGGTAAGTCGCATCCGATCCGCGGTGCGAGCCAATCTCCGCCGACTTGTCCAAGGCGGTACCTCTCCGGAGTAGTCCCTGCTGATGTGGAAGTACGTTCTCTTCCCGTCTCAGGTTCCATACTCGAAGTGGCACGACTCGCTCCTTGGTCGTTGCTTCCGGATCCCGTACCCGCGGGACATGACCGCCAAACCGTCGGCCGTTTCCCGGCACCCTCTGCCGGGTATTGCCCGCCCCATGGGATCGCACACTGTCGCTGTGTTCGCCCCGATGTTGACCCTCACGGTGACCGTCGAAAGCGTTGGCTCGGATGAAGGCGACGAGATACACGTGCACGCCGGTGGTCAGGGAGTCTGGGTGGCGAGGATGCTCAGGGAACTGGGCGAACAGCCGATCATCTGTGGGCCGCTCGGGGGCGAAGTCGGGCATGTGATCCATGGGCTGGTCAAGGAGTGGGAAATCGACCTCAGCACCGTCGAGACCCATGGGAGCTCGCCCGCCACGGTGCAAGACAGGCGGTCGGGTGAGCGCCAACTCATAGCCGAGGGTGAGCCGCTGACTCTCGAGCGCCACGAGTTGGACGACCTCTACGGCAAGTTCCTCGACCTGGCCCTCGCCTCGAAGGTTGTAGTCATCACCGGCCAGCTCGGAGAAGTCATCCCGACCGACACCTACCGCCGACTGGGTCACGACCTAGACGCCGTCGGGGTCACGGTTGTGGCCGACATACACGGCCCCGATCTGTCGGCATTTCTCGAAGGGGGCCCGATCGGCATCCTCAAGGTGAGCGACGAGAACCTGGCCGAAGACGGCCTCCTCGAAGGTGACGACGAGGAGGCGGCGCGCTCCGCGATGGACCGCTTGGTCGCCGACGGGGCCGAGGCGGTCGTGCTCTCCCGGGCGAGACCGTCCGGCCCTCGCCCGGCTGGACGGCGCTGTCTACCGGGCCATCACCCCAGATCTGGAACCCGCCGAAACCAGAGGGGCCGGAGACTCGATGACGGCGGGGTTGGCCGCCGGGGTCAGCCGCGGCTTGGACCCGGTCGACATCCTCAAGCTCGCCTGTGCCGCCGGGACCGCCAACGTCACCCGGCACGGCCTGGGAAGCGCCTCGGAGGACCTCATCGAGACCCTGGCGGAACGCGTCGAGATAGAGACCGTATCGGAGGACATGAGCATGACCGATCTGCCACGGCTTGATCATGACCAACGACGACGGGATCGATTCGCCCGGGCTGCTCCTGCTCGCCAAGGAGTTGGCCGTCGAGTTCGAGGTGGTCGTCGCCGCCCCGGCGACCAACATGTCGGGAGCCGGCACCGGAATCGGCCGGTTCGACCCGCAGACCGGGGTCGAATTGAGCACCAAGGAGATGGACGGGTTCATCGCCCACACGATCGCCGGCCCACCGGGGCTGGCGGTGATGGCGGCAGCGCTCGGGGCCTTTGGCCGGCCACCCGATCTGGTTGTTTCGGGCATCAACGCCGGGATCAACACCGGGCACTCGGTGATCCACTCGGGGACGGTCGGTGCGGCGCTCACCGCACGCACCTTCGGCAGCAGGGGAATCGCCATCTCGCTCGCCCCCTCGGACCCGTGGCTGTGGGAAACGGCGGTGTCCGTGGGCGCGTCGGCGGTTCGCTGGATGGTGGCCAACGCCAATTCACCGCATGTCCTCAATGTCAACATCCCAGCCGTGCCCATCGAGCAAATCGCAGGCACCAAATGGGCCGAGCTGGACGAGTTCGGATACTTCCAGGTCGCCACCACCGACGTCACCGATCAGCGGTTGCAGTTCGCCATAAGGACCGAAACGGCGGGCGCCGACCCGGCAAGCGACACCGCGCTGTGCGCCGACAACTACGTGACGGTGACCCCGTTGTCGAGCATCGAGCCGGCGATCGCCCATCGGGATCGAGCCGAGTATCGACCGGCGTCAGTCCCGGCGATCGCGAGCAGCCGTCTGACGTCACTGCGTCATCGGCGGTGGTGACTGCGGCCGCTGAACACCCCCTCCGCTCGCGCTCGCGCCTCCGTCAGGGGAGGCCAAATTCAGGCGTCAGCTCGCTCTTCACCTTCTCCAGGGTGGCGTCGTCCAGGTCGGCCATGTCGTGGTGCTCGGCGGCGTGGGTGCTCACACCCTCCATCACCTCTTCTTCGCTCTCGCCCTCGACCTCGGAGGTGCAATCCCAGTAGAGCGAGCAGGTCCACTTGATCCTGCTGGGCGCCTCGACGATCTCGCCGCGGATCTGCTCGACAACGGCGTCGTCGAGTTCGTCCATGTCGTGGTGCTCGGCGGCGTGGGTGGCCGCTCCCTTGACCACTTCCTCCTCGGTCTCGCCGACCACCTTGGAAGTGCAGTTCCAGTAGAGCGAGCACGTCCATTCGACCGCCATCGAACCTCCTCCGGGGGCTGAGCCACCATATCAAAGGGGTGCCGGCTCCGCCGTCACGCGACTCGACGAGGGCCCCCGACTCCGTTGCCATACTTCCGTCCCATGACGGCTCCCGACCCAGCACTGCCTACCGGGACGGTCACGTTCGTGTTCACCGACATCGAGGGCTCGACGCGGCTCCTCCAGGAGCTGGGTGAGGGATACCGAGCGGTCCAAGCCGAGCACGACGACATCATGCGCGCCGCGATCACCGAAGAGTCGGGGATCGTCGTCCGCACCGAGGGCGACTCGTTCTTTGCCGTTTTCCAGACTCCGGCGCAGGCGGTGCGCGCTGCGGTGTCCGCCCAGCGGGCGATCCATGACCATGACTGGCCCGACGGAGTCGAGCTTGCGGTGCGGATGGGGATCCACACCGGTGAGGGGACGCTTGGCGGCGACGACTATCTCGGGCTCGATGTGAACCGCGCCGCCCGGATCGGCGCGGCGGGGCACGGGGGGCAGATTCTCGTTTCCGGCCCAGCGAGGGCGCTCGTGGAACACTCCCTTCCGGAGGGAGTCGAGCTACGCGACCTGGGATCACATCGGCTCAAGGACCTCGCTCATCCCGAGCGCATCTATCAGGTGGTGATCGCCGGGCTGCCGAGCGAGTTCCCGGCGCTCCGCTCGCATGGACGCCCGCCCCAACAACCTGCCGCTCCAGCTCACCAGCCTGGTGGGGCGGACCGATGAGATCGCGGCGACGATCGAGATGCTCGAGCGACACCGTCTGGTGACGCTCACCGGGCCGGGTGGGACCGGCAAGACCAGGCTGGCGGTCGAGGTGGCGGGGAGACTGCTCCACCGGTTTCATGACGGCGTCTACCTGGTCGAGCTCGCCGCCGTCTCCGACCCGGCGCAGGTGGCGTCGGCCGTCGCCCAGACGTTGGGGATTCAGGAGGGCCCGGGACGTTCCATCGCCGACGTCCTGACCGACTGGCTCGCCGACAAGGAGGCATTGCTCGTGCTCGACAACTTCGAGCAACTGCTTGAAGCGGCACCCGTTGTCGAGCGGCTGCTCGGATCGGCGCCAGGGGTCAAGCTTCTCGTGACGAGCCGTACGCCCCTCCGGCTCTACGGAGAGCACGAACTTCCCGTCCCACCGCTGCGGCTGGCAGATCCCGATGACGAGCGCGAAACAGTCTTGCGATCGGAAGCGGTGGCGTTGTTCGTCGAGCGCGCCCAGGCGATCAGGCCGGCGCTCGACCTCAGCGAGGACTCCGTCGGTCGCCATCGCCCAACTCTGCGCCCGGCTCGATGGGCTGCCACTCGCCATCGAGCTGGCGGCGAGGCGGGTGAACATCCTCTCGCCGCGCGCCATCCTGGCTCGGCTCTCCACCGGGCTGGACACGCTGGCCGCTTCGTCCACCAATCTGCCGCCACGGCAACGGACGCTGCGCGCCACGATCCAGTGGAGTTACGACCTTCTGGGTGACCAGGAGAGATTGCTGTTCCCGAGGCTGGCCGTGTTCTCCGATGGAGCCGATCTCGATGCGATCGAGACGGTGGTGGACCCGGATGGAGAGCTCGATGTGATGGACACGCTGGGGAAGTTGGTGGACAGCAGCCTCGTGATGAGTGTCGACTCGGGGAGAGGAGAGCCAAGGTTCGTGATGCTGCAGACGATCCACGAATTTGCCGCCGAGCTGCTCGATGCAGGATCCGATGCGGGCAACATCCGGCGCCGTCATGCCGACCTCTACCTCGGCCATGGCACTCGAGGGGGAGCGTCACCTCACCGGCCGGGACCAAGCCGACTGGCTGAGGCGGTTCGAGATGGAGCAGGGCAACCTCGAAGCCGCGCTGCGGTGGACGCTCGAGACGGGAGAAATAGAGCGCGGGATGGAGGCTGCCTCGGCGATGTGGCGCTACTACCAGCAAAGGGGGCATCTCGCCGTCGGGAGATCGTGGGTGGAGAGACTCCTGGCCGCCCCCGGCGCCGACCCCAGTCGTGCCCGGGCGGCCGCCCATCTTGCGGCAGGGAGCCTGGCCTTCTGGCAGGCCGACTACAACGAGACCGCTGACCACTACCAGCGGGCTCTCGCCATGTCCGAGGAGTTGGGAGACAAGCAAGGCATCGCTGAGGCGACCTACGACCTCGCCTTCGTACCGGTGATGACGTCAGACGAGCCCTTCGACCGCGGATTCGCCGGCCGGCCCGCCCACCTCATCGCCATGGGCCGGCTCGAAGAGGCGCTACGTCTCTTCGAGGAGCTGGGTGACCTTGGGGGAGTGGCCAAGACGAAAGGAAACATGGCGATGTTCCTCGCCGGGTCGGGCGACATGAAGGCCGGGTCGGGCGAAGATGAGGGCCTTTCTGTTGCTCGAGGAGGCGATCGTGGCGTACCGCGAGCTGGGCGACATGTTTCACCTTGCCGATGCCCTCATGGCCATGGGACAGGGTCATCTCATCGAAGGGAGACACGCCGACGCCAGGAGGACATCGTGGAAGCGATCGGGCTTTTCGCCGATGCCGACAACAAGGCAGGCATCGGCTTGGGGCTGGAGTCGCTGTCCTTCATCGAGGCGGGCGAGGGACGGCATGTCCGTGCGCTCCGGTTGCTGGCGAAGGCCGAAGAGGTTCGGGCGGCGAAAGGAGGGGGACGCCCAGTATCCGGTACCGGCTTCGGTCTTCTATCCGGAAATCGACGTGCTCGCCGATGGCCGCGCCGCAATCGGCGACGACGCCGCAGAACGGGAACTCGCCGAAGGACGCTCGATGAGCCTGGCCGAGGCCATCGCCTACGCCATGGAGGATTGAATAGAGCCTCGCGCCAGCCGACTCGGTGGGATGGTGGGGGTTCGTCCCGGCGAGGAGGTGATGGTCGGGCTCGTCGTGGCCCTGATGTTCGTTGCTTGGGCCGGGCTGGCTCTCGGGCAGAGCAGCATCGACGCCCTGCTCTTCGCCCGCTACGGCGTCGACCTGCTCCCTTTGCTCTACGTGCTGCTCGGCGTGCTGTCGGCGGTGGTCTCGCTGGTGGTGACCGGTCTCCTCCAGCGAACGCCACCGAGGTCGCTGTTCGTGACCATCCCGTTGGTCCTGGCCGTACTTCTGGTCCTCGGCAGGGTTGCGGTCTCCAGCGGAACAGCCGCGGTGTATGGGGCCATGTGGCTTCTCGCCGGTGTCGCCCTGCTCGTCCAGGGCTTCTACCTCTGGGGAATTGCCGGGTTGGTGACCGACACCCGGCAGGCAAAGAGGCTCTTCCCATTGTTCGCTGCCGGGGGGATAGCCGGGGCCGCCGTGGGCGGGTTGATCACCGGCCCTCTTGCCGCCTGGCTCGGTGCGGAGAACCTGCTGCTGGTGTGGGCAGTCTCACTCGTGGCAGTCACCGCCCTCGCTCGCCGCCTCGTGGCGCGTCATGCGGTCCCGGTTGCGGCGATGTCCCCAACGATGGCGGCCATTCCATGCGATCCGGCAGGGGTGGCAGGTCATGTGGGGATCGACGCATGTTGCGGTGGCTCGCGGTAGCGGCGCTGCTCTTCTCCGTGCTCCTCTACCTCCTCTATCTGCCCTTCTCCGGCGCCGCCGCCGAGCGCTTCCCAGACGCCGGCGGGCTGGCGGGATTCCTGGGGACGTTCACCGGGGTGGCCACGGTGATGGCGTTGTTGGTCTCGGTGTTGGTCGCGCCAGGGTTGTTCGCCGGATGGGGTGCGCCATCTGTCGTCGTGGGTTACGGGGTGATGTACGTGGCTGGGTTCGCCTTGCTCGTCTTCGACTCCTCATTCATTTCCCTGGCGGCGGTGCGGTTCGTCCAACTCATGGCGATGCAGGGTCTGGCCAACAGCGCCTGGGAGACGATGATCAACGTGACACCACCCGAGCGGCGCGACCAGGCGCGTGCCTTCATCAACGGCCTACCGGCCCAGGCCGGAACCGCGCTGGCCGGCGTCCTGCTCCTCGCCGGGGAGGAGAGCCTTGGGCCAAGCATCCTCTTCGTGGTCGGCCTATCGCTGGCACTGGTGGCGACCTTCGCCAGTTGGCGGGCGAAGCGGGGCTACCCCGGAGCGGTGGTCGAAACACTGCGGGCCGGCCGACCCCATGTTTTCGATGGGTCGCCGCTCGCTTTCGTGGATGCGGCGGCCATCGACGCCGTGCTGTCGGCGGTGACCGATCACGATCCGCGGGTGCGCCGGATCGCAGTCGAGATGCTGGATCGGTTGCCGGAATCCTCCAGGGCGAAGCACTGCGGCTGGCACTGAGCGATGCCGATGCCGAAGTGAGGGAGGCAGCCCTCCGCTCGGTCGTCACCATCGGGGAGACCGCCCTGCTTCCCGAAGTGGCGGCGCTGCTGGCCGACCCCCATCCCGAGGTTCGCCTCGCGGCGACAGATGCGATCGGAGAGCTTGGTGGGGAAACGTCCATGCTCTTGAGGCTCATCGGTGACCCCGACCCGGTGGTTCGGGCGCAGGCAGCCTCTTGGGTCAGCGGCGACCACCCCGGTGTGCTCGACTCGGTGTTGGCGCCGATGAGCACCGACCCCGACGACCGGCTGCGCGCCATCGCCGTCGCCGCCATGGGACGCGCCGCCGAAAACGTGTGCTACCGGCTGGTGGCCGACCGACACGACGACCCGAGCCCGACCGTGCGCATGGCGGCAGCCCGCGCCATGGCTGCCATAGACCCAGAGCACTCGCTCCCGACGCTCATCGACATGCTCGGCGACGGCGACCCCGGTGTCCTGTCAGAGGTGGCGGCGGCTATCGGCCGTGTTGGCGTCACCGCCCTGCCCGCGGTCGCCGAGGCGCTCGATCGCCCCGAGACCGAATCCGGGGCACTGCTCGCCCTGAAAGAGCTTCCACGACCGGGGGTAGCCGGTCGGATCCGCTGGTATCGCCGAGCGGCAAGTAGCTCAGTCGAAAGAGGATGCCGGGCTCGCCGCGGCAATCGTCGCCGGCGGCGACGAGAGGTGGTTCCTCATCCGGGATTCACTCACGGGGCTCTCCTTGAGAGAGGCCGGCAATGCCGTTCGCGCCGCGGCCTTGCTCGACGACGACTCCCCTTTGAGTGAGGCGCTGGACAACCTCAACAGCGAGGACCCGGCACAGCGCGCCGGTGCGATCGAGCTGATCGACTCGTCGCACGAGGCCGCGCTGCTTCGTCCGCTCATTTCGGTGCTGGAAGGCACCGAGACCGGAGAGGGCCCGTTGCCGATCCCCAAGCTGCGGAGCCATCATGATCGTTGGATCCGAAGATGCGTCGAATTCGCTACGACCCCGGGAGATGAGATGGCTCGGACCCTGGCCACCCTCAACGTGATGGAGCGGGTCTTGTTCCTCCGCAAGGTCCCGATTTTCGCCCGGCTCGCACCTCAGGACCTCGAGCGGATCGCCCAGGTGGCAGAGGAGAACGCCCACGGCGACGGCGACACGATCATCGCCGAGGGCGAGCCCGGCACAGACATGCACATCGTCGTCTCCGGTGAAGTGATCGTCACCCGCAACGGCTCCGAAATTGCTCGGCGAGGAGAAGGCGATGTGGTCGGCGAGATGGCGATCATCGCCGACCAGCCTCGGATGGCATCGCTGATGGCTGACGGGGACGTTCGGCTGCTCACGATCGGTCGAACGCAGTTCATCGCCATCCTGAGGGAGCGTCCCGACATCGCGCTGGCTGTCATGCGGGCGCTTGGTACAAGGCTTGCCGAGCGTGAAGCCACCTCTGAACTAGCGGCACGGCCGTGATTCAGCGGGGCGGCGAGCCGTGCCTGGCCCTCTTGGGCGCTGGTTGACGGAGACCGTCGGCGACGGCGTTGAGCCGGGCGGGAGCAGGCTCCCCTGGAGCGGCTCGCTTGTTGGGAGCGAGATCCGGTGGCCGCATCTGGCGAGGGATGATCTCACCATGGGTGGTGGCTGCCGCCACCAAGCGGCGGGCGGGGACTGCGGGGACCCCAACGATTCAGCGGCCAGCAGAATCTCGCGTCGCTTGCGGCCATAGGAGAAGGGGAGCGCCAGTGCGACCACAGCGGCATGCTCGGCACGCATCCCATGGGCGTGCAACTCGATACGGCCCCATACAGGCCATCGCCCCTGCGACCAGATCGGGAGTGGTGAGCGATGCGGTCCGTGGCGGAGGCGTGTACCTCACGTAGAAGCCACAGGTGCAGTGTTTGGCCGGCACCGGCTCCTCGTGCCGGTTCGGCGCCAAGCACATCCGCAGTGTGTGCGCCGCGGGGTCCAGAGGTAAGGAGCGAGCACAGACCACAGCTCACCATGTCGGACCGCGAACTGACGGAACCCGATGACTACCCCGATCAAGTCGGGGGCGATGCCCTCGGTCATAGCCGGTTGTTCAGCGGGCCGGCTTCGCAGGTGGCGCCGGGGTTCTCTCCGGCTTGGCGGGCTCTTTTCCGGCGCCGGGTCCTGCTCGATCTCGCGCTTGGGTAGAGGCTGCTACATCGGCTCGACGATGATGGTGCGCGAAGGGCCGTCCAAAGATCCGCGTAGCTGGCCTGTCAGCTTTCTTCATCAGATCACCTCGATCGAGGATACGCCTCCATCACCCAGTCGGTTCGCTTCAAAGCTTGCGGACCTCATCTCTGCGGCGGATGACCCCGGCGCTCGACCACGCGGGTGTTCATACCGCGCAATCTGAGCGGCCGGCCCACCGATGAGTTGACGAAGCGGAGTGCATCGGCCCCAAATCGTCCGCTGAACTTGGAGCACCCTGTATGTGGAAGCTCGGTCACCTCGAGCACGGCCGAACCCACGCCGAGCAGAGACCCAGCCGGAAGATTGTCGACGCCGATGTCGAGATCCACGTAGAGCTGGTCGCCCGCCAATCCCCAACGGTCAGGGGAGCGCGCCACCAACGCGGCAACCCTGGCATTCATCACGGTGACCTGGGTCATCGGGCCGCCACCGCGTCGACCGCCAGCTGTCACCGACCAGTCCCTGCTCGAGATCGAGCATCCCCTCGTCGAGTTCCTCCCGGATGTCGACGTCCGGTCGGCGGACGATCAACTCGAGGGTGCCGCCATCGGATGGGGCTCGGCGGATGTGGTCGAGGCCGAGGTCGAGCTCCGGCCGGGTGAGATGCTCGGATAACAGTTGCTCCATGCCGCCCATTTTCGTCTGGTTGGCGGACGTATGCGCGGAATTGCCTTCGGCGGGTGGCCACCGCTCTCGGCGTAGCATCGAACCGTGAGTGCGCCAACAGGATATGGCCCCCTCGCCTCCCGGCTCGATCAGCTCCGTCTCGTCGGCGATCCGCCGGCCAGACCAAGTGGTCACCAGCATCTTCGAGGCCGGGCCAATGGCGATCGACCACTTGAACGCGGGCTGTTCCACTACGAGGCGGCCGAGGACACGCTCCCCGCCGAGGCGGCGAGCTTTCGCCAACCGGTCGAGGGGGTCGCAGACGGAGATCGGGCAGGGGCAGACCCTGTTCCAGGAACTGGGGCCTGAGGTTCTGGCTCGATCCTCGGCTGCTACTCGCTCCCCGCCGCCTACGCAGCCACCAGAGGTGCCCGAGTCCTCGCCCAGACCGGTTTCCTGACCGAGGACACCGACCGCCGCCTCGGTGAGACCTCACAGATGGTGGTTGACGTGATGACCACCGGCGGCCTCGAGCCAGGTGGCGCCGGGATATGGGCGGCACGCAAGGTGAGGCTGATGCATGCTGCCATCCGTCACCTCGTACTGGCACGCGATCGACATCCGCTGGGATATCGAGGGCGATGGCATACCCATAAACCAGGAAGACCTGCCGCTACCTTGATGACCTTCTCCTACCTTGTGGTGACCGGGCTTCGCCGCCTCGGCTTCTGGATATCAAGTGATGAGGCCGAGGAGTACCTCACCGCATGGAATGCGGTGGGACGGCTCATGGGAGTACTCCCCGAGCTGATACCGGCGGATTTCGATGAAGCCGCTCGCCTCACCGAGACCATCGAGGGGCGACAGATCGCCCCCGGAGACGTGGGGCGCGGTCTCGCTCAAGCGCTCCTCACCGTTCTGGATGCCAAGACCGCTCCGGGGGTGCCTGCCGCTGCTCATGCGTCGGATGCTCCCCCGCCTGTTTGCAACGGGCTCGGCGTCCCTCGGAACAAGGTGCGCGATGGACTCGTAGTCGGGTTGAGCGCTCTGGTGCTGTTGGTCGATCCCATCCTCCAGATGATCGGCACCCGGACCGCTGCCTACCGCCGCTTCTCGATGGATCTCGTCCAATACCTCATCGAGCGCGACCGGGGAGGCGAGCGCGCCGAGTTCCGCCTCCCCCCGAGCTGCACCACTTCTGGAAGGACCAAGGGGACCGAAATGCCCCCGGAGCCAGGATCGCCAATCGGTTGCTCGCCTTAGGATCACCAGGCGTGGCATGACGCACAGCCTGTCGGGTCTCGGAACCGATCCGACAAGCGGCGATGAGCCTGGTCAGCCGGTTTGCTTGCCAGACGTGCGCTTTGCTCCTCCCCGAAGCCGACCCACCGGCGATGCAACGGTCGAGGCGGTGACGCTCATTGCCGATGTCATCGGTTACACCGCCATGACCGAGGAGGTGGCTCGGCGCGAGAGGCTGGCGGAGCCGAGATAATCCTCGAGGGAATCCACAGTGTATGAGCCCTTGGTCCTGGCGGTCCTCGCCCATGGCGGCGATGTCACCACTTTCACCGGCGATGGCATCCAAGCGGTGTGGCAAGGCGAGCAGGACCGCACGCCGAGAAGACGTGCTCCACGGCGGCCGGCGCAGCCAGCCAAGGCTGGCGATTGTCGACGGGTTGTTGGTCCCGCCCGGAATCGGGCTAAGGCTCAGGGTGGGCATCAGCGCCGGGCCGGTCAGCTGCGCCGTGGTTGGCGGTGTCGGCGGTCACTGGCTCGCCGTGATCGGTGGCGAGGGAGTCGCCACCGCCGACCGAGCGCAAAGCGAGGCACGGCCCGGGAGGTGGTGGTATCAGCCTGAGGCCCTTGTACTGGTCGGCGGCGCTCTGGAAGGAACGGCGACACCTCACGGGTGCGATCCGGCTGCGGGCCGCCCCAACAACCCGGAACTGCCACAGCCGCCGACACGCGACGTCCCCGTCGAGGCCCTGCTGCCGCACAGCGTGATCACGTTTTCGGCTCGCGGCGGCTCGAGGGGAGAGATCAGGTCGGCCTCGATGCTCTTCGCACGGCTTCCCGCCGCCTGAGAACCTCGCCGATCTCCACGGCTCGGTCGGCGCCGTCCAAGAGGCAGCGCAGCGATTCGGCGGGGTGGTGGAGGACGTCGGCGTCGAAGGCGAAGGGGTGCTTGCCAGGGCCTGCTGGGGTCTTGCCATGCACTCCCACGATGACGACACGGTGCGCGCCGTTTCCGCTGCTCAGGCCATCCATCACGAGCTCGGAGAGCGCGCCGGTATCGGCGTTGCCAGCGGAAGGGTGATCCACGGGCTGATAGGTCCGCCGGAGCGGCGTACGTACACGGTGATATCGAGCGTCACCAACATGGCGGCACGTCTCGCAGGCGCCGTCGAGCAGGGTGTTCTTGTCGACAGTCACCCGCAGCCGGGCACGTCGTTCGATCTCGTCGAACCGACTCCGGCCATCCATCTCAAGGGGATCAAGGGCTCGGTGGTCGCCTATAAACCATTGGGTGCCAGGCAGGCCGTCCCTGACCAGGGTCCGGCGGTGGTGGAGCGATCGGCGAGAGGACGCTGTTGCGCGAGGCGGTGAGGCGGCTCATTTACGAAGGGACTTCGGCATCGGTCGCCATCAAGGCCGAGCCGGGGATGGGAAAGTCGTTGTTGCTCCGATCGGCTGTAGCAGAGGCAAGCGGCTCCTCGGTACCGGTCATCGAGATGACCGGCGACGCCCTGGAAGACACCGTTCCGTACCGTGCCGCCCGGCCGGCCCTGGAGAGACTTCTCGGACATGGCCAGCATGCGCTGGACAAGGCTCTCGGACTGCTCGGGGAGACATCAACCAGGGAGGCCGAGCTTCTCTCGCTGTCATCGGGGTTGCCGGGGGCGAGGACGCCGGAATCAGCTTCGAGACGAGGGTGACAGTCACCCGCCGGCTAACGGCGCGCCTGTTCACCGTCCTCACCGACGGTCACCCGGTCCTGGTTGCGGTTGACGATGCTCAATGGGTCGACGGGGCCACGTGGGAGCTCTTGATGGAGCTGTCGAGAACGTGGCCGGCCCGGGTCATGCTGTTCGCCCAACGGCCGGTCGAGCGGGATTGGCCGGAGGGAACACACCACCTGAACCTCGCCCCCCTCGGTCGGGAGGACACGGCGGCGCTCATCGGAGATCGCCTCGACAGCGACTCGATACCCGATGACCTCGTCGATGCGGTCTGGGGCCGGGCCGGAGGGCACCCTCTGTTCACCGAGGAGATTCTCCGATCGATGCGGGACCAGGGAGTGGTCACGGTGGCCGGCCCCGAGCGCGCCGCTTCCCTCGATATCGGAAGATGGGAAGGCGGTTCTCTTCCCGATTCGATTGCGGCATCCATCGCCTCGCGGCTGGAGCGGCTCGAGCCCGCGGCACAGCGGACGCTCAGCGTCGCCAGTGTCCTCGGATCCTCCTTCGACACGCGAGTGCTGACGGCGATACACCCCGACGGTCCCAGCATCGGGGATGTCGAGGGCTCGCTGGAATGGGCGGTGTCGGCCAGGCTGGTGGAGCGGGAAGCGGACGGCACGACCCGATTCAGTCATGGAGTCATCGCCGAGGTGGCGGCGTCACGCTTGCCTGTGCCGGAACGCCGCCACCTCCACGCAGCCGCCGCGGACGTCTTCGCCGCCCTCGGTGCGGGGCCGGCGCTGATCGCACACCATCTGGTCGAGGCGGGGAAACCGTTGGAGGCACTTGATCCGCTCGAGGCGGCGGGGAGGCAAGCGCTCGCCGCCAGGCCTATGCCGACGCCAGGGAGGAGCTCGAAATGGCGATCGAATTCGAGTCGGACACGGTGAGCGACGACCGTCTCGCCGAGTGGCACCGGCTGCTGGCCGCAGCGGCTCGGCTCGAAGGAGATGTGTCACGTGCCCGCTCCGAGGCTGAGGAGGCCGCCGAGCTGCTCGGGCTCGATGTACCTGGGTCACGGGCCGGGAAGGCGATGGGTCTGCTCGGTCAGGCAATCATCCAAGCGAGCCACCGCCTCTTGCCCACCCGCCGAATGAGCGGACCGAAGGCGGCGAAACGGGTGCTCCGGGCCGAGGCGGCATACGACCTGTTGTTCACCTCTTTCTCGCAGGCAGACACTATGGCGCTCTTCCATCACGGCATTCGCTCCGCCAACCTGGCGGAGCGTGCCCAACCATCCTCTGTGGAGGCACGGGCTCTCAGCTTCCTCATGTACGGGGCAGGCCTGGCTGGGCTGCGTGGCCTGTCTCGCCGCTACCACAACAGGGCCTTGCGGATCGCCCTTGAGGCCGACTCGCCACTTGCCAGGGCCGAGGTCCTGCTCAACCGTATGGTCTTCCTGGTCACAGTCGGCGCCTGGTCGGAGACGATCGAGGTGGGCGTCGATCTCGGGCAGAGTACGAGGCCATCGGTGAAGCTAGGCGGTGTCCGCAGCGTGATAGGCGTCGAGGCCTTCGCCGAGCGTCACCGCCTGGCGTTGACCGGACAAGGGTCCTCCTGCGTGAGTTGGGAGAAAGGCCGTCTATGCCGGTGACGACCTGCACATCACCTGGACGGGCCTCGCCGAGTCGGTGCTCGACCTGCTCAGGGGCGACTACGAGGAAGCCCTGGCACGATGCGAGGATCTGGCAGCTCGTGCCACGAGGGTGGCGAGGTCCCATCTTTGTTGGAGCGCATCGGGATACTCGCCTTGGCCTCATGGCGCTTGGGGAGGATCGACGCCGCGGGAAGGTATCTGTCGGAGGCAGCGGAGTTGGCTGACGAGATCTCGCCCCTTGCCGCGTCCATGCCTACGACGGCTTCTGGATGCTGTCGGAAACAGCGATCGCCGTCTGGGAAGCAGCTGAGTCCGGAGGGCCGATGCCGGCCGGCGACGATGCGATCGCCGCAGCGGATGCGGTGGTCCGCCCCCTCCTCGGTCAAGCGCGCACCACGCCGATCGCCCGGCCGATGGCGCTCGTGTGAGAGGCCACCAGGCTCGCCGTGCCGGCGACGTCCCAAAGGCAGTAAAGCTGTGGGGCCAGGCGATCGACCTTGCGGAGGCCTCGACATGCCATACCCGCTGATGAGGGCCTACCTGAAAGGGCAGGGCAGGGCCCGATCCGGATGATCGTGCGGCCGACCTGGCTAATGCCCTGAGGCTGGCCCGGTCGCACAGCGTCAGGTGGGTGGAAGAGACGGCTACAGAGGCTTCTCGGTCTTGACTTCCTTGGCGTGACCCCACAGCCTGAACAGTTCGTAGAGGCTCACGTTCATCCAGGCGGCCGCTCCCCAAACGATCACCGCCTCGATAGGCAGATCCGACCAGGGCTCGATGAACACGCCCACCATCTGCTCGCTTCGGTAATTCCACCATCCGTATGGCAACGCCAGCGTCACCTCCCACAGCAGAGCCACGAGGAGCAGCGCCTGCAATGCGAAGAGGAATGCGCGCATATTCACGAAGCGGAGCACCAGCCGAAAGGTGGTGGCTGCCGGGATGGTGATCAGGAGAACGATGAACACCATGTATCCCGGGAAGCCCTCCTGGTAGCCGTGGGGCCCGAGCTTCTTGTAGGCGATGGCGGCGGCGATGACGATCAAGACCCAGCGCCAAGCTCTTGGGGTGAACCATCTCGCGAAGCACCAACCCGGCGGAAACCTCGGATCGATACTCGCCGGGATCCCGGGTCGCTGCCGGATACCACACCTCGGCCGACCAGATGTAGGCGAGGACGATGAAGGCGCACCCGCCTATGTAGAAGAGAAATTCCTCCACCGGCACGTTCAGCCCCCACCCGCTCACCGGGTCGTAGCCAGGGGCGTAGATGCCCACGGTCGCCGCCGGGTTTGGAAAGGTGAAGAAGGTCCGAGCGAGCAACACGTCGAGCATCGACCAGACGCCGACGACCACGGCGAATGTCAGCCAGAACGCCCGCCACGCGGGATGGGCGCGCCGGTGCCGGGCGAACCAGATGAGGAAGCCGGCCACTGGGAGCACGAACAGGACAAGGCTGACGGTGTACCCGATATGGAGTGACCAGCGATCCCTCGAACACCGGATCGGGGGAGGGTTGCACCGCCAGGACGGCGACCGATGCCGCCACCACCAGCACCACGAGCATCACCAACAGGGAGCGGTACCCGCCGCGGGGCGACGACCTCGTTGGAGCGCGAAGGCTCCATGGTGCAGCCTACGGCCGCGCCGATAGCTTCAGGCGGAGAGCAAAGTCACCAGGTCGAGGACGAATGCGGTGACCAGGAACCCGAGGACGATCACGATGAAGATCGTGTACTGCCATCGGGCCCGGTGGTCGGCCAGCCAGAAACGACGGAGACCCGAGATGGCCATGGCCATCGCCACCACGGTCAGCATCAGGCTCACCGGGACGGCGAGCACCCCGGCCAGTCCCAGCACCGGCGCCAGGACGGGTATGACCAGGTAGGTCAGAGTGCAGCGCACCGCCGACACCACGAGCGACCTGCCCAGGAGTCGCTGCGCACCGAGTATCGCACCCGGGACGGGGTCTCCCGTCACGCCGAGCATTCGGCGCATGAAGCGGTCGGCCCCGCTTCGGGAGTCGGGGTGGCGCGACCGGTCCAGGTGAGCGTGTCGAGACGGGCATCTGGGGATGGTCGAGGGTAGTCGGGGGTAGTGGTTGTCCCGCCGCGTTCTCTCACCGTTCCAGCGCCTTCCGGTCCCACCGGGCATGAACCGCCGCCGCCTCGTAGGTGGTCTGGAGGAAGTCGAGGAGCGTGGCATCGGGCGCGGCAGAAGTCCGAACAGCTTCGTAGGGGAGGATGAACTCGCCCATTGCGTCGTCGTAGCCCGCATCAGTGGGGATGACGGGGTGCTCGGCGAAGCCCTCGGGCTCGGGGTAGGCATAGGAATAGAAGGCGCCCTCGACGCCGGTGTCGGGGAAGAAACCGGCGCTGCTCACCTCGTGGGAGTACGCCTCCTCCATCACCCAGTTACCTACGTTGGGGACACCTCCCGGATGGGGGGGAGCGGGCCGCCCGGAAAACCGGGTCGCTGCCAAATCGAACGAACCCCAGAAGAAATGGACAGGGCTGGCCTTGCCCATGAATCGGGCCCTGAATATCTGCAGGACCCGGTCGGCCTGGACCAATTGCTCCCAGAACATCTGGGCGCATACCGGGTCATACGAGGCGTGTTCGTGATCCAGCTCGAATGGAACAGCGTCGTCGATCTCCACGGGCATCGTCCAGATCGATGTGGACAGACCGAGCTCGTCGAGCCTGCCCATCATTTCGGTGTAGAAGTCGGCCACCGAGCGGGGCTCCAGCGACATGATGGATCTTCCGCCGTCACTCGACACGATCACCAACCGGTGACGTCTGAAGTCGAAGTCGATGGCGAAGACGACGTTGCCGTGGGGAATCGAGACGTCGTCAGACCCCGAGGAGTGACGTACAACGCAACCCCCCACCAGTGGGGTGTGGAGGCGAGTGGGCGAGCCGCACCTTCCCCACGATCTGCGTCCACCGGTGGAGCGTGTCCCTTGTGTCCCGCCAGGCGTCCACGGCCAATGCGGGCCAGATCGTCGCCCCTCCTAACGTTTCGCTCATGGGGGCGAAGATAGGGTCAATCCTCCTGATGGAGGCACCGAAGAGACCACGGTGCCCGTGACCTTGCGTGTCATGACCCCAGACGATTGGCCGCGCGTGGCCGAGATCCTCGACGCCGGTCTCGAGGAAGGGCAGGCGACCTTCGAGACCCGGGTCCCCGAATGGGAAGATTGGGATCGTTCGCACCTACCTGGGCTGCGGTTGGTGGCGGTTGACGCCGAGGGACAGGTCGTGGGTTGGGTGGCGGCCTCGCCGGTGTCGCGCCGTGCCGTCTACGAGGGTGTGGTCGAGCACAGCATCTATGTCGACCCCCGGACGCGGGGACGCGGCGTGGGCAGGACGCTGCTGGAACGGTTCATCACCGATTCGGAGAACGCCGGGGTGTGGACCCTGCAGTCGGGGATATTTCCCGAGAACACGGCGAGCCTGGCGCTGCATCTCGGGTGCGGGTTCCGGGTCGTTGGGACCAGAGAGAGCCTCGCCCGTCATCACGGTGTCTGGCGCGACGTGGTGCTCGTCGAGAGGCGGAGCCCTCGGGTTCGCTGACTAGGACTGGTCGGACTTGACCGGCACGCTCGCCGCGGGCGGCCCGCTCCGCCGTTTCCGTCACCCGGGCGGCTCTCGTAGGCGCTCTCTTCGCTTGGGCGATCCACCCCAGCATGGCCTTGCGCGCCGAAGGGGGAAACGCCTCCCAACGATCCCTCGCACCCGGACGGCTCGCCAGGGCTTCCGCCAGATCTTCGGGGACGACGAGCGCCTCGACGTCGTCGAGCAACGTCCACGAGCCGTCCGCTTTGGCGGCGGCGATGACCGCCCGGCCGGCATCGGTCATCAAACCCGCTCGATCGAGCCGCTCGATCCGCTCCTTGTTGGTGCGGGACCACCCGCTGCCCCGTCGGCGGGGCGTGAACCTGATCATGGAGCGGTCGGCGTCGAGCTTTTCAGCCCGGGAGTCGATCCAGCCAAAGCAGAGCGCCTCCTCCACGAGTCCCTCGTAGTCGAGCCGCCTTCCGGTATGGGCCTTCCACAATGACCAGCCACACCCCGCTCGACGATTGCGGCATTGTTCTCCAGCCATGCCCGCCATTCGTCTCCGACTCGCCGGTTGGAACCGATCTGCGTCGGTATTCCGTCTGCCGTCTTCCGTCTTCCGTCTTCCGTCTCATGAAGGCCGTATCACCCAGCACGACTCATGACGCTCCATCCCGATGTGCGGGTAGTAGTCGACCGCCGCCGGAGCGGCCAGAAGGATGAGGGTGGTCCCGAGCCCGGCGGCGAGGTGCGTCTCGTCGAGCAGCCGCCGCCCGATCCCCTGACGTTGAAACCGCCGGTCCACCGCCAGATCCGACAGATAGGTGCAGTAGGCGAAGTCCGATATCGCCCGCGACACCCCAACCAACTCGTTCTCATGCCGCGCCGTCACGATCACATCGGCGCCCGAGGTCATCGCCGCCATCACGTCTGCGTCGATCGACGGGGCGCCTCTCGGCCAAACCGGAGCGGTGGAGCACGTCGGTGAACTCCGCCGGATCGAGCGTTGGCTCGAGCGCGTAGACGATGTCTCCCGGTCCTTCCATGAGAGTCGACGCTAGCCGTGCCTCACGATCCGCACCGTCCGGCCGTACCCGTCCGTAGACTCGCCCGCGTGCGAGCGAGGCGGTGATGGCGCAACATCCGATAGAGATGATCCTCCTGCGGCAATGGGCCAGCACCATGGCTATCCCGATCTGGATGTGCGACGCAGACGGCAACCTGATCTATTACAACGAGCCCGCCGAGGTCGTGCTCGGGATTCGATTCGACGAGGCCGGCGAGATCCCCGCTTCGGAAGTGGCCGACCGCTTCGTCACTACCGACCTGGACGGCTCACCGCTCGTACCCGAGCAACTGCCGCTCGTCATCGCCCTCACCAGAGCGGAGCCGGCGCACAGGCCGCTCCGGTTCAAGGCGGGTGACGGCTCGTGGCGGATGGTCGAGGTGACCGCCTTGCCGGTCACCGGGCATGCTGATCGTCCCCTCGGAGCGGTCACAATGTTCTGGGAGCCACCCCTTTGAGTGCTCTGATGCCGTGAAGCTGACCCTGTTCGGTACCAGGGGGTCGGTGGGCCGGGCCGGCGTGTCCACCGTCCGCTACGGCGGCGACACCTCTTCGGCGCTGGTGATCGATGACGATGGCGCCTGTCTCCTGCTCGATGCGGGTTCGGGGATTGCCCATGCCGAGGACGACTTGGACGATGGCGTACGGCGGCTCGACATCCTCCTCGGCCATCTCCACATGGATCACATCCAGGGCCTCGGTTTCTTCCGCCCGCTGTTCGATCCAGATGTCGAGGTCCACCTCTGGGGGCCCGCCTCGCCCACGATGCAGCTTGCCGAGAGACTGGCCCGTTACCTGTCTCCGCCCTTGTTCCCGGTCCGGCTGCGCGAGCTCCCCGGGGTGGTCCTGCACGATGTGGTCCCCGGCAGGTTCGAGGTGGGTCCGTTTTCCATCACGGCAGATCTCGTCTCGCACCCTGGACCGACGCTTGGGTTCCGCATCGAGAGGGATGGCGCCTCGATCGCCTACCTCTCCGACCACGAACCGGCCCTCGGCGTCGATTTCCCAGGGCCCATCGATTGGACCTCCGGTTACGACCTGGCGGTGGGCAGCGACCTCCTGGTCCACGACGCCCAGTACACCGAGGCTGAATATCCAGCGAGGGCGGGATGGGGTCACAGCAGCTTCGAGCAGTGCCTGACCTTTGCCCGACACGTCGAGGCGCGCTCGCTGGTGACGTTCCACCATGACCCGGGGCACACCGACGAGCTGCTCGACCGACTCCACGAGGAGGCGGCCCAAAGAGGGCTGCCCTTCACGATCATCCCGGGAACGGCCGGGAATACGATCGACGTGGAGGCGTGAGCGGCTACTTGGGCTCGGGCAAGAGCCGGCCGAGCCCCCACGAGATGAGCGCCATGACCAAGGCGCCGAGGAACGCCGCCCAGAACCCGTCGACGCGGAGACCCAGGTCGAACACGTCGGAAGCCAGCCAATCGGCCAACAGGAACATGAGGGCGTTGACCACCAAGGCGAACAACCCCGAGGGTCAGGATGGAGATCGGTAGCGAGAGCAGCTGGGCGATGGGACGGATGAAGGCGTTGACCAGGGCGAATATCGCGGCCACCACGATGAACTCCCAGAAGGGACCTTGGTAGTCGAGCCCGGGGAGCAGGAGGATGGTCAGCCACAGCGCGACACCGACCACCACCAGTCTGATCAGTAGCCTCGTCTCGCCCTCCTCGACGGAAGCCGGCACCGTACCGTTGCCTGCGCGTAGGGCTCGCCGCGCCAGACACGGAACACGTCGGGTGTCGGCATTGAGTCGGGCGCTCCCGCTCTCGGCGGCCCTGGTGGTCGGGCACGCCTGGCGCATCTCGCACTCCCGACTGCGTGGTGGCAGGGACCGCACGTGGTGTCCAACCTGGCCCTCGCCGCGACCTTCGCTCTCAGGGATCGCAGCCGCTCTCGCTGGAGGGCGGCCCTGGACGAGGCAATTGGCGGTGACGGTGGCGGCTGTGCTCGGGGCCGGGGCGCTCACCGCGCTCGCCATGAGGCTGCCGGGTCTCCACCGGGTCTACGCCGAGGAGCGGGTGGGATCGCTCCCACCGGGACTACGGCCGGTCCATCTCGCGGTGATGGTGCCGCTGGGGACGGTCGTACCCGAAGAGGTCCTGTTTCGTGGGGTCTTGCAGCAGCGGTGGGAGGAGGAGACGGGTCGATCGGTGGGGCGGGATACTCGGGTCATCCATGGTCTTCGGTCTGTGGCACATCGGCCCGAGCGTCGCTGCCCTGATGCGGTTGCGCCCGAAGAAGTCGCCGGCGGAGATGGTGGGGGCGGTGGCCTGGACGGTGACGACCACTGCGTTGGCCGGCATCGGCTTCGGCATGCTGCGGTCGCTCTCGGGAGGTTTGGCGGCGCCGATCGGGGCTCACCTGGCCATCAACGTGGTTGGATCGCTGGCCGGGAGGCCGCCCGCCGCCCGAGAGGGTTGAGTCAACCGGTCAGCACCGCAAGGCGATACTCGAGCACCTTCTGCTCGACGTCGAACCGACGGAGATCGTCCAGTCCCAGATAGCGCACACCTTGCGGCGACGCGGGCCGCCTCGGTGGAGCTTGCCTGACCTGTGCTGCCCCCAGCGATGGCGTGGTCGCCCGCCGCCAGCAGTGCCCCGAGCGGGACCATCCCGACGATCTCGCTACCGCTCACTCCGACACCACGTTCCTCCGCCATCCGCTTGGAGGCGTCGAACACCACGTGGGGTGGGGTGGACCGCCAATCGATCAGGTTGCAGGAGACCTGGGCGATGCCCTGTGGCTCGAGGACCCATCCCATGGCCTGGAGATGGGGCAACCTGGCATCCGGTTCGCAGGCCGGGACCCGAGGTGCGGAGGGCGGCGGCGATGGCCGAGGCAACCCGAGCGTCCGGCCGATCGAGGTTGACGTTGTAGGCGATCAGCAGGGGGCGGGCACCAACGGCGACGGCACCGCTCCGACGGTGAAATGTCGCCGGGCCGAAGTCGGGCCGGTCGTCGCGGTGGGGAAGAGCCTCGTACCCGCCCCGCCGTATCGTGGAGAGCGAGACACTCCGCTCGGTGGCCGCGGCGCCGTAGAGGTAGACGGGGATCCCGATGTCGTCCCCGATCCGTCTGTCCGACCCGGCGGGCCAGGTCGACACACGTCGTCATCGACACGCCGGAGTAGGGCACGAAGGGGAGCACGTCCACCGCTCCGATCCTGGGATGGGCTCCTTGGTGTTTGGACATGTCGATCGAGGCGGCTGCGGTGCGAACCAGGTTGAGCGCCGCCTCCTCGACCGACTCAGGTGGTCCGGCGAACGTGATCACGGTCCGGTGAACGGCGGGCTCGGGGTCTACATCGAGGAGCATCACCCCTCTGACCGAGGAGATGGCATCCGCCAACTGGTCGATGACCCGGCGGTCTCGTCCCTCACTCACGTTTGGCACGCACTCCACCAGCGGGCCGGCGAGCGACGGGCGGGTCACTTCTGGGTCGTCCCCCCGGGCACAGCTATCTCGATCGTTTCCTCCAGCCGCACCGACCCGTCCGTCTCGTGGAGTGCGTGGTGAACCGCAACCAGTTGCTCCCAGTCGGGCCGGTCGGCCGGGTCGTCGACGTCGATGGCGACCAGGTGCCGGCCTACCGGCCCCCCTGCCGTGTCGAATGCCCGGACCGACCTGATGAGATCTGCCGCCGCCGCGTCGATCCGCCTGTGCTGGCGGAGATGGTCCTCCCACGATGCAAGCAGGAAGACCTCTGTCATCCGGTGCGCATCCTCGGCGTTGCGGTAGAGCCGCCACCTGTAGGCGCCGGTGCGGAGCCGAACCTGACGGACCTCGTTCATCAGCTCGAGGAACTCGGCCAGGTCGGACTGGTCGATTACCCATGTGTTGAGGACCATCACCGGCCCACCCTCGACGTGATCGGCGTGCTCGGGCACGGTCCAATCCTCCGGCGGTTCGGGGGTCACCACCGATCCGAGGTGGGGAAGCCGGAGGCTGGGGAGCACCAATCCGAGCACCACGGTGCCCGACCCGAGGACCACGTATGCGACCGGTGTCCCGAACGCCGCCCCGATGGCACCCGCCAAGAGCGCTCCCAGCGGAAGGACGCCGACAAAGGCCAGCGTGTAGAGCGACGCCGCCCGGCCCCTCACCCACGCCGGGACCAGCAGCTGGACGGTGGCGTTGAGAGTCGCCAGCGTCCACACCCAGGCGATCCCGGCGATGAACAGCGCGACGGCTGCCAGCCAGACCCCGGGGGCGAGGCCAACGGCGATGCCCGCCAAACCGAAGGTGGCAACCGCCACCCCGACATGACGCTCCGCCAGCCGCTCGGCGGCGGCTCCACGGGTGAATGCGCCGAGCAGTGCTCCTGCCCCCATCGCCCCGAGAAGGGCGCCGTATGCAAACGCCCCGGCGTCGAGGTCCTCCTCGGTGAGGGTGGCGAGCAGCGACTGCACCACTCCTGAAGTGAGGGCGAACAGCGCCGCCACCGCCAACAGCCGGCGGAAGGGCGGGGTGAACCGGGCATAGCGGACCCCGAGCCCGATGGCGGAGGCAACCGAGGAAACCTCGGGCTCGGCGGGCTCGGACCAGTGGAGCCGGGCGACGGCGACGATGACCGCAAGGAACGAGAGACTGTTGATGAGAAAGGCCCACCCGGCACCGGCGGCGGCGACCAATCAGACCACCGATTGCGGGGCCCACCGCCCGGGCGACGTTGAAGGCCACGGAGTTGAGCGCCACCGCGTTGGCCACGAGCTCGCGGGGGACGAGATCGGGAACCATGGCCTGCCACGCCGGGAGGTTGAAGGCAACGCCTACCCCGAGCAGGAGCCCAAGCCCGAGGAGGATCGGCGGGTTGAGCAATTCGAGGAAGGCGAGCAGCGCCATCGCCGAGGCGGCGGCTCCCCATCACCATCTGGGACACCAGCATCACCTTGCGCCGGTCGAGGATGTCGGCGAGCGCCCCGGCGGGGAGGGCGAGGAAGAGGAGCGGGAGCGTTCCCGAGGCCGCCATGGCCGATACCCAGAGTGGGGACCCGGTGAGCTCCTGCATCAGCCACGATGCCGCCACCGTCTGCATGAACGAACCGGCGTTGGACGCCACCGAAGCCAGCCACAGCGAACGGAACGGTGCGTAGCGGAGCGGGGCGACTGAGGTGCTGAACGTCATGAGGCGACGATCGCAAGGAGCGTGGGCGCGGGCACATCGCGGACGGCGGCCGGTCCGGAGTGCAGCGCCAAGCCTATCGGCGGGGCCGCGCGCTCAGAAGGGGAGGACGAGGCCGTTGGCCGGGGCCTGGTATGTCCAGGTCCAGCTCTGGGTGATCGTCTCACCATCTAGGTAGGTGATGTAGCGGTAGACGGTGACGGTGCCCCCGCCTTCGGGTGTGGCAGTGCCGGTGAGCCCATCCTCGACCTGCCGCCCCTCGTTGTCGCCGTAGAGAGTCGCCGTCAGGCTGGTATCGCTGTACGACATGTCGATGGTGACCGGCGTCGAGGTGTCGTTCCGGAAGACCAGGTCGGGTGCGGTCCACCCCAGTGTCGCCTCCCGACCCATCGGGTAGCGGCTGATGTAGAGGCTGTGCGGCTGGTGGAACACGTCCTCCAGCCCGGCGAAGAACACGGCGTTGAAGAGGGTCGTCGCCACCTGGCTCACGCCGCCGCCGATGTTGGCCGGGTGGTCGCAGCAGTAGACCTCTCCACCGATGATGGCGGGAGCGGGCACGTAGCCCTTCCCGCTCGTCCTCTCACCGACCGTGGCGTTGATCGAGAAGCTCTCCCCGGGTGCCACCACCATCCCGTCGATGGTCGTCCGCCATGAGATGGATGTTGGTCACCCGGCTCTCGCAGCAGGGGTGGAAGGTGGTGAACTGGCCGATGAGTTGGGGCACCGGTCGCGGTGGCGGGATGATCGGCTCCAGCCCGAGGGCCCGGGCCAGGAAAGAGGCCATCTCCTGGCGCTCGACTTCCTGCCGAGGGGCAGTAGAGGGTCTCGGTGCACCCGTTGGTCACGCCCTCGTCGGGCGAGGATGTTGATCTCGTTGCGGAAGTAATTGGTCTTGGTGTCGTTGAAGGCCTGCTTCGGCTCGCCCTTCCACCCCATCGCCCGCACGATGAAGGCCGCCATCTGATCGCGCGCGCATCGGCACATCGGGGCAGAACTCGGTGGTGGTGCAACCCAGAGTGATCCCGGCTTTGGCGACGGCGTTGATGTCTCCCTCGAACAGCCCGTCGTCGTCGGTGAAGTAGTCCTTCTTGCTGTTGGGAAGTTCGAGGGCCCGGCGGAGGAATGCCGCCATGTACTTGCGGAGGACCGGGTCCTGGGGACAGAAGTACTGACCGTCCTCGGTGCACCCGAGCGTGATCCCGGCTGCGTAGATGGCCTCGATGTTGCCCTCGTGGGTGCTGCCGTCGTCGTCGAGGAACGTGCCGCCTGGTGGCAGCTCAACCGGTGGATCCTCTTGAGCGCCGGCAGGCGCGGCGAAGAGCCCAACAACGAGGGTGGCTACGAGTGCCGCCAGCAGCGAACGCCGGCGGATGTTGGACCTGACGCGGACCCCGCGCATTGGTCATCTCCAAAAGACGTGTGGCGGGCAGGGTAGACCGGCGGCCGCTGGGGCAAGAACTCTCGCGGGCTCGGCTGAGCGGTGCGGGGTGTGCCCGTGTTCAGGGTGGGTCGGGTCCGGTGGTGTAGGTGTGTCCGAGGGGACTGGTCCAGGTGGTGGTGCCGTTGGGTCCGGGTTGCAGTTTCCATCCGGCGTCTTTGAGCCGGTGGTCGTGGCGGCACAACGGGTTGAGGTGTTCGACCAGGGTCGGTCCCCCCTTGGAGTGGTCGACCCGGTGGTCGATGTCGGAGCGGGCTGGCCGGCATGCGGCACCCGGGGAACACACAAGTGGGGGAACGGGCCTCCACATAGCGGCGTTGCGCGGTGGTGGGTCTCCGTTTGGTGGTCCCGTCCCAGAGCACCGCTCCGCTGTCGGGGTGGGTGACCGCCACCCGCCACTCCGAACCCACCTGGGTGGCGGCCACCCGGCGGGCGACGTCGGCGACCACCGGCCCGTACCCCGGTATCTCCCCCGGATGCTCCGCCAACCCGGTGAGGGTGGCCAGGTCGACCCGCAGGTCGATGACCCCTCGCCGCCCCGAGCCGTCCCCACAGTCGACCAGGTCCAAGAGGACGTCGGCTCGTACCTGGTCGATGCTGCGGGGGTCGTCGGCTCCCTTGGCCGCTTGGGCGAGGTGGTCGAGGCGGTCGAAGGCGGCGTTGGCCCGCTCGGCGGGGAAGCGACCAGGCGATCAGGTTGGCGGTCCCGTCAGGGTTGGCCGACAGCTCCACCCGACGACCCTCGATCCCCCGCTCGTAACGTTCCTCGGCGGCGGCGGGGTCGACGGAGAGGACCAGGCGGCGCACCCGGGCCGCCAACTGACCGGTGGTCTGAGTGGAAGCCCGCTCCAACACCACAGAGACCACCTGTTGGGCTTCCCCGTCGGCCAGGGTGGCCAGCTCAGCGCAGACCACCCGGGCCCGGGGGAGGTCGATCAACCCGGAGCGGAGCGCCTCAGCCAGCTGGGGGAGCCTTCGCAGTTCCAGGGCCAGTTCCAGCAGCAACACGCGCCGCCCGCCGGGTGAGACAGAGAGCAGCGCGGATCTCGTCGGCGGCGAACTCCCCGTCGTCGTCGGAAACCAGACGCTCGCCTCAGTGGTGGCGTCGGCCACCCGGGCCACCAGATCCAACAACCCGGCCTGGTGATAGGACACCATCCGGGCCTGGGCGGCCATCACCACCACCAGATCGAAACCAGGAAGAGAATCCAGGTCGATCCCGGCCAGCACCCCGGCCAGTTCGGGACCGGGTGGCATCTCCTCGAGACCGTCAGGGAGCAGAGAAGGTGGCGGTGGTGGCCACAGCTCCGAAACGACTTCCCCAACAAACATGACAACTCCAAGGTTCACGGTGGGGAAGTAGCCACAACGTATCAAAGGGGTGCGACAAAATGGCGAACACATGTTCGATTGTGTGAACAGAACCTCGGCGTCGCAATCTGGTGATCTCTATGCAGTTCCGTACTTGACTCCTGGTGACAGGTGGGACGCTGCCGGCCAAACGCTCCATCGCCTCGCCGGCAGGCGTTCTACCAACCGCTCCCGCCGCCGCCACCCGCCGCCGCCACCAAAGCCGCCGCCACCGAATCCGCCGAAGCTGCCGGGGCTCCATCCCCCTCCACCCCAGCTCGAACCGCCGCCGGAACCGCCACCGAAGCTCCCACCGCCGAAACCTCCGAACCATGATGGGCGGTCGGACGACCAGGAGTCGTCGCGGAAAACCGGGTCCCAACCAACGCCGGTGCCGTGGCCACCCGTGATGACCCAGTGGAGATAGAGCAACGTGAACGGGTCATAGGAGCCAAGCCCGGTGGGGATGGGCTGGCCGGTCCATGCGTCCTGCTGGCGGCCGGTTCCCTCGTGCGCCAGTTCGGGCGCGAAGCGGTCGGCGTCGTCGATCTTGGAGCGGGCCAGGGCCTGGCGTTGGGCGGCATAGGCGAGGGCGAAGGTCTCGGGACCGCGGGGGTCGGCAGCACCGAATGCGGCGGCAACGTCGGCGTACGACCCGTCCAGCCCAAGGTTGGACAGCGCTTGGCGCGCCTCCACCCATCGACGGAGTGCCTGCGACGGCTCCAGCGACACAGCCAGGATCCCGGCGATGGTGGAGCGGCTCTCGCCGGTGACACCTTCAGCGGCGAGCTCGTCCATCAGCGCCTGATAGGAGGCGATCCCGTCGGTGCGGTTGCGGAGCAACGTGGCGGCGATGACTACCGGGAGACCGTGATGACGGGCCGCCTCGCTCACCGCCTCGATGTCGGCTGGGTGGGTCAACCCGGCCAGGGCGTACTCCACCGCCTCGCCGGGCTGGAGGGCGTTCTCCCGGTTGACCCGATAGGCGGCGACGAAGTCGGAGACCGCGTCCTCGGAGTTGTTGAGGAGCAACAGCGCGGCGATCCCGGGCAGGTCGAGCCCGTCGGCGCGCAATTCACCGCCGAGCTCCTCGAGTTCCACACGCACCCGCTCGTAGCGTTCGGCCGCTTGAGTCGGGTCGTCGTCGAGGTCGGCCAATGCCGCGGCCACCGCCGGGCGGGTGGCCGACTCGGGGAGGGCGTCGTAGAGCTGCTCGAGCCGCTCCACCTTGGTGGCCGCCGTCTGGTAGGTCGATTCGATGCGATCGACCGTCTCCTCGAGCGGTGCTGTCGGCGGGAGGACCGGTGCCGACTTGAGCACTCGTTCCCCGAGGTCGGTGATCAACGCCGGACCGACGGGGGTGTCCACCAGACGGGCCTCCACCGCCGCACCGAGGCGGGCTCGAGCTTCAGCGACACGATGCTGGCGCAGCCCGTCTACCAGGGTCTGGAGGTCACCGAGCCGCACCCGGAAGAGGGTCTCGTCACTTGCGTCCACCGCCAATGCCTGCCGAGCCGCCTCTTGGGCACCCTCGTCGAGCACCGGTCCCTCGCCCTCGACACGTAGCTCGAGCGGAATCTCGGTGTCGTTCCGCCACCGCTCCCGATCGAGCACGTCGACCAGCCGCTCCGACCAGAGCGCCCCACCCACGTCCGGGGTGAGCCCGTTGCTGCCCTGCGCCACCCGCCCCAAGGCGTCGATGGCCACACCGGTGGGCACCGTCGGGCCAGTCGGCCGGTGGCTGCATCACGTACTCGGCGACCTGGGGCAGTTCGTTTCCCGCGGGCGTGAGCCGGCGTAGCTGGCCGTCGACCAGTTCCTGGCGTTGCTTGGTGACGACCGCGATGCGATCACGTCTCCGCTCTCCAGATGACCGCACCGCCCGCAACTGCGGCGGTCCCGCCCAGGACGATGAGGACCAACGGCCACCCACTGCCACCTTCCTCCGCCGGTTCTCCCTCCTCACCTGGGCCGGCCTCGAGCGCCGACTCGAGCGACCCGACGATGGCGAGGATGCCGCCGTCGAAATCCCCGCCGGCGAAGAAGCTGTCGCCGGCCGAGGCGATCTCGTCGGGGTCTCGCAACTCGAGACCGTCACCGGGCTCGACCCATGTCTCCCGACCGCCGATGTCGACCAGGACCACCACGCCGTCGTCGTTCTCGGCGGTGCCGACGCCCCATTCGTTTCCGATGCCCTGGGCGAACTCGCTGGATCGACTGCCCGGAGGTATCGGGGACGATCACCACCGCGATCTGGTTGCCGCGGCTCTGAACGACCCGACCCACCGCCTCCTCGAGTCGGGTGTCGTCCTCGATGACCCCGGCGTCGTCGGTGACGTAGCCGTCACAGGTGATGCCCTGGTAGGCGGGGCAGGTCGTGTCCTGCCCGGCTGCCACGGCGGGCGTGAGGAGAACGGTCAGGATGGCGGCGGCGATGGCGCGCATCCGGCCACGGTAACTAGGTGGTAGGTGGTACGTGGTTGGTGGTAGGTCGGACTTGGGACTTCGGACTGCCCCCTACCCGCCGCTGCGCGGCGGGTCCCTTCCCCCTGCGGGGGACGGATCGGTACTTCCGCTGCGTCGCCGTCTTCCGTCTTCGCCTAGCCTGGAAATCGATGCGCGCCGTGGTCAAGCCTGCTCCCGGTCCGGGGTTGGAGATGGCGGAGCGGCCCATCCCGAGAGGTCGGCGACGGGGACGTGCTGATCGAGGTCAGGGCCACCTCGATTTGCGGGACCGATCTCCACATTCGCGACTGGAGCCCATGGGCGGCCTCGCACGTCAGCCCGGGGATCATCGTCGGCCACGAGTTGTGCGGCGAGGTCGTCGAGAAGGGCCGGGCGGCGGGCGGTCCTGAGGTCGGTGAGCTGGTATCGGTCGAGTCCCACGTCATTTGCGGCGAGTGCCCTCCTTGCCGGACGGGGAAGGGCCACCTCTGCCCTGCCACCGAGATCCTCGGTGTGCACCGCGACGGTGCCTTCGCCGAGTACGTCGTGGTCCCCGCAGCCAACGCCTGGCCCGACCCGGTCGGGTTGCCGCTATCGGTGGCGGCGCTCCAGGAGAACTTTGGAAACGCCGTCCACTCGGTGAGCGTCCCCGTCATCGCCGGGCGCAAGGTGCTGGTCACCGGGTGTGGCCCGGTGGGGCTGATGGCGATCGCCGCCGCCCGGGCACTCGGGGCGCGCTCGGTGCTGGCAACCGACATCAGTGCCTACCGGCTCGGTCTGGCCAAGCAGATGGGGGCGGATCTGGCGGTGGACGCCGCCGATGGCGTCGAGGCCATCTGGGAGGCGACCGAGGGGGAGGGTGTGGATGTCCTCCTCGAGATGTCGGGATCGGCGACCGCCATCGATGACGGGTTCGGGTTGCTCAAGCCGGGCGGGGAAGCGGCCCTGCTGGGGCTGCCTCCGGCGCCGATCAGCTTTGACATCGCCGACAACGTGATCTTCAAGGGCGCCACCATCCACGGGATCTTCGGGCGCCGGCTGTGGGACGACCTGGTACGAGATGCGGGGGCTGCTCCGGGCGGGGCGGTCGACCTGGCGCCGCTGGTGACCCACCGGTTTGCGCTCGACGACTACGAGCGCGCCTTCGACCTGATGGCGTCGGGGGAGTGCGGCAAGGTGGTGCTGTTCCCCGATGCCGCCAAGGCGGATGGTCCGCTCTCGTGACCGCCATCCACACTCCGCTCGACTTCCTCCGCGACCAGTTGGACGAACTCGCCGCGGGTGGTCTGGCCGCCAACATCCGCACCGTCGGCTCACCACAGGGGGCCCACCTGGTGGTCGACGGCCGCCGGGTGCTCAACTTCACCTCGAACGACTACCTGGGGCTGGCCGGCGATCCGCGTCTCGTGGAGGCGGCGAAGGACGCCGTCGATCGGTACGGGGTCGGCCCTGGTGCGGTCCGGACCATCGCCGGGACCATGCAGCTCCACGTTGACCTCGAGGAGGCGCTTGGCCGCCTTCAAGGGTGTCGAGGCCACCATCTCGTTCCAGTCGGGGTTCGCCGCCAACCTCGGGACCATCCCCGCCCTGGTCGACGAGGGCGATGTCATCATCTCCGACGCGCTCAACCACGCCTCGATCGTGGACGGCGTCCGGCTGGCCCGGGCGGGGCGTTCCATCTATCCCCATGCCGATGTCGCCGCGCTGGGCGACCGGCTGTCCGAGGCCAGGGCCAAGGGTGCGAGGCGCATCCTGGTGATAACCGACGGCGTGTTCTCGATGGACGGTGACATCGCTCCGCTTCCCGGCATCGTCGAGGCGGCCGAGGAGCACGAGGCGATGGTGATGGTGGACGACGCCCACGGCGAGGGGGTGCTCGGTCGGGGCGGGCGCGGGATCGTCGACCACTTCGGTCTGCACGGACGGGTCGCCGTCGAGGTGGGGACCATGTCCAAGGCGTTCGGGGTGATGGGCGGGTACGTCGCCGGGACGGCCGACCTCGTCGACTGGCTCCGGCAGCGGGCGCGTCCTTTCCTCTTCTCGTCGGCGCTCACCCCGGCGGACACAGCCGCATGCCTGGCATCGGTCTCGATCCTCGCCGAGTCGACCGAGCGGGTGGAGAGGCTGTGGTCCAATGCGGCGCGCTACAAGGAAGCGATGACGTCATCGGGGTTCGATCTCGGTGTGAGCGAGACGCCGATCACGCCGGTGATGCTGGGGGAGGCCAAGCTCGCCCAGACCTTCTCCCGGAGGCTGTTCGAAGAGGAGGGGGTCTTCGCCCAGGCGATCGGCTACCCGACGGTCGCCCACGGTGCGGCCCGGATCCGGGTGATGGTGTCGGCGTCTCACAGCGAAGACGATCTCGACCAGGGTGCCGAGGCCTTTGGCAAGGTTGGCCGGGCCTTGGGTGTCATCTGAGCGGTGACGGAGTGAGCACGACCGGTCCAGTGGCGCGCAACGCCCGCGCCGAGGCGGAGGAGAGGCTCGGTGGGGTCTATGGCGCCCGGGTCCTCGAACCCTCGCCGCCCGCCGTCGACGAGGAGCCATGGTTCGCCGACGACCCGGTCAACGAGCCGGTTCGTTCCCCAGCGGTGTCGCCGGTGCCAAACGGAGACGTCCTATGGGCGGCGCTGCCTGCGAGCGATGACGAACTGGCCACCTGGGCTGCCGACCGGTCCCTGGTGCCGGCTCCGCTCCCGTCGCCCCCCGATGGGCTTGTGGCGGCGAGGGAGGCACTCCACCAGTTGGCTTTCTACGTCCTTGCCCCGCTGCGTCAGGCGGCCAACACCAAGATCGGGTTGCGTTACACCATGGGGGGTTTCGGGACGCCGTTCTTCGGCACCGACCGTCAATTGAGGGTCGAGGGACCGTATCTCGTCGACCAGCGCGGCATGGATGTGATCGTCGAGCCGCTCACGACCCTGGGCGCAGCACGCAGTCAGACCGGTGTCGAGGACGAGCTTGCACTGGATGGACCGCCGCAATGGGATGACGGCCGGAGCCTGGGGATCGAGCCGGAGCACACCGCCTTCTTCGCTTCCTGGTTCGGGACGGTCACTCGGGTGCTGGAGACCATCAGGTTCGAAGCTGCCGACCTCGAGCCGTCGCGGGTGCAGATCTGGCCGGAGCACTTCGACGCCGCCGTGGAGATCGGGCCGGAGGAAAAGGGACGGGCTTCCTTCGGCGGGTCGCCTGGGGACGAGGGGCACCCCGAGCCATACGTGTACGTCGCTCCATGGTCGCCGCAAGCTCCCGACCCATTCTGGAACGACGAGGCGTTCGGCGGGGCGAGCCTCGACTACGCCGACCTGGTGGGTCTGCCCGACCCAGACGGCACTCTGCTCGAGTTCTTCCGCCGAGGCATCGTCGCTGCTCGGCGCCGCTTCGGCGTAGACGGAGAGCACCTTTTTCGGATGGCGGTGTCTAGCCTGACCGCCTATGGCGGCCAAAGAGATCCCTCAACTCACCCAAGAGCTCTTCGAGATATCGAAGGCATACCTGATGCAGGAGACCGTCGAGCCGGCCAAGCAGCTCGGGAAGGTCGCCGGCATCAGCCTCGCCGGGGGGATGCTTCTGGCACTTGGCGCCCTGTTTCTGGTTCTCGGTGCCAATCAGGGCTTTCTCGTGCTGTTCGACGATGGCAGGCTCTGGGTGGCGTTGGCTTCGCTGCTCACCGCCTTGGTGGCGCTGGCAATTGCCGGTCTGGTGGCATGGAGGGCATCAAAGTGACCGAAATGACAATCACCCGTGACGACATCGAGGCCAAGGCCCGTCAGATCGAGCGAGCGGTGAACCAGACAACCGAGACGGTCAAGGGCAGGGCGATCCAAATAGGAATCGGCGTAGGCGCCCTACTGCTCTTCATTTTCCTGCTGAACAGGAGAACCCGCCACCGGCAGGCCGTGGTCGAGGTCTACAGGGTCTGACTCGCCGAGCAGGGCGCGGGCCTGCTCGACTCCCGAGCGGCTCCTCATCGACCTGTCGCACCCTCACCAGGAGCGTCTCGCCTGGCTCTGCCTTGAGTTGGCTGATCTGCCTCTGCGGCTTGGGGCGGGTGAGCAAATAGACGGCGAGGAGCAGCCCCTCCTCGCGCCAAATAAATACCCCGTCCGGTGCGGGCACTACGGCCGATCCAGCCCAGTCCACGCTCGATCCCGTGGTTGCGAACGATGAAGAGGTTGATCAACCGTCGCATCTCGCCATGAGGGTACCGCGCCGGCGATACAGTGCCGGCACCCGATGCGAAACCAACAGTTCTTCCGGGTCGTCATCTGGATCGTGATCATCGGGCTGGTTGTCTCGCTCGTCGCGACGGCGATCTTCTTCTTCCAATGAACTGCCACCGAGCAGCACGCGCCGGCATTCCATCGCAGATGAGTGAGCCGCTCGGCGCCGGGGAGCCGGTGTTGCTCCTCGACCAGAAGGGCCGCCGCTATCTGATACGCCTCGATCCCGAACGGAGCTTTCATTTCCATCGCGGGGTCGTGCCCCACTCGGAGGTGATCGGACTCGACGAGGGGAGCGTCGTGACCTCGTCCGGGGGTGGACGGCTCACCGTCCTCCGCCCCCGGTTGGCCGACTACATCCTCAAGATGCCCCGCGGCGCCCAGGTCGTCTACCCCAAGGACATCGGACAGATCCTGGTCTGGGCAGACATCCGACCGGGCGACGTTGTGCTCGAGGCGGGGACCGGGTCCGGCGCTCTGACCTGCGCCCTGCTCCGCGCCGTCGGGACCGATGGTCGGGTGGTCAGCGTGGAGCGACGCGACGACCACGCCGCCCACGCTCGTCGCTCGATTTCCGATTTTTTCGGCGAGCTACCCCCCCAACTCGAATTGGTGATCGGCGAGGTCGAGGGTGAGATCGCCCGGGTGCGACCGGATCGGATGGTGCTCGACCTTCCCGAGCCCTGGCACGCAGCCATCAGGGCTGGCGAGGGCCTTGCACCGGGCGGCGTGTTCTGCGCCTACCTGCCCACCGTTCCCCAGGTGCAGACGACGGTCGAGGCTCTTGAACAGACGGGCGGCTTCATCGACACGATGGCTTTCGAGACGCTGTTCCGGACCTGGTCGGTGTCAGGCAGATCGGTTCGACCCGATCATCGGATGGTCGGTCACACCGGTTTCGTGGTCGTGGCCCGTCGGCTCGCCGAGGTTCCTGGGTCAGCCACGACCGAGGGTTGAACCTGCTATCCAGCCAGTTCGAAGCGGCAGGCGCCCGCCACCACCACCCGGGCGTCACCATCGACCACTTGGATCTCCAGGGTGCCTGATCCGGGTCCGCTGACCACCTCGCTGGCGATCACATCACCGTTCTCGTCCATCCGGGTGAAAGAGCAGAACTCGTCGTCCTCCAACTGGTAGCGGGCCTCCCAGTTACCGGGTTGGACACCTTCTCCCACCACGTAGCTTCCGGCGCTGAGCGACCCCTCTTCGCCGCTCACCTCGCCCCCTGCTTCCAAGAAGCAGCGGCGGGCCTCGGAGACCATCGGCGACCAATCGCCTTCGGCGGGGAGGAGGAGGTTCAGGTCGAGCTCCGATAGACCGGGCTCGCGCCCTACGGCCCGCTTGATGTCGTCGAGGTTGGGCTGGGCAGCGCCCGACTCGGCGCGCTGCTCGCCCAGCCGGCAGGCGACCCCGGTGCCGGTGGAGAGCACTTCAGCCCGATCGGTGGAGAGTTCGTCGTCGTATTGGAGCCGGAGGGCCGCCAGTTCCTCCTCGGTGTCCTCCAACTGGCTGCGAAGTTTGGCGCGGGCCTGGAGGGTACGGCGGCGCTCGGAGTTGGCGTCGTCGCGCTGCCGCTTCGCCGTCTCCGCAGCGGTGACCGCTGCCTCGAGCTCGCCACCCAGCTGCTCTACGTCGCTCTCCAACTCGTCGATTCGAGCCGCGGAGTCTTCTGCTGCTCCCGTCGCCCTGGCGAGGCGTTTCTGGAGGTCGGCTATCTCGTCCCGGGCGAGGTCCAATTGCTCGGCCTGATCAGCCGCGGCGGCGTCGGCGGTCACCGGTCCTGCGGAGCAACCAACGAGAAGGGTGAGTGTCAGCGCTGCGGCGACACGTAAGCCCATGCGACCCTATCGGCGGGCTGGGCCCCGAACTTCACCAAGCGGTAGCGGTCAGTTCGATCACGGCTCGATGAAGATGCATTCGCCAGGGCACTCTTCGGCCGACTCGATGGTGATGTCCTCCTGGCCGCCGGGGACGCTGGGCGATACCATCGGAGCCCTGGGCGTTTCCCTTGGCGTCGGCGTAGACGGTGGCGCCATCCCTGACGTAGGCCAAACCGTCGTCGAGCAGGACGAAAACGTCTGGGGCGATCTCCTCGCACAGACCGTCGCCTGTGCAGAGATCCTGATCGATCCACACCTTCATGGCCTGTTTCTCCTCGTGACTACGCCCTGATCGTAGCCCCGGTCGGGTGTTTCGAAGTGGGCATGGTCCTTGGGCAGCGGCCACTCGCCCGGGGCTCGGGGGTCCATGGCTTGGGGTCCCCCGGCCGTATACTTCGCGGGCGAGGTAGGCAACGACGAGGAGCTCGCGGTATGGGGCAGCAGGGCCCGGAGCACGAAGAGGCGGCGCTGAAAGCCACCATTCGCGGCGCTCGAAGAGGAGACCTCGGTCCTGCGCCGCCGGCTGCAAGACGCCCCGCGCCGGGTCAGGGTGATGGAGGAGCGACTCCTCGAGACCAAGGGCCAACTCGCCCAGGTCGCCGCACAGAACGAGAAGCTGACAGCCGTCCTCGAGGAGACCCGCGAGCAGCTTGCCGTGCTGCGCGACGAGGTCGAGAAGCTGACCACCCCGCCCAACACCTTCGGGACGATCCTCCAGATCAACCAGGACGGGACGCTCGATGTCCTCTCCGCCGGGAGGAAGCTCCGGGTGGCGGCTCAGCCCAACATCGAGGTCAAGATGCTGGCGCGGGGCCAGGAAGTCCTTCTCAATGATTCGTACAACGTCGTTGACGTCCGATCCTTCGAGCCCACCGGCGAGGTCGTGGCCGTCAAGGAGAAGCTCGAGGACGGCCGACTGCTCGTGCTGGCCCACGCCGATGAGGAGCGGGTCGTCCAGCTCGCCGAGCCGATGCGCGATGTCCCGATCCGGGCGGGAGACCATGTCCGCATCGACTCGAGGACCGGTCTGGTCCACGAGCGGCTCGCCCGGCCCGAGGTCGAGGAACTCGTGCTCGAGGAGATCCCCGATGTCACCTACGAAGACGTCGGTGGTCTCGACCACCAGATCGAGGAGATCCGCGATGCGGTTGAGCTCCCGTACGTCCACAAGGACCTCTTCGAGAAGTACGGGTTGGCGGCGCCCAAGGGCGTCCTTCTCTACGGCCCCCCCGGGTGTGGCAAGACACTGATCGCAAAGGCGGTGGCCAACAGCCTCGCCCTGGCCGTGGCGGAGCGGACCGGCAACAGCGACGCCCGCTCCTATTTCCTCAACATCAAGGGGCCCGAGCTACTCAACAAGTATGTGGGTGAGACCGAGCGCCAGATCCGGCTGATCTTCCAGCGGGCCAAGGAGAAATCGGAGGAAGGCGTCCCCGTCATCGTCTTCTTCGACGAGATGGACTCGCTCTTCCGCACCAGGGGGAGTGGGATATCGTCGGATGTCGAGTCCACCATCGTGCCGCAGCTCCTCTCCGAGCTCGACGGTGTGGAGAAGCTGAAGAACGTCATCGTGATCGGGGCCTCGAACCGCGAGGACCTGATCGACCCGGCGATCCTCCGGCCCGGCCGGCTCGACGTGAAGATCAAGATCTCCCGGCCCGACGACAAGGCGGCACGCCAGATATTCCGCATCTACCTCCAGGACGAGTTCCCGCTCGAGGCCTCAGAGCTGGAGCGTCACGATGGCGACCGCGCCCCGCTGGTCGACGAGTTGGTGACACGAACCGTCGATGCGATGTACGCCACCGACGAGGTCAACCGCTTCCTCGAGGTGACATACGCCAACGGGGACCGCGAGGTCCTCTTCTTCAAGGACTTCTCCAGCGGCGCCATGATCGAGAACATCGTGCGCCGGGCCAAGAAGGACGCCATCAAGCGTCACATCGAGACGGGAACGGGCGGTGTCCGGCTGAACGACCTCCTCGACGCCATCAAGCAGGAGTTCCGCGAGCACGAGGACCTGCCCAACACGACCAACCCGGACGACTGGGCGAAGATCTCGGGGAAGAAGGGCGAGCGCATCGTCTACGTGCGGACGCTGATCGAGGGCGATGACGAGGCCCGCGCCATCGAAGCGGTCACCACCGGGCAGTACCTGTGAGAGACGGAAGACGGAAGACGGAAGACGGAAGATTCGAGGGAAGGGCCGGCCAGCCGGTTCGGCTTCGGAATTCCGACCTCCGACTCCGGCCTGATCATGGCCATCCACAAGGTGCTCGGGACCGAGACCGAGTACGGGATCGTCATCCGCAACCAACCCGACTTCAACCCGGCGCTGGCATCGAGCCTCGTGGTCAACTCGTACCCGGGGGAGCGGGCCCGGGTGCAGTGGTCGTTCGAGGAGGAGTCTCCCGGCCGCGATGCCCGCGGCTTCGGGTTCGACGGGCAGGGCCTCCCCGAGGTCGACTCCGGTCTGGTGAACGCCGTCCTCACCAACGGCGCTCGGCTCTACGTCGACCACGCCCACCCCGAGTACTCCAGCCCGGAGTGCTACGACCCGCTCGAGGCGGCGCTCTACGACAAGGCGGGCGAGGTGGTGATGGCCCGCGCCGCAGAGCACGCCCGCCAGATGCTCAAGGAGGGCGAGCGACTCTCGCTCTACAAGAACAACAGCGACCGCAAGGGCAACTCATACGGCGCCCATGAGAACTACCTGCTGGCTCGATCGCTCCCCTTCGGAGAGGTGGTCAAGTACCTCACCACCTTCCTTGTCACCCGCCAGCCGATAACCGGCGCCGGCAAGGTCGGCTCGGAGAACGGCCGCCCCGCAGTCCCGTTCCAAGTCACCCAGCGGGCCGATTTCTTCGAGGAGGAGGTCGGGCTGGAGACCACGCTGAAGCGGCCCATCATCAACACGAGAGACGAGCCACACGGTGACGTGACCAAGTACCGGCGGCTCCACGTCATCATCGGCGACGCCAACCTCTCGGAGCCGCAGATCTTCCTCAAGATGGGGCTGACCTCGTTGCTCCTCTCGGCTCTGGAGGACGGCGCCATTCCCGACCCGCTCACACTGGCGGACCCGGTGACCGCCTGCTGGCAGGTGAGCCACGACGTCGATCTGGGCAGACCCATCGAGTTGGAGAGCGGCGGGACCGCCACCGCACTCGAGCTCCAGGGCCAATACCTGGAATGGCTGGCCAAGTACGCCCAATCGGAGCTTCCCGAGGCCGTCTGGGGAGACGTGGTCGCTGCCTGGGAGGAAGTGCTCACCGATCTGGAGGCTGACCCGATGCGCTGCGCCGACCGGTTGGACTGGGTGGCCAAATGGCGCCTGCTCAACGGGTACGCCGACCGCGACGGCATCGAGTGGACGCACCCGAAGATGGGGGCGCTCGACCTGCAGTACCACGACGTCGATCCGGAATTGGGGCTGCACCGCCGGATGGTCCGCAGCGGGGCCATGCGCCGGCTTTTCACCGACGACGAGGTGGCCAGGGCTTGCACCGAGCCTCCGGAAAGCACCCGGGCCTACTTCCGGGGCCGTTGTGTGGCCCAGTTCAGCGGCGCTTTGGTCGCCGCAAACTGGGACTCCATGGTGTTCGACACCGGAGGGGAGACCCTCAAGAGGGTGCCTATGATGGAACCCCTGCGGGGGGGCAAGGACAAGGTCGAAGCGATCCTGGACCGGGCCGAGGACGCCGCAGCGCTGTTGGAGGCGCTCGGCGGCTGAGCCGCCAGACCGGATCGAGGACCCGGATCGAGGACGAGGAAGGTTTCGATGGCCGAGCAGGAGCGCAAGCAGGCACCACAGCGGCAAACCGAGGAAGCCGAAGAGGCCGACGAGGCTGCCGCCGGGCGCAGCGGCCGGGATACCGCCGAGAAGATCGACGAGTTGCTCGAGGAAATCGACGCCGTCCTCGAGGAGAACGCCGAGGAGTTCGTCAAGAACTACGTCCAGAAGGGCGGCGAGTGACGGGAGACCCGTCGGCCGAACCTCTGCCGCTCATCGCACCGGTTCCCGGGTCCAGCTTCTCCGGTCTGTTGGGTCCGACTTGGGCTCGACCCGCCCTGGTCCGGACAAGTCGATCCCGCCCGGCTCCCGGTAGCCGAGGCGACGACGGTGCTCGCCATCCGCTACCCCGGTGGGGTGGCGCTGGTCGGCGACCGTCAGGCGACCGAGGGCAACCTGGTGGCGCACCGCCGCATCCAAAAGGTGTTCCAAGCCGACGAGTTCTCAGCGGTGGCCATCGCCGGAGTCGCCGGGATAGCCGTCGAGATGGTTCGGCTCTTCCAGACCGAGTTGGAGCACTACGAGAAGATCCGCTCGCACCGGCTCAGCCTGGAGGGCAAGGCGACCTATCTGGCGCGGATGGTCCGCAACCAGTTGCCCATGGCCTTCCAGGGTCTGGTGGTGGTCCCGCTGTTCGCCGGCTACGACGAGGAACAGGAGACGGGACGGGTCTTCACCTACGACGTGGTTGGTGGCCGCTACGAGGAGCAGGATTTCGGGGCAACCGGGTCGGGGGGCAAGGAGGCCAAGGCGTTCCTCCGAGGTTTCTACCGGCCCGACCTATCCGAGGACGAAGCGCTCGATATCGGGATGGGGGCGCTGGTGGCGGCAGCCCAGGAGGACACCGCCACAGGCGGTCCCGACCTGCACCGTGGGATCCTCCCCAACGTGGTCGTCGTGACCTCCGCCGGCTACCACGACGTGGACCCGGAACGGGTGCGCGCCGTGGCGGAGCGTGCGCTGGCGACCGTCCGGTGATGCCGTGACCATCCCCTTCTACGTCCCGCCCGAGCAGCTCATAAAGGACAAGGCGGAGTACGCCCGCAAGGGGATCGCCCGAGGCCGTTCCATCGTCGCCATCGAGTACGCCGATGGTGTCCTGCTGATGGCGGAGAACCCGAGCAGGACCCTCCACAAGATCAGCGAGATCTACGACCGGCTCGCCTTCGCCGGGGCGGGGCGGTACAACGAGTTCGAGAACCTGCGCCAGGGCGGCATCCGGTTCGCCGACGTCACCGGGTACATGTACAGCCGCCAGGACGTGACCGGGATCGCCCTGGCCAACGCCTTCGCCGAGACGCTGGGGCGGATCTTCACCCACGAGATGAAGCCGTGGGAGGTCGAGGTCCTGGTGGCCGAGGTCGGGGTGAACGGCGACGACAACCGGCTGTTCAAGGTGACCTACGACGGGACCCTCTACGACGAGCGCGGGGTGTCGGCGGTGGGGGGCAAGGCCGAGCTACTCACCGAGACGCTCCAGGCCGGACACGAGGAGGGCGCCTCGCTCGACGACACCCTCCGCAAGGTGGCAGACGCATTCCGCACCGCCGAGGAACGGGAGATCGACGGCTGGGAGGCAGCCGTGCTCGACCGAAGTCGATCCCGCCGGCTGTTCCGCCGGCTCTCCCTCGAGGACCTCGCCGCAGTGCAACCGAAGTAGTCGGCGGCGTTCCGAGCCGGATAGTCGGCGCCGGCTCCGTCGATGGTGGGAGCTTCTGTTCTCCCTCGTTGACCGCACCGACTGTTACCGTCGCCGCCAGTGGAACGGCGCATTTTCGGGATAGAGAACGAGTACGGCGTCACCTGCACGCTGCGGGGCCAGCGCCGGCTCAGCCCCGACGAGGTTGCTCGGTACCTGTTCCGCCGGGTGGTCAGTTGGGGCCGGTCCTCGAATGTGTTCCTGGAGAACGGGGCTCGTCTCTATCTCGACGTGGGGAGCCACCCGGAGTACGCCACCCCGGAGTGCGACAGCCTCCACGACCTGGTGGCCCACGACAAGGCGGGGGAGCGGATCCTCGAGGGTCTGGTCCGGTCGGCCGAGCAGCGGCTCGAGGAGGAGGGGATCCGCGGTCAGATCTACCTCTTCAAGAACAACACCGACTCCGCCGGGAACTCGTACGGGTGCCACGAGAACTACCTGGTGAGCCGGCACTCCGACTTCCAGCGGATGGTGGACACGCTGATCCCGTTCCTGGTGAGCCGTCAGATCTTCTCGGGAGCGGGAAAGCTGCTGCAGACGGCGCGGGGGACGATGTTCTCGCTGTCGCAGCGGGCGGAGCACATCTGGGAGGGGGTGTCGTCGGCCACCACTAGAAGCCGCCCGATCATCAACACCCGCGACGAGCCGCACGCCGACGCCGAGCGCTACCGCCGGCTGCATGTCATCGCCGGCGACTCGAACATGTCCGAGTACGCCACCTACGTCAAGGTGGGGACGGTTGCGGCGCTCCTCCAGATGCTCGAGGACGGTGTCGTCTTCCGCGACCTCACCCTGGAGAACCCGATCAGGGGGATCCGCGAGATCAGCCACGACCCGACCTGCCGGCGCAAGGTGCGGCTGGCCAACGGGCGGGATCTTTCGGCGCTCGACATCCAGTGGGAGTACCTCGACCGGGCGCTCCGCTACAGCCGCTCGCCGGGGTTCCCTGCCGGTGTGCAGCGGGCGGTGGAGATGTGGGAGCACCTGCTCACCGGTTTGGAGAAGGACCCGCTCAGCCTCGACCGCGAGGTGGACTGGGTGATCAAGCACCACCTCGTCGAGCGGTACCAGGCGAAGTGGGCGGTCCCGGTGTCGCACCCCAAGCTGGCGATGCTCGACCTCTCGTATCACGACGTGATGCGCGACCGCGGCGTCTACCACCTCCTCGCCAAGCGCGGCCTGGTGGACCTGGTGGTGACCGAGCACGCCATCGACCGGGCGGTGAGCTCCCCTCCACAGACGACCAGGGCGCGGTTGCGCGGCGAGTTCATCAAGGCGGCCAAGGCACAGAAGCGGGACTTCACCGTCGACTGGGTCCACCTCAAACTCAACGACCAGGCGCAGCGCACCGTGCTCTGCAAGGACCCTTTCAAGGCGGTGGACGAGCGGGTCGAGAAGCTGATCAGGAGCCTCTGAGCGGAGCTCAGAGGCTCGTGGTAGGTGGTTGGTTCTAGGTTGTAGGTACCTACGCCATGAACAAAGTCGTCGAGCGGCTTCTGAACCTGTTGGCCTTTCTGCTCACGGTGGGCAGGCCGGTGACGATGGACGAGATTCGTCGCACCGTGGCCGGGTACGACCGCGATGCCGACGAGGCCTTCCGCCGGATGTTCGAGCGGGACAAGGAACTGCTCCGCGCGATGGGCGTGCCCCTCGAGTTGCGACCCACCGATGCCTGGGAAGTCGAGCACGGCTACGTGGTACCCGCAGAGGAATACGAGTTGGAGGACCCTGGATTCACCGACGAAGAGCGGGCGGCGCTGTGGCTGGCGGCTCAGGTGGTGAGGCTGGGTGGACGGGCCGCCGGCCCCGAGGCGCTGCTCAAGCTGGGCGGGGCCCCGGTGACCGGAGCCGGCGAGCCGCTGGCTGCCGATCTCGGGGTGGGCGTGGACGACCTGGCGGTGGCGTTCCGCGCCATTGCCGACCGCCGCATCCTGGAGTTCGAGTACCGCGGCCGTTCCCGGTCGGTCCAGCCTCTCGCGCTTGATCCATCGGCGCGGGCACTGGTATCTGATGGCGGTGGAGAGGGGCCAGGAACGCGCCTACCGGGTAGACCGCGGGAGTGGGTACAGGGCGGGTGACAAGGAGCACGCCTTCGAAGCGGCCCAAGCCGGATTTCGACGCAAAGTCCGCCCTCCCCGAGTTGCCCTGGGAGGCGGGGACCGATGATCCCGAGACCGCAGTCGTCCGCTTCGACCCCGACGTCGCCTGGTGGGCGGAACGCCAACTTCCCGGTGGAGTGGTGCGCCGGCTCGACGACGGTTCGCTGGAGGCGACCCTCGAGGTCGCCAACCGGGACTCCCTGGTCGGCTGGCTGATCACCTTCGGCGCTTCGGCCGAGATCGTCTCCCCACCTGCGCTCAGGGATCGCCTCGTCGCGCTGGTCGAGGGCGGGTCGTGACAGTGCGCCAGGTTCGCTGCCCTCCTACCCGCTGCTGGCGCAGCGGGAGCCCTTCCCCCCGGCGGGGGTGACGGGGACAGTTGGTCTGGCTCGCCGCCCGCCGTCCGCCGGCCGCCGTCGCACGTGGGGCTCGGCCGCCCCTCCGCCGTGCCGCAGCGTCCGCCTTCCGCCGTCACGGAACGGCTCATGACCTCCAAGACCGCTACCCGGATGGTGCGGCTGCTTTCGATGGTGCCTTGGGTCATCGCCAACCCGGGGACGGCGGCAGAGGAGGTGGTGGCCCGCTTCGGGTACCGCGACGAGCGGGAGCTGCTGGCCGACCTCAATACCGTTCTGGTGTGCGGCCTCCCCGGGTATGGGCCGGGCGACCTGATGTGGGCCTCGATCGAGGACGGCGACGTGGTGATCGACGCCGCCGACTACTTCTCCCGTCCGCTCCGGCTCACCCCGATGGAGGCGCTCGGTCTGCTGGCAGCCGGGCTTGCGGTGGAGAGCACGGGCCAGGCGCCTGATGCTCTGGGGTCGGCCGTGGCCAAGCTCCAGGCGGCGCTCCTCCCCGACGGGGGGACGTCCTGGTGGTGGACGTCGAGGCGGAACCGGAGTTGCTGGCTCCGCTCCGCCAGGCGGTGAAGGAGCGGCGCGCCGTGCGGCTCACCTACACGTCGCTCGGGAAGGGCGAGACGACCGAAGAGGACGGTGGAGCCGTGGACCCTGTTCGCCACCATGGGGAACTGGTACCTCACCGGCTTCTGTCGGGAGGCGGGCGCCGAGCGGCGGTTCCGGGTTGACCGGATCCGGGACCTGGAGTTGACCGATGAGGTTTTCCCTGCTCCGGAGCAGTTGCCGCCGCCCGAGGTCCGCTACACCCCGGCCGAGGACGACGTGGTGGCCACCATCAGGCTCGGCCCGCAGGCGAGGTGGGTGACCGAGTACTACGAGGTCGACAACGTGGCCGATGAGCCCGATGGCTGGTCGGTTGTCCGGTTCTCCGCCCCCGACCCGATGGTCGCCGCCAGGCTGTTGGTACGGCTCGGAAGCGCCGCCGAATTGGTCGAAGGTGACGAGGTGGCGGCGGCCACCGAGAAGCTCCGCACCGCGATCCTGGACCGCTACCGGCGGTAGCAGCGGGCCGTTCGAGGACGCGGATCGTCCTACCATCCGATCCGATGTTCGACGTGAGCGGCACCGAACTGATCATCATCCTGCTTGTTGCGCTCGTGGTCTTTGGGCCGCAGCGGCTCCCCGAACTGGCGAGGAAGGTCGGGGGATGGGCGCGTTCGGTCAGGGATGCGGCCACCGACCTGCGCCAGGGCCTCGACGACGAGGTAGCCGGGCTGCGCGAGCCAATGGAAGAGGCGCGCCGCACCGTCGATGACGTCAAGCGGAGCATCACCGGCGCCGGAGGCGAAGTAACAGCGGTCGCTTCGCTCGATCGACGGTGGGATGAAGCCGCCCTCCGGCCCCGGTCCCGGCGCGGTGTCGCCAACGCCACAACAGCCGGCAGAGGGCGAGCCCGACAGCCGATGAGGTGGAAACCACTCCGATCCTCCCCAAGGTGCGGTGGGTGGGACCGGTGTCGGCATCCGGACCGACTCCGGATGATGCATACGCCGATCTCGCCGCCCTGGAGGAGCGTGGCGAGACCGAGGGTGAGCAGTGACCGGGCGACTGAGCGCTCACCTTGGCTGAGAGCATCGACGACCGCGGTCCGAGGCAGACACGACGAGAAGCGGCTGCCCATCCTCGAACACCTTGAGGAGCTGCGCTGGCGGATCGTGAAATGCGCCGCCGTGGTGCTGGTGGGCGCGATCGTCGCCTACCTCTACCGCAACCAGCTCATCGATCTGCTCCGCCGGCCGTACGAGATCGCCTTCCCCGACGGGTCGCCGCTCGTGGTGCTCTCGCCGACCGAGCAGTTCAGCACCGCCATGAAAGTGGCGATCTACGGCGGGCATCGTCCTCGCCAGCCCGGTGTTGTTCTATCAGGTGTGGGCGTTCATCAACCCGGCGCTCACCCCGCGGGAGCGCCGCTGGGCAATCCCGCTGGTGGCGGCTTTCGTCCTCCTGTTCGCCGTCGGGACGGCGTTCGCCTACTGGGTCCTGCCCAGGGGTCTCGGGTTCCTGCTGCAGATCATCCCCGACGTCGAGTCGACGCTGCAGATCGGCGAATACATGTCGTTCGTCACCAGGTTCCTCCTCGTTTTCGGGTTGGCGTTCGAGTTCCCGCTCTTCCTCTTCGCCGGGGCCGCCACCGGGCTGGTGTCGTCCGAGCAACTCGGCAGGGGCCGCCGCTGGGCGGTGCTGGTGATCGTGGTGTTGGGGGCGGCGGTGACCCCGACCGGCGACCCCCTGACGCTTGGCATTGTTGGCGGTCCCGCTCTACATCTTCTACGAGGCCACCATCTGGCTGGTCCGACTCCTGCTCCGGCGATGACATATGACAGCCGCGGACCCGGGCGGCTGAGCCCGGTGGCCAGCGAGCGGCAGGCGCGGCTCGACGAGTTCTGGCGGTCGCTGCCGTATCAGCCCGATCGCTTCCAGCGGGAGGCGGGTGAGGGGTTGGAAGAAGGCGCCACCGTGGTGGTCACCGCGCCGACCGGGTCGGGCAAGACCCTGGTGGCGGAGGCGGCGGTGCATCTCGCCCTCGAGTCGGGCGAGCGAGCCTTCTACACGACGCCGATCAAGGCGCTCTCCAACCAGAAGTTCGGCGATTTCATCGTCGAGTACGGGCACGACCTGGTGGGTCTGCTCACCGGGGACAACTCGATCAACGGCGGCGCGCCCGATCGTGGTCATGACCACCGAGGTGCTACGCAACATGATCTACGCCGGGTCCGAGGACCTCGATCGGCTCGGGGTGGTGATCCTCGACGAGGTCCACTACCTCCAGGACCGGGCGCGGGGGCCGGTGTGGGAGGAGATCATCATCCACGCCCCCCGCCACATCCAACTGGTCGGGCTTGTCCGCCACCATCGCCAACGCCGCCGAGTTCGCCGCCTGGGTGGAGACGAGACGCGGGCCGACGCGGCTGGTCGAGGAGACCTCGCGTCCGGTGCCGCTGGAGAGCCTGTACATGGTCAAGGACCGCTGGTCGCAGCCATCGGTGCGCATGCACGAGACCTTTCGGGGGAGCGATGGCGGACGGCGCCGGCCCAACCCGGCGGTTCAGCGGCTGCTCACCCAAGGTCACCGCAGGCGGTTCGGGACACCCCGCCGCACCGAGACGGTCGAGCTCCTCGCCGAGGAGGGGATGCTCCCCGCCATCTACTTCATCTTCTCCAGGGATGGGTGCGAGTCGGCGGCGCGTCAGATCGTCGCCGATGGGGTTAGGCTCACCACCCCGGACGAGAGGGAGGAGATCCGGACGGTTGCTGCGGCCCGCACCTCGCACCTCGGTGACCGCGACCTCGGCGTTCTCGGTTACGACGCCCTGGCTGGCACATCTCGAGCACGGGGTGGCGGCGCACCACGCCGGTCTGGTCCCCGCCTTCAAGGAGACGGTCGAGGACCTGTTCTCGCGGGGGCTGGTCAGGGCGGTGTTCGCCACCGAGACGCTGGCGCTGGGGATCAACATGCCCGCGAAGACCGTCGTTCTCGAGTCTCTCTCCAAGTTCACCGGGGAGGGCCATGAGCTTGTTGCAGCCGGGGGACTACACGCAACTCACCGGGAGGGCGGGGAGGCGAGGGATCGACCTACGCGGGTACGGCGTCGTGCTCCACTCGCCGTACGTCCGGTTCGACCAGGTGGCCGAGATCGCCGCGGCGGGGAGCCACGAGTTGGTGTCGAGCTTTCGGCCCACCTACAACATGGCGGCCAACCTGGTCTCGAACTACCCCCGGCGGCGAGCCGAGGAACTGCTCGCCGCATCTTTCGCTCAGTTCCAGCGGAAGAACCGAGCATCGACGGTGGCTGCCGGGATCGAGGGCCTCGAGTCCGAGATCGTCCGGTTGCGCGACCAGGCAGTGTGCGAACTGGGCGACATCTGGAGCTATCTGGACGAGGCCGACGCCGAGCGGGGGAGAGTCGAGGCACCGGAACCGGGCGATGTTCGCCAACAGGCTGCGCGGTGGCGACGTGGTCGAGGTGCCGAGAGGGAGGCGTGCCGGCCGCTACCTGGTTCTCTTCCGCCGATCGTCCGGGAGGGGCGACGAGGGCCGGCTCGTGCTGTTGGGCACATCGGGCAAGGTCACATCGTGGACGTGGGAGGACCTGGTCGAAGGGACGAGCCGAATCGGCAGCGTCACCCTCCCCACCCCGTTTCGGCCCAAGGAGAAGGGCTACCAGCAGCGGGCGGTTCGACTGCTCCGCAACTTCCGCCCTGACGGAAGCCGACGGCGCCCAGCGAGCCGTCCCACTCGTCCCGCGGCCAACCCGGTCGCCGGTTGTCCGGACCTGAACGACCATCTCCGGGCGGCACGCCGGTTGCGCCGGGTCGAACAGCGCCTCGCCCGGGCGCGATCCGAATCGGTTCGGACCGGCGAGGACCTGGTCCGCGACTTCGAGTCGATCCTCGACGTCCTCGATGGTTGGGGTTATGTCGACGGGTGGCAGCTGACGCCCCAGGGAGAACAGCTCCGGTTCGTCTACAACGAACTCGACCTGTTGCTCACCGAGACGTTGCGACGAGGGGGTTTCACCGGGCTCTCGCTCGCCGAGACCGCGGCGCTGGCGTCGGCCTTCGTCTTCGAGCCGCGCCTGGACGATCAGGGTGGCAAAGTGGCCGACCGACGAAACCAGCCGCAGGTTCGACACCATCCTCACCTTGTGGGACGAGCTCACCGCGGCGGAGCGGCGCCACCGGCTCCCCGAGACTCGTCGTCCCGAGCCGGGATTCGCCTTGCTGGCCCACCGCTGGGCGTCGGAGCACGATCTGGAGGACTTCCTCGAGGACGTCTCGGTATCACCGGGTGACTTCGTCCGGGTATGCCGGCAGATCCTCGATCTGACCCGACAGATCCGCGACGCCTGGCCCGAGATGGAGGAGAGCGCCACCGCCCTGCTCGAGGCGATGGACCGAGGGGTGGTGGCGGCTGGCGGGCTGGCGTGACCTGGACGGTGGCGGTCAACCCAGCCTCAGGGCGGAGATCGGTGGACCCGGAGTTCGTCGAGAAGATGCTGAAGGCAGCCGGACTGAGCGTTGTCGTCTCCGCTCCGACAGGCCGGGAGGCAATGGCCGCGGCGATCGACGAAGGAGTGGCCCGGCGTGATGAGGGATTCATCGTTGTCGGCGGTGACGGGACGCTCGGGTTGGCCGTGGACACACTTCTCCGCCACGAGTGGGCGGAGCCACCTGTTCTCGGTGTCCTCCCCACCGGCTCGGGCGGCGATTTCATCCGCACCTTCGCCCTACCGCGATCGCTGGAAGCCGCCGCCTCACGGCTGGCTCGCGGTGATACCTACACGGTGGATGCTCTCAGCATCGAGGGATCATTTGGCACCAGGCGAGCCTTGAACGTCGTTCAGGGCGGGATCGGCGCCGCGGCGGCCCGCGCCGCTGCCCGGCTCAGCCGCTCGATGGGTGGTGCCCGCTATGCGCTGGCATTCGCCAGTCGCGTCCCCGGGTTGCGCCGCATCGATGTGAAGGTGGAGGCGGGTCGCCGCAGCTATGAGGGTCCAGCTGCCGCGGTGATCTTCGCCAACGGCCAGTTCTTCGCCGGCGGGTGGAACATCGCACCCAAGGCGATGCTGGTCGACGGTGAGGTCGACGTCCAGGTGATCGACGCCCGGATTCGCGATGCGGTGCGCCTGGTCCCGCGCATCGTCCGCGGGGTCCATCTCGGCGATCGCTCGGTGCGACGGTGGAGTGCACCCTGGTTCCGCCTCGAGACCGACGTCCCCTGGCCGGTCGAGGCGGACGGCGACCACCTGGGCAACACCCCGGTCGAAGGGAGAGTCCTCCCGGGTGCGATCCGGTTCCTGATCTGAGCCGTTGACGTCGGCAGATGGCGTGGGTCGAGCCGGCCGCGCCTGGCGTTGATGAGCGCCGGGAATGCGCGGCCGATGGCGTGTGTTCCCATGCTGCTACGGCGACCCGTTTTGTTCCTGCGCCGTTGCCTACACTCCCGCCGCGCCGGGGGGCGCAATTGGATGAGCTGGTCGCTCTCAGGGGGCAAAGGTGTCAACACAGAACATGTCGGAAGAGGAGATCGAACTCGAGGAGCCCGAAGAGCTCGACGTGCCCGACGATGTGGAAGTCGAACTCGAGGAAGTAGAGGAGGAGGCGCTCGAGGACGAGGAGATTGAAGACGTCGACGAGGCGGAAGACGCCGAGGACGACGAGTACGAGGAGGAGTCGGACGACGAGGAGGACGACGAGACCGAGGCTCTCGACGAACTCGAGGCCGAAGAGCTCGAGCTCCTCGACGAAGAGGCCTCCGATACGCTGTTGGTCGACGAGGTCGCCGAACTGCGCGCCATCCGCCGTGAGGAGCTGACCATGAACGTCGAGGCGCAGGCGGTGCGCGGTGACGAGTTCGTCTGCCGGTCCTGCTTCCTGGTGAAGAGAGCCAGCCAGTTGGCCGACCGGAAGAAGATCCTCTGCGTCGATTGCGCCTGACATCCACGGCGGCCGGGATCGACAGTAGGGGCGGAGCCGCACGGTGGTGAGGCCCGAGGAGGGAACCGGACTCGGCAGTTCCTCCGTCACCGTTGTGGTCCCCACGTACGACGAGCGCGAGAACCTTCCCTTGCTGGCGGAGGCGCTCGACGCATTCGGGGTTCGGATCCTGATCGTGGACGACGCCTCGCCCGATGGGACCGGGCAAGTGGCCGACGATCTTGCCCGCACCCGGCCGCACATGTCGGTGCTCCACAGAAGAGGAAAGGAAGGCCTGGGGCGCGCCTACGGCGACGGTTTCCGCACGTGCCCTCGGCGACGGTGCCACGGTGGTGGTGGAGATGGATGCCGACCTGTCGCACGACCCGGCCGACCTACCGCGGTTGCTGGCGGAGTTGGAATCGGGAGCCGATGTGGTCATCGGGTCCCGCTACGTCCCGGGTGGGTCAACGCCGGAATGGCCGCTCCCGCGGCGGCTTCTGTCCAAAGGGGGAAACGGATTCGCCCGGTGGGCGCTGGGGCTTCCCATCGCCGACGCCACCAGTGGATACCGCGCTTTCCGCTCCGGGGCGCTGACGCTTCTCGACCCATCCACCTGCCGGGCCGCAGGGTATGCGTTCCAGGTCGAGATGGCCTGGCGGGCGGTGGAGCGGGGATTGGTCGTGCGAGAGATACCGATCGCCTTCCGCGACCGGCGCCACGGTCGTTCCAAGATGGGTCTCGCCGTGGTCCTCGAGGCTATGTGGCTCGTCACCCTGTGGGGTATAGAGCGGCTCGCCCGGAGGCTGCTCGGTGGACCGACCCCAAGCGCTTCGCCGCTCGGAGGACGCTCGGCACCCAGGGCTACCCTGACCGGCCGATGGATGCCAGAAGCGTCACCGCCGGACCGATCCCGGGTGTGGGGGCGGTGATCGTCGAGCGGGGCGCTCTGCTCCTGGTCCAGCGGGGGCGTGGCCCTGGCGTGGGTCTGTGGGCTGTTCCTGGTGGCAAGGTGCGATTCGGCGAGACACAGCGCCAGGCGGTGATCCGCGAGGTCAGGGAGGAAACAGGACTCGAGATCGAGCCCGGCGAGGTCGTCTGGGTGGGCGATAGCCTCGGACCCGGAGACCCGCCCGCGTGGCACTACACCCTGGTCGACTTTGCCGCCCGAATCGTGGGTGGCGACGCCACCGCCGGGGATGACGCGGTGGCGGTCGAGTGGGTCCCGTTGGACGAGGTCCTCGACCGTCCGGTCACTCCGACGATGGTGGACCTGGTGGAGTTGCTCAGGAGTAGACGGCGGCCACAAGAAAGACGGCGGACGGCGGACGGCAGACGGCAGCCAGAAGGAAGACGGACAGATAGAGGTCTGGCCGTGACCGCTCAGACGCCCGTCGGCCGATCAAGTGGCGGAGTTGTTGGTTGCGCTCATCCGCAACTCGTGCGTCAACGACGGGACGCCCGAATCGGGTCACGAAGCAAGATCGGTGGCAACGCTGGCTGCGGCTCATCGGTGAGCCCGACGAAGTCGTGGAACCGGCGCCGGGGAGGCAGAGCGCAGTTTGGCGGGTACCGGGGACCGTGCCCGGGGCGCCGCGCCTGGCCCTGATGGGTCATCTGGATGTGGTTCCCGCCAACCCCGATGGATGGTCGGTGGACCCCTTCGAAGGCGTGATCGAGGACGGGTTCGTCTGGGGCCGGGGTGCAGTGGACATGCTCAATCTGACCGCCGCCATGGCCGCAGTGTTCGGCGGCTACCGCAGCGGTGAGTTGGACCCGCTGCCGGGGGACCTCCTCTTCCTGGCGGTGGCCGACGAGGAGAACGGTGGCGGGCTCGGCGCCGACCCTCTGGTGAGGGAGCGGTGGGACCTGGTCGGTTGCGAAGCTCTGCTCACCGAGATCGCATACCCGGTCCTGCAGACGCCGGGAGGGGTCGCCTACCCGGTGAACGTGGGGGAAAAGGGCCCGCACTGGCGGAAGCTCATAAGCCGAGGGACGCCGGGTCATGGCAGCGTGCCATACGGCCAGGACAACGCCCTGATCCCTCTCGCCCGAGCCATGGCGGGGATCGCCGCTGCCGAGATGCCAGTGGCGATCAGCGACGAATGGCGCGCTTTCGTCGAGGCGCTGGAATTGCCCGAAGGAGAGAGCGATGCCCTGCTCGATCCCGAGCGGGTCGATGCCGCCATCGAAGCGCTCGAGGCCGAGTCGATCGGGATGGCCCGCTACGTCCACGCCTGCACCCATCTCACGGTGAGCCCAAATGTCTTCGGCACGGGCGGCAAGGCGAACCTCATCCCCGACCACGTGGTGGGCGAGGTCGATGCCAGGGTGCTCCCCGGTCAGGACGCCGACACCGTCGACGACCACCTTCGAAAGGCGATGGGCGCCGACTCCGACCGAATCGAATTGCGCCCGGTGATGGACCACATCGCCAACTCGAGCCCGACGCGCGGTCTGCTGTGGGAGGCGATCGTCGAGGCGATAGGCGATCTGACGGGTTCACGGCGCGTGGTGCCCGCCCTCACTCCCGCCACCACCGATGCCCGGTTCTTCCGCGACCGCGGGACGACTTGCTACGGGGTTGGGTTGTTCGACGACCGGGTGTCGTTCTCCGAGTTCCTCGACATGTTCCACGGAAACAACGAGCGGGTCAGCGTCGACTCGCTCGGCCGCACCGCCGACCTGTTGGGCCGGGTGCTCGACGGGTGGGGAAGGCGCTCCTCGGGGTGAACCTGGTCGCCGACATCGATGGGGTGGTCCTTCTCGGCGAGCAACCGGTGCCCGGGGCGGGTGAGGCGTTGCGCAGCTTCGACGAGGCGGGGTGGAACGTCCTCTTCGTGACCAACAACTCGTCTCGGGCGGCGACGGACATCGCCGAACGCATCCACCGTATCGCCGGCTACCCGGCGAACCGCGACCAGGTCCTCCACTCGGGAAGGGCGGCGGCGCTCATCGCCGGCCACGGTCCCGCCTATGTGTTGGGCGGGGACGGCATCGTCGAGGGGTTGACCGAGCGCAGGGTCGAGATCACCGAGGATTGGAAGATGGCACGGGTGGTGGTGGTCGGGCTCGACCGCGCCCTCACCTACGAGCGGCTGCGCGATGCGGTGCTGGCGGTGCGGGCCGGTGCGGCGCTCGTCGCCTCGAACGACGACGCCACCTACCCGACATCTGAGGGGCAGTGGCCGGGTGCCGGTGCGATGGTGGCTGCGGTGGAACGTGCGAGCGGTATCGACGCCGCTGTCGCCGGCAAGCCGCACAGGGCCATGGTCGAACTGGTCATCGAGCGCCTCCGCCCCGGCCCGGTGTGGATGGTGGGGGACCGACCCGAAACCGATCTGGCCATGGCGAGGGAAGCGGGATGGCGTTCGGTCCAGGTGCTCAGCGGCGTGTCGGGCGAAGCTCATCCGCTGGCCGACCTGGTGATGACTGACCTGGCCGAGCTGGCGGATCGGTTGGCGCGGGGAGATCTGTGACGCATTCCGGGACGCCGACCTCATCGACGGCCGGCGCGGAGAGCGCCTGATCGACGACGACGGGACCTAATCGCAGGTGCAACAACACGGTGGCCTCACCGGCATATCTCTACCTTTCCTGTCCGGGAACCCCAAGCTCGGTGGCGAGCTTGGTCGCCTCGTCGAGCTGGGCCGGCGAGAGGGTGAATCGGTGGGCTAACGCCACCATCACCTGATCGGCGGCCAATTTCGTTTGACCGTTGGCGGCGAAGATCGCCGCGGCGTGGTAGCGGATGACTGGGTCAATGGTCCCCAGCCGGAGTGCCGCCTTGGCATGTGGCAATGCTCCTTCCGGGTTCCCCGACCGGTACAGCGCCCAACCGAGAGCATCCGAAGCATGGATGGTGGGCCGGGCACGGTGTGCATCCCGGGCGAGCCGCAGGGCACGGCCCGGGTCGCCGTGATCGGCTTCGAAGCGGGCCATCTCCAGATCGACGATCTGACCTTCACTCTCTTGGAGGCGTGCGATGGTCCTCACCAGGTCGAACTGGGCGGTGGCATCGCCCTCCCGTCCCAACTGGGCGTATACCTCCCCGAGCAGGGCGACCGGCTCCGGCGCCGGATACCGCTCCACGGTCGCCTCGAGGATGGTGGCCGCCGCCTCAGGGTCGTCCCTGGCCAGGGCCACCCGGGCGGAACCGACGGCGCTGACCGTCATCTCCGGGGCGAGGCTGTCGGCGCTGGCGAAGGCTGCGGCGGCGCCATCCAGGTCTCCTGCCAAAAGCAGCAACTGCCCGGAGAGAGCGGTGACCGATGCAACGTCGTGGACCGAGCCTGAACCGGCGAGACGCGCCTGCTCCATCGCCTCGATCGCTCCTTCGAGATCGCCGTTGAGCTCGCGGAGGTACGAGGTTCTGGACAAGCGCAGCCAGGCCCGGCCGGAGATCGAGCATCTGCTGCAGGTGACGGGCGGCCGATCGGTACTTGCCAAGCTCGACCTCGGCGTCGACCACCACGGCGAGCGGATCGGCGGAGAATGGATCCGAGGCGTGTGCCGCCAGGCCGAGTCTCAGAGCCTCGGCGAAGTCGTGACGGGCCAGGGCGAGCACTCCGAGCGCCGCCACGGTCCGGGGATCACCGGGAGCAAGCTCCTCGGCCTCACCGAGAACCCTTTCCGCCGCCGAGTAGAGCGTCGGGTCGCCAACCTCGGCCGCCCGTTGCAGGTAGGCAACCCCGAGGCGTTGCCTCGCTCCGGCGTCCGAGGGGTCGACCGACACCTGGTCTTCGAGGACGGCGATGGTCTCCACCAGCGATGCGGCGGCCGGCGAGACGGCAGCACCTGGTTCGGCTCGGGCGGTGAGGAACCGACCGACCGCCAGACCGGCCAGTAGCGCCACCATCGCCAGTGCCACGGCGCGGGCGGCGGGGGATCGTGCCCCCCGCCGCCGCGTCACCGCAGCGTCAGGCGTCGCTGTTGGTGTGGTCGTGGACGTGGTCGTACCCCTGGTGAGGTGTCGGCATGTAGGGGAAGCCGGTCAGGAATGGCCGGTCGTTCCCCGTGGCGCCGTCATTGAGGGCGTTGTTCGGGAACACGTTGAACGGGCTGTCGAAGCTCGCTCCGGCGCACCCGTCTGCCGGGTCACCGCTGTCGCTGTCGCAGAACACACCCGCCACCGCCTGGAGCGAGGTGTCGACGATGTCGTCCTGGAGCGTCCGTCCGTTGGGGAAACCGCTCGGCAACGTGGTGTTGATCCGGAGCATCTCCGACGGCTTGACGTTCTTGGGTTGGTTGATCCCCGGGATCCCGGTGAGGAAGATCGTCACCAGGTCGTTGCGCGGTGCCTGCGGGACCTTGATCCCACTCGAGCCGTACAGCGCCGGTATCAGCCTTCCCAGTTCCGGGTCGACAACGAAGTTGAGGAACTGCGCATCGTCCCGTGGCTCGCTTGCGTTGAAGCGGTCCTTCTTTCCCAGAGGGATCACGACCTCGTTGACCAGGGGCATCCCCAGCCGCGAGACCTGGACCCAGTCCCCGAGGTGGAACGGCTTGGACCCGTCGCCAAAGGCGAACACCCGGGTCTGACGACGGTAGGTCGTCGAGTAGACCCCGAGAACCGGGTCGTCGTCCACCAGCCTGGAGGCTGGGATCTCCATCACGATGGAGTGGACGTTGTACCCGGTTGTGGCGTCGATCCCGGACTCGGCGTCGAGTGGCAGGAGATGGAAGTTGTTGAACGGCCGCAAACCGCCCAGGTCGAAGATCGACCCCAGGTCCACCGGGAACACCTCGTCGCGCTGTCCGGCGAAGACCTTGATCCCACCCGGGAGGCTGTAGACGGCTTGAGACGCCAGGTTCTCGTAGTTGGGGGTCGACCTGGGACCGATGTTGTTGGGTGGTGAGAAGAGCCCACTGCCCAGCTTGGTCCTCCGGCCGTTCTTGACCTCCGACACGGTGTAGGTCTGGACCATGTTCCAATCGGCGTCATCGAGGGTTTCGATGGGGCCCGTGTTGTAGAGGAACGTGTTCGGGTTCTTGATCTTGGTCGTGAACCGGAACTCGTAGGTGAAGTCGTCACGGGCGTCGCCGTCGTTGTCGATGTTGATCTCGTAGAGCACGTCGTCGCCGAACTTGAAGAAGTTCGGGCCGCCGGCAGGCTCTTCGAGCGGGATCCAGTTGGCCACCACCACCAGGTTTTCGCCCTTCATCCAGGCGTACACGTCGGTGTTGTCGGCTACCGGGTCCTCGGTGATCAGCGGCGCCTCGCGGTGGCTGGAGGCGCCCAGGGGTGATAGCAGCGCCACGAAGAGCGCAGCTGCCAACCCGAGGACCACCAGTACCACGGGCAGTCGCCGTCGTGCGAGGGACATTTCATTCCTCCTGTGTCGTGTTCGTTTCTGCGTGTCCGTGCCCTTGCGTGCTGGCGGCTCGGGCGGCTGCCGCCTTCTCCTACCCAGTGAGGGGCGGGTCCCGGGAACGCCTGCCGAGGGTCATCCGGCTTCCTCTGGGAGGACGCCGATGACCACCCACTGGTCACCCACAGGCGCCAGCACGACTCGCATCGGGGTCGGTGAATCGACGGCGACCGAGCGTCCCCAATCGATCGAACTCGGGGCCGAATGCCCCGATGAACTGGGCGGCGTCGACCTGGTCTTCGAGCGGTCCTGGTTGTCCCACTTCGGCAGGGCCCACGGCCCCGCACAGCGAATCAGCCAGACCGGGGTTCCCGAGCAGCCCACCCTCGTACTCCACCGCCGAGGCGCACTCGGTCCGGTCCATCACCCAGCGGCGGGCTGCCTCTCTTGCCGCCGGCTCGGGGGGATAGCTGGGCTCGACCGTGGTCTCGGAAAGCGAGATGCGCCAACCACCCGCCTCGGGGACCAGCCGCCAGGTGACAACTGCCTTTCCGGGTACCAGCCCGGAGACCTCATCGAGCGAGGCGGTGAAGGCCACATCGGTGACCACCTCGCTCGATCCATCGACCTTCATCCCAGAACGGACCGAGAAGCTCTCGATCGGGGGGAGCAGGTCGGCATGTGCCGCCTCCCATCCCGCCGCCGATCCGTGTGTCTGCCGGTCCGCCCGGCTGAGGAAGTTGAACGACTCGGCGATCTCTCCCTGCTGCTCGGCTGTGAGGAAGCCCTCGACCGCCGCCACCGCCGAGGCCGGAGCGGCAGGGGTCTCAGCTGCGGGTGGCGCTCGAGGTGACCGTGGTGGGGGAGGTTCCGGTAGCCAGTTGCCTTATCGGCTCGGTGGCCGAGGGTTGATGCCGGTCGATCAGGAGGGTTGCCCCGATCCCGACCGCCAACCCGAGAATCACCACGATCGCATCGCGTCGCCGGCGTGTCGTCTGTCGCATGGACTTCGCATCCCCCTTCGGGTGCCTGCTCGCCGGCGCTGGTTCGGAGCCGGTAGACCGCTGGTTTGGCGGCGATGGTGAAAGGGGGGCGGCCGAGCAGTCGAAGACCCGAGGGGAAGATCCCCCCGGCGAGGGCGCCGCGGTGGATAATGGCGCCCATGTCCGATCAGATCGAAGCGTTGCTCGAGGAACTCGAAGGGGCCGACCCCGGTGATGCCCCGGACATATCGGATCGGCTCGTGGACGTGCTCGGCGAGGCGCTCGACCCCGACCCGGACGGCGACGGCTGAGCCGGGTCCGGCTCGATCAGGCTTTGGTGGCGCGCCGCCAAGCGCCTTCTCGGGCGGAGGCTCAGCGCGCCGTCACCGAGGGGCGGGTGTTGGTGGACGGTGTCACCGCTCGACGGTCGTCGACGCTGGTCGGCCCGTCCAACAACCTCGAGGTGGACGAGCCCGCGGTCGTCTTCGTGTCGAGAGGTGGCCGCAAGCTTGACCGCGCCATCGATGATCTGAATGTCGAGGTCGCCGGGCGTCGCTGCCTCGATGCGGGCGCTTCGACCGGCGGGTTCACTGACTGTCTGTTACAGCGCGGGGCCGAGCAAGTGGTGGCGCTCGATGTTGGCCACGGCCAGCTGGCGCCGGCACTGGGTGCCGACCCGAGGGTGGTGGCGCTCGACGGAACCAATCTCCGCAGCGTGGACCCGGGTGGGCTCGGTGCGCCATTCGACCTCATCGTGGCCGATCTCTCATTCATCTCGCTCTGTCTCGTCGCCCAGGTGTTGGCGGCGCTGAGCGGTCCGGGCACAGATCTCTTGATCCTGGTCAAACCGCAATTCGAGGTTGGCCGGGCTGCCTTGGACAAGCGTGGCGTGGTCCGTCGGGCTGAACACCTCGTCGAGGCGTTGCGAAAGGTGGTCGGGTGCCTTGATTCCGTCGGTCTCGGCACGGTGGCGGCAACCGAATCGTCGCTGCGTGGGGAGGCCGGCAATCGCGAGTACTTCGTGCTGGCCCGTCAAGGGACCGGCTTCGATCGAGGGGATCGAGTCGATGGTGGGGGAGGCGGCGCGGTGAGGATCGCTCTGGTTCCCCATGTCGAGCGGAGGGACGCCCTCGAGGTCGGCCGGAAGCTGACGGCCAGCGGACGGGCGCGAGGGATTGAGGTGACCGCTGATGCGGTGGCCGCCGAGGCGCTCGGCATCGATGCAACACCCTTCGAGGACTTCGATCTCGTGGTGGCGGTCGGAGGAGACGGAACGATGCTTGCCGCAGTCCAGGTGGCGCTTCGGGAAGACGTGCCCGTGCTCGGTGTGAACCTCGGCACGGTCGGCTTCCTCGCCGACGCCGAGGTGAGCGATCTCGACATGGTGCTCGACCGCATCGCATCGGGATCGTGGACCGTCGCCGAGCGGATGACGTTGCATGCCGTCGCCGGCGGGAACGAGGCGGTCGGTGTCAACGACGTCGTGGTCGAGAAGGTGGACAGCCAGAGGCTGGTCGCATTGTCCGTCGCATTCGACGGTGAGCCGTTCCTCACATACCGGGCGGACGGCCTCGTCTTTGGGACGCCGACCGGCTCCACCGCATACAACTTCTCGGCCGGTGGCCCGCTGGTCGATCCCGGGTTGGAGGCGATCGTGCTCACCCCGGTGGCGCCCTTCTCGCTCTTCACCCGGAGCGTCGTGCTCGATGCCTCGGTGGTGGTCCATTGCACCGTCGCCCAGGACCGCCATGTCAGGGTCAGCACCGACGGGGTCCCGGTTGCAGAACTCGCTCCGGGGGACGTCGTCGAGATCCGCCGCGGCGATCGGCCGGTCCGATTCGTCCAGATGAGCGGGCGCAGCTTCCCGGCAAGGGTCAAGACCAAATTCCGCCTCGGCGGGCTGTGACGTGCTCGACGAGCTCACGGTTCGCAACCTGGGGATCATCGCCACGGCCCGGCTCGTGCCTGGACCGGGGTTGGTGGTGGTGTCCGGGGAGACAGGCGCAGGCAAGACGCTGCTGCTTGGCGCCCTGCGGCTCCTCTGCGGAGAGACCGCCCGCCCCGACCTGATCGGGCCGGAAGGTGACGAGACGACTGTGGAAGCCCGGCTCTTTCCCGGTGACGACGAAGTGACGGCAACCCGACAGGTGCTCCGTGGCGGACGGAGCCGGGCATATCTCGATGGTTCGCCGGTTCCTGCCCGTGTCCTCGCCGACCGGGTCGGGACCTTGGTCGAGATCGTGGGTCAGCACGACCACCAGGCGCTGAGCAGACCGACCGAGGTCCGTGCCCTCGTCGACCGGCTGCTCGACGATGACGGCCTCCGGGCGCGGGACGACTACCGCGCCGCCTGGGAGAGGGCGCAATCGCTATCGAGGGAGAGCGAGGGTCTCGGTGGTGGGAGGGAGGCATTGCAGCGCGACGCGGCGTTGGCGCGGTTCCAGGCAGGCGAGATAGCTGATGCCGGGTTCACCGCCGGGGAAGACGAGGAACTGGAGCGCATGCTTGGTCGGCTCCGTCATCTCGAGGAGTTGACCGAGAGGATCGCCGCCGCCCACGCCGCCGCCACGGCGGCTGGCGACACCATCGGGGAGGTTGTTGCGGTGATGAGGCGAGCCTCCATCCTCGACGGTTCGCTCGAGCCACTGGCAAAGCGCGCCGAGGAGTCCCAGGCGGTGACGGGAGATCTCACCGTCGAGTTGCGCGCCGCCGCAGACGCTCTCGAAGGCGACCCCGCGCAATTGGCGGAGTTGGAGGAGCGGCTGGCCCTGCTCAACTCGCTGCGGCGCAAGTACGGCGCCACCCTCGATCAGGTCCTCCTCTTCGGCGAGGAAGCCATGGCACGGGCGGAGAGGATGGAGCGGTCGCTCACCAGAGCGGAGGAGATCGAAGGTCAGTTGGCCGAGGCAATCACCGCCCTCGACCGACTTGGCGCACGGCTTCGAGAGAGCCGTGCTGCTGCCGGCGGCCGGCTCGCCGATGCGGCGCTGGGCCACCTCCGCCAGCTCGGTTTCAGCGACCCCCACCTCGAGGTCGAGGTCGCGCCGGCCAAACCGGGCTCCGAGGGTGCGGAAGCGATCAAGTTGCTCTTCGCCTCTGACCGCCGCCTCGTCCCGGGCGAAGTGGCACGGGTGGCCTCGGGCGGGGAATTGAGCCGCCTCATCCTTGCGCTCCGTCTCGCCGGTGGCGCCGGCCGTGCGCCCGTGGTCGCATTCGACGAGGTCGATGCGGGCGTCGGTGGGAAGACGGCGCTCGCCCTGGGCGCAAAGCTCGCCGAGCTGGCAGCCGACCGACAAGTCCTGTGCGTCACCCACCTTCCTCAGGTGGCGGCGTTCGCCGACACCCATGCCGTGGTTCGTCGGGATGGATCGTCGGCGACGGTCGAGGTGGTCGAGGGGCATGAGCGTCTCGAGGAGCTCAGCCGGATGCTCTCCGGTCTGCCCGAGAGCGAGCGGGGCAGGGAGCACGCCGAGGAGCTTCTCGCCATCGCCGCCGCCGGCTCTGTCGAGTGACCTACGATCGATCAAGCGGGGACCGCCGGATCGGGTCGAATGGAGAAACGGGATGATGGGCGAGAACCTCGCCATAAAGCACGATGGCCGGGTCACCCGATTGACCCTGGACCGACCAGAGCGGCGAAACGCTCTGGGGCTGGCGACGATGCGGGAGCTGATCGAGGCGGTTGGGACGCTCCCGGCAGAGACCGAAGTGGTGGTGCTCGGCGCCGAAGGCCCGGTGTTCTCGGCGGGCCACGACATCTCCGAGATGGTCGGGGCCGACGAGGATCACCACCGGTTGCTCTTCGACGTCTGCACCGAGATGATGCTCGCCCTCCACAGAATCCCCCAGCCGGTGGTGGCGCGGGTCCAGGGCCCCGCGGCCGCTGCAGGGTGTCAGCTCGTGGCCAGCTGTGATCTGGCCGTGGCGGTCGAGTCGGCCTGGTTCGCCACTCCTGGGGTGATGATCGGGTTGTTCTGCTCGACGCCGATGGTCCCGCTAACCAGAGCCGTAGGGCGCAAACGCGCCATGGAGATGCTGCTCACCGGGGACCGGGTCGACGCGGCGACGGCTGCGGAGTGGGGTTTGGTCAACAAGGCGGTACCCGACGATCGGCTCGACGCCGAGGTGGACGAGTTGGTGGAACGCATCCTCCGTTTCAGCCCGCGAGTGGTCGGGCTCGGCAAGGAGGCGTTCTACCGCCAGGTGGACGCCACCGAAGAGGAGGCCTACCGGTCGATGTCGGCGGTGATGACCGGCAACGCCGGACTGGCCGACGCCCAGGAAGGAATGACCGCCTTCTTGGAGAAGCGGCCGCCCTCGTGGCCGGGTTGACCCTCAGGTGACGATCCGGGTGGCGATGTCCCATTCGACCGGTTGGTGCCCCGGGAGGTCCACACCGTCTGACTCGATTTCGGCCGCCCAGGTGCGCCGTCCGATGCGGACCTCGACCGGGTAGAGGAGGAGGCCCAAGCGAGCCGATCAGATACGTCCTCGGTCGATCGAGGGTACGCCGGGCGCTGCCCGCCCTACCCTCCGAACACATCTGGAGAGGAGACCTGTGGCCGAGCCCGTCCATCTCACGCAGCTGACCCCGCTCTCATTCCTGGGTCGGAGCAGTGAGGTCTTCCCGGACAAGACCGCCATCAGTCCATGGCGACCGGCGACTCAGCTATCGCGAGATGGCGCAATCGGCCACGCGCCTGGCACATGCCCTCAAAGCATCGGGGATCGAGCAGGGTGACCGCGTTGCCTATCTCTGCCCGAACATCCCCGAGCTCCTGGTTGCGCATTTCGGCGTGCCTCTGGCAGAGGCGGTGCTGGTGGCGATCAACACCCGGCTCTCATCAGAGGAGATCCGATACATCCTCGGTCACTCGGGCGCCAGGCTGCTCGTTGTGGACTCCGAACTCACCCCGTTGATCGAGCCGGTCGATGCACGACCTGGGTGGAGTCGAGGAGATCGTGACGGTGGACGACACCGGCCGCGGGTCGTCACTCCCGGCGACCGGATTCGCCGACTTCATGGCCAGGGGCGACGACGAGCCGATGGCCTGGACCGTGGACGACGAGGACCGCACCATCTCGATCAACTACACCAGCGGCACGACCGGCCGACCCAAGGGTGTCATGTACACGCACCGGGGGGCGCATCTCAACGCCATGGCCGAGGTGATCCACTCCCGGCATTCGTCCGAGTCGGTCTACCTGTGGACCCTCCCCATGTTCCACTGCAACGGCTGGTGTACCACCTGGGGGGTAACCGCCATCGGTGGCACCCATGTGTGTCTGCGGGCGGTCGACCCGTCTGAGGTGTGGCGGCTCCTCGAAAGCGAAGGCGTCACCCATCTCAACGCAGCACCAACCGTCCTGATCTCGCTGGCCAACGCCGCTGAGGCTCGGCCCCTCGGTGTCACCGCTGGTGGTGACAACCGCGGGCGCCCCGCCCAGCCCAACCCTGATCGCCCAGATGACGGCGCTGGGCGCCGAGGTGGTCCACGTCTACGGGCTCACCGAGACCTACGGCCCGTACACCGTGTGCCAGGAGCAGCCCGGTTGGGCGCACCTCGAGCCGGCGGAGCGCGCCCGGCTCATGGCCCGGCAGGGGTTGGCCATGGTCTCGGCCGACCCGATAAGGGTGGTTGATGAGGAGATGGCCGACGTCCCCCGAGACGCGTCCACCATCGGAGAAGTCGTGATGCGGGGCAACAATGTCATGAAGGGCTATTTCGACGACCCGGATGCGACCGAGCACGCCTTCCGCGGTGGTTGGTTCCACTCCGGCGACCTCGGCGTATGGCACCCCGACGGCTACATCGAGCTGCGGGATCGAGCCAAGGACATCATCGTCTCGGGTGGGGAGAACATCTCGACCATCGAGGTCGAGCAGGCATTGGTCAGCCACCCCGCCGTCCTCGAGGTGGCGGTGGTCTCGGTGCCCGACGACTACTGGGGGGAGCGGCCCAAGGCCTTCGTCGTGCTCAAGTCGGGCGCTGAGGTGACCGAAGACGAGCTAATCGGACACGTCCGCCAGCGGATCGCCAAGTTCAAGGCGCCGGATCAGGTCGAGTTCCTCACCGCATTGCCCAAGACGTCGACGGGGAAGATCCAGAAGTACGTTCTGCGGGACAAGGAGTGGGCTGGGCGAACCAGCAAGATCAACTGAGCGGGGAGACATGGTTCATTTCGGACCCGGACGCCGGCACCGACCCGAGCAACGAGCCGCTGAGGGGCCACGGTTGGACGTGGACCGGGTCAGGAGCTACTTCGACTTCGTCGAGCGCGGACGGATAGTCACCAACAACGCCGCCACGACACAGTCGCCGCGCCAGCTTGTCGAACTGCTTGCAGAGCTCGTGCCCGGCTACGAGAGCGTCCATCGGGGCACATCGACGGCCTCGAGGACGATGACGGACCTCTTCGAGAGCGCATACGACACCATCGCCCAGTGGATCAACGCTCCGAGCAGGCGGAACATCGCCATCTACCGCAACACGACCGAGGCGCACAACGCGGTGATGTACTCGATGCTCACCGAGTTCCGCGACGGCGACAACGTGGTCACCACCAGGCTGGAGCACAACTCCAACTACGTGCCCTGGTACGGGATGACGAAGGAGATCCTCGAACCGCTGGGTAGGCATGTCGAGTACCGGCTGGTCGACTTCGATCCCGCCACGGGGGAGCTGGATCTCGATCAGATGTCGCACCTCGTCGACCAGAGGACCAAGTTGGTCTGTTGCACCGGTGCCTCCAACTTCCTCGGCACCAAACCGCCGCTCGCCGATGTCCGTGCGATCACCGACGCCAGCGGATACGAGCAGCCCGATGGCCGTCTCCGGTCACTTCTGTTGGTGGATGGGGCTCAACTGGTTCCGAGCAGCCCCGTCGATGTGACCGCCCTCGATGTCGACTGGATGTCCTTCTCATTCCACAAGATCCTGGCGCCGTTCGGGGTGGGTGTTCTCTACGGGCGCGAGGACATCATGGCCGGGTCGCGCCCCTTCCTCTACGGCGGCGACATGATCGCCGACGGTGGCGTCTGGGACGATCGCATCGAGTACGCCGACCTCCCCTGGCGATCGGCGGCGGGCACGCCCGCAGTCCTCGAGGTGATCGTGTCGGCGCAGGCGCTTCGTCTCTTGGTGGACATCGTCTGCGGCCCGGATGCCGAGCCGTACTTCCGCACCGAGAGGCCCCTGGACCGGGCGACGGTCGAAAAGGTGATGAGCGCGGTACGGGCCCACACCAGGCTGCTCACCACCCATGCCATGACGAGGTTGTCGGAGGTAGCCGGGATCACGATCTACGGCCCGCCGGCCGACCGAGACCGTTCCCCGCTCGTCGCCTTCAACGTGGAAGGGTGGAGCCCATACGACCTTGCCGAAGGACTCGATCAACAAGGTGTCGAGAGCCGTGCCGGGTGTCACTGCGCCTCCCTCGCCCACCGATGGCTCGGGCTGGCGCCCCAAGCCACCTGCAGGTTGAGCTTCGCCCTCTACAACAACTTGGAGGATGTCGATCGCGCCGTGGATGCGCTGTGCCGGTTGGTCGAATCGGGACCGCCCCCCGCCCAACCGGATCTCGTCGCGCAGGGTTAGCCTCAGCCGCAGGATCGAATTGAGGAGGGCGAGATGAGCACTGAACACCCGTCGCTGCGTGATGAGGACATCCGCAACGTGACCAATGGCGTTCCGGCGTCCCAGAAGGACGATGCCGACGAGGCCGACGGGGTCGACGGCACCGATGCCGACGGGGTCGACGGAGTGGACGGCACCGATGCCGATGGGGTCGACGGAGTGGACGGCACCGATGCCGACGGTGTGGATGGAGTGGACGGCACCGATGCCGATGGTGTGGACGGAGTCGACGGCACCGACGCCGACGGGGTCGACGGCACCGACAGCGACGGTGTCGACGGGACCGACCGGTAGAGCCAAGCACTCAAACACCGCCGGGATGACCCGGAGCTCGTGAGAGAGGTGCCCGACGCCGGCCTCGAGCGTTGCGTCGGCGATCCAGCCGCCTTTGCCGCCGAAGTGTGGGGGGAGCGTCCCCTCCTGCACCGGTCTCCGGGAGGCTTCGACGACCTGCTCTCGCTCGACGACGTCGACCGGCTGATCTCGTCGGCGTGGTCTTCGGCTGCCGGCATTCCGGCTGGTCCGCCATGGGAAGGTCCTCCCACCCAGCGGTTACACCAAGACCACACGAACCGGATCTCAGACGGCAACCGGGGTGGCCGACGCCTCGGCCGTGTTCGCCCACTTCGACCAGGGGGCGACGATCGTGCTCCAGGGCATGCACCGCTACTGGTCTCCCGTGGCGATCTTCGCCCGCAGCTTGGAGGCGTCGCTCGGCCACCCGGTACAGGTCAACGCCTACATCACGCCGCCTGGGTCGCAGGGCTTCGATGCCCACAAGGACGACCACGACGTCTTCGTGCTGCAAAGTCACGGCAGCAAGCGCTGGTGGGTGCACGAGCGGCATGACCTGCCGCCGACCCGAGCTCCGCTGGTCGAGGTCGAGCTCGAACCGGGCGACAGCCTCTACATCCCGAAGAACTTCCCTCACGCCGCAGCCACCCAGGCTTCGGCATCGGTCCACCTCACCGTCGGGATTCTTTCCATCGGGACCAGGGATGTTCTCGAGGCGGCGGTGTCGCTGCTGCAGACTGATGGTGAGCTCGACGATCCGCTTGCCACTGCGGTTCGCCCAGGATCGGCGAGGCATTGCGTGCGACGGTCGACGAGCGTCTCCACCTGATCGCCGACCTCCTGGTGACGAAAGTGGACAGGGATGCGATCGGGGGGCGGTTGCAGCGGCGGTTCTTCACCACCCGCCAGCCGTTGCTCGCCGGTCAGATGCGACGCGTGCTCGACCTCGACGAGATCACCGACCGATCGGTGGTGGGGGTGAGGGCCGGCGCGCTGTGCCTCTTCAGGTCGAAGGTGACGAGTTGGCGGTGCTGCTCGGTGACCGCGAGCTGCGGATGCCGGCATGGATGGAGCCGGTGATGATTGACGTGGTCGGACGCGGCGAGATCCGGGTCGATGAGATTCAGCTGGATGCGGCGAGTCGCTTGGTGCTCGTCCGCAGGCTGATCAAGGAGGGTCTGCTCGAGGTGCGCGGTTGACCGCGAGCCGGTTCCGTTGCTCGGAGGAAGCAGAGAGCCGGGAAGAGCCGCTTTACGCCACGGCTTCGACCGTCACCGCATGGATCGTCGTCGAGCAGCCCGGGCCGTGGGGACCCGAAGCACTACTTGACAGCCGGTTCCCTCTGGAGGTGGCGGTCGAGTTGGAGCGGCGCAGCGCGATCCACGGCGTCCGGCCTTTGCTGATCCGGCGGGGTCGGGACAATGCCGATGAGCGGGCCATGTTCCTCGCCCACAGCGGAGGTGGTGGCACAGAACCGGTCTTGGTGCGCCTCCCATTGACCACCCCCGAGGATGTGCTCGAAGTCGACCTGTCGGCGCTGGCGGCTGGAGAACCCGTTGGTTTCCCCCAGCACCCGTCCCGTTTACCTGGTGTGCACCCACGGGCGCCACGACATCTGCTGTGCCGACCGGGGAAGGCCGTTGTACAGGGCGTCGGCCGATGTGCTCCCCGACCGGGTATGGGAGACATCGCACATCGGCGGCGATCGGTTCGCCGGCAACATTCTCGTCCTGCCCCACGGGGCGTATTTCGGGCGCGTCGAACCCGAGGACGCCTCCCGCCTCATCGACTCGTTCGAACTTGGCCGGCTCGAACTCGACCTCTACCGAGGTCGGAGCACCATGCATCGCATCGCCCAGGCCACCGACCATTTCGTGCGCGACCGATTTCGGATGGGTCGGGATCGACGACGTGGAGGTGATCTCGATGAGGCGCCTGTCGCCGGGATCAGCCGAAGTTGCGGTGCGTGGCCCGGATGGCGATAGGTTGGCGGTCAGGGTCGAATACCGGAGCTCACCCGAGCAGTCGATGCTCACCTGCCGCGCTCCCTACCCCACCCGGCCGCCGGTCTTCTCGTTCGGACCGCTCTCCTAGATCAGGCTGGGATCACCTCGACCAACGCGGTGTAATCGGGGATCAACGCCTCGGGGTCGCGTACCCCCGGTGCCAGCAACACGTTGGCCTCGGGCCAAAAGGCCTGGAGATTCCCCGGCCGGATCTTCCCGCTCCTTACCGTTGCGGCGAGCTCGCCGTGGGCCGAGCGGACGGTCACCGGGGTGCCGTCGGTCAGCCCCAAACCCTCGAGGTCGGTGGGCGCCATCAGGACGTCATGGCGCCCCATCCCGGTCAGCGGGTCCCGTTCGGAGAACACCATCGTGTTGAACTGCTTGCCCCGCCTCGTGGAGAGCCGGAACCTGCCCGGCTCCGGTGGGGGTGGTGGCTGGACGACGGCGAAGTGCGCCTTCCCGTCTGGAGTGGGAAACCGCCCCTCCTCGCCGAGGCGCTCCCCACCCCACTGCACGTTGTCTCCCAGTTCCGTCAGGCTCTCGACCCCTTGGTAGGTGGGTACCACCCGGGCGATCTCGGCGCGGATGTCCTCACCCGAGGCGAACTCGATGAGATGGGCGCGCCCCGGATCCACCCGTCTGGCGAGGTCGAGGAAGATCTCCCATTCGGTGCGCGCCGCTCCCACCGGCGGCACCACCTGGGGCCCGAACACCACCCGCCGCTCTGTCGTCGTCTCGGTGCCGCCGTCCCGCTGCTCGTAGCGGGTGGCGGCGGGCAAGAGAACCACCTCCTCACCCGGATCGAGGAGCATCTGTGTGGTGATGACGATGTCCTGGTGGACACGCAGCGGGACCCGCTCCAGCGCCTCCCTCACCTGTTGCGGGTCGGGTAGGACCTCGAGGAAGTTTCCACCGCACGAGTACAGGATGTCGAGCTCGCCGCGGTGGGCGGCCTCCGCCATCTCGGCGGCGCTCAGCCCCGGGGTGGCCGGCACGTCGAACCCGTAGTCGGCGGAGAGCCGGGCGGCCGACTCGCCGTTGAGGGCGGCCCCGCCGGGGAGCGTTGTGGCGTAGGCACCCATCTCGGCACCGCCCTGGACGCCGGAGTGCCCGCGGATGGGCATCAGCCCGGCACCCGGCCGGCCGATGTTCCCCCGCGCCAGCGCCAGATTGGCGATGGCGCGCACGTTGTCCGACCCGAAAACGTGCTGGGTCACCCCCATGGACCAGATGAGGATGGCGGACCGTGCCTCGCCATAGACGTGGGCGAAACGCTCCATCTCGGCCCTCGTCGAGCCCGAGGCAACCTCGAGGTCTTCCCACCTGAATGCCTCGACCGCGGCTCGAAGCTCGGTCCATCCCTCGGTGCGCGCTTCGATGAAGCCGTGGTCGACGGTCCCCTCGGCAAGCATCGCCTTGAGGACACCGGACACGAACCCGATGTCCCCACCGGTATGGATCGGGAAGAACTCGTCGGTGATGCGCGTACCGAAGATCGCGCTCTCCGGGTTGGACGGGACCCAATATCGCTCCAGAGCGGGTTCGCGGAAGGGGTTGACCACCACCACCCGCAACCCTTGCTTGCGAGCGAGGTAGAGGTACTTCATCATCACCGGTTGGGCGTTGGCGGTGTGGCTGCCAAAGAGGACGACCAGGTCGGATTCGAAAATGTCTTTGTAGGAGACGGTGGTCGCCCCAAATCCGATCGATCCTTTGAGGGCCATCGTGGAGGGGGCATGGCAAACCCTCGCTGCGTTGTCGATGTTGGGCGACCCGAGAAACCGGACGAACTTCTGCGCCACGTAGTAGGTCTCGTTCGTCAGCCCCCTCGACGTGAGGTAGAGGGCGAATCTTGCCGGATCAGTTCTTTTCAGCCGATTGGCGACCAGATCGAGCGCCTCGCCCCAGGTGATCCGGCGGAACCCCGGCTCACCGCGTCTCCTCACCATGGGGTGGGCGAGCCGTCCCAACTCACGGAGGTCCTTCCCCGACCTCGCCCGAAGTGCGGTCACGTCTCCGAGGACGGCCGGGTCGAGCGGTCCCATCGTGTTGAGCCGGAGGAGGTTGAGCCGGACGGTGCACAGGTGGACACCGTCGATCGTCCAGTCGTGGAGGCCGGCGGTACCTAGGGCGCACCCGTCGCAGACACCTTTGGTCAGGATCGCCCAGGCGCGGGGGAGCGAGTCGCGGTTCTCCCAGACGGTTCGGAAGATCTCTCCGTAGTGGTTGGGCTTGACCTCCCCGACCCCGTTGGGTCGCCACCCTGCCCACAGGTCGGGACGTACCCTGCGTCGCTGCGGTGATGCTCCCGCCATGGCGCCACGGTAACCCGGTCTGCCTCGCCCGGCCCGCGGGCCGTGCGGTCCTGGGAGGCGCGGCCACCCGGTGCTACTCTGGCCTCCCGTGATGAGCCGCCTGCTGCGCTCCCGGGATTCCACCCCTCCTCTGCGCAAGCCAAGCCACGAGGAGGAGCGATGAGCAAGCACGTATTTGTGACCGGTGGTGTGGTCTCCAGCCTGGGGAAGGGGATAACCGCAGCATCGCTCGGCCGACTGCTCAAGGCGCGCGGTCTGCGGGTGGTCAACCAGAAGCTCGACCCGTACATCAATGTCGACCCGGGCACGATGAACCCGTTCCAACACGGCGAGGTGTTCGTCACCGATGACGGCGGCGAGACCGACCTCGACCTGGGCCACTACGAGCGTTTCACCGGTGAGAACCTGCGGCGCACCTCGAACGTGACCACCGGCTCGGTGTACCAGACGGTTATCCAGAAGGAGCGGCGTGGCGACTACCTGGGGGACACCGTCCAGGTGATCCCCCACGTCACCAACGAGATCAAGACGCGGATCCGCCGGCTCGGCGACCCCGAAGTGGATGTGGTCATCACCGAGGTGGGAGGAACTGTCGGTGACATCGAGAGCCTCCCCTTCCTCGAGGCGATCCGTCAGCTGCGCAAGGACCTGGGCAAGGCGAACACCGTCTACATCCATGTCACGCTGGTCCCGTTCATCGGATCGTCCGAGGAGCTAAAGACCAAGCCGACGCAGCACTCGGTCGCCGAACTGCGGAGCAGGGGGATCCAGCCCGACGTGATCGTCGTCCGCTCCGACCGGCCGATCGACGAGGGCGTCCGCCGCAAGATCAGCCTCTTCTGCGATGTCGACCCCGGCGCCGTCATCAACGCCACCGATGTCGACGACATATACGAGGTCCCGTTGGTGCTCAACCGAGGTGGTCTCGACCGGGTCGTCTGCGACACCCTCGAGCTGTCAACTCCCGACCCGGATCTGGATGACTGGGAGAGGATGGTCCACCGCTCGGCCGTTGCCGGCGACGACGGTCACCATCGGCGTGGTGGGCAAGTACGTGGATCTCCCCGACGCCTACCTCTCCGTGGTCGAGGCGTTGCGGCACGGCGCTACCGCCAACGACGTCAGGCTCGACCTCCGCTGGGTGCCCTCCGACGACACCGTCGGACTGCTCGCCATGACCACCCTCGACGACCTCGACGGGATCCTCGTCCCCGGTGGCTTCGGAGTGCGGGGGATAGAAGGCAAGGTGCAGGCGGTCCGGTTTGCCCGCGAGCAGGGCATCCCATTCCTCGGGCTGTGCCTCGGGCTCCAGTGCGCCGTCATCGAGTTCGCCCGGTCGCAGCTCCACATGCCTGACGCCAACAGCTCCGAGTTCGATCCCACAACCGCCCACCCGGTGATCGATCTCATGGAGAGCCAGCAATCGGTCGACGAGTTGGGCGGGACGATGCGGCTCGGGCTTTACCCGGCGGCGCTCGAGGAGGGATCGCTCGCCCGAAGGCTCTATGGCAAGGAGTTGATCTACGAGCGCCACCGCCACCGGTTCGAGGTCAACAACCGCTATCGCGCCGACCTCGAGCAGGCCGGTATGCGGTTGTCCGGTCTGGCGCCGGATGACTCGCTGGTGGAGATCATCGAACTGCCCGGGCACCCCTTCTTCATCGCCAGCCAGTTCCACCCCGAGTTCAAGTCGCGACCCAACCAGGCCCACCCGCTCTTTGCCGGGTTCATCGCCGCCTCGCTCGAGAAGCAGCGTGCCGCTGCCGGGCTTGCGCCGGTCGAGGCACCCCTGGTCGAGTTGGGTTGAGCGCCTCCCCCCTGTGATTGCGTCGGACCCCGAGTTCAGGATGCTCGGGGAGCGGATCATGGGCAGCGGGGTATTTCTCGAGTTGAGCAAGCACCATCTGCTGGCGCCGGATGGACGCTCGATGGAGCGCGATGTGATCCGACACCCAGGCGCGGTGGCGGTGGTGCCGGTCCTCGGCGATGACGTCGTCCTCATCCGCCAGCACCGCACCGCGGTGCGTAGGTTCATGCTGGAGATCCCCGCCGGGAAACTCGACATCCGGGGCGAGGACCCCGCGGAGGCGGCGCGGCGGGAGTGCGTCGAGGAGGTGGGTTTGCAGCCGGTGAAGCTGGAGCCGTTGTGCGAGTTCTTCACCGCGCCCGGCTTCACCGACGAGCGGATCACCCTCTTTCTCGCCGAGGAGCCGGTCCCCGTCGAGTCGTCGCCCATCGGCGCCGAAGAAGAGGTGAGCGAGATCGTCCGGTTGCCGATCGCCAGGGCGGTCGAGATGATCTGGGAAGGTGAGATCGTGGACGCCAAGACCCAGATCGGTCTGCTGATGATCGGTGGCCGACGGTGATCGTCGGCGTCCCCACCGAGATCAAGGCATCCGAGGGCAGGGTGGCCATCACCCCAACGGGTGTGCGCGAGCTCGTCAGCCGTGGGCACCGGGTCCTGGTCCAGTCCCAGGCGGGTGATGGCTCCACCATCCACGATGCCGAGTACTCCGCCCAGGGCGCCGAGATAGTCGCTACCGCCGAGGATGTGTTCGAGGGGGCCGACCTCATCCTCAAGGTCAAGGAACCGCAGCCGGTCGAGGTGGAGCGCTTTCGGCCCGGTCAGATCGTCTTCACCTATCTGCACCTCGCCGCCTATCCCAACCTGGCCAAGGGGCTGGCGGAGAGCGGTGTGGTCGGGATCGCCTACGAGACGGTCCAACTCGCCGATCGCTCGCTGCCGCTGCTCGCCCCCATGTCCGAGATTGCGGGGCGGATGGGGACCCAGGCCGGTGCCTACTTCCTGGAGAGGGCGCAGGGCGGGCGGGGAATCCTGCTCGGCGGTGTCCCCGGCGTGGCGCCGGGCAAGGTGGTTGTGATCGGAGCCGGGATCGCAGGGACCAATGCCGCGGTGATCGCGGTGGGGATGCAGGCCGAGGTGGTGGCGCTCGACCGTGACCTGTCGAGGCTCCGGGCTATCGATTCCCTCTACCACGGCCGGATCGTGACCCTTGCCTCGAACCAGCTCACCTTGGAGGAGCAGGTGGAAGACGCCGACCTGGTCATCGGGTCGGTCTTGGTGCCTGGGGCTTCTGCGCCCCGTTTGGTCACCGAGCAGATGGTGGCCGGGATGAAGCGGGGGGCCGTGCTGGTGGACATCGCCATCGACCAGGGGGGCTGCTTCGAGACGAGCCGGGAGACGACCCACGAGGATCCCGTCTATTCGGTGCACGATGTCGTCCACTATGCGGTGGGCAACATCCCAGGCGCCGTGCCCCATACCTCCACCTACGCGCTGACCAACGCCACCATCCCCTACGTCTTGGCGCTTGCCGACCACGGGGTCCACGAGGCGTTCCGCCGCCACCCCGAGCTCGTCCCCGGGCTCAACGTCGCCAATGGCTCGTTCGCCAACCGGGCCGTGGCCGAGAGCCTCGGTACCACGTGGGTGGCGCCCGAGGTGGCGCTGGCGGGCGTCGCCCCGGTGTGAGCGCCCGCGGAGCGCCCACCAACGACCTCACCGCGGCCGTCACCGAGTACCTGGGACATCTCTCCGCCGAGAGAGGACTCTCGGGGAACACCGTCGCCGCCTACCGGCGCGATCTGACCGACTACCTGGAGCACCTCGATGGTGCTGAACCGAGCCGCGACCTGGTCGACTCGTTCGTCAATCGGCTGTCAACCGCCGGTCTCGCCCCATCGACGGTGGCGCGGAAAACGGCGGCGGTGCGAGGGCTGCACCGCTTCCTTGTGACGGAAGGCATGGCATCGGAGGATCCGACCGTGCTTCTCGACCGCCCCGCCCGCCGGGTGTCTTTGCCCAAGGCGCTGTCGGTCGATGAGGCCATCCGACTGGTGGAGGCGCCCGACACGACGACCTCGCTGGGTCGAAGGGACAGGGCGCTGCTCGAGTTCCTCTACGCAACGGGAGCCCGGGTTGCCGAGGCGGTCGGTTTGGACCTGGTCGACCTCGAGTTGGAGGAGCGCAACGCCCTGGTCACCGGGAAGGGATCGAAGCAGCGGCTTGTTCCGCTGGGGACCGCTGCGGTGGACGCCATCAGCTTGTACCTGCCCGACCGATTGAGCCTGCGGCGACCTGGTCAGGACCCGGGCGCGCTCTTCCTCAACTTCCGCGGTGGGCGACTGACCCGACAAGGGGTCTTCGCCGTGGTGCGCCACTCCGCCACCCGAGCCGGGCTCGACGCCGCCAAGGTGTCCCCGCACGTTCTCAGACATTCGATGGCGACCCACATGGTCGAGGCGGGGGCCGATCTGAGGACCGTCCAGGAGCTGCTCGGTCACGCTAACATCAGCACAACGCAGGTTTACACCAAGGTGTCCGCCGGGCACCTGTACGAGGTGTACGTCTCCTCTCACCCCCGAGCCAGATGACCACGTCCTCATACGATCTCGATACCGCTCGTCACACTCTCGACGAGGAGCGCGCCCGTCTGGTGCACCAGCTCAGCGAGCTTGGCGCCACCGAGACAGGTGACCTTCGCCCCGACCTCGAGTTTGGCGACGGGTTCGCCGACGCCGGCGCCGCCACCGCAGAGCGGACCGAGTTGCTCGGTGTGGTCGAGTCGCTCAAGAACCAGGTCGAGGTGATCGATCGGGCGCTCCAGAAGATCACCGATGGCAGCTACGGGGTCTGTGACCGCTGCGGGGGCGAGATCGGTGACGCCCGTCTGGAGGCTCGGCCCTCCTCGGTGCTCTGCTTGGAGTGCAAGGCGCGCCAGGGCTGATTCGGCCCTCGGTGCCGGGTTCGAAGATCGACACGCACCGCGACCCCTGGAGCCACCTGGTCAAACGGTTCTTCGACGTGGCGTCATCGGAGCCGCTCGATGCGGACGAGTCGGCATTCGTGGATGGGCGCTCCACGGGTCCAGAGAAGGCGCTCTTCCGGGATCAGCCTCTCTGCCGACCAGCGTCACGCATACCGGGCTGCCCGGTTCGCCGAGCAACGCTCCCCACAGCGGCCGGATCTGGTCAGGGCGGCGCTGCTGCACGACGTCGGCAAGCGTCATGCCCGGCTGGGCATCCTCGGGCGGGTGCTCGCATCTCTCCTCCGCCAGCTCCGCTTGGAGGGGTACGGCCGGGTCGCCGTCTACCTCGACCATCCGGCAATCGGCGCCGCCGAGCTCGAGGAGACGGGAGCCGAGCCGCTGGTGGTCGAGTTCGCCCTCCATCACCACGGCAAACGCCCAAGGACGATCCACCCCGACGACTGGGCGGTGCTGTTCGCCGCCGACCACGAAACGGGGAGTCTTCTCGACGGGTGAGACCGATGGTTTCGATCGTTGACCTCCGCCCTCCGCACGGTCACCATGCGGTCCTGCCAATGAGCTGCCCAGCATGACCCGCCCCAAAATGACCTACAAAACATGACCTACCCGAAATGAGCTACACGCCATGACCTACACGGTGCGCACATCGGTCTTCGAGGGCCCGCTCGATCTTCTGCTCCAACTCGTCAACCGACACCAGATCGATGTCACCGCCATGCGGCTGTCCGACCTGGTTGGCGAGTACCTGCTTCCATCTCGAGCAGATGCGGCGGCTCGACCTCGAGGTGACCAGCGAGTTCGTCCTCGTTGCCGCCACCCTCATCGAGCTGAAGGCGCGACGGCTCCTTCCCGGCCCCGATGACGTGGATCTCGACGACGAGTTGGCTCTGCTCGAAGAGCGCGACCAGTTGCTCGCCCGCTTGCTGGCATGTGTCACCTTCAAGGATGTCGCCGCGGTGCTGGCGAGCAGGCTCGACGATGGGTCGCGGTGGCATGCCCGGGTCCCTGCACTCGGCGATCTCCCCCCTCCACCACCGCTCGAGGTCAGGGTTCCGGTCGACGTCGCAGGGCTGGCCGCGATCGCTGCCTCGGTCATGGCCGAGAGGGACGAGGAGCCGTCGGTCGACCACCTCGATCTCGAGCTCCCCTCGGTGGCCGACGCCATCGACGACCTGCGGAACCGGCTTGCAGCGGATCGCCGAGTCCGGGTTCGAGGAGCTGGTCGCCCACTGCACCCGACCTGTCGAGATCGTCGCCTACTTCCTTGCGATGCTCGAGTTGGCGAGGTGGGGGCATGGTCGAGCTCGAGCAACCCGACCTGCTGGCCGAGATCCAGCTGCGCGCCGTGGCGGTGGGGCAGTGAACGGGCTCATGGGCGAGGAGACGCTCGACACCGCGGCGCAGGTGGAGGCGATCCTGTTCGTCGCTGAAGAGCCGCTGACGGTGGAGGAACTGGCCGAGGTGCTCGAGGTGCCCCGACAGACGATCGAGGTGGAGCTCGAGCGGGTCGCCCAGCAGGCTCGACGGCCACGGCATCGAGCTGCGACGGGTGGGCCGGGGGTGGCGGATCTACACCAGACCAGGGGCAGCTCCCCATCTGGAACGCTTCTCGCGTGCCTCTGCCACCCGGTTGTCGCCGGCGGCGCTCGAGGTCCTGGCAGTGGTCGCATACCGCCAGCCGGTGACCCGCGCCCAGATCACCCACATCCGGGGAGTGGACTCCGAGTCGGCGCTGCGGACCTTGGAACGTCACGGGCTCATCGAGGAAGCGGGACGTCTGCCGCTACCAGGGAGCCCAGCGGTATACCGGACCACTCCCACGTTCCTAGAGAAGCTCGGCATGCGCTCGCTCGACGAGCTTCCTCCCTTGGCGGACCATGTTCCCCCGGCCGACGTGGTCGATCGGCTCGAGGAGACTTTCCGCTCCGAGGTGTGACGGTGCCCAACGGGCCAGAGCCGCCCGGCTCCAGAAGCGCCCGAGCCGCCTCGGCTCCAAAAGGTAATTGCCGCCTCGGGCATCGCCTCGCGCCGCGCCGCAGAAGAGTGGATCCGGGAGGGGCGGGTCGATGTAGATGGCCGGACCGCCCGTCTTGGCGACCGCGCCGACCCGGAGACGGCTGCAGTGACGGTGGATGGTGTGCCCCTCCCGGTCAGACCCGGGCTCGTCACCTATTTGCTCAACAAGCCGGCCGGCGTGGTCAGCACCAGCGCCGATCCCCAGGGCCGACCAACCGTGGTCGACATCGTCCCCCCCGACCCCAAGGTGTTCCCGGTGGGAAGGCTCGACGCCGACACGGAGGGGCTGCTGCTGCTCACCAACGACGGTGAGTTGGCCAACCTGGTCACCCATCCCCGATACGGGATCACCAAGACCTACAACCTGATGGTGGATGGCCGCCCCGACGCAGCGACCCTCCAGCGGCTGGAGCAAGGCGTCGAACTGGATGACGGGCCGGCGGCGGCGATCTCGGCCCGGCTCCTCGGCTCGAGCGGTGGTCGATCACATCTCGAGCTGACCATGGGGGAGGGGCGCAAACGCGAGGTCCGCCGCATGCTCGATGCGGTCGGGCACAGGGTGCTCTCGCTGTTTCGCACTGCCGTCGGGCCCGATCACCGACCCGGGGCTGCGCCGCGGCGAGTGGCGGACGCTCACCCCGGGTGAGGTCCGGCTCCTCTACGAAGCTGCCCATCGCCCAGGTCTGCTACACCCACGGGCACCGTGACCTCCTCCTTCCCGGCGCAACTGGAGATCGAACCGCTCCAGGTCGCCCTCGACGTCACGGTCCGCCCACCCGGGTCGAAGAGCATCACCAACAGGGCGTTGTTGGTGGCGGCACTGGCCGCCGGCACATCGCGGCTGTCGGGACCGCTGAGAAGCGACGACACCGATGCCATGCGCCGCTGTCTCCAGGCCCTGGGTGTGGAGATCTTCGACGAGCGAGGACCCGTGGCGGGTGGAGGGGGTGGATGGCGCGGCTCACCGGACCGGCGGCCACACTCGACGCCGCCGCCTCGGGGACAACGGCGAGGTTCATCACCGCGGCGGCGACCCTCGCCGACGGGCCCTCGACCATCGACGGCACGCCCCGGATGAGGGAGCGACCCATCGGCGATCTCGTGGCGGCTCTGACGGGCGATGGGCGGCGAGATCGAGACGCCGCTGAACGAGGGCTTCCCCCCGGTCCGGGTCGGATGGCGGCGGAGTGGAGGGCGGCGAGGTGACCATCGACGCCCGACGGTCTTCGCAGTTCGCCTCGGCGGTCCTCATGGTCGCCCCGTATTCGCGGACAGGGTTGACCCTCGGCTTCGTCGACGACGTGATCGTCTCCAAGCCGTACCTCGGCACCACGCTCGAGGTGATGACCAGCTTCGGCGCAACGGCTCGCTGGGCGGGGGAGGCGAGGGTGCGGGTCGAGCCGGGGGGATACCGGGGCACCGACTACTCCATCGAGGCAGACGCCTCGGCGGCTGCCTACCCCTTCGCCGCTGCGGCGGTCACCGGGGGCGTGGTGCGGGTAGAGGGGATACCCCCAGGTTCGACCCAGGCAGACCTCGGGCTGCTCGGTGTGCTCGAGGCCATGGGGTGCGAGGTCATCTGCGCCGACGCCACGATCGAGGTGCGCGGCCCGGCTCCTGGAGAGTTGCGCGGCGTGGACGTGGACATGACGGAGATGCCGGACGCGGTGCTGGCGCTCGCGGTCGTCGCCGCCTTCGCCGATCGGCCGAGCACGATCCGGGGCGCGGGCACACTCCGGATCAAGGAGACCGATCGGCTGGCGGCGCTCGAGACCGAGTTGCGGCGGATCGGCGCCGGGGCATCGGCCGGCCCGGACACGCTCACGGTCGAGCCGGCACCGCTCCACGGTGCCCTGGTCCGTACCTACGACGACCACAGGATGGCGATGGCATTCGCCATTGCCGGGCTGGCGGTCCCAGGCGTGGTGATCGACGACCCGGGGTGTGTGACCAAGACATGGCCGGGCTTCTTCGCTGAGATTGCTCGATGGAAGAGTTGATCGTCGCCATCGACGGGCCGGGCGGTTCGGGAAAGTCGACCGTGAGCCGAGAGACCGGGCGCCGGCTCGGGCTGCCCCACCTCGACACCGGCGCCTTCTACCGGGCGGCGACCCTGCGTGGCGTTGCGGCGTGAGATCGAGCTTGGAGATGGCCCCGGCCTGGCGGCGGCGCTCTCACCGACCGACATCGAGTTCGACGACGGCCGGACGCTGCTCGACGGTGACGATGTGAGTGAGGAGATAAGAGGCGAGTGGGTCACCGCTGCGGTGAGCAGGGTGTCGGCCAACCCCGAGGTCCGGCGGATCATGGTGGATCGGCAGCGGCGCTGGGTGGCCGACCACAGCGGCTCGGCGGTGGTCGAGGGGAGGGACATCGGCACCGTCGTCTTCCCCGACGCCCCGGTCAAGGTGTTCCTCACCGCCCGGCCCGAAGTCCGGGCAAGTCGCCGTTCCGCCGAAGGATCGGTCGCCGGCGAGCAGTCCATGGTGGCGGCCGAGTTGGCGCGGCGCGACCGATTCGACTCGACCCGGGAGATCTCTCCCTTGCGCCCCGCCGCCGGTGCCGTCGAGATCGACACGAGTGACATGGACGTCAACCAGGTGGTCGAGCGGATCGTCGACATGGTCCGGTTGGCCGCTCCTCGAGGCACGACTTGAGGCTGATCGTGACAGTGGCTTGGCTCTGGGTCTGGCTCCGGCTTGGCCGCTTCCAACGAACCGCCCGGCGGTAACATCGCGGTCATGCCCGGCCGTTCTCTCCTCGATCCGGGGCGGAGGGGCCTGGTGGTCCTCGGCGCCGTCTTCGTCGGTTTGATCCTTGGTGTGCTGGGGTCTGGGGGCGTTGATCCTCGCCCCTCCGCCGCCGGCGCCGGTAGCGGCACCGGGCCTCGAGCCATCGTCACCGACCACCGCCGTCTCCGCCGCATCTTCCACCACCGCTCATGTCATGACCGAGACGACCGCAGACGTCTTCGTGCTCGGCGAGAAACCGGGTGCGGTGCTCACCGCCCACGGCGGCGTGGAGGGGGAGTTCGTGCTCCACACCGTCGAGATGATGGATGCCCCCGATGGCGGGGGCCTGTCGGTGGAGTTCCGCTCCGGGGACGACCGGTTGCTGATGACGGTTCGGAACTGGGCGGGCCGCGAGCAGGAACCGGAGTTCGAGCGCCCCGCCGAAGCGACGTTCGTGCTCGGTCGCTCCACGTTCGTCGCAAACGAGGGCGAGTGCACCGTGACCGCACGGGAGACCGAGATCAACGAGATCGAGCCCACGATCATGGCGGTCGACGGGGTATCCCGAACGGTGGTCGCACTGGCGACGCTCGAAGGTGGTATCGACTGCGAGCCGATCGAGGCGGTACGCGACCCGGTCGATCCGGTTTCGATCGATGGCCGGTTCGCGGCATACCTTGCGGTGTGGGAGGAGTAGGGGAAGGGTCTTGGGTTCTGGGTTCTGGGTTCTGGGTTACCGAAACCCAAGTTGACTAGCTGCTACCCACGACGTCCAAGGCTTCGGTAGCTCCCCAGGTTCGGTCCTTCTCCAACAGGCCAGCTTCGCCGGGGCGGCGCGCGGTGTACCCGGCCTCCACCAGCGCCTGAACCGTCGAGATCATCGATCGCAGCGCGGGAGGCAACGGGAAGTACTCGTCCTCTCCGGTGACGTGGAGCAACTCCACCCCGCGGCTGGGGGCGAGGCGCTCCACCACCTCCGCCACCAGATGGTCGGGGGCGGATGCGCCGGCGGTGACACCCACGGTGCCAACCCCCTCCAGCCAGGATTCCTCGATCTGCCCCGCGTTGTCGATGCGGTGGGCGGCGACACCCTGCTCGTCCGCCACCCTGACCAGCGCCAGGGTGTTGGACGATGTCTCCGAGCCCACCACCAGGATCAGGTCGCACTGCTGGGCGAGCTCGAGGACCGCGTCCTGGCGGTTGGTGGTGGCGTAACAGAGATCGCCGCGCCGGGCCGTCCAGAGATCGGGGAACCGCTCCGAGGCGTTGTCCATCACCGAGCGCCATTCGTGTACACCAAGGGTCGTCTGCGCCAGCAGCGCCACCCGCGACGGGTCGCCCGGATCGAACGACCCGAGCCCGCGCTCCGGATCGACCAGCGTCATGGCGTTGGGGCGCCTCAGCCATGGTCCCCACCGCCTCGTCGTGACCCTCGTGGCCGATGTAGATGATCTCGTATCCCTGGTCGGCCATCCGCCGCACCTCGTGGTGCACCTTGGTGACCAGTGGGCACACCGCATCGACCACGACCCCGGCCCGGTCCTTGGCCCCGGCCACCACCTGGGGCGCCGACCCGTGGGCCGAGAGCATCACCGGCGCCCCTTTCGGAACCTCGCTGATGTCGTCGACGAAGACGACGCCGGCCCGCTCGAAGGCCTCCACCACCCACTGGTTGTGGACGATCTGGTGGTAGCAGTAGACGGGCGGCTCGAAGACCCGAACCATCCAGGTGAGGGCCTTGATCGCCATCTCGACACCGGCGCAGAACCCGCGCGGCTCGGCTAGCAGTACACGGTCAACCATTCGCCAGAATGGTAGGAACAACGGCGCCCAACCGGTTTTGGCGTCACCCCGCGTCCCATGACCGCGTTTTCTGACGCCAAAACGGGTTCGTGCCAAACGGGTTCGTGCAACGGTCGAGGCCCGCCGGCTGTGTTGACTGTGGCTCTCATGACCTCTGTGCCCGTCGTAGCTGTGGTCGGTCGGCCCAACGTGGGGAAATCGACGCTGGTCAACCGGATCATCGGTTCGCGCTCCGCCGTGACCGAGGAGATGCCGGGTGTGACCCGTGACCGCCGCGAGTTCGCCGCCGAGTGGGCGGGTCACGGTTTTCTCTTGGTCGACACCGGCGGGTGGGAGGTCGACCCGACCGAGGACCTGGTGGTGGCGATCGGGCAACAGGCAGAGGCTGCGGTCCGGGCAGCCGACGCGGTTCTCTTCGTGGTCGATGCCACCACCGGGATCTCGCCCGACGATGCCGGGGTTGCCCGGCTCCTCCAGAACTCCGGCACACCCGTGCTTCTCGTGGCCAACAAGGTGGATGACGCCGCCAGGGAGGCCGACGTCCACCACCTCTGGAGCCTCGGCGTCGGTCAGCCGTATCCGGTGAGCGCACTCCACGGGCGGGGGACGGGCGAGCTGCTCGACGCCCTCGTAGCCGCACTCCCCGAGGGGCCGGCGGCGCTGGAAAAGGACGGCACGCCTTCGCTGGCGATCGTGGGGCGACCCAATGTCGGAAAGTCGACGCTTCTCAACCGCCTGGCCGGCACCGAGCGGGTCCTGGTGTCGCCCCGGCCCGGGACGACCCGCGATCCGATCGACGCCGTCGTCGATTTGGACGGCGTCCCATACCGGGTCGTGGACACGGCGGGGATCCGGCGCCAGGCGCGGATCGCAGAGAGCGCCGACCACTATGCGGTGCTCCGGGCACGCAAGGCGCTGGCCGAGTCCGACGTCGCCGTGCTGCTGGTTGATGCCGTCGAAGGAGTGACCTCCCAGGATCAGAGAGTGGCCGAGGAGGTGGTCGAGGCGGGCGCCGGGTTGGTGGTGCTCCTCAACAAGTGGGACGCAGCCGACCCGGAGGAACGCCAGATGACCGAGAGAGGGGTGGGGGAGCGTCTCGGGTTCGTCGCATGGGCACCGCTGTTGCGCGGCTCGGCGCGAACCGGAGCCCGGCTCCAGCGTCTCCCCGCTGCGGTGGAGACTGCCCGGCTCAATCGGGAGACCAGGGTGCCGACCGGACCGCTGAATCGGCTGGTCCGCTCGTGGCAGGAGGAGCACCCTCCACCGATCAGGCAGGGGAGGAGAGCGAAGATCCTCTATGCGACGCAGGCTGGGGTGCGTCCCCCGACCGTCCTCCTCTTCGTTTCCGGAGGCGAGCTGCCCACCGACTACATCCGCTTCCTGGAGAACCGGCTGCGCAGGGAGATCGACCTGACCGGCACACCGGTGAGAGTGGTGGGCCGGAGACGGGTGGGGACCGCCAGACGGGATGACGGCCGCTATGGGGCCTAGCAGCCCGCTCGAGCCCGACCAGCAACCCCCCGAAGACGATGGCAGGCTCCCATGGCACCTCTGGCTGCTCATCGTGGCTGCCGTCGTCTATCTGGGATGGCGCCTGATCCAAGGCATTCAGGCGCTGATTCACTGGCTGGCAGGGTGAGGTCTGCCCGACACGTGTCTACGATTGCCGCGGCGGGCCGTGGCGCAGCTTGGTAGCGCACCAGTCTGGGGGACTGGGGGTCGCCGGTTCAAATCCGGCCGGCCCGACAAACAACCCCGCTTCGCGTTGCACAAGCGACGCCCCCTCCGGTAATGTCGGTGACACTCGCCTGGGTGGCGCGGACCACCCGGGTTTGGAGAGTGAATGGGAAGTGGGACCGATTGGAGGACTCGACTGATGAGCACGCGTGAAAAGCTCGCGTCCTGGCGCTGGTTGGCGCTGGTCGCGGTGTTTGCGCTGGTAGCTGCCGCCTGCCAAGGGGGCACTACCGACACAACCACCGACGGCGGCGCCGCCACGACGGCTGCGGGCGGAACTGACACCACAGCTGCGGGTGGGACTGACACCACCGCCGGAGCCACGGGTACCACCGCGGCAGGCGGCACGGACACGACCGCAGCGCCGTCGGCTGAGGGCTTCTCCTACACGATGGGGATCTTCGCCGACGTAACCACTGACAACTACTGGACGCTGCTCGACACCGGCGGCGCCACCGTGTGGAACTCCTACCTGCTCGACGACACCCACGACGGGCTGTTCGGACTCGCCGCTCCTGGCTTCGAGGTCATTCCCGACATTGCAGCCGTCGACGAGGTCCCTGCGGTGACGCAGGAAGGTGACGCCTGGGTGGCCGAGATCCCGATGAAGGAATGACGCCGCGTGGAGCGACGGTGAGCCCATCACCGCCGAGGACTACGTCTTCACCTGGACACACGGCCCGCGACTTCAACCTCAGGCGGCAACTGGATCGAATATGTCCGGGCGGCTCAAGAGGATGACCCCGAGACCGAGGTCGACGAGTCGGCGCAGGTAGGCCTAACCGGGGTCGAGGCGGTGGACGACCACACCGTCAAGATTCACCTGGAACCAGCAGCCGGGCGTTTCGGTGTGGGGTCTGGGCAACGGCCCGCACAACATGCCGATCATGGCGCAGCACTTCTGGGCGGACGTCGTGGAGGAAGCAGCGGGCAGCGAGGATCCGTTGGCGACGCTCGAGGCAGCCTCGGGCGCCGGCGACCCGGCCTCCGGCCCGATCGTCTACGACACCCGTCAGGAGGGCGCCTTCGCCCGCAACGTGGCCAACGAGACCTACTTCGGCGCGGGGCAGGAGGTCACCAGCGGTGAGACCACCTACACCGAGGGTCCGTATCTCTCCGACTCCACGCTGCAGTTCTACGGCTCACAGGACGCCGCCGTGCTGGCACTGGCCGACGGTGAGGTGGACTACCTCCTCAACCCGCTCGGTATGCAGCGTGGTCTCCAGGAGCAGGTCGAAGGCAATCAGGACCTGAGCGCCGTCGTCAACCCGACGAACGGCTACCGGTACCTCGCCTTCAACCTGACCAGGGCGCCGATGAGCGACCAGGCGTTCCGCGATGCGCTGGCCGTGATGATCGACAAGGAGTACATGGCGAACAGCGTCCTCCAGGGCGTGGCCTTCCCGCTGTACGTGCAGGTTCCCGAGGGGAACACCAAGTGGTACAACGAGGAAGTAGCCAGCGAGATCGCCTCGCAGTACGAGGGCAAGACCCCGGACGTCCGTCTCAACGAGGCGGTCCAGATCCTCAAGGACGCCGGATACACCTGGGACACCGAGCCTTCGGTCGACTCCGAGACGCTCGCCATCACCCCCGGCGTCGGGATGAAGATCCCGAACGGGAATCCGAGTCCGACGAGCTGGAGCTGATCTCGCCGACGCCGTCGTACGACCCGCTGCGGGCGAACTACGGCAACTACATCGAGAGCGTCGCCACCCAGCTGGGTATCCCGATCGACAACCAGCCGACCGAGTTCAACACCATCATCGAGCGGGTCTACGTGCCCAACGATGAGGGTGAGCTCACCTTCGACATGTTCATCCTGGGGTGGAGCCTCGGGAACCCGGCGCTGCCGACGTTCCACGAGTCGTTCTTCTCCAGCCGGAACCTCACGGTTGTCAACGACGGGAACAACAACACCGGGTTCCACGACCCCGACTTCGAGGCCCTGGTCGACGCAGCTCAATGCTGCTCAGACCGAGGAAGAGGCGTACGACATCATCTGGGAGATGGAGCAGATCCTCGCCGAGAAGAAGCCGTACATCGTTCTCTTCGACACCGGCATCCTCGAGTTCTACAACAACCGGGTTCTGTACCCCTTCACGGACACACTGAGCGGTCTGCAGTTCCTCAACGGACTGCAGGGCACGGTTCAGACCGCCTCTCAGTAAGACAACGGAGTGGCTTTGGGGGGCGGGTCGACCGCCCCCCATTCCACCCACCCGATCCCGGGGGCGCTCCGGCGAGCAGAGAAAGCGCCCCACGACTACGCTGACCGAAGGCCGGTCCGTCTGCCGAAAGGATCGCCAAGGGCGCCATGCTGAAGTTCATCGGCCGCCGACTGATTCAGATCGCGCTGCTCTTCCTGGCCTATCCTGACCTTCATTTTCTTTCTCCTCCAGGCGCAGCCGGGCGACGTCACCGACCAGTTCATCGGCAATCCCGAGCATCCCACCCGAGGTCAGGGCGCAGCTCGCCGAGCGCTTGGGGCTCGACAAGTCGGTCTGGGAGCAGTACATCACCTATATCGGCAACTTCTTCCAGGGTGACCTCGGGCTCAGCTTCACCCGCTACCCGCAACAGGTCTCGGACCTCCTCTGGGCGGCATTGCCCCGGACCATCGTCCTCTTCCTCAGCGCCACCCTCGCTCGCCTACGTGCTCGGGTTCACACTGGGCAAGGTCGTGGCCTGGCGGCGTGGCCGGGGGACCGAGACCGCCATCACCGTTGGAGGGGTCCTCCTCTACACGGTCTTCTATCCGTGGTTCGCCATCATGATGCTCTGGTTGTTCGGCTTCATCACTCGGATGGTTCCCCATAGGCCGGTTCATCACGACCGAGGTATGGAACGGCGCCCCTTTCCAGGCCAACCAGGTCTTCTGCGTCATGATCCTCTCGGTGCTGATCGCCAGCGTCGCTCTACGGGCTGATCGTGTGGTTGGCGTACAGAAGTAGCCCGGACCCGGCCCGTCGGAAGGTCGATCCGCCGCATCGGGTTCTTGGTGATCGTGGCCGGGTTTGCCATCTTCTGGTTCACCTCCCCGATGGCCACATATGCCCGCGACATCGCCCACCACACCGTGCTACCGGTGCTCACCCTCGCCGCGGTCACCTTCGCCGGGACCATGCTGCTCACCAGGAGCTCGATGTTGGAGACGCTGCGCGAGGACTACATCCTCACCGCCCGGGCCAAGGGCTGTCCGAGTCGGACGATTCGTGACAGACATGCCGCCCGCAACGCCCTGCTCCCGGTCACCACCTCGCTGGTGCTCGCCCTCGCCTTCGTCATCGGCGGCGGGATCGTCACCGAGTACATCTTCTCCTGGCCGGGGGTGGGGAGCCTGCTTCTCGAGGCATCGCTCCGCGAGGACATCCCGCTGGCCATCGGCGCCCTGAGCATCATCGGGATCCTGGCACTGGTCGGGCATCTCATCGCCGACATCGTCTACATGCTGCTCGACCCGAGGATCCGCGTCGCATGAGGAGGTGGCCGTGACCGACCTGGCCAAGCAGGACCCGGCCGCACCCGTAGAACCGTAGTGGAGGTTCCTCTCGGCGACGTCGAGCCCGACGTCATTGCCGCCGACGTCCCGGTAACCGCCGTCCCGCTCTGGAGGGTCCGTCTCCGGCTGATGCGACGGACGCTCTCTCGCAACTGGGCGCTGTTCGCCGAGAACAAGATCGGTTTCGTCGGGTTGGCCATCATCGCCATCTTCGCCCTGATGGCGGTGCTGCAACCGATCCTGATCGCCACGGTGTGGGACCCGCGGGTCTACGACCCGCAAACCGGCTACGACGCCGTGGTGACAGAGTTCACCGTGGTCGAGGAGGTCACCGACCCGACCACCGAGATCGACGTGCAAACCGCCCGGCTGGAGACCACTCCCTTTGTCGAGGTCGGCGACGTGATCGAGGTACCCGCTCCAGCCGGCGCCGCCCACCTTCACCGGTGAGTATCCCCATTTCCTCGGGACCGACCCGCTGGGCCGCGACATCCTCTCGCCAGCTGATGTACGGCGCCAGGGCAGCCTTCTTCCTCGGGTCGGTCGCCGCAGTGGTCACCGTGGTCATCGCCACCACGGTCGGTTCGGTCGCCGCCCACTTCGGTGGCTGGGTCGACACGCTCGCTGATGAGGTTCGCCGACTTCATCCTCGTGCGTCCCGCTGATCCCGGTGTTGATCGTGTGTCGCTCGCTGTTCGCCATCAGCCTGCCGCTCCTCGGGCTGCTGATCGGGATCCTGGGCGGGTTCGGGGGTGTCGGCCATCGTGCTCAAGTCGCAGGCGCTCTCGGTGAGGGTCAAGCCCTTCATCGATGCCGCCCGGGTGGCCGGCGGCGGTGACTGGCACGTGATCTTCCGCCACATCGTCCCCAACGTCCTCCCGCTCAGCTTCCTCTACATGATGTTCACGGTCACCGAGGCGATCTCGCTCGAAGCGACCCTCTCCTTCCTCGGGCTGCTCAACGTCCCGATGAGCTGGGGGATCATGATCAACACCGCTGCCACTCAGGGATACCTGCTCGGCGGGCACCGACTACTGGTGGCTCCTGCTCCCCGCCGGGCTGGCGGTGACGCTGCTCGCCTTCGCATTCTTCCTGGTGGGGCGGGCAATGGACGAAGTGGTCAACCCCAGGCTCCGCGCCAGGTGAATCGAAAGGACCTCGATGACCACATCGCTTGAAGACCTCTCGGCGCGCTCCGTAGACCCGACCAAGCCGCTGCTCGAGGTCGACCAGCTGGTGATGCGGTACAAGGTCAAGGCGGGCGACGTTTCGGCGGTCGAGGACGTCAGCTTCACCATCCACGAGGGGGAGGCGGTCGGCCTGGTGGGGGAGTCGGGGTGTGGCAAGACCTCGGTGGCGCTCTCGCTGCTGAGGCTGCTCCCCGACAACGCCAGATTCGTCTCGGGTGAGATCAGGCTCGACGGCAACCGACCTGATCGCCTTGACCGAAGAAGAGATGCGGCAGCGGCGGTGGAACGACATCGCCATGGTCTTCCAGGGCGCCATGAACTCCTGGAACCCGGTGCAGCGGGTGGGCGACCAGATCAAGGAGGCGCTCGACACCCACTTCTCCGCGGCGAAGATGACATACGCCGAGACGCGGCATCACATGGCGCAGCTCTTCCGAGAGCGTGGGCCTCGCCCCCGCGATGCTCGACCGCTACCCGCACGAGTTCTCCGGCGGAATGCGGCAGCGGGCCGTGATCGCCATGGCGCTCTCCTGCAGCCCACAGGTGATCATCGCCGACGAGCCGACCACAGCGCTCGACGTCATCGTCCAGGACCAGATCCTCAAGGAGCTGAAGAGGATCCAGGCGGAGCTGGGGATGAGCATCATCTACATCTCCCACGACATCGCGGTGATCGCCGAGGTCACCGACTCGATCGGCGTCATGTACGCCGGCAAGCTGGTCGAGTACGGGACCACCCTCGATGTGTTCTCCCGGCCCGATCCATCCGTACGCCTACCTGCTGCTCCGGTCCACTCCGTCGATCACCGGGCCACGGCGCAAGCTCGCCCCGCTCGAGCGGCGAGCCCCCCGACCTGCTCCATCCGCCCACCGGGCTGCCGTTTCCACCCCCGGTGCCCGTTCGCCACCGAGAAGTGCACCGTGGAGGAGCCACCTCTCGAGGAGGTGCTCCCCGGACACCGGGTGGCCTGCTGGCACTGGGAAGAGGTGCCCGTGCTCGAGGAGGCGCTGCGCAGATGACCGCCCCGGCAACACCCTCGCCGCTGACCCCGGTGAACCCGCCCCTCCTCCAGGTGGAGAACCTGGAGAGAAAGTTCCCCATCTCCCGGGGGCTGTTCCGTGCCGCCACCGATTTCGTCCATGCCGTGGACGGCGTCAGCTTCGACATCGCCCTCGGTGAGAGCCTCGGGCTGGTGGGGGAGTCGGGGTGCGGCAAGACCACCACCGGGAGGATGCTGGTCAAGCTGATGGAGGCGACCGGCGGCCGGATCCTGCTGGCCGAGGGGAGCGAGGCCATCGACGTCGCCCACATCAAGCGGGAAGACATGAAGGCGTTCCGTCGCAGGGTCCAGATGATCTTCCAGGACCCATACGAGTCGATGAACCCGCGCCGAACCATCTACGACACCATGTCCGAGCCGCTGGCCGTGCAGGGCGTCGGCACACGTCCCGAGCGGGAAGAGCGGGTCATGGAACTGCTCCAACTGGTGGGGCTCACCCCGCCGGTGACCTTCATGTTCCGCTACCCCCACGAGCTCTCCGGGGGCCAGCGCCAGCGGGTCGCCATCGCCAGGGCGCTGGTGCTCGACCCCTCGTTCGTGGTGGCGGACGAGCCGACCTCGATGCTCGACGTGAGCATCCGCATCTCGATCATGGACCTGATGCTCAAGCTCGGCAGCGAGTTCGACGTCTCCTACCTCTACATCACCCATGACCTCGCCGTAGCCAGGTACATGTGCGACCGGATCGCCGTGATGTACCTGGGGAAGATCGTCGAGCTGGCGAGCACCGAGGAGCTGCTGGCCAACCCGCTCCACCCCTACACCAAGGCGCTGCTCTCGGCGGTGCCGGTCCCCGACCCCTCGTACACACGAACCCCGGTCGAGATCAAGGGCGGCATCTCCAAGCCGATCAACCCGCCACCTGTGTGCCGTTTCATCGAACGCTGCCCCTGGGCTGCCGAGATCTGCCGGCAGAACGACCACCCCCCACTCGAAGACAAGGGCAATGGGCATTACGTGGCGTGCTATCTGGTGGAGCAGGGAGCAGCCTGAGTACTTAGTACTTAGTACTTAGTACTTAGACCCTCGAGCACGTTTGCAGTTCTGCCGTCCGCCGTCTGCCGTCGCCGTCTGTCTTTACTTCCGTCTTCCGTCTTCCGTCTTGAAGCACTCCTACCGTTCCGTCCTCGGAGATGAACGCCATCCTCACCATCCCCAACCTGATCTCCTTCCTCCGGCTGCTCGCTGTCCCGTTTTCGTCTGGCTGCTCGTTTGGGAGGAGAACTTCCTGTGGGCGGCGGTGCTTCTGTTCGCGATCGGGGTGACCGATTGGGTCGATGGTTGGCTGGCTCGGCGGCTTGGTCAGGTTTCGGAGTTGGGGAAGGCGCTCGACCCGGTGGCGGACCGTCTCGCCGTGTTTGCCGCAGTGGTCGGCGGGTGGATAGTCGGCGTGATACCTCCGGTGCTGGCCGCGGCGCTGGTGCTTCGGGAGTTGGTCATGGCGGTGGCCACGGTGCTGCTGACCGTCCGGAAGGGGGAGAGGGTTGCGGTGCGGCCCTTGGGCAAATGGGCCACGTTCCTCCTCTACGGCGCCATCCCGTCGTTCTACCTTGCCGCCGTCGAATCGTTCCCCAGCGGTCTCCGCACCTTCTTCGAGGTGGGGGCCTGGATCACCTGCGTGGTCGGGATAGTCCTCTATTACATCGTGGCATTCCAGTACCTGAGGGAGATAGGAAACCGACTTCGCTCGCCGCGGTAGCCCAAGCCGCCGGTATCCTCCGGGGCGCCAAGCGAGATTGGAGGCCGCTCGGATGCAAGTCCCCGACGACCGTCGGTTCACCGAAGATCACGAGTGGGCGCAACGCTCAAACGGGCTGGTACGGGTTGGCATAACCGACTACGCACAGGATGCCCTGGGCGACATCGTCTTCGTCGATCTTCCCGAGCAAGGCCGATCGCTGACCAAGGGAGAGACACTGGCCGAGGTCGAGTCGACCAAATCGGTAGCCGAGGTCTACGCGCCATTGAGCGGGAAAGTTGCCGCGGTGAACGGTGAGTTGGCCGACCATCCAGAGTTGGTCAACCAGAGCCCATACGACGACGGATGGTTCGTCGATATCGAGCCTGCCGACGACGCCGAATATGACGGCCTGCTCGAGCCGGAGACATACCGGACGCACACCGAGAATGACTGACTCTCCCAAGGGAGCATGACCAACTACCTCCTCCGCAGGCTGGGGTGGGCGGTCGTCACGCTCCTCATCTTCGTGGTCATCGTCTTCGTTGGGTTGCAGTTGCTGCTCCCTTTCGACTTCGCCACCCAATTCGCTTTTGGCGGTAGGGGCGACGACTACTACGAACTCCGCGAGTCTCTTGGTCTGGACCGTCCGCTGCTGGCCAGGGTCGGCATCTACGTTCTGGGGCTTGCCCAGGGCGACCTGGGTATGTCGTACACCGGTGAGCCGGTCTCGGCGATCATCGGACGATCGCTCCCCTTCACCCTCCTGGTCTTTGCCGTGGGCGGGATCCTCGCTTATCTGCTCGGCGAGTGGCTGGGGAGGGTTGCCGCCTGGCATCGAAACCGTGCCGTTGGCTCGGCGGCCACGACGGCGAGCGTCCTGCTCTCGACCTTGTTCCCACCTCTGCTCGTCTTCGTGATGACCTACTTCCTGACCATGCCGTTCTACGAGCTCCGGTTCGCCCTCGGGCTCCCCTCCGACAGCCTCCAGGTGTGGCGAAGTACCTATCTCACCCAGCTGCAGGTGCTCACCTTGGTGGCGGTCTCGGTGCTGGGGGCGGTGATCGCCGCATTCGCCCTGCGCGCCTATGCCAGGCGGTGGGACCTCCGCTTGCTGGCTGCTCTCGCCCTTCCGGTGACGATCATCGCGGCACTGATAGGCGTCGGGCTGACCGGTGCCGGGACCGAGGCCCTCGACCTCATGTTCCGAGGCACGGCCGGTGTGAACGTGGGGAGAGGCAGCCCTTTCCTCGCCATGATCGCCTTCATCATCCTCGGGTTCGGTGAGGTCGCGATCCTGATGCGCACCGGCATGGCCGAGGAGGCGTCGGAGGACTATGTCAAGACGGCATACGCCAAGGGGCTGCCGGGGCGCGTGGTGCGGGACCGCCATGTGGCGCGGAACGCAATGCTCCCCGTGCTCACCAGGTTGTTCGTCGGTGTCCCGTACATCCTCACCGCCCTGATCATCATCGAGCAGCAACTGGAGGTCGGGGGGCTTTCGCAGACCTTCTTCGAGGCGGTCGGGACCGCCGATACGCCGGTGGTGCTCGGAGTGGTGGTCGTGGTGGGGATCATCGGGCTGGTGCTGCGGCTTCTCATGGATATCTTGGTTGCGGTGCTCGATCCGCGCGTTCGAACGGCGGCGATGGCGTGACCGCGGTGGCACCCCCGGAAGCACCGCCCCGCGGTGTTCCTCAGCCGAGGGTCCCACTCAACGCCAAGATCCGCATCGGGCTCGGCTTGCTCGCCGGGTTTCTGGTGCTGGCGGTTTCCCGGCCCATCCTGGCCCGCACGCTGTGGAGGGGGCAATGGCTGGTCTACGAGCCGGTGGCGGGGTGGGATGCCACCATCACCCATCCGGCGGGAATTTCGGTTCGCCATCTCCTCGGAACGGACAGCTACGGGCGCGACGTGTTCAGCATGTTCACCCATTCCACGTGGCCGACACTCCAGGTTGCCCTCTCGGCCGCCCTCGTGGCGGGGTTGGCGGCCACCGCGGTGGCGGCGATCGCCGCCTACAGACGGGGTCCGATCGACGGGGCACTCACCCACCTTGCCGACGCCCTCGTCCTTCTTCCACCGCCCGTTGCGCTGTTCATCATCGGGGTGAGCGCTCCCCACCTGCAGCCGCCCGTCCTCGGTGGCCTGTACGGGTTGCTGTTCGGGCTGAGCACGGCGGCGCTGGTGCTCCGATCGCAGGCGCTGGTCGTGATGGCGAAACCGTTCATGGAGGCGGCGCGCACCGCCGGAGGGTCGGGATGGTGGATCATCCGCATCCACCTGCTGCCGCATCTGCTCCCGATGACAGCGGTGCAGATGATGGCTGCTGTCACCGGCGCCGTGATCACGTTCGGCTTCCTCGAGTTCACCGGTGCCGGGGGTGACTGGTTCGGCTACGGCAGCCTGATCTACAGCGGGCTCCCATCACCGGGTCTGGTTCCCCGGGACTACGCATGGAATGCCCTGCTCGCCGGTGGTCTCGGGATCACACTGCTCTGCGGCGCCTTCTATCTGATCAGCGTCGGACTCCGCGAGGCGGTGGATCCAGAATTGCTCGCCTCGCGTGCCCGCTTCGGCAGTACCTCGAGGTGGCGGATCAGGTTCTGAGCTCTGGCTACTGAGTACCAAGTACTAAGTACTGATCCTCTTACCCCGTCCCTCCCGAGATCGGGCTGTGAAACGCGGCATCGAGCACTATCACGTCGTCGCCTCGGAGCGAGTGAAGCTCCGGGCAGCGGACCCGGCCGGTGAGCCAGGCGAAGTCGGACCGGGTGAAGTCGATGGTGCACTCGCCTTCGAACGAGAGGAAATCCCGCTCGAAGATGGCGAACTGGGCTTGCATCCCATCACCAGTGGTGACCTCGGCTGCGCCGTCGGGGGCGACGCCGGCGAACCGGACACGCTGGCGGTACCCGCTGTTGAACAGCAATTCGAACTCACGCGAGTACCGATCGAAGGTGTTGAGCCCGGCATCTCGCAGCAGGAGCACGCCGTCGATGTCACCACGAACGACGAGCTTGGCCACCGAGCCCTGGATGACGATCCCGTCGAGATCCTGCGGCTGGGGCAGCACGGCGGCGGACAATCCCATGACACCGAGGGTGATGGCGACTGCGGCTGTCGCCAGCAACAACAACCCACGTCGCTTCGGGTTTGGGATCCGTCGTCTCATCGCCGGCCCATCCGTGGAAAACGGTAGTCGAATCGTGCCGCTTTGAAGGACCGCTTCCAGGCGGCCGACCGACCCCTCACTACGATGATGGCCATGCAATGCCCCCATTGTCGCGCTCAGCTGCCGCCGGGCGCCGCGGTGTGCCCAAGCTGCGGTACGAGCGTCGACAGCGAGCCGACGATCACGTACGTCCCCATGGACCCCACCGCCCCGCCGCTCACCCCTGACGAGGCGGCCCATCTCTCCGGGTTCAGCGGATTCGCCCTGGTGGCCGAGCGTGGGCCGCGCGCCGGGCAGACCTGGGTCCTCCCATTGGGGACCGCGAGCGCCGGGCGGGCGCCCGACTCGGACATCTTCCTCGACGACGTAACCGTCTCCCGTGACCATTGCCGCTTCACGGTCGAGGAGCAGGGGATCGTGATCGAAGATCTCGGCTCGACGAACGGCACCTACGTCAACGGCGACCGCGTTGACCGAGCGGCGCTGAAGCCTGGTGACGAGGTCATCATCGGACGGTTCCACATGCTGGTGGCGTTGGGCGATGAGTAACGGAGCGCTCACCATCGGCGAAGCGATAAACCTCCTCCAGGAGGAGTTCCCCGAGATCTCCGTATCCAAGGTCAGGTTCCTGGAGAGCCAGGGACTTCTCCGACCCACCCGGAGCGCATCGGGGTACCGCCAGTTCCACCAGGAGGACCTGGAACGGCTCCGGTACATCCTCGAGCTGCAGCGAGACCAGTACCTCCCGCTCAAGGTGATCAAGGCGAAGCTGACCATGTGGGAGCGGGGAGAGGACCGCGAGGGCCCTGATGGAAGCCGCCGCCGCCCATCGGCAGACGGCGACCAACCGATGCGCATCGGGTTCGACGACCTGGCGCGACGTTCCGGCTTGTCGCTCGACCAGCTCGGACAACTGGTGGACCACGGTCTGCTCGACCCCGACGACGACGGTCTGGTAGCCGAGGAAGCGGTGGACGTGGCTGTGCAGGCATCGCGACTCTTCGCATCAGGGCTCGAGGCACGCCACCTCCGCTCGGTGGGGATCGGGACCGATCGGGCGGTTGACGTACTCGAGCAGTTGGTGGCGCCTTTGCAGCGGAACCGCAGCCCCGAGGGCCGCCGTCGCCTCGCCGACACTATGAGCGAGGTCGTGGATGCCCTCCAGCGTCTCCAAGCCGCTTTGCTCGATATCCAAGCGCAAGCCATCCTTCATCGTTGATGCGTCTCGTCGCCTCCCTCCTCGTCGCCCTGTCCGCCCTCGCCCCGATCGGCGCGCTCGCCCAGGAGCAGGGTGGTGAGTCGAGCGGGGCACCGGCGTGGGTGCGCAACGCCCCGCCGCCGCCGCCTATCGATTCGGCGACCTGGATCCTCTGGGACGACACCAACGACGTGCTGCTAGCCGCCGACGAGCCCGACGTCCGGCGGGGGATGGCATCGACCACCAAGCTCATGACGGCGCTGGTTGTCGCCGAGCGGGCCGGGATGGACGAGATCGTCGAGGTTCCCAACGACTACATCCCCATCGGCGGGCAGATGATCGGAGTAGGGCGGGACGAGCGCTGGACGGTCGAGGAGATGCTCACCGGCTTGATGGTGAAGTCGGGCAACGATCTCGCAGACCTGCTGGCGATCCATGTCGCCGGATCCATCGACCGCTTCGTCGGGCTGATGAACCGCAAAGCCGACCAGATGGGCTTGGAGAACACCCATTTCGCCAATCCGAGTGGGCTCGACGCCGAGGGCCACTACGCATCGGCCAAGGACCTCGTCGAGATGGGCCAGGCGGTGATGGAGCACCCCGAGCTGGCAAGGATGATGCGGCTGAGGTCGGCGGTGCTCCCCGGGTCGCCGCTGCGGGTGGTGACCGGGACCAACAAGCTGCTGTCGCAGGTGCCGGGGGCCTTCGGGCTCAAGACCGGTGACACGCCGCTCTCCGGGCTGGTGTTGGTATCCGGTGCCGAGCGCAATGGCCGGCGGCTTTATGCCGTGGTGATGGGTTCTGCCGACCATTTCGCTGATGCCGGCACGCTGCTCGAATACGGGTTCGACGCATTCGACCCCCCGCGCCGTCCTCGAGCCGGTGGAAACGGTGGCCCGGCGTCCACCACCGTTCCCACCACGATCGCACCCCCTACCACGGACACAACCGTGGCTGCATCGCCGCCGACCCCTCCGGTCCCCGACGCCCTCCCGACACTGCTCGATTCGCTCGGATGGCTGGGACGTCTCTTCGGTGACGACTGACGAGACGCTGGTCGAGGTGATCCCGGAGCCAGCACTGCGCTCCAGGATCGCAGAGCTTGGTTCGCAACTCGCCGAGGACTACCAGGATCGTCGCCCTGTTCTCGTTGCCGTGCTCCAAGGCGCGCTCCCTTTCGTGGCCGATCTGATCCGTTCGATGGACGTCGAGCTCGAGGTCGACTTCCTTGCGCTCACCAGGTTCGGCGAGGGAGGTCGGGTGCGCATCGCCATGGACACCGAGACCTCTCTGGAGGGGCGTCACGTCCTCCTGGTCGAGGACGTGGTCGATACCGGGCTCTCGCTCACGGTGCTACGTCGACTCATCGCGGCTCGTGAAGTGGCCTCGCTGGCAACGGTGACCCTGTTCGACAAGGCGGTGCGGCGCATCGTCGAGGTCCCGCTCGAGTACCGGGGATTCGAGGTCGGCGACGAGTTCCTGCTCGGGTACGGGCTCGACTGGGAGGGCCGCTTCCGCAACTTGCGGTCGGTGTGGGCGGTGCTCGACCTCGTCAGTTTCCAGTTCGAGCCGCAGCGATTCGCCTCGCGGCTGTTCAGACCACCCGGTGATAACCTGCCCGAATGAGCGGGGAACACCCCAACGACGGCATCTCGATGGAGCTGGTTGGGGTAAGGGTCGAACTTCCCAGCAACCAGCCGATCGTTCTGCTGCGAGAGAGCTCGGGGACCCGCTACCTACCCATCTGGATCGGAGCCGTCGAGGCCACCGCCATCGCCTTCGCCCTCGAGCACATGGTCCCGCAGCGCCCGCTCACCCACGACCTGCTCAAGGCGGTCTCCGAGGCACTCGGGTCCCGGGTTTCGAAGGTGGTGGTCACCGAACTGCGCGACCAGGTGTTCTACGCCGATTTGATCTTCGATCAGGACGGGAAGCAGGTGCGGGTGTCGTCGCGGCCTTCGGACGCCATCGCCCTCGCCGCCCGGACCGACGCCCCCATCTTCGCCATGCCCGAAGTCCTCGAGGACGCCGGCATCGAGATCCAGGACGAGAACGAGGAAGAGGAGATCGAGCGGTTCCGCGAGTTCCTCGAGGACGTCCGGCCCGAGGACTTCGACCCGGAGGAGTGAACCCGCCAACCCAGGGTTGCCAGCTACCCAGGCGGTACTCTCCAACCCAGGGTTGACGGGCGTCGCCGGCAGCTACCCACAGAGTTTTCCACAGGGACCGTTGACATCTTCTGACCCTCCCGCTAGGTTAAACCCTGAAATTACGGGCATGTGATTGCCGCACTCGGGAGGCTGAGCAGCGTGACCCCGACATCGAACGGGAGAGGGCGAAGTGATCCTCGACACCGCAGCAGCGGGCCCCGCCGATGTCACCGGCGACGTCACCGGCGATGTGCCCGTCGTCGACTGGGAGGAACACGGCTACCGGGCACCCCAGGTGTGCAAGCTGGTCGGGATCACCTACCGGCAACTCGACTACTGGGCTCGAACCGGCCTTCTCGAGCCGTCGCTCCAGCAGGCGAAGGGGTCGGGTTCACAGCGGCTCTACGGCTTCTCCGACGTGGTCCAGCTCAAGGTGATCAAGCGACTTCTCGATGCCGGCATGAGCCTCAAGAAGATCCGCCAGGCGGTCCAGATCCTGCAATCGACGCTGGCGAGCGATCGGCCCCTCATGGATGTCACCCTCCTCTCCGACGGCCAGACCATCTATGCGGCACACTCCGCCGAAGAGGTGGTGGATGTCTTCCGCCGCGGTCAGGGAGTTTTCGGGATCGCCGTCGGGCCCGTGCAGCAGGAGTTGGAAGGTGAGCTGCACCGCTTGTTCCCCGAGAGCCCGTCGTCGACTACGGGGAGAGCGGAGGCGCACTGACCACGCTGCCCGAACCGGAGCTGGAGACGGGGGGGCCGGCCGAGGTCGTCAATTTCGCTCACAACAGCGAGCGCCAGTTCGCCCGGCTGCTCGACTTCTACGGCCTCCCCTGGGAGTACGAACCGCGCTCCTTCCCGATTGCATGGGACCGCCACGGGAAACCGACCCAGTTCTTCACCCCCGACTTCTATCTGCCCGACGAGGACGTCTACATCGAGATCACCACGATGAACCAGAAGCTGGTGACCAAGAAGAACGCCAAGGTCCGCCGGCTCCACCAACTCCACCCCAATGTCAGGTGCCGTGTCCTCTACCAGCGCGATTACCTCCATCTGGTGATCAAGTACGGGCTCGAGGAGCCCGCCCACATGGAGACGGTGCGTCCTCCCACCCGACTGCCCGGCCCGCCGAGGGTCATCCGACTCGGCGAGGCCGAGGAAGCCGCCGGCTGACCCCGGCGCCTCCCAATACATCTATCCTCCCTCGGATGCCCGGCGTGCCTTTCTCCCTGTGACGGCGCGCTCCGCGCTCTACGACGAGCACGCATCTCTCGGGGCGCGCTTCACCGACTTCGGCGGTTGGGAGATGCCGCTCCAGTACCAGGGTGTGATCGCAGAGCACAACGCGGTGCGTCAAGGCGTCGGTGTGTTCGACGTGAGCCACCTGGGCAGGGTTTCGGTCGAAGGGGAGGGGACCACGCCGCTGCTCCGGCGTCTGCTTTGCAACGACATTGCCGATGTTGCGCCGGGCAGGGCGCAATATTCGATGGTCCTCAACGAGCGCGGTGGGGTGGAGGACGATGTCATCGTCTGGCGCTGGGAAGAGGATCGAGCCTGGGTCCTGCCCAACGCTTCGAACTACGACAAGGTGGTTGCGCTCTTGGAGAGCGAGGCACCATCGGGCACCGTCGTCGAGGCCTTGCGGGAGAGCACTGCCCTGCTGGCGGTTCAGGGCCCCGATGCCCCGAGCCTGCTTCAGGACGTCCTCGAGGCCGCGCCCGGGCGGTTCCGGCTGGTCGAGACCAAGGGGCCCTCGGGAACCTGCTGGGCGGCCGGGACCGGGTATACGGGGGAGCGGGGGGGCGAGATCGCCGTCCCCAACGAGCACGCCCCGGCTATGTGGCAGGCGCTGGTGGCGGGGGGCGCCGTACCATGCGGGTTGGGAGCCAGGGACACACTTCGGCTGGAGATGGGCTACCCGCTGTGGGGGCAGGATCTCGACCCGGACACGACCCCGCTCGAGGCAGATCTGTCGTGGGTCGTGGGGTGGAATCACGAATTCATCGGCCGGGAGGCGCTGGAGACGCAGCAACGAGAGGGTTTGGGTCGCGCCCTGACCGGTTTCGAGATGGCGGACCGTGCCATACCCCGGCACGGCTATCCGGTGCGTGCCGGGGAAGCAACCGGTGTGGTGGCAAGCGGCAACTTCAGTCCGACGCTCGGCCGCGGCATCGGGCTCGTCTTTCTCTCGCCGCCGGCGGACAGCGAGATGATGGAGATCGAGGTACGTGGGGTGTGGCACCCGGCGCGGCGATGCCGAGCCGCCCTTTGTGAAAGGAGGATGAGTGGACTTCACCCCACACACCGATGACGACCTCGCCATCATGCTTGGGCAGGCTTGGTCTGGAGTCCACCGCCGACCTGTACCGGCACCTCCCCGAGCATGTCGTGCTCGACCAACCGCTCGACCTCGACCCTGGGCTGGCTGAGCCCGACGTCATGGCGATGGTGGATCACCTCGCCTCGCACAACACACCACTCGTCTGTTTCGCCGGGGGCGGGATCTACGACCACTTCCTCCCGCCAGTGGTGAGGTCGTTGACCATGCGGCCCGAGTTCGTCACCTCGTACACCCCCTACCAGCCCGAGGTGAGCCAGGGCGTGCTCCAGATGCTCTTCGAGTTCCAGTCGATGGTGGCCTCGATCACCGGCCTCCCCGTGGCCAATGCCTCTCTGTACGACGGGGCGACCGCCGTCGTTGAGGCGGTGCACATGGCGGTTGCTGCCACCGGCAGGCAGGTTGTCTGGCTGTCGCGCGGTCTCTCTCCGGGAATCAGGGAAGCAGTGACGACGATGGCGGCTGCGCAGTCGATCGACGTGATCGAGCACCCGCTGGAAGATGGCCGCACAGCGTGGGCCGAGCAGGAGCCGGAGCCGGCGGCGCTGGTGATGGCCCAGCCCAACTACCTGGGGATGGTCGAGAAATACGACGACATGGTCGGCCTCGCCCACGGGCTCGGTGCCCTGGCCATCGCCTCGGTGGACCCGATGACCCTGGGGCTTCTCCGCACCCCGGGGAGCGCGGGCTGCGACGTTGCAGTGGCGGAGGGCCAGCCGCTGGGGAACCCGATGTCCTTCGGTGGGCCGGTGGTGGGGCTGTTCGCCACCACCCGCGACCACGTCCGCCGGCTCCCAGGGCGCTTGGTGGGCAGGACCGTCGACGGTGAAGGGCGGACCGGGTTCGTCCTCACCCTCAGGGCACGCGAGCAGGACATCCGCCGCCAGCGTGCCACGTCGAACATCTGCACCAACCAGACGCTCAACGCCATAGGCAGCGCTCTCCACCTCGCGTGGCTTGGCCCCGATGGGCTGCGGCGGGTCGGCGAGCTGGCGGCACAAAAGGCGCGCTACCTTGCTCGGCGTCTCGATGAGCTCCCCGGGGTGGATCTGGAAAATCAGGGTGGGTTCTTACGCGAGTTTGCGGTCCGTCTCCCCATGGATGCCGACGAAGCGGTCGCCGCCATGGCGGAGCGGGGATTCCTTGCCGGGATACCGCTCGGTGCCGACTACCCGGAAATACCCGACGGGCTGCTCGTCGCCGTCACCGAGCGGCGTACCCGGCTCCAGCTCGATTCATACGTGGACGCCCTGAAGGAGGTGGTCGCCGGTGGCTGACTTCGGTGCCGGTCGGGCATCATCGGCCCCGCTCGCCGGCGGCGACGCCGAGCCGACGCTGCGCGACCTCTCCTCGGAGGGCAGGAGGGTCTGGTCGCTTCCCGACCTCGACGTCCCTTCCACCGACCTCGATCTCCCCGAGTTGGCTGAGACGCCGCCGGACCTCCCCGAGGTATCGGAGCACGACCTGGTGATGCACGTCACCAGGCTGGCGCAGCGCAACTTCGCCGTCGACCTCGGGGCGTACCCATTGGGTTCCTGCACCATGAAGTACAACCCGAAGGTTTGTGACTGGGCGGCGGAGCACCCCGGGTTCCGCGACCTGCACCCGGCGACGCCCTCGGCGATGGCACAGGGGGCGCTCGAGGTCCTGCTGGCGGCCGAGGATGTGCTCTGCGAGGTCACCGGGATGGAGCGCGCCACCTTCCAACCACCGGCGGGAGCTGCCGGGGAGGTGACCGGGCTGCTCATCATGCGGGGCTGGCACTCCGCCCAGGGCGACCCGCGCCGGGTGATCCTGATACCCGACTCGGCGCACGGGACCAACCCGGCATCGGTGACCCTCGCCGGGTACGAGACGGTCGAGGTGCCCTCCGATGAGCGGGGAATGGTTGACGTGGCGGCGCTGCGCAAAGCCCTCGACGATCAGGTGGCCGGGTTTGATGCTGACCAACCCGAACACGCTCGGGCTCTTCGAGGAGGACATCGCGGAGATCACCGAGGCGGTCCACTCGGTGGGTGGACTGGTCTACTACGACGGGGCCAACCTCAACGCCATCCTCGGTGTCGCCCGTCCCGGCGACATGGGTTTCGACATCGTCCACTCCAACCTCCACAAGACCTTCGCCACACCGCACGGCGGCGGAGGGCCCGGCGCCGGGCCGGTGGCGGTCAGGGAGTCGCTGGTGCCGTTCCTACCCGGCCCGTTGCCCGCTCGGGGCGACGACGGCGAGCTGCGTTGGGAGATGCCCGAGCACAGCATCGGACGGGTCCACGGCAACCACGGGAACTTCCTCGTCGTGCTTGAGGGCGCTCACCTACATGAGGGCGCTCGGCGGGGACGGGATGCGCCGGGTAGCGGAGCGGGCCGTTCTCAATGCCGCGCTACCTCGCCGAATTGGTCCGTCCTGAGTTCGACATCCCATACGACCGCCCGTGCATGCACGAGTTCGTCGCCTCGGCCCGCCGACTCAAGCAGCGCAATGGCGTCCGGGCGATGGATGTTGCCAAGGCTCTGCTCGATCGGGGATTCCATTCTCCGACCGTGTACTTCCCGCTCATCGTCGAGGAAGCATTGATGGTCGAGCCGACCGAGACACAGTCTCGGGAGACCGTCGAGGCGCTGGCCACGGCCCTGCTGGAGATAGCCGGCGACGACCCCGATGTGGTCCGGGCATCGCCGGTGCGAACCCCGGTGGGCCGGCTGGACGAGGGCCGGGCGGCGCGCACGCTCGACGTCATTTGGGAGCACGGCGTGACCGCAGCCGAGAGTCGAGGTGGTCTGCCGACGGCGGATTCGTCGCGCCTGGTCAGGATCTGGAAGCCCGAGGACGAGCCTTGGGGCGCGGTGCTGATCGTGCACGGGCTAGGGGAGCACTCCGGCCGTCACGACCGGACCGCCAGTGCCTTCGCCGGCGCCGGGCTGCTCGTTCGGTCCTTCGACCTCGAGGGTCACGGCGGGTCCGGGGGCAGGCGTGGGCATGTCGCGTCTTGGGATGTCTTCCTCGACCGCCGTCGGCGAGGAGTTGGCGGCGCTGCGCGCCGAGTCGGTGCCGGTGGTGCTGTACGGTCATTCGATGGGGAGCGCCATCGCCCTCAGCTATGCGCTCTCCGACCGCCCTCAGCCGGATGCCCTATCCTCAGTGCGCCACCGGTGACCGGGCACGGACTGGCCGTCTGGAAGGAGTGGGCGGCAAAGTTGCTGGGAAGGCTGACGCCCACGCTGGCGATCCCCAATCGAGATCGAAGGCGAGCAACTGACGCCACGACAAGGAGATCGCGGCGGCGTACGACTCCGACCCACTGGTCCTCACCAAGAGCACCGTCGGGCTGGGCCGGGCGGGGTTCGGCGCGGTGCGCGCCAACGCGGCTTCTCTCGACCGGCTCCGGATCCCGACGTTCGTGTTCCATGGGGGCGCCGACACGGTGGTGCCACCACAGCACAGCCTCGCCCTCGCCAGGGTGCCGACGGTGGAGCGCCGGCTCTATCCGTCGCTCCGCCACGAGACCTTCCATGAGCCCGAAGGCGCCTCCGTTCTGGCCGATGTCGTCGATTGGCTGCGGCGGACCTTGCCCGAGATTCAGAGGCCCACTCCCTGAGGCCTGATCATCTCGCTCGTCGGATCACCACCCGGGGCCAGCCACCACCGCCTCTCCACCAGATCGGATCCGTTAGTGGCCTCGGCCTGGCCTCCAAGCGTGACACCTATCCTTGTCCGATGCGGCGGCTCGCTGCACTCCTTGCCCTTGGTCTGCTGGTCGCCGCCTGCGGAGGCCAGGCTGCGCCGTCGCGGGGGACTCTTCCCGACCTGACCGTCGACTCCGAGCCCTGCTCGGTACCGACGGGGGAGGGTCGCGGGGCATATCTGGTGAGCGTCCTCCCCGACGTCGCTGCCGCCGAGGTTCTCCAACCGGGCGACCTGATCGTCGAGTTGGCGGGTCAGCCCGTTGTCAACGTCGAGGAGCTGATCGCAGCTGTCCAGGAGGGGGCACCAGGTGACGAGGTCGACATCCGCCTCACCAGGGAGGACGAGGAGGTCACCGTCACCACTTCGCTCGAGGAGAGTCCCGATCAGCCGGGGCGCCCCATACTCGGGGTCAACGCCCGGACCGACTACGCCACGACGCCGTTCGCCGAGACCGAGTCGACCGAACTTGCCGACTCACCGCTCGTCCGGCTGGTTGGCATCGACGGCGGCCTCGCCGCTCTCGACCCGGTGGGAAACCGCTGGCAGAGGCTCGATCAAGAGGAGCCGTCGGGCCAGTGGATCTCGCTGGACGGGAGCGTGGTCTCACTGGAGGAGAACGGAGAAAGCGGTCTGGCGCTTGCCGTCGACGGCGGCGACCCGGTAGCCATCACAGAAGAGGGTCTGGCCGATCCGGTGCTGATCGGTGGTGTGGGGGATCTGGCGCTTCTCGCGTGCCACCGGAGGTGAGCAACCCGAGCTCGTCGCCATCAACCCGACGACCGGAGATGTCGCCTGGCGTTGGGCTCCCGAGGGCGACCTGGCGGGGTTGACCCCGTTGACGGCTTTGCGGCACGCCGACGGCTCTTCGGCGCTGGTGGTCCTGACTCCCTCGATCGACGAGCCGGTGACTGCGGCGGTGATGGTGATCGACACCCAGGGCACGGCTGTAGCCGTGCCCGGCGAGGATCTCGCCGGTGCCTTCATCGCTGGGTGGTGGGACCAGCGTGCGGTGCTCGCTCTGCCCCTGTCACCGGAAGGAATCCCGACCGGCGAGATCATCACCGTGGATGCCGTCGGCGGCCAGATCGACTGTGCTGGCAGCCCGGTGCAGTCCAACCGGCGGACACGCTGCGGACCTGGGCGGTCGGCGACGGCCAGCACGCCCTGATGCTGATTCCCGAGCGTCTCGTGGTAGTCGATCTGATCAACACGGCCGAGGCGCAGCCGCTCACCCAGGGCTGCGAACTTCAGGTGGCCGATCCCGGGTGGGCCGCTCCTTAGACGGAAGACGGAGAGGAAGACGGAAGGAGAACTCTCAGTCGACGGGATCTAGCTCGGTTTCGTCGTCTAGCTCGGTTTCGTCGGCTGGCGTCTCGCTCGAGGGTTTTCCGTCATCTTCGGGCTTGCCGTTTGGGTGTGGGCCGCCATTGGGCGATTCGTCCCCGAAGGGGAGAGTGAGCGCCTTGCGGCCCTCCGGATCAACGCTCGACCAACCCGCCGGGCGGCGGGCGACCAGTGACCCGTGCGGGATGCCGACGATCTCGGCGACGTCGTCGCCGGAGATGAGTCTCTTCTCCTCGAGCGCCGCGGCCACCGCCAGCACCTGCGGTCGATGGGCGTCGAGCAGCTCCCACACCTCCTGGTAGAGGCGCTGTAGCCGGGCCTCGACCTCTTCGCCTCTCTTCCCGAGGATGGCCGACACGGGAGAGGTGGGCATCCCGGTTGGGCCCAACGTGGTGCCGGCGAACGAAGTGATGGTGTCGCCCATGGCCATGACACCTTCCATCGCAGCTGCGAGCGATGTGGCCGAGCGCATGTCGCCACCGACTCCCGCCGAGTTGTCACCCTCGAAGAACATCCGCTCGCCGGCCAGCGAGGCGATCGAGACCATGAGATCCACCTCGTACTCCGACCGCCATTCGAACATCCGGTCTTCCTCGGGGATGCTGGAGACGAAGCCGCCGACGTCGCCGCGACGCTCGATGGTGGCGATGTCGATGGCGGCATGGGCCCGCAGCAGATGGGCGGCGACGGCATGCGACGCTTCGTGGATGGCCACAGCGTGACGCTCGCGCTCGACGTACTCGGCGTCGTCGGGCGGGCCGACCTCTTTGAGGGCCTTCGCCCGCCATAGGTCGTCCCAGGTGATCGTGGTTCGCCCGTCGCGGATGGCGATGATCAGCGCCTCGTTGACCATGTCCTTGATCGATGCGCCGGTGGCGTACGGACTGCGGACTGCGAACTTCTCGATCTCATCGTCGCTCAGCGTGTTGGACACCTTGTTGAGGTATCCGATCAGGGTCTCCTTGCGGCCCGTCTTGGACGGGTATCCGACCTTGTAGACCCTGTCGATGCGACCGGGGCGGAGCATGGCCGGGTCGAGGGCGTTGGGCATGTTGGTGGCCATGATGTGGAGTATGCGGTACTTGGGTGGTGGCTTTGGCCGCATCCCGAGGAGCTTGCGCACCCTGTTGGACATGCCCCTCGGCTTGGTTAGCCCGTTCATCTCGGTGAGCAGCGCCTGGAGGGTGCCCATCCCTCCGCCGCCCATCCCGCCGCCCATGATGATCCGATCGCGCCAGCGGCGCGGCGCCGCTTCGGGGTCGGGGGCGGGGTCATCGAGTTGGAACTCGCCGAGCAGCGTCCGCTGCGCCGGGCTCGACAGGTAGTGGATGCCGTTGCAGCCTTGGGCGGCGGCGAACCGCTCGGCGATCGCCGGTGTAGCCCCGAAAGCCCCTCCTGGAGCCCCCATGGCGCCTCGCGAGCCGAGGGCTGTCGGCCTCGTCGAAGAACACGATCACCCCGCCGTGTCGCAGCGACAGCTTGCGCAGCTTCCGGTAGAGCGACTTCACCTTGATGATGCCGACGCCCATGAACATGTTGATGAAGGCGCCCGGGTCCACGAAGACGTAGGGGCGGCCGGTCTCCCCGGCGATCGATTCGGCGATGAGCGTCTTCCCCGTCCCTGGCGGGCCCCAGAGCAGCATCCCGCCGGGGATGTAGCCGCCCTTCTCCTCGATCTCGTCCGGCCGCTCCAGAAAGGCGATGTTCTCCTTGATCGAGTTGAGGACATGGTCCTGGCCCCACACGTCGGTGAACCGGGTCTTGACCTCCTCGGGTGACAAGATGTCGGTGCCGCCACGGGAGAGGAACCAGAAGATCATGGCGAACTGGGCGACCACCAGGAAGAGGATCGAGACCACCCGCCAGAATTCCGGGCTGGAGAGGACGCCGATGAGTAGCCGGGGCAGCTCGGCAATGGCTTGCACCGGAGTCTCGATTCCGGGGACCAGCCACATCACTGAATAGGCGTAAATCGCTGTGTAGATGCCCCAACGGACGAACCGGCCGATGCGGAACCGGGTCCATGGCTTCATCCGCCCGGTGAGACGGGCCCAACCGCCGATGACACGGTCGTTCCAGAAGGCGAAATAGGCGGCGGAGTTCTCGGCGAACAGGTAGTGGATCTGGCGCAGGATCTCGAGAACGAACAGCGACGCGATGATGAACCCGATTGGCTCGGAGAAGAACTCGCGTAAGGCGACGTCGAGCGGGACGAACGGCGGCTGGACCCGGCTGCCCACGAGGACAACCGCCACGATGGCGAGCAGGAGCAGGATCTTTACCCGATCCCACATGTCGCTCCTGCGTCTTGTGGTCATGCCCTCACGTTGACCAGCCATGAGTCCACCACCTCCGAGATCTTCTCCTGGTGTTCCGTGAAGCACTCGACCGAGCAGCCCACAGCCACCGAGTAGATGCGGGCGTCTTCCTCGTCGGTCACCGAGATCAGGTACACCGCAGCCTCATTCCCGGTCGCCGGGTCGGTGTAGACGGCTAGCTGGCGCACGCCGTCGAACCCCTCGGCGAACTCGAAAGGCTCCTGAAGCTCGGGGGTGATCTGCAAACCCTCGTATGGCACGGCGACCTGGCTGAGCAGCCGCTGGGAGATGGCGTCGCGCACCCCTTCGTCAACCCGGCGGATGATCGAGGCCCCCACCGGGAAGTCGGCGGTGAGGAACGGCTCGTTGACGTTCTCCGGGTCGCGGCTCGGTGCGCCGTCGAATGCGATGGCGTACTCGATGGGAAGGCCGTCGATATCGGCGGTGAAGACCTGGCTCTCCAGCTCCGCCATCTCCTCCGACTCGTAGAGGTGCCACTCGGATGGCACCTCGATCAGTGACTGACGCTCGGGGTCGGTGTGGGTGGTTATCCCGGCTTCTGGCTGCGAGCACGCAGCGAGCGAGCACGGCGAAAAGAAACCCGATGGCCAAGACCCGGGTGATGGACCGCATCCTCATCGCTCTCCCGGTGGAGTTGCCTGTGAAGTGTACGCACGGTAGGGGTCATTCGGATCAATCTTCGCCGGCGGTTGGTTCGTCCGGTCGGCGATCAGCCCACCTCGAAGGCATCGAGAGCCGGGAAGAACACGTCGCCCGCAAGCGCCTCCAACTCGCCCTCCTGGGCGATGATGATTCCCACCGCGGCGTAGTCGCCCAACTCGGTAGCTGTCACCAGCGCCGGGCTGCCCTGGATCGACACCTCGTACAGGGGCCAGGAACGACCTGCACCCTCGTGGGTGTCGTCCGGCTGGTCGGGGAGGGTGAAGCCGAGTTGACCGGAGACCAGACCCAGAAGCTGCTCGGAGGTGAGGCCCTGCCCAGCCTGGAGGACAAGGGCAGTCGGGTCCACCGGGGTTTCCAGCCGGGCGAAGCTCCCCGGTGCGACTTCGTCCCATCCGCTGGGGGCAGAGACCGGAGAGGGGAACACCGAGCAGGACGGTGTCGAACGGTTCCATCACCACCTCGCCGCTCTCCCCGGCGACGAACTGGGGTGGGCGCAACCGAGGAGGCGCAGGAGACATCGGGTGTCGCCGCCGGGTCGTCGAGGAAGGCGGTTGCGATCTGCGCCGGGCAACCCGGCCCCGGAGCTCACGCCATGGCTCAGCGGGTCGAACCCCACGGTGGTCGCGTTTCGCAGGGTGCTCGCCGCTTCCGCCGCCCAGTCGGGCGGCGTGATCGGGTCGAAGCCACCTGAGAGGACGAGCGTCGGGATGTTGCTGCGGACCGGCACGGGTTTCCATGTCGGGCTGCCTCGCCCGCTCCCCATACCCGGCACATCTCGAAGGCAGGCGGACCGGTGTTGAGCGAGGTGGCGGCGAGACGCCCACCGATGGGAGCGGTGCTTCCCGCCTCATCGACCTCCTCCGGATCGGCGAAGGCGATCTCCTCGCGGCACTGCACCGAGGCCAGGGCGCCCAGGGAGAGGAACTCGCCCTGTGCGAGGAAGTTGCTCATCAGGCTGGAAGCGGTGGCCGTCTCCCTCGCCTCGAGCTCCGCCACGAGGCCGGGGAGGAGTGGTATCAGATCGTCCGAGTAGAGCGACTGGAAGGTGAGGCCGATCAGCCCAGCCCCGTCGAGCGCCGCTTGGTACGGATCACCGGTGAACACATCGGTAACCGGGACCATCAGCGGTTCCTCGTCGAGCGCGGCGACCAGGGCGTCGTAGCGGGCGGAGAGGTCGGGGTACGCCGCCGCGCAGGCGGAATCGGCGGTGCAGGAGTCGAAGAGCACGTCGAAGGAGCGCTCGGCGTTGTCGGGGAACGCGGTGAGCGCATCCACCGAGGGCGGGTAAGTCGAGTCGAGGATGACGCTGCGGACGTGCTCCGGATGGTCCCGCATCACGGTGAGCGCCAACCTGGTGCCGTAGGAGATGCCGTACAGGTTCCAGTCCTCGTAACCGAGGGCTCGCCCGAGATCGGCAACGTCCGCCGCCGATGCCGCCGAGTCGAACAGGCTCAGGTCCACCCCCTCGTCCTGCAGCCGGTCGCGACACGCCTCGACCGCATCGATCTGGCGGGCTACGTAGTCATCGGGGGGAAGCACATCGTCGAGCAGCTCGAAATCGAGTTGTCTCGATTCGGGGCAAGCCAACGACGGCTCGGAATACCCGGTCCCACGCTGGTCGAACATCACGAGATCTCGATTGACCAGGTAGGCCCCGAAGCGATCCTCGAACGAGAACGGGACAGTTTCCAGGGCATCGCCACCGGGTCCACCCTCGAGATAGATGACCGGGTCGGGCTCGGGGTTCGGGTCATCGGATGAGAAAATGGCGACGTGCAGACGCACCTCGGGGCTCTCGGGATCCGAGCGGTCGGCGGGACCACCAGATAGCCACAGCGGACCTCGCGCTCCACGGTGACGGCAAAGCGGCATTCGGCCTCCTCGAACCCTGGTGGTGTGGTGGCAGCCGATCCCTGGTCGGTCGTGGTGTCAGCCGATTGGACGGTCGTAGTCGCCGTGGCCGGAGCCGTGGTGGTACCGGAGGCGACCACGGTGGTAACCGCCGGTTGCTCGGATGACCGTGTGATCAGGATCGTGCCGGCGACGGCAAGTATCACGGCGACCGCACCGAGTACTACCGCCCAAGTCCGTCGAGTCATGTGTTCGTTGGCTTCCGATGGGGTGGGGGATTGTGCTTCCGCGGCGAGTCCAGCCCAAAACAAACGAAGAGGTGACGCCACCGGGTTCCTGTGGTGGCGGTCCGTCTCGCCGTGAAGGAGCGGTCTATAGGATCGGCCAGGTGGTGTCCGAACTAGAACGGAGAAGCTGATCGACGACCTCGTGGTCAGCCTCACTGGACGGCTGCTGGTCGCCACCCCGGCCCTTTTCGACCCAAACTTCGCCGGCACGGTCCTCCTCGTCTGCCAGCACGACGAAGACGGGGCCCTCGGGCTTGTGCTCAACCGCCCGTCGTCTGCGCCCGCCGGGGAGTTTCTCCCCGATTGGGCGCCACTGCTCGTCGAGCCGGCGGTGGTCTTCGTGGGCGGGCCGGTCCAACAGGAGATGGCCATCGGACTGTGCCGGAGCGATCTGTTGCTTCCCAGCGACGCCGACGACGAAGGGCTGGTCAGGGTGGCTGTCGGCTTGGCGCTGGTTGATCTGAGCCTCTCACCCGACGAGCTCTCCGACGCCAGACCGCTGCGGGTCTTCACCGGCTACGCCGGATGGTCCCCGGGGCAACTGGAGAGCGAGGTAGAGGAGGGGGCTTGGTTCGTGATCACCACCGAGGCCGACGATGCGCTGACGGGCGACCCTCTCGGGCTTCGGCGCCGTGTGCTGCGCCGGCAGCGGAGCCGCGTCTCGATCTTCTCCGACTATCCGGCCGATCCGACGCTCAACTGACTGACGCGATCTCGGGCGACGGTGCTGGCTACGCTCGGATGGTGATCACCCAGACGGTTCCGCGGCTCCGTCGGGCGCTGGTTCACCGCGCACCGGGGATCGGATTGGAGCGGGCGCTGTGGGATGCGGGGCGGCAGGTGGTGGTCGGGGTCGACGAGGTGGGACGCGGCGCCTGGGCCGGCCCGCTGAGTGTCGGAGCCGCCGTCATCCCGGCCGACCGCCGTGTCTACAAGGTGCGCGACTCGAAGCTGCTCACCGAGGCCGAGCGCGAGGCTCTGTTCGACCGGATCGCCGGCTGGTGCCAGGCATGGGCCGTCGGTCATGCCACCGCCGAGGAGTGCGACACGTTGGGGATGTCCGACGCGCAGCGTCTCGCAGCCGAGAGGGCGATCACCGCACTGGGATTGACGCCGGACGCTGTCCTTGTCGACGGGAAGTGGGACTTCGTCGGCGGAGACCAGGTTCGCCGGATAGTGCGGGGCGACCTCACCTGCCTGTCGATCGCCGCGGCATCGATCCTGGCCAAGGTCACCCGTGACCGGATGATGCGCGCCGAGGCGGAGCACTATCCGCTCTACGTATTCGACGAGAACAAGGGCTACCCGTGCCCGCGACACAAGTCGGCTCTGCAGGCTTGGGGACCCTCCGCCATCCACCGCAAGAGCTGGGTCTTCATGGACCATTTGGTCTGGACCGGTCTCGGCAGGTACCGCCGCCCCGACCCTCAAGGGACGCTGTTCGACGACTGCCTTCATAGGTTGAACGCCGCGATCACCGGGGCGAACCGTTCCACGGCCTCGACATCGGGCAGATCGGGCATGGAGACGATCGCGGTGCCGACCCCAGCTCTCGGCGAGGCGCCGGAAACGGCCGATGTGGTCCTCGACCGTGCCGGCGTTCACCGCCGAGGCGTAGCGATCCGGCGAGGTCCGCGCCGGCCGGAGCCGGTCCACGAGCCGATCCACCTCGGCCCGCTCCCGTCCAACCAGTGCGGTCGAGAGGTGGGTCACCTCGATCTCCTCAGGGGGACGCCCCACATCCGAGCAATGGCGGTGCAGGGCCTTCACCTTTGTCGCCACCTTGTCGGCGTCGCCCATCAGGTTGCACCCGTCGGCGAGTTCGGCGACGACACGCAGCGTGCGCCGCTCACCAGACCCCCCAACGACGATGGGGAGCCTCTCTTGGAGCGGTCTCGGGTAGCACCCGTCTCGGGGAGCGAGATCGTCTTCCCGGTGTAGGGCCGCGAGCCGGGTCCCCACAGGGCGCGCAGCACCCCGATCGTGTCCTCCAAGAGCAGATAACGGTCGGCGACCGGTGGGAATGGCAGTCCGAAGGCGAGGTGCTCGCGCTCCCACCAACCGAGCCCCAACCCGAGCCGGGCCCGGCCACCCGGAGAGCACGTCGATGGTGGCGACGGTCTTGGCCAGGAGCCCGGGTGCCCGGAAGGTCACCGGGGTGACCAGCGTTCCCAACCCGATGCCCGTGGTGATCCCCGCCAGGAAACCGAGCGTCGTGGTGCTCTCGGGCAGATCCTCCCACACCCTCCCCACCTGGGGGATTTGCAGGAGGTGGTCCATGACCCACAGACCCTCGAACCCGGCCTGCTCGGCGGTGACCGCCGCCGCGGCGAGGTGGTCGGCGAGTCGTGGCCGCGCCGCCCTCCCATGCAAAGCGCGAGATCTGCAGGCCGAACCGAAGCGGCTTGGGGTCCTCCGATTGACGGCGCGCCGCCTCGTCGGATGTCCCGAACCCAGGGAGCACGAGTCGGACCGGGCCAGGAGTGAGTACACCGTCCCATGATCTCCGCGTCGATCCTCTCGCGCTCTCCTGGCCAGCGGCGCAGCTGGGATCCGAGCACCCGGTCGGGGACGGGGTCGGGCCGGCTCCTGTTGCGGGTGCGGCACACCGCCGGCGGGGTGTCGAATGCCACCACAAACGCCGGCATACCCGCAGCCCTGGCCCGCTCCCGCCAGGCAGACCGCCGCTCGGCGTTCATCCCCAGGGTGTCCACGACGGTGAGCAGCCTCCTCGCCATCCGATGGTCGAGCACCCGTTCGAGGAGGTCGAAGGCGGCCTCTCCGGCTGCCTGGTCGTGCTCGCCCTCACCGACGAGGCTCCGCAACCGATCAGATGACACCACCTGGTCGGGGCGGAACCATTCCTCCGCCCACGCCGACTTCCCGGCTCCCGACGGGCCGGCGAGGATGACCAGCGACGGCACCGGGATCCTGAGGTCGTCCATGTCTCCCAACCTGGGTCGGGAGTACCTGACGTTCTGCCAACCCTGGGTTGGGGAGTACCTGGTAGGTAGCTGCCAACCCTGGGTTGGTGTCACAGGTGATGTTGCCACCAACCCTGGGTTGGGGCGTGCCTGCCGTATCCTCCGGCGATGGGTCGCACCGCGTTCGTCCTCGGTGGCGGCGGACCGCTCGGCGCCTACGAGGTGGGGATGCTCCAGGCGCTCATCGAGCACGGGATCGCCGCCGACCTGGTCGTAGGGACCTCCATAGGGGCGATCAATGGCGCTGGCATCGCCGCCGACCCGACCCTGGAAGGGGTGGCCAGGCTTCGATCGGTGTGGTTGAGCCTCGACGAGCAGGAGATGTTCGGTGGCGGGCTTTTCGCCACTGCCCTCAACGCCTTTCGTTCCCGGACCCACCTCTACTCGATAAGCCCGTTGCGAGCCATGCTCGTCTGAGTGGTTGCCGGAGCGTTTCGAGGACCTGGTGGTCGAGTTCCAGTGCGTGGCGGCGTCGATCGAGCGTTCCGCCGAGCAGTGGTTCAGCAGCGGGTCTCTGGTCGAGCCGATACTCGCCTCTTCGTCGGTGCCTGGCCTGTTCCCACCGGTCGAGATCGGCGGCGAGCACTACATCGACGGTGGGATCGTCAACAGCATCCCGGTGCGCCGAGCTTTCGACCTGGGGGCGACCACCATCTACGTGCTCCAGGTGGGGCGGATCGAGCGGAAGCTCACCGTGCCCGCGTCTGCCTTGGGAGGTGGCGCAGGTGGCGCTCGAGGTGGCGCGCCGGCACCGCTTCTTCGGCAGACATGGCGTCGCTGCCCGCCCGGCGTGGTGGCGCATGTCCTGCCCGACCGGGGCGGTGCGACCCCCCGGGGCAGCGCTTGCGGCAAATAGACCCAGGTCTGGCCGAACGTCGTTTCCAACTGGCGTACCAGGCATCGGCCGAGTACCTCGACCGTGCTGATGCCGGCGACATGCGGGGCTCGGTGGTGACATGACCTGGTTGGGAAGCGGAGACGTGGAATGACCGGTCCCTCCGATGGGGAACTGCTTGCGGCGACGGTGCGTGGCGATGCCGACGCATACGCCACGCTCTTCCGTCGTCATGTCGGCGCGGTGACGGGGTTCGCCCTCCGCCGGGTGCGCAATGCGCACGAAGCGGCCGACCTCGTCGGCGACACCTTCCTGGTTGCACTCGAGGCGGCGCCCCGTTACCGCGAGGAGCTTCCCACGGCTCTGCCCTGGCTGCTCGGGATCACCAGAAGACTGTGGATGGGCCAGATGCGGCGCGACCACCGATGGACAGGCTGCGATCGCGGGTCGGAGGGTCGATGCCGCACTTCGACTCGGCCGAGGAAGACGACGTCGTGGCGGCGATCGATGCCGCCCGTCAACGACCCGAGATCGAGGCCGCCCTCGAACTGCTCTCCGTGTGGTGAGCGGGACGTCCTCGAGTTGGTTGCGCTGCATGGTCTCAGCCCGCAAGAGGCGGCTCTGGCGCTCGAGGTGAGCGCCAATGCCGCTCGGCTCCGGCTCAGCAGGGCACGGAGGCGGATGCGCTCCATGATCGGCAGCGGTCATCCACCGCTCGGACTGGGCCGATGGAGGCCGAGCTTGCCTGAGCTCAAACCACCCCAGAGTGCCGTCCACGCCCCGGTATCAGGAACGAGATCGAGGCGATGCTGAGGACGGCGGTCGTCGAGACCGCCGGCCACTCGCCGCTGCCCGGCAGACAGCCGCCCCGCTGGCAGCTCCGGGTGATCTCGCCGATGGCTGCCGTCTTTGTCTCGTGCTGCTGGCGGCACCGATGATGCTGCGCACCGCCACTGTGGCGACCACCCCGGAGACGTCGCCGCCGGAACATCAGCCCTTCGGTAGATCCGGAGGGCGTCGCCTGGCCGCTCGATGCGGCGGACCGGTGGAGCTCGGAGCGATCTCGCCGACGGGAGGATGCTGGTGGACGGGCACCGTGATCCGCACCGGGCCGGCTTCCCGGGCGACTCCTCCCCGGGATCGAGTACCGCTGACATGCGAGGCCCCGTCGGGGCATGAACCGGTCGAGCAGGCGACGGCGCCGCCCGCACCAACGGCGCCGTCGCCCCGATCGGACCCGGCCGGGGCCACACATGTGTCGACTCCCCACTTCCCGGCCCCTTCCGGGTCCGGCACCCGCCCCAATGCGCTCCAACCCTGGGTTGGCAGCTACCCACCGGGTACTCCCCAACCCAGGGTTGGCGGGGCGGCGACTACTCATTCGCCTCCGATGGCGTAGACCATCCCGTCGAGGCTCACCGCATAGACGATGTGGTCGATGACGGCGGTAGCCGCCCGGACCGGACCTCCCGTTTGCCACGTCCACAAGGTCTCACCGGTGTCGGCATCGACCGCGTACAGATTCCCGTCGTCCGAGCCGGCGTAGACGACATCGCCCGCCACCGTCACCGAGCCAAACTGCTCTCCGGCCTGCACCACCTCTTCCCAGATCCCCGTGTTGGTGGCGAGATCGATCGCATAGAGGAACGTGCCCTCGCCGATGTACATCACGTTGTCGCGGATCGCCGGAGCAGACGATGACCGGTCTCTCCCGCAGGAGTGATGGGGGTCGCCGGCGACCAGGCCGTTGCAGACACCGGCGGGGAACATGTACACCTGACTGCCCGTGTTGGAGACGTAGACCACCTCATCGGAGACGATCGGGTTGACCTCGATGGGTGCGTCGGTCTCCCGGCGGCATATCTCCTCGCCGGTGGCGGTGTCGATCAGGATGACATTGCCGGTCGAATCGCTTGTCGTTACGTAGAGCACGCCATCGTGGAGGGTCGAGATCGGCGCTGACCGGCCCCACGGTCCCTCGTCTGGGGAACCGCCACAGCTCGGATCCGGTCCCAAGATCGAGAGCGTGCACCGAGCCTTCGCTGGTCGCCGCGTAGACGACGCCGTCGGCCACTGCGGGCGACGAGCGGATCCGCTCGCCGAGTTGGACCGCCCAGCGCTCGGTGACCCTGTCGGGCAGCGCCTCGCGGGCGCGCACGATCCCGTCGTCGCCGGCCACCACGACGATGGCAGGGGACGCGGCATCGGCGGTCTCGATGGTCCCGATGGCGGGGGCTGTGTGTATCGGCCCATCCGCCAACAGCCTCCAGATGACGCCGCCGGTCTCCTGGTGGAGACCGTAGAGGGTGCTGTCGTTGCCGGCGACGAGGAGCATGCTCCCGTATGCCACCGGCGCCGCGTCAATCGGTTGCTGCGTGGGACGCACCCAGTAATGGCCCTGGGCGGAGCTGACCGGCTCCGCATCGAAGGCGCCGGTACGGTCGTTCCCCGCCCTGTGCTCACGCGGTCCCGGTGAAGAAGTCCCGTTCCGTCACTTCGGGAAGGACCGTCTCCTCGAGAGCCAGGGGAACGGTGGTGGTTGGAGCGGGGCACTGTGGTCGTGGGACCCGGATCGGTGAGACTGATCAACCGCCAGCGAGGCGGCACCTGCCACCACGACCACACCCACGTGCGGCGGCGACAACCATGGGCCAGCGCCTGCGGACCGTGCCGACGGGGACCGACCAACCCCCTGGCTCGCCTCTGGGCCGGGCTGAGCACGGTTTCGACACCCGCCAGGCCCGATGCGGCCAGGATCCGGTCCAGTGCCTCATCGTGGTCGGCAGCCGCCACGGCGTCGTCGTCCGGTGGGGGAGCGGACAAGGCGGGTTCGACCTCGGGGAGCGCCTCCCACTGAGGACGCCACTCTGCGGGCACCGATGCCGCCATGCGCTGTACCGAGCGGACGGCGGGGGCGGCGGCGGGCTTGCCCCACAAGACGCCCTGCGGTTGCCGCCCGGGCTGCACCCATCGGGTTGCCGGTCTCGACTGCCAGACCGAGCGCGGCGGCGGCGATCTCGTCGTCCTTCTCGTGGATGGCGCGGGCACACATCAGGTCGATGGCCCAGTGATAGAGCTTGGAGTGGAGCATCTGGTCGGCGAGGTCGGCTGCCTCCTGCGCCGGCCATGGGCTCCCCAACGAGGTCTGGATCTCCAACTGGAGGGCGCGGCAACGGGCACGCCAGCGACACCCGTCGGCGCCGGGCGGGCAGGCGGCGAGGCGGCGGCGATCTCGGTAGAGGCCTCCTCGACCCGGCCCAAGCCGATGAGGGATTGGGCGCGGAGGGCCCGTGCAACGTTTTCCCAGGCAGGCAGCCTGCGCTCGACGAGATCGAGGACCCGGTTCGCAGCCGTCAGGCCATCCTCGTAGCGCCCCGATGGCGATCGACCGCCTCGGCCCTGGCGATCTCGGCGAGGAAGACCGGTGCCTCGACATTGGCGCTCCCGGCGAGCTCCTCGGCGCGGTCCAGGGCGGCGAGACCTTCGTCCACCTGCCCTGTCGCCAACAGCGCCCGTCCCCAGCAAGCCTCCTTGTCCGCCTGCGATGCCTCCGGCTCGCTCGCCATCGCCTCGTCACGGAGACGGGCGAACTCGCGTTCCGCATGGGCGAATTCCCCATGGTCGAGGGCGATCCAGCCGCGGTTGACGGCGGCGTAGTACCGCTGTACCGGTGTGGCCGCCTGCTCGAGGAGGACGTCGGCGCGGTCGAGCATGATCTCGGCCTCGGCGGAGAAACCGATCCGGTCCACCTGGTGGGCGCGCAGGGTCGTAGAGCGAACCGAGCTTGGCGGTCTCGCCCTGGCGGCTCGCCTCCCAACATGCGATGGCGGATATCCGCTCGGCCTCCTGAGGCATCTGCCGATCGCCGGCAACCGCCGTCTCGAAGCCGAGGGCGTCGATCCGCTCCACCCCTGTGAGCAGCCGGGTGGCGGCGACGAGGTGTTCGGCAGCCCGCTCCGATAACCCGGCCCAGTGGAGGAAACGACCGCAGATGAGGTGCAACCGCCCCGCCGTCTCCGGGTCGGACACGGCGGCCCCCGGTTGAGCCCCGAGAGCGGTCTCGGCGAGGTGATACGCCTCACCTGACCGCCCGATGCTGGTCGGCTTCGATGGCGGCGGCGGCCAGCCGAGAAAAGGCGGGACCTCGGGGTGGCCTGCGTCGAGGTGGTGGTAGCCGATGACCCCGGCGTCACCGCCGGCGGCCTCCAACACCGAGGCGAGACGGGCCGCCTCGTGACCCCGTCTGCTCTCTCCGATGGTCAGGGGCCCGGCCGAGGGGGAGTAGATGAACCCGCCCCGCAGCTCGAGGAGCCAGCCTGCGGAGGAGGCGGCCTCGGCAACGCCGAGCGCCTCGGTCTCACCAAGCGAGAGGATGGTGGCGGCCTCCTCCACGGTGATGGGCTCCCCGGCCATCGAGGCGGCAGTCACCAGTTCTCGGCCGGCCTCATCGAGCTGCTCGAGGGAGCGGTCGGGAGCATCTTCGGCACCGGTCGTCTCGATCAGGACGCCGTGGTCCCTGGCGGCTGCCGCAATGGATTCGAGCCACCAACGGTCGAGTTCGTCCGGTGGGCGGTGGGCGATGACCATCAGCCGGACACCGTCGGGGCGGGTGATGAGATGGCGGAGCAACCCGAGCGAGGTCGGGTCGGCCCACTGTGCCTCCTCGAGAAGAACCGCCTGCGGCCTCCCACCGGCGGCTAGCGACGAGGCATCGATGCCCAACTCGACGGCGATGGCCCCGGGCCGCGATCTGGCGGGCTCACGGCCGGCGGTCCTCCTGAAACCGGTCAGACCCCGCCTGTCCGATGGCCTCCGCCACGGGGCCGGCGGCGCCGATCGGGGATTGTGCGAGCACGACGACAACCCCAGGGGCTGCCGATTCCAACGCGTCTGTGAGACGCAGGTCGCGAGAAGATTCGCCGGTCACGTCGACTGTCATTCACCCACTCTCCCGTTGCAGCACAAGCTTAAGGCGGGGAGAGGGCGCCGCCGCTCAGTCGGTCTTCATCGGCTTCGACATCGTCGGCTCAGTCATCACCGCTGCGGCGCTCCACCAGACGCCGCACGACCTCGATCACCAGCGCCAGCAGCCAGTGCGGCGCCGAACGCCAAAAGGAAGGCGACGGTGTGGTTGTCCTGGAACCGCTCCCCGAAGAAGTAGCCGAGCAGGGCGCCATAGCTGCCCAAAGCAGCCCGGCGAGCGCCACCCAGGCTGCGAACGGTCCCCTGGCTGTCTGGTTAGCCCTGACGCCAGGGTGACTGCACTGCGGCCTCCGGGGATGAAGCGCGCCGTCACCAGCAGCGGCCCGCCCCGTTTGCGCAAATGGTGAGACGCCCAGTCGATCCTGGACTGCATCCGGCCGGAGGCACGCCTGCGTACCCACGACGAGCCAGACCGGCCGATCTGATATGCGATGTTGTCACCGAGGAATGCGCCCAACGCGCCGGCAGCGATGATGACCCACAGGGTCTGTTCTCCGTAGCCGGCGGCCACTCCGCCGGTGATGACTGCGGTCTCGCTGGGGACGACCGGGAAGATGGCATCGAGCAGCGCTATGGCGAGCACCAGGAACGGGAACCAGCGCGCGCTGGCGAGCGATTCGATCCATCCGATCAGATCTTCGAACAAGCCGCCGCCTCCAGGGTGCGCCGACGGTACCTGCGCCGCCGAGTTCAGCGGAGGGGTCCGACGACACCGATCCCAGTACCATCGCAGGCTCAAATGCGGATCGATGGTGGCGGGTGAGTGGGTGGCGGGCTGCCCTTGTAGCCGCAATCGTCGGCGGTCTGGTCCTACTTGCCGGATGGGCGATACCTCGCATCACCGCTCCAGACAACGGCACGACCACCACCGCAACCGGCCCACCGGCGACAGCCGATGTCACCCTGGCCTGCCCGCTGTCGCTGCGCCCGGCGTGCGACTCGCTCGGCGAGGAAGTAGACGCTGCTGTCCGCACCTGGACCGCGGGTGACCCCATATCCGAGGACGAGGTGCTGGTGGCGCCTCCCGGAGATCTTCCCGACGGGCTGGCCAGTTCAGGTGAGCTCGCCAGATCGCCTGTCGCCGTGGCGGTTTGGCTGGAGCGGGCGAATGTGCTCTCTTCGGGTTGCGGCGGAGATCCCGACCTCGCCTGTGTGGAAGGAGCGCTCGGTCAGCAATGGTCGGACCTGGGGGGCAGCGACAGTTGGGGGATCTTCAAGCTCGGGCTGGCCGACCCAACTCTCACCGAGGCGGGCTTGGCAGCCTGGAGCGCCCTGGCTGGGGACGGGACGCCCAGAAGGGCTGGCCGAAAGCCTCCGTCTGGTCGCCAGCGATGATGGCCGGCTGATGGCCGACATGGTGCTGTTCGGGCCGAGCCGGGCCGATGCCGCGGTGACCACCGAGGTTGCCATCGCCTCGCAACTGGCCAATGCGCCGGGTCGCGGCGGCCGGTTGGTGGTCACCTACCCCGACCCGGCTCCCTGGGTGAGTTACGTCGTGGCGCCTGGGGGAGGGTCCGATGCCCGGCGGACCGCCGAGCGTCTGCTCGAACCGGACATCGCCTCATTGCTCGGGCCGGCCGGGCTTCGACCCCCCAGCGGCGATCCTGGTGAGCTGCCCGAGGGCCTGGGGCAGCCAGGCGTCCAGTCGCCGCCGCTCGACGACGCCACCAGCCAGACGCTCCTCGACAGCTGGCGCGACCTGACACAATGACAGGCACATGAAGTCATCAACCCTTGGGTCGCTCCTCGTCGTGCTGGTTCTCGTTGGGGCCTGTACCGCCGGTTCCAGCGACACCACCATCTCGGGGGGCCCGGGCCCGACCGTCGCCGCCGGGTGCGTCGAGGTGCCGGTCGCCACCTCACCGGAGAAGTTCACGCTGCTCACCGATCTCGCCGCCGAGTTCAACGCAACAGGGTTCGAGGTGGACGGGCAATGTGCGTCCGTCACCGTTTACCGGGTCTCCTCGGGCGTAGCGGCGAACCTCCTCTCGGCCGGGTGGCCCGAGGGCATCCCCGAGGGACCGCAGCCCGTGCTGTGGAGCCCCGCCGCCTCGAGTTGGGGATCGATCGTCAACCAGAGACTCAGCGAGGCGGGCGAGGAGCCGATCGCCAACGACTTCGAGCGGATCATGCTCACCCCGCTCGTCCTGGGGATGCCCCGCCCCATGGCCGAGGCACTCGGCTGGCCCGAGGCCGAGATCGGGTGGGGAGACGTCCTCGAGCTGTCCAGAGACCCGGATGGATGGGGTGCGTTCGGCCACCCGGAGTGGGGGCCGTTCCGTCTCGGCAAGACCAACCCCAACTTCTCGACATCGGGTCTGTCGGCCACGGTCGCCACCTTCTACGGCGCCACCGGCAAGACCTCGGGGCTCACCCTCGACGACGTCGGCTCGACCCAGGTGAGGGAGTTCGTCACCGGGGTCGAGGAGTCGGTCGTCCACTACGGGGACACCACCCTCACCTTCCTCGACAACATGCTGCGCGAGGACCTGGCGGGGAGGCCGCTGACCTACGTGTCGGCGGTCGCCGTCGAGGAGGTCAGCATCCTCGCCTACAACCGCGGCGATCCGGCCGACACCGGTGACGAAGGCCTCGAGCCGCCAAACGTGCCGCTGGTGGCGGTCTATCCGAAGGAGGGCACGCTCTTCTCGGACAACCCGGCGTACGTGCTCGACGCTCCCTGGGTGACCGACGTGCAGCGTGAGGCCGCCCTCGCTTTCCGCCAATCCGTGGTCGACGACCCGGAGAACCAGGCGAAGGTGCTCGAGTTCGGCTTCCGTCCAGGGAATCCCGCTGTTCCCGTGGGCGACCCGATCAACAGCGCCAATGGGCTCAACCCGTCGCAGCCCGAGACCGAGCTCGAGCTTCCCGCCCCCGAGGTGCTGGTCGGGCTGATCGACAGCTGGGAGCAATACCGCAAGAGGGCGCGGGTCATCATGCTGCTCGACGTGAGTGGTTCGATGGGCGACCTCGGCGGCGAGGGGTTCACCAAGCTCGACCTGGCGAAGGAAGCGGTCCTGGGGAGCCTCGACGAGTTCCAGCCGCAGGACGAGGTGGGGCTGTGGGTGTTCTCAACCTTCCTCGATGGGGAGCGTGACTACGTCGAACTGGTCCCACCTGGGCCGCTGCGCGACACGCGGGGTGAGATCGAGCAGTCCGTGCAATCGCTCATCGCCGACGGCGGGACCGGGCTGTACGACTCCACCGCGGCGACTGTGCAGGCGGTGCGTGACGGGCTCGACCCGAGCAAGATCAACGCCGTGGTCCTCCTCAGCGACGGGATGTGCGAAGACGACCCGCCCGGCTGCGAACTCGATCCGCTCCTCGAGTTCCTCGGTTCGAGCGAGCGGGAGACGGTGAGGGTCTTCCCGGTGGCATACGGCGAGGACGCCGACGTGGAAGCACTCCAGGCGATCGCCGACGCGCACGTCGGCCCGCCTCTACCTGGCCACCGACCCGCTCACCATCGAGCGCGTCTTCCAGTCGGTCATCTCGAACTTTTGAGCGAGCGCTTCTCCACCGTCTTCCGCAACGACCCCCGGGTTCGCCGGGGGAGGATCCTGGCCAAGGCGACCGTTTCTCCCGCCGGCCTGGTCACCGGGGGTGCGCTCGCTGCGCTCGGGCTGTTGACGGGTCTGGTGACTCTGCCCTGGGCGATCGGCGCCGGGATCGCGGCATGGATCACATCGGTGATCCTCCACCTCCGCGACCCCAAGCTGGTCGGTTCGCTCCTGGCGCCGCAGTTCGACCGCGACCTCAGCGTGCTCGACGAGGAGCACCTCCGCTACATGGCGTCGGCGCTGGCGGCACGCGACCGGTTGGGAGAAGCCACCAGTGACCTCCCGGGCGACACCGGGATCGCCGGGATGAAGGTCCGGGTCGACGACGTCTGCCGTCAGCTATACGACTCGGTGTTGTGGTCGCAGAAGGCCGACGAGTTCCTCGACACGGTCGGCGCCCAGGGCCTCGACCAGCGTCTCGAGGCGATCGACCCCCAGTCGGCGGTGGCCGCCGAGCTGCGCGAGCAACTGGAGGTGGTGGAGACGGTGCGGCGGCGGCGCAACGAGACGTTGGCCCAGGTGGCGAGCACGATCACCGGGATCGACACGCTGGCGGTCAAGACCGCTGGGCTGGCGCTGGGCGCACCGGGGAGTGGAGCGGAGCAGCGGGCTTCCGAGCAGGTCAAGGTGCTCAGAGAGGACCTGGACAGCTATCTCGACGGGTTGGTCGAGATCGAGCGCAGTCTGCGGGAGTCGCTTCCCGCCGAGTAGCAGCGATCCCATAGAACGTAGAAAAACGCTGACAATCGTACACACACGTTCTCAGCGTCGGCTCCTAACATCCTATAGAGTGCCGGATCGGACCGAATTCCACGGGAGGTCAGGATGTCCCGGAGAACTCTGACGGCCATGGTCGCCCTCTTGGCGCTGGTGGCGGCGGCCTGCGGTGGCCAGACCGGCGGAACCGAAACGACCGTGTCCGGCGGGGCCGCAGGGGAGGAATCCGACGTCATCCGGTTCACCTTCGCCCCCGATCCGGCGTGGGACTGGATGAAGGACCAGGGGATCCTCGAGACGATGGAGCAGGAGTCCGGCTTCCGGATCCTCCAGCTTGCGACGTGGGACGAGTTCGCCACCTTCGCCGGCGGGCACGCCGACGTCATCTCGACCGGCACCTACGAGACGCCTCTGCTCGAAGAGCAGGGGATCGACACGGTCGACGTTCGGTCAGTTCAACATGAACAAGGACGTTCTGGTCACCGCCGACCCCTCGTACCAGACGGCATCGGACCTTCCCGAAGGATGCCGGATCGCCAGCGAGTCGGTCACCGGCAACACCATCATCTGGGCCTCGTTGATCAACGAGCTCGATGGCAGGGAGCTCGCCGAGGGCTCGGACGACCTCGGGATCGTCACCGCCGACTACCAGGTGATCCCCACGCTGCTGAAGGAGGGTGAGGCGTGCGCCGGGATCCTCGATCCCACCCAGGTGATCCCGGCGATGGCGTCGGGCGACCTGACCGTGATGTACGACGGCAAGTCGGCTTCGCAGCTCTACGGCGAGAACATCGTGCCGGGGCACGAGGGCGTTCTCTCCAACGCATTCGTCTCGCGGGAGGCATGGTTCGACGCCAACCCCGAAGCGGCTGCCTTCTTCCTCGAGGTGTGGGACTGCGCCATGGTGCAGTGGGCGGAGCACCGCGACGAGATCATCGACACCTACCCGCAGCATTTCGCGGTGGACGACGAGTCGCAGGCGCAGTTCATGAAGGACTACTTCGCCAACACCTTCGACTGGTTCGTCGAGAGCCCCTACCTGACCGAGGAGTGGATCGAGGGGGAGGAGCCCGTCTTCGACCTGGTGCAGGAGGCCGGGATCGTCGCCGAGGACGCCGAGTTTCCCCGCCACGAGCCGATGGAGCCGGCCGATGACTCTCCGTGCCCCGAAGGCACCTGACAGCCTGGTGCGGGAAGCCGATTTCGGGGACTGTCCCGACGCGGCGGGCCATCGGGTGGTGCCTCGAGCCTGATAGCCCGTAGGAGGCCATGACAACCGTCGAGAAGAGCCTCGAGGAGATCGAACAGGAGGCCATCGACACACTGGTGGCGGGCCGGCGCTCGCGCGACCGGGTGCTCTGGTCGGTGCTCGGGATGGTTGCCTTCATCGGTTTCTGGGCTCTCTTCTCGGCATTCGTCTTCGAGCCATACGTGCTCCCTTCGCCATGGGCGGTGGCTGCCGAGATGTGGAGCCTGGTGATCACCGGCGAAGTGTTCATCAACTTCGGGGCGAGCTTTGTCAAGACGATGGCGGGGTGGGCGATGGCGCTGGCCATCGGCATCCCGATCGGGCTGGCGATGGGCCGTTACCGCTACGCCCGCGCCTTCTTCCACGACTTCGTCTACCTGTTCGCCAACGTGCCGCTGCTGGTCTACGCGGTGATCGCCTTGATCGTCTTTGGGATCAGTCCTTGGGGTCCTGCCTTCGTGGTCGCCCTGGAGGCTTTCACCGGGATCGCCCTCAACGTGGCCGCAGGGGTGGAATCGGTGGACCGGGGACTGCTCGCCATGAGCCGCTCCTTCCGGAGGTCATCACGCCAGACGGCCCGGGCGATCGTCTTCCCCTCGGTGGTCCCCTTCCTCTTCGCCAGCGGCCGGGTCTCCTTCGCCAACTCATGGAAGCTGGCCGCCCTGGCCGAGACCTTTGGCGGGTATCTGGGGGTCGGATACCAGTTGGAGAAGGCATTCCAGATCTTCTCGGTGGTCACCGCCCTGGCGTGGATGTTCTTCTTCGTGATCTTCGTGATCGCCGTGGAGCGCTTCCTCATCGCCCCGGCCGAGCGCCGGGTATTCGCATGGCGTGATCCGGCAGGGGCGAAGGGCGCCAGGACGTGACCAGCGCCACGGTCGCCGACCACCCCGAACTCGCCCTCGAGCCCGAGCCCCGGCCCTGGTACCACTGGCTCACCTCGGATCGTGCCGCTCGCTGGACGGCCCGGATCCTCTTCCTCTTGATGTGGCAGCTGGCGGGGACCGTCTTCGCCGACATCCCGACGCCGGTGGCCACTTTTGGTTTCCTCATCGAGGAGTTCCAACGGGGCGAGGTGTTCCCCAATATCGGGATCAGCTTGGTCCGGGTGACGATCGCTCTGACGGTGGTGTTGTTGCTCGGGACGGCAACCGGGGTGGCGATGGCGCGCTGGTGGCGGGTCCGCTACTTCCTCGCCGACCTGGTCCTCGTGGGGATCACCCTGCCGGCGTTCATCTGGGCGCTGCTTGCGGTCATGTGGTGGGGATTCAGCAACATCGGCCCGATCTTCGTTGCCATCGTCTCGGCGACACCGCAACTGGTGGTGTCCACCTATCAAGGGGCGACGGCCACCCCCGGCAAGCTGCTCTCGATGTCCGATGCCTACCGGGTGTCCACCAGGCGCCAGGTCCGCTGGCTGGTGATCCCTTCGATGATGGAGTACATCGCTGCCGGGTTCCGATCGGCGGTGCTTGCGGCGTGGGGTGCGGTGCTGCTCACCGAGTGGTTCGGCAACGACCAGGGGGTCGGGTTCCGCGCCCACTTCTGGTACGACGCCCGCAGCTTCGAGGGGATGATGGCGTGGGGAGTGGTGATGATGGTCATCATCCTGGCCTTCGACCGCCTGGTGATGGACCGCGTGGTGCATCGGGCGCGCGCCTGGAGGGTGGGAGGACAGGAGTGGTCGGCATGACGGGAGGTGGCGCTTGGCGCGGCTGATCGCCCAAGAGGTGAAAAAGGTCTTCGCTCCCACCCGGGCGGGCCAGGAACCAGTTGTGGCGCTGCGCAACATCAGCTTCCAGGCCGAGGGGCACACCTTCGTGACCCTGGTGGGGCCGTCGGGGTGCGGCAAGACCACTTTCCTCAACATGGTCTCCGGGATCGAGCGGCCAAGTGGCGGCACCCTCCAGGTGATCGGTCGCAACGAGGGCGAGGCGCGCATCGGCTACGTCTTCCAGGACCCCCGTCTCCTGCCCTGGAAGACGGTTCTGCAGAACATGGAGTATGTGCTCGACGAAGGGTCGAACGAAGAGCGGAGCGAGCACGGGAAGCGTTTCCTGTCGCTGGTCAATCTCGAGGGCAGCGGCGGCATGTATCCCGGCCAGCTATCGGGTGGGATGCAGCAGCGGGTGGGTATCGCCAGGGCGCTGTCGATCGAGCCGGATCTGCTGCTCATGGACGAGCCGTTCAGCCATCTCGACGCCATCACGGCACGCGATCTGCGCGCCGAGCTGCAGCGATTGTGGCTCGCCACGAAGTCCACGGTCCTCTTCGTGACCCACGACGTGATGGAAGCGGTCCTGTTGTCGAGCCGGGTCATCATGATGAGCAGCCAGGGTGTCGTGTTCCGCGACCTGACCATCGACCTTCCTTTCCCCCGGCTCCAGACCGATCGCGCCGTGGCGATCCTGCAGGCAGAGATCCTCGAGCTCTTCGAGGAGATGGAAGCGCCGATGGTCGAGGCGTGAACCGCGCCGCGTCGCCACCGATCGATTCAACACGAGGAGGAACCACGTGCTGAGACACTCCGCCCTTTTCCTGCTCAGACCGGGCAACGGGCCCGAGGAGATGAAGCGGATGCAGATGGGGTCGGCCTACATGCGGTTCACCGCCGCCGGGCCGGTTGCCATCGACTTCGGCTCCGACCTCTTCGGGGGGTCGCTCCACCTCTACGACACCAAACCGTGGGACAGGACGCCCCGCTGGCGCGCCGCCGCCACCGGCCCTCCGTCGAGCTTCGACGTGGCGCTCCACCTCGACTTCGCCGACGAGGCAGGGCTCGAGGCCTACAACAAGGACGACGTCCACCACGAGGTGGCGGTGTACAACGCCGAGGTCTCGCAGGGGGAGCTGACGGCGCGGGTCGACTGGTGGTACGACGGCGATGTCCCCCTGATAACGCCGGGGCAGTACGTCACGCCGCCATGTTCGTGTGGAGGGACGAGGTCGCCGAGGACGCCAAGAGCGCCGCCATCGATGCGGTGCGCCGGCTCGAAGGACGCCGACGGTGTGGAGCGGGTGACCATCGGGACCGGGGTGGGATCGCTGAAGACCGACTTCGACTGGATCCTCGATGTCCAACTGCCCGACGCCGAGGCGGCGGAGCGGCTCCTGGCCTCGGAGGCGTACCAGGAGGCGATGCGGGTCGTCTCCGCGGCCACCAAGCACGAGTGGACCGCCCGGATCACCCACATGATGCACGGGCACTGAGGGGAGCCTCGATGAGTCGGATCATCGACGTCCACTGCCATTGCACGCTGCAGCGGTTCCAGAAGGCGGTGCTCGTCGATGGCACCGACTGGCACGGGATGACGAGCGCCGACGGCGAGCTCGGCAACGAGCGCAACCTCTGGGATGTGGCCAGGCGCATCGAGGCCATGGATGAGATGCGGATCGATGTCCAGCTCGTCTCGCCTACGGATGTCTTCTACCAGTACCACCAGGAGCCCGAGGTCACCGAGCAGATCGCCAGGGAGGCGAACGAGGAGATCGCCGGGATGGTGCGCGATCACCCCCGGCGGTTCATGGGTCTCGGCACCCTCCCGATGCAGGACCCGAAGCGGGCGGTTGCCGAGATGACCCGTGGGATGGTCGAGCTCGGGCTCACCGGGTTCATGGTCGACGACCACGTCAACGGTCTCACCTACGACGACCCGATCTTCGATCCGGTGTGGGAAGCGGCCGAGGAGCTCGGCGTCTTCCTCCTCGTGCACCAGTACCAGCCGACGGTCGTCGCCTACCGGACGACCAAGTACTTCCTGCTCAACTCGATCGGGAACCTGGTCGACCGGACCATCACGTTTGCCTCGTTCATCTACGGGGGAGTGCTCGACCGTTACCCGCGCCTCACCATCTGCCTGTGCCACGGCGGCGGCTATGTGCCATATGCCCTCGACCGGCTCGACAAGGGATGGGATGTCTGGCCCGGAGAACGTGGCGCCACCCAGGACCGCCCCAGCTCGTACGTGAGGCGCTTCCTCTATGACACCGTGGTCTACACGCCGCGCAACCTGCGGTTCCTGATCGATGTGGTCGGCGCCGACCGGGTGATCTTCGGCACCGATTGGCCGGCCCCAATGACGTTTGACGACCCGGTCGGCCGGCTGGAGCGGATGGAAGAGCTGAGCGAGGAGGAGCGCCATGCGCTGCTCCGGGGCACTGCAGCATGGGTGTTCGGAGCCTGAGGTGGCCAGACCAAAGGTCTTCGTGGTGCAACCGGTGATGGATGTCGGACGGAGCGCTCTGGAGGAGATCGCCGACGTCGAGGTGCACGAAAGCGATCGGATGATCAGCAAGCCCGATCTGCTCGCCGGGGTCGAGGATGCCGACTACATCTGGATGCTGGGCGATACACCCGATAGACGAAGAGGTGATGGCGGCGTCACCTCGGGCTCAAGGGCATCGCCACCATGGCGCTCTTCCCCAACGTGGTGGATGTGGAAGCAGCGACGAAACGCGGGCTTCCGGTGACCGTGGTCCCGCACGTGATCACCAAGGCAACCTGCGATCTCACCTGCGCCCTCATCATCGGGCTCGCTTGGCGGCTGGTCGAGGCCGACGAATTCGTCCGGTCCGGCCGGTTCCACCAGGAGCAGTCGGTCTCATTCCTCACCCCAGGGGCTGACCGGCAAGGTGCTGGGGATGGTCGGTCTCGGGGCGATCGGGACCGAGATCGTCCGCCGGATGCGCGGCTTCGAGATGGAAATCATCTACACCAAGCGCAACCGGTTGCCCGAGTCGAGCGAGCAGGAACTGGGAGTCGAGTGGGTTCCTGAACTCGATGACCTGCTCGTCAGGTCGGACGTGGTGTCGGTGATGGCCACCTACAACCCGACGACCCACCTGATGTTCGGCGCCCGCCAGTTCGGCCTGATGAAGAGGTCGGCCTTCTTCGTCAACACGGCACGGGGCCGCATCGTGGACGAGCAGGCGCTGATCGCGGCGCTCGAAGCCGGTGAGATCGCCGGAGCCGGACTGGACGTCTACTGGCAGGAGCCACCGGTGGGGGAGCCCGCCCCGAGCCCCGAGCTGTTCCGTTTCCCCAATGTGATCCTCACCCCTCACATCGGCAGCGCCACGGTGGAGGCGCGCGAGGCGATGAGCCTGGCGGTGGTCGACAACCTGCGCGCCATGATCGAGGGGAGAAGACCACCCAACCTGGTCAACCCCGAGATCTACGGCGAGGAGAGGACCGAGCACACCGACCGCCTCGGGTGACCTGCAAGGACGGCGGACGGCGGACGGCAGACGGCCCATCCAAGTCGCCCCGGAGGGGGTAGGGGGAGCGCCAGAACGCCGACTGGCGACTCCGTCACTCCGGCGCGCTGCAGCACCACGACCGCCATGGCGGCGACGGTGATCTGAGCGCCGGCGGGGACCGGGGCGACGTCGGAATCGAGGAAACCGACCGCGGTGTCGATGACAGGCTGCCAGCCGGCACCCCAGGTGTCGGGCGGCAGGGTGAAGGTCGCCGGGTCGGTGTGGGCGTTGAAGGCGAGGTAGAAGCTGTCGTCCTCCAGGGGGCGGCCCCTGAGGTCGGTGGTGGGGAAGGCCTCCCCGTTGAGGAACACCCCGAGCGTTTTGGTGAAGCCGGCCCCCCAGTCCTGCTCGGTCATCTCGCTCCCCGAGGCCTCGAACCAGGCGATGTCCACCGCGGCGCTGCCATGGATCGGGACGACCCTGGAACCAGCGGCGACGACGGAAGGTGGGGTGTGCCCGCCGGAAGCCGATCATCTGCTCGGTGAAGGCGAGCAGGCTCTCGTCGACGTCGTCCCAGTCGTACCAGGACACCTCGTTGTCCTGGGCGTAGCCGTTGTTGTTCCCTCCCTGGGTGCGACCCATCTCGTCGCCGCCGAAGATCATCGGGATCCCCTGGGACATCAGGAGAGTCGCCAGGAAGGAGCGCGCCCTTCGCTTCCTGAGATCCGCTATCGCCGGATCGTCGGTGGGGCCCTCCACTCCCGTGTTCCAAGAACGGTTGTCGTCGGTGCCGTCTCGCCCATCCTCGCCGTTGGCTTCGTTGTGTTTGTGGTCGTATGAGACGAGGTCGGCCAGGGTGAACCCGTCATGGGCGGTGACGAAGTTGACGCTGGCGAAGGGCCGGCGCCCCGTCGCCTCGTAGAGATCGGAGCTGCCGGTGAATCGGGCGGCGAACTCGCCCAGGGTCTGGTCCTTGCTCCGCCAGAAATCGCGCGCCGTGTCGCGGTACTTGCCGTTCCACTCCGACCACAACGGGGGGAACTTCCCCACCTGGTACCCGCCTTCGCCGACATCCCACGGCTCGGCGATCAGCTTCACCTGGCTGACCACCGGGTCCTGTTGGATCAGGTCGAAGAAGGCCGACAGCCGGTCGACATCGTGCAGCTCACGGGCAAGGGTGGCGGCGAGGTCGAAGCGGAATCCGTCGACGTGCATGTCGATCACCCAGTAGCGGAGGCTGTCCATGATCAGCTGGAGCACGTGGGGATGGCGCATGTTGAGGCTGTTGCCGGTGCCCGTGTAGTCCTTGTAGAGCCGGAGGTCTTCGGGGAGCAGCCGGTAGTAGGCGGCGTTGTCGATCCCCTTGAAGGAGAGCATCGGCCCCAGTGTGGTTTCCCTCGGCGGTGTGGTTGTAGACCACGTCGAGGATCACCTCGATCCCGGCCGAGTGGAGGCTCCGCACCATGCTCTTGAACTCCTGGACCTGCGCCCCTGGGACGTCGTACCTGGCGTACTCGTGGTGGGGGGCGAGAAAGCCGACCGAGTCGTAACCCCAATAGTTGCGCAACCCCCGCTGGGCCAGGTGGTTCCCGTGGATGAAGGCGTGGACCGGGAGCAACTCGACGGCGGTGATCCCGAGCCGGGTCAGATGGTCGATGATGACGGGGTGGGCCAGCCCGGAATAGGAGCCGCGGATCTCCTCGGGGACCTCGGGATGGCGCATCGAGATCCCGCGCACATGGGTCTCGTACACCACGGTCTCGTTGAGCGGGATCCGGGGATGGCGGTCGTCCCTCCAATCGAAGAAGGGGCTCACCACCACCGATCGAGGTACCGAAGGTGCCGAATCCGAGTCGTCCGGCTGGTCGGGGTCATCGAACTTGTAGGGGAACACCGGCGGTCCCCAGGCGACGGTTCCGTCGATCGCCTTCGAGTAGGGGTCGAGAAGCAGCTTGGCCGGGTTGGCTCGCTGACCGCGACTGGGCTCCCAGGGGCCGTGGACCCGGAAGCCGTACCGCTGCCCGGCGACGACCTCGGGAAGGTAGCCATGCCAGACGAACCCATCGCTCTCGGGGAGCTCGACCCGGGTTTCGGTGCCATCGTCGGCGAAGAGGCAGAACTCCACCGCGTCCGCCACCTCCGAGAAGATCGAGACGTTTGTCCCGGCGCCGTCGAAGGTAGCGCCGAGCGGATACGGCTGGCCGGGCCAGACCTCCATCATCCCTCCCCGATGGGGCCGACAGGGTAACGACCACCTCGGACTGCTCCGCCGAATCGGAAACGGGCGCATACAGTCACCACCCACGATGACCACAAACCGGCGCTTCCACGCCAGTCTGGAGAAGCTCGAAGCGGACACGCTCGATATGGGCAAGCAGGTGCGGGCCCAGGTCGCCGAGGCCGTTGCCGCCCTCGACCAACGGGACCGGACCCGGGCCGAGCGGGTTGTGGAGGGCGATCGCGTCATCGACGAGTTGTACTTCGACCTCCACGGGCAGTGGATGGTGCTCACCGCAACCCAGGGCCCCATGGGCTCCGATCTTCGGCTGCTCGCCTCGCTTCTCCATCTGCTCGTCGTGCTGGAGCGTATGGGCGACCAGGCGTCGAACATCGCCAAGATGGTGATCGCCACCGACGGGCTCCCCGACGACCCTCGGCTGGCGGGGCTGCTCCGTGCCATGGGCGAAGCGGTGCTCCCCATCACCGACCGCTCGCTGGCGGGATTCGCGGCGAGAGACGATTCGGCGGTCGAGGAACTCAAGCTGCTCGACGCCGAGGTTGACGACTTCTACAAAGATGCGATTGATGCCGCCGTGGCGATCGGGCCGGACCGCTCCGTGCTGGAATGGGCGACGCGGATGATCATGGCGGCGCGGGCATTGGAAAGGGTGGCCGATCAGGCGGTGGACATCGCCGAGGAAACGCGCCTACTGGTCACCGGCGAACGAGACATCTATCCGAGCGGTATCCCATGAAACACCAGGCGACTGCAGCCACCGTGAGCTGGATCCCCACCGAGGCGATCACCGGCATGCCTCTGTTGCGAGGTGTGTTCGAATCCGGCGTCACCCATTACGACCAGCCGCCCCCCGACCATCTGGACTTCGCCGACCTGGAGCAGCTGGCTGAAGCCGACACCTTCCGCTTCGCCAACCGGTTGTCGGGATGGGTCGAGGTCGAAGACGGGCGGGTGGTGGATGCGGGCTGGGGTCAGGACAGCGAAGGTCTGATGGGTGGCTCCTCGCTACGGGTCGGGCCTTGGGAGACGAGGGTCGCTGCGGTCGCCTTTCCCGACCGGCGCCAGCCCGTGGAGCGGTCGGAGCAGCGGGCCAGGTTCATCCAGACGGCGGGTGGGCGCGCCGGGATGCCGGCGCCGCGGCGGGTGTCGCACCCTCCCTTTGTCCAGGTCGTGTCGCCGACGGTGTGGACCACGTTTGCTCTCGAAATCGACGCTGCCGGCTCGGCGAAAGTGGAACTGGTCGGTGCCAGCTCGTTTCCCCGCCACTGGGTGTTCGGGCCCGACGGGGCCCTTGGCGGCGAAGAGCGCCCTCACCGACGTCGAGCACTGGTACCGCGGCGAGTTCGGCACCCACAGCCCCTGGGGAGAGGAGGACTCCCCGGCGCTGGTGGCCGAGGTCGAGAGCGCGCTGGAGAGACAGATGTCGGCGACGATCATGCAGGGTGCCCGTCCCGAGGTGCGCCAACTGCGCCCGGGCGATCTGTTGACCGAGCAGGGCGAGGAGGGTGGCCCCCTCTTCCTCATACTCGACGGGATGCTGTCGGTGGAGAAGGACGGCGAGACCGTTGGCGAGGTCGGCCCCGGCGCCGTGGTGGGGGAGCGGGCCTATCTGGAAGAGGGGATGCGGACCGCGACGATGCGGGCCAGGACGCCGGTCCGGGTGGCGGTGGCCGAGCCCGATCTGATCGATCGCCCTGCGCTCGAGCAGCTCTGCTCGTGGAGACGCGACGGGGTCTGACCGGCGGTCATCTCCCCGGAGTGAGCAACTGGTCGACCGGTGCGTGGCCGTCGGTCAGGACCTCCGCATCGGCGATGAAGTCGACGAGCTCGTCGCCGGTCAGCACCCTCAGATCGAGGTCGTGAAGGGAGCCGGCGGCGATGATCTCGTCGGCCGGGATGGGTTCATCGCTCCCCACCACCAGGAAATTGCCCCCACTGCCGAATCGCTCGGGGAGTGACAACACCGCCACGTGCTCGAAGACAGTTGCGAAGGTGGCGGCCTCGGCGCGGAGGAAGGCCATCTCCGAACCGTCGATGATGTTCGCCGCGTAGACGCCATTGGGCCGGAGGACCGCGGCGACCTGACCGACGAACTCGCCGGTGGTGAGGTGCCAGGGGACCGCGACGCCGCCAAAGGCATCTCCGATCGCAAGATCGGCGCTCGATTGACCCACCCGCCTGATGCCGAGCCTGGCGTCGCCGACGAGCACGTCGACCTCCGGGGACGGCTCCCATCCCAGTCGCTCCTCGGCGACAGCGACGATCTCGGGGTCGAGCTCGAGCACCACCCCGCTGGACCCTGGTCTGGTCGCTTCCAACCAGCGCGGCATGGTGAACCCACCACCACCGATGTGGAGCACGTCGATCGGTCCCTCGCTGGTGGCGTCGGCCACCGCCGCCAGCATCCGGGTATAGGTGAACCGGAGTTCGGTGGGGTCATCGAGGTCGACGTAGGCGTGTCGCAGGGTGTCGAGCCACAAGGTCCGGCCCGACGGGTTGTCGACATCCTGCTCGACCCGCAGGCAGTAATAGGAGGTCTCGGTCTCGCATGGGTCGGCCAGGGCGCCTCCCAGCCAGACACCGGCGAGGAGTGCCGGGATGATCAGAAAGGCAGACCGGGTGGGGGCCAGCCACCACCACAGCGCCAGCCCGCTGACAACGAGCAAGACCGCCAGCCCCATCAGTATCTGCGGGGTGGGGAACAGCGGGACCAGGACGAACCCGGTGAGAAACGTGCCGGCGATGGCCCCGGCGGTTCCCAGCGCCGAGTACCGGCCCACGACGCTCCCTGTCTGGTCCAGGTCGGCGAGCACCGCCTTGACCACCGTAGGTGGAACCGCACTGAGGAGGGCGGCGGGGACGAACACGGTCACCAGCACCAGAAGCACCAGCGTCGGTGGGTTGGCGCTGACCGCTGTCGGGCCGAGGAGCCGGGCCATCGGCGCTGCCAGCGCCGCCGCCACGCCACCAAGCGCCAGTTCGGGCCCGAGCAGCCGCCGAGGCTCGACCCGGTCGGAGAGTCGCCCGCCCAGCCACGTCCCGAGGGCGATCCCGGCGAGAACGGTGCCGATGATCGCGGTGAACGTCTCGAGGGTGACCCCCACGTATGGGGCGAGCAGCCGGCCGGCGAGAATCTCCATGACCAGCACCACGGCCGATGTGCCAAAGACCAGGAGACCGGCGAGGAAGGGAGTCACCGGGGGAGTGTGCCGACGATGGCCCGCACCGCGCAACCCGGGCGATGGCGACCATCGATTCTCCCTGCCGGGTGGTTTGGGGTGATACGGTCGGCACTGTGACCGAAGACCGCTTCGTACACCGGCGACGGCGCCCGGATCCAGGGTCAGCCGCCGGGACGCCATGGCGGTGCGCCGGTATCTGGAGCGGCTGGAGCGCGCCGAGGTGCTCGACCCGGAGCGGGCCGCCATGGCCTACCGCCTCGCCTCGCTGCGACGCCTCATCTCGGATTCCCGCGACGAGGCGGAGCGGGCATCGTTGATCGAGGAACGGGAATCTGTCGAGGAGGCGATGTGGGCGGCGCGCGATCGTGTGGTGGCCCGCGACCGGAGCCTCGAGGCCGATTTCGTCGCGGTGGCGCTCGACTACTCGCGCCGAAAGGGGATAAGCCCCGAGGCGTGGCAGCTCGTCGGCGTTCCCGACGAGGTCTTGCAACGCGCCGGGCTGTTGGAGGAGACGACCGCCGGGGAATAGCCGCTGTCGCTCAAGCAGCCGGCAGCACCTCGAAAACCGGGTGGCGGTGGGCGATGGCGCCGATCTCGTCGTCGCTGGAATCGGGTCCCACTCCTTCGAAGAAGGCGCCGACCTCGATCTTCCACCGTTCCAGGTAGGCGCGCAGTATCGGGACCTTGGCGTCATCGGCGATCTCTGCGGCGCTGAAGGGCTCCGCCTTTGAGCCGAGCCGCAACTCGCCACCGCCGGCCACGCGAAGGTTCCGCACCCATTGCCCCTCGCCCCTGGGCGACACCAGGTAGCGCCGACCCTGGTACTCGAGGAGGTTGACCGGGTTGGTGCGCCATTCGCCGCTGCTCCGGCCCCTGCACAGCCAGGACGCGCGATCCCATGAAGCTCACGCCTCGGTAGGTGAACCAAGACACCAGCGGATTGAAGACCCGGGTGGTGAACCAACCGGGTGCCCGGTAGTGGCGCGCCATCGCCCGGATCGTGGCAGATCCCACCAAACCGGGCGAGCCTTCGCTCCGAACCATGGTGGACAAGCGGCGCGGGAGGGCAATTGAGAGGGCCGCTCATGTGGTGGAGCCATTCGTCTGCGGGGTAGTTGATGCGTGCCAGGAAGGTAGCGAGACGCTCCGGGGAGGCGCTGTTGCTCGTGGTCGCCGGACTGGCCGCGGCGGTGACGGGAATCGTCTTGGGAGAGGTGGTTGTGACCGGCGAGATGCCGAGGGTTGAGACGGTGATCGGGTCGACACCGGGAACCGCTCGCCGTCCGACCGCACCGTCGCAACCGGCGCCGGAGGCGACTTCCACGACCCGAGGCCGAACCTCAGATCGCGGCAGCGCGAACCGCCACATCGGCGGCCCCACCGACGACATCGGCGACCCAACCGACGACGACGGCAACTCCCACAAGCGGCTTGGTGAGCACGACCGACGGAGTCACCACGACCGTGGTGGCATCGGGGGTGACGGTCACGCTCGAGGGCAATCCGATCCCCGGGGACGGGGAGTGGGATGCGGCGGTGACGGTGGTGGTAGCCGGACCGGGCGGCAAGCCTGTGCCCGGCGCCACCGTCACCGCAGTCTGGTCGGGGACGATTCCGGTAGCGGTCTCGGAGCCATCCGGAGTCAGATGGGCGCGCCGAGTTCCGGTTGGAAGGCATCGAAGGCGCCTGGGTGTCCTTCACGGTCATCGATGTGCTGGCGGAAGGGCTCGAATACGACGCCGATGGCTCGATCACGAGCCTCGTCGTTTCGGGGCAATGAACGAAAGGATGGGATCGATGAAAAGACTGGCAACCGTGGGGATTCTCGCCGTCGTGATCACCGCTCTGGGAGCCGGTGCGGCGCTCGCCGCCCAGGCCGAGAGCAAGCTGACCATCATCCATGCCATTCCGGGCGAGGGTGGGTTCCCGGCGGACATCTACCTCGACGGCGAACTCGTGGTCGAGGAGATGACTTTTGGCACCGTCACCGAGGCGACCACGGTGGCATCCGGCCCCCACGACGTTGCCATCTACCCCGAGGGCGCCGACCCCGAAACCGAGGAGCCGGCTCTGGCCGCCGAAATGGATCTCGCTGACGGAGCGGACGCCACCGTGGTGGCGGGTCTGACCAACTCGGGGGACCCGACGCTCGCCGTCTACGTCAACAACGCCGACCCGGTTGGGGCCGGCGAGGCGCGGGTCGTCCTCAGGCACCAGGCACAGGCGCCTGCCGTCGATCTCCTGGTCAACGGCGAGCCGGTGGCGCTCGAGGTGGCCAATGGGGATGAGGCGACCGCCGAGGTGGAGGCGGGCGCGATCACGCTTTCCCTGGTCCCTTCGGCCGAGGGCGGAGGAGACCTTTTCCAGACCGAGGTCGATCTCTCCGAGGGGTCGGCATTCCTCATCTATGGCATCGGGTCGGTCGAGGGCGGCAGCTTTGACGTCGCCGTCCAGCAGGTCGCCGGGCTGCAGACCCCGCCCGAGGGCATCCCAACCGGCACCGGGGGAGCGGCGGGCACCGCGGTCCCGATCTGGTTGCTTGGCGCCATGGGCGCGGCGTTGGTGGTCGGCTCGTCTGGCGGTCGCCCGGCTGGTTCGGCGCTGAAGGTCAGGGAGCAGACATCACCAGGTCGACGGGACGGCTGCCGACCGTCCCGGTCGCCCTGAGGTCGGCCAACTGCCGGTAGTCGTTCCACCGGAGCACGAGCTGGCCGGGAGCGGGACCCTGCACTCGGATCCGGGCGACGATGGCGCCGCTTATACGATCCCAGCTGACGGTCCCGCTCACCCGCACCTGCGGCACCCAGGCGAGCCTGTGGAGCCGGAACTGGACGAATTCGGACCCACGCGAGGTGAAGCTGCCTCCCCTAAGCCCGACACCGTCGAAACCGACGGCATTGAACCAGCGGGGGAAGATATCGGCCACCGTGTTGGCGGCGGCAGCCACCACCCGGCGGTCGGCCGCCGGGGACTTGACCCGGTCGCCCTGTGGCGCCGGGTCCACCTCGGTCAGGGACTCGGGAAACTCCTCCACCACCCGCACCTCCTGGTAGCGGCCGGCGCACGAGGTGTCGCCCGGATCACCACCGGTGCTGACGAAACGGACCGTCAGGTCGGATGCGCACCGCGAGAAGTCAGCCAGCGCCATGATGTGGACACCATTCGCCACCTCGACATAGGTCGAGTTGGGGAACCGCCCGGCAACGATCTCCGCCCCGGCGGGGGAGGTGAGCGAGTCGAGCTCACCCGCGATGACCAGAGTGGGGACGTCGGGGTATGGCGTGGCGGCCTCGACCGGCGGCACGTGATTGCTCGGAACCGGCCACCGGATGCAGGAGGTGTACTCCGCCCAGGGTGAGGCCACCCAGTCATCAATGGTGTACGGGTAAAAGGCGGCCGGTTGCGTGGCCTTCAGTTCGGCGAGAGCAGACTCGTACTGCGCGGGCCGCTGGGGGATGGGCGACTCGATGTCCCACAATTGGGGGTAGTCGTTGCATATCGCCGCCACGTAGAGGCCTTCCGAGTACTCCTCGACCGGCCCGCCATCGCCCCAGTAGATCTGCTCTGCGGCGATGCGGAGCAGTGGCGCCGGGTCCGGGTCGTCCCGGAGGTAGGCGCGGGCTGCGGCGTCGAGCTCGCGGTACACGGCGTGCCCATAGGCGGCCACGCCGGTCAGGTAGCCAAGCATCGGGGCGTCCACCGTCACCCGGCGCCGTACCCCGTCGGCGTCATATGCCGTGCCGGTGAGCGGCTCGGCACGCAGGGCATCGGCCAGCCGTGCGATCCGTTCGACCGGGTCACCACCCAGTGCGTCGCACCCCGGATCACGCTGGCAAACGACCCGGAACGCGTCGCGCAACGCCGCGTTGAGGTCGCGGTACCAGGGGTCCTGGTCCTCGACCGGGTAGGTGCCGTCCAGCACCAAGGTGCGCACTCGATCGGGGTGGCGCACGGCGAAAGCCTGAGCCATGAAGCTGCCATAGGAGTCGCCGTACATGTCGACGGCATCGATGCCGAGGGCGTCGAGCACCCGGGCCATGTCGTCGACGGCGAAGGCTGTGCCGTACAGGTCAGAGGTGGCGCCGAGCTGGGCGCCGCAGAGCCCGACGTTGGCCACGTAGTCGCCTTGGTACGACTGGAGCTCTGGGCAGTCGATCGCTTCGGACCGTCCTGTGCCCCTGTTGTCGATTAGGAGCAGGTCGCGATGGTCGAGCAGCGGATCGAACAGATCGAGGTACCAATCGCGGCTGTCGGTGGTGGCATATCCGGGGCCGCCCTCGATGGCGACGATGGTTCCCAGAGTTCGGCCCAGGCGCGCCGGATGGATCTCGAACCCGATGTCGATCGTCCCGGCCGATGGGTCCGCTGGATCCATTGCCACGGTTAAGAACCCGCAGCGCGCCCCGGGGACGTCGGGGCACGGTTTGGTCGGAACCGAAGCCGGCGCCGGAGCCAGCTGAGACTGGCGTTGCGGCGCGGCGTTGGCGGCTGGCGCCAACAGCGCAGCCACAACGGCAAAGAGGACGACCGCTACCACCTGACGTCGCACGAGGGGACAGTAACGGAGAGGCTCGCTCTGCTCGCTCGCTTCGCTGCGTTTGGTATGGGTAAGGTCAGGGGAGCACTGTGAATGGCAGTCCCATCTCTGACTTTACATAACGTGGATTATGGGCGCTTGAGGCACAGAGTCGCAAACCAGAGGAGACCTCCCTCAGCCCCTCTCAGCTACCGACGTAATCGGCCAGGTGCTCGCCGGTCAGCGTCGAGCGGGATGCGACGAGGTCGGCTGGTGTGCCCTCGAAGACGATCCGGCCGCCGTCGTGGCCGGCGCCTGGTCCGAGGTCGATGATCCAATCGGCGTGCGCCATGACCGCCTGGTGATGCGCGATCACGATGACCGACCTCCCAGAATCCACCAGCCGGTCGAGCACGTCGAGAAGCTGCTCGACGTCGGCAAGGTGGAGACCGGTGGTCGGCTCGTCGAGGACGTACAAGTCGCCCTTCCCGGCCATCTGGGTGGCCAATTTGAGCCGCTGCCGTTCTCCGCCGGACAATGTGGTCAGCGGCTGGCCGAGGCTGAGGTAGCCGAGCCCGACGTCGGCGAGCCGGTCGAGGATGGTGAGTGCGGCCGGTATGCGTGCCTCCCCCGCACCAAAGAAGTCCTTTGCCTCGGTAACCGGCATCTCGAGCACCTCTGCGATGTTCTTGCCGCCCAGTTCGTACTCGAGGACCGAGGCCTGGAAACGACTCCCCTCACACTCCTCGCAGGTGGTGGCGACGCTGGCCATCACTCCCAGGTCGGTGTAGATGACGCCTGCGCCATTGCAGTTGGGGCAGGCACCCTCTGAGTTTGCGCTGAACAGCGCCGGCTTGACGCCGTTGGCCTTGGCGAACGCCTTCCGGATCGGATCGAGCAGGCCGGTGTACGTAGCCGGGTTGCTCCGTCGCGAGCCGCGGATCGACGTCTGGTCGACCGACACCACGCCGTCGCGCCCGGATACCGAGCCGTGGATGAGCGAGCTCTTTCCCGCCCCCGCCACGCCGGTCACCACCACCAGTACGCCGAGCGGTATGTCGACATCGACGTCAGCCAGGTTGTGGGCGCTGGCGCCACGTACCTCGACCACTCCCGATGATGTCCGCACCGAAGGTTTCAGCGAGGCGCGATCGTCGAGGTGCCGCCCTGTGAGCGTGCCGCTGGCCCGCAGCTCCTCGACGGTGCCCTCGAACACCACCTCGCCACCAGAAGTGCCGGCGCCTGGGCCGAGATCGACGACGTGGTCGGCGATTTCGATCGTCTCCGGCTTGTGCTCGACGACCAGCACGGTGTTGCCCTTGTCCCGCAGTTGCAGGACCAGGTCGTTCATCCGTTCGATGTCATGGGGGTGCAGGCCAATGGTGGGCTCGTCGAAGACGTAGGTGACGTCGGTGAGCGACGAGCCGAGGTGGCGGATCATCTTGGTCCGCTGTGACTCTCCCCCGGACAAGGTTCCCGACGGCCGGTCGAGCGAGAGGTAGCCCAGCCCGATCTCCACGAACGAGTCGAGTAGGTGCTGGATCCCGGTGAGCAGCGGGGCCACCGACGGCTCGTCCAGGTCCCGGACCCAGTCGGCCAGATCGCTGATCTGCATGGCGCAGACGTCGCCGATGTTCTTCCCCTTGATCTTCGACGACCGGGCCTCCTTGCTGAGCCGGCTGCCGTCGCACTCGGGGCAGGTGGTGAACGTCACCGCCCGCTCCACGAAGGCGCGGATGTGCGGCTGCATCGCCTCGGGGTCCTTGGAGAGCATCGACTTCTGGATCTTGGGGATCAGGCCTTCATACGTCAGGTTGATCCCCTCAACCTTGATCTTGGTCGGCTCCCGGTAGAGCAGGTCGTGCAACTCCCGCTTGGTGAACTTGCCGATCGGCTTGTCCATGTCGAAGTACCCGCTGCCGCTGAAGATGCGGCCGTACCAGCCGTCCATGCTGTAGCCGGGGACAGTGAGCGCGCCTTCGCTGAGCGACCGGCTGTCGTCGTACAACGCAGACAGGTCGAAGTCGTTGACCGAGCCCATCCCCTCGCAGCGCGGACACATGCCCCCCAGAACGCTGAACGACGCTTTCTCGGTCTTCGTCCTGCCCTCGCCGCGGTCGACGGTGATCGCACCGCTGGCCTTCACCGACGGGACGTTGAACGAGTACGCCTGGGGCGAGCCGATGTGCGGCTCTCCGAGCCTGCTGAACAGGATGCGCAGCATGGCGTTGGCGTCGGTGGCGGTGCCCACCGTGGAGCGCGGGTTGGCGCCCATCCGCTCCTGATCGACGATGATCGCCGTCGTCAAGCCGTCGAGTAGGTCCACCTCCGGCCTTGCCAGCGTCGGCATGAAGCCCTGCACGAAGGCGCTGTATGTCTCATTGATCAACCGCTGCGATTCGGCGGCGATCGTGTCAAAGACGAGCGAGCTCTTCCCCGATCCAGAGACTCCGGTGAACACCGTCAAACGGCGCTTTGGGATCTCGATGGTGACGTCTTTGAGGTTGTTCTCGCGTGCGCCTTGCACCCGGATCAGATCATGGCTGTCGGCCACATGCACATCGGGCGACTGCGTTGCCCATGATCGCGGCCGCGCTTGCCATCGGTTAGGGCTGCTGCCTCAACCCGATGGTGTTTCCATCGCTGTCGGCCAACTGCGCCACGAGCAGTCCCCCACCAACATCCTTCGCGTCGCTGGTGACCTGCCACCCCGCAGAACGAAGCTCATCGACTCTGGCAGCGATGTCCTCTGTTTCCCAGTAGGCAATCGGACCATTGCTCGAGCCATTCGGATCGAGTCCGATCTCGCGACCCTCTGTGCGGTACCCGACGTAGTAGGGCGAATCGACATATGGATCGGCACCGAGGAGTTGCGTGAACAGCTCCTTCGCCTTCTCGAGGTCTTTGACGGGATAGACGACCAGTTGTTCGGTCATTGCCATGATTTGCCTCCCTTATGACGTCCCGGCGAGTTCAGCCCTAACTCGTCGCTTTCTTTACAAGTGCACCGATCTTCTTCTCGTCGGCGGCGGTCAACTTCTTCAGTGCGAAGGCAGTCGGCCACATGCTGCCTTCGTCGAGGTTCGCCTCTTCGTTGAAGCCGAGCGTCGCATACCTCGTCTTGAACTTCGATGCGGCTTGGAAAAAGCAGACGACCTTGCCGTCCCTGGCATACGCCGGCTGTCCGTACCAGAGCCTTGGCGTGAGCTCTGGCGCGTTCGCCTTGACGATCTCGTGGAGCCGCTCGCCCATGGCGCGATCCGATTCATCCATCTCAGCGATCTTCGCCAGCACGGCGTCCTCGCCGCTCGCCTTGGCGCCCGACTTCACCTCCTGGGCGCGCTCCTTCATCGCGGCTCGTTCCTCGGCGGTGAATGCCTTGGACGTCTTGCCTTTCGAGGTGGTGGCCTTGGCGGACTCTGTGGCCTTTTGTGGGCTCATCGATCTCTCCTGTGCAGGCGCTCCCGAGGCCGGACGGCTCAGCTGACCTCGAAGATGCGGATCATGTTGCCGGCGGGGTCACGGAAGGCGCAGTCGCGAACGCCCCACGGTTGATCGGTCGGCTCCTGGACGACCTCGGCGTCGCTGGACTGCAGCTGTTCGAACGTGCCATCGAGGTCCTTGGTGGCCAGGTTGATGCCGGCGTAGGTGCCCTTGGCCATCATCTCGGTGATGGTGCGGCGCTCTTCGTCGGTGATGCCAGGGTCGGCGCCGGGCGGGTGCAGGACGATCGACGTGTCGGGCTGATCGGCCGGGCCGATCGTGATCCAGTGCATCCCTTGGTACTCGACGTCGTTGCGGACCTCGAAGCCGAGAGTGTCGCGATAGAAAGCCAGGGACTCGTCTCGGGTCGTTGTGCGGGAGGTACGTCTGGTGAATGATGATGTCCATGGCGGTCAACCTATCGCGACTAGGGGTTTCGGCGCTTCTCGATTCCTGACCGGTCTGGTGACCCGTTTCGCCACGCACGGCGGCATCCCCTCGCCCTCGATCGCGCCCTCTGCCCGGCGGCGGTAGACGCTAGGCGGCACGCCGACCAGTTCGGTGAAGCGTGTGCTGAAGGTTCCCAGCGACGAGCAGCCGACCGCGAAACAGACCTCGGTGACGCTGAGATCGCCCCGCCGCAGCAGCGCCATCGCTCGCTCGATCCGCCGGGTCATCAGATAGCTATAGGGCGACTCGCCGTAGGCGAGCCGGAACTGGCGACTGAGGTGACCGGCCGACATGTGCACGCCGCGAGCGAGCGCCTCGACGTCCAGCGGCTGGGCGTACTCCCGGTCGATCCGGTCGCGAACGCGGCGCAGCCACACGAGATCGCTCAGGTGCGAGGCGGTGGGTCCTTTGGTCACCGGCACGATCGTCCCACGTCGCACCAAAGTTGTCTAACGCCGCTGAACGCTCCTCAATCGGGCTAGGTGACTCTTCTCGCTATCACTCCAGCGCTTTGCGGCGATGCGACGAGAGAACCCACCCCAACCGCAAATTGCGCCACGAGGAGGATCACGATCGAGACCACGTCGTGCCCGCCGCCGAGGGCGATGATGGCCGCGGACAGGAGGAAAACGCCGCCGCGGGCAGTGCGCAGCCGGGCGGTGGATATCGGGGCGCGGGTGGCGTCGCACGTCACCGCGGGCTGGCGGGTCCTTGCCCAGCCGATCAACCCACCGATCAGCCCGAGCGCTCCGATCCACCACTCGATGGCCAACGGCAACCGCCAAGTCTCGGTCAGAGCCATCAGGTCACCCCAAGCCAGCACGGTGGCCGCCAGCACCGTCGCTGCGGCCACAACCAGGAAGCGGCGGTCGTTGGTGCGCCGGGTGACCCCGATCAGAACCAGTCCGAAGGCGATGGCGGCGAGCCAGTTGGCCCGGTCACCCCAGGACAGCGCCGCAGCCACCACCCCGACAGCCGCCGCATCGGTCAACATCGGCTCGAGACCGACCGTCCCGACCTGGATCCGCGCCGCAACCACGACGACGAGGGTCAAGCCCACCGACGGGTTGGCCAGCAGGGTCCCGCCCCACCCTGCGACAAATGCGGTCCCGGCTATCCCGGCGAGGATCGAGGCGAAAACCGAGGTCCATTGCTGGTCGGGGTCGAGCTCCCGGGTCAGCGCCCATCCCATGAATGCCGAGGCGGCGGCGACGAATGCCTCCCAGAGGATCGCTGTCCACCGGTCGCCGGTGACGAGGGCGATCCCCCCTGCGGTGGCGCCGGCCACGAACGTCGCCGCAAGCGCAAGCCTGGTTGCGGGGAGTCGGAAGTCGAAGCCCCGACCGAGATGGGTGATCCGGAAGAGGAGGGGCTTTTGCCTAGACGCTGCCGTTCACTCGGGGGTCCGGTCGCCGCTGCGCTTCTGGGCCTCGCCGACTGCGTACGCCGCGTGGATGAGCCCTACGTGGCTGAAGGCCTGTGGGAAATTCCCCAAGAGCGAACCGTCCTGCCCGACCTCCTCGGAGAACAGCCCGAGGTCGTTGGCATGTCCCAGCACCCTGTCTATCAGACCAATCGCACGATCGATCTCGTCGGCAAGCGCAAGTGCCTCCGCCAACCAGAAGGTGCACAGCAGGAAAGAGCCCTCGTCTCCCTTGAGCCCATCAGTGGCGAGATACCGCATCACCAGCCCGCGCTCGTCGAGCAGCCCACGCTCCACCGCGTCGATGGTCGCCAGGACCTTCTCGTGGCGCGGTTCGAGAAAACCGCATATCGAGATGAGGAGCACGGATGCGTCCAGTTCGTCTCTTCCGAACGCCTGAGTGAAAGCGCCGACCTGCTCGTTCCACCCCTCCTCGAGTATCGAGGTACGGATCCTCTCAGCCTCATCGCGCCACTCGGCGGCGCGGTCGGCCGCGTCGAGGTCGGCGGCCAACTCTGCGGCGCGGTCGAGAGCCACCCAACACAGCAGTTTGGACGAGAGGAAGTGTCGCGGCTCGTCGCGCACCTCCCAGATTCCGTGATCCGGCGCTTCCCAAACTGCTGCGGCCGCGTCGGCGACCTCGGTGAAGAACCGGCGAGCCTCGGGGGCGAGGTCGGACAATAAGTCCCGATACAGCAGTGCGGCGTCGAGAAGATGACCAAAGGCGTCATTCTGCCGTTGCGACCATGCCCCGTTGCCCACCCGAACGGGCCGACTTCCTTCCCAACCACCTAGATGATCGAGGGTCCGCTCGGTGAGATCACGCTCGCCTCCGACTCCGTAGACGATCTGGAGAGGACGCTCCCGAGCGAGGTCGCTCGCCGCCGCCCCGACCATCCAGGCGAAGAACCGGTGTACCTCGTCGGGACAGGCGGCTACCCACATGGCATGAAGGGTCAGGCTGGCGTCGCGGACCCAGGAAAAGCGATAGTCCCAGTTCCGCACTCCACCGGGGTCCTCGGGGAGCGATGTGGTCGGAGCGGCGATCATGGCCCCGGTCGGTGCATAGGTGAGAGCCTGGAGGACCCTCCCGGACAACCGCACCGCCTCTCCCCATGGCCCCGAGTAGTTGACGTGTGCTTCTGCCCAGCCCTGCCAGGCCCCGACGGTCTCCTCCAGAGCGGCCTCGATATCTGTGGTGGTGAGCAACTCTGGGATCTCGTCCCATGCGGATCGGTGCTGCAGGGCGAATCCGAGTGTCGATCCCTCCTTGACCGAGAGACGCGCCCCGGCTCCTCCCAGGACCGGGGTGAGTGGGACCGGGCTGGAAAGGGCGAGAAGCGAGGCGCCACCGCGGAGGATGATCCCTCCCGGTACGGCCATTGACAGCGGCACGACCAGCCCGAACTCCGGCCGTGGTCTGCAGTGGAAATGCATGTCAACGGTGCCGGATACTCCGTGAACCATTCGGAGAAGGGTTTGGGGCGACTTACGGCCCAAGTCGTGGTGTCGGGGCGCAGCAACCAGGGCAAGCGCATCGGTGATGGTCACCACCCCGCTATCGGTGGTGAAGGTTGTCTCCAACACCATCGTGTCGTCGATGTATCGGCGGGTGACCGACACCTCGCCGAAAGGACGAAGCTCCCAGCACCCTCCGTTCTCGTCGAGAAGGCGGGCACACATCGCGGGTGAATCGAATCGGGGGCAGCACAGCCAGTCGATCGAGCCGTCCCTGGCGACGAGTGCGCTCGACTGGCAATCGGAGAGCAGCCCGTAGTCGGCGATCGGCCGGGACATCAACGGCAACCTACCGCCGTGGCCAGCACCTACTTGAGCGCCGTCCGGACGGGGTCAGCCGGAAGCGGGCAGGTAGTGCTCGGCTGGTGGAGGGAATCCGTTGAATCGGCTGGCGTATGCGGTGGTGTAGGCGCCTGCGGCGAGGACATCCACCCGGTCACCCGTCCTCAGTTTCATCGGAAGGAGGCACTGTGTGTTCCGGTAGAGCACGTCGGTGGAATCGCAGGTGGGGCCAGCCAGGACGACCGGGCCGAGCGGTCCGTCGCGGTCGGCGCGCACCCGATAGCGGACGGCTTCTCCCATGGTCTCGGCCAGACCGCCGTAAAGCCCGGCATCGAGGAACACCCATCGCCTCCAGTCACGGTGCGTGACCAGCAGCACCTCGGTCTGGAGCACTCCAGCGTCGGCAACCAGGAATCGGCCGGGCTCGAGCACGAGCGCCGGCGGCTCAGGTCCGAGATTGGTGGAGACGGCTCTCCGTATCGCCGCGGCATATGTGGCGAGGGGCGGTGTCGGGTCGAGGTGCTGCCCGGGGAGCCCGCCCCCCAGGTTGATCAGTTCCAACCTGATGCCCCTGCCCCGCAGCCTCTGGCGGAGGTGGGCGACCTGTTGCAGCAGCGGTGTCCACGCCTCGGGGTCGCGTTGCTGGGAGCCGACATGGAACGAGACTCCCGCCCGCATCCTTGCCCCTGCGGCGCGCACCAGCAGTGCCTCGGCCATCTCTGGCGGGCACCCGAACTTGCCGCCGAGTGCCCAGTCCGAACCGCGGCCGTCACAGCGGAGCCGGGCGACAACCAGCGAACCTGGTGCCAGCGCCACCAGCTTGTCGAGCTCCTCGGGCGCATCGAAGACAAAACGCCTCACACCCAGCTCGTACGCCTCGGCGATGTGCGCCGCCGGTTTCACCGAGTTGCCAAAGGAGACCAATTCGGAAGGCGCTCCGGCGTCGAGACAGGCCCGGAGCTCTCCGATCGATGCGACCTCGAACCGGGAGCCGAGGCGGGTGAGCAGCTCGAGGATCGGCCGGCCGGCATTGGCCTTGACCGCATAGTGGATCTCGACTCCGGGGAAGGCATTGGTCAGTTCCCGATATCGGTCAGCGACCTCATCGAGGTCCACAACGAGGAACGGTGTCGGATGGCGATGCTCGGCGAGAAACCGGTCGAGGCGCGACTGCGATAGGTCGGCGCGGCCCGGCTGGGTAAGCGGCGGCCTCCAATCGGCGCGGGTGGCGAGCGCCATCGAGTGATGCATATCGAGACCGATCACACTCGACCGACCCGTGATGCGCGATCTTCTGCCTTGACGGTGACCGGGCGGGGTGGCACACTTCCCCGCCACTACAACGCGCTTATCCAGAGCGGTGGAGGGACGGGCCCTTTGAAGCCGCGGCAACCGGAAGCTCCCCAGCGATAGACAGAGGAAGCGACACCGGTGCCAATGCCCGATCGATGAGCTGCCGACGGCGGGACTCCCGCTCGAGGCGCCGGAGAGCGCGTCGAGAACTGAGGAGGACCGTCGTGACCGATAGCTCGCACCATCCTTTCCGCTCCCCCGCGCCGATCTGTCCTCGTGTGATGTGTGCGCGCTCTCGGGCGGCCGCCCCGTCGGCCGCGGCGGGCTGAGGCTCCGCCGGTCGCCCGAGAGCACTCCGCAACAGCGGAGCCCCACATCTCTTCTCGAACGGAGGACAGACCCATGACGATCACAACCCGTATCAATGATGTCGATCTCGCAACCGTTGCCGGTCTCGTCGGCAACATCCGTACCGATCCGGGTCACGCCAAGACGACCTGGCAGGCATCGGTGCGCTGGCAGGGAGCGTTCCGGAGCGAAGCGCGGGTCAGGGGGTTCGACCCCATCCAGTCAGACGAGCCGGCTGCGCTCGGTGGCACCGACACCGCCCCCAACCCAGTGGAGCAGCTGCTGGCGGCGCTTGGGCACTGCCTCGCCAGTCGGATACGCCGCAAACGCCAGCGTCGAGGGGATCGGGATCGACGAGCTGACCATCGACCTCGAAGGCGACCTCGACCTGCACACCTTTCTCGGGTTGGCAGATGGTCACGCCGGGTTCGACAACATCCGCGCCACGGTACGGCTCAGCAGCGACGCCGACCCCGACGCCGTCGCCGCATTGCATCGGAACGTCGTCTCCACCTCACCGGTCGGCCACACCTTGGGTCGAGCCGTCCCGGTGGAGGTCACGCTGGACCACTGATCGAGAGGAGCAACGTTGTGAGTGACTATCGGTTCGAGACCCTCCAGATCCACGCCGGACAGGAGCCGGCCCCGGGCACCAATGCCCGGGCGGTCCCGATCTACCAGACCACGTCGTACAACTTCGACGACAGCGACCATGCCGCCCGGCTGTTCGGGCTGCAGGAGTTCGGGAACATCTACACCAGGATCATGAACCCGACCACCGACGTCTTCGAGAAGCGGGTGGCGGCGCTCGAGGGCGGGGTGGCCGCGGTGGCGACGTCGTCCGGTCAGGCGGCGCAACTGACCGCGTTCACCACACTCCTCGAGACAGGCGAGGAGATCGTCAGCACCAGCTACCTGTACGGGGGCACCTACAACCAGTTCAAGGTGGCCTTCCCCCGCCTCGGCATCAAGGTCGAGTTCGTCGACGGCGACGACCCCGATGACTTCGAGGCCAGGATCACGGACAAGACGAGGGCGCTCTACCTGGAGACCATCGGAAACCCCAAGTACAACGTCCCCGACTTCGAGGCCATCGCCGAAGTGGCCCATCGCAACGGGATCCCCCTCGTGGTGGACAACACGTTTGGCGCCGCCGGCTACATCTGTCGCCCCATCGAGCATGGCGCCGACATCGTCGTCCACTCGGCCACCAAGTGGATCGGTGGCCACGGGACGTCGATCGGAGGGGTGATCGTCGACTCGGGCAACTTTGACTGGAGGAGCGGGAAGTTCCCCGTCTTCACCGAGCCCGCTCCCGGCTACCACGGGCTCAACTTCGGGGAGGTCTTCGGCCCCGACGGACCGTTCGGCAACATCGCCTTCGCCATCAGGGCGAGGGTCGAGGGGTTGCGGGACCTCGGTGCCTGTCTCTCGCCGTTCAACGCCTTCCTCTTCCTCCAGGGGCTGGAGACGTTGAGTCTGCGGGCGCAGCGCCACATGGACAACGCGGCCGAGCTGGCCCCCTGGCTGGAGCAGCACCCCCGGGTGACCTGGGTGTCTTATCCGGGCCTCCCCAACCACCCCTATCACGAGAAGGCGAAGCAGTACCTCCGGAACGGCTTCGGATCGGTGCTCTCCTTCGGGATCGCGGGCGGGTACGAAGCCGGGAAGCGGTTCATCGACCAGGTGCAGCTTGCCTCGCACCTCGCCAACGTCGGTGATGCCAAGACCCTGGTCATCCACCCGGCGTCGACGACCCACCAGCAGCTCACAGAGGAGGAGCAGACCTCGGCGGGGGTCAGCCCCGACCTGGTCCGGATCTCGGTGGGGCTCGAGCACATCGACGACATCAAGACCGATCTCGATCAGGCCTTGGAGGCGGTGTCCTAGAACCCGAGCGGGGCGTATGACTACGTCGCTCGGAGGCGATAGACGGAGACATGCCCGGTGGAGGCGGCGGTGAAGGCTGAGCCGTCCCAGTCGCCCCATCGGGCATCCAACTCCATACCGGCGAGCTGTGCCATCAGGTCCAGCTCGGCCGGCCAGGCGTAGCGGATCACCACGGGTCGCAACCTCGCACCAGCCTCGTCGAGAACGATGTGCTGGACCGTGACGACCTGTTCCACGGGGTCGAGGATCGACGCCTCGAGCCTCACCTGCGTGGCCTCGGTCTCGGCGACAGAGACACGTTGCCCGCGGTCGAACCTGGTGAGGTCGGGGACGAAGGCCTCGAGGACGAAGGCGCCATCGGGCTCGAGCCGGCTGGCGACGTTCCGGAAGCACCGCACCTGATCCTGCTGGGTGAGCAGGGCGAACAGCGTGTTGAACACGATGAAGACGAGGGCGAACTTCCCTTCGACGGGTACATCGGCGAAGTCGCCCATGGTCACCGGGATCCGGTCCCCGCCCTGCTTGGTCCGGAGGCGGGCGACCATGTCGTCCGACACGTCCACTCCGTGGATGTCCACGCCCTTCGAGGCAAGCGGCAACGCCACCCGCCCCGTGCCGATCGCCAACTCGAGGGCCCGCCCCTCCCCCGCCATTTCGGCCAGCCGGTCGATCATTGCCGGCGGCGCATCCGGGTACCACTCGTCGTACACGTCGGCGATCCGTTCGCCGTATGTCTCCGGCCCGTATTCGTCCACCGGCGCATCGTGCCAGATTGCGGCTGTGGGAAGGCCCCATTTCGGCACCGCCCTACCCTGACGGAGTGGCCGCTGCCCCGACTGTCATCGCCGCGCTCGATGGCGCAGGTGTGCGTTACGAGGTGATGCCCTGCGATCCCGAGCTCGCCGACACCGCCGCCTTCTGCGAGGCGTACGGCATACCCCCGGAGCACTCGGCCAACGCCATCCTGGTTGCCTCACGCCGACCCTTGGGCGAGCGTGCCGTGTGCGTCGCCCTCGCCACCACCCGGCTCGACGTCAACCGTACGGTGCGCCAACGTCTCGGGGTGAAGAAGGCCTCTTTCGCCTCGCCCGAGGAGACCGTCGAGGTAACCGGGATGACCATCGGGGGGGTCACGCCACTCGGCCTCCCTGAAGGGCTGAAGGTGTGGATCGACGCCGAGGTGATGAATCCGGATTGGGTGATCGTCGGCGCCGGCACCCGTGCCGCCAAGATCCGGCTCGCCCCGGAAGATCTGGTCCGCGCATCGGGTGCCGAGGTGATCGAGGGGCTGGCCCGGCCGCTGGAGCCGACCCCCAGCTAGGCGCCTCCGCTGCGTGCCCTCCTTCGCACCAGGATCACGTAACCGACGACTCCGACCACTGCGAAGGCGAACCACTGGATGGCGTAGGCGAGGTGATTGCCCTCGTCGTCGGTTGGCGGCGGGCCCATCGGGACCGGGAGATCGCCGGCGGCCGGGTCCACCGAGGTCAGGTCCACCGATACCGGCGCCAACTCGTCTTCGCTCTGCTGCTGGATCCGGGGGATGTCGAGCCTGCTGAGCAGCGCCAACTCCCCCTCGGCGGGATCGACAGGCCCCAGCCCGGAGCGCTCCTGGCTGAGCCGGACCAGACCCTCGACGACGACCTGGCCATCCGGCGGTGCGGCCGGCACTGGTGGCTCGTCCATCTCCATCGGTACCCATCCTCGGTTGACCAGCACCGCATCGCCGCTGGCGGTCAGCAGCGGAGTGACGACGTGGAATCCGGCGACTCCATCGAGAGTCCGCGACCGGAGCAGCACCTCGCCCGAAGGGTCGAAGACGCCACTGACGGTGACGGGGTGGTACTCGATTGCGGCGAGGTCCTCCCCCACCGCCTGGAGCATCACCTCGAGATCCTCTGGTGGAAGGGCGAGGCGGGCAGTGAGGAGTTGGTTCTCCTGGCGCGCCTCCTCGAGTCTCCGGAGCTGCCAGAACCCCAGGTTGACGAAGAGCCCGGCGATGAGCACGACCGCCGATGTGGCGATGATCCAGCGCGGGCTGCGGAGGAACGCGTACATAGCTCGGGATGATGATCGTTCCGCCGGCCAAGCGGAGCCGGTCGGGTCAGGCGGCGGTTTCGTCGGAGGCGGCGGCTGACGGTCCGTGGAAGAGAGCTCGGGCGGTCTCGACCGGATCGGAATCGGAGGCGAGCCCCACCGGGCGGTCGAGCCACTCCCGGAGCTGTGGGACGCTCGCCTCTCCCCGCTCGATGAGCAGGCGGGCCAGATCGTCGCTCCACATCCAAGGCATATTGCACCTCCACCTGCCGCATTCGCTTCGGATCACCGACCGACCACCTCCGAACGGGCGCGAACAGGCCAGGGCTCGGGGTTCTCAGCGGTCGCCGGCGGGCTCGCCGGACTGGGCCCAACGTACCCCCCATGTCAACCCCCCGGTGACCTGGGGAACGACAAGGTCGTCGTTCGATCACTCACCGGCGATGGCGGTCCCACCCGTTCGGCGTGGGTCGGCGGCAGCCACCAGCGTCCGGTCGGCATGGCGGAGCGCGGCGGCGGCACCACCGAAGAACATCGATGCCTCGTCGAACGCCCTGGTCGGCAGGGTCACCTCGGAGACGTCGAGCCCCGGCTCGTAGGCGGCACGGGGGTGTTCCGGCCAGCCTTCGACGTGGAGCCTGGGATGGGCGATGGCGTCCTCCAGCGAGAGCCCGAGCCGGGTGATGTTGAGGAAGACCATCGCCATGGCGCTCGTGATCCGGTCGGCGCCCGGCGTGCCCACCGCCATCACCCGCCCATTCCCGTCGATCGCCACCGTGGGCGCCATGTTCGAGGGGAGGCGGGTCCCCGGCGCCAGGACGTGCACCCCGCGCCGGTTGAGCTCCAACTCGCCAAGACAGTTGTTGAGCCAGACCCCTGACCCGCCGGGAGGACGCCCGACCCGTAACCGGCCGACATGGTGGCGGCGCACGCCAGTCCGTCGGAGTCGACAGCCGACACGTGGATGGTGGAGGCCGCTCCCATCCCGGTCAGCTCTTGGGCGTTGCTCGCGCCGAGCATCTCGGTCACCGCCTCTTCCGGTGACTCCCCGCGGTCGACCCGGGCGGCGCGGTAGGCGAAGACCGCTGCCAGCGCGTCGGCGAACCGGGCGACATCGGCTGCCTCCCACGTCCTCACCGGGCTGTCGCCCATGATCCGCAGCACCGCCGCCACCGCAGCACCCCCAACAGCGGGGGGAGGGACAGTGGACAAGATCCAGCCGGCGCTCTCCACCCGTAACGGGGTGCGGCGAAGCACCCGGTAGGCGGCCAGATCGTCGATGGTGAGTATCCCGCCCTCGGCCTCGACCGCATCAGCGATCCGCCGGCCGAGATCGCCACCGTGCAGGCATGCCGGTCCCTCCTCGGCGAGTTGGATCAGCGTGTCGGCCAGACCCTTGACGAACACCGTCGCCCCGGTGGGCAGCGGCATCCCGTCGCCGCCGGTCACTGCCTCCCGGCTGGCATCCTCCCTGCCGAAGATGTCCATCGCACCCTGGGTGAGGTAGCGGTGCGATGCCGCCGGCAAGGGAAACCCGGTCGTGGCGGCGATGATCGACGGTTCCCAGAGTTCGGGCCATGGCAGCCGTCCGTGCGCATTCGCCACGGCGGCAAACGCCGCCACCGACCCCGGGCGTGGCGACCGACCCCGGTCCGACCAAGGTCGTCGTTCCACCGCCGTACGCCATCGACACCTCGAACATCGCCTTGCCGAACCGCTCGGGGGCTAGCCCGCGGCCAGGCATCTCGACCTGGCCGTCGTAGACCACGCTCTCCCCTTCAGGCGGAGGTGACCGTGATGAACCCCCCGGCGCCGAGAGAGCACACCCCCGGCTCGGAGATCGATGCGAACACAGTGGCGGCTATGGCGGCATCGACCGCGTTGCCACCCGCATCGGCAACAGCGGCGCCAGCAGCGGCTGCCAGCGCCGAGGGAGCGGCGACGGCTACCCGACCCATCCTCCGAGGCTACCGAGGGCTGACCTCGGCGACCGACTCGGGCTCCTCGGCGACGTCGTGGGTCACCTGCTCGGCGACGATCTCGATCCGGCTGCGCCGTCCCTCAGGACCCTCCCAGAACCGGCGTTGGGCGCTCCCCGCCACCCATACCCGGCGACCCGGCTCGAGATCGGCGGTGACCTCTTCGCCCGGATCCCACAGCGTCACCGGTAGGACGTCGATACGGCGTCGGGGGGTCTCGGTGCGCACCGTCACCAGGTACCGGATCAACCGGGTCCCAGAGTCGAAGACCCGCATCTCGGGTGCCGACGCCAGTCTCCCCGATAAGACGACGAGGTTGAGGTCCATTTTCCGCTCCTCTCGGGAAGCGCGGGGAACGCTTGGAAACGTAAGACCGGGGTGCGACATTTCGGGAGCGCCAGGCTCAGCCCCGGTCGTCCTGCCAGGGAGTCTCGCTCCATTCGGTGGTGAGCGGGCCGGCCGATCGCATCAACAGCAGCATGGCGCCCGCGGTGCGCACGAGGTGCGGTGTGCCCGGCGGCCGGTGGAAGTACCCGCCGGGCTGATACCTGTGGACCTTCACACCGTCGGCCAAACCCACGGCCGCCGCCAACTCGCCTTCGAGGAGGAACCCCTCCTCGCTCACCGGGTGCCGCTGCCATCTCGACCGCTTCCCCCAATGGACGCCCGCCATGAGCCACACGCGGGGCCCAGCACCATCGCCGCCGTGGACCGCCTTGACCATGAGTCCGGGTGGCAGCTCAGGATCGCCCGCCGGTTCCCAGTCCAGTTCCTCTGTGTCCACCACCGAGCCGGGACCGGGGTCAGTTGCCTCTCCAAAGCTCAGGGGACCCGCGGAGTGGGCGAGTACGACCGTGTCGATCGGGGCCGAGTACCGACCTGTTACACCTGCGGGCATGGCGACATGGGTCATCGGGCGCAGCGGTCGACCGTCGAGTTGCAGCCTCCCGCTGACCACGAACATCTCGAGGGCCGCGGTGAAGCCGCCCCGGCCCGAACGCCAGCCGGCGGGGATCCGGATCAGTTGGGTCGATTCACCCAGGGGGTCACGGGACAGCGTCTTTGCCTCACAGCCCGGTGGCAGCCCGGGGACGGCGAGCGCACGGGCCGACAGGTCGGCCTCGTGGAAGCCCCCGACGAACTCGCGGGAGCGATCGAGTGTCGCCGGGTCGGCTTGGCGCGCCGTCACCCGTTCAAGGTCCCGAGTTCAACCGGCCCCGGGTAGGGCGTAGCCGATAGCGTCGTGGAGACGGGTGCACCGCGTGCCACCGTACCCTTGCGCCGCACACGAGAGGATGAGACGATGGATCGCCGAGCCGGGCGGCCACGGTTGGCCGCAACCGAGATGAGCCGCCGCCGGTTCCTTGCTGCCATGAGCAAGGGCGTGGCGGGCATCAGTGCCTCGGGAGCCCTCCTCGCTGCCTGCAACGCTGGCGAGGCGACCACGACGACCACGGCTCAGGCGGCGACGTCGCTGGCCGGCACCATCACGACCGCCGCCACAGCCACCTCAGCGGCCACGTCCACCACCGCGGGAGCATCTGCCGGGGAGTTGAGGATCGACATCCTGGCCGACCCCACCCCGGACGTCGACCCGCTCAACTGGAGCGCGCAGTCGATCCAGAGGGTCTACCGGCTCACCAACGAGTCGCTGCTCACATGGGACGAGGATCGTGAGATCGTCCCTCAACTCGCCGCCGGCCCGCCCGAGGTCAGCGAGGACGGCCTGACCTACACCGTCACCCTCCGAGAGGGAGTCACCTTCCACAACGACAAGCCCTTTACCTCAGAGGATGTGAAGTTCAGCTACGAGACCATCGGCGCAGAAACGAGCACGTCGCAGTGGAAGCCCCGGGTTTCGATGATCTCGTCGATCGATGTCCCGGACGAACACACCGTCGTCTTCACCCTGGAGAGCGTCTTCACTCCCTTTCCCGTGACTCTTGCCAGGATCCCGATCGTCCCTTCCAACGTCCCGTACACGGTGGGCGACACCTATGCGCGGACGACGATCGGGACCGGCCCGTACCGATTCGTCGAGTGGACCCAGGGCGACCAGATCGTCATGAGGCGGTTCGATCGCTACTGGGACAGCTCGCTTCCAGTGACCGGACAGGTCGTGATGAAGGTGGTCCCCGAGGACGGCGCCCGCTCGGCCAACCTGGTGTCGGGAACGACCCACATCGTTCCCGACCCCGCCCTGAGCCAGCTCCATGTCCTCGACCGCGGCGGTGTCACCGTCAGCATCACCGAGGACTCGACCACCCGGGTCTACATGTACCCCAACCTCGACCCGGCTCGGTTCACCGGCGCCTCATACGCCGCCCGGCGCGCCATTGCCGAGGCCATCGGGCGCGGTGGAATCGCCAACGAGGCTTTCTTTGGCACGGCCATCCCCGCAGCGACCTTGCTCTCCAGCCGGGCCGACCACTTCGACCCTCAGCTGGGCGACTTCTTCGGCGGACCGGCCGATCCCGAGGAAGCGGCGCAGTATCTCGAAGAGGCCGGGGGTCCACCGGAGCAGACGCTCGGGCTCTACCTGATCGACGACCCCTACCTGTTGGACACCGCGGTGATGGTCCAGGCCGACCTCGCCGCGGTGGGCATACCCGTGGCGATATTCGTGGAGAGCACCAGCCAGGTGGTGGAGAGGCTCACAGTGACCAGGGATTACGACCTCGTGCTGCTCGCCGTCGAGGTCCAAGCAGCATCAGGCTTCGGTTCTGATTACCCGTATTGGAGCGCGACCTCGGACATGCCCGGCAACCTCAACGGGTCGCTCTACGGGTTCCCCGCCGACGAGGAGTACGACGCTCTTCTGCTCGCCGCGGTGCAGGCGCCCGAGGAGGAGGCCGGGGCTGCCTGGCAAGCGGTGCAGCGCTACGACGTCGAGCAGGGCCTCTATCAGATCCAGATCGTCACCGCCCGTTACGTGGAAGCGATTGCCCCCTCGGTCACCGGTTACCGGGCGTCATCACTTGGGAGGCCCGTACAACGTCAAGCACGCCGCGGTAGCAGCTGTGCCTCCTCCGCTCGGACTGAGCTCGTTCGCACCAGTCACGCAGATCCCGTTCGTGGCGTGACTCGGCAGTCGTCTCGACACTTCAGCCACGCAAGAACGAGTTCAAGGTTCCAGCTCCGGGGCAATTGCCTGACCAGCTGGTAACGTAACTGATTCGTTACCGAAGGAGCTAGCAGATGGCGACCGGATCGGGCACCAAGGAAGACCCCTGGGTTCTCCAGACGCCGAGTCTCACCTCGACATTCCAGATGTACCGTGACGAAGTCGGCCGACCCTCCGGTGCTGGTGTGCACGGTGGGGAGCACGGTCCTCCACTACGACCTGCGCATCATCGACGACATGCACGCCATGCTCTCCGAACACGGCGATTGGATGCCGCTGGGCAATGCCGACGAGCAGAAGCAGGCACCCGAGGGATCGGTCGAGGCGTGGGCCCGGTCGGCGGACAACCCGATTGGCGGTTGGTACGGGCTCAAGAAGGGCCTGCGGGGAAGGGTGGGGAACTACGTCACGCCCGTGCTCGAGGTGATGGGTCTGGCCGAGTTGGAGCACAACCCGAGGAACAACCGGATCCGCGCCCTCTGATAGCTCAGATCGGCCGGCGGCGCCGCGAGGTGATCACCCCGGTGTCGAACCCGCCGAGGTGGAGTCCTCCGGCGAACCGGGCGTGCTCGATCTTGAGGCAACGGTCCTGGACGACGGCGAGACCCGCATCTCGGGCCCGCTCCGCCGCCTCCTCGTGGCGGAGCCCGAGTTGGAACCAGACCACTTTGGCCCCGACGTCGATCGCCTCCTCGACCACCGATGGGATCTCCTCGGCCCGCCGGAAGACGTCGACGATGTCGGGCGGCTCGGGGAGATCGGCCAGCGCCGGGTAGCAGCGCAGACCGAGCACCTCGGGGTAGGTGGGGTTGACCGGCCAGATGGTGTAACTGGTGCGGATCAGGTAGGTGGCGACGAAGTTCGACGACCGCAGCGGGTTGGCCGAAACCCCGACCAGTGCGACGGTGCGGGCAGTGCCCAGGATCCGGAGCCGCTCCCCGACTGGCGCGTCGGCAGTCTCGATGGTCACTTGAGCGCCCGATCCAGGTCCCAGAGGATGTCTTCGGGGTCCTCGAGGCCGACCGAGATCCGGATCATGTCGTCGCTCACCCCCGATGCGACCCGGCTCTCAGGTGGCACCTGTTGGTGGGTGGTCGAGGCGGGGTGGATCACCAGCGTCTTGGCGTCGCCCACGTTGGCCAGGTGGCTGGCCAACTCGACCGACTCGATGAACCTCACACCGGCTTCAAACCCACCGGTGAGCCCGAAGGTGAATACCGCCCCCGGTCCGCCCGGTGTGTACTTCTCGGCGAGCCGTCGGGTGGGGCTGTCGTCGAAGATCGGATAGCTCACCCAGTCCACCGCCGGATGCCCGCGGAGGTGCTCAGCCACCACCCGGGCATTCGAGGCGTGGGCCGACATCCGCAGCGGAAGGGTCTCCAACCCGAGCAGCAGGAGGAAGGCATTGAACGGCGAGAGGGCGGCGCCGACATCGCGCAGCAATTCGACCCGCGCCTTGCTCAGCCACCCGTACTCGCGGAAGTTCTCCCAGAACCGGAGCCCGTGGTAGGCGGGCGACGGCTCGGTGAGCGAGGCGAACTTCCCGTTGTCCCAGGGGAACCGCCCCGACTCGACGATCACGCCGGCGATGACGACGCCGTGGCCGCCAATGAACTTGGTGGCCGAGTGGACGACGATGTCGGCCCCCCACTCGATCGGCCGGCACAAGAACGGAGTGGCAAACGTGTTGTCGATCATCAGCGGGATGTCGTGGGAATGGGCCACGTCGGCGATGGCCTCGATGTCGAGCACGTCGCCGCGGGGATTGCCGATCGTCTCCCCGTAGATCAGCTTGGTCCGTTCGGAACACGGCTTGATCGAAGGCATCCGGAGACGAGGGATCGACGAAGTCGACGTCGATCCCCATCTTCCTCAATGTGACGTCGAACTGCGTATAGGTCCCTCCGTAGAGGTTGCGGGCCGCCACGATGTGGTCCCCCGCCGAGGCGGTCGTCAGCACGGCGATGAGCTGCGCCGCCTGCCCCGATCCGGTGGCGACCGCACCCAGACCGCCCTCCAGCGAGGCCATCCTCTCCTCGAAGGCGGCGTTCGTCGGGTTGCCGATCCTGGTGTAGATGTTGCCCCAGTTCTGCAGGGCGAACAGGTCGGCGGCGTGCTGGGCGTCCTCGAACACGAACGACGTCGTGGCGTAGATCGGCATCGCCCTGGCGCCGGTCTCGGGGTCAGGTCTCTGGCCGGCATGGATCGCCCTGGTGGCGAAGCCGAAGTCGTGTTGCTCGTCCAAGGCTCGGGAGTGTACGGGTGAGGCCCTTCGCAGTAGCTTCGCTAGGCGCATCAGAGAGGAGGTGATCCATTGCTCGATGAGGGAACGGCGCTCCCCGACTTCGAAGCCACGGACGACCGCGGGCGACGGGTGACCCGCGGCGACCTGTTGGGGAAGTGGGCAGTCGTCTGGTGGTACCTCAAGGCGGACACCCCCGGCTGAACGCTCGAAGGGGAGGGGTTCCGTGACCGAACCCCTGAATTCGAAGCAGCCGGCGCCGCCATCTTCGGGGTGTCCTACGACTCGCCCGAGGACAACCGCGCCTGGTCGGAGATGATGGGATTCGACTTTCCCGTTGCTGTCCGACCCCGACCATGCCATCGGGCGCGCCCAGGGTGTCGAACGGGAGCCCGATGACCGTCGCTTTGGCTGGCCGCAGACGGGTGACCTACCTGGTCGACCCCGAGGGGATGGTGCGGCGCGCCTATCTGGTTACCGACAACGCGGCTCACCCCGAGGAGGTGCTCGGCGATCTCCGGTCTCTCGGCGAGCAATGAGCAACCCTCACCCTCCGACGATGGTGCGCGACTGCTCCCTGAGGTACTGGGTGAGGTAGTGGGGACCCCCGCCCGCCTTGCCGCTGGTCCCCGACCCCTTCCAGCCACCGAACGGCTGCACGCCGGGCCAGGCGCCGGTGGTTGCCCCCGCCCTGCGGTTGATGTAGACGACTCCGGCCTCGATCCCGGTGAGGAAGCGGTCGATCTCGTCCTGGTCTCGGCTGTAGAACCCTGCCGTCAGCCCGTACTCGGTGTCGTTGGCCCGGGCCAGCCCCTCGTCCATGTCGTCCACCGCGGCCACCGCCACGAATGGGACGAACAGCTCCCGCTTCCAGATCCACGACGACTCCGGAGCGGTCACCACGGTCGGCTGGACGAAGTTCCCCCGCCCGAGATCACCCTCGGTGATGACCTCGCCTCCGGCGAGTATCGAGCCGGTCGACCGGGCTTCGGCCACCGCTTCGCTGAAGCGCTCGACTGCTCGCCGGTCGATCACCGGCCCGAGATACACCGACCGGTCGAGCGGGTCACCCACCGCCACCTTCTCCGCCTTGGCGATGAGGCCGTCGATGAACTCGTCCACCACCGGGCGCTCCACATAGACCCTCGAGGCGGCGGAGCATTTCTGACCCCCGAACCCGAAGGCGGAGCGCATCACCCCGTCGGTCGCCTCGTCGATGTCGGCGGCGGCGGTGACGATCACCGGGTTCTTGCCACCCATCTCGCAGATGGCCGGCTTCGGATAGCTCGGCGGCGAAGCTGCGGTGGATCCCCATCCCCACCTCGTATGAGCCGGTGAACGTGATCCCGTCCACTTCGGGGTGGTGCACCAGCGCTGTCGCCGGCAACCGGTCCCGACCCCGTGACCAGGTGGACGGCACCCGCCGGGACACCGGCCTGCCGTAGCGCCTCGTACAGCCTCACCGCCATCATCGCTCCGGCGTTGGATGGCTTGAGCACCACCGTGTTCCCGGCGACCAGGGCGGCCCCCGCCGGACCGGCGGCAAGCGCCATCGGGAAGTTGAAGGGACTGATCACCGCCCATACGCCATACGGTCGCATCACGTCCCAGGTGGCCTCATCGGGCGACAGCCGGTTCATGGCCTGCGTGTAGCCGCTCTTGGTCCTCGATCTCGTGGCAGTAGTAGCGGATCAGATCGGCTGACTCCTCGACGTCGCCCAACGCCTCGAGGCGGTTCTTCCCCACTTCCATGGTCATCAGCGCCGCCAACTCGAAGCGCTGGTCGCTGATGACGTCCGCCGCGTCGCGCAACAGCCTGGCGCGCTCCTGCCAGGGTGTCGCCGCCCAGGACGGGGCGAAGGAGCGGGCGGCGTCGACAGCGGCATCGACATCCTTCGCGGTGGCTTGGGCGAAACGTCCCAGGACGACGTCGTGATCGATCGGGGATCGCTCCTCGTGCTCGCCGTCACCGGGACGCGCCTCGCCATCGATCATCAGCGGGTGGCTCTCCCCAAGACGGCTCCGCGCCGCCTCTATGCCGTGGTCGTATCCGTCGTGGAGATCGGCATCATCCGCCGACATGGTTGCGTACGTGACCCGAAAGCTCATGGCGGCGAACCCTAGGTCGCCAGGTCTGGGCGACGACCCGATCGATACCATCGGCTGAGATGTCGGGACCCAACCTGTCGATGCCCGTGGTCTGGACCGACCGGCACCGCCTCCATGAGCCGAAGGGTGAGGTGTGGCTCGGGGTGTGGATCGAGGGGACCGAGGTGCCGGCAAGAGGTGAACGCATCCGCCAGGCCCTGGAGGAGGCCGGCGCCTCGTTCGTCGATCCCCGCGCCTACGACGACGGCCCCGTTCGAGGCCGTCCACGACCCCGCCTTTCTCTCGTTTCTCGCCAACGCATACGACGAATGGGTGGCAGGCGGATACCTCGACGAGCCGGGGCAGGACCGCGTCGTGCCGTATGTCTTCCCGCTCCCCCAGCTGACATCCGGGAGGGCGCCACGCCGGCCCACAGCGGCCTCGGCACGCACTGGGATGTTCGCCATGGACACGATGACCCTGATCGGTCCCGGCACCTGGGAGGCGGCCAGAGCCGTCGCCGAGGCCGCGCTGACCGCAGCCGACCTGGTCGCCGACGGCATCCCTGCCGCATACGCCGTCTGCCGGCCACCGGGACACCACGTCGGGCCGCGACTTCTACGGAGGGTCTTGCTACCTGAACAACGCCGCCATCGCCGCACAGCGGCTGCGCTCCCGCGGCATCCCAAGGGTTGGGATCATCGACCTCGACGCCCACCACGGCAACGGGACTCAGGAGATCTTCTACCGGCGTGCCGACGTGGTCTACGCCTCGGTCCACGTCGATCCGGGTGCGGGATGGTTTCCCCACTTCGTCGGGTACGGGGATGAGACCGGCGATGAGGACGGTGCAGGGGCGAACCTGAACCTTCCGCTGCCACCGGGGACCGGCGATTCCGGCTGGCTGGAAGCCGTCGGCCGGCTGACCCGATTCGTCGCCGACCATGGCATCGGAGCAGTGGTCGTCTCGCTGGGCGTGGACGCGGCGCGCGACGACCCTGAAAGCCCGTTGCAGGTCACGGTCGACGGCTATGCGGAAGCGGGCCGGCTGGTGGCAGGGCTCGGCCTCCCCACCGTCTTCGTCCAGGAAGGTGGGTACCACCTGGACAGCCTCGGCCAACTCGTGCTGGCTACGCTGCTCGCCTTCGAGGGGGAGAAGCGGGAGAGGCATGACTGAGGCCGGTGCGCTGTCCTCGAAGCTGGTTGCGATGTGGGTCGGCAAGGACACGCACGGCGGCGTCCCCAGCCAACCCCGCCCCGATCTGCCGCCTCCTCCGCACTGGCGGCTCGAGGCGATCGCCGCCACAGAACGCCCCCATCACCTCGCCCTCTCGCCCGACGGCGCCACCGTCGCCTTCGCCCTCGACCGCGACACGTCCGACGTGTGGTCGGTCCCCGTCGCCGGGGGGACCGCCCGACGGTTGAGCGTGGACCGGGTCCCCCATGCCTACTGGGAGGACACCGCCCCGGTATGGTCGCCCGACGGGAGTCGCCTCGCCTATGTGGACGAGGGAATGCTCTGCGTGGTCCCCGGTGGCGGCGGCCCAGGCAAACGTCTGGTGGAAGCGGGCGATCCGCATTGGGTGGACGAGAACCGGATGATCGTCACCGTCGATCGGGATCGGCATTCCCGTTTCGCCTGGCTCGATCCTGACGACTCGTGGCCGCAGCCGTTCGGACCTTCCGATGGCGATGTCGGCGAGCTGTCGCTCTCCCCTGACCGGTCGTGGGCGGTGTTCACCTTCTACCCGCCATCCGACCGCAAGCGAAGCGACATCTGGCGGGTCGAGTTGGCGGACGGCGCCTCCCACCGCCTCAGCGGCACCCCCGGCTACCAGGAGCGCGGAGCCGCCATCAGCCCGGACGGTTCGACCATCGCCTTCGTGTCCGAACAGCCGGGATGGAACCAGGTCCATCTGATGGCTGCCGATGGGTCGGGGCGGCGACAGCTGACCGAGGACCAGGGCAACTTCAGCCAACTTGCCTGGCACCCCGATGGCGGCTCGCTCGTGGCGACCAGGCACAACTCCGGGGTTTGCGACATGGTCACGGTCGATGGCGCCACGGGCGAGGTCACCGTGATCGGAGTCGGCGGATGGTGGAGCGACCCGGCATGGACGGCTGACGGTGCCCTCGTCGCACTCCACGAGGACCAGCGCACCCCGCCAAGGATCGTCCGCATAGACCGCGACGGATCGATCGCCACGCTGCTGCAACCGGCGCCGGCGGCGGTGATGGCCGCGCCATACGTCGTCCCCGAGGTGGTCAGCTACAAGTCCTTCGATGGCCTCGAGATCCCGGCGTTCCTCTTCAAGCCGGCCGCCGCCGAGGACAAGCCGGTGGCCGCCATCGTCTATCCCCACGGCGGCCCGACATCGGTCTACGGCGACGAGTGGGACGGTCACGCCCAATATTTCGTCGAGAAGGGGTACGCCTGGCTGGCGATCAACTTCAGAGGGAGCGTCGGGTACGGCCTCGAGTTCGAGCGAGCCAACCACGGCGTTTGGGGGGTCAGGGACACCGAGGACTGCCTGGCCGCCTACGACTTCCTCGCCTCGCTCGATTGGATCGATCCCCGCCGCATCGGGATATTCGGCGCCAGCTACGGGTCCTACATGGCCCTCTGCTCGCTGGCAATGGACCCCGAGCACCGCTTCGCCTGCGGGGTGCTCAAGTACGGCGACTGCAACATCCTCACCATCTTGGGCCCAGGGCGACCGCGGCGGGGCCGAGGACCTGGAGCGGATGATGGGTCACCCCGCAGACAACCCGGAGGCCTATCGGGCCGGCTCGCCGGTGCACCACCTTGCCGATGTGGAGCGGCCGCTGCTCATCGCCCACGGCGAGCAGGATGAGCGGGTTCACCTCAAGCAGTCCGAGGAGCTGGTCGAGCACCTCGACAAGCTCGGCAAGACGTACGAGTACGTGACCTACCCCACCGAGGGTCACGGGTTGCTCAGAGCGGCGCCCCAGGTGGACTTCTACCGGAGGCTGGAGCGCTTCCTCGACTGGTATCTGATGTAGCGCCCGCCGTAGGCGGGAGAAGGGACGATCGATGACAAGGCGGCTCACCACGATGGGGGCGCTGCTCGCCCTGCTGGCTGCATGCGGTACCGGGGGGGATACGACGGCGACGACCACGAGCGGAGGGACCGCGCCTGCCACAGAGACGACCGCTGACCGGCGGGACCACCGGAGAACCGAGCGACACCACCGCATCCGCAAGCGGCGCAACCGGGGGCACGGTCCGCATCGGCTATGGCGGCTCCCCCGACAGCCTCAACCCGGGCCTCGGCCTGCTCGCCGAGGCGCTACATCATGTACGAGTTGGTGTACGACACGCCGATAACCATCGACCTCGACGGCAACTACGTTCCCGAACTGGCCGAGGAGTGGTCGGTGTCTGATGACGGGCTCACCTGGACGCTCGACCTGGTGGAAGGAGCCACCTTCCACGACGGAACGCCGCTCACCGCCGAGGACGTCAAGTACTCGCTCGAGTTGTGGCGGGACCACGAGGACTGGGCTTATCTCTCCGCCTACGGAGACGTATTTGAAGATATCCAGGCTCCCGACGAGCAGACGGTCACCATCACCTTGACCAACCCGGTGGGCAACTTCGAGTCGCGCATGGTGTTCATGTACGTCGTGCCCAAGGCGATCTGGGAGGAGGTCGAGGATCCGGTCGCCTTCGACAACGCCGAGATGATCGGATCGGGGCCGTTCAAGCTGGCGGAGTACCGGCAGGGCGAGTTCGTCCGGCTGGAGGCCAACGATGACTACTTTGGGGCACCGCCCAATGTCGATGAGGTGATCTTCCAGACGATCCAGAACGCCGACGCGCGGGTCTCGGCGCTGACCACCGGTCAAGCGGACATGATCACCGAGTTCCCGAAGACGGCGGTGGCCACGCTGCGCAACGACCCCAACATCACGGTCGTGAGTGGAGAGCCCCTGTCGCCCAGCCTGGTCGACATCTTCTTCAACCTGGTCGAACCGGAGCGATGCCCCGAGGACGGCGTCTGCAGCGGCCACCCGGCGCTGCGTGACCTCGCGGTGCGCACCGCCTTGGCCCATGCCGTCGACAAGCAGCAGATGATCGACGTGGTCCAGCTCGGACTCGGGACGCCCGGCCTCTCCCTCCTCGCTCCCGGTTACGGGCCGTACTTCAACTCTGAATTGCAGGACTACGCATTCGACATCGCCGAGGCAAACCGGATCCTCGACGAAGCGGGGTACGCCGACGAGGACGGAGACGGCGTACGCGAGTGCCTCCCCGATCAGGACTGCGACGACCTCACCTTCAGATTCAATTTCAACACCGACGCCGACACCGCCCCCCGCGAAGCGGAGCTCCTTTCGGGATGGTGGGCGGAGATCGGCGTGGCCCTCCAGATCCAGGGACTCGACGGCGACACTCTGACCTCGGTGTGCTGTCCCGCATTCGACTTCGACATCATCCGTTGGAGCTGGGGAGGGGATCCCGACCCGGCCTTCCTGTTGGGCATCGTGTTGTGCGACGAGCTGGATACCGGGTTGTCGGAAACGGGCTACTGCAACGAGGAGTACGACCAGCTCTACGCCGACCAGGGGATCGAGACCGACCCCGAGGCGCGCCGGCAGATCATCTGGGAGATGCAGGAGATCCTGATGCGGGACCTCCCCTACATCATCCCGTACTACGACCAGACGGTGCAGGCGTACCGAAACGACACCTTCACCGGCTGGCAGGACTCGGCGACCCGCCTCGCCCTCGAGGATCCGACCTCCCTCACGGTCATCCGGCCGGCGGGGTGATCGATGAGCGTGATGGGTGACGGGTAGTGGGTAACGCCGGGTCGGTCGATCCTGCTCTGGCTGCCGTCTGCCGTCCGCCGTCTGCCGTCTGATGGGCCGCGGTCGCTACATCCTCCAAAAGTTGGATGGGCGATCGTCACGGTGCTCGTGGTCATCGTCTTCAACTTCTTCCTCTTCCGGGTGCTCCCCGGCGACCCGGCCCGCTCCGGGCGCGCGACCCCAGGCTCACCGAGGAGTCGGTCGAGGCGCTGCGGGAGCGCTTCGGGCTGGACAAGCCGCAATTCCTCGATCTCGACGGGGGGAACCCGTTCGACACCCAGTTCTTCGCCTACTTCGGTGCGCTGGCGAGCGGCGACCTGGGGGTCTCCTACGCCTTCCAGGACCAGTCGGTATCCGATCTCCTGGGGCAGGCGCTGGTCAACACGATCTGGCTGGTGCTCCCCGCCGAGCTCATTGCGATATTCCTCGGGATCCTCCTGGGGTTGCTTGCGGCATGGCGGCGCGGCACCAAGCTCGATGTCGGAGCGCTCGGGTTCTCGCTGTTCATGTGGTCTCTCCCCACGTTCTTTCTGGGGATCGTCCTGCTGTATGTGGGATCGCGCTGGCTCGGTCTCCCCGTGGCTGGGCGGGTCACCATCGGGGCATCCTTCACCGACCTCTGGAATCAGATCGGGGATGTGGTCAAGCCACCTGTTTCTGCCGACGCTGACCCTGACCCTGGTGCTGGTGGGCGAGTACATGCTGATCATGCGCAGTTCGGTGGTCGATGTCCTCTCCGAGGACTACATCCTCACCGCCAAGGCGAAAGGGCTGTCCACCTTCCAGATCATCAAGGACCACGCCCTGAGGAACGCCATGCTCCCCATGGTCACCATCATCGCCCTCAACATCGGGTTCGCCGTGTCCGGTGCGATCCAAGTGGAGACCGTGTTCTCATGGCCCGGCCTGGGCCTGCTCACCGTGCAGGCGGTTGATCAGCGCGACTACCCGGTTCTCCAGGGCGCATTCCTGTTGCTGGCGATAAGCGTCGTGGTGGCCAACCTCTTCGCCGAGCTGATCTACGGGTGGCTCGACCCGCGCATCGAGGAGGCATAGCGATGCGCCGGGTCCGACTCAGCCCGATGGGGATCGTGGGCGTGGCCATGATCCTGCTCACCGTCATCGTGGCGATATTCGCCCCGCTGATAGCCCCATACGACCCGTACGAAATCGTGCGGGTCACCATCGACGACATCTACCAGGCCCCCTCCGCCCTCCACTGGCTGGGGACCGACGACGGCGGCAAGGACGTCTTCTCCGCCCTGGTCTACGGGTCGAGGGTTTCGCTCATCGTCGGGTTCGCCGCCGCCTTCATCGCCTTGGTTGTGGGCGGGGCGCTGGGTCTGATCGCCGGGTATTACCGCAAGCTCGGCGGCGCCATCATGCGGTTCACCGACTTCTTCCTGGTGATACCGGACCTGGCGCTGCTGATCGTGATCGTCGCAGTGATCGGCGCGAGCCTGGGGAACATCATCCTGGTGATCGGATTGCTCGGGTGGACGACGACGGCCCGCCTGGTCCGGTCGCAGACGCTCTCGGTGCGGGAGCGGGGCTTCGTCAAGCGGGCCAGGGCGGTGGGCGCCTCCGATCTCCACATCCTCAGCCGCCACGTCTTCCCGCTCGTGCTCCCACTGATGCTGGCCAACACGGTCCTCGTCATCTCGCTCGCGATCCTCTCCGAGTCGACGCTCGCCTTCATCGGTCTCGGGGACCCCCTCCTCATCTCGTGGGGCAAGATGCTCAATTTCGCCTTTACCCGCGGCGCGGTCTCGGCGGGCGCGTGGTGGGCACTGCTCCCGCCGGGTCTCGCCATCGTCTGGGTGGTACTCGGCACCACGCTGCTCGGGACCGCTCTGGAGGAGTTGCTCAACCCGAAGCTGATCCGTCATCACCTGGAGAAGGAGCGGCCGCTCAAGGTTCGACCGGCCGCCCTCCGCCCTCCCAAGCCAGAGTTGATGCTGGAGGTGCGGGGTCTCTCCGTCGGTTACGAGTCGCCGGGTGGTGTTCTCACCGCTGTCGAGGACGTCGGGTTCGAACTCCGCCGCGGCGAGGTGCTCGGCCTGGTGGGCGAGTCGGGTTGTGGCAAGACGACGGCGGTGATGGGTGCCCTCAGGCTGCTCCCCCCGTCGGGGCAGGTCACCGCCGGTGAGGTCCTGTTCGAGGGCCAGGACCTCACCCGGCTCGACGCCGACGCCTTGCGGGACCTGAGGTGGAAGCGGCTGGCGGTCGTGTTCCAGGGGGCGATGAATGCCCTCAACCCGGTGCGTCGGGTTGGAGACCAGATCACCGAGGCGATCCGGCTCCACGAGCCATCGGTGAGCCAGGGGGCTGCCGACGACCGGGCGAAGCGGCTTCTCCAGCGGGTCGGCATCGGGCCCGAACGGATCAACGACTATCCACACACCCTGTCGGGCGGGATGAGACAGCGGGCGATGATCGCCTTGGCCCTGGCGTGCGAACCCTCTCTCATCATCGCCGACGAGCCGACCACGGCTCTCGACGTGATGATCCAGGCACAGATCCTCGAACTGCTCGCCGAACTGGTCGACGAGATGGATATGAGCATGATCGTCGTCACCCACGACCTCGGTGTGGTTGCGCAGACATGTGACCGTGTCGTGGTGATGTACGGAGGGGTGGTTGCCGAGCAGGGGCTGGTCGCCGAGGTGTTCGCCTCACCCCGCCACCCCTATACCCAACTGCTCCTCGAGGCATTTCCCGACATGGATCATCCCGACCGACCGCTGGTGGCGATCCCAGGTTCTCCGCCTCGGCTCAACGAGCTACCTCCCGGATGCCGGTTCGCTCCGCGTTGCCCTTTCGTGTTCGACCGGTGCCGGACCGAGCAGCCCCCCCTCTACTGGGCGGGCGAATCCAGTGCCGCCTCGTGCTTCCTGTTGGAGGCCCCCTTGCAGCCGGTGGGAGATGGCGACGATGTCTGAGCGCACGCCCGTCCTCGAGGTGGAGGACATCGCCGTCCAGTTCGCCACCAGCCGCGGCATGTTCGACGGCATGCGGCGCCGCCCGGCTGCGTGTGGTGCGCGCCGTGGACGGGGTGAGCTTCAGCGTCGCTCCCGGCGAGGTCCTCGCCGTGGTGGGTGAGTCCGGGTGCGGAAAGACCACGACGGCGAACCTGATACTCGGGCTGATCAAGCCGACGAGCGGACGTGTCGTGGTTGCCGGTGACGACCTCGCCGTGCTCGACAAGGACGCCATGCGGGCCAAGCGTCGCCGGCTGCAGATGATCTTCCAGGACCCCTACGAGTCGCTCAACCCGCGCATGAGGGTGGCCGACATCGTCGCCGAGCCCCTGAGGGTCCACAAGGTGGCCACCGACCGTGCCGACGAGCGCCACCGGGTGGAGAGGGCGCTGGTCCAGGCGGGCCTGAACCCACCGGATGTCTACTGGGATCGCCATCCCCACCAGTTGTCGGGTGGGCAGAGACAGCGGGTGGTCATCGCCGCCGCCCTCGCCCTCGAACCGCAGGTCCTCATCGCAGACGAGCCGGTGTCGATGCTCGACGTCTCCATCCGGGCCGAGATCCTCAACCTGCTCGCCCGGCTCGCATCCGAGCAGGGCATCGCCGTGCTCATGATCACCCACGACCTCTCGACGGTGGCCGCCTACAGCCACCGGGTAGCGGTGATGTACCTGGGCCGGGTGGTGGAGATCGGGCCCACTACGGAGGTGCTGACAGCACCCCGCCACCCGTACACCGAGGCGCTCCTGTCGGTGGTCCCGGTCCCGGACCCCGCCCGGCGGACCCGGCCCATCGTGCTCGTCGGCGAGACCCCCGACCCGTCACGGATCGCTCCCGGGTGCCGGTTCCACCCCCGATGCCCCGCGCTTTCGACCAGTGCCCCATCGTCGATCCTCCGCTCGAGATGGTGGGCACCGACCACCTCGCCGCCTGTCTGCTCAACAGCCGATGAGCAGCCGCCCGAGGATCCGCCAGCTGGGCGTCGAGATCGGCGACCTCCCCACCGGCGCCAACAACGCCATCACCGACGTCCCCGGAGTATGGGTGGGACACGCCACGGTGATCCGTGACGAGCCCACGGTGGCACGCACCGGGGTGACCATGGTGGTGCCGCGGGAGAACCGGATCTGGGAGGACTACGCCTTCGCCGGGCACCACATCTTCAACGGCAACGGAGAGATGACCGGGCTGCCCTGGCTCGAGGAGTCGGGGATGCTCGGGTCGGCCATCGGGATCACCAACACCCATCAGGTCGGGCTGGTGCGAGATGCGCTCGTCGCCTTCGGGGTGGAAGCCGGGTACGCCGATCCCTTCGACCTGCCGGTGGTCGCCGAGACCTGGGACGGCTGGCTGAGCGACGCCGGTTCCGTTCCCGCTCACGGCGGAGGACGCCAGGGCGGCGCTTGACTCGGCGTCCCCGGGGCCGGTGGCGGAGGGCAATGTCGGTGGCGGGACCGGGATGATCTGCCACGACTTCAAGGGCGGGATCGGCACCTCATCCCGGGTGGTGGACTACCCCGGCCGGGACCTTCACCGTCGGGGTCCTCGTCCAGGCCAACTACGGCGACCGGGAGACGCTGCGGATCGACGGTCTCCCGCTCGGTCGGGTCGATCGGAGAGGAGCACACCCCGCTCGCCTACCCGGACCAGGGCTCGATCATCGTGGTACTCGCCACCGACGCCCCTTTGCTGCCCGTGCAGTGTCGCCGGCTGGCCAGGCGGGCCACGGTGGGTCTCTCCCGGGTCGGGGGTTACGGGCACAACGGGAGCGGCGACCTCTTCCTCGCCTTTGCCACCGGCAACTCGCTACCGGCAGGCGAGAATGTCCGGCACGACCTGGTGATGCTCCCCCACGGTCAGTTGGACGTCATGTTCGCCGCAGCGGCCGACGCCACCGAGGAGGCCATCCTCAACGCGCTGACCGCGGCCGAGACCATGACGGGGCACCTGGGGCACACCGCTCACGCCCTCCCCCTCGACGCTGTCGAAGAATTGGTGGCACGGCGCCCCTGGTGAGGCTCAGCCGCGCAGCGCGGCGGCGAACCCCGCAAACGCATCGATGAACTGATCGGCGTCGGCATCGTCGTGCTGCACCGATAGCAGCCATTGCAGCCCGCGGCCCCAAGGGAGGAGGAACACCCCCCGGTTGTACATGTGGAGCCAGGCGGCGCGGTGGTACCTCTGGTCCACCTCGAGGAAGTCGCGGTACTCGAGGACGGGTTCGCTTCGGAAGGTGATCGATCCCCTCGCCCCGAGGACGACAACCTGCGCCGGCAGGTCCCAGTTCTCGACCGCCTGGCGGAGCCCGTCGTCGATCCTCTTCCCCAGTCGGTTGAGATGCTGGTAGGCGTCGTCGTCCAGCACCTGCAGCACCGCCCGGCTCGCCGCCATGGAGAGCGGGTTGCCGTTGAACGTCCCCAGTTGCAGGTAGCTGCCGGAGACGATCTGATCCATGACCTCCTCGGTCCCCCCGGTGGCTCCCGCCGGCAACCCACCGCCGAGCGACTTCGCCAGGCACACCAGGTCGGGCTCGACGCCGTACAGCCCGGTGGCCCCGCCCGGCCCGACGGTGAGCCCGGTCTTCACCTCGTCGAAGGCGAGCAGCGCCCCATGGCTCCTGGTCAGGTCCCGGATGTGCTCGAGGTAGCCAGGCTCGGGGGGGACGAGACCGCAAGCGGTGACGACCGGCTCGATCAGCACCCCGGCGATCCGGTCACCGTGCTCGGCGAACACCCGGTCCACGTCGTCGGGATGGTTCCACCGCATCTCGAGCGTGAGGGCGCGCATCGCATCAGGCACACCCTGCCCGGCCCTCACCGTGTCGTGATGGCCGTGGTAGGCACCCTCTGCCTTGACGATGAGGTCCCGACCGGTGTGCGCCCTCATGAGGTGGACGGCGTCCATGGTCGCCTCGGTCCCCGAACTGCCAAACCGCCACAAGCGGCAGCCCGAAACGGTCCGATAGCTCGGCGGCGACCTCCGCCACCTCGGTGGTGGGCTGAGCGAAGTGTGACCCGCGATCTGAGCCGTGCCTCAACGGCGGCGACCACTTCTGGGTGGGCGTGCCCCACCACCAGCGCCCCGTACCCATTGTTGAGGTCGACGTACTCGTTGCCGTCCAGGTCGGTCAGCCGCGACCCCTTCCCGTGGCTGGCCCAAACCGGGCTGGGCTCGGTGACCTGCAGGCTCGACGCCACCCCGCCCGCCAGGTGGGCCGATGCCTCCCGATGGGCGGCAACCGCCAGCGGCGCCCGCTCGAGGAACCGCTGCTCCTCGTCGGCGATCATCTGGTCGAGGCGGTCCGATTGCATCTCCACATTCAACCTCATCGTTTTGGCGTCACTTGACGGGCAATCGCCGCGCTGAGTGACGCCAAAACGACTGTGACCCTTCCGTTACGTCGGCGCAACGCCACGGTTACCCGGGTGCCCCATGGTTGACGGTGAGTCGCCACGAAAGGAGAAAGCGATGCGACGACTCGCAAGAACGACGCTCCTGGGGTTGGTTGTTGCGCTGACGTTGGCAACGGTCCCGGCCCAGGCAAGCACCCAGCCCTACTGCGGGCTCGTGTGGGGCTCGCTGCCCGAGAAGCACAGGGTCAACACCTACACCACCGCCCCGGTGGAGAACCTCAGAGCCGGCAGGCATGAGTGCTTCGACCGGATCGTGGTCGACCTGGGTGCCGACCCGCAGGGACGGCCGGCCGACAAAGCCATCGGCTACCGGGTGGCGTATGTGTCGGCGGTGCCCGACATCGAGACCGGGGGGACCATCCCCATCGCCGGTGGTGCGATCCTGTCGATACAGGTCAACGCCCCGGCACACGACGACGATCTACGACCCACCTATGACCCGGATGATCGCCTCCATGCCATCGACGTCGACGGCTTCCGGACTTTCCGTCAGGTTGCCTTCATGGGGACCTTCGAGGGCCAGACCCAAGTGGTGCTTGGGGTGCGGGGCCGGCTCCCCTTCCGGGCGTTCGTCTTCGACGGCCCTGGTGACGGGGCGAGGCTGGTGATCGACGTCGCCCATAAGTGGTGACAAGTACTGCTCGTTGGGCCGGTGCGGATGCGCCGGCCCTCGGGCGCGGGATAGGTGGCTAACCCGCCACGAGCAGGATCCGACCGGCGCTGCCGTCGGCCCTGTAGGCGTCGGCGGCGGCGGACAGCGGGAACCGCTCGCCGATCCGGGGCTGGACCCGCCCCGTCCGCCAGGTCGTCGAGCACCTCGGCCATCAATTGGGCACGCCGCTCCGGCGTGGGCGGTTGGTGTTCATCCCGAGAAGACGGTGCTCCTTGACCGACATCAGCGGAAGGTTGAAGTCGGCGTCGGTCCCAGCCGTGTAGCCGAGGACCACATGGCGGCAGCGCGGCCCACCCGAGCGGATCGACTCATCCATGTAGGGGCCCCCAACCGTGTCGATGATGGCGGCGACCCCGACACCTTCGGTCGCCTCCGACACCGCATTGGCGAACCCATCGAACGAGATGGCTTGGACACCCGGCCCGGTCTGGACCACGTTCCGGCCGGCGGGCGGCTGCGAGCACCTGCGCACCCAGCGCGACCGCCAGCTGGATGGCGGCGGATCCGACGGCGCCGGTTGCACCCAGCACCAGGACGATCTCGCCCTCTTGCACGTCGGCATGGTCGACCAGCGCGTAGCGGGCAGCCGTTGCGGAGGAGACACCCGCAGCGGCGATCTCGGGGTCGAGCCCGTCGGGAAGCGGGAACACCGCATCATCGGGACGCGTTGACCACCTCGGCGAAGGTCCCCGGCGTCCGCGTCCCCATCCCGTGCGGCCCACCCGACACATACACCAGGCGTTCCCGCTGGGTGGACCCCCGACTCGAGCACGGTGCCCGCAGCGGTTCCGCCGGGCAACAGTGGCGGCGGGGGAATCCCCGGGATCTTGCCCGTGGCGATCTGGACGTCGATCGGGGCCACCTCAGCGGCGGCGAAGGTGACCAGCGTCCTCCCAGGCTCGGGACTGGGGGTCCGGAACCTCGATGAGGGCAAGCGAAGGCTCAGGTCCGATCTCGGTCAGTTGGACGGCCCGTGGCACGCGGTGAGGCTACCTTCGCCCCGGTCGCACCAGCAGCGTGGCGAATTCGGGGCTGGAGAGGAGATGGAACTCGCTGATCACCTCGGCCAACCCGGCGGCCTGCGCCAGCTTGGTCAGCCGGCGGGGGGTGAACCGGTGGCAGTGAACCTCGCGGGCCCGGAGAGGGTTGCCGTGGAGGATCACGGCGCTGGGAACGGCGTAGAGGCCACGCACCGGCTCGGCCGGGTAGACGAGCATCACGCTCCCGCCAGGTCGGACGACCCGGCTCATCTCGGCGATGGCCGCCTCGGCATCGGGGATGTGCTCGATGGCGTGCATCGAGTACACCTGGTCGAACGATGCGTCGGGAAACTCGAGATCTGTGGCACTCATCGAGCGGACGTTGCGGGTTACCGCGATTGCCGCTGCCTCCGGGTTGACGTCGATCCCGATGGCGTCGATCCCCTGGTCCTGGACCCGGCGGAGGAGATGCCCCCGACCGCACCCCACCTCGAGGAGCCGCATCCCCGGACGTGGGAGCCAGCAGACCGCCGAAGGGTGGCGAGATGCCGTGGGTCCCAACGGTTGGCCGATGCGTAGCGGACCGAGTCGTATGCGGTGGTCGCCGTGGCCATTGCTCAGGCGAGCTGCTGCTCGAGTTCGTCCAGACCCGGGAACGCCGGATCGGCCTTCTCCACGGCCCGCATGAACTTGCGCCCGGCATCACGGTCATCGAGCGCCGCGGCCACCCTGGCGGCCACGTACCAGCGCCGAAGCTCGGACTCACCGGGCTGGGCGATGAGCTTGCCCGGCTTGATCACCGACCACGCCTTGCGGGCATCACCCTGGTCGAGCAGGAACGATGCGTAGACGACTCGGGCCTCGTCTTCGGTCTGACGGGAACCTCCGAGCTCACGCCACAGCTCCCATGCCTTGGTGACGTCCTCGGCACGACCCAGCGCGCGGAGCGAGTCCATCTCCACCGGCATATGGGTGGTATCGCCGGTGAGCCGGCGAAAGGTGCGCAGCTCGCTGAGGGCGACCTTCCACTGACCGGTGCGGTAGGCACTCAACCCGAGCAACTCGCGCACCGTGGCCGTGCGCGGCGAGAGACTCTTCGTCTCGAGCAGTTTCGACATAGCGGCACGGAACCGGCCCTCGGAGAAGGCAACGGCAGCGGAGGTGAGGAGTTGGAGGGCGGCGTCGCGACGGTCCTTGGGGGTGACCCGCACCAGTTCCTCGCGCACCCAGCGTGGAAGCTCGGCGCCACCCTTCTGAAGCTGGACCGGCTTGCGGGGCGGCTCGCCGCGGGTGTCGCGGCGCTGGCCCCTCCGATCGTCGCCATATTCACCCCGTCGGGGAGGCTGACGGCGATCCGGCATGTGGGGCTCTCTCCTCGAACGCGTCGTGGGGGCCGCCGATCGGCGACCCCCACCGAAAAGACGCCCGGCGGTGACCTACTCTCCCAGGGGCGTGAGCCCCAAGTACCATCGGCGCTGGCGGGCTTAACTTCCGTGTTCGGAATGGGAACGGGTGGTTCCCCGCCGCTATCGCCACCGGACGAAACCGAGCGTGCCCGGCACCCCGAGCACTCCATAGCGAGCACGTGTTTTTGGATTCAGTACAAGCCCTCGGCTGATTAGTACCGGTCGGCTGAGCACATTACTGCGCTTACACCTCCGGCCTATCGACCTGGTCATCTACCAGGAGCCTTACCGGGTTAACCCCGTGGGAAACCTGATCTCGAGGTGGGCTTCGCACTTAGATGCCTTCAGCGCTTATCCCGTCCGTACGTAGCCAACCAGCCGTGCCCTTGGCAGGACAACTGGCACACCAGAGGTACGTCCATCCCGGTCCTCTCGTACTAGGGACAGCTCCTCTCAAGTTTCCTGCGCCTGCGACGGATAGGGACCGAACTGTCTCACGACGTTCTAAACCCAGCTCGCGTGCCGCTTTAACGGGCGAACAGCCCGACCCTTGGGACATGCTTCAGCCCCAGGATGCGACGAGCCGACATCGAGGTGCCAAACCGCGCCGTCGATATGGACTCTTGGGCGCGATGAGCCTGTTATCCCCGGAGTACCTTTTAGCCGTTGAGCCATGGCGCACCCACGTGCCACCATGGGATCACTAAGCCCGACTTTCGTCCCTGCTCGACTTGTAGGTCTCGCAGTCAAGCTCCCTTGTGCCTTTACACTCAACGCCTGATTGCCGACCAGGCTGAGGGAACCTTTGGGCGCCTCCGTTACCGTTTAGGAGGCCACCGCCCCAGTGAAACTGCCCGCCAGACACTGTCCCTAATCCGGATAACGGATCGAGGTTAGAAGCCCGTCATGAGAAGGGTGGTATTTCAAGGGTGACTCCACACGAGCTGGCGCCCGCGCTTCCCAGTCTCCCACCTATCCTACACATCACATGCCAGACTCCAATGTCAAGCTGCAGTAAAGGTTCCGGGGTCTTTCCGTCCTGTCGCAGGTAGTGAGCATCTTTACTCACAGTGCAATTTCACCGAGTCCCTGGTTGAGACAGTGCCCAAGTCGTTACGCCATTCGTGCAGGTCGGAACTTACCCGACAAGGAATTTCGCTTGATCTGTTACAACCGCTCAAGGGCACGACTCCTAGAACGGACGGATCGGTCATTTCTGCCGATCTCCTCACGTCGCCGTGAGGTCCGGACCATCTCTTCATCTCGATCAGCTCGAGATGGCTGGCGTATGGTCTCTGAGGATTCTCAGCATTGCAGTCGATGGCGCGGGTTTCACCGTTTGAGCGGGTTTGCCGTGATGGATCGCCCCTCACGGCGGGCAACATTTGTTTACCCGACAAGGAATTTCGCTACCTTAGGCACGCTTTGTTACTCGCTCGACTAAGCAGAGGGGCCGAGTCATGTTCTGCGTCGACTCCCCATGTCGCCATGGAGGGTCGGACTGTCTCATCGTCACTCGGTTCCGGTGACACCTCGCCGTACAGTCTCTGAGGATCCCGAGAGGATCTCGCTGATCTGTCTGCTGCGCTGACGACCACGGCCATTCATGCCGTAGGCAAGCCGCACCAGACGGGCGAATTCCTCCGGACGATCGTGCTCCTTCGCTTCGAGCGACCGAACGATCGCTGCGAATGCGATGAAGTCATCGCCCTTCACCTTGAGTCGTTCCTGCTGATTTCCGGCATGGCCGCTGAGCACCCGCCGTCGGATTGTCACTGCTGGTGCTCACACACCGAATTGTTACATCCGAGTGTGACATTCCAGCGAGTACCGAACGGATACACCGGGTTTTCCAGCATATAGCCAGCTGCACTCACCGCCGTTGCCGGCGGGAGGGGCAGCGACCCCTGCCTCAGGGGTCTTCCTTCTACCTTAGGACGGTTATAGTTACCGCCGCCGTTTACCGGGGCTTGGATTCAAAGCTTCGTCCCCGAAGGGACTAACCTCTCCTCTTAACCTTCCGGCACCGGGCAGGCGTCACAGCGTATACGTCGTCTTGCGACTTAGCACGCTGCTGTGTTTTTAGTAAACAGTCGCTTGGGCCTGGTCACTGCGGCCCCCTCAGGCTTCGGACGCGAAGTCCTACACCTTACCGGGGCGCCCCTTCTCCCGAAGTTACGGGGCAAATTTGCCGAATTCCTTAACCAGGGTTCTCTCGCTCGCCTTGGTATTCTCTACCTGTCCACCTGTGTCGGTTTGGGGTACGGGCACCGAACGAACTCGCTAGAGGGTTTTCTCGACGGCATGGGCGTTCAGCGGCTTCGCCTAGAGCGGCTCGGCATCACGCCTCAGGCTTAATGAGGTCCGGATTTGCCTGGACCTCGCCCTACACGCTTACCCCGGGTCAACCGACGCCCGGGTCCGCTTACCCTTCCGTGTCACCTCATCGCTGGCCTAATACCGGTGGGGTCGGTAGGCCCCGAAGGGCTTTCCTTAGCACACCAGGTTCAGCCTGGTCGCGCGTTCGGTGGTACGGGAATATCAACCCGTTATCCATCGACTACGCCTCTCGGCCTCGCCTTAGGTCCCGACTAACCCTGGGCGGACGAACCTTCCCCAGGAACCCTTGGACATTCGGCGGAGGAGATTCTCACTCCTCTTTCGCTACTCATGCCGGCATTCGCACTCGAACAGCCTCCACGGCTAGCTCACGCTGCCGCTTCAGCGGCTGCTCGACGCTCCCCTACCGATCCCGTCGCCTAGACCCGCACCCACAAGGGGTACGGGCCGAGCTGTATGACGGAATCCCGCAGCTTCGGTGCTGGACTTAAGCCCCGTTACATCTTCCGCGCAGAATCACTCGACCAGTGAGCTATTACGCACTCTTTCAAGGATGGCTGCTTCTAAGCCAACCTACTGGCTGTTTGTGCAACTCCACATCGTTTACCACTTAGTCCAGACTTTGGGACCTTAGCTGGCGGTCTGGGTTGTTTCCCTCTCGACTACGAAGCTCATCCCCCGCAGTCTCACTGCCGCGCTCTAACGCCATGGGATTCGGAGTTTGACTGAGTTCGGTAAGCTTGTTGGCCCCCTAGCCCAATCAGTGCTCTACCCCCATGGCGAAACGCACGACGCTGCCCCTAAAGGCATTTCGGGGAGAACCAGCTATCACCGAGTTTGCTTGGCCTTTCACCCCTATCCACAGGTCATCCCCCAAGTTTTCAACCTTGGTGGGTTCGGGCCTCCACGAGGTCTTACCCTCGCTTCACCCTGCCCATGGATAGATCACTCGGCTTCGGGTCTAGGACACGCGACTGTACGCCCTATTAAGACTCGCTTTCGCTGCGGCTACGGCTCAACGCCTTAACCTTGCCACGTATCGCTAACTCGCCGGCTCATTCTTCAAAAGGCACGCGGTCAGGAGCCGAAGCCCCCTCCCACTGCTTGTAGGTCCGCGGTTTCAGGTACTATTTCACCCCCCTCACCGGGGTACTTTTCACCTTTCCCTCACGGTACTGGTCCGCTATCGGTCGCTAGGTAGTACTTAGCCTTACGAGGTGGTTCTCGCAGATTCACACGGGATATCCCCCGTGCTACTTGGGAACACCGCCAGAAGGCCGGTCGGCTTTCGTCTACAGGGCTCTTACCTCCTATGGCCTGGCTTTCCATCCAGGTTCGACTAGCCGCCGGTTTGGTAACTTCTCGACAGTGCCGGTGCACCGTCAGGCAGGTCCCTCGACCCCAGCGTGGCAACGCCACCGGGCTATCACACCACGCTGGTTTAGGCTCTTCCCGTTTCGCTCGCCGCTACTCAGGGAGTCGCAATTGCTTTCCTCTCCTCAGGGTACTGAGATGTTTCAATTCCCCTGGTTGCCTCAACCGGCCCTATATATTCAGACCGGAGTGACTGGGCATGACCCCAGCCGGGTTTCCCCATTCGGACATCCCCGGATCAGTGCTCGCTTGACAGCTTCCCGGGGCATATCGCAGCCTGCTACGTCCTTCATCGGCTCCTAGCGCCAAGGCATCCACCGTGGACCCTTAGTAGCTTGGACATATTGAATCCAAAGCGACGTGCTCGCTATGCAGTTCTCAAGGTGCCGTCGAAGGAAGGCCGACCATTTAGCTGGCCGGCCGGACTCCCTCACGACTCAACAACGTGCCCGACCACCGTCCTCCACACCGGAGGGAGAGCTCTCACCGCTCTGCCCGCAGCCCCGAAGGGCTCTTGGTCAGAGCAGCTCGAGCTCACGCACGACCCCGGAGGATCGGACGATGATCGAGTAGCCAGTAGACCAACCTAAGAGCGCCTGGAGCCCGCCACTTGGGCGAGCCCTTTGTTGCTCCTTAGAAAGGAGGTGATCCAGCCGCACGTTCCCGTACGGCTACCTTGTTACGACTTAGTCCCGATCGCCGAACCCACCTTCGGCAGCTCCCTCCCAAAAGGGTTGGGCCACTGACTTCGGGTGTTCCCGACTTTCTTGACTTGACGGGCGGTGTGTACAAGACCCGAGAACGCATTCACCGCGGCTTTGCTGATCCACGATTACTAGCGACTCCAACTTCACGGAGTCGAGTTGCAGACTCCGATCCGAACTGAGGCCGGCTTTGGGGGATTCGCTCACCCTCGCGGGATCGCAGCCCGTTGTACCGACCATTGTAGCATGCGTGCAGCCCTGGGCATAAGGGGCATGAGGACTTGACGTCATCCCCACCTTCCTCCGAGTTGTCCCCGGCAGTCTCCTATGAGTCCCCGGCCTAATCCGCTGGCAACATAGGACAGGGGTTGCGCTCGTTGCGGGACTTAACCCAACATCTCACGACACGAGCTGACGACAGCCATGCACCACCTGTCATGGACGCTTCCGCACACCGTGTTTCCACGGCTTTTCCCATGATGTCAAGCCCAGGTAAGGTTCTTCGGGTACCATCGAATTAAGCCGCATGCTCCGCCGCTTGTGCGGGTCCCCGTCAATTCCTTTGAGTTTTAGCCTTGCGACCGTACTCCCCAGGCGGGGCACTTAATGCGTTAGCTACGGCACGGCAGTCGTTGGTCAGACCGCCACACCTAGTGCCCAACGTTTACGGCTAGGACTACCAGGGTATCTAATCCTGTTTGCTCCCCTAGCTTTCGCTCCTCAGCGTCGGTGCCGGCCCAGAGAGCCGCCTTCGCTACTGGTGTTCCTCCCGATATCTGCGCATTCCACCGCTACACCGGGAATTCCACTCTCCTCTACCGGACCCTAGCCACAGCAGTATCGACCGGCCTCCCGGGGTTGAGCCCCGGGTTTTCACGACCGACTTGCTGAGCCGCCTACGAGCTCTTTACGCCCAATAAATCCGGACAACGCTTGCCCCCTACGTATTACCGCGGCTGCTGGCACGTAGTTGGCCGGGGCTTCTTCTGGAGGTACCGTCATTATCGTCCCTCCTGAAAGGGGTTTACAACCCGAAGGCCTTCATCCCCCACGCGGCGTCGCTGCGTCAGGCTTTCGCCCATTGCGCAAGATTCCCTGCTGCTGCCTCCCGTAGGAGTCTGGGCCGTGTCTCAGTCCCAGTGTGGCTGGTCGTCCTCTCAGACCAGCTACCCGTCGACGCCTTGGTGAGCCGTTACCTCACCAACAAGCTGATAGGTCGCGAGCCCATCCCGAAGCGGAATCCATTTCCTCGGAGGATCATGCGATCCAGAGAGGATATCCGGTATTAATCCGGGTTTCCCCGGGCTATCCCGGTCTTCGGGGCAGGTTGCTCACGTGTTACTCACCCGTTCGCCGCTCCGTCACGAGTTTGGTTACCCGCCCTCGTGCGTCGCTCGACTTGCATGCATTAGGCACGCCGCCAGCGTTCGTCCTGAGCCAGGATCAAACTCTCCAACGTACATTCGTGTGGCACCGCCCAAGGGCGACGCCGCAGTCCTGTCGTATATCGAGTTCGCTTGGCACGCCTCCAGACCCTCGTCGCTTGACACGACAAGGTTCCTCGGGCGCTTTCTGCGAGTACGTTTCCACCAGCGCCCAGATCGATTCCTCGAACCCGGCCGTGATGGGCTGTTACTGGCTTTTGGCACGTTGTTGAGTTGTCAAGGAGCCCGGAGCTTTTGCTCGACTCCCCTGCAGTCACGCGACCACAGGTGGCCGGCGGGCAAACGATAGATTCTATCACCCGCCAGCCGTCCCGATGGCGGCGTGGGCACTCCGTGGACACACGGCGTCCCGCTCCGCCTCCGGGCATGATTGCCAACGGCGAATGCCGCCGGTATGGGAACTGTAGCCGCGACCCCCCCGGTGTCAAGTTCCCGTGCGGCCAGCCGACATCTCGATGAGAGTGGGCGTACCGCACACGGGTAAACGCCACCAGGTGACTGGAGCTATTCCGGCACGGCCCGGTTGCTACCGTCGACCCCCAGTGTTCGCCAGGTCACTCGCCGTGCTCAGCCTCGGCGCAGACACCGACCTGATCCTGCTCGACGTGTCGGCCGGCAGGGGAGGTCTGGTCTGAAGGCTCATTGGCTCGATCGGGTAGGCGCCGCCCAAATGAGGAGCGGGCGACGCTACCCCAGGCTCTTCGCGGGCGGCTGGGGCGACCCCGATCTTCTCGACAGGGTGGGCGAGGGTGTGCGACACCCCGGCCCTACGCCGGAGATCGAGCTGGCATGGTCGTCGTGGCGGGGGGAGATGGGCGGATTGGTGGCGCGGACCGGGTGGTTCCCCAGCCCTGACCCCGACCTGCCGCCGGAGAGTCGCAGGGCGGTGATGCAACTCGTCTCCCCCTCGGTGGGACCAAGTCGTGTCGTCATCCTTTTCGCCGCCCACAACGACCATGGCTACGAGACGCGGATGCGGCTCGGGCGCCGGCTCGCCGAGCACGACATCGCCACCCTCATCCTCGAGAACCCGTTCTATGGGCGGCGCCGGCCCCTCGACGGCGGAAGGCGGCCGGTCACCACCGTCGCCAACCTGCTCGTGATGGGTCGCGCCGCGGTTGACGGAGGGTCGAGCGCTCGTCGTCGCACTGCGCGAGCAGGGGGTGGAGGAGGTCGGGGTCTCCGGATTCAGCATGGGCGGCACCATCGCCGCCCTGGTCAGTGCGCTCTCGCTCCGGCCCGCTGGCATCGATCCCGATGGCGGCAGCCCACTCCCCCGCCGCCGCATACACCGAAGGCGTGCTGAGCGCCGCTGTCGATTGGGAGGCACTCGGTGGGCTGGGTGCCAGGGAGAGGCTGGCCGAGGTTCTCGACTGGGCGTCTGTCTTGAGAATCACGCCCCCACCCCACACCGTCCGTGGCGTTGCTGGCTGCAGCCAACCGGGGACGCCTACGTCCCGGCCCGGGCCGTCGAGGCGCTTCATCACCACTGGCCGGGGTCAGAGCTCCGCTGGCTCCCAGGGCGGCCATGTCAGCGTCGGTCTTGCGGGGAGCCCGGACTCAGGCGGCGATCATCGCCGAGGGTTTCCAGCGGGCGTCAGACGAAGCGGACGAAGCGCCGCTTCCCCACCTGGACCAGGGCTCCGAGCAATGAGGCGCGGGGGACATCTTCTTCGGTCAACCGTGTCCCGTCGAGCTTGACCGCGCCCTGTGCGATGAGGCGGCGCGCCTCGGATGTGGAGGCCACCAACCCGGCATCGAGCAACACTGCGGGCAGGTGGACGGGGTCGGACTCGGGGAGGACATGCTCGGGGACCTCCTCGGGTGCCTTGCGGTCGCGGAACACCCGGTCAAATGCCGCCTCGGCCTCGAGCGCCGCCTCGTCGCCCCAGTAGAGGGCGACCATTTCTCTGCCCAGCCTCCGTTTCGCCTCGGCGGGATGGACCGAGCCGTCCGCCAGGCCGGCAACGACGGCTTCGGTCTCGTCGGCGGGGAGCTCGGTGGCGAGCCGGTACCACTGCGGCATCAGGTCGTCGGGGATGCTCATCACCTTGCCGAACATGTCGCCGGGCGAATCGTCCACCGCCACGTAGTTGTCGAGCGACTGCGACATCTTGTTCACCCCGTCGGTGCCGAGGAGGAGCGGCATGGTCATCGCCACCTGGGGCCGCATCCCATAGCGCTGCTGCACCGCCCTCCCCATGAGAAGGTTCCATAGCTGGTCGGAACCACCCAGCTCGACGTCCGCCTCGACCGCCACCGAGTCGTATCCCTGGAGGAGCGGATAGAGGAACTCGAGCACCGAGATCGGATCGCTGCTCGGCCATCCTCTCGGCGAAGTCCGCCCGCTCCAGCATCTGGGCGACGGTGGTCGCAGAAGTGAGTTCGAGGACGTGCTCCATGTCCATCGAGGCGAGCCACTCCGAGTTCCACCTGATCTCGAGACGTTCGGGGAGGAGGACGCGGGAGAAGCCCCCGAGGACCGACTCGGCGTAGCCCCGCACCTCCTCGGCGGTGAGCCGCTGCCTCGTCTCTGCTTTGAGGCTGGGATCGCCCACCTGGGCGGTGAAGTCGCCGACGATGAGCACCGCGATATGGCCGAGCTCCTGGAAATGCCTCAGCTTCCGCAGCACCACCGCCCACCCCAGCGTCACCGAAGGGGCGGTCGGGTCGAGACCCGAGCTTGACCCGGAGCGGTCTGCCTTCGGCCAATCGCCCGGCCAGCTCTTCCTCGGGGGCGACCCGGTCGACGTTGAGCAGCAGACGCTGCAGCTGTTCGGCGGGGTCGGGCATGGATCGGGGAGGGTAGCCCTGCACCGGTCGCCCTAACGGCCTGCCCGCAGTTCTGAACTGCCGCCGGGCCTCTCAGACTCTGGCCTCAAGCCTGCGGTGTCGTTGCGACGAACCGCCATGGGTGCTCGGTGGCCACCGAGATCCCGACCCGCGGGGTGGCGAGCACCCGGGCGGGCGGGGTCCCCGGCAAGAGCCGGACCGGGCCGTCGAGGACGCTGGTGCCGTCGTGCCCAGCATCGATGGCCAGGGCCCGGCACAGGTTGCCCGGTCCGATCGCGAGCGGCGCGGAGCGCCCCCGGCGGCGGATCATCACCTCGGCTCCCTCGGTGGGAACACCACCCCTGAGCAGCACCGCCTCCCCCGAGCCCGGGCGGGCCGGTGACGATGTTGGCGCACCAGTGGATCCCGTACGAGCGGTAGACGTAGAGCGTCCCCGCTCCGGCGAACATCGAGCGGTTCCGCCTGGTCGGCCCGCGGAATGTGTGGCTGGCCGGGTCGGCGGCACCGGCATACGCCTCGACCTCGCTCAACTCGATCTCGGTGACCTCGCCATCGATCTCGGTCCGCAACCGCCAGCCGAGGAGCAACGGTGCCACCTCCAACACCGGCCGGTCGAGCAGTTCGAGTACCGCGTTCATCCAGGAGGTGGAGCAGTGCCGAGCGGTCCGTTCACACCGAGCCGCGCAGCCGAACGTCGAGGTTGCTCTCCACCGTCGCCACCGCCTCGCGTAGCAGCGGCGTCACGTCCTCGTCGCGCAGGGTCCGATCGGGGGCGCGCAGGGTCAAACGGACGGCGATGCTCCGCCGGCCCTCTTCCATCCCCGGCCCGACGAAGACGTCGAACACCTCTCTCCCTTCGAGTAGATCGCCGATCGCATCGCCCAGCCGGTCGAGCAGGTCGGCGGCGAGAACCTCCGGCCCGACATCAAAGGCCAGGTCGAGCTTGACCGGTGGGAAGGGTGACACCGGCGCGCAACTGCCAGACACCACCGACAGCCAGCAGTGGAGCCAGATCGAGCTCACCGGCGGCGACCCGTCCGGGGAGCCCGAAGTCGCGGCTCACACCGGGGTGGAGCTCGCCGACCCACCCGATCACCTCCTTGTCGAGCAGCACCATTCCCGACCGGCCGGGGTGGAAAGGCGGCTTCTCGCCGGGGTACACCCGCAGATCGAGGCCGCGGACCTCGCCCAGCAGCCTCACCAGTGCGGTCGCCTCATAGCCATCGACCTCGCGCCGGGCGCCCGAGGATCCCCGAGATTCCCCCGCTCGCCCGACGGCGACGAAGGCCAGGTGGTCGGGCTGCTCGGGGAGAAGGGGGTCGAGCGCCGACGGCGTGGGGTGGAAGACCTTGCCGATCTCGAAGAGCGCCACGTCGCGCCTAGCCCCGGTCGAGGTTCCCCGACGCTGCTCTGAGGAGACCGGGGAGCAGCGTGGTGCGCAGCAGGCTCTCCTCCTCACGGAGCGGGTTGGACACGCTGATCGCATCCCGTCCCGGGTCGTCACCGGGGAGCCGCAGCAGATCGAGGTCGCCGGCGCCGAAGAAGCTCATCGATTGCGCCTCGAAGTACCCCGCTCCGACCATTGCCTCGCGCACGGCACGCTCGGCGCGCTGCTCCGGGGCTAACGCGTGCCGTCAGGCCCCATCCTCACCCGCGACGGGAACCGGTCGTATCCATAGAGCCTGGCGACCTCCTCGATCAGGTCCACCGGCCGGGTCACATCGGGCCGCCGGGTAGGGACGAGCACCTCGAGGCTCCCGTCGTGCGGAGCGGTCACCTCGAACCCGAGCCTGGTGAGTAGCTGGGAGACGGTCGTTTCGTCGAGACCGGGGCCGAGCAGGCGCTCCACCTCGGCCAGGCGGAAGTTCGATGCGCCGCTTCTCGGCGGGCGCCGGGTAGACGTCGACCGCTCCCTTGTGGACCTGCCCGCCGCCGAGCGACAGCCACCAGGGCGGCGGCCCGGGCGGCGGCCGCTCCGGAGAGTTCGGGGTCGACGCCCCGCTCGAACCGGGCCGATGCCTCGGAGCGGAGACCGAGTCGGTGGGCGGTGGCGAGCACGCTCGCCGGATCCCAGTTGGCCGCCTCGACCAGCACCTGGCTGGTGGTCTCGCTGACCTCGGTGGACTCGCCGCCCATCACCCCCGCCAGGGCGACGGCGCCGGACGGATCGGCCACGACGATGTCCTCGGCGAGCAGCTCGCGGTCGACGCCATCGAGGGTGCGCAGTTGCTCGCCGGCACGGGCGCGGCGGATGATCAGCCTCCCCTCGGCGATCCGCTCCAGATCGAAGGTATGAATGGGGTGCCCCATCTCGATCATCACGTAGTTGCTGACGTCCACCACGTTCGAGATGGGACGGATCCCGGCGGCTCGGAGACGAAGCTGCATCGGCAACGGGCTGGGGGCGATGGTGACCCCCGACACCTGGCGCGCCACGAAACCGGGGGCACCCCACCGGGTCCTCCACCTCCACCCCGACGGTGATCTCAGGCCCCGTCTCCTCGACAGTGGTATCGGGCTGGCGCACCGGGAGCTCGTAGTAGGCGCCGAGTTCGCGGGCGATCCCGAGGACCGACATGGCATCGGGTCGATTGGGGGTGATGGTGATGTCGAGAACCACGTCGCTCAGCGGGAGGACCGCCTCGAGGTCGCGGCCCACGTCGTCAGGCCCGGCCACCCCCAGCCGGTCGAGCACCAGGATCCCGGTGTGGTCCTCGCCCAGCCCCAGCTCGGAGGCGGAGCAGATCATCCCGTGCGAGACCACTCCCCTGACCGCCTCGGTCCCCGATCTCCATCGGTTCGCCACGCAGGGTTCAGCCGGGCGCCCACCCGGGCGAAGGCCACCACGGCGCCCGCCTCGAAGTTCCAGGCACCGCACACCACCTCGAGCAGCTCGCCGGTGCCGTCGTCCACCTGGGTGAGCCGGACCCGGTCGGCGTCCGGGTGCTGGGCTCACTGTCTCGACACGCCCCACCACCACCCCGGTGAAGCTCGGGCTGATGGTCTCCCACCCCTCGACCTCGTGACCCAGCGACCCGAGGACCGCGGCCAGCATGGCCGGATCGGAGGTCGGCAGATCGATGAACTCGGCCAGCCAGCTCAGCGGAACCTTCACGCCAGCCTCATCGGAACTCATCGACCATCATCGGAATTGCCTCAGCACCCGCATGTCGTTCTCGTAGAGAAGCCGGATGTCGTCGATCCCGTGGCGCACCATGGCGACCCGGTCGGCACCAACGCCGAAGGCGAACCCCGAGACCTGGGTCGGGTCGTAGCCGACGGCCTCGAACACGTTGGGGTCCACCATCCCGCAGCCGAGCAACTCGAGCCAATCGTCGCGCCAGCTCACCGCCATCTGCGCCGACGGCTCGGTGAAAGGAAAGAAGTCGGGGCTGAACCTCGTCCTCACGTTCGGCCCGAACATCTCGCGGGCGAAGTGCTCCAGCGTCCCCTTGAGGTCACCGAATGTGATGTCCTCGGCCACCGCAAGACCCTCGACCTGGTGGAACACCGGTGCGTGGGTGGCGTCCCACGGGTCGGGTCGGTAGGTCCTCCCCGGAACGACGACGTACACCGGAGGCGGCTGGCGCTCCATCACCCTGCCTGCATCGGCGAGGTGTGGGTGCGGAGCAGCAACGCGTCCTCGCCGGTTCTTCCCCTGCCGTCCCACGGCTCCAGGTAGAGAGTGTCGCTGGGGAGACGCGCCGGGTGGTGGGGTACGTGGTTGAGGGCGTCGAAGTTGTAGCGGACGGTCTCGACCTCGGGGCCGGTGACCACCTGGTAGCCGATGGCGCGGAAGATCTCGCAGATCTCGGCCATCGACTGGGTGATGAGGTGGTGGGTGCCGCGCACGCAAGCTCGACCGCAGGCAAGGTGATGTCCGCCCTGTCCGAAGCGAGCAGCCGGTCTTCAGCCTCCGCATCGAGCTCCTTGCGACGGGCGGCCACCAACTCCTCCACCCGCCGCTGCGCCTCGTTGATCTCCGCGCCGAGGGCGCGCCTCTCGTCTGCGGGGCCGGGTCCCGAGTGTCCGCCTCAGCTCGGCAAGCTCCGAACGGCGCCCCACCAGTTGTGACTCGACCTCGTCGAGTTGGTCGAGCGTCGCGGCGCCGGCGAGTGAGCTCCTCGGCGCCGGAGACGAGTTGATCGGATCCCGGACATGGGGCCGGGGAGGTTAGCCAAGGGTGTCGCCGGCTCCCCTTTGCCGTTTTCGTCAGGGCGAAGAGCAGCACGGCGCCCGCCACCGCGGCGTTGAGGCTCTCGGTGCCACCTGGCATGGGGATGGTCACCGCCCGCCCGGACGCCGCCACGTCGGGTGGGCAGCCCATGGGCCTCGTCTCCGATCAGCACGGCGTGTCGTCCCGGCTCCAACTCATCGGGGTGGACGCCCCCCGACACGACCGTGGAGACGATCGTCCCAGCCCCGCGCCCTCGAGAGCCGCCGGGTCGAGATCGGGGGCCAACTCGATGGTGGTGCGGAAGTGCCCGCCTGCCGCGGCACGGAGCGTCTTCGGCGACCAGGGATCGGCGGTCCCCGGCCCGGCGATGACACCTGCGCCAAAGGCGGCGGCGGTGCGGATCAGGCTGCCGACATTGCCCGGGTCGGCCAGTCCGTACAGCACCAGCGCCTGGTCGGTGGTCACTACCGCCGACCTGGGGAATGCCCATCACCGCCACCGGCCCACGAGGTGACTTTGTGCCGGAGAGGCGATCCAGCGCCGCATCGGCGACGACGATCAGATCGGCCCCGTCGGGCACCAGGGTCTCCGGGTCGGTGGCGAACACGGTGCGCACCTCGGCACCGGCCGACACCGCCTCATCGAAAAGATGCGGGCCCTCGACCAGGGTGAGACCGGTTGCCGCCCGTCTCCGCGGAGCGATGGAGCCTGGCCGCCTCCGCAACGCGGGGGTTGCGCGGCGAACGGACCGGGGGGCGGCTAGCCGCGGTCGGCCACCGCCAACTCGACGACGCTCTTGAACGCCTCGGGGTCGCGAACGGCCATGTCGGCCAGCATCTTCCGGTCGACCTCGATCTCGGCGGCCTTGAGCCCGGCGATCAGCTGCGAGTAGGACACCCCGTGCTCGCGGGCGGCGGCGTTGATCCGGATGATCCAGAGACGGCGGAAGTCACCCTTGCGTGCCCGGCGGTCGCGGATAGGCGTCCTGTTGGGCGTGCATGAGCTGCTCGTTGGCGGTACGGAACCGCCTGCTGCGCGCCCCCTTGAACCCCTTGGCCTGCTCGAGGACGGCGCGGTGCTTCTTCTTGGCGTGTACGGCTCGCTTCACACGGGCCATGGGTGTTCTCCTTCCGGCTCAGATGCCCAGCATGCGGCGGGCGCGCCGGCGGTCGCCGGGAGGGAGCGACGTGGTGCCGCTCAACCGGCGGAACCGCTGTCTTCCCTTGGCCAGCTTGAGATGGCCACGCCCCGCCTGGGCGCGGCGCAGCTCACCCGAGCCGGTCACCTTGATTCGTTTGGCTATCCCTCTGTGGGACTTCATCTTCGGCATTTCAGATCCTCATTCGGTCGGCTCGTTGTCCGGCCATTGTCTGCCGGCGTCTCTCGCCGTCTCGGCTCGCGCGGCTCGTCTTGCCGGTCTCGGCGTTGCGCGGCTCGTCCCGTTGTCGGACGGTTGCTCATCGCCGTCCGGCACGGCGGGTCGGCGCCAGTGTCATCGTCATCGAGCGCCCATCCACCTGTGGCGCCTGCTCCACGGTGGCCATCTCCGCCACGTCGCTGCTGAGCCGCTCCATCAACCGCAGACCCATCTCGGGGCGAGTGTTCTCGCGGCCCCGGAACCGGACGGTCACCCTCACCTTGTCACCGTCGCCGAGGAAGGTCTCGGCGCGGCGGCGCAGGATGTCGTAGTCGTGGGGTCCGATCCGCGGCTTCATACGGAGCTCTTTGATCACGGTACGGGTCTGCTTCTTCCGAGCTTCCCGGTCGCGCACCGACTGCTCGTACTTGAACTTCCCGTAGTCCATCAACCTGGCGACCGGCGGGTTGGCGTTGGGCGCCACCTCCACCAGGTCCAGCCCGAGTTGCTCCGCCAGCCAAATGGCCTCCTGCAGCTTCTTGATCCCGATCTGGGTTCCGTCGGGTGCGACCAACCGGACCTCGGAAGCCCGGATGTAGTCGTTCACGCGTGGCTCTGCGATGCGCCTTCCTCCTTCGTGGAATGCAAAAGGCAGCAAACCGGAGCTTGCTGCCATTCATGGGAAAAGTGGCGCCCGATGGAACGCCTCTTGTCCTGGAACCTCGGCTCGTCGGTGACGGCCGGGTGGGAGGCAGCTGCCTCCGCTTCGCTTGATTTGTCCTGACCAGTATACGGGCGGGCCGGTCATGGGTGCGAAGCCGCCCGCAGCCCGCGCAGCGCCGCCGCCATGGACGACCGCGGCGGTCGCCGCCTCGAACCCCTTGTTGCCCGCCCCCGGAAGCTCCGTTCCCGGGCATGCGCCGCCTCGTGGACGGCGAGCACCGCATTGGTCACCGGGATGCCGGTGTCGAGCGAGGCGGCGGTGAGCCCGGCCGCCGACTCGTTGACGACCACGTCGTAGTGGTCGGTGTCACCTTTGATCACCGTGCCCACAGCGACCACGCCGTGGCACCCCGACCGGGCAAGGGCAAGGGCGGCCACCGGGAGCTCGAGGGCTCCGGGAACCCGGAGGACGGTGACCTCCTCCACTCCCACTGCCCTCGAGGGCATCGAGAGCCCCCGCCAGCAGACCATCGGTGAAGACCGCGTTGTAGGTCGAGACGGCGACCCCGATGCGGAGCCCGGCGCCATCGGGCTCGGGATCGATCTCACTCACCCGCATCGTCCGTCGCGGTCTCGTCCTCGGGGAAGATGTCGTGACCCATCTTGTCGGCCTTGGTCTCCAGGTAGCGGCGGTTGTGGTCGTTGGGCCGGGAGCGGATCGGGACCCGCTCGACGATGGAAAGCCCGTATCCCTCGATCCCGGCTCGCTTGGCCGGGTTGTTGGTGAGGAGCCGCATCGTCGTGATCCCGAGGTCGGCGAGGATCTGGGCCCCTATCCCGTAGTCGCGGGCATCGGCAGGAAGACCCAAGCTCGAGATTCGCCTCGACGGTGTCCCTCCCGTTGTCCTGGAGGTTGTAGGCGGCCAGCTTGTGGAGGAGCCCGATCCCCCTGCCCTCGTGACCCCGGATGTAGACAACGACCCCCTCGCCGGCCTGCACCGATGGTCTCCATGGCCGACTCGAGCTGAAAACCGCAATCGCATCGCAGGCTGGTGAACACGTCGCCGGTGAGGCACTCGGAGTGGGCCCTCACCAGAACCCCGTCCTTCCCGGTGACATCGCCCATCACCAGAGCGAGGTGCTCCCTGCCGTCGAAGGACCGGTACCCGACCGCCCGGAACTCACCGAACGGGGTGGGGAGCTTTCCCTCGGCCACCCGCTCCACGAGTCGCTCGTGACGCCTGCGGTGGGCGATGAGGTCGGCGATGGTCCCGATGAGGATGTCGTGCTGTTTGGCGAAGAGTCTCGATGTCGCCCAGCCGGGCCACGGTCCCATCGTCATTGATCACCTCCGCCAACACCGCCGCCGGGTAGCGACCCGCCATGGTCGCCAGGTCCACCGCAGCCTCGGTGTGCCCGGCGCGCCGCAGGACTCCGCCCGACTCGTACCGGAGCGGGAAGATATGGCCCGGACGGTTGAGGTCGTCGTGGCTGGTCTCCGGGTCGATAGCCGCCCGGATGGTTCGCACCCGGTCGGCCGCCGAGATCCCGGTGGTGGTCCCCTCGCGGGCATCGATCGAGATGGTGAATGCGGTGCGGCGGACATCGGTGTTGACCGTCACCATCATCGGCAGCCGGAGCTCGTCGAGGCGCTCGCCCAGCATGGGCAGGCAGATGATCCCCGAGGTGTGGCGGATCATGAACCCGAGTTGCTGCTCGGTGACGGCGTCGGCGGCGACGATCAGGTCGCCTTCGTTCTCTCGGTCGGCATCATCGACCATGACCACCAATTCGCCGCGGGCGACGGCCTCGATCAGCTCTTCGACCGGAGCGAAGCTCATATGGCGGCCTCCGGCCGTTGTTCGAGGTTCTGGCTCGTGGGTCGCCCTTCTCCGAATCGCTGCTCACACCCGGTGCCGGCTCCGCCGGCGGCACGGGGTGAGCCGCTTCGAGCAGACGCTCCACGTACTTGGCGAGAATGTCGACTTCGAGGTTCACCCGATGGCCGGGGATGCGCTGGCCCAGGGTGGTGACCTCGAGGGTGTGTGGGATCAACGCCACTTCCAGCCAACCCTCGCCGACGGCGGCCACTGTGAGACTCACCCCGTCGAGGGTGATCGATCCCTTCTCGACGACGTAGCGCTCCAGATGCCCGGGGAGCGCCACCCTCATCCTGACACCGTCGCCCTCCCCGGTTATCGAGGCCACGTCGGCCACCCCGTCGACATGACCTTGGACCAGATGTCCATCGAGCCGGCCCGTCACCATCATCGGCAATTCCAGGTTCACCTGGTCACCCGGCTCGAGATCACCGAGGTTGGTCCGATCGACGGTCTCGTCGACGACATCGGCGGCGAATCGCTCCGAACCGACTTCGACCGCGGTAAGACAGACCCCGTTGACGGCCACCGAATCACCGACCGCCAGCGAATCACCGATCGGCCCGGCTGCGATGTGAAGTCGGAGAGAGCCCGGGCCGCGTTCGACCGATTCGACGTCGCCCAGCCGCTCGACGATCCCGGTGAACATCTCGATGAGTGTATTGACCCCGCCGTTGCCGCAGGCGATACCCCAGATCAGAGGGGTGTTCAGGCCGGCGAGGCATCCACCCTGATGTCGGGCCCCACCCGTCTCACCGCGGTGATGCGGAGAGGTCGGGCGTCGGCGAGCGTCGCCAGGACCCCATCGAAAGCCGGACGACCAACCCCGCCGCCAAGGCGCGCTCCGAGGTAGATCACCAAGCGATCCACCAACTCGGCCTCCCACAGCGTTCCCGCCAGCTTTGGCCCGCCCTCGACCAGCAGGTCGACGATCCCGAGGCCACCCAGCTCGGCCATGGCGGTGGCGGGGTCCACCTGCTCCCCGGCCGCGTCGGGAACCACCAAGACGACACCGGGCAGCTCGACCGGGCGTGGAGCGAGGATGACCGGGTCCCGATCCAACAGGGCCAGGTCGTCGGGGAGCCCGCGGCGACCGGTCATCACCACCGGCCGAGGTTGGGGGCCGTCGTACCCGTCGAGACGGACGGTCAGCTCGGGGTCGTCGGCCAGCGCGGTCCCGGCGCCGACGAGGATGGCGTCGGACGAGGCGCGGAGGAGATGGGCGTCGGCGCGTGCCTCAACCGACGTGATCCATTGGGATTCCCCGTTGGCAGCGGCCACCTGCCCATCGAGGGTGGTGGCGAGCTTGAGGGTGACGAGCGGCCGTCCGGTCCGGCGATGGTGGAAATACCCGGGGTCGATTTCCTCTGCGTCGATGCCTGGCACGCCCACCTGGACGTCGAGACCCGCTTCGATGAGCCGGCGAACACCTCCACCCGCCACCCGCAGGTCGGGGTCGATGGCACCGACGACGACGCGGCCCACCCCTGAGGCGAGAACTGCATCGACGCACGGAGGCGTCCGTCCTTGGTGGGTACACGGCTCGAGCGTGACCACCAGGGTGCCGCCTTCGGCTGCGGCGCCGGCCACGGCGAGCGCCTCGGCTTCGGCATGCGGGCTTCCGGGGCCGGCGTGGCCCGAGACGGCCAGCACGTCGCCATCGTTTCCAGCCACCACCGCACCGACACGAGGATTGGGGTGGGGGCGGTGGGGACGGGCGGCCTCGATCGCCCGCTCCATAAGCAGCAGCGGCGTGCTCCGCGTCGGCTGAATCGGAGCCGGCCGATCTGCCCACGGTCATGTGGTGCGCCGGTCGACCTCGAAGCTCGAACCGGGGCGCTGCTTGGCGAACTCCTTCATCTCGACCGCGATCGCCGATGCCTCCCAGTGGGTCTCGATGGTCCTCTGCTGGTTGCTGGCCACGCCCATCGACACCGACACGATCGGATAGGCATGCCGCTCGCCGCGACGGTCGGTCACCTCGATGTACCCCTTGATGGCGTCCACCGTGTCGTACAGGGCAAGGACACCGGCATCGAAGCTCCTGATCGTGTTCCGGCAAAAGGACTCGGCGACGTCGGGGTTCATCAGAGCCACGAAATCGTCTCCCCCGATGTGACCGACGAAGGCGGTGGGGTCTCCGGTCTCGGCAGCGGCGTCGAGCATCGAACGGGCGCAGAATGTGATCACCTGATCCCCCCGCATGAACCCGTAGTGGTCGTTGAACGCCTTGAAGTTGTCGAGGTCGGCGTGGACCAAGGCGAGGGGCTCCCCCGATTTCACCCGAGCCTCCAACTCGGCGGCGATCCGGAAGTTGCCCGGCAGCCCGGTGAGTGGTGACACATCGCGCATCTGCTGGGATCGCCGCAACACGGTGCGCACCCGGGCCACCAGTTCCTCCACCTCGAACGGCTTGGAGATGAAGTCGTCGGCACCCAGCTCCAGCCCCTGGAGACGGTCACCGAGCTCGGCCTTGCCGGTCACCAGGATGATCGGGATGTTGGCTCCGGCTGGTGATGTCCTCAGACGGCGGAGCGTGGTGAGCCCATCGAGTTGGGGCATCACCACGTCGAGCAGGATCAGGTCGACCGGGGTCTTGAGCACCCTGCCGAGCGCGTCCTCCCCGTTGGTCGCCTCCTCCACCCCAAACCCGGCCTCCTCCAAACGGAGCCTGACCAGAAGGCGGAGCGCGCGGTCATCGTCCACCACGAGGACCGTCTCGGTCAACCGGCACCTCCCGCAGCCAAGCGCAATGCCTCCACCGCCGCCACCGGGTCGTCCGCCCCGAACACGGCTGTGCCTGCCACCAGGATGTCGGCGCCGGCGGAGCACAGCGCTCCTGCCACTTCGGTGGTGACCCCGCCGTCGACCTCGATCTCGGTCGAAAGCGCAAGGGCATCGATGCGGCGTCTGGCGGTCTCGATCTTGGGAAGCACGCTCTCGAGAAACCGCTGCCCGCCGAACCCGGGCTCGACCGACATCACCAGCAAGACCGAGGCCAGCTCGAGGTAGGGCTCGGCTGCCTCGAAAACCGTGCCCGGGTTGAGGACCAGCCCGAAGTCGAGTCCGAGCCCCGACGCCTCCTTGGCCAGCCGCGTCGGGTCGGGCACCGCCTCGACATGGATGGTGACCAGATCGGCTCCCGCCGCGGCGAGCTGCTCGAGGTGTGCCTCGGGGTTGGTGACCATGAGATGGCAGTCGAAAAGGAGGCGGGATGTCCTCCGCAACGATGCGATAACCGGCATCCCGAGGGAGATGTTGGGCACGAAGTGTCCGTCCATCACGTCGATGTGGAGCAGATCGACCACCGGCTCGACCTGCGCCACCACCTCACCCAGTCTGGTGAAATCGGCAGCGAGGATCGATGGGGCGATCTTGACCACGGTCCGAGTGTATGAGCCGGTGCTGCTCGGAGGACCGGAGACTTTCAACCCGGTGGGGCTTCGAGCGTCACCGGATGTCGCCGCAGACCCCGCAGCCAGGCCGATGCCGCCATCGGCGAGCGCCCCTCGGGCTTCACCACTTCGAGTTCGATCGCCCCATCACCAGCGCCGAGCAGCACCCTCTCACCGGCGACGACCACCTCCCCGGCTGCGAGTGCCGGATTCCTCGACCGGACGCGCCCCGAGGATTTGGATCCGGCTCCCTGCGGTCATGGCATATGCGCCCGGGCGTGGTGCCATCGCCCGAACCCTTCGCAGCAGGTCCACCGCCGATCCTGCCGGATCGAGCCACCGATCCCTCTGCTCGAGCCTCGAGGCGACGGTGACACCGTCCTCAGCCTGTGGCTCGGGGCGGATCTCGCCGGCGAGAAACCCGGGCAGGGTGTCCGCCAGCAACCCTGCCCCCAGAGTGGCGAGCCGGTCGGTGAGCTCGGCCCGGTTCTCATCGGGGCCGATCGGCGTCGCCTCGACCGCCAGCACGGGGCCGGTGTCCAGCCCCTCGTCGAGCACCATCAGCGTCACACCGGTGCTCTCGTCCCCAGCCAGGATCGCCCTCTCCACCGGGGCCGCACCCCGCCATCGGGGCAACAGTGAGAAATGGATGTTGACGAATCCACGGTGAGGGCGGCGCAACGTCGCGGCGGGCACCAGCATCCCGAAGGCCACAACAACGGCCACGTCGAGCGGCGCCAACCCGCTCACCATGGCATCGAGCTCGCCAGCCGTTTCGGGCTGGAGGACCTCGAGGCCGCGCTCCAACGCCGCATCCTTGACCGGCGAGGGCCGGGGGCGTCCCGATCGGCCACGGGGCCGATCGGGACGGGTGACCACGGCAACAAGCTCGACCAGCGGCTCGAGGATCCGCAGCGCCGGGAGGGCAGCCTCCGGTGTCCCCAACAAGAGAGCACGGCTCATTGCGGTCGCAGAAGGGTCATTCCGGTGTGGGGAGGCCGAGGGCCTCCTCGCGTAGCTGCTTGAGCGCCTGCTTGCGCTGTCTGCGGCCGAGCCTGGCCAGGAGGAGCGTGCCTTCGAGATGGTCGAACTCGTGCTGCAGGACCCGGCCCAACAGATCGTCGCCGGCGTACTCGACCGGATTCCCCTCGGTGTCCAAACCGCGCACCTTGGCGTATCCGGGGCGGGTGATGTCCCACCAGTACCCGGGCACCGACAGGCATCCCTCTTCGAGCTCCCACGACCCGCCCGTGTCGACCAACTGTGGGTTGATCACGACGTGGGCTCCCGTCTCGTCGTTGGCGTCGAAGACGAAGATCCGCTTCGAGACCCCGATCTGCGGTGCCGCCAGACCAACCCCCGGAGCCTCGTACATGGTGTCGATCATGTCGTCGACCAGTCTCTTGAGCTGGTCGTCGAACTCGGTCACGGGCGCCGCCCTCGTGTTGAGGACCGGATCGCCAAAGGTGCGGATCGGGAAGAGAGTCATGAAACCGAGTGGTAAGTGGTAAGTGGTTGGTGGGTATGTGGCCTTCGCTCGGTCCCCCCGCATGCGGGAAGGGCCCCGCTGCGGAGCGGCGGGTAGGGGGGCTGGCGAATCTCCCAACGGTGATGGCTCCGTCGTCGGTGGCCGGTGGAGGGTACTGCTCACAGATCGAGCGGATCGGCGTCCACCCGCACGGTCATCCCCGATTGGCGCCATCGCTCCACCACGGGCCGCAATGCCTGGCGGAACCGGGTGAGATCGGGCCCTCGCCCCAACCATCGCAGCCCTTCTCCCGCCGGCGCCGGGCCGAGGATCGACACCTCGGGACCGGCGGCACCCCGCAGAGTCGCGTCTTCTGCGGCGGCACCGTCTCCTCGGAGCTCGACGGCGAGCAGCTCAGCAGCAGGGGGGAACCCGAGTTCGGCCCGCGCCTCGAGTTCGCGCCCCAGATACGGCATCGGGTCGCCCCGGCGCAACGCCTCGAGCAGGGGGGCCCTGGGCCTGGATGTCTGGGCGAGCATCCGGCGTCCCCGGCCTGAGGGGACCGTGGCTGCCAGCCGCGCCAGGATGCGAAGCGCCTCCTCTCCGGCTCTGTAGCTGGTGCCGAGCATCAGACCGTCCACATCGACCGCCACCGCCAGATCGACCATGGGCAGCCCGGGGAGATGGCGCTCGGTCCCCACCCAAACGGGAGCGTCGCTGTGCGGTGCCCCCACCGCATCGGGTCCCGAGAACACGACCAAGCTCTTCGGTCACCCGGCCGACACCGGCGCCGAGCGGCTCGAACCGGTCGCCTCCGCAGTTGGCGCATGGGCCGAGCGCAGCTCCACATCGCGAGCAGGTGTCGCCCGGGTCGGGCCTCGACCCGCACACCTCACACTGGCGGACCAACCGGCACCGCACGCATCGCATCGCCGGGGCGTAACCGGCGCGGTGGGTGAAGACGAACGATTTCCCCCCGGAAGCGGCGATGCCCCGCAACGCCGCCCTGGCCCGCTCCCCGAGCACACCTCTTCCCGGCGGGTCCTCGGTGCGGTCCACGATCTCGACCAGCGGCCAGGCGCGCCTCGCCCCCGGTACCCTCACCACTTCGACCCCGGCGTCGAGCGCCTCACAGCTCGGGACCCTTCCCACCATGAGCAACCAGAACCGCTCGACCGCGGCGCGGGTGCGCAGCAGATCGCGGGCATGGAGGGTGGGGGTCTGGCGGTCCTTCATGGCCCGTCTTCCCTCGTCGACCAGGACGGCGAGACCAAGTCCGGCGATCGGCCAAAGGGCGGTGCGGTGGGTGCCGACGAGCAGGGTTCCCGGGTGGCCGCATGCCTGCGACCAAGCCCTCGTGACCAATCGGTCGCCATGGTCGGGGAGCACATCGACGACCGCTTCGCCGAGGAGTTCACGCATTCCCGAGGCAAGACCCTCCACCTCGGTCCCGGTGGGAGCGACCACCAGCACCGACTTGCCCGCAGCGAGCAGCGGTGCCGCGGTGGCTGCGAGCAATGCCGAGGGGTCAGACGGCGCCAATGCGTATGTGCTCCGGACGCGCTCGCCGGCCGCCGCCCTTCTCGCTCGATCGTCGAGTGCACCTCGGCGGGAGTTCGCCCACCGCCTCTCCCTTGCCCGGTGATACCGGCAGGCTGGGCGGACCGGCGCGGCCGAGGAGCACCGAAAGCGGGGCGACGTAGTGCTGCGCCCCCCAGCGAAGCGTTTGGAGCAGGGCCGAGTGGAACACCGGCTGGGCCCCCGACACCGCTCGGACCTCACGCAACCCCTCGGCCGTCCCTTTTCGCAGGCGCGATGACGAATCCACGGACCACCCGTCCCCCCAGCGGCACCCGGACGAGAGACCCGACGGCGATGGTGTCCTCGAGCCGATCGGGTACGGAGTAGGCGAAGCCGGCGTCCACCGCAAAGGTGGGCAGATCGGGGACGACCTGAGCGACTGTCGTCAGCGAGAGGCGGCCAGGGCCAGTTCGGCAGCGGCCCCGGTGTCCTCCCAGGGAAACCCGGGACGGCCGAAATGCCCGTACGCCGAGGTTGGCGTGTAGATGGGCCTTCTCAGCCCGAAGCGCTCCAAGATGGCCGACGGACGGAAGTCGAAGACCTCGCGCACCGCGTTGCCCAACCGGTGCGGATCCACCTTCTCGGTCCCGAAGGTCTCGAGGTGGACCGACATTGGCTGAGCGACCCCGATGGCGTACGCGACCTGGAGTTCGCAGCGCTTGGCCAGCCCGGCGGCAACGACGTTCTTGGCGGCGTGGCGGGCGGCATAGGCGGCGGAGCGATCGACCTTGGTCGGGTCCTTGCCGCTGAAGGCCCCACCACCGTGCCGTGCATAGCCGCCGTATGTGTCGACGATGATCTTGCGCCCGGTGAGACCGGTGTCCCCATTGGGCCCGCCGATCTCGAACCTCCCGGTCGGGTTGACCAGGAAGTCGTGGTCGGGATCAACCCCGTCGAGCAACTCCGACGGGACCACCTCAGTGACCACCTGCTTCCACAGGTCGGGCGCCAGACCGGCCTCGAGGTCGATCTCCGGTACGTGCTGGGACGACATGAGCAACCGCTTGATGGCGACGGGTCGGTCGCCCTCGTAGATGACGGTCACCTGCGTCTTCCCGTCGGGGCGAAGGCACGGCATGGTTCCGTCACGCCTGACCTCGGCGAGCCGCTCGGCCAGCCGGTGGGCCAGTTGGATGGGAAGCGGCATCAGTTCGGGGGTCTCGTCTACGGCGAAACCGAAGACGAGCCCTTGGTCTCCTGCCCCGAGCTCGTCGAGCGGGTCGGTGGAGCCGTTGCGGTGTTCCCACGACTCGACCACCCCGTCGGCGATGTCCGGGCTTTGCGCATGGGCGACGACGTCCACCTGCACCGTCTCGGCGGCGAAAGTGGGGTCGAACCCGTCGTAGCCGACCTGGTGGATCGCCTCCCTGGCCACCGCCTCGAGGTCCACCTTCGCAGTAGGTGGTGATTTCGCCCGCCACCACCACCAATCCGGTGGTTACCAGGGTTTCGCACGCCACCCGCCCATAGGGGTCCTGGGCGAGCACGGCGTCGAGTACCGAGTCCGAGATCCTGTCTGCGACCTTGTCGGGGTGACCCTCGGTGACGGATTCAGAGGTGAAGAGCCAGCTGGACATGGCGGTCGAGTATAAGAAGCGGAAGGCGGCGAACCGCTAATCGGCGTCGGTCAACGCGGCGCCCACCTTGTCCCACAGCCGGGAGGCAACCTCCTGCTTGGTCAAGAGCGGCCAGTGCTCGATGGTGCCGTCCGATCCGATCAGGGCCACCTCGTTGGTGTCGGATCCGAACCCGGACCCGGTCCTGGTGACGTCGTTGGCCACCGTGAGGTCGCTCCCCTTGCGCTTCGCCTTCTCCACCGCCCGATCGAGCGACCCTGTCTCGGCAGAGAAACCCACCAGGAACGGGCGCGGCTCCATCTCGGCCACCCCTCCCAGGATGTCGGGAGTCGGCTCGAGGACGATGTCGGGCGGCCCGTCTCCCCTGCTCAGCTTGGTGGAGGCCTGCTCCTTGGGGCGGAAGTCGGCCACAGCTGCGGCCATCACCACCACGTCCATGTCGCCGGCACGCCCCCACACCGCTTCGGCCATCTCGTCGGCTGTCTCCACCGCCACCACCTCGACACCTCGAGGGAGGTCGAGAGAGGCGGTTGTGACCAGGACGACGTCGGCGCCGCGGCGGGATGCCTCGCCGGCGATGGTGTGGCCCATCCTCCCCGAGGACCGGTTCCCCACGTAGCGCACCGGATCGATGGGCTCCCTGGTTCCACCGGCGGTGACCAGCACACGCACCCCGGATAGGGGCCCGTCCCCGAGCACACGAACCACCTCGGCGAGGATTTCCTCCGGCTCCACCATCCGGCCAGGGCCTTCGTCTCCGCCGGCGAGTGACCCGGACGCCGGTCCGACCAGATGGTGGCCGTCGGTGGTCAGTTGAGCCACCACCCGCCTGGTGGCGGGGTGCTCCCACATCTCGGTGTGCATCGCCGGGGCCAGCACGACGGGCGACCGGGCGGCCATCAGCGTGGCGGTGACCACGTCGTCGCTTATCCCGGCGGCAAGACGACCGAGGAGCGACGTCGTAGCCGGGGCGATCACGATCAGGTCGGCCCATTCGGCCAATTCGGTGTGCGGGCTCACCGCCCCCGCGGCGAACAGGTCCTCAGCGACGGGATGCTTGGTGACGGCGGCGAAGCTGCGAGCGCCTACGAACTCGCCGGCGCTGCGGGTCATCATCACCTTGACGTCGGCACCGGCTTCAACAAGACGCCGCGCCAGTATCACCGCTTTGTATGCCGCGATCCCACCGGTGACGCCGAGCAGGATCCGGCGACCCGGCAGCATGCCCTACTCGGGGTCGCGGTGCTCGACGGTGAGCTTGCCGGCGACTATCTCCTCGAGGGCAAGCGTCTCGGGCTTGCGCGACAGCGAGTGGACTTGGGGCGGCACGTATGTGCCCAACCCCTCGCCAAGTTGGTTGTAATAGGCGTTGATCTGACGGGCTCGGCGAGCGGTGACCACAACTAGTGCGAAGCGGTCTCCGACGTGCTCCAAGGCCCGTTCGATGGCAGGTTCGATCATCTCTCGGGTTTGTTGGGGACCGTCAGTATACGCAGAATCTCGTCGACCGCCCGCTCCACCCGGTCGTTGACCACCAGATGGTCGAAAACGCGGCCGGCCATCTGCAACTGCCAGCGGGCTATCTCGATCCGCCCAGCGATGTCGTCGGGCGAGGTGTCGCCTCTGCCCTCCAGCCGTCGGCGCAGGTCTTCGAGCGACGGTGGTGCTACGAAGATGGTCACCGCATCGGGGTAAAGCTGCTTCACCTGGAGCGCTCCCTGGACCTCGATGTCGAGGAGAATGCTCTCGCCCCGGCTCAGCGCCTCCTCCACGGGCGATCTCGGGGTCCCATAGAGGCGGCCGTTGTACTCGGCCCATTCGAGTAGCTCGCCCCCGTCGCGGAGGTCGGCGAACTGGTCGGTGTTGACGAACAGGTAGTCGACGCCGTGGCGCTCACCGGGACGTGCCGGCCGGGTGGTGGCGGATACCGAGAAGACCACGGGATGGCGTTGGGCAACGATGGCGACGATGGTGCTCTTGCCCACACCCGATGGCCCGCTGATGACGATGAGCCGCCCGGGGCCTCCGGGCCATTCAACAGTGCCGGCATCCGGCGGGTTCGTAGTGGGGATGGCCGACCCGCCGGGACTTGAGTTCAGCTGAACTCGGCGAGCAGGGCGGCGCGCTGCCTCTCTCCGAGCCCGCGCAGCCGGCGGTTGTCGGCGATGCCGTGGGCCTCCATGATCCTCTTCGCCTTGACCTTTCCGGTCCCAGGCATCGATGAGAGCACCGCGGACACCTTGAGTCCGGCGATGATGTCGTCGTCGTCGGCCCTTCCCAACAGACCTGCGAAGTCGAGTGAGCCCATCTTGAGGAGCTCCTTGACTTCTGCTCGCTCCTTGCGAGCTCGGGCCGCTTTGGCCAGCGCCTCGGTCCGCTGCTCGTCGGTTAGCTCAGGAGGTGGCATCGCCTTTCCCTTCCTCGCCCACCTCGGCGACTCTACCAACCGGCGCGCGACCGGCGCGGGGCACCGTGGCGCACTCCGCCACGATCGCCGCCGCCGCGGCCTTGGGGTTGGATGACTTGGTCACCGGGCGCCCGACGACGAGCAGGTCGGCGCCATGACGAATCGCATCCGCCGGCGAGGTGTGACGTCTCTGGTCGTCGGTGGTCACTCCCACCGGTCGTATCCCCGGTGTCACCCTGAGCAGCGAGGGTGCGGCCGCTCCCACAGCGACGAGCTCTCGCGGCGAGGTCACCACCCCTTCGCATCCTGCGCCCTCGGCGAGCCGGGCAAGACGAACCGTTTGGGCAGCAGTCGTGGTGCCGACGCCGACCTCGGCCAAGGCTTTGTCGTCGAGGCTGGTGAGCACGGTCACGGCGAGCACGCCTGCGGGGCGGCCGGCGGCGCCCTCGGCCAACCCGGCGACTGCCGCCGAGAGCATCTCCGCGCCGCCCGAGGCATGGACCGACACCCAGCGAGCGCCCATGGCACCGAGATTTCGGGCGGCCCGTCTCACAGTCGTGGGGATGTCATGCAACTTCACGTCGACGAAAACCGGTGCGCCGAGGTCGCCCACCAGCGCCACCGTCCCCGGGCCCGGTCCGGTGAACAACTCCATACCGATCTTGAACCCCCCGACAACGTCAACCAGGTCCGACGCGGTCCTGACGGCAGCCTCGGCCGATGACATGTCGAGCGCCACAAGCAGCGGGTTAGAGGGCACCTCGGTCATGGGTGCGTTGCCGAGATACCGCCCACGCCAAGCACCCGACGAACCACTGGCCGTCGTGACGTCGTCGTGACCTCGTGTTCGGGGTTGGTATGCCAATGGAACACGGTGCCCCGGCCGGATACCCCTTCGAGATTGGCAAGCGGTAGGTCGTGCCGCCGGTGTTGCTCGGCCCTCTTGGTCAGCCCATGTGAGTCTGCGATCCGATCACCCCGGTAACGTCGGGCGCATGGACCGCCTGACCGAGAGCACCCGTGCCAACGACGTGCCGCTGGTGGTACATCCCGACGCCACCGCCATGCCACCCACCGAAGCCGCCGCGACCGCCGGTCCAAGCGAGAGCCCGCCGTGGCTGGTGGCAGGCGCCACCCTTGCCGGGATCATGGCGATCGGCATTGCCGGCTTCCTCGCCAGCCGACGCAAGAAGCAGGGCTGACCGGGTCACCGCGCCGATCCCACCAGTTCACCGACGCTGGACATCATCGTGGCGACGGCACCAACCCTCCAACTCGGCCAGGATCCGCCGCCCGGCTGCGGGCTCGGCGAGGTTCGCGGTCCCGATGGCGACGGCGTTGGCGCCGGCCATGAGGTACTCGACGACATCGCGGCCGGTGGTCACCCCACCGCACCCGACGATGGGCACCGTGGGGAGGGCCTTGCTGACCTCGAGCACGCAACGGAGCGCGATCGGCTTGAGCGGTGGGCCCGAGTAGCCCCCGATCCCGCCGGACAGGACCGGTTTCCGGGTGTCCAGGTCGATGGCGGCCCCCCACACCGTGTTGGTGAGAACCAGCCAATCGGCGCCAGAGTCGACCGCCGCTCGGGCGACATCTGCGATGTCCTCGGCGTTGGGTGAGAGCTTGGCTCCCAACGGCACATCCACCGCCGAGCGAGCAGCGTTGACCACCCGTGCAGTGGCACCGGCGTCGAGGGCGAACATCCGGCCATCCTCGAGGTTGGGGCAGGAGAGGTTGACTTCGACGGCGCCGACACCGGCTTCGGCCAGTCCTTTGGCCACGACGGCGAATTCCTCGGGTGAGCGCCCCACCGCCGACCCCCACACCGGCACACCCAACTCATCGAGGTTGCCACCGTGCTCCGCAGCCCATGCTTCGATCCCCGGGTTCTGGATCCCGATCCCGTTGAGCATTCCTGCCCCGACCGGCGCCAGCCGTGGCGGAGGTCGACCCGGCCACGGGTCGGCGCTCACCGACTTGGCCACCGCCGCCCCGAACGCCTCCGGCGCCCCCACCTTCACCCAATCATCGACCGCACCCACCGTCCCCGACGCCGCGATCAACGGGGATCGCAGAGTGACCGGCCCGAGCTGGGCGGTCAGGTCCATGAGGTGGTAGGTGGTAGGGGTAGGTGGTAGGTGAGCGAGTGGCGGATGGCGATTGGGGCCCTCGGCAAGCCGCGACTCGTCGGACTCGATCTGCTCGTCTGCCGTCCGCCGTCTACCGTCTATCTACTCACCGGCCAGCCACTCCTGCAGGCTCTTCGGCGCCGTGATCGTGTCGTTCCCGGCGCGAAGGCTGCGGGCTACGGCGAGGGCGCCCTGGATGGTGGTGACACAGGGCACCTTGCGGCTTCGGGCGGCGTGGCGGATGACCCGGCCGTCGCTGCGTGCCCGGCCACCGCGGGGGGTGTTGATCACGAGATCGACCTCGCCCGCCTCGATCCGCCCCACCGTGTCCCTGGGACCCTCCCCCACCTTGTTGACCAGCTCGGCTGGAACGGCGTGGTGGGACAGGTAGCGGGCGGTGCCGCGGGTGGCGAGCACGCGGAACCCGAGCATGGTGAAGGCCTGCGCCACCGCCAGGCCCATCGGCTTGTCCCGATCGCTCAGCGTGATGAGGACGGTCCCCCCCGATGGAAGACGGTGGCCGGCACCGAGCAGCGCCTTGGCGTATGCCACGCCGGCGTCGGCACCCACTCCCATCACCTCGCCGGTGGCACGCATCTCGGGTCCGAGCACGCTGTCCTGCTCGGGGAACCGGTCCCAGGGCATCACCGCTTCCTTGACCGCCACGAACGGCTCCGATGTCGCCGTCGGGGAGCACCCCGTCGGCCCTCAGTTCGGCGAGCGTGGAACCGAGCATCACCCTCGCCGCCACCTTGGCCAGAGGGATCCCGCTCGCCTTGGAGATGAAGGGGACGGTGCGCGAAGCCCTCGGGTTGGCTTCGAGCACGAAGGCGTCGTCGCCCTTGACGGCGAACTGGATGTTGATCAACCCCCTCACTTCAAGCGCCCGGGCCAAGTCCTCGGTGGCCCGCAGGATCGACTTGTGCGCCTCCTCGGAGAGCGTCGGCGGGGGGACGATGCAGGCCGAGTCCCCGGAGTGGATCCCTGCCTCCTCCACGTGCTCCATCACCCCGCCCACCAGTAGCTCGTGGCCGTCGAACACGGCATCCACGTCCACCTCGGTGGCGGCCTCGAGGAACCGGTCGATCAGCAGCGGGGCATCGCCGAACTCGAGCTCGGACTCCCGCTCGATCTCGGTGAGGGCGTCGGCCAGCTCGTCGTAGCTGTAGACCACCCGCATCGCCCTTCCTCCCAGGACGTACGAGGGTCGGACCAGCACCGGGAAACCGATGCGGTCGATCACCTCCTCCGCCTGGAAGCGGCTCAGCGCAGTCCCGTGCGGTGGCTGCCTGACTCCCGAGCTCGCGGCACAACTCGGCGAAGCGCTCCCGGTCCTCGGCGATGTCGATCGACTCGGGCGAGGTGCCGGCGATGGTCAGCCCGGCTGCCTCGAGGCGTCTCGCCAGCTTGAGCGGGGTCTGCCCCCCCAGTTGCACCACCACCGCATCGGGTTGCTCCACCCTCGCCACTTCGAGCACGTCCTCTGCGGTGAGCGGCTCGAAGTAGAGCCGGTCGGAGGTGTCGTAGTCGGTGGACACGGTCTCGGGGTTGCAGTTGACCATGATCGTCTCGTACCCGGCTTCCCTGAGGGCGAAGGCGGCGTGGACGCAGCAGTAGTCGAACTCGATCCCCTGTCCGATCCGGTTGGGTCCCGAGCCGAGAACCATCACCCGGGGACGGTCCGACGGCGGGACCTCGTCCTCCTCTTCGTATGTGCTGTACATGTAGGGGGTGAATGCCTCGAACTCGGCGGCGCAGGTGTCGACGGTCTTGAAGGTCGGCTCGATACCCGCCGAGCGCCGCATCTCGGACATCGCCTCCTCGGTCGTCTCCCAGATGTGGGCGAGTTGCCGGTCGGAGAACCCGACACGCTTTGCCTCGGCGACCAGGTCGAGGTCGGGAGACGACTCCTCGAGGTGGGCCCGCAGCCCAACGATCTCGCCCATCTGGTAGACGAACCAGGGGTCGTACCCGCTCGCCGCCGCCACATCTTCGACCATGCGGCCCCGCCGCAGAGCTTCCCCTACGGCATACACCCGGTCGGGAGTTGGGGTGGCGATGGCGTCGTCGAGAGCGGTCTCATCCAACGACATCAGCGCAGCCTCGCCCGGGTCGGCGTTGAGCCCGGCGCGCCCTGTCTCCAGACTCCGCAGCGCCTTCTGCAGCGCCTCGGGGAAGGTCCTCCCGATCGCCATCGCCTCCCCCACCGACCGCATCGTCGTCCCGAGCACCGGCGGCGCCGCCGGGAACTTGGCGAAGTCGAACCGCGGCACCTTGACCACCACGTAGTCGAGCGCCGGCTCGAACGACGCCGGGGTGGCGCCGGTGATGTCGTTGGTGATCTCATCGAGGGTGCAGCCCACGGCGAGCAGGGCGGCGATCTTGGCGATGGGGAAGCCGGTGGCCTTCGAGGCGAGAGCCGAAGATCGTGACACTCTCGGGTTCACCTCGATCACCAGCCGCCGGCCCGTCGCCGGGTCGACGGCGAACTGGACGTTCGAACCACCGGTCTCCACCCCTATGGCGCGCAGGCAGGTGATCGCCTCGTCGCGCATCGCCTGATACTCCGGGTCGGAGAGCGTCTGGATGGGGGCGACCGTTATCGAGTCCCCGGTGTGGACCCCCATCGGGTCGAGGTTCTCGATCGAGCAGACGATGACTGCGTTGTCCGCCCGATCCCTCATCACCTCGAGCTCGAACTCCTTCCAACCGACCACCGACTCCTCGACCAGGATCTCGCTGACCGGTGAAGTGGCGAGCCCGTGACGCGCCATCTCGAGGAACTGGTCCTCGTCGGCGGCCATTCCGGTCCCCCCGCCCCCGAGGATGAACGACGGCCGGATCATCACCGGGTAGCCGATCTGGCGAGCGCCCCGCACCGCCTCGGCCATGGAGCGGGCATAGACCGCTCTCGGAGTCTCCAGCCCGGCGGTCTCCATCACCTGCTTGAACCGGCCCCTGTCCTCGGCGGCGTCGATGGCGTCGATGCTGGCGCCGAGAACTTCGACCTCGTACCGGTCGAGCGCACCCGCCCTGGCCAGGTCGACCGTGCAGTTGAGAGCGGTCTGCCCGCCGAGCGTGGGAAGAAGCGCATCGGGCCGTTCCCGCTCGATGATCCGCTCCACCACCTCGGGCGTGATCGGCTCGATGTATGTGGCATCGGCGAACTCGGGGTCGGTCATGATCGTGGCCGGGTTCGAGTTGACCAGAACGACCCGGTACCCACTGCGCCGCAATACCTTTGCTGCCTGCGTCCCCGAATAGTCGAACTCACAAGCCTGCCCGATCACGATCGGCCCAGACCCGATGAGGAGGATGGAATGGATGTCGCGTCTAAGGGGCACTCGAGGGTCTGCGTAATGGGTATTGGGTAATGGGTCGAAATCCAGGATCCAGAAGGCATTCCTCTGCCCGCGGATCTGCACTGGAAGTACCGCCGTACCCAGTACTCAGTACTCAGCACGCTCATGGGATTTTCAATCCCATGAGCTCGACGAACTCATCGAACAGGTAGCGGGCGTCGTGGGGGCCGGGGGCGGCCTCGGGGTGGTACTGCACCGAAAAGGCGGGCAGGTCCAAACAGGCGAGGCCCTCGAGAGTCCCGTCGTTGAGGTTCTGGTGGGTGGGCCGGACCCTGCCGACGTTGCTCATCACCTCGTCCGGCAGCAGATCGGCGGTGGGGAGGCCCCTTCTCTCGGGGGCCTCCCGCCCGGCCAACGACCACAGATCGACGGCAAAGCCGTGGTTCTGCGATGTCACTTCGACGGCGCCGTCGTCGAGCCTCCGCACCGGGTGGTTGCCGCCGTGGTGGCCGAAGGGCAGCTTGAAGGTCCGGGCCCCGATCGCCAGACCGAGCACCTGGTGTCCAAGGCATATCCCGAACACCGGCACCTCGCCGAGCAGTCCTCCGATCGTCGAGACGGCGCCGGCCAGCGGCTCGGGGTCACCCGGCCCGTTGGAGATGAAAACGCCGTCGGGACGCATGGCGAGGATGTCCGCTGCGGTGGCCGCTGCTGGGACCACCTCGACCGCCAGACCGCGGTCCGTCAACTGATCGATGATGGCCCGTTTCATCCCCAGATCGACCGCTACCACCTGGCCGATCCGGACACCCTTCGCCTCAACGTGGTAACCGGCGAGCGGAACCGGCGGTCGTCGCCAGTTCCTGCCCGGCCATGGCGGGCGCCTCAGCGGCGATCGTCGCCAACTCGGCCGCATCCACACCGCTCCCCACCGCCACCGGCATTGCCCCTTCGCTGCGGATGTGCCTGGTGAGCCGTCTCGTGTCCACGTCGGTGAGGGCGACCACGCCGTGCTCCGCCAGCCACCCACCAAGTCCGCCTTCGGCCCGCCATGAGGCGTGGTATCGCGACATCGACCTGGTTACCAGGGCAGTGGCCAGCGGGCGCGGCTGCCTGGTCGTCCTCTGCGTTGACCCCGTAGTTGCCGATGTGCGGCATGGTCATTACCACGACCTGCCCGGAGTAGGACGGGTCGCTGAGGACCTCCTGGTAGCCGGTCATGGAGGTGTTGAAGACCACCTCGCCCACCGCCACACCCGGTGCCCCGACCGAGGTCCCGGCAAACAGGGTGCCGTCGGCGGTGACGAGGAGGCCGGAGCCGGCGGACGACGAACGGCCGGTCATTACAAGGCACGCTCCGCTTGGAAGGTCACTCGGCCATCGAAGACGGTCGCCAGGACCCGGCCCCGCAACTCGGTGCCGAGGAACGGCGAGTTCCGGGCTTTCGACATGAACCGATCGACCGTCCACTTCGACTCGGGGTCGAAGACCACCAGGTTGGCCGGGGCCCCCGGCTCCACCCACCGTCCCTGCTCGGCCAGCCCGGCGATCCGCGCCGGCGCCACCGACAGCCGCTCGAAGAAGGTCACCGGGTCGAGATCGGTCGCGGTGAGCACTGCGGCGGCGGCGGTCTCCAAACCGATGACGCCCCGTGGTGCCTCCTCGAAAGGCACCTCCGTCTCGTGCGAGGCGTGCGGGGCATGATCGGTGGCGACGGCGTCGATGGTGCCGTCGGCCAGCGCTTCGCGCAGAGCGGCGGCGTCCTCGGCGGTGCGGAGCGGGGGGTACATCTTGAAGCGGGGGTCCATCGAGAGCACAGCCCCATGGTCGAGGGCGAGATGATGCGGGGTGACCTCGGCGGTCACCGGAAGGCCCGCCCGCTTCGCCTCCCTCACCAACTCGACCGTGGCGGCCGTGGAGACGTGCTGGCAGTGGTAGCGGCAATTGGTGAGCTCCACCAGGGCCAGGTCCCGCTCGGATGACCACCTCCTCGGCCAGACCCGGTATTGCCCGCATCCCGAGACGCGACGACACCGAGCCCTCGTGCATGTGACCGCCCCTCGAGAGCCCGGCGTCCTCGGCGTGCTGCGCCACCACGGCCGCGTCTTCGCCGGTGCCCAGCGAACCGAGATACTCCATGGCACGGCGCAGCAACCCGGCGTCGCCCACCGTGTCCCCGTCATCGGTGAAGATGCGGACCCCGGCCTCCCACAATTCATCGAGATGCGCCAATGCCTCACCCCGCCGCCCCAGCGTTATGGATCCTGCCGGCATCACCTCCACCAACCCGGCGCTTCGCCCCCGTTCCTGCACGTAGCGGGCGAGGTGCCCTGCGTCGATCGGGGGATCGGTGTTGGGCATCGCCACCAGGGCGGTGAACCCCCCGGCGGCGGCGGCGGCCGACCCCGAGGCGATGTCCTCCTTCCATTCCTGGCCCGGCTGGCGGAGATGGGCATGGAGGTCGACCAGCCCGGGACCCACCCAGCACCCGGTGACATCGATGGCTGTTTCAGAGTCGATCCCGGACTCAACGGCGCTCACCTGGGTCCCGGTGACGGCGACGTCGGCGGTGACGGCGCCATCCGGCCCAAAGACCGTCCCCCCTTTCAACACCACGTCAGCCACTGTTGTCCCCCAGCAACCGGAAGAGCACCGCCATCCGCACCGCCACCCCGTTCGCAACCTGGGGGAGGATCAGCGAGCGCTGGTCGTCCGCCACTTCCGGGGAGAGTTCGACCCCGCGGTTGATCGGGCCGGGGTGGAGCACCACAGCATCGGGGCGGAGACGTTCGAAACGCGCCCGGTCGACCCCGAACCTGGCGACGTACTCGGGGAGTGAGGGGAACATCGATGTGCCCCCGCGCTCCGCCTGGACACGCAACATGTAGATGGCGTCGAGGTCACCGATCACGTCGTCGAGCGATCCGGATACCTCGACCGGCCACCCGGTCATATCGAGCGGGAGCAGCGTGGGAGGCCCCACCAGGGTGACCCGGGCGCCGAGCGTGGTGCAGGCGGTGATAAGCGACCGAGCCACCCGCGAATGTCGTATGTCCCCCACCACCGCCATCTGGAGTCCGTCGAGCTTGCCAAAACGGTGCCGGAGGGTGAGGGCATCGAGCAGTCCCTGGGTGGGATGCTGGTGGGCACCATCGCCGCCGTTGACAACGGGGACCCCTACCCATGAGGCGACCCTCCATGCTGCCCCGGTCGCCTCGTGGCGCACCACCATCAGGTCGGCACCCATCGCCTCCAGCGTCTGCACCGTGTCCTTGAGGCTCTCCCCCTTGGTGACAGCCGAGGTGCCCGGGGCGAAGCTCATCGTGTCGGCGGAAAGCGCCTTGGCCGCCGCTTCGAACGACAGCCGGGTGCGGGTCGACGGCTCGAAGAAGAGGGTCGCCACGATCTTCCCGCGTAGGGCGGGCACCTTTGGGATGTCGCGGGCGAGCACCTCGACGAACTCGTCGGCCAGATCGAGCAGATCCTCGATGTCGGACCGCTCCATACCGTCGAGGGTGAGGAGATGGGTCGTGGTCATAAGTGCTCGATCCAGACCCCGTCGTCGCCGCCGAAGCGGACAACGACACGCTCGTCGCTCGATGTCGGGAGGTTCTTCCCCACGTAATCGGCACGCAATGGCAGCTGCCGATGACCACGGTCCACCAGCACCGCAAGCTCGATTCGCTCGGGTCTCCCCAGGTCGAGCAGCGCATCGAGCGCCGCTCTCACCGTACGGCCGGTGTGGAGCACGTCGTCGACCAGGACCACCGTCTGCCCGGTCACGTCCACCGGGACCATGGTCCTGCCGAGACGATGGATCGGACGGCGGTGGAGGTCGTCGCGGTAGAGCCCGATGTCCAGCTCGCCCACAGGGACCTTGACTGCTTCGAATTCGTCGATGGCGGCAGCGATCGCCTCGGCGAGCGGGACCCCCAGCGTGTGGATGCCGACCAGAACGACGTCCTCGCCACCCCGGTTGCGCTCCACGATCTCGTGGGCAATCCGGCGCAGGGCGCGCCGTACATCACCTTCTTCCATGACCCTGGTCATGGCCATCTCCTTTCCGGCCTCACAGGACCGGGCTTAAAGGGCGATTGGACCGTAGCAGGGAGGCACGGAGACGGCAGACGGCAGACGGCAGTGAGAATTCTCGTCGCCCCGCAGGGGTTGAGGGGTACCACTGCGCCTGTCCGTCATGCTCAGCGGGGAGGGTCCCGCTGCGAAACAGCGGGTGACCTGGGACGAGAGACCGACGTTGCTCTAAGTCGTTTCGGGAAGGGTCGGCAGACGATTCCGCGGCGCGCTCCTCGGGGGCGAGCTTGGAGAGGACGCCGTTGACAAAGCGGCCGCTCCGCTCGGTGGAGTAGGTCTTCGCCAGCTCGACCGCCTCATCGATGACAACCGCCATGGGTGTGGACGGCTCGAAGCGCAGCTCGTAGAGGGCGAGGCGGAGCACCGCCCTGTCCACCACCGGCATCCGCTCCACTTTCCAGCCGACCGAGGCGCGGTCGATCGCCTGGTCGAGCTCGCGTTGCTGCTCGAGCACGCCCTTCACCATGCGGGCCGCCCTACCGGGGAGACCGGCGGTCGCCTCGTCCGGGGAGAGACCGCGCTGGTCGGCTTGGTAGAGCGCTTCGAGCGCCAGTTCCCTCGCCTCGGGGCCTGATCGAGGCCTGCTCAAACCCGGGTGAGGTAATCGCCGGTGCGGGTGTCCACCCTGATGGTGTCCCCCTGCTCGACGAAGAGCGGCACCTGGACCACCAGCCCGGTTGCGACCGTGACCGGCTTGGTCGCACCGGAGACCCGGTCCCCCTTCACGCCAGGCTCGGCGTGGGTGACCTCGAGTTCCACCGCAGCCGGCAGCTCGACACCAATCGGCCGCCCGTCGTGCATCGCCAGCACCGCGGTCATCCCCTCGGTGAGGTAGTCGGACATCCCGCCGACCTCAGCGGCTGGGATGGCGAACTGGCTGAAGCTCTCCAGGTCCATGAAATGGAACCCGAGATCGTCGCGGTAGAGGTACTGGTGGTCTTTGCGCTCGATGATGGCCCGCGGCACGTCCTCGTCGGCTCGGAAGGTCTTGTCGAGCACCTGGCCGGTGGTGAGACTCTTGATCCGCATCCGGACGAAGGCACGGCCCTTGCCGGGCTTGACGTGTTCCCAATCGACCACCTGGAAGAGGCCGTCGGGGAGGTCGAGCGCCATGCCCGGCCGGATGTCGTTGGTTGAAATCACTGGGCTCGCTCCGCTCGCCGTGGTAGGTGATAGGTGATGGGTGGTAGGTGCAGGGTACCTACCGATCAATACCCGACCCCTACTGCGGCCAGGGCTTCGTCTACCAGTTCGGGGTCGACGTGGGTCACCTCGGGATGACCGATTTCGTGGAGCAGGACCATCCGCAGTCCTGAGGCGTCGCGCTTCTTGTCCTGCTGGAGCAATTGGCGCACCGAGGAACCGTCCACCGGTGGGGACGATGTAGGCAGGCCCAGCGATGCGATCAGGTCGTTCTGTCGGGTTTCCTCGGAGAATCCGAACCTGAGCGCCGATGCCCGGGCGGCAGCCACCATCCCCACCGCCACCGCATGACCGTGGCTCATCCCGGCGGCGATCTCGATGCCGTGACCGATGGTGTGCCCGTAGTTGAGGATGGCGCGCCGCCCGCTCTCCCGTGGGTCCGCCAGCACCACATCCGCCTTGACCCTGATGGCTGCCGGCACGACCAGATCGAGAGGTGCAGCCTCACCGTGCTTTTCGAACAGGTCGACCAGATCTGGGTCGGCGATCAGCCCCGCCTTCAACGCCTCCGCCAGCCCCTCCCGCCTCACCGCCTCGGGAAGCCGATCCAACACGTCGATATCGACAAGAACCACCGCCGGGTGCCAGAAGGCGCCGACCAGGTTCTTTCCCCCGATGTTGATGCCTGTCTTGCCACCGATCGATGCGTCCACCGCGGCGAGCAGCGTCGTGGGGACCAGGACGGACTCGACACCGCGCAGCCAGGTAGCGGCGGCGAACCCGGCGAGGTCGGTCACCGCCCCGCCACCAACACCGACGATGGTGTCGTGCCGACCGATCCCGATTTCGGCGAGCCAGCGATACACCTCGGCGAGCACATCGATCGACTTGGCGGCGTCCCTGTCGGGAAGGACCCGCATGTCGGCTTCGACCCCGCCGGCCGACAGCGATCCGACCACCCGCTGGGCGTGCATGACCGCTCCTGGTTGGGTGAGCACCGCCGCCTTGGCGCGCCCGGGGCGGTCGGGGAGGATGGGCCCGCCATCGACCACCCCCCGACCAACCACCGCTTCGCCTTCGGGGATCAGGATCCGTTCCAGCACCGCACCACCTCGTCAACCACGTCGTCGAGGCTCCGCCCCGTGGTCTCCACCTGAGCGCTGGCCGCGTCTTTGTAAGCGTCGACCCTCTCCTCGAGCAGTTGGGACAGCCGCTCCGCCGGCGGTCTCCCCGCAAGCAGCGGCCGACCCGGGTCGGGCCCGATCCGGGCGGCCAGTTCCTCGGGGTCGGCTCGCAACCAGACAACCGGTCCGCTCCGCCGCATCATCTCCCGGTTCGCCGGGTCGACGACACACCCGCCGCCCGCTGCCACCACCAGCGGAGGAGACAGCGCGGCGACCTCGCTGACTACTGCCGACTCTCGGCGACGGAACTCTGGTTCACCCGCCGAGAAGAGTTGGGCCACGGTCTGTCCCGCGGCTCGCTCCACCTCGGCATCGACGTCGACGAATTCGACCCCGAGCCGTTTCGCCACCGCCCGGCCCACGGTGGTCTTCCCCGATCCCATCATCCCGACCAGCCAAAGATGTTTTGGCGTCACTGAACGGGGTGATAGCGCCTCAGGTGACGCCAAAACGGGTTGGTCAGAAGCTTTGGACACGCCGGCGGTATGCCTCGGCCGCGGTCCGCAGGTCGGAGACGGTGTCGCCACCCAGCATCCGCACCATCTCGTCGGCGAGGACGAAAGCCACCATCTGCTCGGCCACCACACCGGCGGCGGGGACGGCGCAGGTGTCGGAACGCTCGAAGAATGCCCTCTCCTCCTCCTTGCTGACCACGTCCACCGAGCGGAGCGACTTCAACACGGTGGAGATGGGCTTCATCGCCGCCCGGACCCGAAGGGGCTGGCCGGTGGTCATCCCACCCTCGGTCCCACCGGCGCGATCGGTCTGTCGGGTGAAACCGCCTTCGGACCAGAAGATCTCGTCGTGCGCCACCGAGCCTCGGCGTCGCGATGACTCCAACCCGTCGCCGATCTCGACCGCCTTGATCGCCTGGATCGACATGAGCGCCTCGGCAAGACGGGCGTCGAGCTTGCGGTCCCAGTGGACGTGGCTGCCGACACCGGGCGGCACGCCGTAGGCGAGGACCTCGACGACACCACCAAGGGTGTCGCGGTCGTCTTTGGCCGACTGCACCTCGGCGATCATCGCCTCCTCGACCTCGGCGTGGAACACCCGTACCGGCGATTCGTCGATGGCGACGAGATCGGCCGGTGTGGGGAGGGGGCTTGATGGCGCCTCCACCTTCCCAATGGCAACGACGTGGCTGAGGACCGCCACGTCCAACTCGGCCAGCAGCCGTTTGCACAGATAGCCGACGATTGTGCGGGCGGCGGTCTCGCGCGCCGATGCACGCTCCAGAATGTCCCTGGCGTCGTGGGTGTCGTACTTGATCATCCCGACGAGGTCGGCGTGACCCGGGCCGCGGTGTGGTCATCGCCCGCTTCGGCTCACCGGGGTCGGGACCCATCTCCTCCTGCCAGCGGGGCCACTCGGTGTTGCGGATCACGATCGCCACCGGGCTCCCCAGCGTCCGTCCGTGCCTGATCCCTCCGAGCACCTCTACCTCGTCCCGCTCGATCCGCTGCCGGGCGCCGCGACCGAAGCCGAGACGGCGCCTCGCCAGTTCGTCGGCGAGCTCGTGGCGGGAGAAGGTGAGGCCGGAGGGCAGACCTTCAACCACGGCGACGAGGGCGGGACCATGGGACTCGCCCGCTGTGATGAACCGGATCATGGCCCGGATGGTATCGGCACCGATGCCGAGTCCCCTTACCCGAGAGGGTTTCGGGTCCGCACGGCTGTACCGTGCCCGTCCCATGCTCCGTTGGTTGCTGGCCCTGCTCGCCCTCGCCGCCCTGTTGCTCGCCGCGGTAGAGATCTGGGTGCGCCCCACCGCCGAGGATGCCGTGGCCAGGGCGACGAGGCGGGAGTTCGCCCTCGACGAGCGCCCCGAGGTGTCGTTCGGAGGTGCCCCGCTGATCGTGGGCGCCGTCAGCGGGCGGATCCCCGAGGTCGAGTTGAGCGGCACAACCGTTCCGGCTTCAGGGCTACCCGGTCGAGCGGATCGACCTCACCCTGACCGATATCACATTCGACCCTACTCGACCTGATCGACGGCGAGGGGACTGCTGTCGCCGAGGGCGGAAGCGGGCGGCTGGTGATGACCTCTGACCAGTTGGCCGAGGTGGTTGACACCTTCGACCTGCCGGTTTCCGCCTCGCTGGAAGGTGACCGGTTGCGACTCGAGCTCGAGGCGCTCCCTGCGATCGGCGTGGACGCCGCCATCGAGGTTGTCGATGGCGAGATACTGGTGACGGCCGATCAGCTCGAAATGCTGGGTCTCGGGCCGGTCCGGTTGGCGCTGCCCGGGCTACCCGAAGGCGTCCGCCTCGAGGACGCCATGATCCGCGATTCACGTCTCGTCGCCGACCTGGCCGTCGAGGATCTGGCCATCGAGATCGGTTGACCCTCAGCCGCCGGCAGCCAGTGTCGTCAGCCAGGGCGCCAACGGCAGCGCCAACCAGGCCCCCACCACCATCGCCGGACCAAAGGGGAAGGGGTCGCGCCGTCCCCTCCGCTTGGTGACCAGCAGCACAACGGCGGCGACCGACCCGACGAGGAACCCGAGCGCCGCCCCCCACACCAGATATGGCCACCCCGGGTAGCCGAGGAAGACACCGAGCAGGAAGGCGAGCTTGACGTCTCCCATCCCAAAACCGCCCCTGGTGAGCAGCGACAGGAGCAGCATCACCACCAGGTAGATGACGCCGGCGAGCAGCGCCCCGGGCATGGCTCCGATGAGCCCGTCACCGGCGGCGCCTGCGGTGAGCAGTACCACCCCGATGGCGGTGCCCGGGTAGAGGATGCGGTTTGGGATTCGCTGGTGGTCGAGATCGGTGAGCACGAGTGTCATCGTCACCGCGATGAACCAGAGATAGGCCGGCAGGATCCACCGGAATCCGATCAAGAGCGCCGCTCCGGCGAACAGCGCACCGGTGACGACCTCGACCACCGGGTAGCGGAGACCGATGGCGGCCCCACACGACCGGCACCTGCCGCCAAGGCGCAGGTATGAGATCAGCGGGAACCGGTCGAGCCCGGTAGCCGCCGCCTCGCAATGCGGGCACCGCACCCAGGGCGGGCCCAAGCTCCTGGTCGAGTGGAACGCGGTGGGCCACAGCCGTGGCGAGCCATCCGGCGCCGATCCCGGCGAGTGCCGCCACCACAACCAGGATGGTCATTCTCGATCCTCTCTGATTCCGGCGTCGAGTGCTGCTCGCATCTCCTCGAGAGGCGGGTCGATACCGGTCCAGATGGTGAAGCTCGCCGCCGCCTGGGCGAGAAGCATGTCCGGGCCCTCGGCCACCGGCAACCCGAGATCGCGGGCGAGCCTGACCGCAGGTGTCGGCCCCGACCCGTAGGCCATGTCGAACAGACCCGACCCGGCGCTGACGACCTCCTCGGGGAGCGGCTCCCCTTGCATCCCAATGGGGGTGGCGTTGACCACAACCGCTCCCGGACAGGGAACGTCCGGGGCCGAGACTCGGGCATCGACGGCCAGTGCCTCCAAGAGCTCCCGGGCCCGGTCCGGTCTTCGCGCGGCGACGGTCAGGTCTCGGTCCTCGAGGGCCAGGATGGCGGCGGCTGCGGCGCCGCCCGACCCGAGTATCAGCACGGGGCCATTCTCTGGGAGACCGGCCCACCGCCAGGCGGTGATCACACCGTCGATGTCGGTGCTGTCCCCCAGCACGGACCTCTCCTCGCTCCAGAGCGTGTTGACCGAACGAGCCCGCATCGCTCGCGGCTCGAGACGGTCGGCCAGCTCGGCGGCCAGGCCCTTGTGGGGCATGGTGACGTTGGCACCGAAGAGGTCACCATCACGTATCTCGGCGACGGCCCGGCGCATCCCATCGGCGTCCACCCGCCGCGCCGTGTACTCGCCGGCTATCCCGGCGGCCGACAGAGCTGCGGTGTGTATCGCCGGGGAGAGCGAGTGCGACACCGGGTCGCCGAGCACCGCCAGCCGCATCCAGGAGGATGGCCCCCCGGCGCCGTCTTGCTCCGCTATGGGATCAGCCCGTCTTCCTGCGCCTGTGCCTTGAGGGCGAGGAACTCGTCGTAATCGTCGGTGAACGCGTGGCGCCCGCGCTTGTCGGTCACGACGTAGTAGAGGTAGTCGGTGTTGGCCGGGCGCGCTGCGGCGGCGAGCGAGGCGGAGCCAGGTGCCGCTATCGGGGTGGGCGTCAGACCTGCCACCACCCGGGTGTTGTAGGGGGAGTCCACCTCGAGATCCTCCGACGTGAGCCCGCCCCTCTTGCCGAGGGCATAGAGGACCGTTGCATCGATGTCGAGCCGCATCCCTTCATCGAGCCGGTTGCGGATGACGCTCGAGATGCGGCGCCGGTCCCCGTCGACCCGTGCCTCCGCCTCGACCAGCGAGGCGATCACCAGCCCTTCGTACCTGCTGAACCCGGCGGCTTCGAGAGCCGACCAATCGACTTCGTCTACCCGGTCGGCTGCGGTGTCCGACAACATCTGGAGGGCGGCGGCGGCGTCGGCATCCTGGGGGATTTCATATGTGGCGGGGAACAGCAGCCCTTCCCATCCCTCGATCGTGTCGGGCGTGTCTCCCGGTGCCAGCTCCGTGGTCACCTCGCCGGAGAGCAGCGCCTGCTCCAGGTCATCACGGGGCAACCCGAGCTCCTCGGCGAGGAGGTCGAGAATCTCGACGACGCGCAGGCCCTCCGGAATGGTCACTCGGGTGGTGGGGCCCAGTTGAGGGCCTTCACGGAGCACCGTCACGACGTCGTCGGCGTTCATGCCTGTCTCGAGCTGGTACTCACCGGCCTGGAGAGCTTCGGCGGCGTTGGCGTCGGCCACCGCCGCAGAGAACTCGTCGGCGGGAACCACGCCGGCAGCTTCGAGCCGGGTGCCGATGGATGCGGCGCTCGAGCCGGGGTCGACGGCGAAGGTCACTTCCTGCCCCGGTGGGGCGAGAGTGGTGCTCGTCGCTCCGGGCCCCCCGACGAGACGGGCAAGAAATGGTGCTCCGAGCAGCACGACTGCCGCCACCGCGGCGAGGGCGACGATCACGCCGATGATCCGGCGCAGCCCCGACGGCGCCGGTTCGGACGGCGTGGGCTCGGTTTCTATGTCCGGTGGATGTCCAAGTGTCATGGTGAGCTTTTCTGGCTGCTCTCGGGTCCGGTCCGGCCTGGTCGGGACGCGTCCAGGTAGTGCTGCAGCATCACGGAGGCGGCCACTTTATCCACCATGTCACGACGTGCACGTCTCTGCACCCCACCGGAGACAAGAACCTCCTCGGCGGTACGGGTGGTGAAGCGCTCGTCGCACAGATCCACCTCGAGCCCGGTGATTGCTCCGACCCGCTCCGCCAGCCGCCTGGCGCTCTCTGCGGCCTTCCCTTCCTTGCCAGAGAGCGAGACGGGGAGCCCGACCACCACCCGTACCACCCCATGCTCGGCAACGAGGGCTTTGAGCCGGTCTTCGAAATCGCCAACGGCGATCACTTCGAGTGGCTGGGCGATGATGTGTCGCGGGTCGGACAGCGCGACGCCGATCCGGTGGCTGCCCGGATCGAGCCCGAGTATCCGCCCCATCAGCGAGCCGGGGCGACTCCCGCGCCTCTCGGCGGAGCCGCAGCCGGGCTCACGAGATCAGGACCCTCCCGGCGGCGTCACGCGCCGCCTCGAGCGCCTCGGCCAGCTTCTCGCCATGGGGCCCACCGGCCTGGGAAAGCTCGGGGTCCCTGCTGCCACCACCGCCGAGCAGCCCGGCGCCGGCCGCGGCGAGGTCGGCGGCCGACAGCCCGTCGGCGGTCAGATCGGTCGTGACCACAGCCACGATCGCTCCCTTCCCGTTGTGCCGGCTGCCAAGCACCACCGCCCCGGAGCGGAGTCGGTCCCTCACCGCCAGCGCCAGGGAACGGAGGCTCGTCGGGTCGAGCTCGCGCTCGGCCACCACCAACTGCCTCTCCCCCACGATCTCGGCCCCCGCCGCCAGTGAGGCCGCGTCCTCGGCCCTCTCCCTGTCGGCCATCGACCCGAGCTGCTCCTCGAGCTGACGGGCCCGCTCCTGCAGCGCCCGAATCCGTTGAGGCACCTCATCGGGCCGCGCCCGGAGAAGTGTCCCCGCTTCGGAGAGAGCGTGCCTGACACCAATCATGTGGTCGTAGGCGGCGTCGCCGGAGAGCGCCTCGATCCGCCGCAGGTTGGAACCGATCGATGACTCGCCGATCACGAGTACCGGTCCGACCTGACCGGCGCTCGGTGTGTGGGTTCCGCCACACAACTCGATCGAGTAATCGCCGATCCGCACGACGCGGACCTGTTCGCCGTACTTGTCCCCGAAGAAGGCGAGGGCTCCCATATCCTCCGCCTCCTTCTTGCTGGTGACCCGGTCGGAAACGGCGGCGTTCTCGACGGTCCGCCGGTTTGCCCTCAGTTCGACCTCGGCCAGCTCCTCGGGGTCGAGCGCCTTGAAGTGGCTGAAGTCGAAGCGCAGCCGGCCAGCCTCGACCAACGACCCCGCTTGGCGGACATGGTCACCGAGAACGTCGCGCAACGACCAATGGAGGATGTGGGTCCCGGTGTGGCTCTTGCGGATCCGCTCCCGGCGCGGGCTGTCTATGGAGAGCTGCGCCTCCTGACCGACCTGGGCGAAACCACGGATCACCTTCGCCCGGTGCCCGTGGAGCGAAGGGACCGGGCCCTGGGTGTCAGTCACTTCGAGCGCTCCGGTCTCGGTCTCGATCAACCCTGTGTCGCCGACCTGGCCCCCGGCTTCGGCATAGAACGGCGTCCTGTCGACGAAGACCTCGACCTCGTCGCCCTCCGCGGCCCGCTCCACCGCCTCACCCTGGCGGAGCAGGGCGAGGATCCGACCCGGGGCCGCCTCGTCGCGGTAGCCGAGGAACTCGGTTGGCCCCGTTTCGTCGAGCAGCCGGCGGTAGGTGTCGGCAACCTCGGAGACGGCGCCGCCCTTCCAGGAAGCTCGGGCACGCTCCCGTTGAGCCTGCATCTCAAGGTCGAACCCGACGGAATCCACCCCCAACCCCCGCTCCGCAGCGACCTCGGTCGTCACCTCGACGGGGAACCCGTATGTGTCGTGGAGCTTGAACGCGGTTGCTCCGGAGACCTCCTCGCCGGGTTGCGAGCCGATCGAGCTCGGCATCCAACAGCTCGCTCCCCGACTCGAGGGTGCGCCGGAAGCGCGCCTCCTCCCGCTCGACGACATCGACGATGAAGGGCTCGCTGTGAGCCAGCTCGGGGTACCCGGCCCTCAGGGCTTCGACGGTGGCCCGCACCAGGCGAGGCATCACCAGCCCCTCGCCGCCGAGCCGCCAGGCGTGCCTCACCGCACGGCGGAGGATCCGGCGCAGGACGTATCCCCTGCCGTCGTTCGACGGGACCACGCCGTCGGCGATGAGCATGGTGACCGACCGGCCGTGGTCGGCCAGGATCCGAAGTGCCACGTCCACCTCGGGCGATTCGCCGTAACGGGCACCGGTGTATGACGCCCCTGCCTGGAGAACGGGCCAGACGACATCGGTCTCGAACACGCTGGCAACTCCCTGGAGCAGCATGGCCACCCGCTCCAGACCCATCCCCGTGTCGATGCTCCTGCGCCGGCAGATCGCCGACCACGTGGTACGGCTCATCCTGGACGAACTGCATGAAGACCAGGTTCCAGAACTCGCAGAACCTCTCCTCGTCCACCACCGGGCCACCGTCTGGGCCGTATTCGGGTCCGCGGTCGTAGAAGATCTCCGACGACGGACCGCAAGGTCCGGGCACCCCCATCTGCCAGAAGTTGTCCCTGTCCCTCCGCTGCAACCGCTTCGGATCGACTCCCACCTCGTCGAGCCAGATCGCCGCCGCCTCGTCATCGCTCTCGTGGATGGTGAACCAGATACGGTCGGGATCGAGACAGAGGTGTTCGGTGGCGAACTCATACGCCCAAGGGATGGCCTTTTCCTTGAAGTAGTCCCCAAAGCTGAAGTTCCCCAGCATCTCGAAGAAGGTGAAATGGCGAACGGTCGTGCCCACCACCTCGATGTCCACGGTGCGCGCCACCTTCTGCGCCGACACCGCCCGGTCGAATGGCGCCGGCTCCTCCCCCAGGAAGTACGGCTTGAAGGGGACCATCCCGGCGTTGGTGAGCAGCAGAGTCGGGTCGACCGGGATCAACGACGCCGACGGTCGGACCTCGTGGCCACGCTCGGAAAAGAAGTCGAGGAACTTCTGGCGGATCTGGCTGCTCTGCATGGGAGGCGACAGGTTACCGGTGGCCCGGCGTGGCACCCCCCGGTTAACCGCTTTCGGTGGCTGACGGGCGGCGCAGCATCCTCCCCCCGAGGGAGAGGGCGTCGGCCAACGTGAGAGCGGCCCCCTGGACGAGCTCGGTGGTGGTTGGAGGGCGCCGGCGCCATACCGAGCGCACAACCATCATCATGCCCCCCGCCCCTGCCGCCATCCCGGCACCGAACCACCAGAATCTTCGCAACACGCCGGCGAGGCTACCGGCCCAATCAGATGGAGTGGATGGGCACCCCGGCCCGATCGAGCGCCAGCTTGAGCCGGCGGTACCCCTCGCGCCTCACCGTCCAGCGCTCGGTGGGATGTGCCTTGACCACGCCGCGCACCACCATGGTGGTCTCGGTCAACCCCTCGACGCCGAGCACTCTCGCCTCCTCCATGAACTTGTCTGCCCATTCCGGGTCGGCGGTGAACGCATCGAGTTCCTCCTTGACCAGTGCTAGCACTCGGTCGACATCGGTGTCGTAGGCGACGCCGATGTCGAAAACGACGTCGGCGTATTCCTGGCTCTGGTTGGTGGAGACCACGATCGAGCCGTTGGGGACGTAGTACACGTTGCCGTCGATATCACGCAGCACGGTCACCCTGGGCCGGACCTGCTGCACCTCGCCGGTGACGTTGCTGATGGTGACCACGTCCCCGATCACATACTGGCCCTCAGCCAGAATGAAGAACCCGCCGATTATGTCCCTGACCAGGGTCTGAGCACCCAACCCGAGCGCCACCCCCACCGCCGAACCCACGGCTACGAGCCCACCGAGCGGGACTCCCCAGATGGCGGCTGCCGTAAAGACAAAGAACACGCCCAGGGCGACGAGAAGCAGCCGGCTGAGCAGTCCCCATAGCGTCATGGCCCGAGCCGGGGCGTCGGGTTTCCCGCTACGCGACGCAACCCGCAGCAGCGCCGCCCTTCCGACTCGTCGGATGATCACCCACAGCACGAGGGTGGCAACGACGAGAATGCCCGTGGAGACGATGTCCTCGGTGAGGGCGGGGTCCACGGCCGCAGCCTAGGAGGCGACCGGAGCCCCGCCCTGGACCCTCTCGGCCGAGCTCAGTCGGGAGGCGGACCTGGGGCGGTGGGCACCGGCTCTCGCTCGGGGGCTGGCTCCGACGGTTCTGTCGGTCTCGGCTCGGGCTCGCTCGGCTCGACCGGTTCGCTCGGCTCCGGATCGGGAGGCGCGCTCGGCTCAGGCTCCGAAGGGGCCGGCTCGATCCAAGCGGGCTCCGCTGGTGCCTCCACCGGTTCGACCTCCCAGACGCGCTTGATCGGACCTATGTCCATGCCCAGTTGCCTCCTTCGCCGACCACGGGTACCCGATATCTCATCTCCAGCCTCGACGCCACCATTGCAATCAGTGCCGGAAGCTCGACCGGCTCTCCGCTCCCGGCGAGGAGTGTCGCCGCGTGGCGCTCACAGGCCAGCGCGTACCGATCCGACCTGATGACACCCACCATCGGCGGCGCTGAGCAAAGCTCGCGCACCGCCCGTCGTCTCAGGCCGTGCTCGCACACGGTTCGCACCTCGAGCGGCCCGACTATCCGGGCGCGCTGTGCCCGGAAGCCTCGCTCCCCTTCGAGCACAGTCCCAAAAAGCTCGACCGCACCCTCTACGCACAAAGCGGCATCGAGCGGCCAGTCCACTCCTGCCGGGTCCCGCAGCGCATAGATGCCACAGCGGCAGTCGAGGGATGGGGCGGTGTGCGTGTTCGGGGTGAGCGGGTCAAACCGGCTCCGCCTTCCCGGCCAACACCGGGCGGCCACCTCCGGTTCGAGCCAGAGATGGTCCACGATCGCACTGCCCAGGACCGGTTCCCCCGCGCTCCCGCCGACGACGCTGCTCGGACGCACCACCCAGCGCCGATACCCGAGGAAGGGCTCGATGGTGAATAGCGGTCCTTCGGGCAGCTCGATGGGCGGCCCGAATGCCCATCCGGCGGAGCGGGCTCGTGGGACCGGCGGGGGCGTGGCGGTGGGTGCAGCGTCTCGCCGGTTCGTGGCGTCCTCCGCTGCGACGTCGCCCCGAGAGCCAGATCCGGCGCTCATCGTCGAGGGTGACCTCGTCCCGCCGCATCTGGGCCACGAGGGCGGCGTTGATCCCGGACGCGGCGGCGCCGTCGATGGTCCGGTCCGCTCCAGCAGCGCGCCAGCGTCCCCGCCAGACACGGAGCGGGCCCGACAGCATCTGGCCCATAGCGGCCCTGGCCGCCGGACGGCGCATGGCCAGGATCCGAAGCACGAACCAGCGCACCGGGTAGGCACAGAGGAACCCCGCCCAGAGCCACACGGCCAGTCGCGGCTCGACCTGGATGCCATCACCCGGCGGGAGCATCTCGGCTACCTGCTCGATGAGCGCCCCGAGGAGGACGGCGACCATTCCCCACATCAGCCCAAAAGTCACCATCCACAACGCGACGAAGAGCACGCCCGCCGCCGCCTCGCGCAGCAAGGTCCCGAGGCCCCCCACCACGAGCCCCACCCTTCGCAGCGCCGTCCGCGCCTGGGCATGGGCCCAGGCCACCCCACGAAGGGGCCATGACCCCCAGCGGAGGGCGGCGCCCGATGGTTGAACTTCGGTAGACACCGTTGCCCCGGTTCTACCACCCATGGGACCCCTGTGGGACCGGCTCATGAGCCCAGCCGGGTCAGCGGTCCGGCTCCTCTTCCTGGCGGGGCGGTTTGCCGAGCACCTGGTCGATCCGAGCAAGCCGCTCTGCCGCCCCGGCCTCGGCGCCCTGGCCCGTGGGCTTGTAGAGCACCGTGGTTTCCGAGCCTTCTGGGAGGTAGCCCTGGTCGATCACATGACCGGGGAAGTCATGGGGGTAGAGGTAACCAACACCGTGTCCCAGCTTGCGCGCCCCCCAGTATCCGGTCCCCCGGAGATGGGGTGGAACCTGGGCACCCGGCGTGGCTGCCACGGCTTCGCGGGCCGCACTCATGGCGTCTGCGATCGAGTTCGATTTGGGTGCCAGGGCGAGATGCACCGCGGCGTGGCTGAGCGCATAAGCGGCTTCGGGGAGCCCGACGAATTGGAGCGCCTGGAAGGCGGCGACTGCGATCTGCAACGATAAGGGGTCGGCCATTCCCGACATCCTCCGAGGCGAGAATCACCATCCTGCGGGCGATGAACTCGGGATCCTCACCCGCCTCGAGCATCGTCATGAGCCAATAGAGAGCCGCGTCCGGGTCGGAGCCCCGGAGGCTCTTGATAAAGGCCGAGATGATGTCGTAGTGCTGGTCGCCGGTCTTGTCGTAGCGAACCACCCGCCGTCGCAGCGCCTCGTCGACGTCCTCGGTACCGATCGATTTCGCCCGGCGCGACCCGGCGAGCATCGCCGCCACCTCGAGGGCGTTGAGCGCCAGCCTGGCGTCGCCCCCCACCCGGTCCGAGAGCGTCGAGCAGCGCCGTCCGGCTCGATGCCGAGACCCGCGTCACCCAGACCCCTCTCCACATCCGCCAACGCCCTCTCGATGATGGTGGCCACCTCCTCGGGGCCGAGCGGCTCGAGTCGGAACAGGCTGGAGCGGGAAATGAGCGGCGAGTTCACCTCGAAGAACGGGTTCTCGGTGGTGGCCCCCACCAGTACCACGATCCCATCTTCGACCGATGGGAGCAGGGCGTCCTGCTGGCTCTTGGTGAACCGGTGGATCTCGTCGATGAAGAGGACCGTGCGCCGGCCATCCTCCTCGAGACGGTGCTTTGCCGCAGCCAGGACCTCGCGCACATCCTTGACCCCGGCCGAGGTCGCCGAGAGGGTCTCGAAGACGGCGTCGCTCTGCTCGGCGACGAGGCGCGCCAGGGTGGTCTTCCCGGTCCCGGGCGGTCCCCAGAGGATCATCGAGAGCGGGCGGCCCGACTCGACCAGCCTGCGGAAGGCGGCCCCCGGCCCGAGAAGTGCTGGTTGGCCGACGACCTCGTCGAGATTGTGGGGACGCATGCGCGCCGCCAGCGGTGCCGCCTCCATCCTCCGGGCTGCGCGCTGCTCGGAGAACAGGTCGGCCATCAGGTCAAGCTAGTGACGGTGACTCACCTATTCATGCGTCGAGACTCGACCATGATGCAGGCGTCGGCCAGATAGTCGAATCCGTTCTGCTGAAGGAAGTCGACCAGCTGGGGTGAGTCGGCGCCGGGCTGCACCCAAACTCCCTTGTGACCCAGTTCCAGCGCCTCGCGGGCGACATCGATTCCGATCCAACCGGGGACGACCAGATCGATGATGTCGGGTGGCTCGGGGAGAGATGTCAGGTCCGGGTAGGCCTTGTCCCCGTCGACCGTCTCCCGGTTGGGGTTGACGCCGAGCACCCGGTAGCCCTTCCTCTTCATGTCCCGGTAGATCACCGACCCGTACTTGGCCGGGTTGTCGGTGGCGCCGACCACGGCGATGACCGTGTCCGGCGTCGTCGAGCATCGAGATGAGGTCGTTCATCGGGTCATTCCTCCTCAACCGCCTTGATGCCAAGTTCGGCGAGTTGCTCTTCATCGACCGGCGTGGGCGCGCCGGTGAGCGGGTCGGAGCCGGTTTGCGTCTTGGGGAACGGCATCACCTCCCGGATGTTGGGCTCGTCGCGCAACACCGCCACCAGTCGGTCGATCCCGAAGGCGAACCCGCCGTGCGGTGGAGCGCCGTAGCGCAGCGCCCGAAGGAACCACCCGAAACGACGCTCCGCTTGCTCAGACGAGATTCCGAGGATCTCGAACACGCGCCGCTGCACCTCGGGGTCATGAATCCGGATGCTCCCCGACCCGAGCTCGATCCCGTTCACCACCAGGTCGTACGCCCGGGACACCGCCTCCTCGGGTCGCTCCTCCATTTCGGCGACATCCACCGGGGCTGTGAAGGGGTGGTGAGACGGCGCCAAGTGCCCCGAAGCCGTCTCCTCGAAGGCGGGAAATTCGGTGACCCACAGAAAAGAGAGGTCGTCGTGACCTTCGGGTCGGCCCAACTCGATCCGCAACTGGCCGAGCACCGCCTGGGCCCGGCGCCGCTTGACGTCCGCCACCAGCAGCAGGGTGTCGCCGGCGGCTGCACCGAGGGCATCGACGACGCCGGCGATCTCGCCGTCGGCCAAGACCTTCGCCACCGGAGAGCGCACACCGCCACCCTCCTCCACGACCATCCACACCAGACCCGACGCCCCCAGTTCCTTCGCCCGGGCCACGAGCCCGTCGAGCCCGGACCGGGACAGGGCGAGGGCTCCGGCGTCGAGCCCCACGACCGATCCCCCCTTCTCGATGACGTTGCCGAAGCCGACGAACTCTGTCCCGGCGAAAGCTGGCGACAGGTCGACCAACTCCATCCCGAACCTGAGGTCGGGCTTGTCGGTCCCGAAGCGGTCCATTGCCTCGGACCACGTCATGCGGGGTAACGGCAGCGGTGGAGGGACGCCGCGCACTGCCTCCACGGCAGCGGCCACCGCCGACTCGATCGCGGTTTGGATCTCGGGCTCCTCCCAGAAAGACCCCTCCAGGTCGAGCTGGGTGAACTCGACCTGACGGTCGGAGCGGAAATCCTCGTCGCGGTAGCAGCGGGCGATCTGGAAGTACCGCTCGACCCCGGAGACCATCAGCAGCTGTTTGAAGAGCTGGGGGGATTGGGGGAGGGCGAAGAAACTCCCCGGCTGGTGGCGGCTGGGGACGAGGAGATCGCGGGCACCTTCGGGTGTGGACCGGATCAGCGTCGGGGTCTCGACCTCGAGAAAGCCGAGATCGTCGAGCGAGCGTCTGATCGCGGCCACCGCCCTGGAGCGCGCCACCAGGTTGGCTGCCATCCGGGGGCGGCGCAGGTCGAGGTAGCGGAACTCGAGCCTGGTCTTCTCCTCGATCTCGGCGCGATCGTCGAGTTGGAAGGGAAGGCCGTCTGCGGGGCTGAGCACTGTGAGCGAGTCCCCGGCGATCTCGACCTCTCCGGTGGGGAGATCGGGGTTGACCGTGCCTTCCGGACGACGGCGGACCGTCCCTTCGATGCTGAGGCACCACTCGGAGCGGACATCGTGGACGGAGGGCACCGCCGCCGGGTCGACCACGACCTGGACGATCCCGGTGGCGTCGCGCAGGTCGAGGAAGGCGATCCCTCCGTGGTCCCGCCTCCGGGAGACCCAGCCGGCGAGGCGAACCTTTCCGCCCCTCGTCGTCGACGCCGAGAACGCCCGCCCGGTCGCTCCGGAAGGGGTTGCTCACGACGAGGTGACCCATTCGTCGAGGTCATCCAGACCGACCAGTTGCTGCTCGCCGCTGCCGAGGTCGCGCACCACCACCTTGCCTGCCGCCCATTCCTCGCCGACGACGGCGGCGTAGCGGGCTCGGCCTCCTGCGTGGCGGAACTGCGCCTTCACCGACCCCGGTTCGAGGTCGAGGTCGGCGGCGACTCCACCGCGCCGCAGCCGGCCAACCAGCCGCACAGCCTCTGTTTGCAGGTTCGGATCGGCGAGGACCACGAATACGTCGAGTGGCAACGCCTCGTCCGACCCAGCCAAGGCGAGGATGATCCGATCGATCCCCATTGCGAGCCCCACGCTCGGGGTGGGACGCCCGCCGAGGGCCTCGGCCAGCCCGTCGTACCGCCCGCCGCCCCCCAACGACGCCTGCGCAGCCTCATAACCCTCGACCACGTACTCGAAGGCGGTTCTGGTGTAGTAGTCGAGCCCTCGAACAAGCTGCGGGGCGGCACGGTGGTCGATCCCGGCGGCATCGAGCGCATCGATCACCTGGCGGTGATGCTCCGCCGCGGCCGCGGACACGAATGCGTCCGGTGTGGGTGCGCCCGCCACCACCTCGGCATCCTCCTTGGAGTCGAGCACCCGCATCGGGTTGGTTTCCACACGACGCCGCGAGTCCTCGCTCAGATCGGCGGTGCGCTCCCGGAGCCACTCCCGGAGCGTCTCCAGATAGGCGGGCCGATCCTGGTGGTCGCCAAGCGTGTTGAGCAGCACCGTGATCGGTCCCAGACCTATCTCCTCGAGAAACCGATAGCCGACCTCGATCACCTCGGCGTCCGCCCACGGTGAGGTGACGTCGAGGTACTCCACCCCGGTCTGCCAGAACTGGCGACGGCGGCCGGCCTGGGGCTGCTCGTAGCGGAACATCGGCCCCGAGTACGAGAGCTTCATCGTTCCCGGACTACCCGCCTGGATGTATGCCCTGACGATCCCAGCCGTCCCCTCGGGCCGGAGGGTGAGCGAGCGCCCGCTCCGGTCGTCGAACGTGTACATCTGCTTGGAGACCACCTCGGTGGTCTCCCCCACCCCGCGGGCAAACAGGTCGGTCGGCTCGAACAGCGGGACCATCGCCTGCTCGTACCCGTACCGGGCGACGAGGTCGTCCCAGGTTCGTAGAACCCGCGCCCAGGTCCGCGAGACAGGAGGAAAGATGTCGTCGGTCCCCTTCGGGCCACGGATCGTCATGGGTGCCGGAGGGTAGTGAGGGAGGCAAAGCCAGACGGCAGACGGCAGACGGCAGACGGAACCGAAGCGGCCGCGATAACTGGACGACCTTCAGTCCGAGGCTGGTTCGAACAGTTCGACGACGTTGCCCGACGGATCCTCGACGAGAATCTGGCGCCCACCCTTGCCTTCGGCGACCTCACCTCGAAAGGACGCACCCCTTTTGCGGAGATCATCGATGAAGCTGTCGAGATCGTCGACTTCGAGCTGGAATCTGTTCCAGCCACCTGGCTCCGGGTTCCCACCGGCCTTGCCGGCACTGCCCGCTCCCGGAGCGTTCAAGAAAAGTTGCAGATCACCGAGGCTGAGCCCTGCAAACCCAGGAGCGGGATTCATGTCCAACTCGAACCCGAGGACATCGCGGTAGAACTCGATGGCCGCTCCGACGTCACTGACGATGTAACGAACACTGGCTGCCATAGCTGCGCTCCTTCGATCAATGTGGGCACCTCTGCTATGCCCACTCGTGGCGGAATGGATTGGTGCGTCGCTCCCAGCCGATGGTGGTTTCCGGGCCGTGGCCGGGGAGGACCCGAACGTCGTCGGGGAGGTCGAGAACCCTTTCCCGCATGCTGACCACCAACTGGTCGAAGTCGCCGCCGGGCAGATCGGTGCGGCCGATGCTCCCGGCGAAGAGCTGATCACCTGAGAACAGGACGCCCTCCTCCTCGACGCAGGAAGCAGCAATGGCCGGGAGTGTGCCCGGGGGTATGACGCACCTCGAAGGTGATCCCGCATAGGTCGAGCACCTGGCCGTGCTTGAGATGCTCGTAGGTCTCGGGCGGAGCGAAGTCCTGGTCGGGGACCATCCCCAACATGCCACGCAACTGTCGGTCCGGGTCGAGGGTGAGAAAGTCGTCATCGGGATGGATGTAGGCGACGGCGCCGGTCGATCGGGCCACCGGCCCGGCGCCGCCGACGTGGTCGATGTGACCGTGGGTCACCAGCAGCGCCGTCACCGCCAAATCGTGCCGCGCCAGCAGCCGGACCACACCGGTCGGATCGGGTGGCGCGTCCACCACGATCGCCTTCCCGCCCCTCTCTCGAGCGACAACCCAGGTGTTGGTCGCCGCCAGCCACAACGGAGTGGATTCGATCAACATGACGACGCCGCACGCTAGGCGCCTCGAGTGGGCGTTAACCACACGGGGTTGGTTGGCTGCCGTCTGCCGTCTGCCGTCTGCGCCGTCCGCCGTCTGCCGTCCGCCGTCTGGGTTCAGTCGGTCCCACCCGCCCGGGGTACGAGGCGGTATGCGTCGTAGGCCCCCTCGACACGGCGCAACTCCTCGAGCAGCCGTGGCACCTGACCGGGGTCGGAGAGCTCGATCTCGTAGCGGAGCACCGCTACCCGGTCGCGACCGGTTGCGGAGGAGGAGGCGACGATGTTGCCCCCCTGGTCGGAGATGGCCGAGGTCACGTCGCGCAGCAGCCGGGTCCGGTCGAGCGCCTCCACCTGGACCCAGATGGTGAAGGAGCCGACCCGGTCGGGCGCCCAGGAGACATCGATCATCCGCTCGCGATGCGCACCCATCGCCGCGATGTTCGTGCAGTCGGAGCGGTGGACCGACACCCCCCTCCCCACGGTGACAAAGCCGACGATGTCGTCGCCCGGCACCGGCGCACAGCAGCGGGCGACCCGCACCCACATCCCCTCGTAGCCCTCGACGACTATCCCGGCTCCGCTCGGGGCCGTCCGTCGGCTGGTCGGCGTCTCGGGCAGCGCCTCGTCGCCCTCCTCCTGGGGACGCACGTTGCGGACGATCCGGGCGACGACGGTGGCGGCGGAGGTCGAGCTCTCCCCCACTGCGGCGAAGAGGGCGTCGAGGTCCCTCAGCCCCATCTCGGCGGACACCGATTCGAGTTGCCGGTCGCGTTCGGCGGCGCTCAGCCCGAGCCCCTCCTTGCGGAGAGCCGCCGCGATCTGATCACGACCCTCGGCGACGGCGACCTCGCGCCTCTCCTTGGAGAACCACTGCTTGATCTTGGCCCGGGCCCGGGAGGTGCGGACGAACCCGAGCCAGTCGCGGCTCGGGCCGGCATCGGGTGACTTCGAGGTGAGGATCTCGACGATGTCGCCCGACTCGAGCCGGGTCCCGAGCGAGACCAGCCTCCCGTTGACCCGAGCACCCGACACACCGATTCCCCACCTCGGTGTGGATGGTGTAGGCGAAGTCGACCGGGGTCGCCCCACGGGGGAGAGTGCGGACGTCGCCCGCCGGTGTGAGGACGAACACCTCGTCCTGGTAGAGGTCGAGCTTGAGACCGGCGAGGAACTCGTTCGGGTCGCGGTACTCCTCGTGGAGGAAGCGCACGTCTGCCATCCACTGGAGGTCGGCCGCTCCGCCCCCTTCCTTGTATCGCCAGTGGGCGGCGATCCCCGACTCGGCGCGGCGGTTCATCTCCCTGGTGCGGATCTGCACCTCGAGCGGGCGGCCATCGGGCCCGATCACGGTGGTGTGGAGGCTCTGGTAGAGGTTGAACTTGGGCATGGCGATGTAGTCCTTGAAGCGCCCCTGGACCGGGGGCCACATGGCGTGGATCACGCCGAGCGCGGCGTAGCAGTCGCGCATCTCCTCGGTGGTGATCCGGATCCCGATGATGTCGTGGATCTCGGAGAATGCCTGCCCGATGGCGACCATCTTGCGGTAGATCGAATAGGGGTGCTTCGGGCGCCCGGTCACCGACGCATCGACCCCGGCATCTTGCGAGCGCCCCCCGCACCTCGGTCATCACCTTCTCCAGATAGGCATCCCGCTCCGGCGTCCGTCGCGGCGAGCTGCTCCTGGATCTCCTCGTACCGGAGCGGCTGGAGGACGGCGAAGCAGCGGTCCTCCATCTCGTGCTTCACCTCCTCCATCCCCAGCCGGTGAGCCAGCGGGGCATACACCTCGAGTGTCTCCTTGGCGATCCGCTGCTGCTTCTCGGGGCGGAGGGCGGAGATGGTCCGCAGGTTGTGGAGCCGGTCGGCGAGCTTGATGAGGAGGACGCGGACATCCTGGGCCATCGCCACCACCATCTTGCGGATCGTCGCCGCCTGTGCCTCCTCCTGGGAGCCGAACTTGATCCGGTCGAGCTTGGTGACCCCGTCGATCATCAGCGCCACCTGCTCTCCGAAGCGCTGCCTCACCTCGTCGAGGGTCAGGTCGGTGTCCTCGACCGTGTCGTGGAGCAGCGCAGCGACCAGCGTCTCGACGTCCAACCCGTAGTCGGCCAGCACCGCGGTGACCGCGATCGGGTGGACGATGAAGGGCTCGCCCGATTTGCGGTACTGGCCGCGGTGCATGCGCTCGGCCAGCCGGTAGGCATCGAGGATGGCGGTGTCGGCGCCGTCGGGATGGTGCTCGTGGTAGGGGCGAAGCACCGGGCCCAACTCGGCGATCGCGGCGTCGCGATGCGCCAGGTCAGTCATAGACCACCAAGGCATGGAGCGGCACGCCGTCGAGTTGGTCCTTGCCGGCGAGGAACGCCAACTCGACGAACACCGAGACCCCGACGACATTTGCCCCGAGCTTGTCCAACAGCCTGACCGCAGCCCGCGCCGTGCCGCCGGTGGCGATGACGTCGTCGACCACGAGCACCCGGTCCTCGGGGGTGACGGCGTCCTGGTGGATCTCGAGAGCGTCGGTCCCGTACTCCAGGCTGTACTCCTCGCGGACCACCGTCCAGGGGAGCTTGCCCGGCTTGCGCAGCGGGACGAACCCGGCGCCGAGTCGGGTGGCTGCCGGGACTGGCGAGGATGAAGCCGCGCGCCTCGATCCCAGCCACCTTGGTCACCCCGGCATCGGCGAACGGAGCCACGGTGGCGTCTATCAGTCCGATGAGAGCCGCCGGGTCGGCCAGCACCGGGGTTATGTCCTTGAAAACGATCCCCGGCTCGGGGAAGTCGGGCACGTCACGGACGAGGGAACGAAGCGCTTCGATGTCCACCCCATCAGTGTACGGCCGGGTCCGCACTGCGTCAGACCGACGTTCACCGCTTCCGCTTGCGGGGAGGACGCGGCGCGGCACCCGACCCCGAGGGCGGGCGCACCGTCGGCGGCCCGGGCGGCGTTGGTGTGGACACCGGCGGGACGTGGCGACGCGGTCTCCTTCAGCTCGAGGCGACGGCGCGTCCTCGTCCAGCTCTCCTCGCCTTCCTTCCACGCCGCCAGCAGCGGTCCCGCCACCCCGATCGACGAGTAGGTGCCGACGGCGATCCCGATGAACAGGGCGAGCGAGAAGTCGTTGAGCGGTGTCGCCCCGAGGATGACCCCGCCGACGATGAGGAGGCTGGCGATGGGGATGAGGCTGGTGAGCGATGTGTTGATCGACCTCATCAATACCTGGTTCATCGATACGTTGACGATGTCGCTAGTAGGTGGCCCGGTCGTGGAGTTCGCGCTCGTTCTCCTTGATCTGGTCGAAGACCACCACCGAGTCATACAGCGAGTAGCCGAGGATGGTGAGGATCGACACCACCGTCGCCGGGGTGACGTCGATCCCGAAGAGGGCGTAGATACCCACTGTCACGATCAGGTCGTGGAGCGAGGGCGGCGATGGCGGTGACTCCCATCTTGAACTCGAGCCTCCACCCGATGTAGAGGATCACCGCCCCGATGAAGACGACGAGGGCGATGAGCGCCCTCTGGCCAATCTGCGCCCCGAATGTCGGGCCGACCGACTCGACGTTCGCCTCGCCGGGCTGGGCACCGGTGACCTCCGATGCGGCCTCGATCAGCGGGGCGGGGTCGTCGATGAATCCGGTCTGGATCCTCACCGATTCGCCACCGGAGACCTCCTGGATGCGGGCATCGCTGGCGCCGAGCGGGTCGATGGCTTCCCTGACCTCCTCAACCTCCGCCCCGGCCGGGTTGGGGACGGTCACCACCAGACCCCCGGTGAAGTCCACGCTCAATTCGAGCCCGAAGATGATCAACGCCAGGATCGAGACCCCGAGGAGTACACCCGAGATCGTCCACCAACGACGCCTCGATCCGACGAAGTCGAAGGTCGTCTCACCCCGGTAGAGCTTTCGCCAGAGCCCCATCAGGCCCAAAATCCCATCAGACACTGCCTCCCGCCTCGAACCCGGCGGTGGCACGGATTCCAACCACGTCGTTGCGACCCAGATCGGTGGCGGATAACAGCACGGTCGCATTCCGTGTGTAGAGGAAGGCGACCACGATGTCGAGCAGGGTCGCGATACCGAGCGCCAGGGCAAAGCCCCGCACCGGCCCGATCGCGAGGAAGTAGAGGAGGACAGCGCCGATCAGCGACACCGTGTCGGCGGTGATCACGGTACGGAAGGCGCGGCGGAAGCCTTCCTCGACGGCCGAGCGGGCGGTGCGTCCGCTGCGGACCTCGTCCTTGATCCGTTCGAAGAGGACGATGTACGAGTCGGCCGTTATCCCGATCGAGATGACGATCCCGGTAACGCCGGCGAGGGTGAGGGTCAACCCGCGGTAGGTGCCGAGCAGCGAGAAGATGGTGATGAGGAGCGAGCCGAAGACGCTGAGCCCGATGACACCGACGATCCCGAGAGCCCGGTAGTAGATGAGGATGTAGAGCGCCACCACCGCCAGCACCCACCAGACCTGCGATCAAACCGGCCCGGAGCGAATCGGTCCCCAGCGTCGCCGACACCGTCTGGACCGATGACTGCTCGAAGGCGACGGGGAGCGATCCGTAGCGGAGCACGACGGACAGGTCCTGGGCCTCCTGCTCGGCGGCGGCGGGGTCGTCACCTCCGACGGTGATGATCGCTTGTCCCCCGGTGATCCCGGTGGCCGGGTCGACGTCGAGACTCACCTCGGGTGCCGAGATCACCTCACCGTCGAGGACGATTGCGATCTGCCGGCGCGGGTCCAACTGAGGGAATGCCGCCGCTTGCTTGGTCATCTCGGCGAACTGGTCGGCGCCCTCGGCGGTGAGGTCCAGTTGCACGACCCAGCCGCCCTGCGTAGCACCGGTTCCTTGGAACCCGGGGATGGCATCGGCCACGTCTGAGCCGAGGAGCCCGGCCGGACCCACGTGGTAGATCGCAACGGTTCCCACCTCGGGAGCGATCTGGGGGAGCCAGGCTTCGGCTTCGGGGTCGTCGTCGATGGTGAGCCCGGTATCGGGGTCGACCCCTTCGGGGATAGTCGTCGGTGTGGTGGCGGTGGTGGTCGAAGACCCGGCACTGGTTGTGGTGGTCGTCGCCGGAACGGTGGTGGTAGTCGCCTGGAGTCCGGCCGGGACCCCGAGGCTGGCTGCGGTGGTCGATGTGACGTCTGGTGCGGTGGTCGATGTCGCTTCTGGGGCCGAGGTGGTGGTGGCTCCCAAGTCCGTTGTCGGGGTCCCCGGCCGGGTCGTGGTGGGTCCCGTGGGGGGCGTAGTCGTCGTCGTGGGAGGGGCGAATGGGTTCTGGTCGGCACCGAAGGTCTCTTCCACCGGGCGGAAGCTGAGTTCGCCGGTCTGACCGATTGCGTCGAGCGCCCGCTCCGGGTTGGTGACACCGGGCAAGTTGGACGAGGACAGTCCGGTCGCTGGTCACCGAGATCTCCGGTTCCTGGATCCCGAAGTCCTCGATCCGGCTCCTCATGATCTCCACCGCTACATCGACCACCTCGGGGTCGGTGCCGGCAGGGGCGGTGAGGATCACCGAGGTCCCGCCTTGGAGGTCGAGCCCGAGCCGCGGTGTGACCCCCAGTGCCAGGGTTACCGCCAAGCCCCCCCAGGACACCAGGAGGACGATGACAACCGTGATCAGCCGGCGGCGCACCTTGTCGTCAGATGTCTGATTCGGGTGGCGTCGGCGGTTCGGGCGGGGTTGTCTTGGACGCAACGGCGCGGCGCGCCACCTTCAACCGCCCCTCCTCGACCTCGAGGACCACGTTCTCGTCGTCCATCGAGATGATCCGCCCGATGATGCCCCCGATGGTCCGTACCTCGTCGCCGAGACCGATATTGGCCATCAGGTCCTGCTGCTGCTTCATCCGCTGGCGTTGCGGCCTGAGGATGAGGAAGTAGAAGATCCCGACGAACAGGACCAGAGGGAGGATCAGACCCAACGGAGAGCCTCCGGCTGCGGCTTCCTGCGCCAAGATCATCGTGCTGCCTTCTTTCTTGGGTCGGTACCCACACCGGCACACAAGCCCGGGATGCGTGACGTGGGTAGGGCCCACGCTCGGTGGGCCGGGCGGGAGGTTACTCGTCGGGTGGGTGCGGCGAAAGTCGCCTGGCCGTCACCGCCTGGCGGTGTTCCTCAAACCTGCGTTCTTCGATGGCTTTGCGCGTGGCGGCGATCAATTGCAGCGTGTAGTGCAGGTTGTGGACGGTGAGCAGGTTGTGTGCCAGCAGTTCGCCGGTCACGTGGAGATGACGCAGGTAGGCGCGGGAATGCACGTCACAGGTGGAACAGCCGCACTCGGGATGGAGCGGGGAGGAGTCGGCGGCGAACCTGGCCGCCTTGAGGTGATAGTCGCCGTCGGCGGTGAGGATCTTGCCGTGACGAGCGAGCCGGGTCGGCCATACACAGTCGAAGAGGTCCGCCCCAAGAGCCACGGCGTCGAGCACACCGACCGGGTCTCCCAGACCCATGACGTAACGCACCTTTCCAGTTGGAAGCTCGGCCACGGTGACTTCCAACGCAAGCCGCCTCTCTTCGGGCGTCTCCCCCACAGACAGTCCGCCTATGCCGAAGCCGGGCACATCGAGCGCGGCCGTGGCCCGGGCACTGGCGCCGCGGAGCGCCTGATCGGTCCCCCCCTGGACGATCCCGAACAGCGCCTGATCGGGCCGGCGGTGGGCGGCCAACCCGCGCTCGCTCCATCGCAGCGTGCGCTCCATCGCTGCTCGCACATCCGGGGCCGGTGCGGGGAGGGCGAGACAGACATCGAGCACCATGGCGATGTCCGAACCGAGCCGTTCCTGTACCTCGACCGCCCTCTCGGGGGTGAGGTGCAGCCAGCTGCCGTCGTACGGCGACCGGAAGCGGGCGCCCGTCTCGTCGATCTTCGGGCCGAGTGAGAACACCTGGAACCCACCCGAGTCGGTGAGGATCGGTCCCTCCCAACCCATGAACTCGTGGAGCCCGCCCAACCCGGCGACCAACTCGTCGCCGGGGCGCAGCATCAGGTGGAAGGCATTGGCGAGGACGATGTCGGTGCCGACCGCCCGCAGATCGGCGGGACCGACCGCCCGAACCGAGGCCCTCGTCCCCACCGGCATGAAGGCGGGAGTCGGCACCGTCCCGTGCGGGGTGTGGAGCAGACCCGACCGGGCCGCACCGTCGCATGCCCCCTCTAGCCACCACACGGGTGCGGTCACCCTTCGCCCCCGACATCAGACCCCTCGACGCCAACATCGCATCGCCGAAGGAAAGAAGCCGGTAACCCCGCCGCAGCGCCGTGGTGTAGGCGGTGCGCCACCCAGGGCCCATGAAGGCGGCGACGAGGGCGATCAGCGTGCTGCGCGGCATGTGGAAGTTGGTCACCAACAGATCGGTCACCCTGAAGGGGAACCCGGGCACGATGAACAAGCCGGTGGTGCCCTCCCCCGGCACCACCCTGCCACCCGGCAATCCGGTGGTCTCGAGGACACGCACCACGGTGGTCCCGAGGGCCACCACCCTGCCCCCTCCCTCCCTGGTCGCTTCGATCCGGGCAGCAGTGTCCTCGGACACGCTGTAGCGCTCGCGGTGGATGGTGTGTTCACCCACGTAGTCGGTGGCGATGGGCCGAAAGGTGTCGAGGCCGACCTCGAGGTCGACCGCGGCGACCCCTATCTCCCTGGCTGTCAGACCAGCCAAGCACCTCCGTGCTGACATGGAGACCGGCGGTCGGGGCGGCGGACGAACCCGGCCTGTCGGCGTAGATGGTCTGGTATCTGGCCGGGTCGTCGATCGGGTGCTTGATGTAAGGAGGGAGTGGCACGTCCCCGATCGTCTCGATCGCCTCTTCGACGTCTCCGCTCCCGCCTATCTCCAACTCGACCTTCCCATCAACCGGGTCGGTCAGGACCGTGCCTTCCACCGTGCCGAACCGGACGACGCTGCCCGATCGGAGCCGGCGGGCGGGACGAACCAGAGCTGAGAAGCGCCGCTCCCCAACCCGCTCCAAGAGCAGCGCCTCCACCGACCCTCCGCTCCCCTCCCTCGTCCCCCGGAGTCGCGCCCGGCGGACCCTGCTGGCGTTCACCACGATCAAGTCGCCTGGCTCGAGCAGGCCGGGCAGATCGATGAATGTGTGGTCGGTCAGGTCCCGGGTGTCGAGCAGCCGCGATGCGTGGCGCGGCTCGACCGGTTGCTGGGCGATTGCCGTTTCGGGTAGCTCGTAGTCGAGCTCTGCGGTGCGCACCCGATGAGGGTAGGAATCAGAGCAGCGTCGGCTGCGGGTCGGCCGGCGGGGTCAGCCCGAGGTGGTTCCATGCGGAGGGGGTGGCGACCCTGCCTCGTGGGGTGCGCTGCAGCATCCCGATCTGCAACAGATAGGGCTCGTAGGCGTCCTCCACCGTTTCCGGTTCCTCCGAAACCGCTGTCGCCAGGGTGGACAAGCCGACCGGGCGCCCGGAGAACCGGACCACAAGAGCCTCGAGGATTGCACGGTCCACCTTGTCGAGACCGAGATGGTCGACCTCGTACACGGCCAGCGCGGTCTCGGCGGTCTCACGGTCCACCACCCCGCCGGCGCGGGCGACGGCATAGTCGCGCACCCGGGCGAGGAGGCGGATGGCGATGCGCGGGGTCCCCCGGCTCCTCGTACCGATCACCTCCGCTCCCTCAGGGGTGAGGTCGGCGTCGATGATCCCCGCGGCGCGGCCAAGTATCTGCTCGAGCTCGTCGGGTTGGTAGTACTCGAGCTTGTCTGCGATCCCGAACCGGTCTCGCAGCGGTGCCGTCACCTTTCCCATGCGTGTCGTTGCCCCGACCAGCGTGAATCGGGCAAGGTCGATCCGGATGGACTGCGCCGAAGCCCCCTTGCCCACAACGATGTCGAGTTGGAAGTCCTCCATGGCCGGGTAGAGGACCTCCTCGACCGCCCGAGGGAGCCGGTGGATCTCGTCGATGAAGAAAACATCGCCGTCATCGAGGTTGGAGACGATGGCGGCGAGGTCGGCGGGTCGCTCCAGCGCCGGGCCAGACGTGATGCGGAGGCGGGTGGACGTCTCGGCCGCCAGGATCCCGGCGAGTGTCGTCTTTCCCAGCCCGGGCGGGCCCGAAAAGAGAACGTGGTCGAGCGGCCGCCCGAGCATCCGGGCCGCCTCGATGGCGATGCGGAGTCTCTCCTTGAGGCGTTCCTGCCCGACGAAATCGCCGAGGTGACGGGGACGGAGCGATGTCTCCACCTCGGAGTCGAGCGGCTCGGCGGCGCCGGCGAGCAGTCCCTCCTCGCGCAACTCAGCGCCTCCCCAGCATGCGGAGCGCGGTCCGCACCTGTTCCTCGACCGGCACAGAGTCGTCGACCGAGGGAAGCACCTCGGCGATCTCGGCGCTGCCGAATCCGAGTGATTCGAGCGCCTCCCTGACCCGACTCGGCGATGAAGACGACCCGACGAGATCGCCATCACCCTCGGCGAGCTTTGGCCGGAGGTCGAGGATCAGCTTCTGTGCGGTGCGCTTACCGATCCCCGGCACCAGGGTGAGGGAGTCCACGTCCTCGGTGACGATGATCCTCCGCAACTCGTCTGCGGTGCTCGACCCGAGGACCCCAAGCGCCATCTTTGGCCCGACGCCGGATGCAGTGATCAGCATCCGGAAGAGCTGTCTCTCGCTCTCGGAGGTGAACCCGTAAAGGGCCATTCCGTCCTCGCGCAGATGGAGGTGGGTGTGGAGCACCACCTCCTCGCCCACTGGCGGCAATTCTCCGACGGTGCGCGGTGTCACCGCCACCTCGTAGCCCACCCCGCCGACGTCGAGGACCAGGTACCCCTCTCTGGTGGCGACCAAGGTCCCCCGCAGACGCCCGATCACGAGGCCTCCTTGGCGGACGGCTTGGGCCATCGGGCCGCCTGGAGATGGCAGAGCGCGACGGCCAGGGCATCGGCGGCGTCGGCCGGATGCGGAGGGGTTGCCAACCCGAGTCGTCGCGCCACCATCGCCGTGACCTGCCGCTTGTCGGCGGCGCCGTCGCCGGTCACCGCCAGCTTCACCTTGGTCGGGGGGTACTCGACCACCTCTGCTCCTGCCTGAGCCGCCGCCAGGATCGCCACCCCGGCGGCGCGTCCCACCGAGGTGGCAGTGACCCGGTTGAGGTTTACGAAGACCTGCTCGATGGCGACGACGTCCGGCTTGTGCTCGGCAAGGATCTCGCAGAGGTCGCGGTGCAATTCGACCAATCGAGTCCCGATCGAGGCAGCGGGGTCGGTCCGGATCACCCCGGCGGCGACGGCACGGGGCCCGGAGGCACCGCCGGCGACGGCGGCATACCCGGTGGTGGTGAGACCGGGATCGATCCCCAGGACGAACACCTGTACGACTGTAATGCCCGGCGCCAGCGGCACCGGGCATTACCAGACGGAGGTTTGCAGGCTTAGCTGTCGACCGCCATCCCTTGCACTTTGGCATCGGTGCCCACCGCACCACGCCCCGTCTGGCATGATCGCCGGGATGCCGCGGGCCGAACTGAAAACAGGGATCGAGTTGGAGTACGACACCTTCGGCGACGCCGGCGACCCGGCGGTGGTCCTGGTGATGGGTCTCGGCACCCAGATGATCGCCTGGCACCCCCGCTTCTGCGGCATGCTCGCCGACCACGGGTTGTTCGTCGTCAGGTTCGACAACCGCGACTGCGGGTTGTCGACACGGCTTGACGACGCAGCGGTGGACGTCGTCGGCGCACTCCAAGCGGCGGTGCTGGGTGAGCCGGTGGCTAGCGCCTACACGCTGACCGACCTGGCGGGGGACGTGGCCGGTCTGCTCGACCACCTCGAGATCGACGCCGCACACATCGTGGGCGTTTCCCTCGGTGGCATGATCGCCCAGACTTTCGCCATCGAGCACCCCGAGCGAACCATCACGCTCACTTCGATGATGTCGTCACCAGACCTGATGGCCTTCGCCGAAGCCGCGCCCGAGGCCGTGGCACTGCTGTTCACCCCACGACCCGACCGACCGGGCCGCCGCAGTCGAAGCCTCGCTTGCATCGGGCCGGGTGCTCGCCGGCGAGTTCTTCGACGAGGGTGCGGTGCTTGGCTACGAGCGGGCCGCCTCAGAGAGGGGCGGGCCTTACCCGATGGGAACGGCTCGCCAGATGTGTGCGATTCTCGCCTCCGGGGCGAGAGAGGAAGCGCTGCGCCGACTAACGGTCCCCACTCTGGTGATCCACGGAGACGCCGACCCGCTGATCCCACCCTCTGCCGGCCGGCGCACCGCAGAGCTGATCCCAGGTGCCGAGCTGATGATGGTGGAGAAGATGGGCCACGACCTGCCGATGCCGCTCTGGCCGATGCTCACTGACAGGATCGGCGAGTTCGTTTTGAGTACTAAGTACTAAGTACTAAGTGCTCACTACCGATTATCCCAACTCCGCGAGTACGCGCTCGTCTATGTCGAAGTTGGCGTGGACCGCTTGGACGTCGTCGAGGTCCTCGAGGGCGTCGACCAGGCGCAGCACCCTTGGTGCCATCGCTCGATCTACCGGGATGGTGGAGCGTGGGAGCTGGGTCACTTCGGCGTCTTCGACGGTCATCCCGCCGTCCTGCAGGGCCTCTCGTACCGTCACCAGGTCGTCGGGGGCGGTGATCACCTCGAACTGACCGTCACCGGATGGCTTGATGTCCTCGGCGCCGGCGTCGAGCGCCGACATCATCACCTCGTCCTCGTCACCTTCCACCAGCAGATATCCCTTCTGCTCGAAGAGGTAGGCGACCGACCCCGGCTCGCCCAAGTTTCCCCCGTTGCGGGTGAAGGCGGAGCGGATGTCGGACCCGGCCCGGTTGCGGTTGTCGGTGAGGGCGAGCACGTACAGCGCCACCCCACCCGGGGCGTAACCCTCGTACCAGATCTCCTCATAGTGAGCGCCTTCGACGTCACCGGTCCCCCGCTTGATGGCACGCTCGATGTTGTCGATAGGTAGCGAGTTGCTGCGCGCCTTGTCGATCGCCTGGGCGAGAGTGGCGTTGCCGGCGGGATCACCACCACCTTGGCGCGCCGCCACCTCGATGGCCCGCACCAACTTGGCGAACAGCTTGCCCCGCCTGGCGTCCTGTGCCGCCTTCTTGTGTTTGATCGTCGACCACTTGGAATGTCCGGACATGGAACCTTCAGTCGGGGGGTGGAGGCGTGGCGTTGGGGTCTGCCGGCCGGGCTCGAGCCAGGTCGAGCACCAGTCTATGGATGCGGTCGTCACCCGTCAGTTCCGGGTGGAACGAGGTGGCGATGATGTTGCCCTGCCTGATCATCACCGGGTGGCCATCCACCTCGGCCAGCACCTCGACCCCGTCTCCGATCGACGCCACCCACGGCGCCCTGATGAATACGGCGTGGAATGGGGCCTCCAACCCGGTGATGTCAATGTCGACCTCGAACGACTCGTTCTGCCGGCCGAAGGCGTTGCGCTCGACGACGAAATCCATCGCACCGAGCTGGGGCTGAGGGTCGCCGGTCGTGCCCTTCGCCAGGAGAATCATCCCTGCACACGAGCCGTAGGCGGGTAGCCCATCAGCTATCGCCTTCTCGAGTGGATCGAGCAACCCGAAGATCGTTGCCAGGCGGCCGATGGTGGTCGACTCACCGCCGGGGATGACGATGGCGTCGATCCCGTCGAGGTCGGATGGGCGTCGCACCTCGGTGACCGAAGCGCCTACCGCTTGCAGCAGGTGGCGGTGCTCGCGGACATCACCCTGAAGGGCGAGAACGCCAACCCGGGTCAATATCCCTCCTCGGGGATCACCACCCGCGCTGTTGCAGCCGCTGCGCCTCCGTCAGGGTCCCGATCTCGATGCCGGGCATCGCCTCGCCCAGCCCTCGGGAGACCTTGGCGAGGACATCGGGGTCCATGTGGTAGGTAGTGGCCTCGACGATGGCGCGGGCGTAATGCTCGGGATCCGAGCTCTTGAAGATCCCGGAGCCGACGAACACACCGTCGCAACCGAGCTGCATCATCAGCGCGGCATCGGAAGGGCTGGCGATACCGCCGGCGGCGAAGTTGACCACGGGGAGCGTTCCGGTCTCGGCCACCTCGCGCACCAACTCGATAGGTGCCGCCAGGTCGCGCGCCGCGGCCATGAGCTGCCCCGGGTCGAGGGTCCCGAGGCGACCGATCTCGTTGGTCACGGTCCGCATGTGGCGCACCGCCTCGACGACGTTCCCGGTGCCCGCCTCGCCCTTTGTGCGGATCATCGCCGCCCCCTCGCCGATCCGCCGCAGCGCCTCGCCGAGGTTGCGTGCACCGCAGACAAAGGGCGTGGTGAATGCCCACTTGTCCACGTGGTGCTCCTCATCGGCTGGGGTGAGGACCTCGCTCTCGTCGATGTAGTCCACGCCGAGCGACTGGAGCACCTGGGCCTCGACGAAGTGGCCGATCCGGCACTTGGCCATCACCGGGATGGTGACGGCCTCCATGATCTCGACGACCTTCTCCGGGTCGGCCATCCGGGCGACACCGCCTTCTTTGCGGATGTCGGCGGGGACGCGCTCGAGGGCCATCACCGCTACGGCGCCGGCCTCCTCGGCGATCTTGGCCTGATCGGCGGTGACCACGTCCATGATCACCCCGCCCTTGAGCATCTCGGCCAACCCTCGCTTGACCCGGTCGGTTCCGCGTTCCACGTCCATGCAGCCGCATTCTACGGCAGCCCAACTCGGGTGACCGACGGCCGCTCTCCGCTGGGCAAATTTCTGGCCGATCTGGCTACAAGGGTCTAGATCCGGCCTCTGTTCTGACATACAATCGAACACATGTTCGATACGGTGAACGAGTGCCCGCCGAGGATCGTGCTACCCGCTGGGTTGGCGGAGATGGCGCCCGGTCCCGAACTGGCCGCGGTGCTGGCTGGTCTCGACCGATCGGTGTTGAACGGTCACGAGATGGTGATCGTGCTTGCAGGCGAGCGCCCGGTTGGTATCCCACTTCCAAGCGCGGATGTACGCCGACATGATGGAAGTGGCCCTCTCCCCAGCGGGTGACGCCGCATCACGCCCGGAGCGGATCAACAACTTGGACGAGGACTCCTCAGCCGAGATCGGCGCCGCGCTTCATCTCACCCGTCGGGCGGCCGACATCCAACTGGGGATCGCTTGGGATCTGGTGGAGCGGCTCCCCGAAGTGGGGCAGGCGCTCTCCGAGGGACCGATCGACCTCCCCCGGGCGCGGGTGATCTGCGATAACACCGGCCACCTCACAGAGGACCAAGCCCGGGAAGCGGCCCGGGTGGTACTGGCCGAAGCACCCCGGTTGACCACCGGTCAACTGGCCGCCCGGCTGCGCCGTCTCACCGTCCGTTCGACCCCGAGGACTCCAGGCACCGCTACGAGAGAGGTGTCGAGGAGCGGAGGGTGATCGGGGAAGCCAACCCCGACGGCACCGCCAACCTGTTGGCGTTCAACCTCCCCCCAGAAACCGTGGTCGCCGCCCTGGAGCGGGTCAACCGGTTGGCCAAAGAAGCCAACACCGCGGGCGATCGAGCGCAGCATCGACCAGATCAGAGCCGACGTGTTCTCCGACCTGGTCACCGGGAGAGGACTGTCAGCCGCTCCCGCCGGGGTCGGTGGACATCACCGTCGACCTGGCCACCCTCACCGGGCTCTCCGAGGTGCCCGGGGAGATACCGGGGTGGGGACCGGTCATCGCCGACATCGCCCGCCAAGTCGCCGTGGCCAACGAGCGTGGCCAGTGGCGGTTCACCGTCACCGACCCGGACAGCGGGCAGGTGGTGTGGAACGGGACCACCCGAAGACGACCCACAGCAACCGAACGCCGCTACATCCAGGCGAGGCAACCGGTGTGTGTCTTCCCCGGGTGCCGCATGCCCGCCCGGGACAGCGACCTCGACCACACCCACGACTACGCCAAAGGCGGTCCGCACCCACCCCCACAACCTCGGACCGCTCTGCCGCCACCACCACCGCTTGAAGCACGAGGCGGGGTGGAAACTCGAACAACCCACACCAGGCACATTCACCTGGACCAGCCCCCTCGGGCACACCTACCACTCACCGGATCGGGCGCCCTGAGCTGACCGACCGTGCCCGGGCGGGATTGCTCCCAGGCGGCGCGGTCTCGTCTGCCGTCTGCCGTCTCGGCTCCGCCGTCCGCCGTCCGCCGTCTTCGCGGGCCCAACCAGGCACAATCCCGTCAATGAATATCGCAGTGGTATGCCCCTACTCGCTCGACCGCTTTGGCGGCGTGCAGGCACAGACCATCGGGTTGGTCGAGCGGCTGCGGGGCGAGGGTCACGCCGCTTGGCTGGTCGCCCCCGGCCGTTCCGGTCCCGAGCGGACGCGCTGGTGGGGTCGACCGTCACCGTCCCCGCCAATCGCTCCGCCGTGCCGGTGGCGCTCGGCCCGGGTGTGCCCGGCCGGGTTCGACGTGCCATCGCTGGTGCCGACCTGGTCCATGTCCACGAACCATTGATGCCGCTCGTCTCGTGGTCAGCCCTGGCGACAACGGTTCCGATAGTCGGCACCTTCCATGCCGACCCGAGCAATCTGATCAGGCGGTCGTATCGGGTAGCAGGCCCGGTGCTGGGCATCCGGCGCCGGTTGGCTGCGGTGACCGCGGTCAGCCAGGTGGCGGCTGCAGCGGTGGAGCCACTGTTCGACGAGATCACAGTGATCCCGAACGCGGTGGAGGTGGGAACCGTCCCCGACGTGGACAGGGTGGCGACCCGGGTGGCGTTCGTGGGGAGGGACGACGCACGCAAGGGATTGGACGTGCTCCTGGAGGCGTGGCCCGGGGTGGTGGCAGCGATCCCGGGGGCCGAGTTGGTGGTGATCGGGACCGATCGGGCCGATCGCCCGGGGGTCCGTTTCCTCGGCCGCATCGCCGATGCCGACAAGATGGCTGCGCTGGCCGGAGCCGCCGTGTTCTGCGCACCAAACCTGGGCGGTGAGAGTTTTGGGATCACGTTGGTGGAGGCGATGGCGGCCGGATGCCGAGTGGTCGCATCGGACCTCCCCGGCTTCAGGGAGGTCCTCGGAGGGCTTGGTGACCTCGTCCCACCCGGTGACCCCGAGGCGCTGGCCGGTGCGCTGGTGACCGCGCTGGCGGCTCCGGACGATCCGGCGCCGTTGGCGGAAGCGGGCGGCAGAGTTCGACTGGTCGGTGGTGGTTCCCCGCTACCTCGAGGTGTACCGGGCAGTGCTTCGAGCGGCCCGCTGAGTCAGAGCCGGTCCGAAGGCCAGTTGGGTTGGAGCAGGTGCCACTGCAAAGGATCCAAACGGATCAATTCCTCGAGGGCAGCGGCGACCAACTGGGTGCCCGCCGCTATCCGCTCGGAACGGGTGCCCTCCTCGGGGAGGCGGATCGGAGGCAGAACGACCAGACCGATGGCCGGGGCCGTCGAGGAAGAAGCAGGCCACGGGTAGGAGGGCCGCTCCGCTCCGCATCGCCAGCGACACCGGGCCGGCGGGAAGGGTGGTCTTCTCGCCGAAGAACTCCACCGGCACGCCGCGACCCCGCAGGTCCCGGTCGCACAGCAGGGCGGCAGCGCCGTTGCGGTCCACTATGCCCTGCAGGTCCTTCATCAACGAACGTCCCGGTTCGGCCAGCACCGCCTCGATCCCGAAGGAGGAGCGCAGCCCGACGAACCAGGACGAGAGACGGCGGTTGCTCAGCGACTCGGCCACGGCCATGACCGGAACGCCGATGCCTACCGATGCCGTCGCCGCCACCTCCCAGTTCCCCACGTGGGGGACGGCGTAGATGAGCCCGGCGCCCTCGTCGCGGGCTTGCTCGAGGTACTCGAGCCCAACGGTCTCCACGGCCGCCGCCATGGCGGGGACTCTCTTCTCCCGGGCCCAGAGAACCTCGGCCCAGTAACGCCCGTAGGCGGCGAAGACGCTCCGGGTCGCCGTATCCACATCCCCATCGGGACCAAGGACACGGGTCATGTGCCGGCGGGCCATGTTCCGTCGCTTCGAGTCGGTGAGATGCCAAACCCGGCCGGCCCACTCCCCGATCTGGATGGCTCCCCGCTCAGGGAGGACCGCGATGACGGCCGAGCCGAGCCGCAACAGCCAGTAAGACAGGGTGTCGACGACAGCCGCAGACCGCCGCCGCACCGGTGGCGCTACCACGCGGGGGCGCGTCGTTTCGTTGCCGGCTGCGGTGTCCGCTTCAGTCCTCCTGGCGGAGCCGCTGCCAGGTGAGGACGAACCGTTGACCCACCGTGATCCAGGTGAGGGCGGTCATCGCCCAGAGCATCGGCCCGACGAACCCGAAGACGAGGCCTGCGGTGAAGAGGATCACCCGCTCGGACCGACCCATCCAGCCCCCCCGCCCCTCGACCCCCAATCCCTCGGCCTTGGCCCGGATGAAGGGAACCAGTAGCGATCCGCCCAGGCTGAGCCCGCAGAGGATCACATAGAGCGGGGTGTCCGCCAACGCATAGGCGAGGGCCGAGAAGATGGCGATCTCGCCGACGCGGTCGGCGACGGTGTCCACCAGAGCCCCACTCGGGCCTGCCCTGCCGGTTGCCCGGGCCACCGCCCCGTCGAGACCATCGAGGATGGCGCCCGCCGCAGCTATCCAACCGCCCAGAACGAGACGCCCGGTGGCGATCAGTGCCGCCCCGACCAATGAGAGGGCCAAGCCGATCAAGGTCAGCGATGTCGGGGTGAAACCGAGGCGACCCAGGAACCGGCCGATCGGATCGGTGACCCGTTCCACCGACCCTCGAACTCTCATCTCGATCAACGCTGATGCTCCCTTGGAGGCGGGAAACGTACCACAGGAAATTGGCCCAAACCCTTCTCACTACACTCGCCCGACGACGACCGAAGAGGAGGTCCGGTGGTCCCCGAACGCATCCGCAACGTGGTCCTGGTCGGCCACGGAGGGAGCGGGAAGACATCGCTCGCCGAGGCGCTCCTCTTTGCGGCCGGGTCAACCACACGGGTGGGTCGGGTCGAAGACGGCAACACCGTCATGGATCATGAGCCAGAGGAAGTGGAGCGTGGCATCTCCCTTTCGCTCGGCGTCGCCTCCTTCCCATGGAAAGACCACAAGATCAATCTCCTCGACACACCGGGGTACGCCGACTTCGTGGGAGAGGCGAGGGCGGCGCTGCGGGCGGCTGATCTGGCGCTCTTCGTGGTCTCGGCGGTCGACGGCGTCGAGGTCCAGACCGAGATCCTCTGGCGGGTGGCAGGCGAGGAGGGAATACCCCGGGCCGTCTTCGTAAACAAGCTCGACAGGGAGCGCGCCAGCTTCGCCAGGACACTCGACGAGCTGAGGGAGGCATTCGGGAAGCGGATCGCCCCCGTCCAGGTCCCGGTCGGCGCCGAGGCTGCGCTCGAGGGAATCACCCGAGTGGTGTCCAACCGCACCTACCGGTACACCGCGGGCGACCCCCACGGCAGCCTCAGCGACGGCGGCGACGGCGAGCAGGCCGCCGAGGTTCGCCAGGCCCTGGTCGAGGCGGTCGTCGAGACCGACGACGCCATGCTCGAGGCGTACTTCGAGGGTGAGGAGCCCAACGACGAGCAGATAGTCACCGCCGTCCACAACGGGATGCTCGAAGGCGAGATCTTCCCGGTGCTCTGCGGCTCGGCGACCCAATTGGTGGGGATCGACGCGCTGGCCGAGTTCATCATCGACTTCGGGCCGAGACCGCTCGAGCACGCCGCTCCTCCCCTTCAGGCCGGTGAACTGGGAGAGCTGGGGACCGACGGCCCGATCGTGGCCTATGTCTTCAAGACGCTCTCCGACCCGTATGTCGGCAGGATCTCATTCTTCCGGGTCTTCACCGGCACGCTGCGGCTCGATGACGAGCTCGAGGTTGCGGGCCGTGGAGTGCGGGGGCGGATGCACAACCTGTTCTTCATGCAGGGCAAGGAGCACAACGAGGCCAAGGAGGTCCCGGCCGGAGACATCGCCGCCATCGCCAAGTTCGAGGCGGCACATGCCGGCGACACCCTGCGCAGCGCGGGGTCGAGCGTCGTGATCGTCCCTGTGGCCTTCCCCGCCCCGGTCATGGCGGTGGCGGTCAACCCCCATACCTCACAGGACGAGGAGAAGCTCTCCACCGCCCTGCAGCGGATACTGGAGGAGGACCCCACCCTCCAAGTGGAGCGGCGCCCGGAGACACGGGAGACGCTGCTCACCGGTCTGGGCGATTCGCATCTCGAGGTCACCCTTGCCCGGATCGCCCGCAAGTTTGGAGTGTCGGTGGACACCGCCACCCCCAAGGTCCCCTACCGCGAGGCGATCACCCGGCCCGGTCAAGCCGAGGGGAAGCACAAGAAGCAGACCGGTGGCAGAGGTCAGTTCGGGGTCGCTTCGTCAAGTTCGAGCCTCGTGAGAGGGGCAGCGGCTATGAGTTCGTCGACGACGTCAAGGGAGGCTCCATCCCGCGCCAGTTCATCCCGGCGGTTGACAGGGGCATCCAGGAGGCGTTGGACCGGGGGATTCTCGCTGGATACCCGGTGACGGACGTGCGCGCCGCCGTGTTCGACGGCAAGTACCACTCGGTCGACTCCGACGAGCTCTCCTTTCGCATGGCGGGGATACAAGCGCTGCGTACCGCGGCCCCCGATCTCGGAGTGGTCCTGCTCGAGCCCATCATGCGGCTTCGCATCACCGTCCCCGAGGAGCACATGGGCGACGTGATGGGCGACATCAACGCCCGGCGGGGCAAGGTCCTCGGGATGGACTCAGACGCGACGATGCGGGTGGTGACCGCCGAGATGCCAATGGGTGAGGTTCAGCGGTATGCCATCGACCTCCGTTCGATGACCCATGGCCGGGGTGTCTACGAGATCGAATTCGACCATTACGCCGAGATGCCGAGCAACGAGGCACAGAAGGTGATCACCGCCAGCCAGGCGGCCCGTCAGGATGGTGAGCGATGAGCGCCGAGAACGACAACGGCGCCGCCCGTCTGAGCATCGACGGCAAAGAACTCGCCCTCCCGCTCCTCGAAGGCAGCGACGGAGGCGGTGCGCTCGACATCTCCAAGCTGCGAGCGGAGACGGGGGTGGTGACGTTCGACCCCGGTTACGGGAACACTGCCGAGACGCGCAGCTCGATCACCCTGCTCGACGGGGAGACCGGTGTACTCCGCTACCGCGGCTACCCCATCGAGCAACTGGCCGAGCAATCCACCTTCCTCGAGGTCGCCTACCTCCTGTCATACGGCGATCTGCCCACCCCCGATGGCCTCGCCGAGTGGGAGGACTCGATCACCCGTCACACGCTCCTTCGGGAGGACATGAAGTACCTCTTCGAGGCGTTCCCCCACGACGCCCATCCGATGCAGGTGCTCGCCTCGGCGGTCTCTGCGCTGGCCACGTACTACCCCGACGCCCTCGACCCGCACGACGAGGAGGCGCTCGACCTGAGCGCCAGAAGGCTCATCGCCAAGTCGATCACCATGTCGGCGTGGGCCTACAAGTACAGCGTCCACCAGCCATACGTCTATCCCCGCAACGACGCCGACTACGCGACCAACTTCCTGGCGATGATGTTCTCGATCCCCCCGGTGGACACCAAGATCGACCCGACGATCGCCAAGGCGCTCGACCTGCTCTTCGTGCTCCACGCAGACCACGAGCAGAATTGCTCTGCCTCGACCGTCCGGCTTGTCGGCTCGGGCGGCGCCAACCTCTTCTCGGCGGTCTCTGCCGGGATCCATGCGTTGTCCGGCCCGCTTCATGGTGGCGCCAACCAGGAAGTCGTCGAGATGCTGCAGGAGATGCACGAAGGTGGCGGCGACATCTCACGTTTTGTGGCGAGGGCAAAGGACCGCAGCGATCCCTTCCGGCTGATGGGGTTCGGCCACCGGGTGTACAAGAACTTCGACCCACGAGCCACCATCATCAAGAAGACGGCGCTCGAGGTGCTCGACCAGCTCGACGTCGACGATCCGCTCCTCGACCTGGCGATGGAGTTGGAGCAGGTCGCTCTGACCGACGAATACTTCGTCGAGCGGAAGCTGTACCCCAACGTGGACTTCTACTCGGGGATCATCTACCGGGCGCTCGGCTTTCCGATCGAGATGTTCCCGGTGCTCTTCGCCATCGGGCGGATGCCCGGATGGATCGCCCAGTTCCGCGAGTCGGCTGCCGACCCGCCACACCAGGATCGGCCGACCCCGCCAGGTGTACACCGGGGTCATCGAGCGCGATTACGTCCCGCTCTCGGACCGCTGACCCAGACCCCATCTCGGACACTGACGGGCGCTGAACTCGCGCTCAGCGATGACTCTGGCGGCCTTCGGTCGTCATCAAGACCGAGAGGAGGTTCTCAATGAGCAAAGTTGTGGCATCGATCACGACATCGGTGGATGGCTATTACGCCGGCCCCGAGGACGGCCCCGGCCAGGGACTCGGGGTGGATGGCGAGCGGCTCCACTATTGGGTGTTCGGCGGACCCTGGAGCTATGACCGCGAGCCCACCGGTTCTGACAGCGATGACGGAGGCTGGCTGGAGGAGGCGATGGAGCGCATTGGTGCGGTGGTCGCCGGCCGCTGGACCTACGAGGCAGCAGAACGCTGGGGCGACACCAACCCGTGGGAGCTGCCGTTCTTCATCGTGACCCACCACGCCGACAGAGACCTGCCCGATGGGATGGAGTTCGCCGGCGGATTGGAGGAGGCGATCGAGCGGGCCAAGACCGCCGCCAACGGCAAGGACGTGAACCTCATGGGTGGTGGTGATGTCATCCGTCAGGCGCTGGCGGCCGGCCTGGTGGACGAGTTGAGCATCATCATCGCCCCGGTCACGCTCGGGGCGGGAAAACGGCTCTTCGAAGGTTTCGATCGGTCGCTGGAGTTGGAGCATCTCGGCGTCCGTCAGACACCGCTCGCCACCTTCGTGGACTACCGGGTGAAGTGAGTTCCGCACCGTATGGAGTGCGGCAGCCCCCTTACCCGCTGTTCCGAGCAGGCCCCTCCTGACTCCGGGGCGACGGATTGCATAGCGGTTCCTCGGTGACGGTGAGGACCTCGCCGGTCACCCCGTCGACCTGGACGAGGGCGCGCCGACGCCGGCGGCTCGTCGGCCGAGTACACCATCACGTTCCACACCGGACGCGCCCGCCACCCGGTGAAACCCACCCCGGCTGCGGCGTGCCCCACGGCAAACGACACCTCCCTACCCGCCGTGTCGAGGGCGACGCGATCGCCGACCCTGAGGTCCCATGCGGCGAAGAGGTGGTACACGGCCAGCGCCACCAGGAATGCCGCGACCCACCACATCGCTGCACCGAGCCAGACCACGGAGAGGGCGGCGAGCGCTGCGGCGGCGAGATAGACCCAGGCGGCGGTGCGTCGCCTCAGCGGGCTTGGGAACGCGTAAGGCCCGGCCGCACCCGAATCGAGGTCTTCGGGAACGCCGGCCTGTCGCGCCACATCCTCTGGGATCTCTCGCATCGTCAGCCGGGTCGACTCACGCCGGAGGCGACCGCCTCGGCCACCAGTTCTGAGACCGCTTCGTCGAGCGCCAGACCGCGTCGCTCGTGCTCGTCACCGCGGCGACGCAACCCGACCGTCCCCGCCTCCACGTCTCGATCGCCGACAACGAGCACCGCGGGGTGGTGAGAAGTGAGAGCACGTCGGATCTTCTCGCCAACCGTGTCGTCGGCGCCGTCGACCTCGACCCGGAGACCCTCGCCGCGGAGCCGCTCGGCCACTCTTGCGGCGTAGTCCAGATGCCGGTCGGCCACCGGGACCACTGTCGCCTGCACCGGTGCCAGCCACATCGGGAATGCACCCGCGTAGTGCTCGACCAGCACCCCGACGAACCTCTCCAACGAGCCCGCCTTGGCGCAGTGGATCATCACCGGACGCTCGCTGTCGGTTGTCCGATGTGGCGTAGTCCAGGTCGAAGCGCTCGGGGAAGAAGAAGTCGAGTTGGATCGTGGACATCTGCCACCGCCGCCGATGGCATCCTTGACATGGACGTCGATCTTCGGCCCGTAGAACGCGGCCTCGCCCTCGGCCACCCGGTAGGGCACACCACCGGCGTCGAGCGAGGCGCGCAGGGCGGCGGTCGCCTCCTCCCAAAGCGCGATGTCGCCCATCGCCTTCTCCGGATCGCGTGTCGAGAGGTCCGCTTCGAACTCCTCGAACCCGAAATGGCGCAGCCATGTGAGGACGAACTCGAGGTGCAGGTCGAGCTCGGCCCCGACCTGGTCGCGGCGGCAGAACGTATGCGAGTCGTCCTGTGTGAATCCCCTGGCCCGCAGCAGCCCGTGGAGCACGCCGGAGCGCTCCCGCCGGTACACCGCGCCGAGCTCCGACAGCCGCACTGGAAGGTCGCGGTAGGAGTGGCCGTGGCTGCGGTAGATGAGAACGTGGAACGGGCAGTTCATCGGCTTGACCCGGTACTCGACCCCTTCGTCGACCTCCATCCCCGGGAACATGTTCTCGGCGTAGTAGTCGAGATGCCCGGATGTGTGCCATAGCTCTGAACGGGCCACGTGCGGGGAGATCACGAACTGGAACCCGAACCGCTCGTGGAGCCGGCGGCTGTGGTCCTCCATCACCTTGCGGACCATCCCGCCGTTGGGGAGCCATACGGCCAATCCCTGACCCAACTCCCGGGGAAAGGCGTAGAGCCGCAACTCCGGGCCCAGCCTGCGGTGATCCCTCAACTCGGCCTCCTCGAGCCGATGCAGATGGTCGTCGAGCGCCTGCTTCGACTCCCACGCCGTGCCGTAGATCCGCTGCAGCTGTGGCCGGTGTTCGTCCCCACGCCAATAGGCACCCGCAGTGCGGAGCAGGGCAAAGGCCGGGATGCGTCCTGTTGAAGGCAGGTGCGGCCCCCGGCACAGGTCGACGAACCCGTCGTTGCGGTAAACCGAGACGACCTCACCGCCACCCACTTCCCCCGGATCCACGGCCTCGATGATCTCCCTCTTGAAGGGCTGCTCGGCGAACACGTCGAGTGCCTGCGTCGCGGCTCAGTTCCTCGCGTAGGAATGGCTGGTCCTCGGCGATGATCTCGCTGCATCCGGCGATCGATCTCGGCGAGGTCGTCGGGTGTGAAGGGCCGCCCGATGTCGAAGTCGTAATAGAACCCGTCCTCGATCGGAGGGCCGATGGCGAAATGGGCTCCCTGGTGGAGGTCGAGCACCGCCTGGGCGAGCACATGGGCGGTCGAATGGCGGATCACCTCCCTCCCCTCGTCGCTGCCCGCCACTACCACCTCGAATGGCCCTCCACCCGGCAAGGCGACGGTTCAGGTCGAGCAGTCGGCCATCGAGCCTGCGCCGCCACCGCGGCACGGGCGAGCCCGGCGCCGATCCCGGCGGCGACGTCATGGCCGGTTGCACCGTCGGGGTGCTGTTGCCGTGATCCATCGGGGAGGATCAGTTCGATCGACATGTTCGGATGGTCCTGCTCGTGCTCGGGCCGGTTAGCGTACCGGCCGCTTCCCCGTTCGATCCCTGGTTTCTCCATGGCCGGATCGCGAAATCCGCGGTTATTGACGAGGGTGGCGTTACGGTGCCGCGCGGTGAGTTGCCCGGTGCACCGACGGGCAAATCCGCAAGGAGGAGACAGGTCGTGGAGACGGTGATCGTGGCGATGGCGGCGGCGGGAGCCGTGATGCTGGCCGTGAGGATGAGGCGCTCACCCGAGCCCGAGTTCCACCTTGAGCCACGACGATCGGCCCCGAGGAAGTGCCCGATCTCCCTTGTCCGTGGTGTGAGGCACCCACCATCGAGGAAGACCCGCTCTGCCCTTCGTGTGGACGCCGTTTTGGTCCGCTCGTTCTCCGCTAGGACACTTCTCCCGCGGGCGGCGGCGCCGTCACCATCGGAGCACGAGGGCGCGGTCGACATGGTCGAGGTAGAAACCGAGTCGCTCGTAGAGCTTGAGACCCCCAGTGTTGGCGGCGTCCACATAGAGCATGGCGGTGGTGGCGCCCTGCCGGTCGGCGAGGTCCCAGAGCCCCTCGAGGGTCAGCGCCCTGCCCAATCCCGTGCCTTGGAGCTCTGGCGCAACACCGACGATGTAGATCTCACCCAGGTCGTCGGTCGTGGAGTTTGGTCCAGCAGAAGCCGACCAATTTGTCGCCCTGCCAGGCGAGCTTGAAGCCTTGCGGGTCGAACCACGGGGCGGCGAGCCGATCGGCGAGCACCTCGTGGTCCCAGGCGCCGTTCTCGGGGTGACCGGCGAAGACGCGGTTGTTGAGATCGAGCCAGGGCTCTTCGTCGGTCTCGACCCTGAAGCCGGCAATCGAGATACCCGGCGGGAAGCTGGGGCGCTCCTCGGGTGGCAGCGACCTCCGCAGCTGTCGGAGCTCGCGCTCCTCCTCGAAACCGAGTTGGTGAAGGACCTCGGCCAAGGCCGGGCGGAAGACCCAGACTCTGAGCCCGGCAGCACCGTGCTCCGCCGCCGTGCTCATCGCCGTCCTCGCCGTCTCCTCGACTACGGCGATCGTGCGGTGGAGAGGGTGGACCGCCATCTCGAACGTCCACCGGCCCGGCTCCCGGCTCGGCGTGAGGTGGGTGTAGGCGAGAATCTTCCCTCCCTCTTCCCCCACCAGCCCCACCCCGTCGCCCTCACCCCCGGCGACGAGATCGAGGTACTTGTGCTCGCCCAGCGGCCAATGGCCGTCGGCGGTCCGGCACAACTCGAACAGTTCCTGCAGGGCGGCGAGGTCGCCTGGCACCTCGACCGGCCGAAACTGCATGGACGGCACGGTAGTGAGCCAGCTTTGGGCAGGGCCTGCACCGACCGGCGTGTCGAGCGGCGGCGCTCAGGTTGCCGGCGCTCAGGTTGCCGACGGTCTGGGCCGATGGGAAGGCATGACGGTATTCTCGGGACCGTGGCGAGAGTAGGGCTCGTCTTGGGGGGCGGCGGGATCACCGGCGCCGCCTACCAGATGGCGGGCTTGATGGCACTCGAACTCGCCACCGGGTGGCACCCCAATGACGCCGACGTCGTGGTCGGGACCTCGGGTGGCGCCTTCGTGGGCGCCGTACTGCGTTGTGGGAGCCTGAACCTCGACACGCTGGTCCAACCTCACGACACCCGGGACGATGTCACCAATCGGTTGCGCAGCCACGTGTTCCGCCGTCCCAGCAATGGCGAGGTAGGCCCGACCGCCTATCTGGGCCGGTGGCTCAGACACGGAATCGTCCCCGGGCTGCGACGCCCCGGGGTGTCGCTGATACTCGGGTCGCCCGCCCGATTCGATCCCGCCGGCGTGGGGCGTTGGCTCACCGAGCAGGTGGGCGAATCCGCTCTGCACTGGCCCGCCCGGCCGACGATCGCCACCGCATATGATCTCGGCGCCCGCCAGCGGGTCGCCTTTGGCACCGAGGGCGCACCGGACGTGACCCTCGCCGACGCCGTCGCCGCCTCGTCGGCGGTTCCGCTCTTCTTCTGCCCGCACCGCATCAACGGACGCGACTACGTGGATGGCGGGATCCTCTCAGGCACGCACGCCGACCTGCTGCTCGGAAGCGCCGACCCGCTCGACGTCGTCATAGTTCTGGCACCGATGGCAGCAGAGGAGGAGCGGAGCGGCGCATGGTTCCATGAGCGGATGTTCGATCGGGTCGGGACCACGGCGCTGACCGCCGAGATCGCATCGTTGCGCGCCGCGTGGCCCGATGTCGAGGTGCTCGTGTTCCGTCCGCCGACGAGTGTGCTTGCTGCGATGCGGCCCAACGTGATGGCCCCCGACGCCGCCGTCCCGTCGTTCGTCCGGTCGCTTGTCTCCTTCAGGCGCACTCTTGCCCAACCCGAGGTGTGGTCGGTCCTGCATGATCATCTCGGGTCGGCGGTGGGGGTCAATCGACCCGAATGACAGACCGGCGTGTGCCGGGTGTGACCGCTCGATGAGCCGGCCGCGATGCGTTCAGAGTGTGCGGGAGCGGTCGGCGCGCTCGACGGGAAGCATCGTCGACTCATCAGCCGGTCGATCGGCATGAAGAACTGGTGACCGGCGGCGCAGCTGACTGTGGCGTGTTCGATAGGACCGTCTGTGGAGGGAAGCGCTTGGCGTCCCGACAGCACGGCGTCATACGAGCATCCGCTTGAGGGGCACAGCACCCAGATGTGTTCTTGTTCACCCATACCGAAGCGGAGCGTCCCGCCACCGGCGTGATACGAAAGCGTCAGCCGTCGAGGACCAATTCGCCGTTTCGGTACCCGATCCCGTCGGCCGCCTGACCCCATCCCCACACCTCGACCGGCTCGGTGAGGAACAAGCGCCGGCGGATCCTCGGCTGTGGCATCGAGCACCGAGCCGAGCGCCTCCTGGCGTGCCTCCGGGTCCGCTGTCGTCCGGACCACCCGCAGCGAGCTCCCTGGTGTCCGGGATGGCAGGCAACGGGTCGGGGCGCACCGCAACCGACGAGGCCAAAGGGGACAGCGCCATCGGCGAGTGGGCCGGCGCTCCACGTCAGCGAGAACCCGTCGCCCCGCCAGTTGGAATTTTCCAGTCGGGCCCTCCAAGCCGGGAGGTCGATCACGGTTCGATCAACTGTTATCCCGGCGAGTTCCAGGTAGCCCTCCACCGCGGCGTACACGTCACCGTCACCGGCCACCCGGCCCTCGACGACCTCCATGGAGAAGTTGAAGCCGTCGGGGTATCCGGCCTGGTCCAGGAGGCTCACCGCCCGGTCGAGGTCGAAGCCCCATGGGATCCGCTCCGCGTCATAGCCGACCACACCGGCGGGTGCCCACAGCGAGGCGTCCTCCAGGTCGCCGCGCAACGCGTATGAGATTGCGTCCTTGTCCACCGCAAGGTTCATGGCCTGTCGCACCAGGGGCGAGTCGGTGGGCCCGCTCCCATCGACGAAAGTGATCGAGAGGACTTCGCTGGTCCCCACCGCCGCCGTCGTCACCCCTTCCCCGCCGGGGTCCAGGTCAACCGGGAGGCCGAGCGCAACGTCGGCTGCACCGTCGAGCAGTGCTTCCGCCCGCCCCGGAGCCGTGGGGACGACGGCGAACACGACCGGGTCGTAACGGGGGACGCCCCTCCACGACCCGTTCCACCGCACCAGTTGCGTCCGCCGGCCCCGCCAGACGGCGACCTGGTAGGGACCTGTGCCGATCGGGGCTTCGTCGTCCGGAGCCGATCCCTTCCAATGAACTGGGCGCCACGATGTATGCCGATGCCAGCAGAGCAGGGATCAGCGGCTGCGGTCCTCTGGTGCCGATCTCCACGGCACCCTCCAGAGCGGAGACCCGGTTGATCGCCCGAGCCACCCGACTCAACGGGTCCGGACCTTGCTTCAGATCGTCGAGGGCGACCCGGAGCGAGGCGGCAGCGGTCTCCCCGTCGAGTGGCGGTGCCGTCCTGGAACACCACCCCCGGCCGAAGTTGGAAGCGCCAGGTGTTGTCATCAACGGCTTCCCAACTGGCGGCGAGGGCAGGCTGAGGCGACCCGTCGGCGCCGATCGCGGTAAGACCGTCGAGAACCATCCCCCAGGCGATACGCCCCGAGGTCGCCATCGTCCCCAGCGACGATCCAGGAGCAGGAAGTGCGGGCACAGCGACGGTGAGCGGAACCCCGGCCGGGGTTTCTGCAGCGACCGTGGTGCCAGGGGGAGGCAACGTCTCGCCGCTTGGAGCGGGGTTGTCGGTGCAGCAGACCAAGAGGACGCTGAGCGCCGCAAGCGACAGGAGCCAGCGTCGTCGTGACCACACAATCGGTGGCACGGTACGTTGCCGGTCCTCGTCCTGCAACGTTCTCCCCTCGCCGTGGTCCTGCCACCACTTTCCGGTTTTCACTCTGGACTACCGCACCGCAACGTTGACGAGCGTGGGCATCTGACATACGTTCCGCAGTGTGATCGTCACTATCGACCCGCGCCTCGTCGCCCTCATCGCCGCCGGGTTGGAGGAGGCGGCCGGACGGCTCGAAGCGTCCGTCAGAGCGGCGCAGGCGGTACCGCTCTCTGGGGACATCAGCTCGTCGCTCGAAGCTCTCGTTGCCGTGGCCGCCCAGGCGAGAGCCAGCGCCGCCGACCTCGTGCGCCGAGCCGGCTTCGATCGAACGATCATGGGCGACAGCCCGACCCCCCTGGCGTGTCACGGTTCCAACCCCGCTCGACGGCGGGCGCCGGCCGCAGCAAGGAGTTGGAGGCCAGCTTCGGCGAGGCGATGGGTGTTGGACTCGACGCTGCCGGCTGGCGTCGTCTGGTTCAAAGGACGATCGGCGGAAGAGGCAGACCGTCTCGCCGACCGCTTCCCGGCGGTGGTGGGAAGGCTCGATGGAGCACCACCGGCGGCACGATTTCGGGCCAACCGCCGACTCATCTCGCTCGACCTGGTCCGGCACAGCGCCTCATTGCATCGTCTTTCCGCAGCTCGACGCGATCCGCGTCTGCCGCTACCGACCAGGGCAGCCCTCGGTCGCATCGAGTCCGACCTTCGGGCCAGGATCGACCGGTTGAGGCGGTGGCTGGATCGCCAACTCCTCCTCTATCAACCGGGTGCCGACGGACGGATGGTCGAGGTGTTCGGCGACCTCGAGCGGGCGGAGACCGTAGTGGTGGTGATTCCAGGTGTCGGCTCCGACGTCGCCAACGTCGAACAACTCAGCGAGGCCGCTTCGCGTCTCGCCGCCGAGGTGGCGTCCTTGGCCGACCACGAGGTCGCGGTGGTGGCATGGCTCGGGTACGACTCTCCCGACGGGCTGATCCCGGCAGGGATCGACATCGAAGCGGCGTGTGATGCGGTCCCCGCCCTAGCCGCCCTGGCGGACGGCACCATCCGCCCAAGGAGCCGGATCGTGCTGGTCGGCCACTCGTACGGCTCGGTGGCGGTTGGCGCCGCCCTCGGGGCCAAGGCGATCGAGGCGGTGGCTGTGTTGCTTGGCAGCCCCGGCGCCGGAGTGTCACGGGCCGCAGAACTGGGGCCCGCTGGGTCGGTATGGGCAGCCAGAGCATCCGGCGACCCCATCGGGGCGGTCCCCGAGAGCATCCATGGCAGCGACCCGACCGACCCTGAGTTCGGGGCCGGCCGGTTTGCCACTGGAGGAGCGACTCGGGCACGGGCTCGACCAGTACCTCGGCGCCGGGACCGAATCGCTCCACAATGTTGCGCTGATCGCCGCCGGTCGCGAGGAAGAGGTGACCATGTGGGCGCCATCGCCGCTGGACCGGCTCCTGGTTGCCATCAGTGCGCCTGTGCTCCCGCTGCTGGCACCTCTCGCCTTGGGCCGCATCCTCATGGGTGTAATGCCGCGCCCCACCTGCCGGCGACGCGCAAGACCCTTGACAGGGTAGTTGGCGATTGTTTACGTTCCATGGCAGCCCAAAGGAGGCGAGATGAGCGACATGTTCGGAGCCAACCTGGAGCAACTCGACCAGTTGCAACGCCGCTTCACCGAGGAGAACGAGGCGGTGAGGCAACTGCAGTCGCGGATAACCGGCACTCTTGGGTCGACTGCCTGGACAGGCCCCGCGGCCGAGCGATTCCGTACCGCGTGGAGCGGCGAGTTCGTCCCCGCCCTCAACCGACTGGCCGAGGCCTTGGCGGAGAACGCCAACGTGGTGGCCAACCGGCGTGAGGCGATCGCAGTGGCAACTGGGTGACTTGGTGGAGCGAGCCGACCTCCTCCAGCAGGCGGCGGGACGGTTCCATGTCCTGGCATCGGCCATCGAACAGCCATTCGCCACCGATCAGGTCGCACGCCGGCGCAGCGTGGTCGGGACCGGCGGCCGACCGATTGAACACCTCGCTCCGGGCGTGGGACGTCATCTGTCTCACCGCCGCCGAGATGCTGAGGCAACAAGCCAGAGCCATGGTCGCCGAGGCCTGGCTGCTCGAGCCATAGGCGAGGAGCATGACGCTCCGGTTCAGCGTCACCCTGTCCAGCAAGCGCCACGACCTCGAAGTGATGGCGAGCCCGCAAGACACCGTCGGCGACCTGCTCCTCTCCGCCTTCGGCAAGGTCGACCCAGCGATGGGCATTGGAACTCGACGGGAAGCCGGTGGATGCGGGGCTCCTACTCTCGAATGTCCGACCTGGGTCGACGCTCGAGGTCGAACCGCTCCCCCGCGGCGATGCGTCTCAAGAAGTCAGCACAGGTCCATGTGGTCGCCGGACCCGACGCGGGCCGGAGCCTGGCTCTCCCCCCGGGTAGCCACACGTTGGGCGAACAAGACGACCACAGGCTCGTGCTTGGCGCCGGGGTGCCCATCGCCCGACTCGATGTAGGTGACGACGGCTCGGTCCGAATCTGGGACGCAATGGCGACGTCACCGACCGCGCCCCACAGGGCCCGCATGGGAGAGCCCGTGATGATCGGCCGGTTCGGCCTCCGTGTCTCGCCACCACGCAATGGCAAGCCGGGGCGTGGACCCCACAGCCGCCCCCCGCGGCCCTCGCCTCCCGACTCGCCGCCGCCGACCCGGCTCCCCGGCTCACCCCCGCCCGCCTCACCCCGGCCACGGATCGGTTGGGCAGCCCTGCTCGCCCCGGTCAGCCATGGGCGGTGTCATGGCGGCGTTCCTCAACCCGATGATGGCGGTGTTCGCCCTGGTCGGGCCGCTGATGCTTCTCGCCCAGTGGGCAGAAGACCGGACCGGGCATCGGCGCCGGCGAGTCGGCAGAGGCGGCAGGATTCGAGTCCGACCTCCACCGCCTGCGGGTGCAACTTGGCTCGACCGCTGCCGCCGAGACAGATCGGATCCGGGCGCTGCATCCGGATCCGGCCGAGATCCTGGAGCGGGCCACCACCGGCCGGCCAACGTTATGGGAGCGCCGGCGCGGTGACGAAGACTTCCTCACCGTCTCCGTTGGTCTCGGCCCGCGTCGCTGGACGCCCCCGACCGAGCCCGGGGTGGTCGGATCGACCGCGTCCGAGATCGCAACAGTGGTCGAGGAATGCTCGCACCTCCCGCTAGTGCCGATCGCCATCAGACTCGAACCCGGCTCTGGGGCGGGCATCGTCGGAACCGACTCGTCCGCGCTGCGGGTCGGCACCGGTTTGGTCGCACAGGCGGTGGTCCTCCACGGCCCAGCCGATCTGGCGGTGACACTGATCGCCACACCCGACCGGGTGGAGCGATGGGAGTGGCTCAAGTGGCTCCCTCACCGCCGACGCCACACCGTCCTCGGCCGAGACATCGAGCCGCTGTCGCATCCAGCCGAGCCGGCAGCGGCCGGCGAGGGGGCCTGTCGGCATCCCGGACGTCAACATGCCAATCAACCTCGTTTTGGTCGACATCGCAGGACCGTTGCCCGACGAGGCACGGCGCGCCATCACACCCGGGTCGGCGCTGCTCTTCCTGACCGACGAGCGCCGCCATCTCCCAGCGCGATGCTCGACGATTGTCGAGTTGAGAGGGGTCGGGGGCCGGTGTGCCGAGTCGGGCGGCCCCGTACATGAAGTGGCCCTCGCCGCAGGTATGTCTGCCGACGTCGCCGAGGAGGCGGCACGAGCCCTTGCCGGGCTGTCCGATCCCGAGGCCGAGGATGGAACAGCAGGGCTACCCGATCGTGTGCGCCTCCTCGACCTGATCGGGATCGGGGAGCCGACGCCGGAAGTCATCATCAGCCCGGTGGGCGACGGCAGGCAGCGAACCACGACTCGCCGCCACCGCTCGGGGTTTCCGAGGACGGCCCGCTGGTCGTCGACCTGGTGACGGATGGGCCGCACGGGCTGGTGGCAGGGACCACCGGCTCCGGGAAGAGCGAATTGCTCCGCGCCATCGTGATGTCGCTGGCCGTCTCCGTCGACCCGGACCATCTCGTGTTCGTCTTGGTGGACTACAAGGGAGGAAGCGCCTTCGACGCCTGTGCCGAGCTCCCTCATACGGTTGGGCTGGTCACCGACCTCGATGAGCGACTGGCGGGGAGGGCGCTCATCTGTCTCGAGGCAGAGTTGCGCCACCGGGAGGAGAGGCTGCGCCGTGTCGGCGCCGCCGATCTCGGTGCCTATTGGGCGGCCGGTCATCCCGAGCCGCTGCCAAGCCTCCTGGTGGCAATCGATGAGTTCGCCGCCCTCGCCGCCGAGCTCCCCGATTTCATGAAGGCCCTTCTCGACATCGCCCAGCGTGGTCGGAGCCTTGGCGTCCACCTCCTCCTCGCCACACAACGGCCCGCCGGGGTGGTCAGCGAGGGGATCAAGGCGAACACCAACATCCGGATCGCCTTGCGGGTTCACGATCAGGCCGACTCCGCCGACGTTCTGGGTTCTCCAGACGCGGCTTTCCTCAGCAGGCACACCCCGGGCCGGGCGTTTCTCCGATTGGGCCCGGCGGACCGCGTCGCCTTCCAATCGGCGCTGATCACCGCCTCGATCGCGACAACCGAGGCGGGTCCGCGAGTGAGACCGTTCACCTTCTCCGAGCCGCCACCGGAACCGTCCCAGACGACTCAGGACGGTCCGACCGATCTCGATCGGTTGGCGACGGCCATCACCATCGCAGCCGCCCGCTACCCGCCTCCCCGCAGGCCATGGCCGCCACCCCTACCCGACCACATCGATCGCCATCTGCTCGACCCAGGTTGCTTTGCCCTGGTCGATGAGCCTCATCGGCAGCGCACCGTTTCCGTGGCGCACCAAATCACCTCATCACTGCTCCTCTACGGGACGCGTGGTTCGGGGACCACCACCGCTCTTGTCCGGGTGGCGCTGTCGCTGGCGGCGTACTGCGACCCGGACAGCCTCCATATCTACGTGCTCGACTTCGACAGCCAGGTGCTCGGGCCGCTGGCTGTTCTTCCCCACACCGGCGCCGTCATCGGCGCCTCCGAGCGTGAGCGGCAGACCCGGCTGCTCCGTCTCCTGCGGGCGGAAGTCGAGCGTCGGCGTGAAGCCGCTGCTTCGGGTGGGCCGCGACCGGGTGAAGATGGTGGTCCGAGCCGGATCATCCTGTTGCTGGACGGGTTTCAAGGGTTCGGCAGCGCCTATGACTCCCCGGCTGACCTCGTCTGGAAGGAAACCCTGACCAGGCTGATGGCCGACGGCCCTGGGTTCGGTGTGACGGTGATCGCCACCGCCGACCGGCCCGGTGCCATACCGGCATCGGTCGCCGGCTTGGTCACCGACCGGTTGGTGTTCCGCTTGGCGGACCCGTACGACTACGCCGCGTTCGGGTTGCGGCCACCGGCAGGACGAGTGCCACCCGGGAGGGCGATCGAGGCCCGGACCGGACGCGAGTTGCAGGTCGCCTCCTTCGACGGCCCGCTCGAGGAGGAGGTCGCAGCTGTTGCCGAAGCCGCTCACCCGTGCCTGCGTCCGCCCGCTCCGATCGGAGTGCTCCCCTTGCGGGTCTCGGCCGGCGAGTTGATCGACCGGGTGAGATTCGATGGCGGCGAATGGCTGGTGCCGGTCGGGATCGGAGACGACTCCCTGGCGGCGGTGAACCTCACCCTGGCAGGCGGTGAGCCTGTGCTCGTCGCCGGCCCACCGAAATCGGGTAGGAGCACGATCCTCATGACCATCGCTCAGATGGTCGGCTCGTCTCGGGTACGACGGTCGAAACGATCGCCTTGGAGCGCTCACCTTTGCTCGGGCTATCAGGGATTGCGGTCACAGCTCCAAACGATGCTGAGGTTCTCTGCGGCCGCATTCGGTCGGCAAGTTCCCCGCACCTCCTTCTCGTCGACGACGCCGAGATGATCGATGACCCGAGTGGAGCGCTGGCCCGGCTGCTCGCAGATCGTCTCGACCACCTGAGGGTGGTAATGGCCGGCAGAGCCGACTCGCTCCGGCTTGCCTATGGCCACTGGACCCAGATGGCTCGACGGAGCGGCTCCGGAATCATCCTCGGCGCCGCATCGAGCGCCGACGGCGACCTTTGGCACCGCCCGACACCGGTGATGCCGCCAGACGTCCCACCGGGTCGCGGGCTCATTCTCATCGACGGAAGGTGGCAGCTCTTCCAGGCTGCCACCTTCTGAACACCCACCCAGGTGGGGAGGCGGCACTGCGCCGCCTCCCCAATCCGATCGGTTACGGGATGCTGTCGCGGTCCTCGCAGCCACCCAGGTGGGTGTCGCTGCCGTCTCCCCCGTCGCAATAGTCGGGGGACCCAGAGCCACCGCCCAGGTCATCGGCTCCTGAGCCGGCGATGACGTCGTCGGAGCCGCCTTCGCCTCTCAACTCGTCGGGCCCGTCCTCGCCGTAGAGGTCGTCGTTGCCGCCGTCACCTTCGATCGTGTCGCCGTGCAGACCCCCCCGGATCTCGTCGGCGTCGTCGCCGCCGAAGATGACATCGGCACCGTCGTTGCCTTCAATGTCGTCGGCTCCGTCGTCGCCCCAGATGTCATCGGCACTGCCGTTGCCTTCGATGGTGTCGTTGCCGACTTCACCGTGGATCTCGTCGGCCTCGGTACCGCCTTCGATGGTGTCGGCTCCATCGTCGCCCTCGATGTCGTCTCCACCCTCCTGGCCTTCGATGGTGTCGTTGCCGGGACCACCTTGGATCTCGTCGGCCTCGCTGCCGCCTTCGATGGTGTCGACTCCGTCACCGCCGCAGAGCACGTCCGCGCCGGCGAGACCGTCGATGGTGTCGGTGCCGGCCAGACCGTGGATCACATCCACCCCGGAAGTACCGTTGATGGTGTTGTTCCCCTTGGTCCCATATTCGGTGACCGTGAACCCGGCGCATTCCGGTGCGGTGAACGAGTAGTCGATCGTGTTCTGGTTGTTGGATCCGTTGGCACCCGTGTTGGCCCTGTTCAGCCCCGCCGTGCCCCGGTCAGACCAGAACTCGGCGTAAGTGGCCGGACGGACTCCGTTGCCGATCGTGGCGAAGTCCTGGAACACCTCGTACTGCTCCATTTCGGATTCATTCCAGAAGTCGAAGAAGTCGAGGTTGGCCACCGCGCTGTCCTGGATGTCGATCATGGCACCGGCCACCCTGCCCTCTACCGCGTCACCATCGCTCCAATTGGACGAGCTGGCGTCGACGTTCTCCAGGTTGACGTCGTTGTCTGGACCAGGGAACACCCAGATCGTGGTGTTCAGAACCGCCAACGGCACCCACTCGGCGAATCCCTCCACCCAAGCGCAGCCGGTAGAGCTGGTGCTTTGGATCGAGTGGGGACTGCAGCTGGGGATCGACGGGAAGCTGTCGTTGTAGACGTCGTCCATCACCGCATGGGTCGCCTCGTGGATCACCACATGCTCGAGGTCGGGGTCCACAGCCTGCAGATGGACGTCGTTGCCGCTCAGCGAGTAGAACGTTCCGTCCGTCGAGGTCGACGTCCAGTTGATCGTCAGCTGCCGGCAGACCGTTGCACCCCAGTCGAAGCAATCCCCGCTCGGGTCGTTGCCCCACTGCCACAGCTTGTCGATGGCATGGAAGGCGTGGATGGCGCGGTCGATGCCGTTGCCCGGCGACCTGTCGCCCCAGCCGAAGTCGTCGCCCTCGTCGATCTGGACCGTCGCGCTCTGGTTCTCGTAGGTCTCGTCGTTGGCGGAGGTGTCCCGCACCCGCCACACCGAGTTCTCCGCCCGGTAAAGGACGTAGATCTCCTGAGCCCCAGAACCCTCGCGGCACCATCGGTATCGGTCCAGCAGACCTCCCACGAGCCGTCAAAGGCGGTCACGGTCGTTCCCAGGAGGTCGTCGGCGCTGAAGTCGTCCTCGTCCCAGACCTGGATCCCGTAGTTGGGTACTCCTGTGAAGCCCAAGGTCGGGTTGTCGTAACCCCAGAGGCCGTTGGTGCACGACTGGAGCCCGTTGGTGCCTGCCGCTGCAGCCGCTTGGCCGGAATCCACGACGGCAACCGGTGCCGCCTCGTGGTTGGGATCTGGCTGGGCGATGGACGGCGTACCCGTCGCCTCGACTGCCGCACCCTTTGTCTGGGTGGTGATCGATAGCTGCGACTTTCCGGACTTGTCCGCCACCGTCAATGGAACGATGGTCATCGCCCCGTCGGCGAATCCGGCGTCCACTCGGGCGGTCGCATAGACCTCGATCAGCGCGGCGCCCTTGTCGGCAGCCTTGACGTCGAAGCTAAGTGCCTCCGACCCCACACCGGGTTCAACCGTCGCCACCCTGGGGACGATCTCGCCCGGCCCTGCGGGTGCACCGACTGCGGCACCGTCGGTGCCGGGACCCGAGACCACGTCGAGGCCATCGGGCACGTTTATCGTCACTGTGACCTCACCGAGGTCCCTCTGGGCCTCGACATTGACGCTCAGAGTGGCCGTCTCGCCCACCGCCGGGGCCCTGTCGAGCGCCGCAGTGACCCTGAGGCACGAAGCGAACTCGTGCTTCGAGCCCTCCGGGACCAGCGTGCAGCCCCCGTCGACCGCCGCTTGTGCGGCCGCCTGGTCGACGCCGAGAGCTGCTCCTCCCGGCGCCATCATCGATATCGCCAGCGCACCAGCCGCCAGCGAATTGAACAAACGAAGACGCATTGTCTCCCCCTTCGATCGAACCGGCCGTTGGCCGGGTGCCCGGACCATCCAGGCGCTCGCCGGTCTTGGCGAGTTACGGGAATATCGGGTCGCAGGGATGGCGGTCGCTAGCGGGGTTCCCCTAGCGGTCGGTTGAGAAGCCCTATGGGACGTCTAGGACCAGCGAGCCGCTGGCGACCAGACGGGCCAATTCGGCTCGGGACCGGATCTGCAGCTTGCGGTACATGCGGGTGAGATGCGCCTCCACCGTGGCGACGCTCATGAACAACGCTGCCCCGATCTCCCGGTTCTTGCCGCCCTCCGCTACCAGACCGGCGATTCGCGACTCCGCCGCGGTCAGGGTGCCGGTGGTTCTTCCCGGGCTGGCACGCTCCAAGTCCGCTGCGGCGTACCCCTCCCAGATGGTGGCGCCCATCGAGGCGAACCTGGTGATCGACTCCTCGAGTCGCTCGGCCGCCGCGGTCCGCTGCCCGGCGCGGAGCAGGGCGCGCCCAAGAGAAAAACAGGCCCGTGCCGCATCGGGACGCAGCCCCATGGCGTCGAATCTGGACACAGCGCTGGACAGGTGACCCACCGCCTCATCGAGTTCGCCATCGGCGAGGAGCACTGATCCCCTGGCATGGTCGAGCATCGCCCATGTGCGCTCGAGATCGAGATTCGAGACTTGGTCACGGAGCATTCGCAGGTGCTCGTGAGCCTCCCCGCGTCTGCCACTACAGGCGAGAGCGATCACGGCATCGGCGAGCACGGGATCCGCACCGGGATGGGCCAATCCGACCTCCTCGGCCAGCGACACCGCCTCAACAAGGACATCAGATGCGGTGGGGTGATTTCCCTCGGAGATTGCCAAGATCCCGAGCACGCTTCTTGCTCGATTCGTCCCGAGACTTCTCCCCGGCCCGCCCGGCCAGCCGAGGAGCCTGCTCGCCGCTTCCCGGGCCAGATCTGCTCGCCCGGCCCACGCCTCGACCAAGGCGAGGGGGTACTGCATCCAACCCTCTGCGTCCAAGTTCTCGCAGTCCCTCGCGGCCTGGATGCCCAATTCGGTGTGGGTTCGGGCCGCCTCGAAGTCGCCGGAGGCGCACTCCACCAATGCGAGGTCGTAGTGGCGGTATGAGCGTTCTGTCTCGTTGCCGATAACGGCATAGCCGTCCAAAGCCGCTGCGAAGAGATCGCGCGCGCCGGCAATATCGCCAGCCCACAGGATCTGCTTGCCCATCCAGGCTCGGGGACCGCCCCCCAGGATCGTCGCCGATGTCCTTTCGACGATCTCGACGGTACGCACCATGACGGTGGGCTGCGGATTTCCGGCCAATGCCTGCATGTGGGCGAGATGTGCTGCCGACTGCATCCACAACTCCTCGTGCCCAGCTGTGGCAGCGATGCCCCGCGCCTCTTCGGCAGCCCGGATGCCGGCACGGAGGTCGCCACAGAAGATGCCACGATGCCAACCGAGGATGTCGAGCACCCGGCCGCGCTGCAGTTCGTCGTCGCCGCAATCCTCGAGCGCCCGCGACAAAGAAGCCTCGCTCCGGTCGACGTCCTTGTTCTCGAGGAAAAAGCGTTGGATCAGCGCATCGGCCCGAAGAGAACCCGAGGGCAGCGTGGCCACGAGGTTGTCGAGCAGCTCGAGGGCCTTGAAAGTCTCTCCCGCGGCGGTGAGGTCCCCGATCTGCGCCAAAGCCCGTCTGCGCACCGCATCTGTGTCGTCGAATGGTGTGAGTCGGTGACTGTGAAAGGCGAGCTCTGCGGCCGAGTCGAGCGCACCGGCATCACGAGCCCGGTTTGCCTCGGCCTCGAGCAGTGCGGACAGTTCGCCATCCGGCTCATCTGTCGAGAGAGCCCTATGCCGGATGCGAACCTCGGGATCTATCGACTGCTCGGCAAGACCCGCATGCAGAGTGCGGCGGGCCAGCGGATTGACCCGCCCATAAACGGCAGAGCCCATCAGCGGGTGAGCGAATCGGACCCGCAGGTCCTCTTCCACTACGAGAACGCCCAGGCTCCCCGCCTGGCTCAACAACCCCTCGAGGTCGTGATCGGGCAGATATGAGCGCAGTTGGCTGTAGCCGGTGGGGCCATTGGCTGCGATGACCTCGAGCATCCGCATCAGCGGCACGGGGACCTGCTCGAGGTGATGTTCGATAGCCCCGCGCAGCGAGCCGGGCAACCGGAAGCCGTCGTTCAAGCCCCTCGCTCTATTGCCTTCGACAAGTGATCGAACCAGCTCGATTGCGAACAACGGATTCCCGCCCGAGATCCGGTGAATGCGGCGCAGCGTCCGTGGCGAAATCGACTCGACGACTCTCCCGACAAGTCGGCGTGTCTCCCCGATATCGAGTGGGCCGAGGTCGAGTGTATGGCTCCTGCCGGGCGGAAGGGTTGTCGTCAGGGAAAGCCGATCTTCCACCGGTCTCTCGGCTCGCCAAGTGGCGACGACACCCACGGGCGCGTCCTCGATGCGTCGCAAGGCGTACCGCAGCGCCTTTGCCGAGGTGGCATCAAGCCATTGCACGTCGTCGATGGCGATGACCGTTGGCCCCCTGTCGGCAAGAGTCCTGAGAGCGTCGAGTGCCGCCATTGCCCTTCGGTGCGGGTCGACCTCGGAGATGAACCTTCTTCGGTCGACTTCGACGCGGTCAAAGATGTCCAAGAGTCCGAGCCCCGAATTCGACATCTCGTCCTCGGACGGGCGGGCAACCAGGACGTCGTAGCCGGCTTGTTTGCACCGTTCGAGGCAATGCCGCCACAGGGCGGTCTTGCCGATACCCGGGTCGCCGGTGATCAGGAGCGCGTTGAGCCCGTCAGGCACGGCGGAGACGAACGCATCAATCTCGTCCCGCTCTCTGTCGCGGCCGATCAGTTCATTGGGTGCAAGGGGACGGTGCACGGAAGTAGAGATTCGTCGGCGCCATCACCGATACCGGCTTTGGATTACGTGATGGAGAACGACGTGGCCGATTTCTGGTGGGCGCTACTGGGATCGAACCAGTGACCTCTGCCGTGTGAAGGCAGCGCTCTCCCGCTGAGCTAAGCGCCCTGCGCCGCGATCCTAGCCGTGGCACTCACCACCGGACTTCGGGTTGAATGGAGCCGTGAACCGGAGGCATTTCGAGCATGTCGTCGACCGGGTTCTCGATGACCTGCCGGAATGGGTCATCGATCAGATCGACAACCTCGTGGTAGTAGTCGAAGAGCACCCCTCCCCAGAACAGGATCCAAGAGATGAAGGGCTGCTCGGGATCTACGAAGGTGTGTCTCTGGCCGAGCGGGCCGGCGACTATTGGGGCGCCATGCCCGATCGCATCACAATCTTCCGCCAGCCCCACCTCGACCTGCAATTGGAGCGTGTCGAACTCGAGGAAGAGATACGGCGCACCGTGCTACACGAACTCGCCCACCATCTCGGAATCGACGACCAAAGGCTGGACAAACTCGGTTACGAATAGCCGGGATGCCTCACGCGGAGGCATCCCGGAGAGCAAACGCTCAGCCCCTGGTGCGAGCGATACCGGCCTTCTTGAGAATCGCGGCGGGCACGCCGGCCTCACGCCAGGCGCCGTAGGTGATTCCCTTGCGGTCGGAGTAGGCAGCAGCGTTCTCGATGAATCCCTGCTCGACTTCTCCCTCGTCCTGCGACTCACCCATCAGTTGGAGGGCTTTTTGCGAGTCGAGCTTCGACTGGACCAATTCGACCCGCTTCAGCGGGTTCTGCTCGGCTGCGATCCGGTCGTCGATCCCGGCGAGACGGGTTTCAAGGCTCTCTCGGGTCACCTTCCGCCCAGGCTTCCTGGACTGGATCGCTCCGAGGTAATTGCTAATCGCCTTGGATTCACGCCGCCCCTGAGCTAGCGCTTCTTTGTGTGCCTGGCTCATTGCCATGATCGGGCTCCTTTCGATCGAAGTTGTCGCATTGTGCCATATCCACCGTCAATTGCCATCTTCGCTTCAACCGCCTTCCGCAACCGGCTGGACGCAATCCATGTGGTATGACCGACGGCATCAACGGCGACGTCTTGAAATGACTCGTGGTCCTCATGTGGTTCGAGATGCAGCACCGATCGGCGACATTGTCGCAAACACGCCCGCATCTGAAATGGGCACCTAAGCGGTTGTGTCAGTGGGCCCTAGTGGATTTGAACCACTGACCTCTTCCGTGTCAGGGAAGCGCTCTCCCCCTGAGCTAAGGGCCCCAGAGCGCGGCCGAGTGTACCTACCGAGGCGACGCAGGGAATCGAGCCCGGTGAGGACCCCCGTAGCGCCCTCCAGGCATTGTCAGAAACTCCAATTAGACAGATATCGGTCGTCACGTCGATGGCCCGAGCAGTTGGTTGAGGCGTTGACTGACCGGCCATGCCCCCCGGGTCTGGTTGCAAAACACGGTGGCGGTGAATCCGCGACCGCGGTGATGGGTGGAGACGAAACCGACGCCGGCGTCGCCGCCGATCATCGACACCGTGCCCTTTCCGTCGTCGAGCCAGAAGCCGAGCCCGTAACTCATCGACATCTCCGGCACCTCGCTGTGTGAGCGCACCATCTCCGCAACGGTGTCCGTGGAGACGATCCGCCCGGCGAACAGGGCGTCCCACATGGCATGGACGTCCGCAGCCGTGGTGTAGATCCCACCGTCCCCGTTGCCGCGCACCGGGAGGTGCAGGACGTTGGTGCGCAGCCCCTCGTCGTGGAGGTAGCCAACCGCGGCCCGGCCGGGCAGCTCGTCGGATCGCAGGAACGACGTGTCCGTCATGCCGGCCGGCCGGCAAACGCGCTGGTCGACGAGGTCATGGAACTGGACACCTGATGCCCGCTCGGCGAGCAACGCCAGCACCATGTAGCCGCCATTGCAGTAGTTGAACCGCTCACCGGGCTCGTACTTCATCGGGAAACCGTCCAACACGGCGAGGAACTGCTCGGTCGTCGCCAGCTCGTGGACCGGCACTGTCAGCACGTAGTCGTTGTCATCGGCGATCTCGTCCTCGTCGAGGTAGTCACCGATTCCCGACCGGTGGGCGAGGAGCTGCTCGACAGTCACCCGGTCGTCGATAAGCGGCAGGTCAGTGTCGAGCACCGACCGGGCCGTCGTGCGCAAGCTGAGCTCGCCACGCTCCACGAGGCTCATCACCGCCAGCGCAGTGAGACTCTTCGAGCCGCTGGCGATGGCGAACTGCGTGTCGACCGTCGTCGGGACGCCGAGACCACGGTGCGCCAAGCCATATGCCCGTTGCACGGCGAGGCTTCCATCGAGGTCGACTCGGATCAGACCCGACAGGCCCACATCGGCGGCGATCGCATCGACCAGCTCGCCGAGCTGGCCTTGGTCGTGACCAGACCCGCTGGAATCGGCTTGGACGCTGGAATGCACCACTCTCAACACCCTCCTCTGCAGGCCCCGATGGTCGCACGCCCTCGTTCTGATGCGAGGTCGATTTTCGTGACGCCCGACCACACCGAGACCGCCTCAGGGATCTCAGTCGGTGCGGCGGCGGATGCGGCGGCCGTCTGCCGATCGTGGACACCGTTGCAGGCGCTCGATTAGCGCCACAAGCAGGGGAAATACCGAGGCGACGCCGGGAATCGAACCCGGGTAACGGGTTTTGCAGACCCGTGCCTAACCACTCGGCCACGTCGCCCTGCCCCCGCGGACCGGCCCAGATGAATCGACAATGTCGGACCGGGCGGGAGATCACGGAACGACACCCGGGGGGCACCCGGGCCGGGAGCGGAAGACGGGGCTCGAACCCGCGACCTCAACCTTGGCAAGGTTGCGCTCTACCAACTGAGCTACTTCCGCGCGGCCGCCATCATACCCAACGGCCCTAGAGCGTTCCAGCGGGCGATCAAGCCCCGGTCGAGCCGAAACCACCCTCCCCGCGCTCCGACCCCGGCAATTCGGACGACTCGACAAGCACGATCTCGGGGACGGCTACAACTACCAGTTGAGCTATGCGGTCGCCACGCCGTAACTGCACCGACTCCGCTCCATGGTTGACCAGCAGCACCTGAACCTCGCCTCGGTACCCCGGGTCGATCAACCCGGGACCATTGACCACGCCCACACCGTGGCGCATCGCCAAGCCGCTGCGTGGGAGGACCAACCCGGCGAAGCCGTCGGGGATGGCGACGACGATCCCCGTGGGCACGGCGGCCCGTTCCCCCGGCGCAAGGGTGGCATCGACTCGGCCGTAGAGGTCGATGCCGGCATCACCGGCATGGGCGCGCTGCGGCGTCGGTAGTTCATTGTCGAGCTTCTTGAAGGTAATCTCCATGGCGGAGTAGCAACGGGGCGTTACGGGCGGAGCCGACCCAGGAGTTGGCCCGTGCCACAGGCGTACTGTACCGAGTGCCGCACCCACGTCACCGTGCGCCAAGGCGCCTGTCTGGCGGGTCACCAGGTCAACACCCCGCTCCACAGGAGAGAGCCAGGCCGGCACTCCTCCCGCGCCGATTCCGGTTCGACACTTGCCGTTGCTCTGCGCCAGGTGCGAAAGTCGCTCGTCTCCTCAGAGACCTCGCCAAGCGAGGGCAGGCACCGCCAACCCGGGTCGGAGCGTCCCCCCACCCCTGAGTTGGTACGCCGGCCCGAGGACACCAAGAGAACGAGATGGCCGCTCAACGGCGAGCGCCCCCCGATCACTCCGGAACCATCCGTTCCTCTCCGCACACGTCCGACTCTCGCCAGCACCCCGCTGCCCCCGTTTCGCGCATCAACGGGGTCGGCTCACCCTTGCTCGAACTGCTCGGCATGGCCGAGCCGCCGACATCGCTCACCGGCCCTCATCTGCCCCCTCCCGGCAGGTCGGCTCCGACTGAAGCCCCGCCGACGCCTCTCCCATCGCCATCGGATCTGGCCGAGCCCCCACCTGGGCCGCCTGAGGTGGCACCAGCGGGCCCGGTTCGGCCGGCGCCATCTGACCCCCCTCCACCGCCCGAGATCCTTCGAAACGGTCACACGCCGGCGCCTTCGACCAGCGTGCTGGTGGCCCGGCTTCTCGAATCCACCATCGATGGGTCTCCGATGGAGGGTTGGAAGCCGCGACCGGTCGCTGGGCTGGAGGAGCGAAAGAGCCGGCGGTGGCCGCTCCTCCTCATTGCCACCGGGATCTGCCTGGCGCTGCTCACCGGAGCGAAGTGGCTGGTCGATGTCCCGGCGCGGCACGCCGACGACATGCGAAACGACCTGGCCGTTGCGGCGAGTCAACTGGGCCGAAGCCTTCCTCGGTTGATGAGGGCTTTGGGTCCGGTCACCAACCCCGAGGCCGGCCAAGAGCGCCTCATTTCCTCGTCGGGGACGCTGGTGGACCTGGGAAGCGCCTCCAGGGCACTGTCACTCGAAGCCAACCGTCCACTCCCCTGGGCGGCCCCCTTCTCGTCCAACGAGCCAACCGATGCCCTGCGGGCCCCCAGACGGACCGCCGCCAGGTTGGCCGGGGCGACCAATCGAATCGAAGAGCGATTGACCGCGGCGCTCGCCTACCGGGCCGGGCTGCGCCAGGCATTCGTGCTCCCTCGACTCCCCGTCTCGGCTTCACCACGCGATCTCCGCCCGCTCGAAACCCGGCTGGCGGAAGCCGGCACCCGGACCGGCGAGGTTCTCTCCTCGGTTCCCCGCGACCCTGCACTCAAGGGCCATCGCCTCCAAGCGATGCAGTTGCTCAACTACTTCGATGGGTGGCAGGGGCGATATCTCGCCGCGCTGCGTGCCGACAATCCCGAACAGACATCGAACCTCATCCACCAATTGCACGGGAAGGTGAACCAGTTGCGATCGGATCTCGCCGACCCCTTGCGGGAACTCGACGGTTGGGCGCACCGACGATCATTCGATCTCGCCCACCAGCTGCGCGACCTCGCCCGGCAGCTCCGTCAGCCCTCGACCTGAGCACTCCCCATCTGTTCGACCTCGAGTTCGGTCAGCTCGCGCTGGAAGTCGGTGGCGTCCCGGAAGCTCTTGTACACGCTGGCGAAGCGGAGGTAGGCGACTTCGTCGAGCACCCGTAGCCGGGCGAGCGCCTCTCGACCCAACCGCTCACTCGTCACCTGCGGGGCCTCGTTCAGGGCCAGCATCTCCAGTTCGTCGACGATGTGGTCGAGCGTCCCGGGTGCCACGGGGCGGCCAGCCAGCGACCGCTCCAACCCGACGCGCAGCTTGGCCGGTTGGAAGGGCTCCACACGCCCGCTGCGCTTGAGGACCATGACGACCGCCTCGGGACGCTCATAGGTGGTGAAGCGGTGACCGCAGACCGGGCAGGCGCGTCTGCGTCGGATGGTCGCCCCCGCATCCGCCGGTCTGCTGTCGATCACCCGGGTACCGTCGGCGGCGCACACTGGGCACAGCATTGGAGGGAGGGTACCCGTGACTACCTGGGGGGACATACGTGATGTGTTCGCCGCTTGCGGTGCCGCGGCGGCAGTCGGACTCGCCGCGGCAGAGGACCGATGGGATGAGCCGGCGCTGGGATCCTGGAACGTCGGCGAGCTCGGGGGTCACCTGGTGCGGGTGGCGGGATCACCCGCCGTCTATCTCGCTGCCGATGCCCCGACCGACCTCCCGATGCTCGTCGATGCAGGTGCCTACTTCGCCTCGTACCTGTCGGGTGGTGAGGACGGACGGGCCGCAGTGGCGCAGCGGGCGCGTGATCAGTTGGAAGAGTTCGGGGGCACCGCCTCGATCTCATCGGCCTTCGATCGGGCATTGCAGGCGTCGGTCGAGGCCTTCGACCTCCTCGAGGCTCCGTTTCCCGCAATTGCCACGCCCTATGGGCTGATCGCGCTCGATGAGTATCTCGTCACGAGAGTGGTCGAGTTGACCATCCACGGCCTAGACCTGGCGCATGCAATCGACTTGGAATGGGAACCCCCCGCCAGTGCACTGCGCACCACCCTGATGGCGCTGGCCGACACCGCAGCGCATGGCGCCGACGGAGGCCGGGCGGCCGTTGGCGCGCTCTCGGGCCGTGTCTGGCCCGGTACCGAAGCGGCGATACCAATCCTGCGGTGATGCGTTCCTTCTAGGGGACCGCTGGGATCGTCAGCGCCTGTCCGGGTCGGAGCTCCGACCGGGTGAGACCGTTGTTCTCCCGTATTTCGAACACGGTCGCCCGCACATCTCCTCCCGGCGGCGTGGCCTCGACGGCGAGATCCCACAAGGTGTCACCTGGGTCGACCACGACCGTGATCGAGCCGTTGGCGGAATCGCGGGCAGCGACCCCGGAGGCGAGCGCGAGAACAAGGACCATCATCGCCGTGACGGAGATCAGCACTCTGGACAGAGCGTGATGGCGACTTCTTGTCTAGGCCTGTCTCGCCCCGCTGCTCCGGGTCGCTCCCACCTGCTCCTGTCTGCCTGCAGGAGTGGATGCTCGAACTCCGCCGCCCTGCGGTAGGTGCGGCTTCCCAGACGCCGGGGCGAACGGATGTTCGATGCATGGGGCTCACTATGCCCGAACACCTGTTCGATGTCAAGAGGCAAGTTTATCGAACAGGTGTTTGCCCTGAGGGGCCTCTGCGAGGTAGCGTGCCCGGAACAGACGTTCGGAGGGCCACCGTGGTGCATGAGGGTCGGGCGCTCAGCGGGCGCCAGCAGCAGGTGCTGGATCTGATCAAGACGACCGTTTCGCAGCGTGGCTACCCGCCATCGGTGCGGGAAATCGGCGAGGCGCTTGGCCTCAGTTCGCCGTCGACGGTGCACAGTCACCTCACTGCGCTCGTCGCCGCCGGTTTGGTGCGACGCGATCCGTCGAAACCGCGAGCCATCGAGGTCCTCGACCTCAAGCCTGCGGCGGTCCCGCCGGGTGGAGACCGCGTCCGACAGGTTCCTTGGGTTGGGACGGATCGCTGCTGGGACTCCGATCCTGGCCGAGGAGTCCATCGAGGACATCATCCCGCTCCCCGTTGACATAGTTGGCACCGGGCCCGTATTCCTGCTCACGGTCAAGGGCGACTCGATGGTCGGTGCCGGGATACTCGACGGTGACCTCGTCGTCGTGAGGTCGCAGCCAGACGCCGACAACGGCGAGATCGTGGCGGCGATGGTCGACGGCGAGGAGGCGACGGTCAAGCGGCTACATCGCCAGGACGGGTCGATCCAGCTCGTGTCGGAGAACCCCGACTATCCGCCGATGGTCTTCGACGGCGGTGTCGAGGTACTGGGCAAGGTCGTCGCCGTGCTCAGAAGGGTCCGCTGAGCCGTCAGTCGGGCAGGGTCCCCCGATAGACGGTGTTCGCCGGGCCGGTGAGCCAGGCGTCACCTCCGCGGAGCTCCACGAGCAGCGACCCACCGGGTAGCTTGACGGTGACCCGGTCCCCCACCTCGCCGCGTTGCCTCGCCACGGCGACTGCGGCGGCCGCACCGCTGCCGCAAGCCAGTGTCTCCCCGACGCCCCGCTCCCACACCCGCAGTTCGATGGTTTCGGGGTCCCTGACCGAGGCGAACTCGACATTGGTGCCCTGCGGGAACAAATGATGATGCTCGATCACTCTCCCCTGTTCGGAGACCGGCGCCTCGGCCGGGTCGATGACGAATGTCACGGCATGTGGGTTCCCCACCGAGACGGAAACCAATTCCAACCCGCCAACGATCACCGATGAACCAGCCACCTCGAAAGGCCCCAGTTCCACGGTGATGTCATCGCCATCGACCGTGGCCTGCCTCGGTCCGACAGGGGTCTCCACCACAAAGGTGCCACCGTCCGTCCATCCCCGGTCGACGGCGAAGCGGGCAACACAGCGCAGACCGTTGCCGCACATCTCGGCCGCTCCGCCGTCGGCATTCCAATAGGCCATGGCAACCCGCTGCGGTCCCAGTTTCTCCGCAACGAGGACACCGTCCGCCCCAACCCCTCTTCTCCGGTCGCAAATACGCGACACGTCGTCGCCGCTGAGTTCGACCGGGCCGTCGAGCACGACGAAGTCGTTCCCGAGTCCCTCCATCTTCACGAACTCCACGCCGGCTCCTCGATCAGCGCGTGCCGGACGGCTTGATAGACCTCGTCGGGATCGTCCGACCATTCGAGCCATCTGATCCTCGGGTCACGCCTGAAGAAGGTCCGCTGGCGCTTCGCCAGCCTCATCGTGGCCCGCTCCGCCAGGGTCAGCCCTTCATCCAGTGGCCGCTCGCCCGCCACCACCGGGAGGAGTTGGCGGTAACCCACGGCTGCCGCCGCGGTCGGTCCGAGCCGGGGCGCCAGAGCAGCGACCTCGTCGACGAGGCCGGCGGCCACCATGCCCCGCAGGCGAGCAGCCACCCTCTCCCTGAGAACAGGGCCGGGATCCACCGCGATTGCGGCGAACGGAAATTCCGGTTGGTAGCGGACGACTGCTTCCCGCTGGGGGGAAGCAGCACGTGTCGTGGGGCTGCGATCTTCGATCATCGCCACCTCGAGCGCCCGCGCCACCCGGCGCGGGTTGGCCAGATCAACACGGACCGCCGCTTCGGGGTCTATCTCGAGCAGCCGAGTCTCGGCTTCGGCGGCGGGAAGCGCTGCGATGGCGTCACGCAGAGCCGGATCCTCACCGGGGAACCGAAGCGGGTCGACCACCGAGCGGAAGTGGAGACCCGAGCCACCGGTGATGACAACCGGTCCCACCGCCGAGGCCAGAACCTCCCGAGCATCCCGTTGGAACCGAGCCACCGTGTAGCGCTCCTCCGGCTCCACTATGTCGACCATGTGGTGGGTGACCCTCGCCCTGTCTTGCAGAGAGGGCTTGGCGGTGCCGATGTCCATCCCGCGATAGACCTGCATGGAGTCCACCGAGAGCACCGACCCCCCCAGGTCGGCGGCGAGCCTGATGGCGAGAGCGCTCTTGCCCGACGAGGTAGGGCCGAGGACGGCGAGCAACCGGGTCAGGCGACCCTCCGCCCCACGAGGTGGTGCGGCGCCGCCGTCACCACGGCCGCCTCGAGGAACTCCCCGGCATCCAACCGACCCTCGACGTGCACCAGCTTGCCGCTTCGGGCCCGTGTCGCTGCCACCTCTGGGTCCTTGCGCGAGGGTCCCTCGGTGAGGACCTCCAGCACCTGGCCCACCTGCTCCTGGTTTCGCTCCAAGGAGATCCGGTTTTGCAGCTCGGCTAGGCGCTCGAACCGCTCCTGTGCCACTGGAGCCGGCACCGCGTCCTCGGTCATGGCGGCGGCCGCCGTCCCGGGCCGGGCCGAGAAGAGGAACATGAACGCCTGGTCGTACCGCGCCTCAGCCACCACTTCGAGCGTGCGGGCGAAGTCCTCCTCGGTCTCGCCGGGGAAACCAACGATGAGGTCGGTCGAGACCGCCAGCCCGGGAATGGTCCGTCTCGCCAACTCGAGCTTGTCGAGATAACGGGCGGCCGTGTAGCCGCGGTGCATCTTGGCCAGCACCCGGTCGCTACCGCTCTGGAGTGGGAGATGGAGTTGCTCGCAAACGGCGGGCGTCTCCGCCATCGCCTCGGCCACGTCCTGGCGGAAGTCGGCGGGGTGCGGGCTGGTGAACCTGACCCGGCGGATCCCGTCCACCGCCCCGACACGCCGCAACAGTTCGGCAAAGATCGGGCGGCGCCGCCCGTCTATGGCGAGGTCGCGGCCGTAGGTGTTGACGTTCTGCCCGAGGAGGGTGACCTCGACAACGCCGTCGTCGGCGAGTTGCTCGACCTCACGGATGATGTCTCCCGGCCGGCGACTGATCTCGCGTCCTCGAACGGCGGGGACGATGCAGAAGGTGCAGGTGTTGTTGCACCCGACCTGGATGGTGACCCATGCGGAATGGGCAACTTCGCGGCGAGCAGGGAGGGATGAGGGCATGGCCTGGAGCTCGTCGACCACCTCGACCACCGGCCCCCACTGCTCTGCATGGTCGAGGAGGTCGAGCACTCGGTCGAGGTTGTGGGTTCCGAGGACGACATCGACCCACGGCGCCCTGGTTCTGACCAACTCCCGATCCTTCTGAGCGGCACACCCGGCGACGACGAGGAGAACGCCCGGGCGCTCCTGCTTGAGCACTTTGAGGTGGCCGAGGTGACCGTAGAGCCGGTTGTCGGCGTTCTCCCGGATGGTGCAGGTGTTGATGAAGACCACATCGGCTTGGTCGAGCTGATCGGCTGGGATCATCCCGTCGGCGGCGAACAGACCGGCCACCCGCTCGCTGTCGTGCTCGTTCATCTGGCAGCCGAAGGTGCGCAGGAAGTATCTACTTCCAACCCGCTGGGGCACCCTCCGCTCTCGGCGAGCGGGAGGGGACAGCTGTGATCGACGAGGTCATGGTTACCGGGCGTAGTCGGTGACGCGCAGTTCGCGGATCACCGTCACCAGGATCTGGCCCGGGTACTGGAGGTCCTCCTCGAGCCGCTTGGCTATCCGGCGAGCGAGATCGGCGGCGCCGAGGTCGTCGACCCGGCCGGGGTCGACCACCACTCGAACTTCCCGCCCGGCTTGGAGGGCGAACACCTTCTCCACTCCCTCGAAGTCCCACACCAGTTTCTCCAGTCGCTCCAGCCGGCGAACGTATGACTCGAGCGCCTCGCGGCGCGCACCGGGACGGGCTGCCGACACCGCATCGGCGGCCTGGACCAGCACGGCCAACAGGGTGCGCGGCTCCACCTCGTTGTGGTGGGCCTCGATCCCGTGGACGATGGCGGGATCCTCGCCGAACCGTCTGGCGATCTCTGCGCCGATCAGGGCGTGCGATCCCTCGACTTCGTGGGTCACCGCCTTGCCGATGTCGTGGAGCAGAGAGGCCCGCTTGATCGGTGTCGCCTCGAGCCCCAACTCGGCGGCGAGCATTCCCCCGATATGGGCCGACTCGACGAGGTGGTTGAGCACGTTCTGCCCGTACGAGGTTCGGTAGCGGAGCCGGCCGAGAAGCGTCACCAACTCCGGGTGCATCTTCGAGATCCCGACCTCGAGTAGCGCCCACTCCCCGGCGTCTCGCACGCTCGCCTCCACCTCGGCGCTCGCCTTCTCGAAGGCCTCCTCGATCGAAGCCGGATGGATTCGCCCGTCTGCAACGAGCTTCTCCAGGGCGATCCGGGCAACCTCGCGCCGCACCGGGTCGAACGAGGCAACCGAGACAGCTTCGGGGGTGTCGTCAACGATGAGGTTGACCCCCGTCACCGCCTCGAAAGCACGGATGTTCCGACCCTCGCGCCCGATTATCCGGCCCTTCATGTCGTCAGATGGAAGCTCGACGACGGCGACCGTCGTTTCGGTCACCACCTCCGAAGCCAGCCTCTGGACGGCAGTGGCCAGGATGCGACGGGCCCGCCGGTCGGCTTCCTCGCGCGCCCGGATCTCGGTATCGCGCACCAGCACCATGGCGTCGCGCTTGGCGTCGGCCTCCACCTGCTCCAACAGCTCGCGTTTGGCCGCCGCTACGTCCAGGTTGGCGACCCGGGCCAATGACTCCCGTGCCTCCTCGCCCTGAGCCTCGACCTCAACTCGAAGCTCGGCTACTTCCTGCTCGCGGTGGATCAGGAACTGCTCACGTTGTGCCAGGTTGCTCGCCCTCTGCTCGAGGGTCCGCTCCCGAGAGGCAAGGCGCTCCTCGCCTGCCTGCACCTCGACCCGCCTCATCTCGAGAGATGCTTCCTCGCGTTCGCGGTAGCTCTCGGCGCGAGCCCGGCCCTCCTCGTCGGCCTTGGCAAGTACCCGCTGCGCCTCGAGCCGCGCCGATGGCGAGCACCTCCTCGGCGGTGGCCGCGGCTCCCTCCCGATTGCGCCGCGCCCGGTCCCGACCGACTATTGAGCCGACTACGAATCCCACCACCCCCAAGACGACTGCGGCAATGCCGCCAATGATCCATTCCATCTCGGCTGCCCTTCACGATCCCCTGGAACGCGACGAGCCGAACCTGACGGTTCGGCACGTCCGCACTCCCACGATCGCAGGCCCGCTCAGCGTCTCGGCGGGAACCTCCGTCCGTTACTCGGGATCTTGTTGTTTCGGTTTTTTCCCATTCGCCCGGTCAAGTGTGGTTGTGCCTCTTGCCTCTCATGGTACCCCACCTGGCGAGCCCGACAATGGGATGGCCGGGGATCGCCGGCCGGGAACGACACCGACCGACGATCTCCGATGACTTGGTCTAGATCTCGGGGGGAGCTTCGACCTCTTCGACCTCTTCGACCGCTCCGACCTCTCCGACCGTCTCGTCACCTGACCGGTCCAGCCCCACCATCTCCAACACCTTCTGCTGGAGCTGAACCGATACCTCGGGGTTCTCCCGGAGGAACCGCTTGGCGTTCTCCCGACCCTGCCCGAGTTGGTCGTCGTCAAAGGTGAACCAGGCGCCGCTCTTGCGAACCACCCCCAGATCGACAGCGACGTCGATCAGGCTTCCCTCACGGGATATCCCCTCACCGAACATGATGTCGAACTCGGCCTGACGGAAGGGAGCGGCGCACTTGTTCTTCACCACCTTGGCCCTGACCCGGTTGCCGACCGCGTCCTGGCCGTCCTTGATCGACTCGATCCGCCTGATATCGATCCGAACGCTGGCGTAGAACTTGAGAGCCCGCCCTCCCGGGGTGGTTTCGGGTGAACCAAACATGACCCCTATCTTCTCCCGGAGCTGGTTGATGAAGATCGCGGTGGTGCGCGAGCGGCTCAGGTTGGCGGTGAGCTTGCGCAGAGCCTGAGACATCAGCCGGGCTTGGAGACCGACGTGGGTGTCTCCCATCTCACCCTCGATCTCGGCCCGCGGCACCAAGGCGGCAACCGAGTCGATCACGATGACGTCGAGTGCACCGGAACGGATCAGCATGTCGGCTATCTCCAGCGCCTGCTCCCCCGTGTCGGGCTGGGAGATGAGCAGTTCGTCGATGTCCACCCCGATGGCTTTGACGTAGACGGGGTCGAGGGCGTGCTCGGCGTCGATGAAGGCGGCCAGCCCGCCGTTGCGCTGTGCTTCGGCCACGACGTGGAGCGCCAGGCTGGTCTTCCCCGAGCTCTCCGGACCGAAGATCTCCACTACCCGGCCCCGGGGAACCCCACCCACCCCGAGGGCGAGGTCGAGTGCCAGAGCCCCGGTGCCGATGGTTTCCATCCGCTGGTTGGCGGTCTCGCCGAGCTTCATGATGGCGCCCTTGCCGAACTGCCGCTCGATCTGCGATCTCGCCATCTCCAGGCTCTTGTCACGGTCCACGGTCCGCTCCCTTCGTTGGCCGGTCCCGCCCTGCAGATTTCCGTCCAGTGCGTCAAAGTACCGGGTCCATACGACAAACGACAGTGATGTGATTCGTCCCGCACGATAGTCGAACGAGTGTTCGGGGGGAAGCCTTGTGATCAAGGCGGAAGTACGGAAGACGGAAGACGGAAGCGGCTGCTCCCACCGGAGCGGGAAGCTCTCCAGTTCCTCGTAGCGGGCCAGGCCGGCGGCCGCCGAGATGGCTGCGGTACACCACCACCCTGGTCACCATCTGCCGCACCCCGAGCGAAGGCATCGCCTCGACCAACGGCCGCACGTCCTGGGGAGGACGGAGCCTGCTCAAGCGTGAGATGGGGAGCGAAGGGGCGGTCGTCGGGTGGTATCCCGGCCTCATCCAAGGCGCCCTCCACGTAGGCCGCCAACGCCGATAGCCGCTCTGCCCCGTCGTCGACGGCCACCCAGAGCACGGTGGCGCGGGAGGCGCGGGGAAATGCGCCAAGCCCTCCGAAGGCGATCCGGAACGCAGCGGCCGAGATGTGCCCGGTCGAGCGCCTCCAGCATGCGGTCGTATGCGACGGGGTCCACGTTTCCGAGAAAACGGAGGGTGAGATGCCAGTTGGCCGGGCGGCACCACGCTACCCGGCAGCGCAGGGCCCTCGCCGAGTCGGGCGGCGAGAGCGTGCCGGGCCTCGTCTTCGAGGGGAACGGCGACGAAGAGCCGCCCTACCGGGTCCACCACTCCCCCGCCACCGCCCGGCGCACCAGATGCAGAGCGGCGGTGGAGGCATAGGCCCGAACCCGCTCCCGATCGCCCGGCAACCGCATGGTGCGGGCCGCCGACCCCTCGGGTGTGGTGACCCCGATGACCACGGTCCCCACGTCCTGCTCCAGTCGGTCCGGCCCGGCAGAACCGGTGAGGCCGACCGCCACGTCCGCCCCGAGCAGACGCGCCGCCCCCACTGCCATCGCCTCGGCCACCGGCTCGCTCACCACACCGTGCTCGGAGATCATTTCGACCGGCACGCTCAGGAGCCGCTGCTTGACCTCGGCCGTGTAGGCGACGACCGACCCACGGAACACCGCAGAGGCACCGGCGATGTCGGTGAGCCGTGCCGCCACCATCCCACCCGTCACCGACTCGGCGGTGGCGATCGACCATCCGGCAACGCCCAGCGAGCGGAGCAGCACCTCCTCGATGGTGTCCTCATCGGCTCCGAAGACGACGCTGCCGAGGCGGGAGCGAATTTCCTCCTCGACCGGTGCGATCAACGCCGCTGCCTCCTGACGGGACCCTGCCTTGGCGCTGATCCGCACCTTGATCTCGCCCGCCGATGCCAGGAAGGCGACCGAAGGGTTGGTGGTGGCCCGGTAGAGATCGTCGAGCACCTCGGCGACCTGGGACTCGGACATCCCCCAGGTGCGGAGCACTCTGCTCTCCAACACCTCGTCGATGCCCGCAGCCAGCCGCAGGTCGGGTATCACCTCCGACTGCACGAGCAACTCCATCTCGGCGGGGACGCCGGGGACCGCATATATGAGCCGTCCACCGTGGTCCAGCCTGATACCGGGCGCACTTCCCTTGGGGTTGGGAAGGAGCGTGGCGCCGGCGGGGTACTCCGCCTGGCGGAGGTTGTTCTCCGGCATCACCCGCCCCGAGGAGGCGAAGCGGCGCCGCAACTCGGCGGCGTAATCCTCGGAGAACCACATCTCGCGACCAGTGGCGGCGCAGATCGCTTCCCGGGTGAGGTCGTCCTGGGTGGGGCCGATCCCTCCGGTGATGATCATGGCGTCCGCCCGTTCCAGCGCCTGGCGGATGGTCGAGGCGACCCGGTCGATGTTGTCCCCCACCGTCACCTGAATATGGGCGTCGAGCCCGGCGTCGGCCAGCGCCCGGCCGATGAAGGCGGCGTTGCTGTTGACGATCTGACCGAGCAGCAACTCGGTCCCGACGGCGATCACCTCGACGATCATCTGACGGCCGCCTCAGGGAACACCCAGGTAGCGGCCTCGAAACCAGATGAGTGGGCGATCGAGGTCGGCCGAGGACCACCTCGTCGAGCGTGGCCACCACCAATTGTTGGTAGCCGACCCGCTCGACCCTCTCCAAGGTTGCCCTGCCCCGCGTCCCGGCAACGGCCAACTCGGGACCCCACTCGCCGTCCTCGACTGCGACACCGGCGAACAACCCACCCGGGCTGGGCGCGACGAGGGCGAACCGGTCGGACAGCGCCCTGTCCTCGGCGGCGAGCACGTGCACCACGAACCTGTTGGTCTGTCTGATCACCTCGAGCACATCGCTCCCCTCGGCCAGCGAGAGGACCAGACGGGCCGGCGCCCCCTCCACCACCAGGATGGAAGCGACGGTGGAGCCGGAACGCTCGGCGGGTCCCCCCGAGGTGACCACGGTCACACCCGCTGCGATCCTCCCCCGGAGACGCCTTGCCGGATCGCCGCCGTCGGTTGGCCGGAATGGGTGCTCGTCGTGGATCACGTCGCCGGCCCGCCAGCGCCGATCGCGCCCCACAACATCGCCGTCGCCGGCCTACCGCTCACCGACCGGATGGTATGCGGACGACCGGCCTCATTGATGCACCCTCGGCCATCTCACCGCAACGGGACCTCCCAGCGGCGGCGGGCTTTGAACCGCAGGCTGCTCGTGTACCCGGCGGCGCGGGCCGCAGCCACGACCTCCTCGTGTCCCCACGCCGCCTCGGCGGGGGCATGGCCGTCGCTGGCCAGCGTGATCGGCACCCCCGCCCGGTTGAACATCTCGAGGAACGACGGGGCGGGATACACCTCGCCAACCGGCTTGCGCAACCCCTGGCTCGACACCTCCACCGCGGTCCCCGAGGCCGATGCGGCATCGACCACGGCGCGGTACAGGTCCAACGGCTCTCGCTCCGGGCGGTGCCCGTACTTCTTGCACACGTCCACATGGGCCAGCACATCCACCGAACCGGAAGCCGCCAGGGCGGTCTCCAACTCGAAGTACTGCTCCCAGGCGCGGCGGACGCCCCGCTTGTCGAACTCGTCGGTCACCTCTGCGGTGTCCACCGCCCACCCCCCGATCCAGTGCACCGACCCGATGAGGAAGTCCCACGGGTACGGGGCGATGAGTTCGAGCACCGCCCCGATGGTGTCCGGGAAGAAGTCCACCTCGAGGCCGAGGGCGACCGGCAGACCGCGGTCCTTGGCCGCCTGCACCGCTTGCACATAGCTGTCCAGGCTGAGATTGCGGTCCCGCTCGACAAACGCCCTGGTGTGGTCGGCGAGGCGGCTGTCAGGCTCGCGCTCCCACCATCGTCCCAGGGCCGACTCGGACTCGACGCAGCGGTAGAGATGCTCGGTGAAGCCGATCTCGTCCACCCCTCGCAACGCCGCTGCCTCGACGTAGGCCTCGATCAGCCCGTCCGGGTAACACCCGGGTGGCGGTCCACCGTGAGCCGGCTCATGGGGATGGAGATGGAGGTGGTGGTCACCCATCGACGCTCAGTGTGCATTGGTGCCCCCGGCGGGCACCAATCGAGCTCAGGTTTGGCTGACCGCCGAGCTCAAGGCAGGTACACGCCGGTGGTGGCGTCCGGTCGCCACCGGCTGGGTGTTGGCGGCGAGCGACACCGCGTTGACCACCGCCTCTATCGCACCGACCATCGCGAGTGGAGTCGAGCATCGACCCCGGGATCGGTGATCCGGGCGCGGATGGTCGGACCCTTCCCGCCGATCTCCACGGCGACCTCCGAGGGCAGCCCGACGACACGCTGCTCCATCGACCGGCGCACCCTGGGAGCCTGGTGCGACCCGACCTCGACCGTCACCTCGACGGCGTACCCGGTGCCCCTCCCGCGCCGCACCCGGACGGGGAGCCCGTGCATGGTCCCGCCGATGTCCCCGTTGCCCAAGGCTGGTGAGCCCGTGGCTCGCCCGAAGGCGGGTGGCGATGGAATCGAAGTCGGGTTGCGACATGGTGCAGACCGTCCGGTGGGCGATAGAAGGCCGGCTGGCCCCAGACACGTCATCGGCCCCGCACGACCCCACCTGAGACACGTGCTCAATAGGCGCGAATCAGGCAATGAGTCGTCTCGAACCGTGCGGGCGGAGTACCCGACCCGGAGCTCGAGGGGGGGAACGGTTCATTCCCAAGTCGGGCGTGAGCCTCGGTTTGACGCCGTTGGGAGCTTGGTGTTCCCCCCTACCCGCTGCTCCGCAGCGGGTGCCCTTCCCCCTGCGGGGGGACGGAGTCGGATCGTCTTCCGTCCGGCTTCCTACAGTCCCAGGTGTGAACCGGGATACCGATGTAGAGCCAGTTCACCAGCCGGTCGGCCTCCCAGTTGGGGATGCGGACGCAACCGTGTGATGCCGGATAGGAGGGCACGCTGTTGGAGCCGTGGATGGCGTATGCCTCGGTGAAGTACCACGGCTTGTAGAGCCCGCCGAGGTAGTTGAACCTCCACCCGTCGATTCGCCGGTTGATATTGAAGTCGCCCCGCGGTGTATACGCCGCGACGTATTGACCGCCGGCACCCTCGGAGAAGTAGGTAGCGCCGTTTGCCGTGCTCACCGGGATGGTCGCCATGATCCGGCCCTCACGGATGATGTGGAGGACCTGGCGGCCGATATCCACCTCCACCCGGTCGCGGCTCCTCGGGGTGGCGCTCGAGGATCCCCTCCACCTTCCAGGTAGCCAGAAGGTCCCAGTCCTCACCTCGCCAGTCGAATGTCGGGTCGAGACCCGCCACCTTGTGGTACGCCATCACGGCGTATGCGGTCTCGGTTCCGTAGTCGCCATCGATCTTGCCTCGATAGAGGTTGAGCCGTGTCAGCTCGCTGTTGCAGACGCCTCACCCACCGCCCGGTGTCTCCCGATTGGAGCGAAGGCGGGCGTAGCGCCACCGCCGGATCCACTGCGCCATCGGCGACACGATCCGCCCCGACGAGCACCGAGACGAACCGTTGATCGTCGGCCGAGGATGGCGCCTCGCCGGTGGCGAGGGGACCGGCGGCGAGGCCGGCGAGGAGCAGGAATGATCGATGCGGCGGGCAGGTTCGCTCCAGGCGGACGGGACGGCGGCGAGTCTGCCATATGGCCCAGTAGCAGTCACGTATTGGCGCCGTCACGCATCACCCGCCGGTCGTCACCCTCCGCTGGCGTTGCTTGCGGATGATGAGCCAACCGACCACGACGACCACGGCGAGCACCACCAGTAGTCGAGGTAGCGGAGATACCCCTCAATCCGGTCGTACTGGGTGCCCAGCAGGTAGCCGGCGCCGACCAGGAGCGTGTTCCAGATGACGCTGCCGAGAGTCGTCAACCCGACAAAGCGCCACAGCGGCATCCGCTGCGCCCCGGCCGGGAGCGACACCAGGCTGCGCACTATCGGGACGAACCGCCCGAAGAACACCACCGAGGGCCCGTGCCGCTGGAACCATCCGGAGGCGGTCTCCATGTCGGTGAGGTCGACCAGAGGAAGCTTGGCCAGGAGCATCTTGGCGCGGGTCTCGCCAAACCAGGCGCCAAGGGCGTAGAGCAGCAGCGCACCGAGGACGCCGCCCAGCGTCGCCGCCACGATGACACCGAGGAGGCTCATCCGCCCACGCTCGGCGAGATACCCGGAGAGCGAGAGCACGATCTCGCTCGGGATCGGGGGTATGACCGTCTCCACGAAGGTGAGGAGTCCGACCCCGATCTCGCCGATCGAAACGATCACGTCGGCGGCGAACCCGGTGAAACCGGTGAGGCCGTCGTCGAGCGTCTCGGCGGCGCGGGAGAAGAAGGTGAGCATGGCTGAAAGCATCATCGGCTCCGCCGGGTGATTAATTCACGCGGCGGAGCCGATGGTAACCCCGGGGCTGTCGTCAGCCCTCGATCGAGAAGACGACCTTCACCGTCACCTCGACATTCTGCCGGCCCGGTTCGATTGGCGTCCGGGCGGCGTCCAGGGCGGCCTCTTCGGCGTACGGGATGGCAGGGGGCGGGGAGTCGGTCGTCTCCATGATCGAGACGGGTGCGCCAAGCGTCACCCCGGCGAGTTCCGCCAGCTGCTCCGCCTTGGCCGTGGCATCTTCCCAGGCGCTCTCTCGAGCCTGTTGGATCATGCCTGCGTCGTCCTCGATCACCAGGCTGACGCCGCCCACTTGGCTGGCGTCGCCACCCGCGGTGGTGGCGGCATCGATGATGGCTCCGCTCTTGTCGATGTCGCGCACTGTCACCTGCAGCATGTTGGTCACCCGGTAGCCGACGATCCGCTCGCGATCACCGGAGTAGTCGTACTCGGGGTAGATCGAGTAGTCGGTGGTCTGGATGTCTTCTTTGGCCACACCCTGACCTCGCACCGCGGCGATCACATCGGCGGCCAACTGCGATGCCTCCGTGGTGGCTTGGCCGACCTGATCAGCGACCACCGACACCCCAAGGTTGACGAGCATCACATCGGGGGTGCCACGCGAAGAGCCGGTGCCGGTGACGGCTATCCCCTGCGTGCTGTCTGTCGCCGCCTCTTCGGTGACCTGTGCCTGTGCGGCGGGAACGGTGCAGGCAGCCAAGGCGAACAGCGCCAGCGCCAGGGCGGGGAGGGCAAGCAAGGGGATTCTCGGTTTGGTCATGATGTCCTCTCTGGTAGGTCGACGCTGGCTTGGACGCCGACCGACGTCAGAGAGGTTCCGGAAAAGCGCAATTTGATGCTGGCGTGCTGTCAGGGTCAGCCCTCGCCCGACACCTTCCGCCTTCCGCCTTCTGTCTTCCGACTTGCCTGCTCAAACCTCTTGGAAGAGGTAGGGGCGGAGGACGTCCATCCGGTCGTCCACCTCGTCGGGGTGGAGGTACCAGAGCATGGCGGCGACCGTCGAGAGCAGCGGGTTGCCGTCCTGGGGTGTGAAGCAGAACCCGACCAACTCGTTGCCATTGCGCACCGCCAGCGTCTCCAGCGCCACCACGGTCTGGCTGAGGATCCGTCCGAAGTAGCCGTGGTCGCGGCCGAAGGAGAAGACCGCATTGGCCGACTGCTTGTAGGTGACCGCCACCCGCTTGTTGGCGAACAGCCGTTCCTTCGCCTCCTCGAGCGTCATCTCCTGATCGAGGGTCAGGCTGAAGTGGATGGCGTGCATGTACTGGGTGTTGAGCTTGAGGGCGCTCGAATAGAGGTCGAGGTCGTGACCCATGGTGGCGAAGAGCTCATGGGCGTCGCGGGCGTGGTGGGTGCCAAACCGCTTGTCCTTGTGGCGCTCCACCGAGGGGCTGGGGGCGAAACCGCTGTCCTGACTGATGTCGTTGGAGCGACGGATGCAGAGGAAGCGGCCGTCGACCAGGTGGTTGGTCCCGTCCTCGTCCATCCCCAGTGTCTTGATGAGCACGGCGATGTTGTGCGTGTTGCAGGAGACGATCTGGAGGAAGCGATCCTCGCCGTGGACCAGCGCCTCGTCGTTGATCCCCCTGGCGTACATCTTGCCGAATCCGAACTCGGACCCCTGGGCCATGAAACCCATCGGCCCAGACGCCGTCTCGTAGAACTCCGCCTTGTTCTCGTTTCCCACCGGGGTGCAGTCGATGACGACTTTGGCCCTCTCGATCGCCTCACGCGACTCCCACTTGGGGGCGTGACCCAACTCCTCGAAGGTCGCCCGCTTGTCGTCGTCGACGACCAGGGCAGCGCCCCGCCGGACCAGGTCGTTGACCTTCCCCCGTTCGGTGATCAGTGGCGTCCGCTTGTGGAAGGTCACCTCGTCGATCCCGAAGGCCTCGCGGTCGTCGGCGAGAAGCCCGATGAGCGGCTCCCCGATGGTGCCGGTCCCGACGATGTGGACGATGTTCGACATGACGGCCTCCCTCGCTTCGCTCGGTCAGAGGTACTCAGTACCAGTACTTAGTACTCAGACAGATCGCTCAGAACTGCTCCTCTTCGGTCGACCCTGCCAGAGCGAGCGTCGACGCCTTGCCGGTGGCGATCACCGTCGCCACCTGGTCGAAGTACCCCGCCCCGACCTCCCTCTGGTGCCGGGTGGCGGTGTACCCAGCGGACTCGAGGGAAAACTCCCGCTCCTGGAGCCGGACGTAAGCCGGCATCCCTTCCCGGCTGTACCCGGTTGCCAGTTCGAACATCGACGCATTGAGGGCGTGGAACCCGGCGAGGGTGATGAACTGGAACTTGTACCCCATGGCACCGAGCTCCTTCTGGAAGCGGGCGATCTCTTCATCGTCGAGGTGACGCCGCCAGTTGAACGACGGAGAGCAGTTGTAGGCGAGCATCTTGTCGGGGAACTCGGCGTGGATGGCGGTGGCGAACCTGGCCGCCTCGTCGAGATCGGGGTGCGCCGTCTCGCACCACAACAGGTCGGCGTATGGCGCGTAGGCCAGTCCGCGGGCGATGGCCTGATCGAGACCCGCCTCCACCTCGAAGAACCCCTCATCGGTTCGCACCCCGGTGCAGAACGGGCGGTCTGCCGGGTCGATGTCGCTGGTGAGGAGGGTCGCCGAGTTGGCGTCGGTGCGGGCGACGACGAGGAGCGGCACCCCGCTGACGTCGGCGGCGAGCCGGGCGGCGGTCAGCGCCCTGACATGCTGGGCCGTGGGAACAAGAACCTTGCCGCCCATGTGCCCGCATTTCTTCTCCGAGGAGAGTTGGTCCTCGTAGTGGACACCGGCCGCCCCCGCCTCGATGAACGACTTGGTCAGCTCGAAGACGTTGAGCGCTCCCCCGAAGCCGGCCTCACCGTCGGCGACGATCGGGACCATCCAGTCGATGGCGTGGTCGCCTTCCGCCCAATGGACCTGGTCGGCGCGGCGCAGCGCGTTGACGATCCGCCGCACCAGCGCTGGGGCGGAGTTGGCCGGGTAGAGGCTCTGGTCGGGGTAGACCTGGTCGGCCAGGTTGGCGTCGCCCGCCACCTGCCAGCCGGAGAGATAGATCGCCTCGAGCCCGGCCTTGACCATCTGCACCGCCTGCCCCCCGCTCATGGCGCCGAGGGCGTGTACGTAGTCCCGGGTGGCGAGCATTCCCCAGAGCTTCTCCGCCATGAGCCGGCTGATGGTGTGATCCTCGGCGATCGACCCACGGAGCCGCACCACGTCGGCGGCCGAGTAATCGCGGGTGACCCCGTCCCAGCGCGGGTTTGTGGCCCACTCGGTCTCGAGTCGCTCCGCTGCTTGTTCCTGGCTCATTGCTCGGCTCCTATCAATCGATCATCTCGTAGGCGGGGAGGGTGAGGAATTCGGGGAACTCCTCGGCCAGAGCCACCCTGGCGAAAAGCTCCTCCGCTTCGCGGAAACGGCCCATCTCATATGCCTGGTCGCCAAGGTCACGGCGGAGGGATTCGCCCACCGCGGTGATGGCCTGGCGCACCCGATCGGCGGTGATCAGTTCGCCGTCCTCGGTGGGAACGCCGGCGCGGACCCATTGCCACACCTGCGACCTGCTGATCTCGGCGGTGGCGGCGTCCTCCATGAGGTTGAAGATCGCCGCTGCCCCGGTCCCGGAGAGCCAGGAGGCGAGGTAGCGGATGGCGACGTCGACGTTGGTGCGGAGACCAGCACCGGTCACCGTCCCACCGGGCACCCCGACCCTGACGAGTGCCGCCGGGTCGGTCTCCACATCGGGGCGCCTCCGATCGATCTGGTTGGGACGATCACCGAGCACGGCATCGAACACCTCAAGAGCAACCGGGACGAGGTCGGGATGGGCCACCCAGGTCCCGTCGCACCCGTCGCCCGCCTCTCGGCTCTTGTCCTCTCGTACCTTGGCGATCGCCTGCTCGGTGACTTCCGGGTCCCTCCGGTTGGGCACAAACGCCGCCATGCCGCCGATGGCATGGGCGCCGCGGCGGTGACAGGTCTTGACCAGCAACTCGGTGTAGGCGCGCATGAAAGGGACGGTCATGGTGACCTGGGCGCGATCTGGAAGGACGAACCCGGGGAGGTTCCGGAACTTCTTGATCACCGAGAAGATGTAGTCCCAGCGTCCTGCGTTGAGCCCGGCGGAGTGGTCGCGCAGCTCCCAGAGGATCTCGTCCATCTCGAAGGCGGCAAGGACCGTCTCGATGAGCACCGTGGCCCTGACCGTGCCTGGCGGGAGCCCGAGGGCATCCTGGGCAGCGAGGAAGACATCGTTCCACAGCCTCGCCTCGAGATGGCCCTCCAGCTTGGGCAGGTAGAAGTAGGGACCGCTCCCCCGTTCCACCGCCCTCCGGGCACAGTTGGCCATGTAGATCCCGAAGTCGAAGAGGCTTGCCGACACCGGTGAACCGTCCACCTCGACATGGCGCTCGGTGAGGTGCCATCCCCGGGGGCGAACCAACAACGTGGCCAGCGTCTCACCGAGCCGATAGCTCTTCTCGGCGGTGTCGAGCGAAAGGGTGCGGTCCCAGGCATCGACAAGGTTGACCTGGCCCTCGATTACGTTCTGCCAGGTCGGAGCGAGCGAGTCCTCGAAGTCGGCCATGAAGACCTTGGCCCCCGAGTTGAGCGCGTTGATCATCATCTTGCGCTCCACCGGGCCGGTGATCTCCACCCGCCGGTCGGCGAGGTCGGAGGGGACCGGCGCCACCTGCCACTCGCCCGACCGGATGTCGCTCGTCTCGGGGAGAAACGTGGGGAGCTCGCCGCGGTCGATGGCGCTCTGTCGCTTCGCCCTCGACTCGAGCAACGCCAGTCGTTCCGGTTCGAAGGTCTGGTGCAACTGCTCGACCAGGCCGAGAGCCTCGTCGGTCAGCACCTCGTCCACTCGGTCCACCCGGTAGCCGGTCACCTTGATCGCACTCATAGGCGGACGGTAGTGAAAAGTTCCGCCTCCGTCTATCCTCATCCGTAGTCTTCGGCAGAATTTGCGCTGATCTTCACAGGAGGTGCGTGGTGGAGTTACCGGCCGACCGGCTGGTTTTCGGGCAGAGGATCAGGCACCTGAGGCGCACCCGCGACCTGACCTTGGAGCAGTTGGGGCAACGGCTGGGTCGCCCGGCTTCCTTCCTCTCGATGGTGGAGAACGGCAAGCGGCGGGTGAAGCCGGAGACGATCGCCGCCCTGGCCGCGGCGCTCGAGGTGGACCCCGACGTCCTCCTCGAGGAGTCGCCCCCCAGCAGGCGGGCCGAACTCGAGATCGAGGTGGAGAGGATCCAGCAAGAACCCCTCTATCAATCGCTCGGCCTCCCCTATCTCAAGCCGGGGGTCAGGGTCCCCGACGATGCCATGACCCATCTGGTGGCTCTCTATAGGGCTCTCCAAGAACGAGTCCGGGTCCGCCCCGAGACCCAGGAGGAGGTCAGGGTCGCCGCGGCCACGATGCTCGCCGACGCCAGAGCCCACGACGGCTATTTGGCCGAGGTGGAGGAAGTGGCGGCCAAGGCACTCTCCTCGGCCGGGTACCCGGGGAGCGGCGCCCTCTCCCCCCGTCATCTCCAGGACCTGGCGGCCGCCTTCGGGTTCGCCGTCAAGCTCGCCGCCGACCTGCCGCGGTCGGTGCGCTCGGTGGTGGACATGGCCAACGGCCGTGTCTACATACCGCAGCGCGACGCCCTCCGCACCCGCGCCGCCCGCTCGGTGGTGCTGCAGACGCTGGGCCACGTCGCCCTCGGCCACGAGACCCCGGGCGACTTCGCCGCCTTTCTGAGACAGAGGATGGAGTGCAGCTACTTCGCCGCGGCGGCGCTGATCCCCGAGAGCGCCGCCGTGCCCTTCCTGGAGGACGCCCGCCGCCGCCGGGACCTCGCCGTCGAGGACCTCAAGGAGGTTTTCTACGTCTCGTACGAGACCGCGGCGCGCCGGTTCACCAACCTCGCCACCCACCACCTGGGGATACCGACCCACTTCATCAACGCCGACGAGGACGGTCTCATCTGGAAGGGGTACGAGAACGACGGATTCCCCTTCGTCCACGATGCGTACGGCGGCGTGGAGGGGCAACGTGCCTGCCGGCATTGGGGAGCGAGGGAGGTCTTCGGCTCGGAGGACAAGTTCGGCGTGCACTTCCAGTACACCGACACCCCGGCGGGCACCTTCTGGTGCTCCACCCACATTCCCGCAGACCGCACTCCCCACCAGGGGATCACTCTGGGCACCGACTTCGACCACGCCCGCTTCTTCAGGGGACGTGAGACCGACAGACACACCCGCTCGGGGTGCCCCGAGCCGGGCTGTTGCATGACGCTCGCCACCGAATTGACCGAGCGATGGGCGGGGCATGTGTGGGCCTCATCCCGGGCTCAGAGCAATGTCGTCACCGCCCTCACCGCTTCTCCGATCCCCCAGATCGAGATGGCAGAGATCTACGAGTTCGTCCAACGGCACGTTTGAGCGACGCTGGGGGTCACCGCGGAGTTCCTTCACTCCGGCGGTACTGCCACCCAGAGGACGATGTAGATCAGGACCTGGGGACCGGGGAGGAACATGGAGAGGATGAAGATCACCCTCACCAACGTCGGGTCCCACCCGAACCGCTGCGCCAGACCGGCGCAAACCCCGGCGATCACCCGGCCCTGGCGAGGACGTACCAACTGTGGTGCATCGGCCATGGATTCCGAGGTTAGAGGCTGTCACCTGGTTGCGGTAGGGTGCCAGGAGGTGAGGTTTCAGGTGAGCCGAGTCGAGGAGACCGCCCTCCCCGGAGTGGGGAAACGGTTCGAGCTGAACACCGAGTCGGGGCACCGGATCGGGGTGATCCGGCACCGCACCGGTCGACGCGAGCTGTACGTAAACGATGCCGAGGACCCTGACCTTTGCCGGGCCTCGGTCCAGCTCGATGAGGACGAGAGCAACGCCCTGGCTGACATCCTCGGCGGGTCACAGTTGGTGCGCGAGTTGGAGAGCCTCCATCAAGAGGTGGAGGGACTGGCGATCGACTGGCTCCGCCTCGAGCCGCGATCCCCATACGCCGGGAAGACGATCGGCGACGCCCGGATCCGAACCCGGACCGGGGTATCGGTTGTGGCGGTTCTCCGCGATGGAACGGCTTTCCCGGCACCTGCTCCCGACTTCACCCTCGAAGCCGGCGACACCATGCTCGTGGTGGGGACAGTCGACGGCATCGAGCAGGTCATCGAGATCATCGCCACCGGCTGAGCGGTGCCCCACCTCGCCCTCCTGCTGATCGAGCTCGGCGGGGTCACCCTCGTCCTCGCCCTGCTCGCCCGGCTCGGTGCCCGCATCGGGCTCTCACCGATCCCCTTCTACCTGATTGCCGGGCTGGTCCTGGGGGAGGGCGGCATCGTCCCTCTGGTCACCTCGGAGGAGTTCATCGAGGTAGGTGCCGAGATCGGTGTCGTCCTGCTCCTCTTCATGCTCGGTCTCGAGTACTCGGCCGAGGAACTGGTGGGGAATCTGCGCTCTGTGGCGCCCGCCGGGCTGATCGATCTCGCACTCTGCTTCCCACCTGGATTCATCGCCGGGCTGCTGCTCGGATGGGGGATCGTCCCGGCGGTGCTCCTCGGGGGCATCACCTACATCTCCTCATCGGGGATGGTGGCCAAGCTCCTCACCGACTTGGGCTGGCTGGGGAACCGGGAGACCCCGACCGTGCTCTCCGTTTTGGTGTTCGAGGATCTCGTGATGGCGGTGTTCCTCCCGGTGGTGGCGGTGCTCACCGTGGGGGGAGACGCTCTCGGGATAGTGGGATCGGTTGCCCTGGCGCTGGGTTTGGTGGCAGCGGTGCTCTTCATCGCCTACCGGGCAAGCGCCCGGCTGAGCGACCTCGCCTTCCACCACAACGACGAGGCTCTGCTGCTCACCGTCTTTGGGATCACCCTGCTGGTCGCCGGGCTGGCCCAGTTGATCAACCTATCGTCGGCGGTGGGGGCTTTTCTGGTGGGGATCGTCCTCTCCGGCCCGGCAGCGGACAAGGTGCGACCGATGCTGGTCCCGCTGCAGAATCTCTTCGCCGCCGTGTTCTTCGTCTTCTTCGGTTTGCAGACCGACCCGGCGGCGATCCCACCGGTGCTGCTACCGGCTCTCGCTCTGGCCCTCGTGGTGGGTTTGGCCAAGTGGCTCAGCGGACGGACGGCGGCGAGACGGGCGGGCGTGGCGGCGCGTGGTCAGAACCGGGCCGGGGTGATGCTCATCGCCCACGGCGAGTTCTCCCTGGTCATCGCTGCCCTCGCCACAGGCACCGCGGTCGCCGCCGACCTCAACGCCCTCACTGCCGCTTTCGTGATGCTGCTGGCAGTGGCCGGTCCCATCCTCGCTCAGCTCGCCGGCCGCCCGCCGAGGGGTGGACCTCGTCGTCCTCGAACGGAGCCGGCTCCCACTGAGAGAGCCGCCGCTTGAGTCGTGCCGCTGTCACCCGGCCAGAAAGAGCGCCGGTTCCTCCAGGTTTTCGATCAACTGGGCCATGAAGCGGCGGCCGAGGCCGCCGTCGATCACCCGGTGGTCATAGGACAGCGACAACGGGATCATCGGTGCCACCACGACGGCGCCATCCCGGACCACGGGCTGGTCCTGGCCCGGCCGACGGAGAGGATGGCGGTGGTTCCGTAGGGGATGATCGGGGTGCCAAACCCTCCACCGACTGCACCGATGTTGGAGATGGTGAAGGTCTGCCCGCTCAACTCGTCGGGGCGGATCGTGCGCGCCTTGGCGCCCTCGGCCAGCCGGGAGACCTCGCCGGCCAGCTCGAGCAGCCCCAGCTTGTCGGCGTCGGGACATCGAGCCACTACCAACCCCTCGGGCGTGTCGACGGCGAATCCCAGGTCGTAGCGCCGGTGGAGGATCAGCTCATCGCCCTCCAAGGTGGCGTTGAACTCGGGGAACGACGCCAGCACGGGGATGACCGCCTTGGCCACCAACGCCTCGATCGGCAGCGTGCGCTGGTACCGCTCGGCCAGCGCCCGCCGTGCCGCCAGCAGCCGGCCGGCGTCGACCTGGTCGAACGTCGTGACGTGGGGGATCTCCCGCCACGACTGTGTCATCCGCTCGGCGATGGTGCGGCGCAGCTTGCTCAACCTGACCCGCTCGTCGCCACCGTCCCCTGTGGGCGCCGTCGGGCTGGGAGGCTGAGACGACGTCGTCGCGGGTCACCCTTCCCCCCGGCCCGCTGCCGGCGACTGCGGCCAGATCGACCCCCAATTCTCGAGCCAGCTTCCGAACCAGCGGCAGCGCCTGGGGCCGCGCCGACTCCGACGCAGCCGTCGCGCCCAGCACTTCCGCCTCCTCGGAGATGCTGCCCACGATCGGCGCGCCGACAGGCGGGGCCGATCTCATCGAGCTCCGTCACCAAAGGCTCCTCGGCTGGCGTGTGGGCACCGCATTCGCCCCAGGTCTCCCCCGCCTCACCGATCACCGCCAGCACCGCTCCCACCTCGAGAACCGATCCAACCGGGGCGCCGTGGTGGAGGACGACCCCTTTTCGTGGCGACGGAATTTCCACGACCGCCTTGTCCGTCTCCACCTCGACCAGCGGCTGATCGAGACTCACCTCGGATCCGACCTCGACCAGCCACCGCACCACCTCGGCCTCGGTCAACCCTTCGCCGATATCGGGGAGCCGGAACTCGTACGCCAAATCAGCCCTCCAGGGTCCGTCGCGCCGCTGTCACGATCCGCTCCACCCCCGGAAGGTAGACGTGCTCGGTGCGCTTCAACGGGAACACGGTGTCCCAACCGGTCACACGCAGCACCGGCGCCTGAAGCGAGTAGAGAGCCCGCTCCTGGATGAGCGCAGCCACCTCGGCGCCGATGCCAGCGGTGCGCGGCGCCTCGTGGACGACGACGACCCGCCCAGTTTTCTCGGCAGATCCCACCAGAGAGTCGGCGTCGAGCGGGGCCAGGGTGCGGAGGTCGATCACCTCGACCGACACCCCTTCGCCGCCAAGCTGATCGGCGGCGAGTCGCACCTCCCGCAGCATCGCCCCCCAGCCCACCAGGGTCAGGTCGGTCCCGGCCCGCTCGATCCGGGCCGGCCCGATGGGCACCGTGTAATGGGCCGTCGGGGACCTCCTCCTTGACCGCCCGGTAGAGCCGAATCGGTTCGAGGAAGATCACCGGGTCCGGATCTTCGATCGCGGCCAGCAGCAAACCCTTGGCGTCGTGCGGCGTCGCCGGGACCACCACCTTGAGCCCGGGAGTGTGGACGTAGATGGCCTCGGCCGACTCGGAGTGGTGCTCGGCGGCGCCGATCCCGCCGCCGTACGGGATCCGGATCACCAGCGGGGCGGTGAACCGATGCCGGCTGCGGTTGCGGATCCGCGACACGTGGCTGATCACCTGGTCGAACCCCGGGTAGGAGAACCCCATGAACTGGATCTCGGCGACCGGGCGAAGCCCGGCGACGGCCATACCGAACGCGGTACCGACGATCCCCGACTCGGCGACCGGGGTGTCGACCACCCGCTCCGAGCCATAACGCTCGATGAGCCCGTCGGTGACCCGGAAGACACCGCCGGTTCGCCCCACGTCCTCGCCCAGCAAGATGACGCGCTCATCCTCCTTGAGGGCGCAGTCGAGGGCGTCGGTGATGGCCTGCGCCAGGGTGAGCACCGCCATCAGCGTGCCTCGTCGCGCTGCTCGGCGAGGAGCGGGCTGGCGCTGGCGAACATACGATCGAACGGATCGCTTGCAGGTAGGGGGTCAAGGCCCTCGGCGGTGTCCACAGCTCGTTCGATCCGCTCCGATGCCGTCGTTTCCAGTTCTCTCTGCCACTCCTCGTCCCACTGATCCTGCGACACCAGGTAGAGGCGGACCCGCTCGAGCGGGTCGCGCTCCCTCCATTGCTCCACCTCCTCGGCGGGTCGATAGCGACCCGGGTCGTCGGCGGTGGTGTGCGGTCCCATCCGGTAGGTCACCGCCTCGATGAGTGTCGGCCCTGCGCCATTCCTCGCACTCGCCACGGCTGCTCTCGTGGCGGTGAGAACTGCGAACAGGTCGTTGCCGTCCACCTGCTCCCCCGGCATCCCATAGGCGACGGCCTTGTCGGCGATCGTCTCCGCCCGCGTTTGCGTCGCCCGGCCCAGCGAGATGGCGTATTGGTTGTTCTGACAGAGGAAAACCGTGGCGGTGCTGAAGACGGCGGCGAAGTTCATCGCCTCGTGGAAGTCGCCCTCCGATGTAGCCCCGTCTCCGAAAGATGTCAGGGCGATCCGATCGCTCCCCAGCACGCGCTCCCCCCATGCCAGACCGACGGCATGGAGCATGTGGGCTCCGACCGTGATCGAAGGGGGCATGACGTTGACCCCTTCGGGTGGCGATCCGCCCCGCTCGTCGCCGGTGCGCCCCAGCACGAGCGCCTCCCATGTGTACCCGTGCATCCACATGAGGGCCGCGTCCGCGGTAGGTGGCCACCATCCAGTCGTCGGAGCGCAATGCCGCCGCCGCCCCGATCTGGGCAGCCTCCTGACCCTCGAACGGCGCATATGTCGCCAGCCTTCCCTGCTTCTGGAGGGCGGTGCACTTCCGGTCGTAGAGGCGTGCCTCGACCATGGCGGCGTAGAGCCGGCGGGTCTCGTCCAGGTCCACCGGGGCGTCGCCAACGAGCTCACCGGCCGGGTCGAGAAGCTGGAGCATGGCCGCCGGAGCGTACCGTCGGGCCGAGTCGCTCGGTCGCCCCATCTTTTTGGCGTCACGTAACGCGGGCTATTCCCCTCGAGTGACGCCAAAAGCGGTCTTCACGCGTCCTGGCGGGACCAGGCGTCCTCGAGCTCTTCGGTGGTCATCAGGACGGCACGCGCCTTCGAGCCCTCCGACGGGCCGACCACACCCCGCTGCTCCAGGATGTCCATGATCCGTCCCGCTCGGGCGAAACCGACCCGCAGCTTGCGCTGCAGCATCGAGGTGGAACCGAGCTGGGAGCGGACCACCAACTCGGTCGCCTGACGGATCAGTTCGGCGTCCTCGTCGTCATCGTCGGCGGCGGCCTGGGCCCGGGCCTCGGCAGCGGCCTCCTCGATGACGTGGTCCTGGTAGAGCACCTCGCGTTGGTTCTTCACCCACTCCACCACCTCGTGGACCTCTTCCTCGGAGACCCATGCCCCCTGGATCCGGACCGGGCGGGGCTCCTTGGCGGTAATCACCAGCATGTCGCCCATCCCGACCAGTTTCTCGGCACCGATCCCGTCGATGATCACCCGGCTGTCGGTCTGCGAGGCCACGGAGAAGGCGAGCCGGCTGGGGATGTTGGCCTTGATGACGCCGGTGATCACGTCGACCGATGGGCGCTGGGTGGCGATCACGAGGTGGATTCCCACCGCCCGCGCCATCTGGGCGATACGGACGATCGCCTCTTCGACTTCGCGGCCGGCCACCATCATCAGGTCGTTGAGCTCGTCGACGACGACGACGATGTAGGGGAAACGGTCGAAGCGGTCGTGGTCGATCTGGTCGGTGTCCCACTTTTCCCGGTATCCGATGATGTCGCGCGCCCTGGCGTCGGCGATCAGGTCATAGCGGCGATCCATCTCGGCCACCGCCCACTTCAGGGCATCGGCCGCCTTCTTCGGGTTGGTGATCACCTTGGTGAGGAGGTGGGGGACCCCGTTGTACTGGCCAAGCTCGACCCGCTTGGGGTCCACCATGATCAGTCGGACGTCCTCTGGGCTGGTCCGCACCAGTATCGACGTAACGATCGAGTTGATGCACGACGACTTCCCCGCCCCGGTGGCACCGGCGATCAGAAGGTGGGGCAGGTCGGAGAGGTTGAGCAGCCGGGGACGTCCGCTGATGTCCATCCCCAAGCCGACCTCGAGCGGATGGGTGGCTCCGGCGGCCTCGCTGCTGCGGAGGACGTCACCCAGCGTCACCAGCCGCCGCTTGCGGTTGGGTACCTCGACCCCGATGGCGCTCCGCCCTGGGATTGGCGCCAGCAACCGGACGTCCGGAGTCGCCAGTGCATATGCGATGTCGTGGGAGAGGCCGGTGACCCGGTTGACCTTGACCCCCGGCGCCAGTTCGATCTCGTAGCGGGTCACCGTCGGTCCGGGGACGATCTTGGTGAGCCGTGCATCCACGCCGTGCTGGACCAGCGTGTCCTCCAGTACCCGGGCGGTCTCCTCGAGTGAGCGCCTGCTCTGCTCCTCGCCTCCGCCGAGCGCCAGCAGGTCGAGCGGTGGAAGGTGGTAGCCGTCTGCATCGCTTGGCCGCGGCGGCGGCGTGTCGGCCGGGGGTCGCTCCTTGCTCTCCCGGTTCGCAGGCGCCTGCCGCTTGGGCCGGGTGGGGGCGGGCGGTAGCGGTCTGCACAACGCGGTGCTTGCCCTGATCGCGGGTGGTCTGTTGGGGTGCCGGCACCGTGGCTCGCGCCCAGCGACGGACGCGCCGCACCAACTCGACGAAGCCGAGAGCGAATTCGCGTATCGAACTGCGGGCGACGGCGAGGATCCCTATGGCGCTCACCGCCACGAGCACCACCCCGGCTCCCCACTGCCCGATGAGCCGTCGCAGCGGGAACGCCATCAGCGAACCGACCGCCCCGCCACGCTGCGATACGGCCTCGATACCGGCGGACAACGAGACCGCTCCTGTCATCAGATGGAAGATGCCGAGCGTGCCGACGAAGGTGAGCAGCAGCCCGGCGGCGATCCGCCCGTAGTCGTCGCGACGGCGGCCTGCGATGAAGAGCACCCCGAGCACCGCGATAGCCACGGGGACGGCATATGCCCACACACCGACGAGCACGCTCAGGACCGACACGATGCCACGACCCACCGGCCCGGCATGTCGGATGAAGGCGAGACCGATCAGAACGGCCACGACGATGAGCACCACGCCCCAGATGTCGTCGGCCTGTCGCCCGAACCGGTTGCGGACCCGTTCCCGAAACGCCACGAACAAGGCGGCGGGAGTCCGTCGCACCGTCTTCTTGGCAACCGGGCGCGCCCCGGCCTTGCGTTTGGTGGACACCCGACTCCGCCCCGCTACGCCCCGGCGGGTGGGTGTCCGCTTGGGCATTGGGGGAAAGACTAGTGGTAGGTGGTAGTGGAGTGATAGGTGGTAGGTGGACAGGCGAGACGGCAGACGGCAGACGGCAGACGGCAGCCAGCAAGAGGGGAGACGGAGAGGGTCCGAGTGAGGTGCTATCTGGCTTCTTGGAGGGGGGTGCCCGAGGGGGGTGGCTCAGCCAGCCCCCCTCGGCCTGGTCGGGCCGGCGTGTACGGCCCGACCAGCACAAGTGAGCGCGGCCGAAAGGCCGCACGACTGCAGACATGCCCGGCGGCGAAGCCGCCGGGCTAGAAGTGATCCGAGATGTACTTCTCGCCTTCGTCGCAGAAGAGGGTGACGACGGTGCCGTGCGAAGGCTGCCGCTCCCGGAAGTGCTGCGCCGCCACGTAGTTGGCGCCGGACGATGGGCCGACGAACATCCCATGACGGCGGGCCAGGTACTTCATCGCCTCCAACGCCTCTTCGCTCTCCACCGGGACGAACTCGTCGACCATGGACCCGTGTCTGGCCATGATCCCCGGGACGAACCCATCGGCGATGCCCTCGATGGCGTGACGCCCGATCTCACCGCAGAGGAAGGTGCACGACTCGTCGGGCTCGACCCCGACCAACACCACGTCTGGGTTGACGGCGCGCATCGCCTGACCGACCCCGATCAAGGTGCCGCCGGTGCCGATCCCCATGACGAGAGCGTCGGGGGGACGGGGTAGGCCTTCGAGGATCTCCCGTCCCAGCCAGAGCCGGTTCTCCTCGACGTTCCATTCCGAGTCGAATTGCTTGGGCCCCCACCACCCATCCTGCTCGGCCAGTTCTGCCGCACTGGACAGGGCCTCGTTCACGTGGAAGTCGCCGATGAGCTCGAGGTCGGCGCCGAAGCCGCGAGAGATTGCCACCCGCTCCGAGCTCAGCCCACGCGGCATGACCACGACCATCCGGTACCCCTTGACCGCAGCCACCATGGAGAGGGCGTTCCCCGTGTTGCCGCTCGACGCCTCGACGATGGTGTCGCCCGGGTGGAGCAGCCCGGCTTCCTCGGCCCGTTCAACCATGTAGCGGGCAATGCGTGCCTTGACCGAACCCGATGGGTTGAGGAACTCGAGCTTGACCCAGAGCCCGTCCAACTCGACGAGGGGGGTGTTGCCGATCCCGTCGAGGACGGTGCCGGTCGATCCCACCAGGACCATGTGCTTGGAGGGTAGACGGGGCGAGCTGGAGACCGCAGACGGCAGTCCGAGAGACGGCGGACGGCAGACGGCAGACGGCAGCCAGAAGAATAAGAAGAAGAGCAGAAACGGGGGGTTGAGTGCCCCTTAGACCTCGAGCACCACTGGCAAGACGACGGGGCGGCGGCGGGTCTCGGCTTTGAGGAATTGCGACACGGTGCGGCGGATGGCCTGCTGGAGCTCGGAGGGGTCGGTGGGACCGGCGGCCACCAGTTCGGCGACGGTGTCCGCCACCTTGATCCCCGGCCGCCTCGAGTAGCTGCTCGGGGTCAGTGACGAAGCCGTGGCTGTCGAGTTCGGGGCCGAGGACGATCTCGCCGGTGGCGAGGCGTACCCCGACGGTAACCACCACCACCCCCTCGTCGGCGAGGTGGCTGCGGTCACGCAGCACCGCATCGCGCACGTCACCCATCTCGGACCCGTCGAGATAGACGTACCCGGCCGGGACCGCCCTCCGCTCCACGATGGTCTCACCGTCGCGCAGGACGATCGAGTCGCCATCCTCGAGAACGTGGACCTCGGGCACCCCTGCGGTCTCCGCCAGTTCGGCGTGGGCTCGCAGGTGCCGGTACTCACCGTGGATGGGGACCATCACCGATGGCCGAACCACGTTCATGAAGGTCGCCAATTCGTCTCGGGCGGCGTGCCCCGAGACGTGCACCTCGGCGTTGCGCCCGTGGAAGACGGTTGCGCCGCTGCGGAGCAGCCGGGAAATCACCCTCGAGACGGCTGTCTCGTTGCCCGGCACAGGGGTGGCGCTGATCAGGACCGTGTCTTCTGGCCGCAAGCTCGATCCATTTGTGCCGCCCCGAGGCCATCAGCGAGAGAGCAGCGAACGGCTCACCCTGACTCCCAGTGGTGATCAGCATCTGTCGGTCGGCGGGCAGGTCGCCCAGGTCGGCGATGTCGCGCCGCCGGTCGGCTGGGATCCTCAGCTCCCCCAACTCCGCCCCGACACCGGTGATCCTCCTCATCGAGCGGCCGAAGATGGCGATGTCTCGCCCCGCCGCCAACCCGGCGTCGGCGATCTGTTGGACGCGATGAACGTGCGACGAGAAGCAGGCGGCGACCACCCGACCCGGTGCCTGCTCGACGATGTGCCTGATCGGCTCGGCAAGAGATCGCTCCGATGGGACAAACCCGGGGCGCTCGGCGTTGGTGCTGTCGGAGAGGAGCAGCCGAACCCCTTTCCTTCCCAGGTCGGCGAAGGTGCGGAGATCGGTCACCCTTCCGTCGATCGGGGTGGGGTCGAGCTTGAAGTCGCCGGAGTGGACCAACGCTCCCTGGTCGGTGTCGAACACGACAGCACACCCCCTGGGGACGCTGTGCGTCACCGCCACCAGCATGAAGCGAAGCGGCCCTTCCTCGACCCACTCGAGTTCCACCATGGGCCGAAGGTCCACCTCGACTCCGAGCTCCTCGATTCTCCCCCTGGCCACCTCCAGGGAAAGCTGGGTGCCATAGACGGGGACCTCTATCTCCCTGAGGAAGTAGGCGAGCGCGCCAATGTGGTCCTCGTGGGCGTGGGTGATCACCACGCAGCGCACGTCCTCACGACGGTGCGCCAGCCAGCTCCAGTCGGGGAAGACGAGGTCAACACCGAGCATGTCCTCCTCGGGGAACATCAACCCGCAGTCGACCAGGGCGATCTGACCACCAACTTCGATGGCGGCGCAGTTGCGCCCGATCTCGCCGAGACCACCGAGAAAGGTGACCCGAACCCCCTCCAACTCCGGTGGCGGACCCCCGGCGGGGGGGTCGGACCTGGATCCGTTCACACGAGCCCGCTTGCACTCACGGCAACTGCCTTCACAGTGTCTGCCCTCATAGGGCTTGCGCCTTCCCCAACGCCTCCTTGACCAACCCCACGGTCTCGGGACGGGCCGGGATTAGCGGCAGCCGCGGCTCCCCCACCGGCTCCCACAGGGCTGCCATGGCGGCCTTGACCGGGATGGGATTTGGCTCGACAAAGAGCGCATCGAACAGCGGCAACAGTCCGAGATGGAGCCGCTGCGCCTCAGGGATGTCACCCGACGCCGCCGCCCCGACCATCGCCGCCACCTGCGGGCCGGCGAGGTGCGAGGCCACCGAGACCACCCCGACGGCGCCGACCGTCATGAGAGGCAGTGTGATGCTGTCCTGCCCCGAATACACCGCCATTCCATCGCCGATCTCGGACACGGTGCGCGCCGTGAACTGAGCATCCTCCACCGCATCCTTCACCGCCACGATCCGTGGGTGCTCGGCCAGGGCGGCCAGGGTGGAGATCTCGATGAGTCGCCCCGTCCTCCCCGGGATGTTGTAGAGGATGACGGGGAGATCGGTCGCATCGGCGATGGCACGGAAATGGGCTATCAGCCCTGCCTGCGGCGGCTTCGAGTAATAGGGGGTCACCGCCATGATCCCGTCGACGCCTGCCGACGCCGCCCGCTCCGATAGGTGGATCGACTCTGCGGTGTCGTAGGTGCCGGTGCCGGCGATGACTTGGGCGCGCTCCCCCACTGCCTCGACCACCGTCCGACACAGCGCCACCTTCTCGTCACCCGACAGGGTGGGCGACTCACCCGTCGTGCCACTGACCACGAGCCCATCGGACCCATTGGCCACGAGGAATCGGGCGAGCCTCCACGCCCGTTCGTGATCCACCGCCCCCTCATCGGTGAATGGGGTGATCATGGCGGTGAGCACCCGACCAAAGGGCTCCCCATAATGATCCATGCATCCTCCACGTGGCTGCGGAGACAACGTTAGATGCGGAGCCGGGGCAGTCGGCACTTTGCCGGGGAAGCCGATAGCACGGCGGTACGTTGAAACGGACAGGATCGCTAGAGAGGTTTGGACATGCAGTATGTGAAGGACGTCGACCAGGCCGGGTTCTCACTCGAAGTCGAGGAGCGCTCCCGGCAGGTCCCGGTGGTGGTCGATTTCTGGGCGGAGTGGTGCGGCCCATGCAAGGTGCTCGGCCCGGCCCTGGAGCGGGCGGTCGAGGACCAAGGAGGTGCCGTCGAACTGGCCAAGGTCGATGTCGACACCAACCAGCAACTCTCGATGCGGTTCGGAGTGCAGGGGATCCCCACCGTGGTCGCCTTTCGCAATGGTGAACCGGTGTCACGGTTCACCGGAGCGCTCCCCGAGCAGGCGGTCCGCCAATGGGTCGAGCAACTCCTCCCGAGCGAGGTCGACAAGGCGGTGGACCGGGCACGGCAACTGGCGCTCGATGGAGACACCGCGGGGGCCGAGACGTTGCTTCGTGCCGCTCTGGAGTCCGAGCCCGGTCACATCGAGGCGGGGACCTCTCTGGCCTCGCTCCTTCTGGCCGACTCCAGGCCCGAGGAGGCTGAGGAGGTCCTGGGAAGGCTCTCCCCCACGCCCGAGGTGACCCAACTGGCCGCGGTCGCCCGGCTCCAAGCAGGTGGGGCCGAGGACCTCGAAGCTCTGCTCGATCGGGCCAGACAGCCGGATGCAAGTGACGAGGTGAAATTGGAGGCCGGACGTGGGCTCGCCGCGCAGGGCCGGCCGGCCGACGCCCTCGAACTTCTGCTGTCGATCGTCGAGGCGAAGGGCGAAGCGGCCGACGAGGCCAGGCAGAGCATGCTCGACCTGTTCAACGTGCTCGGTCCCGACCACCCCCTCACCGCCGACTATCGAAAGAGGCTCGCCACCGCCCTCTTCTGAGAGCGGCGACAAACGGGTTAGGCGTCGTCGCCGTAGTCACCCGTGCAGGGGCAAACTGGTCCGAGTGACATACCCTCGCTTCCTCGCCTGGCGGAGGACCGACGTCCACGGGATCGGGCTGGGTCGTGTGGTCGAGCACGATGACGACGTCGTCCTTTCCGGTCGTGAGATCGTGGTCAACCCGGAATACTCCGTCTCTTTCACTCTCATTGTCGGGACCGAATGGGAATCGGAGAGCCTCGAAGCCGAGGTCTTCGATCAGGGCGGCGCCAGAAGCCTGGCGCTGGTGCGCGCCGAGAACGGCGGGTGGCGATTGGGGGACGACCCGATAGCCGACAGCGCGTCGTGCGACGACGTGGACATCGCCTCGACCCCGCTGACCAACACGCCGCCACTGGTCCGGCTCGGGCTGGCGGTGGGTGAATCGGCCGAGATCCCCGTCCTCTGGGTGCGAATTCCGGAGTTGGTCGGTCGAAATGGTGCTCCAGCGGTACGAGCGGCTCCCACCCGCCGATGGGCTCGACCATTACCGCTTCTCCTTCGCCCCTGGTGATGGCCCGGTGTACCCGCTGACCGTCGATGAGGATGGGTTGGTGGTCGACTACGGGGACTTCGCCACCCGACTCTGAGATTCGAACACCGCTCGGGGTCTCCCTACCCTCGGCACCCCTCACCGGAAGGACCGCAGTGGCCAAGCAGTACTCCGACACCGCCCGAGATGACCATCGATCTCGCCAAGACATACGAGGCTGTCCTCGACACCGACCACGGCGAGATCACCATCCGGTTGTTCCCCGAGGAAGCGCCGATCACGGCGAACAACTTCGCCTTCCTCGCCGGCGAGGGGTTCTACGACGGCGTCATCTTCCACCGGGTGGTCCCCGGGTTCGTCATCCAGGGCGGCGATCCAACCGGCACGGGTAGCGGCGGGCCTGGGTATCGGTTCCGCGACGAGTTGGACAAGCCGCGCCGCTACACGAGGGGCACGGTGGCGATGGCCAATGCCGGCCCGAACACCAACGGAAGCCAGTTCTTCATCACGCTCAAGGACGTGTCTCTACCGCACCAATACACCATCTTCGGCGAGGTGACCGGGGGGATGGAGACGGTCGACGCCATCGCCGACCTCGAGCTGCGCGGCGAGCGTCCCGTTGAGGAGCCGGCTATCCGATCCGTCGAGATCCGCGAGAGCTGACCCATAACCACCCCCGAGTCGACGCTCCCCGGCTGTCGGACGACGCTCGCTTCGGGGCTGGCGCTCCTCCTCATCGGGGCGGCCTTCTTCAGCGCCGGGCTGGCGTTGACCCTGAGTGACACGCTGCGTCGGTGGGTGCGAGCGGCTCGGGTTCACCTTGGCGTTCGCCGGCGCCCCGGTGTCCGGTCTGCTCACATCCGTCGGAGCGATGACCGCATCGGATGGGACGCTCGCCGTCGCCTATCCGCTCGATGTCACCGTCTGGCTGCTGCTCGGCGGGCTGCTGACCAGAGTGGCCGGCGAGGCGCTACAAGCCCGGTGGTGGCGATGGCTCGGGGTGTTCGCCGCGGCCGCCCTGGTCTATGGCCTGCTCCTGTCGCTGTTGGTGGAGCGCGCCTGACGGAAGCCGCGCGTTCCGTGGGCCCGAAGTGTCCTCTGCGACGCTACGAACCCTGGGTTCGAGGGGTATTCAGGCCACGTACTGCTCGAGGTCGGAGGGGTCGAACGGGCCGACGGCGCCGATCACCCGGGGGCCGCCGAGGACCTCGGCCGCCACCTCGCGCACCTCCTCGAGGGTGACGCTCTCGATCCGCTCGATCCGCTCGTCCACCGACAGATGGGGATTCCCGATGAGTTCGTCGCGGCCCAGGCGGGTCATCCGGCTGTTGGCGTCCTCGAGCGCGATGGCGAGACCACCCCGCATGTTCCCTTTGGCGCGGTCGAGTTCGTCCTGGCTGACCCCCTTCTCCGACATGAGCTCCAGTTCGCTCAGGATCAACTCCATGGCGGTGGCCACCAGGTCTGGCGTGGTTCCGATGTAGACACCCCAGGCGCCGGTGTCGGCGAAGGGCAGCCGGAAGCTGTAGATCGAGTACGCCAGCCCGCGCTCCTCGCGGATCGTGGTGAAGAGCCGTGAGGAGAGACCTCCACCTAGGACATGGTTCATCACCTCGAGAGCGAAACGCCTCTCGTCGGAGCGGGTGAGCCCCTCGCCACCGATGATCAGGTGGGTCTGCTCCGTCGGCCGGCGCACCACCCTGACCCGCCGCTCGACCAGCGGCGCCGCCAACTCGTGGTCGACCCCGGGACCGCCCCAGGAGCCGAAGAGCGACCCGGCAAGCTCCACCACGTCGTCGTGGTCGATCGACCCCGTCAGGGCGAGCACCGCCGAATCGACCCGGTAGCGCCGCCTCCAGTAGCCGCTGAGGTCGTCACGGGTCATCGCCCGGATCGACTCCCTCGTTCCGAGGACAGGGCGCTCCAGCGGGTGGCCATCGAACAGGGCGACGGTGAACTCCTCGAAGGCGACGTCCGATGGGTCGTCGTCGTTCATGTTGATCTCTTCGATCACGACCTGGCGCTCAGAGTCGATCTCCTCGGGGCGGAAAGCCGGCCGCTGGAGCATCTCGGCGAGGACGCCGAGACCCTTGGGGAGGTCCTCGTCGAGCAGCCGCGCCCAGAAGCAGGTGTACTCCTTGGTGGTGAAGGCATTCGACTCGGCGCCCATGGAGTCGAAGGTCTCGGAGATCTGACGGGCGGTGAGCGTCTCGGACCCCTTGAAGAGGAGATGCTCGAGGAAGTGCGAGGCGCCCGCCTCGTTGGGGAGTTCGTCCCTGGTCCCGGTATCCACCCAGCACCCCACCGCAACGGAGCGGAGCCCGGGGATCGCCTCGGTGATCACCCGGAGCCCATTGGGAAGGGTGGTGAGTGCATAGTGCATGAGCCGGATGATACGGAGATGCCGGGAGCGAGTCGCCGGCCCGGGTGCGCCGTGCCACGGCGCCCTGCTGGAGTGAGACAATGGGCGGCTATGCCGGCCGCCACCCGCCCCCTGGATCACCGCTCCAGCCTCACCCAGCTGGTCCGGCCGGAGGAGCGCGCCATCGAGGAGGTGGTGGGCCGCTACCAGCGGGTGGCACCTGCGGTGACGCGCTTCGCCCGCACGCTCTCGGGCAACCCCCAACTGGTGGTGCGACTCGGGCCCGAATCTTCGTCCGGGGCCGACGAGATCGTCTGCGACCCTCGGGTCTTCCAGGCGGCATATGCGGTCTCGGCACCGGTGACACCCGACGAGGTGGCCATCGCCTCCGCTCTCCACGAGGTCGTTCACCTCGTAGCCACCGACCTCGACGAGCGGCGCCCCGTTCCCGACGTCTTCGCCCCCCACGGGGTCACCGGGGAGAGCGACCTGATCGGGGTGCTGCGCGCCGCCGGTGGATCCGCTCTCGAGGCGCTCTTCTTTGCCCTCGAGGACGCCCGCCAGGAGCGGGTCAACCTCGCGGTATACCCGGGGGCGCGCTCGGTGCTGGCCGACATCTATTCGGCCGCCTCCCAGGTCCACCTCGGGCAGGCACGCCCGCTCGGGCAATTCGCCCTCGCCTGCTTCCTCATGACCGGGGGCTACGAGGATCGGGATCGCTTGGAGCGCCGCGTCGACGGGCGGGTCGCCGTCGCTCTGGCCGACGCCGCGCCGTACGTGGAGCAGGCGGCCAAGGCGGCCGACCCCTGGGACGTCGCCGTGGCGGCGTTGATGCTGCTCGAGGTGGCAAGCCTCCACGGGCTCGTCAAGGAGGGCAGCCCTGCGGAGACGGTTATGGAGCGCAAGGACCGCCAGGAGAACGACCGGCGCGCCGTTGCCGACGGCGTGGACCGGGTCAGGCTGGCCAGCCCAGTGCTGCGCGATGCCGAGGGCTACGAGGAGACCCGCAGATCGGCACAGTCGCGTGCGGGCGACGCCCCCCGCCGCGCCGACAGCGAGGTCGCCGGGCAGGAGGGCGTCGACCAACTACTCAGGGTGAGTCAGGCCCCAACCATCTACCTGCCAAACGGGATGCGGGGCAGGCTCCTGGTCACCCCGATACCGGACCAGTTCCGCAGCTTTGGCAAGCAGGGCAGGGAGGCGCTCGACCGCTTCGCCCGGCGGTGGCAGGTGGCGCAACGGCACGTCTCGGGCGAGTTGTACCCGTTGTTCGTAGCCAATCAGCGCCGCGGGCTGCGTTCGGGGTACGACGCCGGCGATCTCTCTCCGCACGCCGCCCTCTTCATCGGTGCCGGGCTCTACGAGCGGATATATGAACGGAGGGCGCTCCCCAACCGGCGCTCGTATGCGGTGAGCCTGCTGGTCGACGCCTCCGCCTCGATGCTCCAGCCCCGGCCGGCCGGCGATACCGCCAAGTCGCCATGGGGGATGGCCGCAGCGCTTCTCGGCGCATGGACGCTGGCCAGGCTGTGCGACGAGCTTCAGGTCGAGTTCGAGGTGGCGCTGTTCAACCGCTCCTTCGCCGCCCGCCGCGGCGATACAGAGGCCAGGTACACCGCGAGCCGCTCCCGGGCCACCGCCGGGCTCCGTCAGACCCAGGGCGCCGCTGCCGAGCGGCTCATTTCCACGGTGAACCACTACGTGGTGAAGCCGTTCGGGAGGCGCTGGCGCGACGCCGAAGACGTCCTCGCCGGGCTGTTCCGGACCGCCGCCGAACCGGCGGAGGCCGCAATGGAGGCGAAGCGGTACCCCAACTCGAGCCCACCTGTCTCGATGTTCGAGAAGGCGGCAAACGTCGACGAGTTCAACGTGATCCATGCCGCCGAGCGGATGGCGCGCACCGGCTCGACGGTCCGAGTGCTGGTGGTGCTCGCCGACGGCATGACGCGCGGCTCGGTCGAGGCACTGGCCGCCGCGGTCAACGGCGTCGAGCACGGTGGGACCACGGTTCTCGGCATAGGGATCGGCGACGCCACCGTCGAAGCCGCCTACCGTCGCAGCGAGGTGGTGAGCCAGCCGGAGGCGCTCACCAGGGCCATCGTGGACGGCACCAGGCAGGCTCTGCGCCGCAGCCTGGCCATGTGGGGGATGGAGGCCTGGTGGCAGCGCGCCAGTCGCACGCCCGAGCGGGGCCTGCAGACCATCGATCAATGAGAGGAACCCGATGAACGTGACCTTCAACGACCCTGCAGGCGCCGGCAAGCCAATCTCGCTGGAGCGATTCTCGCTGCCAGGCGACCTGGCGGACATCGACCATCGTCTCCGCAAGATTCCCGACCCTGACCCCCACTACGTGGACCTGGGGATGCTCTACCGCTTCGCCCGGCTGGAAGAGGTGCGACGTGAGGATCCGGCGGGGTTCGCCCCACTCCATGTAGCGGTTCGCGGTCACATGGGGACTGGGAAGGACCACGACATCGAGCAGTTCGCCGCCATGCTCGGCCTCCCCTATTACCGGATACCTCTGACCGGCGAGGTGCGGGACGTCACCCTCATCGGGTCGACCAAGCTCCACGGCGATGGGAAGGGGGGCACCGAGAGCCGGTGGCAGGACGGCGATATCACCAGGGCGCTGCGCGGCCCGGCTCTGGTCAACCTCTCAGAGCTCAACGCTGCCGGTGCCGAGACGCTGTTCGCCCTCCACGGGCTGCTCGACCGGTATGCAGCGCTCGACCTGCCAAACGGGGAGACCGTCCAACTGAGGGGTGACATTCGCCTGTTCGGGACGATGAACCCGACCGACCTGCGGGACTACGCCGGGACCCAGACGCTCAACAAGGCCTTCGCCGATCGGTGGGTGATCTGGGAGAAGGACTTCCCCACCTCCGAGGAGATCACCTCGATGCTCGAGGTCCGCTATCCGGCGCTGCGGGCCCCGTTCGTCGAGGCGCTCGCCCGGCTCGCGGTCGAGGTGAACGCCTCGTTCAGGACAACCGACCAGGGGACGAGGGTGGAGACGCCGATGAGCCTGCGCACCGTGCTCGACCGTGTCCCCGCCGGTCTGATGATCCACGCCGGCGAGACCGACCCGCTCCGCCAGGCCTGGGACTCGATGGTCCTCCCTCATGTCGATCCGTACGACCGCGACCACTACGACACGGTGTGGAACGCTGTGGTCAGGAAGGGACCGGCTGGCCCGCCGTTCGAGGGCTGACCGGGCCCGGAGCTATCCGTCGACGACGAAGCTCTCGACGAGCCGGTCGAATCTGGCCTTGATCTCCTCGCGGTTCTCGGCCGGGCCGAGAGACTGCAACTGGATCAGCTGGTTCTCGATCAGCATCGCCCGCAGGAAGACGACGACATCGGTCCCCTCGCTCGTGGCCGTGATCTCGGCGTCGCGCGCCGGATAGTCGAGCCCCTCGACGGCCTCGTCGGACACGGTGGTACCCCCCAGGTTGGAGGAGGCCCCAGCAACTGCGCCCTGGAGCACCGGGTCGGGACCACTGGCGGTCGACTCCTCTGGCAGGTCGTTCACCGCAAAGGCAACGGCGCTGTCCTCCTCCTCGACCAGCCAGGTATCCACTGAGATCGGCCCAACCGCCGACGGCGCCTCGAAGGTCTCCTCCACGGGCTCGGCGGGCATCTCCATGGTGAACCCGGCAGCCGAGACCGGGACCCAGGTCTCGGTTGCCACGTCGCCTCCGGAACATGCGGCAAGCACCAAGCCGACAAGAACGGCAATCCAAGATATTCGACGGTATTCAGTGGCTTGTCTCATGATGTGACATTGTGTCATGTCAAAGAGAGCCGGTCAAAACGGGGGTCGCCGGGCAGCCTGGCATGGATCGGTGGGCAACTACGGTGGCCGGATGCGCCCCTATGAGATGGGGAACCCGGAACTGGACGCCAAGATCCGGGATCTGGTCGATGCGGCCGGGGGCGGGGACAACCCCGAGTTGATCCACGAGCTGATCGTGACCGCCCTCAAGCTGGCACGCGATCGCGCCCAGAGGGGGGATCTCAAGCTGCTCAACAGCGCTCTCAAGGAGATGCGCTACTCGATGCTGGTGTTCTCGCGGCACCAGGATGAGCCAAAAGTCACCCTGTTCGGGTCGGCCCGGCTCCCCGCCGACGATCCCAACTACCAACTTGCGTACCGATTCGGCAAGCTCATCACGCAGAAGGGGTGGGACATCATCACCGGGGCCGGACCAGGGATCATGGAGGCCGGGTCCACCGCCGCCGGGAGGGAGAACTCCTTCGGGGTGAGCATCAGGCTGCCGTTCGAGCCGGCGGCTTCGGGCTCGATCGCCCCCGAGCGGCTCATCAACTTCAAGTACTTCTTCACCCGCAAACTCGGTTTCGTCAAAGAGTCACATGCGTTCGTCCTCATGCCCGGGGGGTTCGGGACCCTCGATGAGACCTTCGAACTGCTCACGCTGGTCCAGACGGGGAAGAGCGATCTCCACCCGATCGTGATGCTCGAAGCCGAGGGGACCGGATTCTGGGAGGCGTGGGACGAGTTGATCCGCACCCGCCTGGCCGGGCGCGGGATGATCGCCGAGCAGGACCTGAACCTCTACCGGATCATCCACGATGCCGACGAGGCGGTCGACGAGGTGATCCGCTTCTACGCCAACTACCACTCGCAGCGCTACGTGGGCGGCCGCCTGGTGCTCCGCCTCGCCACCGCGCCCAACGAGGAACAACTCGGACTTCTCAACGAGGAGTTCGCCGACATCGTGGTGGAGGGCAAGATCGAAGTCGTCGAGCCCACCGACAGGGAGATCGAGGACAACGACGTCATCGACCGCGCCCGGATCGCCTTCGTCTTCGATCGCCGCAGCTACGGGCGGCTACGCCAGCTGATAGACGCACTCAACGACCTGGTCGGACAGCCGGAAGAGCCGATCCATCCTCCGCCGGCATTCGGTGAGGAGCAGGCGGAACGACCCTGGTGAGGGGTCCTTGGGCGGTTTCCGGCCGTCATTTTGACCCCTGGATGACGGCTACAATTTGAGGTCGTGCGTGACATTCTCTCTGATTTGGTCGCGGAGCAACAGGCTCTCGACCAGTTCCTGCAACGCGCCCCGATCCGCGACTGGTCGGTGAAGGCCAGGAACAGCACCACGGTCAAGGACCTGGTGGCCCATCTGGCCTCCGACGAGGAACTGGCGCGCGACTCGCTCGATGGTGGAGGCGAGATGCTCGACCGCGCCATCGCCGAGGGTCCCGACCCGGTGCTCGCTGAGCGCGCCACCAGGGCCAACGCCATGCGTCCCCAGGACGTGATCGAGTGGTGGCGTGAGGCGAGGGCAAGGGTCGTCGAGGCTCTCTCCCGCATGGAGGGCGACGAGCAGGTTCCCTGGTTCGACGGGCCGGTCGAGGGGCGCCGCATCGCCGCCGATCGTCTGCGTGACACCTGGGCGCATGCCCTCGACATCGAGGGGGTGCTCCGCGGCGAGCCGGAGGACTCTGCCCGGCTGCGCCATGTCGCCTGGATCGGATGGGCCGAACTCCCCGAGGCCTTTGCCACCGCCGGCGAGTCTTATGACGGCGAGGTGAGGCTCGAGGTGATGGGGCCTGGGTATTCGAAGTGGGTGTGGGGCCCCGAGGGCGGCGAAAGTCTCATCAAGGGGCCTGCCGGCGATTGGTGCCGGCTGGTGGTGGGCCGGATCCCACCCGGCGCATTGACGCTCAAGGTCGAGGGTGACCTCGCCGAGGCTGCGGTGCGCGTTCTCGGCAAGCGGCGATGATCCCTCCCCGGCTGGTGGGGATGGTCCATCTCGGACCGCTCCCCGGGGCTCCCCGGTTCGGTGGGTCGCTCCAGGCCGTCGTCGACCGGGCGATCGCCGACGCCTCCGTCCTGGCGGAGGCCGGGTTCGACGCCGTGATCGTGGAGAACTACGGCGATGAGCCGTTCTTCGCCGATGACGTGCCCAAGATCACCGTCGCCGCGATGACCCGAGCCGTGGCCGCGGTGCGCGATGCGGTGCCCCTACCGGTTGGTGTCAACGTGCTCCGCAACGACGCAATAGCGGCGCTGGCCATTGCCGCCGCTACCGGGGCCTCCTTTATCCGCGTCAACGTCCTCGCCGGTGCCATGGTCACCGACCAGGGACTGGTCCAGGGTCGTGCTGCCGAGGTCGCCAGAGAGCGGGCGACGCTGGGGGACACGTCCGTCTGGGCGGATGTCCATGTCAAGCATGCCGTCCCCCTCGGCTCGGTCTCGTTGGAGGATGCAGCCAGCGACACGTTCCACCGTGCCGGAGCCAACGTCCTCATCGTCTCCGGCCGTGCTACGGGACAGCCGACGTCCACCGACGACATCGCCCGAGTGCGTGACGCCGTCCCCGAGGCGCCTGTGATGGTCGGCTCCGGTGTCACCATCGAGACGGTCGCCCGCTTCCTGACGGCGGCCGACGGCGTCATCGCCGGCACCGCCCTGAAGCGCGACGGGGTCACCACGGGTGCGGTCGATCCCGCCCGGGCCGCGGCGCTGGTCGCAGCCGCCCGTCAGCCGATCTCTCCCTGACCAAGCCTTCTGCCGGGCTCGAAGAGGGCGACGGATGCCTCCTTCGAGAACGGCCCGGCCGATTCACCGGAATTGACCCAAACCGGATCGATCCCTCGCTCCGAATAGTCAGTTGCCAGGCCGAATGGGTCGCCCGCCCCATGGACCGCGAAGAAGAGATCGTCGACACTGTGTATCGGCCGGGGGTGGGCCTGATCTAGAAGAGGGACCAGGAAGGAATGCGGGGGATGCGCACAGGATCGACAGTGGACCGGCAGGTGGATGAGTTCTTCACCATGCTGGGCCAGGGAGTGGACGACCTCGAGGGACACGGTTTCCGGGTCGCCGCTTTGGCGTTGTCGCTCGGCCGCCACCTCGACCTCTCGGCGTCGCAGCTCGACCACCTCGAGGTAGCGGCGATGTTGCACGACATCGGCAAGATCCGCCTCAACCCCGATGTTGTCGGGAAGCCGGGCCCGCTGACACCTGACGAGTGGAGCCACATACGCCGTCACCCCGAGCTCGGGTACGCCATGACCGCCCGTGTGTTCCATCCCGAGATCGCCGAGACGGTGCTCTGCCACCACGAGCGGTGGGACGGACGGGGCTACCCGCTGGGTCGTGCCGGCACCGAAATCCCCTACCTGGCTCGGATCCTCTGCGTGGCGGACACCTACGACGCCATGACCAGCGATCGCTGCTACCGATCGTCGCTCCCCGTGGAAGTGGTGGTCGCCGAGCTCATCGCCCACGCCGGCACCCAGTTCGACCCCGCTGTGGTCGAGGCCATGGAAGATCTCATCGTGGCCGACGCCCTCCCGGTGCTCGCCGCTGCAGTAACACGGATGGCGGCCGCCTAGCCAAGGCGAGACGGCGGACGGCGGACGGCAGCCAAGCGGCGCAGATCCCGGGGTCAGCAGTTCGCCGCAGATGGCTGTGTCGTCACCTACCACCTCCACGACCACCGTGATCACGGAGTGATCACCCCCGTCTTCGCTTCCCACCCTGGCCCTACGATGCGCCGAATGGCTCCCGACCCTCTGGCCGGGTTCTCGCCGGCCACCAGGGGCTGGTTCGAGAGCACCTTCGCCGAGCCCACCGCGGCTCAGGCGCTGGGATGGCCGGTCATCGCCCGTGGCGAGCACACCCTGGTCCATGCGCCCACCGGGTCGGGCAAGACGCTCGCTGCCTTTCTCTGGACGCTCGATCGGCTGCTCCACGAACCGGTCCCCGAACCCGCAGAGCGGTGCCGCGTGCTCTACATCTCGCCGCTCAAGGCGCTCGCCTACGACGTGGAGCGCAACCTCAGGGCGCCGCTCGCCGGGATAGGCCACGCCGCCAACCGGCTTGGGTTGCCGGCACCGGCACAGCTGGTCCCCGGGATCCGCACCGGTGACACCCCTGCCGACGAGCGGAGGAGGATGCAGCGCCACCCTCCCGACATACTCATCACCACCCCCGAGTCGCTATTCCTCATCCTCACTTCGGCGACACGCAGCATCCTGGAGACGGTCCGCTGGGTGATCGTCGACGAGGTCCACGCCGTCGCCGGCACCAAGAGAGGAGCGCACCTCTCCATCTCGTTGGAGCGGCTCGAGGAGCTGACCCGGGTCGCCCCACAGCGGCTCGGGCTCTCCGCCACCCAGCGCCCGCTCGAAACGATCGCCCGCTTCCTCGGTGGAGGGACCTTGGAACGGAGAAGGAGGCGACTGGGTGCCCCGCCCGGTCAGCGTGGTCGATGTTCCGGGGAACCACGATCTCGAGGTCGAGTTGGTGGTGCCGGTGGAGGACATGACCGCACCGCTCCGGCCGGAGCCTCAGGTGAGTGCCCGCCCCGACGGCACCGTCGATCCCCCCGATCCCAGGCTGCCCACCAGCAGACCGTCGGTGTGGGAGGCGATCTACCCGAGGGTCCTCGATCTGATCCGCAAACACCGATCGACGATCGTCTTCGCCAACAGCCGGCGGCTCGCCGAGCGGATCTGCTCCGAGCTCAACGCCCTCGCTGGCGAGGAACTGGCCAGGGCGCATCACGGCTCGGTATCGCGCGAGCAACGGGTGTCGATCGAAGAAGGGCTGAAACGGGGCGAGCTGCGCGCCGTGGTTGCCACCTCGTCGCTCGAGTTGGGTATCGACATGGGAGCCGTGGACCTGGTCATCCAGGTCGAGTCACCAACCTCGGTCGCCTCCGGGCTGCAGCGAGTCGGGCGGGCAGGCCATCAGGTCGGGGCGATCAGCCGGGCCAAGGTGTTCCCCAAGTTCCGCGGAGACCTGCTCGAGGCGACCGTCGTCGTGGACAGGATGGTGGACCGGGCGGTCGAGTCCACCCGGATCCCACGCAACCCGCTTGACGTGCTCGCTCAGCAGGTGGTTTCGATGGTTTCGGTGGAGCCCTGGACGGCCGCCATCACTTCTGGCGGTGGTGCGACGGAGCGCCCCATACGCCGACCTGGCCGCCGGCCCGTTCGAGGCGACGCTCGACATGCTGGCGGGGCGCTACCCATCGGACCTGTTCGCCGAGCTCAGGGCGCGTATCACCTGGGATCGGGTGGATGGGACCATCACCCCCAGGCCCGGGGCAAGGCAGCTCGCAGTGGCCAACGCCGGCACCATCCCCGACCGGGGACTCTTCCGGGTGACACTCCCAGACGGCGCCCGTGTCGGCGAACTCGACGAAGAGATGGTGTATGAGAGCCGTCCAGGCGACGTCTTCCTCCTCGGTGCCAGCTCGTGGCGCATCGTCGACATCGAGCACGACCGGGTGGAGGTGGTCCCCGAGCCGGCAGCTCCGGCGGCCAACATGCCGTTCTGGCACGGCGATGCCCCGGGACGGCCACTCGAGACCGGCCGGGCCATCGGTGAGTTCATCCGCCAGGTGGCGGCCATGCCCCCGGCCGAAGCAGAGGAGACTGCTCCGTGACCGCTACCGGCTCGACCCGCTGGCCGCTTCCAACCTCGTCACCTATCTGACCGACGAGCAGGAGGCCGTCGGAGTCGTCCCCACCGACCGGACGGTCGTAGTCGAGCGATTCCGCGACGAGATCGGCGACTGGCGCCTCGTCGTGCTCTCTCCCCTCGGCGCCCGGGTCCACGCTCCCTGGGCGATGGCGCTGGTGAGGAGGTTCAGGGAGCGGTACGGCCACGACGTCGATGTCATCTGGTCCGATGACGGGATGGTCTTCCGGTTCCCCGACACCGACGACGTCGCCTCCGCCGAGGAGATCGCCATCGACCCGGAGGAGGCCGAGGCGCACCTGATGGAGCAATTGGTGGACACCGCCCTCTTCGCCGCTCGCTTCCGCGAGGCGGCATCCCGGGCCCTGCTCCTCCCCCGCCGCCGCCCCGGGTCGCGGACCCCCTTGTGGCAGCAGCGGCGCCGTGCCGCCGACCTCTTGGCCGTGGCCCGTCAGTTCGGCTCCTTTCCCATCGTTCTCGAGACCTACAGGGAGATACTCCAAGACGACTTCGACCTCCCCGCTCTGCGTGAGGTGCTCGGCGGCATCCAGTCCCGCCGCATCCGGCTCGCCGAGGTGGTCACCACCAGCCCCAGCCCCTTCGCCGCGTCGCTGCTGTTCGACTTCGTCGCCGCCTACCTCTACGAGGGCGACACCCCCCTGGCGGAACGCCGTGCCGCGGCACTCACCCTCGACCGCGACCTGCTTGCCGAGTTGCTGGGCGAGGGAGAGCTGCGCCAGCTGCTCGACGCCGATGTGGTGGGTGAGGTCGAACTCGAATTGCAGGCCCTCACCGAGGAGCGGCGGGTGAAGGGCCTCGACGGGGTGCACGACCTCTTGATGAGGCTGGGACCTCTCACCGTCGATGGTGTCGGTGCCCGGCTCGTCGAGGGGGACGCGCTGGCCCTGCTCGACCAGCTCACCGCGGCGAGGCGCGCCATCCCGGTACGGGTCGCTGGTGTTGCCACTTGGGCCGCCATCGAGGACAGCGCCCGCCTGCGCGATGCGCTCGGTGTCCAGCCCCCAGCCGGCGTCCCCTTCACCTTCCTCGAGCCGGTGCCCGACCCGATGGGCGACGTCGTTGGCCGTTTCGCCCGGACCCATGGACCGTTCACCGAGGCCGCCGCTGCAGCCGCCCTCGGGCTGGCGCCGGCGGTGGCCAGAGGAGCCCTCGAGCGCCTCGAGTCCCAGGGCCGCGTGGTGCGGGGGGCGTTCCGCCCCGGTGGCGACGGGGTGGAATGGGTGGACGTGGAGGTGCTGCGACGGCTCAAGCGACGCTCGCTCGCCGTCCTCCGCAAGGAGATCGAGCCGGTGGCGCCCGATGCGCTGGGGAGGTTCCTCCCAGCCTGGCACGGCGTGGGCACAGCCCCCACCGACCGCCCCGGATTGTCCGACGTCATCCGCCAGCTTCAAGGTGCCGCCATCCCCGCTTCGGCACTCGAGACCGATGTGCTCCCCGCTCGGCTCAACTATCGCCCAGAGGACCTCGACAGACTGATGGTCGGCGGTGACCTGGTGTGGGTGGGGGCGGGCTCGATCGGACCCCGCGATGGTCGGGTGGGTCTCTTCTTCGCAGATCAACTGCCACTGCTCGGCCGTGCCGGCGCCGAGCCGTTGGAGGGGCAGGTCCACGATGCGATCCGCAAGCACCTTTCTCAACGGGGAGCCTCCTTCTTCCGTGAGCTGTACCAGGCCGCCGGTGGCGGCGACCCCGAGACCGTGGTCGAGGCGATATGGGACCTGGTGTGGGCGGGCGAGATCACCAACGACACGCTCGGCCCGCTGCGCGCCCTGGTCGGAGGGAAACGGTCTGTGCGCCGCTCCTCCACTCGACGACCAGGCCAGGTGATGGCCCAGGTGATGGCATCGCCGCCCTCCGCCACCGGCCGGTGGTACCTGGTCTCCGACCTGACGGGGACGACACCCGATCCGACCGAGTCGGCCACGGCATGGGCGCTGCAACTCCTCGACCGCCACGGTGTCCTCACCCGGGCGGCGGTGGCGGCCGAGGGGCTGCCCGGCGGATTCAGCGGGCTCTACCCGGTTCTGTCCAGGTTGGAGGAGACCGGGAGGGTGCGGCGCGGCTATTTCGTCGAGGGCCTGGGTGGCGCCCAGTTCGCCATGCCGGGTGCGGTAGACCGGCTGCGGTCGTCCGATGATGGCGGAGTCACCGTGCTCGCCGCCACCGACCCCGCCAACCCATACGGGGCCGCATTGCCGTGGCCGGAGAGCCAAGGCGCCCAGCCGGCGCGGGCGGCAGGGGCCGCCGTGGTGCTGCTTGGTGGGTCGCTGGCGGCGTTCGTCGAGCGCGGTGGTCGCAGGGTGGTCACCTTTGGCGACGCGTTGGAACCGGTCGCCGCGGCGCTGGCAGACCTGGGCAGACGCAGGCACCGTCTCCTGCTCACCACCGTGGACGGCAGGCCGGTGGCGGAGACCCCCCTCGGGGATGCGCTTCGGCGCAGCCGGGTTCGCCACGGCAGTGCGCGGGCTGGCATGGCGCGGGTAACGCCATCGGGGCTTTGAGGGACCGGTGCCTGAGGGAGACGTCATCGCCAGGGCGGCGAAGCGGCTGCAGGAGGCACTCGGGGGCGAGTTGATCACCCATGTCGATGGGACCAACCCCGCGGTGCGACGCAGCGCCCAGCGTCTTGTCGGCTCCCGGGTCGACGAGGTGAGATCGCACGGCAAGCACCTGCTGATCCACCTCGACAACGGGCTGAGCATCCGAACCCACCTCGGGATGCCGGGCGCTTGGCATGTATACAGGTCGGGCGAGCGGTGGCGCCGGCCCTACGGAGCCGCCCGTCTGGTGATTGCGACCGACACCGTGACCGCGGTCTGCTTCTCGGCGCCGCGTGTCGAGGTCGAGCGCCGGCGCATCGTCGAGATGGGGATCGCCCATCTCGGCCCGGATGTGGTCGAGTCGGAGTTCGACGAGGAGGAGTACCTGCGGCGCGCCGCGTCCTTTCCACCCAGCCGGCCGGTGAGCGATCTCCTCCTGTCGCAGTCGGTGCTCGCCGGGGTGGGCAATGCCTACAAGTGCGAGGTCCTCTTCCTCGAACGGGTCCACCCGGCGACACCGGTGGCTGCCCTCGACCGGGACCGATTGCTGGCGCTGGCCCATCGGGCCCACCGGCTCCTGCGGGCCAACATCGATCGACCTGGTCTCGACCGGACCTGGCCGATCGACCACCGGCGACCGGCGGCGTCCGGCCTGGGTCTACGGGCGGGCCGGCAAGCCCTGCCTGAGGTGTGGATCGACCATCGAACGCGCCTACATGGGCGATCCCCCCCGGGACACCACCTGGTGCCCATCATGCCAACCGGCGCGAGGATCCCGATAGCTTTCGCCGCCACCCGAGATACCGGAGGCACCGTGCTCGACAGGATGGACTTCTGGCCCACGTTGCCCGCTTCCGACTTGGAGCGGGCCAAGGTCTTCTACGCCGAGAAGCTCGGGTTGTCACCTCTGGTCGAAACCGAGGCTTGGATCAGCTACCGGTGCGGATCGACCCTCTTCCAGCTCTACCCGACATCGTCGGCAGGAACGGCCGGACACACTCTCGGTGGATGGGTGACAGACGACCTGGAGGCCACAGTGGACGAGTTGCGTGGGCGCGGCGTCGTCTTCGAGGAGTACGACATGCCCGGGCTGCGGACCGTTCATGGGATCGCCGAGCTCGGCGGCGTAGAGCGTGCCGCATGGTTCCGCGACAGCGAGGGCAACATCCTCGCCATCTCCGAGTACCTCACCGACCCCACCGGCTGACCGCCGGCGGCTCCGGGGTACCGTTCGGCCATCGCCGCTACCTGGCCATTGGTCCCCTGCAGCAACCGTCACCGTCCGTGCCGGGCACCCCGACTTCCTCGACCTACCTTGGGACACCCCGCTCGCTGGATGGGACGACCCGAGGTTGATCGACCTGCCAAAGGGGATCTCCCGTCACGAGGTCCGTTTCATCGCCATGGGTCCGTCGATCTACGCGATCAAGGAGCTGCCAACCAGACCGGCGCGGCGTGACTACGACGTTCTCCGCCGGCTCGAGCTGGTCGACGCACCTGCCGTCCGGGCGGTCGGCCTCGTCGAGGGCCGTCACCCCGATCTCAACCGCCGAGCAGGCAGCGGCCCTCATCACCCGATACGAGGACTTCTCCTACTCGTACCTCGAACTGCTCCAGGGTCCGGGTTTCGGGATACGGCGCAACCAGATGCTCGATGCCTTCGCCGGTCTCTTTGCCGAGCTCCATGTCGCCGGATGCTTCTGGGGCGACGGCTCGCTCTCGAACGTGCTCTACCGCTTCGATGCCGACAAGGTCGAAACGATGCTGGTCGACGCCGAGACCGCAGAGATCCACACCCAGCTGAGCAGCGGTCAGCGCGAGCAGGACCTCGGGATCATGATCGAGAACGTCGCCTGGGGCATGGCGGATATCGCCGCCCAACAGGGCGTGGACGTCGAGGAAGCCGACATGGCCCTCGGTGAGGCAATCGCCGATCGTTATCGGGGGCTGTGGCACGAGCTCACCGAGGTGTGGACCATCGGGCCCGATGAGCGGTACAAGATCAACGAGAGGATCGAGAGCCTCAACGAGCTCGGGTTCATCGTCGAGGAGGTTGATCTCGTCCCCACCGAGGATGGCAACCGATTCCAGGTGAGGGCTCGGGTGGGCGGCAGGGCCTTCCACGCCGACAAGCTGCGCGAGCTGACCGGGGTCGATGCCCTCGAGTTCCAGGCGAGACAGATCCTGTCGGACCTCTACTACTTCCAGTCGGACTCAACGGGCGGCGAGACGCAGACGGGGAAGGCGATCGATGCGGTGCGGTGGCGGGTCAACCAGTTCGAGCCGATGCTGATCAGGCTGCGCGACACCGCCGGCGTGGTGGATCCGGTCCAGGCTTATTGCGACGTGCTCTACCACCGCTACGCGATCTCAAAGGACCGCGGGCTCGATGTCGGGACCGATGCCGCCTTCGACGACTGGGTGGCGAAGGGCCGACCCGGCTACCCGCTGGTCTGACGGCTCTCACCCCAGCGACCCGCTGGCCCCGACCACACCCCCGTCAACAGGGAGGGTCACCCCGGTGATCCAGGTCGCCCGGTCCGAGCAGAGGAAGACGATTGCGTCCGCCACATCCTCGGGGACGCCGAGGCGCCCCAGCGGATGGAGCGCGGCTGCGCCGGCCTCGTCCTCCCACAACAGCTTGGACAGCCTGGTCTTCACCACGGCCGGCGCCACCGCGTTGACCCGCACCGTCGGCGCCAACTCGAAGGCGAGTTGCCTCGTCATATGGATCAGCGCCGCCTTTGAGACGTTGTAGGCGCCGAGCACATGGCTGGGAGCCATGCCACCGACCGAGGCGACGTTGACGATCACACCGCCGTGTTCCTTCATCCATTGATGCCATACCTGGCGGGACCAGAGCAGCGGGCCCTTCTGGTTGACCGCCCACGTCTTGTCGATGGCACCCTGGTCGACCTCCATGATCGGCCCGCCCGAGGGGTTGGTCCCGGCGTTGTTGACCAGGATGTCGCAGCCGCCGAACCTCTCGATGGCGGCGGCGACGGTCGCAACGGCATCCTCTTCCTCGTCGGCCCTTGCCACCCGGGCGTGGATCGACGACGGGTCGGCGCCGGCGTCGGCCAGTGAGGCCTCCGCCTCCTCGAGGTTCTCGGCACGGCGGCCGGTGATGACCACCCCCCGAGCGCCGCTGCGGAGCAGTTCGAGGGCGGTGGCGGCGCCGATCCCCCTGCTCGCCCCGGTGACGATGGCCACCTTGTCGTCGACCCTTGCGTCCATGCCAACTCCTCGCCCGACGCTGCGGTCCGGCTCAGTGGCCGCCCCGCTTGACCCCGCCGTACTTCATCCGCGTGTCGCCGATGGCCGCGGCCTTCTCCACGTCCGGCGAAGGAAGCCCGGCAGCCACCACCTCTCCCACGAAGAAGGTGTGGGTGCCCAGATCCGTCGAGTTGCCGCACCTCGCACTCCATCCAGGCGATCGGCCTCGTCGAAGATCGGTGCTCCGGTGCGACCCGGACGCACCGGCCGCTCGTTGAGCTTGCCGTCCTCGTACTTCGCCGGCTTGGAGAACTTGACGAACACCCGGGTGTCCTCGGGTGACCAGAGGTTCACCGTGAACACCCCGGAGGCGCTGATCAACCGGTGGGTCACCGCCTTGTTGTCCACCCCGATGCCGATGAGGACCGGCTCCATCGAGACCTGGGTCACCCAACTGGCGGTCATCCCGTTCCACTCGTCTCCGTGGCGCGACCCGACGAGCACCAGCGCGTTGGGTATGCGCCAGGTGACCGCGTTGACCAACTCGTCGGTCAGGGTGTCGTCCATCGCTCTCCTCGGTGCCGGGCTCGTCAGGCTACCGGCATCCCCGACGACCGGCCCCGCCGCAGGTCATCGGCCTAACCTCTTTGGCAGTGCGGATCCTCATCGCCACGGCAGGAGTGTTGCCCCCTGGCCCCGTGGCCGATCTGGTGGAGCGGTTCGTGGGCGGCGACGGTGAGGTGTCGGTCCTTTCGGTGATCGAGGTGCCACGCAGCTTCCTCGACTCGCTGAGCGCCGAGGAGTGGCGGCCGTTCGAGGATGACCCCAGCGATCGTGTCGCCGCCCGGGAAGCGGCGGTAGCCCGCTACGTGGCCGAGCGGGGCAGACGGCTCACCGAGCCCGTGGTGGTGGCGCTCCGCTCCCGCGGTCTGACCACCGCGGCGCTCTACGTCGAGGGCTCCGACCCGGCTGAGCGATCGTCGACACCGCCAACCGGATCGATGCCGGGCTGATCGTCATCGGTGCGACGCGGCCGATCTTCGCCGACGGCAGCTGGGGGAGCGTTTCCGCAGACGTGATGCGCAACTCCCGCCGACCTCTCCTCCTCGTGCCCGGGGCATCCCGCGATACCGAGGACGCGACCGAGAGGCCCTTCGTCGCCGATCCCGCCTGATCGGACCCCGACCCGCTCCTCACGCCGAGGAATGTCACACCCTGGTGACAGGATGCGTCCCATGGACGGGAATGGCTTCAACGGGAAGAACTTCAACGGGGAGAACTTCAACTGCCGCCACCTGCCGGTCGAGATCGCCGGGATGTCGGTCGTGGCCTGCGCCGACTGCGGCATCGTGCAGTGGTTTGGTCCGTCGGGCCCGCTCGATCCCGCCGAGGCGATGAACCGCGCCTTTGGTCAGTACGACCTGGTGGGTCGCCTCCCCTCGGTGCGGGGTCCGGCCGATTGGGTATTGCTCTACCGGCCGCCCGGACGCCGCATGCGGTCGCACCTCACCGCCTTCCAGCCTGGTGTCTGGTTCCGCGTGGACGACCGAGTTGTGGTTGTGCCACGACGGCGAGATGCTGCTGCTGGCGCCATCCGACCCGCTTCTCGCCGCCAACCTCACCCGCAACATCGGCACCGGCAGGAGGCTCGAGCCGGTCAGCGGCTGAGCGCGCCGTCGGGTTTCGCCGCCCGCCTCGAGCACCGGCTCGGCGCCGAGGACGATCGATCAACCCGGCGCGCTGCGCCAGGAATTGGGTCTCGAACAGCCGGTTGTAGAGCCCACCGGCGGCGAGCAGTTCGACATGATTGCCCTGCTCGACCAGCCGCCCCTGATCGAACACGAGTATCCGGTCGGCGGCGAGCACCGTCGATAGTCGGTGGGCGATGACCAGAGAGGTGCGGCCGCTCATCACCCTCTCCAGCGCTTCCTGGATCTTGGCCTCCGACTGTGAGTCGAGGTGCGACGTCGCCTCGTCGAGCACCAGGATGCGCGGGTCCTTGAGGATCACCCGGCGATGGCGATCCGCTGCTTCTCGCCACCCGAGAGCCGGTAGCCCCGCTCCCCCACCCGCGTCTCGTACCCCTCGGGGAGCGAGGCGATGAACTCGTCGATGTTGGCCGCGGCAGCGGCCTCCTCGAGTTCCTGCTGGGTGGCGTCCGGTCTGGCGTAGCGGAGGTTGGAGGCGATGGTGTCGTGGAAGAGGTATGTCTCCTGGGTGACCACGCCGATCCCGTCGGCCAGCGAGTCCGAGGGTCACGGCGCGCACATCGTGGCCATCGATGAGGACGCGGCCTCGCTCGACGTCGTAGAGCCGGGGCACGAGATAGCTGACGGTGGTCTTCCCCGCGCCGCTCGGCCCGACGAGCGCAACGAGGTCGCCGGGCTCCACTCGGAACGACACATCCTGCAGCGCCCACCGACGCGCACCGGCGGCGAGATCGGGGACGGCCATTGGGGCAGGGCGCCTGGGCCGCTTGGCATCGGCCAGCCCGCTCGCCCCCTCGGTGTGGTAGCGGAACCAAACTTGGTCGAACTCGATGGCGCCGCGCATCGGGCGAAGAGCCTCGGCATCCGGGACCTCCTCGATGTCGCTCGGCAGGTCGATCACCTCGAAGACGCGCTCGAACGACACCAACGAGGTGGCGAACTCGACCCTGCTGTTGGAGATGGCGGACAGCGGCCCGTAGAGCTGGACGAGGAGTCCGGTGAACATCACGATCACCCCGAGGGTGATCGTCCCCTGTATGACCATGTAGCCGCCCACCCAGAAAACGGCGGCGGTCCCCACCGCTGAGACCAGACCAAGAGCAGCGAAGAACCAACGGCCGATGACGGCCCGCCGTACCCCGAGGTCGCGCACTTCGCCGGCCTCGATCGAGAACCGATCCACCTCGTGCCCGGTCCGGTTGAAGAGCTTGACCAGCAGCGCCCCACTGACGTTGAAGGTCTCCTGGAGGATGCTCGACATGGTGGCGTTGTGTTCCATCTGCTGCTCGGTGACCTTGCGCAGCGCCCGGCCCACCCGGCGCGCCGGCCAGATGAAGAGGGGCAGCGCCGCCACCGCCAGCAGCGTCAGCCGCCAATCGGCCCGGAGCATGACCACCAGGATGATCGCCACCTGGACGATGTTGGACACGATCGAGACGAAGGTTCCGGTGACCGCCTGTTGGGCTCCGACCACGTCGCTGTTGAGCCGCGAAATCAGTTCCCCGGTCCTGGTGTTGGTGAAGAACCGCAGCGACATCCCCTGAAGGTGGACGTAGAGCTGTCTCCTCAGGTCGAAGATGATCCCTTCCCCGGCGCGTGCCGAGAGCCATCGCTGGATCCCGCCGATCAGGGCGTTGGCGAAGGGGACGACGATCATGGCCGCCCCGAGCAGGGTGAGAAGCTGGATGTCGCCCTGAGGGATGGCGACGTCCACCAACTGACGCGAGAGGACGGGGGGGATCACCGAGAGGAGCGAGATCACGAAGATCGTCGCGAGCACCCCGACGAGCAACAGGCGGTAGGGACGCCCGTACTCGAAGACGCGCCGCAAGAGCGCCCGATCCAGCTTGGGCGGCTCGGCGTCTTCGTCGGCGCTCAGGTAGGTGAACCACCCGCCGTGGTAGATGATGAACCCTCCGGGGGAAGCCGGGCCAGGTTATAGGCCCGACACCCTTACCCGGGGAGCAGCCCGTTCGATCAGCCTGCTTGGGTCTGGCGGGCTCGCTGCAGCAGCCGGGGGAGGTCGGGCTCGGTCGAGACGGCGCGGTTGATCGGTGCCATCCCCACCGCCATAGCCCGTGCCACCACCGGTTTGACCGAGTCACGGTGGAAGAGCTCGTACCGGTAGGAACCTTCCTCCCACACGATCGTCGTCCCCACCGGTTCGGTGAGCACCCAGGCTGGGCGGTCCTCTAGACGGATCCGGACGCAGCTTTCGATCACCCTGTCGGTGAAGCGGCTGCACCCATCGTCGCCCTCGGCCAATGCGCCTGAAGGGAAGCGCCGCATGACGCTGAGCACCCCGCTCTGGCCCACGGTTCGGCTCTGGCTGTAGGGAGGAATGGTCCACAGGCCGAACGCGGCGAGCAAGGGGTCGGCCATCTTGCCATCGCCGGTGAACACCAACTGGCTGGTGACATAGATCACGTCTTCGGGGAGGGCTGTGGGGAACTCGAGCCCCCTCAAGACCCTGGCGATCTCGAACCGGCTTGCCTGGAGGTACTCCTCGCCGGCCTCCCGACGGTTCCAGACCCTGCGGAGCACCGCATTGACGTTGGCCTGCGCCGAGGGACTGCCATAACGGTCGTTGGCCCAGTCGGCACGCGAGGTTGCGTGGATCGGAAGGTCACGACGAACAGTCCCTTGGACGGTGGTCGGTGCTCCGGCGTCCACCCAACTCTGGCTGCGGCCGCCGATCCCACGCAGCGGCGACTCACCACAAGATGTGAGCAGGACCACAGCAACCACGGCTGTGGTGGCGACCCTGATGACGGCGCCCCGGTTCAACGCACTCCTCAACGGATGCCTTCACGCTACCGACGACGTGGCCCCGCCCAAAGTTCCTCCGCTTACGCTGAATGTCATGCCGCGTATCGATGTCGTCCGCGCCGGGTTCCCCGAAAGACCGGGCATGGACACCGCGCTGTCGCACGCCATCCTGCTCAGGGTGTCCGCCGGCGAGATGGGTGAGACGATTCGGTTGCACCGCCCGGGAGCGATTGTGGCATTCGGGCGGCGCGACGTGGTCGACCGGCGGTTCGGTGCTGCCGTGGCCGCAGCCAGAGCGGAGGGTTTCGAGGCGATCGAGCGGCTTGCCGGGGGGCGCGCCGCGGTCTTCCACCCGGGCACGATCGCGTTCGCCTGGGCCTTCCCCGATGAGGCGCCGCAGGGAGCGGGTGCGCCGGCGGTTCGACACGGTGGCGGGAGTGATATCGGATGCAATCCGGAGTCTCGGGGCCGACGCCCGGATCGGAGAGGTCCCGGGCGAGTACTGCCCGGGATCGCACAGCATCAACATCGGGGGTCGTCGCAAGATCGTGGGAGTCGGTCAGCGGCTCGTGGCCCGAGCCGCCCACGTCGGCGGTGTGGTGGTCGTGGAGGGAGCAGCCGAGGTGCGCCGGGTGCTCCTCCCGGTGTACCGCGAGCTCGGCATCGAATGGGACCCGGAGACGACGGGAGACTTGGCTTCGGCGCTGCCTGGCATCGACCTGGAGACCGTTGCAGATTCGATGCTGACCCGGGTGGCCGAGGAGGCGGACCTGGTCGAGATCGAACCGGACTCGGCGACGATTGCGCTCGCCGAGCAACTGGCGCCCCGGCACGTGGTCGACGATCAGCCGATCCCGAGAGTCAGCGCCTCGTTGACCGCCGAGTAGGAGTAGCCGGGCGTCGTCCCGCCGGAGAGGACGAACAGCGTGTCCTCCAACGACACGACAGCGAGCCCGTGGCGGGCGGTTGGAAGCGGCGGGAGGCTGACCCACTCCTCGTCTCCGATGTCATACGCCTCCACCTCGTCGAACGTGGCCTGTTCCTCGCCACCGACAGCGATGATCATGTCTCCGATCGCTGATGCAGCCAGTCCGCCGCGTGGCGTGGGGAGATCCGAGAGCCGCTCCCAGTCCATCTCCTCGGGGTCGAAGACCTCGAAGGCGGCCAGGTTCCCCAACCCGGTCGTCCGGCCCCCGACGGCGTAGACCGCGCCGTCGGCGGTGGTGAAACCGAGGTGCTCGCGGGGAGTGATCAACCCGGCGACCTCCTCCCACTCCTCCGTCTCGGGGAGCCAGACCGCCGTGGTCTCGACCAATCCGTTGGATCCCACCCCGCCGCCCACCACGAGGGTGCCGCCGACCGCCGCCATACCGCCCGCCGCTCTCGGCTCGGGAAGAGGCGCCATCTCCACCCAGTCCCTCGGCACCGGACAAGGCGAAGACACGATCGGACGGATTGGTCAACCCGGGCCCGCGGTACCCGCCGGCCACGATCACGGTGCCCTCGGCGACGGTGCCCATCGCATGGTTTAGCGCGATGGGTAGCGGCGGGCCCTCCTCCCAGCGGTCCTCGGCAGGTAGGTAGACCTCCACCAACGGCACCGTGGCGCCCCCTCTCGACAAAACCGCCCATCAAGAGGATCCGGTCGTCGAGAGCGGCGCCGGCGATCTCTGTACGGGGCGTCGGCGCCTCGGCCAACGTCCGCCATTCCGGTGCGACGCTGGTGGCGGTGACCAAGGTCGACGGTGGGGCTGCCGGGACCGATGACGGCGCCGTCTGCTCGGCGGTGCACCCAACGATGGCGAATGATGCGACAAGCGCTGTGGCTGCCGCCGTGCGGAGAGCCATGCGACGACAGTACCGGGCCGATAGCCTCGCTTGTGATGCGGCGGGTCCTTGTCCTCAACGGCCCCAACCTCAACCTGCTGGGGTCGAGGCGTCCCGATGTGTACGGGTCGACGACGCTGGCCGACCTGGAGCGGCTGTGCGCCGCTTGGGGGGCGAGGCTGGGGGTTGAGGTCGAGAGCTTCCAGTCCAATCATGAGGGAGCGCTGATCGACCGTCTCCACGAAGCGAGGGGCGTGTTCGACGGCGTGGTGATCAACCCCGGCGCGTTCACCCACACCTCCTATGCGCTCCACGACGCCTTGGAGGCCGTCGAGATCCCGGCTGTCGAAGTCCACATCTCCAACGTGGAGGAACGCGAGGCGTGGCGCCGCATCTCGTTGACTGGACCGGCGTGCGTTCACCGCATATACGGGCGGGGGATCTACGGCTACCAGAACGCCCTGTCGCACCTCGTCGCCCGAGATGCCATGCCGTTCACGACGATCCGATACGGCCATGACGACGAGCAGGTCGCCGATCTGAGGCTGCCCGAGGGCGGCGGCCCGCACCCGGTGGTGGTGCTGCTCCACGGTGGGTTCTTCCTGGGGCAATACACCCGCGACCTGATGGACGGCGCCGCGGTCGACCTGGCTCGGCGCGGCTTGGCGACGTGGAACGTCGAGTACCGACGGCTGGGTAGGGACGGCGGCTACCCGGCAACGCTGCGTGACGTGGCGGCCGCGGTCGATGCCATCAACGGGTTGGACGCACCGCTGGACCTCGATCGGGTGGCCCTCGTCGGCCACTCAGCGGGGGGATACTTGGCGCTGTGGGCGGCCACCCGAGTCGGGCTTGGGCGATCGGGGCTTGGAGACGATGGGGCACCCCGGCGACGACGCCTCTGGTGGTGACGACACTTGCCGGGTTCGGCGACCCGGTCGAGGCAGCGGCCGCCGCCCTGGGTGGCGGTGCCGTCGAGCAGTTCCTGGCTGCAGCCATCAGCCCCGAGGATCTCGCCGTGGTGAACCCATTGCTCCGGCTGCCATGCGGAGCCAGGCACCTCGCCGTGACCGCCACCGCCGACCCGGTGGTCCCCCCCGTCCACACCGCCGACTATGTGGCGGTGGCTGCTGCGGCGGGAGATCCCGTGGAGACCGCCGAGTACGACTGCAGCCACTTCGACCTGACCGATCCGAGAGACGAGGCTTGGCCCGATGTTGCCGCCAGGGTGACCGCCCTACTGGTCGACGCTGCCTGAACACCGCTCGCCGTTGCCCTGTCTGGAAGATCCTGGAGGGATTTCCCTGGCGCAGTCGTTTGCATACCGGTAGTGTCGCCTGTCCGTCGCGGTTCGCTGGACCGCGATACATGAGGAGGCGGAGGGCTGATCCGGAGAACTCGCCTCGTCGCCTTTGCGGCGTGGCTCGGAGTCTCGTTGCTCACAATCGCCGGCTTTGCCGTGTTCTCGACGCGCCCCCAGCCCGCCACGTCTTCGACCACAACGAGCGCGGCTGCAGACGCCGCGCCGGGCCGAGGTCGTGTCGCAGGCCGGCTCGCCGCATCGGCCTTCTCCCCAGTGGTCACACCGCCACCCACGACCACCACCGAGGCGCAATCGACCGATACGGCATCGGCCGAGACTGTCTCGACGGTCGACACGACCGCACCGCCCGACACAGCCCGCCCGATATCCGAACCGCCCACCGGAAACCCAGCCGCCGACGACGACCGCTCCACCGACAACGACCACTCAACCGCCCACGACGACAGAACCACCAGCAACGAGCGCCCCCACGACGACGACGGCCGCCCCCAGCGCCGAGCCACCACCGTCGTCGCCGCTCACCGAGGCAGAGATGACTTCCTTGGTCGAGTCGTATTTCTCCGGGGAAGACGTGGAGAAGGCGCTCCAGGTGTCCTACTGCGAGTCGATGTGGGACCCGTCGGCGTACAACCCGGCGAGCGGAGCATCAGGTTTGTTCCAACATCTGCCGGGCGGCTGGGAAGAGCGGGCGGCCGGTGCCGGATTCGCCGGGGCGAGCCCGTTCGATGCCGAGGCAAATACAGCAGCCGCCGCCTGGCTTGTTTACCAGGGCGGCGGCTGGTGGCATTGGGACGGTCGCTGCTCCGTCGGCTGACGGCTAGGTGTACCGCCAGACGATGCGGCCCTTGGTCGGGTCGTAGACCGAGACCTCGACGTCGACCTCGTCCCCTTCGATTATTCGTATCCCCCGGCCCCGCCTCATACGCCCCGCCGCTTTGGCGGTGACGATGAGACCCCCCTCGATGCGGACCCGGAACGTGGCGTTGCGATCAACGCCCGCCACGGTCCCCCTCATTCGGACGTAGTGATCCTCTGAACTCACCAGCGCGAGCGGCCGCTCGATCTGTCGTCGCGACGCGGGCCGCGGTTCTCCCGTGGCCGTGCCTGGTTGACTGTGAGGCGGCGACCGTCGATGTCGGAGCCATCCAGCTCCTCGATCGCCCGGCGTGCGTCCTCGTCGGCCATCTCGACGAACCCGAAACCGCGTGAGCGCCCGGTGTCGCGATCGGTCACCACCTGCGCCGATGCCACCTCGCCGAAGCGGGCGAACAGCGTGCTCAGGCTGGCCGAGTCGTAAGAAAAGGGCAGATTGCCCACGTACAGGTTCATGCTTGTTGTGCTCCTCGTGGAACGGCGACCCCCGGTGTCTCCGGGAGCGGCGAGCTCCTTTGGCGTTCGACGAGCTCGCTCCTCGCCAGCCCCGAGGGGCATGTGATCGGAGCGCCGACCGTCGACGACGGCTGTCGTCGAAACCAAGCTTAACCGCATTGGTGGGTTTGGGCGCCAAGACCTGGGAAGTTCAGGGGCGGTCCAGCCTCCCATGTTGACGACCGGTCATGCATCGGCACTTTCGGTACCGTCGCCCATCTTCTCCCGCAGCTCTTGGACGAGCGCGTCGATCTCCACTGTCATCGCGTGGATGGCACGAGTCAGCTCCGTGTTCTGCTTCAGCTCCGTTTCTGTTTCGTGGAAGTCGTGATCGGCTTTCGCCTGTTGGAACACCGCCTGTCGGTTCTGGCCGACCATGACGAACGTCGACAGGAAGATCGCTTCCAGCGAGACAACGAACGTCAAGAACTGGAACGGGTACCGATCGGCGCCGAAAAGGCCGGAGGCGATCCAGATGGCAAAGATGGCGACGTGGACCCAAACGAACACCATTGAACCGGCAAACGTCGTGATCCGGTCGGCGAGATGCAACTGCCAGTCGTCGGCTCGCCTTTTCGCGTGAAACAGGACGACCGGCGAATGCTGTGTGGTGTGCGGCTGGTATTGCCGTTCTGGTTCGTGGACATCGGTTTCGAGCATGGACATGGTCGCCAAGCCTCCCGAGGGTTCCGCTGCACCCCGAGTGTCCCACGAGATCGGCGGGTCGGGATGTTCGAACGCCTCTGCCATCCATGGTCAGCGTCAGGCCGACCTGAGCCGCTGAGGTCAGCTCATCTGAAGTTCCGCGCCGCCACCCCTTCCACCGGGATCGGCCTGAAGGAGCGGGCGACAAGGTTGGTCACCCCGTCGCGGTACTCCACCATCCCCTCGATCACCAGGCCGGGATTGCGGCGGGCCACCTCCCGATGGACCGTCCACACGTCGGGCAGCACCACCACGTTGAGCAGTCCGGTCTCGTCCTCCAGGTTGAAGAAGATCACCCCAGCCGACGTCTCCGGGCGTTGGCGGTGGGTGACGATGCCACCCACCGCCACCCGCGACCGCATCGCCCGCAGGTCGAGCACCTCTGCCACGGTGAGACAGCCCATCTGGCGCAATGTGTCCCTGACGAACTGGACAGGATGGGACACCGAGACACCGGTTGCCCATAGATCGGCTTGATGCCGCTCCAACTCGCTCATCGCGGGAAGGTGGGGAGGGTCGATCCCCGCACCGAGCGGGAGCCGGCCCGGGCCGATCTCCGCCATCACGCCTGCCGCCCACATCCCTTCCCGGGGAGCGAGCCCGATCGACTCCAGCGCCCCGGCAGCGGCGAGTCCCTCGAGGGCGTCTACCTTGAGCCCCGTCCGCTGTGCCAGATCCTCTGGTGAGGTGAACTCGCCACCGAGTTGGCGGGCCGCCTCGACCCTCGTTATCTCCCCCTCGCCCAGGTTGCGCACATAGCGCAGCCCCATCCGCACCGCCACCGCCGGTCGCTGTGGGTCGTCTACCGGCCCTCTCCCCCGCCGCCATACCGCCCCGGAGAAGCTCACCGTGTCGTCTGGGTCGGCATCCCACTGCTCGATGGTGCAGTCGTGCCAGGAGCGGTTGATGTCGGCAGGGAGCACCACCACCCCGTGACGCCCTGCGTCCTGCACCAGCGAATTGGGGCTGTAGAACCCCATCGGCTGGGCATTGAGCAGCCCGACGAGGAACTCGGCGGGCCAGTGGTAACGGAGCCAGGCAGACATGTAGACGATGTAGGCGAAGCTCACCGAATGGCTCTCGGGAAACCCGAAGCTGGCGAAGCCCTGCAGCTTCTCCCAGATCTCGTCGGCGGCTGCGCCGGCGATCCCGTTTGACGGCCATCCCCGAGTAGACCTCGTCGGCGAGCTTGGCCATCTCCCGGTCGGAGCGCTTGTGGGTCATCGCCTGACGGAGCCGGTCGGATTGACCACCGTCGAAACCGGCGCAGACCCTGGCCAACTCCATCAATTGCTCCTGGAACACCGGGACCCCGAGGGTCTTCTTCAGGATCGACTCGGTGAGCGGATGCGGGTAGCGAACCGGCTCCTCGCCGTTGCGACGGCGCAGGTAGGGGTGGACCGATTGACCCTGGACCGGTCCGGGTCGGATCAACGCCACTTCGACCGCCAGGTCGTAGAAGGTGCGCGGCTTCATCCTGGGGAGCGTCGCCATCTGCGCCCGCGACTCGACCTGGAACAACCCCACGGTGTCTGCCCTGGTCATCATCTCGTACACCGCGGGCTCCTGGGGGATGGTGGCGAGGTCGAGGGCCACCCCGTGCACTTCCTCGACGGCGTCGACGGTGAGGTGCAGAGCGTTGAGCATGCCGAGCCCGAGGAGATCGAACTTGACGATTCCGATGGCGGCGCAGTCGTCCTTGTCCCACTGGAGCACGGTGCGCCCCTCCATCCGCCCCCACTCCAATGGCACCACCTGCCACAGCGGGCGGTCGGCGATGACCATCCCCCCGGAGTGGATCCCGAGATGGCGGGGGAACCCGTCGAGGCGGTGGCACACCTCGTAGATGAGCTCGGCGGTGAGACCCTCGGGTAGCGGCGCCTCGAGCTTCAGTTGGGAGACGTCACGGCTGTCCACGTACTTCGACAACCCGTCGACCTGCGCCTGGGTGAACCCGAATGTCTTGCCGACATCGCGGAGGACCGATCTTGGCCTGTAGGTGATGACGTTGGCCACCATCGCCGCCCGTTCCCGACCGTAACGGCGGTAGCAGTACTGGATCACCTCCTCGCGCCGGTCGGCCTCGAGATCTAGGTCTATGTCGGGAGGACGCCCCCGCTCCTCGGAGAGGAACCGCTCGAAAGGGAGGCCGAGCCGGATTGGGTCGACCCTGGTGAGCCCGAGACAGCGGCAAACCGCGGAATCGGCGCCAGACCCCCGTATCTGGCACATGATGTCCTGTCCGCGGGCGAACCTGACGATGTCCCACACCACGAGGAAGTACCCGGCGAACCCAAGGTTCTCGATGATGACGAGCTCATGCTCCAGCCTTGATTCCGCAACCGGGTCGATCCCGCCGGAGGAGTCGGGGTAGACCCGTCTGGCGCCCTCCAAGGTGAGGTGACGCAGGAACGCCATCTCCGATTGGAAGTGACCCGGCATCGGGAAATCGGGAAGCTGGGGGGCAACCAGCCTCAGATCGAATGCCAGCGTCTCGGCAAGCTCCACCGCACGGGGCACCGCACCGGGATGACGGGCAAAGCGGCGCGCCATCTCATCGGCGGGCTTGAGGAACCGTTCATCGGTTGCCGGGCGGAACCCGTCGTGAGCGGCCAGGCTCCGCCGACCGCCGATGGCCGCCAGCACCTCGGAGAGGTGGGCGTCGTTCCTGTCGTGGTAGTGGACGTTGTTGGTGGCCACCACAGGGAGACTCAGCCGACCGGCAACCTCCGCCATCAGATCGTTGCGGGGATCATCTTCGGGCATGCCGTGGTGCCACAACTCGATGTGGAGGCGCGACCCAAAGAGGTCGCGCAGCCGGGCGGCCGCAGTAACCGCTCCATCGAGATCGCCACGTTGCGCGGCTGACGGCACCGCCCCGCGGTGACACCCGGTCAGCGCCACCAACCGCCCGCTCGAAGCGGCCTCGGCCAGGTCCTCCCAGTCATAGACCGGTCGGTCCTTCTCGCCGCGGAACTGCGCTCTGGTCACCAGTCGGGAAAGCGCGGCGTGTCCCTTTGCGGAGGGGGCGAGCAAGACCAGGTGATCTGTCTCATCCGGCCCTGTTGGCTTGGCGCCGTGCATCCTCTTAGTCCGCCCTCTACGGCGCCCTTCGGGCGCCGAGTCGGAAGACTGAAGTCGGAAGACGGAAGATTCCTGATCCCGCTCCTCTGCTCTGGCGATTGGATCGGCTGCCGTCTGCCGTCTGCCGTCTGCCGTCTTCTCTGCGCCGTCCGCCGTCGGAGCTGGGAGCCCTACCTCGACCCCGTAGACGGCAGGAAGCCCCAATCGACGGGCAGCCTCGGAGAAGCGGACCGCCCCGTAGAAACCGTCGTGATCGGTGATGGCCAAAGCCCGATAGCCGAGATCTGCGGCTCGCTCCACCAGGTCATCGGGATGCGAGGCACCGTCGAGAAAGGAGAAGTTTGAGTGGCAGTGGAGCTCGGCGTAGTCGTGTCGCACCCAGTGGATTCTATCGAACGTATGTTCGACCGACGGAAGACGGAAGACGGCAGACGGCAGACGGCAGCCAGAGAAGACGGAGTGGTGGCGTTGCAGACTGCCCTATTCGGGGCCGCCGAGGAGGCCGGGGATGGGGGCCTCGTCGCCCCGGCCAAACCGCTCCCTTGGGGCGGCTCCGATCGCCACCGCCACCGTGAGATCGGGTCGGCGTGACGCCAACGAGGCGGCGTCGCCGCCAAATGTCGTCCGGTGGTGGCCCGCGGGGAGCACCACCAGGTCGGATGGCCCGGCGAGGTTCTGCACGGTCGCCGCCCGCGACCCGTCGGCCGGCACCACATGGACCTGCGCCTCGGGTAGCAACTGCTCCGCCGCCCACCGCTCGGGGCAGCACACCGTGAGGGGCATCCCCGACCGTGCGAGCAACCTGCAGACCGTCACCGCAGCCTCCAGGTCGCCGGCGTGCGAATCCCGAAAGTCGTCATCGCCAAGTGCCAGCCACACCGCGGAGGGCGCTTCCCCACCGAGTCTGATCGTCACCACCGGCACGGCGCAGCCGGCGACGATCTCGTCGATCCTGCTGCCGAGCAAAACGTCCTGGATGGGCGTCAGGTCTTGCCAGCCCAGCACCAACAGCGACGCTGCCCGCTCGGCGACGGTGTGGAGTATCCCGGCTGTAGGTGAAGCATCGACCCTCATCTGCAGCTCGACCTCTCCCCCCTCGGCGGCCGCCGGCTGGGCGGCGTCCTCGAGCAACCGCTTCGCATCCCTCACCGCCTCCTGATCGGTGTCCACCAGAACGTGCGTCGCCACCACCACACCGCCGTCGGCCATGGCGAGCCGGGCGGCGAACCGCGCCAGTTGGGGTGCGGAGCCGGGGTTTGCGACGGGGACGACGACGACCTCGCCCAGCTTGCGGGGCCGCTCCTGGCTCCCGTCGACCCGCGGCGCCCAACGACGCGCCGCCCAGGACGAGACCACCACGGTGACGAGGATGACCAGCAGCACCGCGTTCACGACTTCCTCGTCGAAGAGCCCTATCTCGAAGGCGACGATGGTGGCGGCGAGAGTCGCCGCGGCATGGGCGCCCGACAGCCCGAACATCACTCCTATCTCGGCCCCGCTGAACCTGAAGATCCGGCCGGTCAGCCAAGCGGCAGCCGCCTTTGCCATCAGGATGAGCACCGACACGACCGCGGCGAGGATCACCGTGTCCGGATCGGCCACCACCGCCGGGTCCACCAGCATCCCCACCGATATGAGGAAGAGCGGGACCAGCAGCGCGGCGCCGACGAACTCGATGCTCTGCATCAGCGTCCCCCGGTTGGGTACCAGGCGGTTGAGCGCCAGCCCAGCGAAGAAGGACCCGACGATCGACTCGACCCCGAGAAGCTCTCCCAGCGCCGCCGCCGAGAGGAACCCGGCGAGCACGAACACGAACCGGAGCACGGGCTCCTGCCCGAGCCCGGCGAAGAACCACTTGGCCACCCGCGGCAGCACCCAGATGCAGTAGGCGGAAAGGACGGCCAGACCGAGGAACAGCCGGAGCACCACATCGAGACCGCCACCCGCGCTTGAGAGGCCGACGACCACCCCCAGTGAGGCGAGTGCCACCGTGTCGGTTATGACCGTGGCACCTACCGTCGAGGCCACCGCCCGGTTGCCCACCAACCCATAGCGGCGCACCACCGGGTAGGCGACGAGCGTCTGCGAGGCAAAGAGCAGCCCCAGGACCACCGCCTCTGCTGCGGCGAACCCGAAGGCCCAACCGACTACGGCCCCGGTGACGAAGGGGATGGCGAAGGTGAGGGCGCCGAACACACCGGCGGCGCGCCGGTAGTGGTAGAGCTCGTCGATGTCGAGCTCGAGGCCGGCGAGGAACATGAGGTAGAGCAGGCCGAGGCCGCCCAGTTGCTCCACGGTCCCGCTCCGCTCGAGGAGCCCGGTGACGTGGGGACCGAGGACGAGGCCGGCGATGACCAGCCCGACGATCCCCGGGAGCCGGATCCGCTCGGCCAGCAGCGGCGAGACCAGGATGGCGACAGCGAGGACGAGAAAGACCCAGGCCGGGTCGGTCAGTGGGAGGGTCACCGACGCGGCTTCACCCGGCCATCTCGGCCAGGGTGCGGAGGGTCGCCAGGTCGGTGGTCCCGACCAGCAGTTGGGTGGCGCCCGACTCGGCGTAGAGCAGCGAGACGGTCGCGGATCCGATCTGGCGGGCCCACCAGCGACACCTCGTCGACCAACTCGTCGGGGACCGCCATCATCGCCTCGCCCTTGCGGCCCTCGAGATAGGCGTTCTGTACCCGCTCCACCGCCTCGCCATAGCCGTAACGGGTGGCGAGGTCGGCATAGAAGTTGCGCCCTTTCGCCCCCATCCCGCCGAGGTAGAGGGCGAGCATCGGCCGCATCGTGTCACGGCCGGAAGCGAGGTCCTCGGTCACCAGCGCCTGGACAGTCGGGGCGATCTCGAAGCGGTCCGCCTTCGAATCGTCGCCCGATCGGGAAAAGCCACGGTCCAGAGCGGCGCCAAACTCCTCACCGGCCCGCTCGGGCGACCAGAAGACCGGGAGCCAGCCATCTGCGATCTCGGCGGCCAGTTCTACGTTGCGGGGCCCGATCGCAGCGAGATAGATGGGCATCTCAGGGTTGCGGGGGTGTCCGATCAGCTTGAGCGGCTTTCCCAGACCGGTTGCCCCCGGCCCGCGATAGGGGATGCTGAGCTCCTCGCCGTGGTGCTCGAGCGGCTCCTCGCGGCGGAGAATCCGACGCACGACATCCAGGTACTCGCGGGTTCGTTGCAGGGGCTTCCCATAGGGGACCCCGTGCCAGCCCTCGACAACCTGCGGCCCGGAAACGCCCAGACCGAGCAGGAACCGGCCACCGCTCAGCTCATCGAGGGTTGCCGCCGTCATCGCCGTCATCGCCGGTGTGCGGGCGTGCATCTGGAGGATGGCCGACCCAACGCGGATGCGTTTCGGTCCGGGCTGCGATCCAGGTGAGGACCGTTACCGCGTCGGCGCCATATGCCTCGGCCGCCCAGACGGTGTCGTACCCCAGGCGCTCGGCCTCTTTGACCAAGTCGAGCGCCGGTCCCATGCCGGCGCCCCAATAGCCGATGTTGAGCCCGAGCCGCATGTGGGCCTCCTCATCCGGTCCTCCCCCCGAGGACCTGCCGGCCGTTCCCGGACGGCGGGCTACATTATCCGTCCGTGCACCCGACCCCGGGCCGCCGCCTCACCCTCGCACTTCCCCTGCTCATCGCGGGTGCGCTGGCGACCGCCCTCTTCCAGGCACTGCGCGCCGGATACCGGCGCGACCTTCCCACCTTCGAGGGGTACGACCCTTCTGGCGACTTCGGCTCGCCCGACCATCCCTTGATCCGCATCGTCGCCCTGGGGGACAGCGCTCTCACCGGCCCCGGCCTGGACGACCCCGACGACATCTGGCTCCGCCAGGTGTGTCGTGCCATCGCCACCGACTCATCGGCGATCGAGCTTCGGTGCCTCGCCACCGGCGGGACCCGCGCCGCCGATGTGCTCGCCTACCAACTCGATGCCGCCGAGGCGCACAACCCCGATATCTCGTTTCTCGCCGTCGGGACCAACGACGTGACCCACCGCACGCCGCCCCGGCTGTTCGCCGCCCAGCTATCCGAGATCGTCGAGCGGCTGGCGGCATGCTCGGGTGTCGTGCTCCTCCCCGGCATGGGCGACCTGGGGACGGTTCCTCGGGCCGCCTTCCCGTTGAGCTCGCTGCTGACCACGTGGTCGGCGCTCATCAACGGCATCCAGGAGCGCGCCGCCACCAGGCACGACAATGTCTGGATGATCCCGATGCGGCGCCTCACCACTCCGGCCTTCCGCCGGGAGGACGTGTTCAGCCCGGACAAGTACCACCCCAACGTCGCCGGGCACACGGTGTGGGCCGAGGCGGCCATCCCAACATTCCGCGAAGCGGTGAACTCCATCGGCGACCGGGCGCCGGCGAGGTGACGATCGGCCGCCGCAGACTTGCGACCGTGCTCATCACGCTCGGGTGGGTCGGGGCGGTGGCCACTGTCGTTGGGGTCGTGCTTGGGTGGCGGCTCACCGACTCGCTGATCCAATCGGTCGAAGACACCGCCGCCCTGGTCGACACCTCTCTGGCGACGGTTGACGAATCGGCGGTGCTCTTGTCGGATGCGCTGGCGGACGTGGGGCCGGGCCTCGAATCGGCCGAGACGGTGCTCGCCAGCGCCGCCGAGACGGTTACCGGGATGCAGGCGGTCGCCACCGACACCGCCGATGTCATGACCACCACTCTCCCCGACAGCGTTTCTGCGGTGCTCGACGCCCTCCCCGGGCTCATCTCGACGGCGGCCGTGCTCGACAGCACCTTGTCGGCATTGTCGGTGGTCGGGGTCGACTACGACCCCGAGGTGCCGCTCGACGAGGCGCTCACCGAGTTGGAGGACAGCCTCGAAGGGCTCCCCGAGGAGCTCATCGCCGAGGGTGACGAACTCGACTCGCTGGCCGAGGGGACGGCAGATCTCCCCGGGGATGTGTCCGACCTCGGCACCGCGGTCGGCGATCTGGCGACACAGGTGGACTCGGCTCAGGACCTCCTCGACGAGGTCCAGACCTCGACTTCGCAGGCTCGGGCGACACTGGATGACGAAATCGCCGAACTGACGCAGACCCGTCGATTCGCAAAGCTGGCACTGGTGGCGCTCGGCGTGGCGCTGTTCGTTGCCCAACTGGGCACCGCCGCCGTCGGCCACCTCATGAGGCAGTGGGGCTCGCCACCTGGATGAGCCCCATCCTCGATCAGGCGGAGGCGCACCGACGGTTCGTCGCCGCCCGATTCGGGGTCCTGGCGACGATCACCCCGGAAGGCGCCCCCCACGCCGTCCCCATCACCTTTGCCATCGTGGACGACATGGTGGTGACCGCGGTGGATCACAAGCCGAAGCGATCGACCCGGCTGCAACGCGTCGTCAACCTGGAGCAGACGCCGACGGCCTGTCTGCTCGTCCACGCCGATCACGACGATTGGGATCGGCTGTGGTGGGTGCGCACCGACCTGCGCGGCGGCCCGGTTACCGACCCGCCCCTCCGAGATCGTGCCCTGGCCGCGCTCGTCGCGAAATACCCCCAGTACCGCGCAGCACGCGCCGGCTGGGACGGTGCTTTGTCTGCGGATCGAGCGCATCACCGCTTGGGCGGCCGAGTGATCAGCGCGGCACCCGATCGCTACCCTCGGCAGGCATGACGCTGCTGGCGGCTGTGCGGTCGATCTTCACCCTGGTCGCCGGTGTCGTCGCCACCATCTTCTGCTCGCTCGCCGCCCTCGTCGTCTCGGCGATTCGGCCCGGCTCGCCATGGCTGGAGCGGGTCATCCGGATCTGGGGAATGGTGTGGATTCGGGCGGCTGGGGTGAAGGTGGTGGTCGAGGGAGCGGAGAAGGTCGATGCGACGCGCTCCTATGTCGTGGTCGGGAACCATCTGTCCGCCTACGACATCTTGGTCCACGTATCCGCCTTGCCGGTCCCGGTGAGGTTCCTGGCCAAGGCGGAGTTGTTCCGGATCCCGCTATTCGCCCAGGCCATGAGGGCGGTGGGGATGATCGAGGTCGACCGGAAAGCCGGTGCATCGATCCACAAGCAGGTGAGCCGGGACGCTCGCACCGCCATCGCCCTGGGACGGTCGATCATCGTCTACCCCGAGGGCACAAGGGCACGGGGAGGCGAATTGGGCCCGTTCAAGAAGGGAGCATTCACCATCGCCGTCGACAACGATCTGGCCGTCCTTCCGGTGACCATCCATGGCACCCTCGAGGTGTGGCAGCCGGGGAAGCGAGTCATCAACCCTGGCGTGGTCCATGTGGTGATTTCTGCACCGATCGAGGTCAACCCCGGAGATCCACGCGAAGCCGAGCGGCTCCGCGACACGGCACGCGCCGAGATCGCCGAAAACTTCGAGCGACTCCGGGCTCTGGTGGCTTGACCGATGGCCGGGTCCCCGATGGCCAGATCCCCGGATCAGATCGTCCCATTGGGTGGTGGGTCAAGGAGGTAGACCGGCTGCTGACCGAGACGCTCGACACCGCGCTGGCGAGTGAGAGCCTCGACCGGACCGGCTGGCAGGTGCTCAACACGGTGGCCGCCGCCGGCCAGGTTCCACGGGGGGAGGTGGCGTCCGCACTGGCCAGCTTCACCGACGAGGCATCGGTCGCCGCCGTGGTCGGGAACCTGGCAGAGCGGGGATGGGTGACCGACACCGACCCGATCGAGGTGACCGGGCAGGGAAGAACCTCCCACGCCGATCTGCTCGCCACGGTGACCAGTGTCCGCCGGGCTGCCGTGGACGGGATAGTTGACGAGGACTACCGGACCACGGTGCGCACCTTGGCGAGGATGGTGGACAACCTCTCTCAGTCGTAGATGCCCACCAGGTAGGTGCGGCCCTCTCGCACCAGGCAGAGGAAGGCGCCGGCACTGGTGACGATCTGGTACCGATCTGCCGGGCCCTCACCTTTCCACCATCGACCGGTGAGCCGCCAAGGTCCCGCCCACGAACTCACCGGCTCCCATCGTGACCCGAGACGGATCCGCACCGGCATACCCTCCTCCCACTCAACCTCGAGAATCGGCGGATCGGGGGGTGCCAGCGCCGGAGTCGGCGCTGGTGTCGAGCCGGGCCAAGGATCTCCCGGGTCTCGCTCGGCTGGTCCAGCCGGCTCTCCCCATGGACGCCAATGGACCCGATCCCCCGGTAGCCGACCGCCCTGGGGCCTGGCCACCAAGACCGAATCCGCCCCCAGCACCGCCTGAGCGCGGGCAAGCGAACGCTCCGCCTCCATGCGCGCCGGTATCACCTCCTGCCAGCGCCCCCACGCCTCGCTCCCTCCCGTCCCCCATGCGGGCAGATGCTCCAGCATCGGAAGTTGGCGGCCCTCACCGGAGAGATCGTCGGGAGCAAGACGAAGCCGGATCACTCCTCCGGGAACCCCACCCGACTCGATCCAGGCACGCAACTGCCACCAAACCCGATCGGCGAGCGCCGACTCGGTGAAGGGGTCGGCGCTGCGCCACACCCGTTGCCGCAGCGACCCGTCACCCGCCTCCGCTTCAACCACCACCAGATGGGCGGCCACCCCGAGCCGGGCCAACCCGCTCACCAACTGGTGGGTGAGCCGTCTCGAGGCGAAACCGGCCTGGTCGAGCGTCTCCAGCGGGTCCTCGAATCGTTGCTCCACCACCGGGTCATCGGGGAGCAGGCGAGGAACCGGGTCGCGGTCCTCACCCGCTGCCAGGCGGTGGACCTCGATCCCCTGCTGCCCGAACCGAGAGGCGAGAGCCGCCCGCGGCAGGCTGGACAGCTCGCCGAGGGTGGTGATGCCCAGCCAGCGGAGCGTCGCCACCAGGTCGGAATCCCCCAATGCCCCGACCTCGAGCGAGGCGAGAAACCCGGTGTCGTCCCCCACCACCATGACACCACCGTCGGCTGTGGTGGCGGCAGCGCACCGAGCGGCGAAGGGGCCACCAGCCACCCCGATCCTCCCGCCATGGGGCCCCACCGCGGAATGCACCCGCTCAACGACCTCGGCTTCGCTCCCGTAGTAGCGAACCGCACCCTGGAGGGGGACGAAGACCAGCCCGGGCTCGGTCACCTCGACCCGGGGGATCACCTCCTCCACTGCCGAGACCACCATCTCGAAACCGACCGCCTCCACCTCGGGCAGCCGGTCGAGGACCACCCCGGTTGGGCAGAGCGCCTCCGCCTGGCGGCGGAGCATCCCCGACTCAACCCCGACGGCGGCGGCGAGCGCATTGCAGACCACCACCCGCTGCCCGCCGGTGGCGGGCTCCACCACCAGACAGGGTCTATCCGGCGGCGCGTCCGGCCGGCGCAGCGGCCAGTCCGGAAACCAAACGCAAAGCGTCCGTGCCATCGTCCTCCACCATCAGCAGACGGTCCATCCCCGCCGCTCCCTTGCCCGATGCCTGCAGGGTGAGCAGGCGTTCCCGCAGCCGTCCGTGTCCCCGGCCTGCCCCATCCCATGCCACGCCTTCCGCCCTGACCCGGATGTGCGCCACTCCGTCGGGGAGATCGCCGCGCAGTGGGCGGAGCACCAGACCCGAGCGCCGCGCCCGGGCAAGAGCCCCCAGTCTCCGCAGTTGTTGATCGCCCACCCCCGAAGGGATCTCGGCATAGACCGCACGGACCCCCTCGAGCAACGCCGCCACCACCGCCGGCCACGCCTCACTCTGCGGGCATCGGACCACCACCAGGCGTTCCGGTTCGATACCCACCTCCCACGCCGCAGAGGGGCACAGCCAGCCGCGCACATCGAGTGCCACCACCGGGGCAAGACGGGAAGGGGGGGCCAGCATGGCCAGACCGAGGCGGGTGAGCCCGCTCCCCGGAGAGCCCACCAGACCCACCACCCAACCCGGGCGGAGTTGAAGCAGGTTCTGTTGATCGGGTTGGGTCAGGTTCACGCCGATCACGGACCTGTCAATCTATCGAACATATGTTCGATCGGCAACCCCGGGATTCGATGGAGAATTGAGGGTTGTTCGGCCCTGCAACGGGGTATGAGTCCTGCAACGTCGACGAGGAGGCACTATGTCGGATGATCGCTACCCGGATCAGGATGACGACGAGCTAGTCGTAGAGGAGATCGTCATCGAGGAGGTCACAGTGGAGCCGGAACCACCCCTCCTCGAGGGGGAAGAGTTACTGGTAGAGGAGGAGGGTGGCCCGACTACGCCCGTGGGCAGGAAGTTCTCCCCGAAAGCGATGCTCGACCCGACTTCGCCCGCGGCCAGGAAGACGAGCCCCCCGAGTCGGGCAAGCCCGACTTCGCCCGCGGCCAGCGGGAAGACGAGCGGGACCCCGAGGCGCCGGATTTCGCTCGCGGCCAGCGCGAGGGCGAGTTGCTCGACTCAGAACTGCTGGAAGAGGACGAGCCCACAACCCAGCCCTGAGCCAGATCTGAATGCCCGGTCGTCACCTTCGACGCTGCTCCTCGAGCTCGTCGAGGGTCCGGGGCCAGTCGTCCTTGAGAAGACGGGAGAGCGAACGGTCGGCTAGCAGCCGGCCGTTTGTTTGACAGGTGGCGCAATAGTTGGTCTCGTTGCCGGCGTAGGCGATCCGCTGCACCGGGGAACCGCACCGTGGGCAGGGCTGATTGAACTTGCCGTGGACCGCCATCTCCTTTCGGAAGGCGGTGACCTTCTCCGGCCAACCCTCCCCCACCTGCTGGCGAAGTAGCTCCGTCCACTTGTCCAACTGCTCGCGGACGGCCAAACGAAGCCGCTCCACCTCCTCGTCGCTGAGCTGCCCGGTGCGGGTCGCCGGGGAGAGCCGGGCCGCCCAGAGGATCTCGTCGGAGTATGAGTTTCCGATCCCGGAGAATATGTGGGGGTCGGTGAGCACCCGCTTCAAGGTGCGGTTCTCCTTCCGCAGCGCGGCGGCGAACTCGGCGGGATCCGCTTCGAGCGGCTCGATTCCGCCGCGATCCTCATCGGCCACGGCGTCTGCGCCGCGCAGCACCCAGATCCCGGCCCGCCGCTTCGACCCCTGCTCGGTGAGGATCAGCGTCCCCTCGTCGAAGTCGAGGGCGGCGAGCCCCACCTTCTTGGGTACGGCGGTACCGGCGGCCTTCCACTGCAGCCGCCCGGCGATCATCAGGTGGTAGACGAGGAAGAGGTCGTCCTCCAGCCCGAGCACGATCCGCTTTCCGACACGTTGCAACCCGATCACCTTCTTGCCCACCACTGCGTCGTACGGCGGGTCATAGGTACGGAGCACCGCCGGCGACGCCACCCGCATCCCGGTCACCTCCTGGCCGAGCACGCGCTTCTCCAGAGCCTCGATGTAGACCACGATGTCGGGAAGCTCGGGCACGCCGGCGAGGGTACCGGAGGCTCGGACCACTCCTGCGGGCACTACCGTCGCCCTCCGTGCCCGAATTCATCTACACGATGGTGCGCGCCACACGTCATGTCCCGCCGGACAGGGACGTGCTGCGCGAGATCACCCTCGGCTTCTACCACGGCGCCAAGATCGGGGTGATCGGCCCCAACGGGGCGGGGAAGTCCACGCTGCTGCGGGTGATGGCGGGCGAGGACGAGCCCACCTCCGGCGAGGCCAGGCTCGGGGATGGGTTCACCGTGGGTCTGCTGGCGCAGGAACCGGTGCTCGACCCCGACAAGGATGTCATCGGGAATGTGATGGACGGGGTGGCGCCTGTCCAGGCGCTCCTCGACCGCTACCAGGAGGTACTGGCGGGTTGGGCCGATCCCGACGCCGACTACGACGCCCTCGGCACCGAGCAGGCCGAGTTGGAGCGCCGGATCGAGGCGGCCGGCGCCTGGGACCTGGAGCGCAAGGTCGAGATCGCCATGGACGCCCTCCGGGTGCCACCGGGAGATGCCTCGGTAGCCACCCTGTCGGGGGGTGAGCGCCGCCGGGTTGCGCTGTGCCGCCTACTGCTTTCCGCACCCGATCTGCTGCTGCTCGACGAGCCGACCAACCACCTCGACGCCGAGTCGGTCGCATGGCTGCAGCGCCATCTCAAGGAATATCCCGGGACGGTCATCGCCGTCACCCACGACCGCTACTTCCTCGACCAGGTCGCCGGCTGGATCCTCGAGCTCGACCAGGGCCGTGCCTACCCATTCGAGGGCAACTACTCGGGCTGGCTCGAGCAGAAGCAGGCAAGGCTCGCCCAGGAGGAGCGCGAGTCGAAGGCGCGGCGCCGCTCGATCGAGCGCGAGTTGGAGTGGGTTCGGATGTCGCCACGGGCCAGGCAGGCGAAGGGCAAGGCGCGCCTCACCGCCTACGAGCGGCTCGTCGCCGAGGCGGCTGACGTGGAGGCCCGACCCGACCGACTCGAGCTCGTCATCCCGTTCACCCAGCGCCTCGGCGACAAGGTGATCGCCCTGTCGGGCGTCTCCAAGGGCTACGGAGACCGTCTTCTCATCGATGAGTTGGACCTCGACGTGCCACCCGCCGCCATCGTCGGGATCATCGGCCCAAACGGAGCCGGCAAGACCACGCTGTTCCGGCTCATCACCGGCCAGGAACCACCCGACGAGGGGACCATCGACCTCGGTCCATCGGTGGACCTGGCGTATGTCGACCAGAGCCGCGACACGCTCGACCCCGACAACACGGTGTACCAGGAGATCTCCGGCGGCGCCGACACGCTCCGGATCGGTCGGCGCGAGGTGAACGCCAGGGCGTATGTCGCCTCGCTCAACTTCAAGGGCGCCGACCAGCAGAAGAAGGTCGGCACGCTCTCAGGTGGGGAGCGGAACCGGGTCCACCTCGGGACCATGCTTCGTCGAGGCGGAAACGTGATCCTGCTCGACGAGCCATCCAACGACCTCGACGTGGACACACTGCGTGCGCTCGAGGAGGCGCTCGAGGCGTTCCCCGGGTGCGCCCTCGTGATCTCGCACGATCGCTGGTTCCTCGACCGGGTGTGCACCCACATCCTCGCCTTCGAGGGAGACTCGACCATCCGCTGGTTCGAGGGCGGCTACACCGAGTACGAGGAGTGGATGCGGCGCCAGTTCGGCGAGGAAGCGCTCCAGCCGCACCGGATCAAGTACAAGCCTCTGGTCCGATAGCGGCGGGTGAGGCCGTCCGCCTTTCTTGCGTGACTGGAGAACCCATTCGGTGCCTCAACCACGCAAGAACGGGACGGCGCGAGAAGGGCGGCCCACGGGGCCGCCCTTGCTCTCTTTGGATCCGGGTCGGCTACTCGCCTTCCATCTCCTCCATCACGTCTTCGAGCGAGACCGCTGCCCGGCGCCGCTCGCCGGAGCCCTGCGCCGGTTGTGTCGGTTGCGCCGGCTGCTGCGTCCCGCGGTCGTAGCTCGACCTGCGGTCGCCGCCCCGGTCGCGGTCACCGCCGCGCCGGTCGCGTCCGCCCCTGTCTCGGTCGCGTCCCCCCCGGTCACGGTCCCGGTCGCGCCCCTGGTCACGCCCGCCGTTCCGTGGAGCGGAGGCCAGTTTGGCCTTCTGCTCCTCGGTCAGCTCGATGGGCTCGGACAGGTCGAGGCTGACCTTGCCGTTCCTGTCCACCTCACGCACGGTCACCTTGACCGAGTCGCCCAGGCTGAGGTAGTCCTCGACCCGGTCGACACGGCGCTCGGTGTCGAGCTTCGAGATGTGGAGCAGGCCATCGCGACCCGGCAGGATGTTGACGAAGGCACCGAAGCTGGTGATGTTCACCACCTCGCCCTCGTAGTCGGCGCCGACCTCGACCTCTGGTGGATTGACGATCAGGTTGATCCGATCGCGGGCGGCGTTGAGGCTCTCGGCGTTGTTGGAGCCGATGCGGACGATGCCGTGGGCACCCTCCTCCTCGATCTCGATGGTCGCCCCGGTCTGCTCTTCGAGCTCGCGGATCACCTTGCCCTTGGGCCCGATGACCTCGCCGATCTTGTCCTTGGGGATCTTGATCGCCTCGATCCGCGGCGCCCACTGGTTCAGGTCGGTACGCGGCGACGGGATCGCCTCGCGCATCACCTCGAGGATCTTCAGCCGCGCCTCCTTCGCCTGGGCGAGAGCGTCGGCGAGGACCTGGCTGGGCAGACCCTGGATCTTGGTGTCCAATTGGAGGGCGGTGATCACCTCGGCGGTGCCGGCCACCTTGAAGTCCATGTCACCGAGGGCGTCCTCCGCCCCGATGATGTCGGTCAGGGTGACGAACTTGCCGTCCTGGGCGATGAGCCCCATGGCGACGCCGCCAACCGGGTCGCTGATCGGGACACCGGCGTCCATCAACGACAGGCTCGAAGCGCATACCGATGCCATCGACGTCGAGCCGTTGGAGGACAGCACCTCCGATACGAGACGGAGTGCGTACGGGAACTCCTCCTCGTCGGGGATCACCGGGAGCAGCGCCTTCTCGGCGAGAGCGCCGTGCCCGATCTCACGCCGGCGCGGGCCGCGCATGAACCCGGCCTCTCCGGTGGAGAACGGCGGGAAGTTGTAGTGGTGCATGTACCGCTTCGACTCCTCGATGGAGAGGGTGTCGAGCATCTGCTCCATCTTGAGCATCCCGAGCGTCGCCAGGTTGAGCACCTGGGTGTCGCCTCGCTGGAAGAGCCCGGAACCGTGGGTGCGTGACACCACCCCGACCTCGGCGCTCAGCGGCCGCAGATCGGATGGCCCGCGCCCGTCGAGACGGATGCCCTCGTTGATGACACGCTCCCGCATCATCCGCTTGAGGGTTGAGCCGAACGCCTTTCGGGCGGCTCCCAGCTCGACAGGGTCCTCGATAGCGAGCTCGAGCTCGATACCTGCCCACGCCGCCGCCTCGGCTGACTTGCGGTCTGTCTTGTTGGATGTTGTCACGACGTCGGTGAGCGGGACCCGGCTCAGCTCGGCGACCCGGTCCAAAAGCTCGGACGGGTAGTCGACCACCACGGGCCAGTCGCCCTCGCCGACCTCGACCAGCCTGCGAAGCTCGAGTTGGAGGTCGATCGACTGGGCGATGTAGGTCTTGGCCTCCTCCAGCCCGCGGGTGACGCTTTCCTCGTCGCTCGGCGGCTGCCCGCCGGCGATGAGACGGAGCCCGTCCTCGGTGGAGCCGGCCTCGACCATCAATATGTCGATCTCGCCGCTCTCGTTGCGCCGTCCGGCGACGACGAGTTCGAACACGGATTCCTCGAGCTCCTCGTAGGTCGGCATTGCGACCCACTCCCCGTTGCGGAGCGCAAGACGCACCGCACCGATGGGCCCCTGGAAGGGGATGGTGCTGACCGCGAGCGCCGCCGACGCCCCGTTTAGGGCGATGACGTCGTACGCGTTCTCGTTGTCCACCGACAGGATCGTCGCCACCACTTGCGTCTCGCTGCGGAAACCTTCGGCGAATGCCGGACGGAGCGGACGGTCGATGAGACGGGCGGTGAGGATCGCCTTTTCGGTGGCGCGGCCCTCACGACGGAAGAACGACCCCGGGATCTTCCCGGCGGCGTACATCCGCTCTTCGACGTCAACGGTGAGCGGGAAGAAGTCGACTCCCTCCCGCAGGGACTTGTTGGCGGTCGCGGTCACCAGCACCTGGGTATCCCCCAGGCTCACGGTGACGGCGCCGTCGGCTTGCATTGCGAGCTTGCCGGCCCGGAAGACGATCTCCCGGTCACCGACAGCTCCGCGTACCACAATTTCAGGCACGCTCTCTCTCCTCATGTTTCGGGGAGAGCGGCCAATTCCCAGTGGTCATCCCTCCGAAATTTCGGTCAGGGATGGCAACTGACAACTGGCGCGCTCTCCGTCCTCGTTTGTCTCGTCCCGACCCGACATGGGCTCAGAACGTGGAAGAAGCGCCCTCAAGGGGCGCTTCTCACATCTATCGGCGCAGACCTAGACGGCCAATCAACTGCCGGTATCGCTCGACGTCCTGACGTCGCAGGTAGTTGAGCAACCGTCGGCGCCGCCCCACCATCATCAACAGACCACGACGGCTGTGGTGGTCGTGCTTGTGCTCCCTGAGGTGCTCGGTGAGGTGGTTGATCTTTTCGGTGAGCAGCGCAACCTGCACCTCGGGTGACCCGGTGTCGCTGTCATGGTGACCGTATTCGGTGATGATTTCTTCAGTGGTTTTCATCCGCGGTTTTCATCTGGGAGCCGATGATCGGGTGGCGTGGGCCTCGGGGTTCGGCCGTTCTGGGCCTGGCAGTGCTCTACGTCTCCACGGCCTGGCTTGACGGCCCGATCCCCATCACTCCCGAACGGGAGCGCAGCGCATAGTAGCACCTCTGCCGTTGGCCCCCCTCAGGCGGCGCGCATCCGGCGGCGCAGCCCAAAGTAGGCGATGGCAGCCAAGCCGACGGCCAGAGCTGCCAGAGACCCCCATGTCACCAGCGAGGGCCGGACACCGCGGAACATCACGTCCTGGAGGGCGGCGATCCCGTGGGTAGCCGGGATCAACCACGCCACCGGGCGCACCGCCGGGGCGAGACGCTCCAGCGAGAGCATGAAGCCGCTGAAGAAGATCGAGACCAACAGGGCGATCATCGACGCCTGCACCGCCTGGGCGTCGGTCTCGACCAACGAGGACAGCACCATCCCCCAGCCGAGTGACGCCACGATCACCCCGGCCACCGAGACACCCAACTGCCACCACGACCCCTCCATGGGCACCCCGAGGGCGAAGACCGAAGCCGCCAGCAGCACCGCTGCCAGCACTCCGCCGATGGCGAAGTGGCCGATGTACTTCCCCCACAGGGTCTCGCCCGCAGTGAGTGGAGCTCACCCGGAAGAGATCGGCGGTCCCCAGGTAGCGCTCCCTGACCAGCGAGAGCGCGGCAAACGTGAGTGCGGCGTGCTGTAGGAGGAGGACGATCACAGCAGGGGCGTAGTACGAGGTGACGTCCACCGAGATCCCCTGAGCCTGTTCGGTGCTGGCGCTGAAAGGGGCAACCAGCACCTCGGGGTCGATCCCCTCGTACTCGCTGCCCTCGCTGAACCCGACCTCGATCCCCTGTTCCGCCAGTTCGCTGAGGAGCCGGTCGTTTGCCTGATCGACCGAAGAACGGGCGAAGAAATCGATGGCGGTGCGCTCGAATGGGTCCAACTCGTCATGGACGACGAGGAACTGGGCCTTCTCGTTCTGCTGGATCGTCTCGAGCGGGTTCGGCGGCACGACTATCACCGCATCGACGTCGCCGCTCTCCAGGAGTCGGAGCCCTTCGGCCTCGTCGCTCCCGGTGCCGACCACGGTCACCGCCTGACCCGAGTTCTCGGCCCAGTCGACCACCGCCTGACCGAGGATGTCGTCCTCGGTAGCGACGATGTACATGTCGAGCGGGCGAACCGCCCGGTAGCCGACCCCGAAGAGCAGCAGGATCAGGAAGGGCCCGAGAACGAGCGATGCCAGGAGGCGCGGCTGGCGGACCACCTCGACGATCTCCTTGCGGACGAACGCCCCGGCCCGGACGAGCGGTGCGACCCTACTTTGCACCGGTTATCTCCCTCGGTGCCTCGACCCCTCTCGCCCGCTCGACCAGCGTGACGAAAACGTCGTCGAACGGCGGTCGGTGTTCTTCCGCCTCCTCCAGATCCAGCCCTCGGTCCTGGGCCCAGGAGACCAGATCGGGGATGGCGCGGGCGGCGTCGGGCACGACCAGTTCCAGGCTCCGCTCGTCGAGAGGACGGACCCTGGTGTCTCCGTCGAACCGGGCAAGCTCGGCGATTGTGTCGGGTCCATGGACGCTGGCGAACCGGACATGGACCACGTCTCCGCCGGCAGCGGCTCGTCGCAGGCCCTCGGGAGTGTCCATCATCACCAACCGCCCGCCGACGATCAGCGCCACCAGGTCGCAGTGCTCGGCCTCGCCCACGTACTGGGTGGTCACGAAGACCGTCCTGCCTTCGTCGCGCAGCTCAGCGAAGTGATCCCAGAACTTCCGTCGGAGCACCGGGTCGATCCCGGCGGTGGGCTCGTCGAGAAACAGCAGCTCGGGGTCGTGCACCAAGGTGGCGGCGAGACCGAGCCGCCTCTGCATCCCACCCGAGATCTCGGTCACCGTCTTCGACTCCGATCCCTCCAGCTCGACGAACTCGATCTACCCGCCGAAGCGCCGCCGAGCGGCCGAACCAGGGCAGCCCTGCGATCGATGCGGCGAACGTCAGGTTCTGATGCACCGTCAATTGGGGGTAGAGCGCCGACAGCTGGGGGAGGTACCCGATCCGCGACTTGGTGGCGCTGGAGAATCGGGTGGGGATCGACCCGAGCACCTCCACCGAACCCGATGTGGGCCTGGTCAGCCCGGTCAACAACCGCACGGTGGTCGTCTTCCCCGAACCGCTCGGGCCGACGAATCCGAAGATCGTGCCCGGCGGGATAGTCATGTCGAGGTCGTGGACCCCGGTGTCGTCCTTGAACACCTTGCTCAGATCGCGCGCCGCAATGACGGCATCATCAGATGCAGCCCCCTCCCCTGGCTCGGTCTTTGGGGTCGACATCTGGTCGGTCACGGCGCAGGAGTACCCGGTAGGCCCCCTGAGGAAACGGCGCCCGGGGCGGCCCGTTCCAGCAGCTCACGTGCCTCCTCGATGTCGGCGTGGATCTGGGCAACCAGCTCATCCGCCCCAGCGAACCGATGCTCGGGGCGGATCCGGTCGACGAAATGGACGGTGAGCGTCTTCCCGTAGAGGTCCAGATTGCCGGGGACGTCGAGCAGATGCGCCTCGACGGTGAGCCGCGCCCCATCGAAAGTTGGCCGCATCCCGACATTGACCGCCGCCTTGTAGGTGGCATCGCCGACATCGGCGAACGCGGCGTAAACCCCCGTTCCGGGTAGCGCCAGCCGCTCGTCGACCTCGAGGTTGGCGGTCGGTATCCCGATCGACCGGCCCCTACCGTCGCCGTACACCACGACACCAGTGAGAGTGAAGTGCCGCCCCAACGCCTCACCTGCGGCGGCGACGTCGCCCCCCTCGAGCATCTCCCGTATCCGGGTGGACGACATCGGACCATCGCCCTCGGAGAGCAACGGCACCTGGTCGACCTCGAACCCGAACCGTTCCCCCATCGCCTCGAGCAATCCGACGTCTCCTCTCCGATCGTGTCCGAACCGGAAATCGGTCCCCACGGCGACGACCCGGGCGCCCAGCGCCCCGACCAGAACACCCTCGACGAAGCCCTCCGCTTCCATGCTCCTCACCTCGTCGAACGGAAGCACGCCCGAGACGTCGACCCCGAGTTGCTCGAAGACAGACAACCGATCCTCCACCGAGCTGAGGAGTCGAGGCGCCTTGTCGGGAGCAACCACTTCCAACGGGTGGCGATCAAAGGTGAGGGCGACCGTATCGAGCCGTTCGGCAGCGGCGAGTGCGGTGAGCTCCTCGATCACCTTGCGATGCCCAAGGTGGACGCCGTCGAACACGCCGATGGTGATGGCCGACCCATGGGGTCGGAGGGGACCCCACCGCAGGGGGTCACCCCGCAGTACCCGCATCCAACACCACCTCTGGGACCGCCAGCTTGCCCTCGACACGGTAGACGGCGATCAACCCGGCATCGCCCTCGTGGACCCGGAACGGCCCTGATGAAGGCGCCTCGAACCCGAACCCGAAGCTGGCACCGTGACGCACACCACGCGCTGTCTCGCCATCGACCGTCACCGCGGGGAGATCGAGCAACCCGGCCTCACTGGAACGGAGCACTTCCACGCCCTCGCCGATGGCGTTGACCAGGTCGTCGAGCGAGACTGCGTCGCGGTCGGCGTCGATGGAACCCACCCCGGTCCGGCGCAGCCCGCAAAGATGGGCCCTCCCTCCCAGCGCGGCGGCGATGTCGTCGGCCAGCACCCGCACATAGGTGCCTTTGCCGCATCGGACCGAGAGCACCGCTTCGGGGTAGTCGCCGGGGGCGAACTCCTCGACGGAGATGCGGTCGATCTCGACTGGACGCGGCTCCCGGTCGACGGTCTCTCCGGCCCGGTGCAGCTCATAGAGGCGGCGCCCCCCCACCCGGACGGCCGAGACCATCGGTGGGATTTGGAGCACCGTCCCGACGAACCGGGGCACCACCGCCTCCAACTCGCTCTCGGTGAAGGGCATGGGCTCTCGCCACAGGACGGCGCCATCGGCATCGAGGGTGTCTGTTGCCACCCCGAACATCACACTCGCCAAGTACTCCTTGGGGAGGTCCTGGACGAATCGGAGAAGCCTGGTGGCCCGCCCCACGGCGACAACCAGCAGACCGGTGGCCATGGGATCGAGGGTCCCGGAATGACCCACTCTCCTCACCCCAAGAGCGCGACGGAGCGTGGCAACGACGTCGTGGGACGTGATGCCTGCGGGCTTGTCAACGAAAAGGAACCCGGAGGCCGTCTCCGCCATCAGGTGCCAGCCGCCGGCAGCAGATCGCGGATGGCGGCGATGGTCGCCTCGGGCGGGCCCGGGTGGCTGAGCCCGCTGGCGTTGTGGTGCCCCCCACCTCCCAGCTCCACTGCGACCGTCCCGACATCGACCAGACCTCGCGAGCGAAGGCTCGCCTTGACCGAGCCGTCCACCTCCTTGAGCAGCACGGCCACCTCGGCCTCCTGTGCCACCCTGATGGCGTCGATCAGCGGATCGGTGTCCTCGATGCCGACCCCGTGCCGCTCGAGGTCCGAGGCGCGGAGTACCGACCAGACCATCGACCTGTCCGGTTCGAGAACCGCACGGCTCAGGACGGCTGCCTGGACGCCCAGAAAGCCAAATGGCGACTCCTCGTAGACATGGCGGCCGATCTGTTCGGGACGGGCCCCCGCCTCAACCATGTCGGCCGCCGCCCGTAACGTTTCGGCTGACGTGTTCCCGTATTGGAACCGGCCGGTGTCGGTCACCAAACCGGTGAGCAGGCATGTGGCCACCACCTCGTCGATCGGCCACCCCAACTCGAGTATGAGACGGTATGCGAGTTGCGCCGATGCTGCCGCCGACGGGTCGATGAGGTTGATCGTTCCGAACCCCGGGTTGGAGGCGTGGTGGTCGACCACGATCAACTCACCGGCACGAGCCGCCGCAGCCTCCAATTCGCCGAGGCGGTCGGCCGAGGCGACATCGAATGTGACCATCACATCGGGCTCGGCGGGGAATTCGGCGGGAGGTATCGAGCAGGGTGAGCGGGAGGAACCGGTAGCTCTCCCCCACCACAAAAGGTGAGCCGAACGAGACCGCTGCGTCGCGTCCGGCGTTGCGGGCGGCGACGACGAAACCGAGCGCCGAACCGAGAGCGTCGCCGTCCGGATTGATATGGCAGGTCACGGCGAGACTGGCGGCGCGGGCGATGGCATCGGCAGATCTCCGAAGCTCGGTTTCAAGATTCGTCATCTCCACCTTCCTCCATGCGGCGCAGGATCGCCGACAGCCGCGCCCCTTCGTCGGCCCGCTCGTCGAGCTTGAAGACGAGCCGCGGGGTGAACTTGAGCCGAATGGCTCGCCCCACGGCGCGCTGCACCCTCGGGGTGGCCGCGGTCAGGGCTTTGGCTGTCTCGGCCCGCTGTTCGTCGTCCCCGAGCACCGCATAGCTCACGACGGCATTTCGCAGGTCGGGCGACGTGTCCACCGCGGTGATGGTCACGAACCCGAGCCTCGGGTCCTTGAGCATCTCGACCTCGGCGGCGATCACTTTGTGCAGCGATGCGTTGACCTTTCGCATCCACGATCCGGCCCCAATAGCTCACGTCGCCCTCAACCCGGATCCTCGAGATGGCTCACCCCGACGGTGAGCACCTCGACCTCGGGAACACGCTCGATGAATCTGCGCACCGAGTGCACCTGCCGGTCGAGATGGCCCGCCTGACCGGAAACAAGGGCAACCCCGAGTGTGGAACGCTTCCAGAGATCCTGATGGTCCACCTCGGCGACAGCGACGCCGAAGGTGGATCGAAGAGTCGATATCAGCGGCTTGATGACGCTTCTCTTGGTCTTGAGTGAGCGCACCTCGGGGAGCCGCAACTCGAATCGGACCAATGCCCCATGCACGTCCGGCGCCTCCCCAGGCTCAGGTGCGCGGAACCTCGCGCACCTCGTAAACCTCGATCAGGTCCCCCTCCTTGATGTCGTTGAACCCGGCGAGGCCGATGCCGCACTCGAAGCCGGCCGCCACTTGGCGGACGTCCTCCTTGAAGCGGCGCAGCGAGCCCACGGTGCCGTCGTACACCACGACACCGTCGCGGAGCAACCGGGCTCGGGCGCCGCGCAGCATCTCCCCCTCGGTGACGTAGCACCCGGCCACGACGCCCAGCCGGGGAACCCGGAAGAGAGCTCTCACCTCCGCCGACCCACGAACCAGCTCTTCCTCGGTCGGCGCCAGCCTGCCGACCAGCATCTGCTCGACCTCGTCGAGCAACTCGTAGATGATCCGGTAGGTCCGGATCTCGATGCCGGTCTGTTCGGCCAGCTTGCGCGCCTTGGGATCGGGCCGGACGGCGAATCCGATCACGATGGCATCGGTGACCTCGGCCAGCTTCACGTCCTGTTCGGTGATCCCGCCGACGGCGGTGTGCATCAGCGTGATCCGGCCGCCCTCGCGTCCGATACGGGCGAGCGAGTCGCGGATCGCCTCGAGCGACCCATGAGCATCGGCCTTGATGATGAGCCGCAGCTCGGCGTCGTCGCTGGTCCGGAGCTGTTCGAGCAGTTGCTCGAGCCGCTCTCTCGCGTTGGGGACATCGACATGGCTCTGGCGAAGATCGTCGGATCGCTGTTGGGCGATCGCCCGAGCCTCCTTCTCGTTCCCCACGACCTCGAAGCGGTCGCCGGCGGCGGGAAGCTCGTCCCACCCCATGGTGAGCACCGGGCTGGACGGCCCCGCCTCATTCACCCGGTCACCGGTGTCGTCGAGCATCGCCCGGACCCTGCCCGCCGCAGTGCCCGCCACGATTGCGTCTCCCTGGCGCAGCGTGCCCCGCTGGACGATCACCGTCGCCACCGGCCCCTTACCGGTGTCGAGCTGGGTCTCGATGACCGCTCCCGAGGCGGCTCGCATCGGGGTTGGCCTTGAGGTCCTCGAGCTGGGCGGTGAGATCGAGCACCTCGATCAGCTCGTCGACGCCATCGCCCGATAGTGCGGAGACCTCGACGGTGGTCACGTCACCACCGAGTTCCTCGGCGACGACACCGAACTCGGTCAGTGCCGCCCTCACCGCAGTTGCGTTGGCGGTCGGAAGATCCGACTTGTTGATGGCGACGATCATCGGGACGCCCGCGGCCTTGGTGTGACTGATGGCCTCGGCGGTCTGCGGCATGACGCCGTCGTCTGCCGCCACCACCAGGACCACGATGTCGGTGGCCTCGGCGCCGCGCGCCCTTAGTGCGGTGAACGCTTCGTGGCCCGGGGTGTCGAGGAAGGTGACTCGCCGCCCGCCGACGTCCACTTGGTACGCGCCGATGTGCTGGGTGATGCCGCCGTGCTCGCCACCGACCACGTTGGTCTTCCGGATCGTGTCGAGCAACGTGGTCTTGCCATGGTCGACATGGCCCATGACCGTGACCACCGGGGGCCGAGGCAGGAGCGATGCCTCGTCGTCGTCGTACTCGGGTTGCGCCGGTTTGACCGGCACCGGCTCGGGCTCCTCCGCGCACCTTCTCGAGTCGAACCCCGAACTGCTCTGCGATGAGATCGAGCGCCTCAGGAGGTATAGGACTGGTGGCGGCGACCATCTCGCCCATCTGGAGCAGCGCCTTGACCACATCACCTGTCAGGACCCCGACGCGCTCGGCGAACACAGTGGGCGTGACGCCCGGTGGCACCTCGACGATCCGGGGCTCCGACGGTGCTTCCTCGTCTGCAACCGGTTCCTCGACTGTGCCATCCGGTTCTGGGCTCTCCGGCTCCGGCTCCGGCTCAGACTCCGGAACCTCGGGGGACTTCTCCTCTTCGTGTGCCAACCGGATGAGGTCTGCTGCCTCATCCTCGAGGCTGGACGAAGCGGTCTTCACCTCGACGCCCAAGGCGTGGGCGCGCTCCAGTACTTCCTTCGACTCCAGGCCGAGTTCCTTGGCCAACTCGTAGACCCTGATCTTCGCCACGCTCTCTCACCGACTCCTGTCGCTGGTTCGTCTCAAATCCACAACCGTGAATTGCCCTCTAGAGGGCGCCGCCCTCACTCCTCTGCCGCAGCCTCGGCGCGGGAGATGCTGGCCGCTTCCGGCTCGGCGTGTTCCACCGATTCGTCATCTGCGGCCTCGCTGTTGGCGGTCTCGTTTTCAGCGATCTCCGCCACCGGCTCCTCGACCTGCTCGGCTGGTCTCCGCCACCGGCTCATCGACCTGCTCGGCAGCTTCCGCCACCGGCTCCTCGACCTGCTCAGCGTTCCGCCACCGGCTCCCCGACCTGCTCGGCAGCCTCCGCCACCGGCTCCTCAACCTGCTCGGCTGCTTCCGCCACCGGCTCCTCGACCTGCTCGGCGGTCTCCGCCACCGGCTCCTCGACCTGCTCGGCGACGGCCGCTTCCACGGCCACGCTTGGCTGGGCGGCCGCTACCTCTGCCACCGGTGGGGTGGTCGCGGCTTGGCTCACAGCGGTACCCCCCGCCTCTTCGCTCTCGGAGCGAATGTCGACGCGGTAGCCGGTGAGCCTGGCGGCCAATCGGGCGTTCTGGCCCTCCCGGCCGATGGCGAGCGAGAGCTGATGGTCGCTGACGACCACCACTGCCGCCCTCGCCTCCTCGTCGATGCGGACCTCTCTGACCTTGGCCGGTCCCAGCGCCTCGGCGATGAGCTGCCCTGGGTCTTCGCGCCACTGGACCACGTCCACCTTCTCGGTGCGCAACTCGTTGACCACCTGGCGGACCCTCGAGCCGCGGGCACCGACGCAGGCGCCCTTGGGATCCACGTTGGGCTCATTCGAGGCGACGGCGATCTTGGTCCGATGGCCCGGTTCGCGGGCGATCGCCTTGATCTCGACCGTCCCATCGAGCAGTTCGGGGACCTCGAGCTCGAGCAACCTGCGGACGAGGTCGGGATGACTCCGGCTGACCACGATCTGCGGTCCCTTCACGTCACGGCGCACCTCGAGAATCAGCGCCTTCACCCGGTTGCCCCGTTCCAGCCTCTCGTATGGGATCCGCTCCGACCCCGGCATGAGCGCTTCCGCATCCCCCAGATCGAGGATGGTGAACCGGTGGTCGACCTGTTGGACGATCCCGGTGACGAGATCGCCCTCCCTGCCCTCGTAGACGTCGAAAACCTGCTCGCGCTTCACCTCGCGGAGCCTCTGGGCGATCACCTGTTTTGCGGTCTGGGCTGCGATGCGGCCGAAGTCCTCGGGCGTGTCCTCCCATTCCTGGATGACGTTGCCGTCCTCGTCGAGTTCTTGGGCATAGACCCTGATGTCGCCGCTGTCCGGGTCGATCGTGACCCTCGCCTCCTCGGCGGCGCCCGGGCTCCGCTTGTACGCGGAAACCAGCGCGTTGGCCAGGGCGTCGAGGATGGTCTCGACGTCGACGCCGCGCTCCTTTGCCAGGACTTCGAGCGCTTCCATGACCTGGTCGTCCATCCTCATCGGGAAACCTTCCTGGTCCTGGGCGACCCGGGTTGGGGGGATGGCTCCCAGCGGAACACGGTCCTGGCCGAAGTGACCGCCTGGTATGGCAACGACCGGCGGATGCCGTCGACCTCGACCAGAGCGCAATCATCCTCGGTGCCCACAAGCAAGCCCTGATGGCTGGTAGATCCGTCAACGGGCGAAGAGGTCTTGACGACCACCTCACGGCCCACCGACTTCTCGAAGTGCTCCGGCCGTCTCAAATTGCGTTCCACGCCGGGTGACGTCACCTCGAGCCGGTACGAAGTCTGCAGGCTGGGGAGTGGGTCGAGAATTCTTGACAAACCCCTCGACACTTCCGACAACCGGCCGAGGTCGACTCCGCCATCGGCGTCGACGACGACGCGCAAGACCCGGCTGCCGCCGCTGCCACGGAGCTCGAGATCATCCAACTCGAGGTCCTCGGCGGCGAGGTAATCGGCAACCGTCTGCCACATCGCATCGGTGCGGGGATCGGTTTTCACTCTGTCCATTTCCATTGCGGTCGTGACGGTCCCGACATGAAAAAAGCGGGCGGGGCGCCCACTTTCGCCAAGCGTCCGTCGGTTGCGGTTGAAAGTATACGCCGCGATCAGCCTGTAGGCGCCCGGCTCCTCAGCCGGCGCCGATCAAACGGACCACCAATCCGGCCAGCGGCTTCGGCGTCGCGTAGGTCGTCTTGGCGGGGAGCGTCTCGCCGCCGTCGGCCACCGAGAGCACATCTTCGATGGACGGAGGGGCCAGGGCGAACCCGGCGAGCACGCCTGGTTCTGCGAGGGCCTCGGAGCCCGGCGGTGGCGGGAACCGGCTCCACCCGGCCGGTGACACAGTCCTCGCCCACACCGAAGAGCGGCCCGAGAACGAAGTGGTGCAAACGGGGGGAGTCGAGGCGCATCACTCGGCTTCCTCCATCGGCCGGACAGTGGCAGAGGCAGCGTGTACCAGGAACCGTCGATGACGACCGTCACCTCACCCGGTCGGGGCTCGACCGGTTCCGATCGACGCAAACCCATCCGCCCCAACGCTTCGAGCAGCCTCCCGGGGTGCTCCTCGCCGAAGACGACCCGGTGGAAGGAGGAGAGCCGCAACTGGTCGGCGGGGACTATCAGGGCGAGGAAACCGGCTCCCCGTTCGGAGGCGGCGACGACACGGTGATGGCCGTCGACGATGTAGAGCGCACCGGAGAGGAGATCCCCCAAACCTGGATCGACCGCCCAGAGCTTCTCGCTTGCCCCCCCGATCTCGGCCTCGACCAGTGGTGAACCCGAGATGACGTCGGCCACACCGTCGACAAGCGCTTGGTTGCTTCTGTGGGCCAGCGTCACGGGCACGGTCTCGGCGCCGATCACTCCGAGGTGACGAGCCAGCGATGCCACCCGATCGGCCAAAACCCGCTCGTGGGGCCGGACCTCGTGATCGGGCTGAAACCACGGCCAGCAAGCCGGTGACCACACGCCCGTCAGCGGAGATCTCGGCGGCAAAGAGCTCACGGTGAGGTCGGTGGACAAGCAGACCATCGGCGATGAGCCGGTCGAGGGCGGCGCGTGCCGCCCCCGGCGGGAGATGAGAGACCGCCGCCTCATCGGTCCAGTCGACCGTGGAGAGGACCGACGCTGCGGCGGACGTGGCGAGGTGGGCCTCGAAGGGGATGATCACGCCGTGTCGGCGCCGGCCTTGAACTCCTCCATCCAGTCGACCAGGAGCTCGGCCGCCTCCACCGGGAGAGCGTTGTAGAGGCTGGCGCGAATGCCACCGACGCTGCGATGACCGGCCAGCCCGACGATCCCCCGCTCAGCGGCGCCGGCGACGAATCGGCGATCCTGCTCTGCGGTAGGCAGCCGGAAGACGACATTCATCAGCGACCGCGCCGCGTCAGAGACCGGGCCGTGGAAGAAGCCGTCGCTCCGGTCGATTGCCCCGTACACCAATTCGGCACGCCGGCTGGGCACGCCTCTCCATCTCTGGGATGCCACCCTGACGCTCGATCCAGGCGAGCACCAGCCCGGTGAGCCAGATCGAGGCGACCGGCGGCGTGTTCGCCAGGGAAGACGATGCGGCATGGGTGTCGTAGCGCAGAGCCGAGCCCAGGTCCTCGGGAATGGCTTCGAGCACCCGGCGGCGGACGAAGACCACGGTCACGCCAGCAGGCCCAAGGTTCTTCTGCGTACCTCCGTAAGCGAGGTCGAACAGGTCCCATGGGATGGGACGTGACATGTAGTCCGAGGACATATCCGCCACCAGCGGCACGCCGACGTCGGGGAACGACCTCCACTGGACGCCGTCGATCGTCTCGTTCGAGGTGATGTGGATGTAGCGAGCCCCGGGCGGGACGACGATGTCTGCCACGTCGGGGACTCTCCACGGCTCGGCACCCTGCACCCAGGCGGCGGTGACGTCCCCATGCCGCCCGGCGTCGGCGAACGCTTTGCGGCTCCACGACCCGGTGAGGACGTAGCCGGCCCGTCCGCTACTCCCCAGCAGATTGAGCGGGACCATGGAGAACTGGAGGGTCGCCCCGCCCTGGAGCAGGAGGACTTCGAAGTCTTCGGGTGCCCCGCTGAGACGTCGTGCCGCGGCGATAGCCTCGTGGTGCACCTGCTCGTAGACATCGCCGCGATGGCTCATCTCGAGCAGCGACATCCCAGTCCCACCGAAGTCGACCAACTCGGCCTGAGCCTCCTCGAGCACCTCGAGTGGCAGGACGGCCGGGCCGGGGTTGAGATTGGTCACGCGACGTCCCATGCTGCGGAGGATAAGTCGAAGGCGGTAGAAGTCGGAGACGGTCAGACGGTCAGACGGCAGACGGCAGCCAATCACCTTCCACCTATGCGGCTCGCCATAGAGTCGCGTCGTGGTCGAGCCTCGGTCTGCACGCTTCGACACGCTGGCCATCCATGCCGGCGCATCGCCCGACCCGGCCACAGGCGCCAGATCGGTCCCAATCCACCTCACCACGTCGTATGTGTTCGACGACGCCGACCACGCCGCCGGGTTGTTCGACCTGGCGCGAGCCGGTCACATCTACACCCGCATGTCGAACCCGACGGTGGCCGTGCTCGAGACCCGGATCGCGGCGCTCGAGGGCGGGGTTGCCGGTGTAGCCACCGCATCGGGGCAGGCAGCCATCCACCTTGCCATTGCCACCCTCATGGGGAAGGGCGGTCACGTCGTGGCGTCGTCGGCGCTCTACGGCGGGACGGTGAACCTCCTCAACCACACGCTCCCCCGGTTCGGGATCGAGGCCACGCTCGTCCATCCCCGCGATCTCGACGCCGTTCGCGCCGCCTTCCGACCCGAGACCCGGTTGCTCATGGTGGAGACCATCGGCAACCCGGGTCTGGAGGTCGCCGACCTGCCCGCCATGGCCGAGATCGCGCACGCTGCGGGCGTTCCGCTACTCGTCGACAACACCTTCGCCACGCCGGCCCTGTGCCGTCCGATCGATCACGGTGCCGACCTCGTCGTCCACTCGGCCACCAAGTGGCTCGCCGGCCACGGCGCGGTGATCGCCGGCCTCCTGGTGGACGGAGGGACATTCGACTGGGAGGGCTCTGGCCGGTTTCCGACGCTCACCGATCGCTATGAGCCGTACGGGGTGGTGTTCGCCGAAGAGTTCGGCCCCACTGCATTCGCCATGCGCGCCCGGGCGGAAGGGCTGCGGGACTTTGGAGCCTGCATGGACCCGGTGGTCGCCTGGTTGGTTCTCCAGGGGATCGAGACGCTCACCGCCCGGATGGAGCGCCATCAGCGGGTCACCGCCCGTGTCGTCGAGTTCCTCGGTTCCCACGCCGCAGTCGGATGGGTGTCCCACCCCGATCTCGAGGATCACCCCGACCATGAGGTCGCCACGCGGTTGCTCCCCAACGGGGCAGGGTCGATGGTCGCATTCGGGGTCAATGGGGGGAGGGAGGCAGGGCGCCGCTTCATCGAGTCATGCCAGTTGGCGTCGCACCTGGCCAACGTCGGTGACGTCCGCACCCTGGTCATCCACCCCGCCAGCACAACCCATCGCCAGATGAGCTCCGAGCAACTCGCTGCCGCCGGCATCGGAGAGGACATGGTGCGGCTCTCCGTCGGGCTGGAGGACCCCGCCGACATCTGCGATGACCTGAACCGGGCCTTGCGCGCCTCGCAGACGGGATGAGCATCGAGGTCGAGGTCAACGGAGACCCGGTCTTCGCCTCCACGGGTGGTGGTCAGTTCGATGCGCGACGTCCCACGGTGGCCCTGCTCCACGGCTCGGGGAACGACCACACCGTCTGGGGATTGCAGGCGAGGGCGCTCGCCGCCCACGGCCGATCGGTGCTGGCGCTCGATCTGCCCGGCCACGGCCGATCAGGCGGCGGTCTCCTCGACCGGGTGGAGGCGATGGCCGAGTGGCTGCTGGCGGTGCTCGACGCCGTCGGGGCGCAAGAGGTCGCGCTCGCCGGTCACTCGCTGGGAGCGGCCGTCGCTTTGGCGACCGCCGCCATGGCCGGAGAGAGGGTCACCGGCCTCGGCCTGGTGGCTGCGGCGCCCCTCATGGAGGTCCACCCCCAGCTGATGTCGGCCGCCGCCGAGCGCCGCCACCTGGCCCCGGAGTTGATAGCGGACTGGTCGCATCTCCGCGGTGGCGCCGTCGGCAGCCCGGTGCCGGGGCACTGGCCCCCGGCGCTCACTCTCCGACTGAATGAACGCGGTCTGGACGGACCGCTGGTCGCCGACCTCGAGGCTTCGGACCGGTACCGGGGTGCCCTGGACGCCGCCACCGCGGTGACATGCCCGACCGTTGTGGTCCTCGGGAGCGACGACAGGATGCTGCCCGTCGCCGGGGGACGGGAACTGGCGGCAGCGATCCCGCACGCCACGGTGATCGAGATCGCCGGCGGCCATCAACTGACAGCCGAGCACCCCGACGCGGTGACCGCGGCGCTCCTCCTGGTTGCCTGAATCAGCCGAAGGCGAGGACCCGGTCTCCCAGCACCCTGACGAAGGCGGCTCCGAAGAGGAGGATCATCGAGAGGTAATAGAAGAAGAGGAGCAGGACCAAGAGGAAGCTGGCGGCGCCGTAGATGTTGACGAAGGAAAGCTGATCGAGGAACAGGGCGAACAATTGCGTCCCGACAGCTACCAGAGCCGTGGTCAGTGTCGCCCCTGCCAGCACCGCCCGCCAGGGAGCCCGGTGGGTGGACATGTATTGGAACACGACGACGAAGACGATGAGGAGCAGGGCTAGTGCAAGGGCGGCGCTGAGCGCGGCGATAGCCCCCGCCTCCCACTCGTCGGGGAGCCATCTGTCGAGAAACGAGATCGTCGATCGTCTGCACCACCAGGTTCGCCAGCACCGAGAAAGTCACCAGCAGCCCGATGCCGATGGCGGCGGCGAACGCCACGGCGCGCCGCAAGCAGCATCCCGATGAACCCGTTGCGATGTCTGCGCGCCGCCTCGAAGATGTCGTCGAGCGACATCTGCACATGGATGAACACCGATGATGCGCCGAAGAAGAGGGCGATGCCGCTCACCACCCCGGCGATGGTCGTCGCGTTCGGTCGTGTGACCGCTTCGAGCAACTCACCGACGGCGTCGGCCACGATCGGGCTCACGAACTCGCCGAGACGTTCGATGATGATCTCATTGGCGTCGCTCGAACGGAGGACGCTCCCGGCGATGAGCACGGCGACGATGAGAAGCGGGGCGAAGGAGAAGATCCCGAAGTAGGCGATGGCGCCGGCCATGCGCGAGGCGTTCTTCTGGGCGAAGGTGTCGACCACCTCCTTGATGAAGAAGGGGAGCCGCCGGAAGGGTCCCGTGGTGGGGGGCGGAACCACCATGTCGGCCGCACCCATCTCGTCGATGAGGGCTTTCAGGCGGGTGAGCGAATCCGGGCGGCGCCGCAGGTTGGGAGGAGGGAGGGTCCGTCCGCTCCGCCTCGTCGACCTGCTCCGGAGCGCTCACCGGCGGATGCTAGGTCACAAGCCCAGTTCAGCAGCCAATTGCGCCGCTATCGCAGCCGCCCTGGCCCTCCCGTCGTCGTCGGCATCGACAAAGGATCCCGACGGTGGATCGAGCCTCAGGTCCACGTAGATCTTCAACTTTGGCTCGGTCCCCGATGGTCGTACCAGGGTCCTTCCCTCGGCACCGAAGCGCAACTCGACCAGATCGTTGTCGGGCAGCCACGGCGGACGCCTCTCGCCGCCACTGCGGAGGTCGACCACATCGGTCACCGTCATGCCGCCGAGGCTTTGCGGCGGGGAGGCAGCCACTCGATCGACTGCCCCGCCGATCTCGGACCCCCCTTCCGGCCCCTGGCGGGTGACAGAGTGTTGTGCCGACACCCACAACCCGTGCCGCCGCGCCAAGCCCGCCAGTAGGTCCCACATCGATTGGCCCGATGATGCGGCTTCGGCGGAGATGTCGGCGAGCACGACCGCGGCCGACATGCCGTCCTTGTCGCGCACCACCTGTCCCACCGAGTAGCCGAGCGCTTCCTCGAACCCGAAGACGAATCGACCCTTCCCCTGCTCCTGGAGCGCCAGCGCCGCGTTCCAGATCCACTTGAACCCGGTGAGCGTCGGCTCCCAGTGTGCACCGTGGTCGGCCGCGATCTCGCCGAGCAACGGGGTCGACACCACGCTCGACAGCACGATGGGCGGCGGCCCCGACGGGCCCGGGGCGTTGCGCAGGATGTGATCGGCCATGAGCACCCCGACCTGGTTGCCGGTGAGCTGCCGCCAGCCGTCGCCGGCGGGAACAGCCACCGCAAGCCGGTCGCCGTCCGGGTCGTTGGCGAGGATGAGGTCAGCGCCCCTCTCCCTGGCCAGGGCAACGGCGAGATCGAGCGCACCCGGTTCCTCGGGGTTGGGGAACCTCACCGTGGGAAAGCGCCCATCGGGCATCGCTTGCTCGGGGACGATGGCCATGTCGGTGTGCCCCGCTTCTGACATGACCCGCCTGGTCATCTCGCCTGCCACCCCGTGAAGCGGGGTGTAGACGATGGTTTGCCGGCGCCCTCCCTGCGTTGTGCGTGTCGCCATGACGTCGGCGATGTAGGCCGCCTCGGTGTCCCCGGGGACGGGCTCCACCAAGGGTGGCGCCCACTCTCCCGGCTCGAGCCGGGGCACGCCGGCGGCGGGACCGACCCGCTCGATCGCATCGGCGATCTGCCGGTCCACCGGGGGGATGATCTGGGCGCTGTTGTTGTCGTAAACCTTGTACCCGTTGTCCGCTGGAGGGTTGTGGCTGGCGGTGACCACCACGGCGGCCTCGGCCCCGAGACGCTTGGCGACATGCGCCACGAGCGGGGTTGGAGCATGGCTCCCGAATGCCCGGACCTGGATCCCGGCGGCGGCGAGCACCCCGACGGTGTCGGCGGCGAGCGCCTCACTGGAGAGCCGGGCATCGCGGCCCACGATCACCGGACGGTCCACATCTGCCCCCGTTGCGCTCCAGCAGGTAGTCGGCCAACCCACGGGTGGTGCGGATGACGACGGCGCGGTTCATCCGATTCGGCCCCGCCGCCACTTCTCCCCGGATCCCGGCGGTGCCGAACTCGAGCGGACCTCCCATCCGGTCCTCGAGCGCGGCGAGTTCGCCCCTGTCGAGCAGCGCGGTCAATTCCGTCCGGGTCGCCGGGTCGGGATCGCCTTCGATCCACTCCCGCACCCGCTGAGCCAGCGCATCGCCAGAAACCACGGGGCGACCCTAACGGGGGGACCGGCCGGTCGGCCCCCGACCCGTATCCTCCCTGGATGGGCCCGACCACAAGCCGCTCTGTGCTCCGCGCCACAGGGCACGGCTTCGCCTTGGCGGACGACACCGTGGTCACCGAGGCTCCTCTCGAGATCAGGCTGGGCGAGGTGCCGATCGCCGTCGTGATGCGGACACCCGGCGACGACGCCAACCTCGTCAAGGGGTTCGCGCTCACCGAAGGGATCCTTCTCGCCCCCACCGAGCTTGCCGAGGTGAAGGCGTCGCCTGACCCCAATCGGTGGGAGTTGGTGCTCGCCGAGGGTGTTGTCATCGATCCCGAGCAATTCCGGAGGAACCTCTACGCCTCGTCGTCCTGTGGTGTTTGCGGCAAGGCGTCGATCGATGCGGTGCGGATCGCCGCCCGGCCACTGCCCGAGGGACCATCGATCGAGCCGGCGACGCTGCTCGGGCTGCCCGGGCGGATGGGTGAGGCGCAGGACGCCTTCCGCCGAACCGGCGGGATCCATGCCGCCGCCGCCTTCACCCCCGACGGAGAGCTTCTCGACATCGCCGAGGACATCGGGCGTCACAACGCAGTCGACAAACTGGTGGGACGGCTCGCCGGCAACCGCTGGCCCATCGGGGACCTGGTCATGGCTGTTTCCGGCCGCGTCGGCTACGAGATCGCCCAGAAGGCGGCAGTTGCCGGGATTCCGGTGGTGGCGGGAATCTCGGCCGCCTCATCACTGGCAGCCGAACTCGGTGAGGAGTTGGGTGTGACCATCGTCGGATTCGTTCGGGCGGGGGGCTTCGTGATCTACAGCCACCCGGAACGAATCGTCGGGGCGGATCAGCCGCCGGCCGGCTAGCGGCTCAACCCTGGCCGCGCCCGACCTGCCGTTCCTCGCTGACCCGAGCGACGACCTCGGCTACCGCCGCGTCGAGGTCGATTTCCTCGGTGACCAGACCGTGTCTGCGGGTCAACTCGACCACCCCCTGGGCGAGGCCCTTGGGACCGACGGTCATCCGGTGCGGGATGCCGATCAGCTCTGCGTCAGCGAACTTGACCCCTGGCCTCTCTTGGCGATCGTCGAGCAGCACTTCGACCCCCTGGGCCTCCAGTTCGCCTGTGAGCCGCTCGGCCGCCGCCATGGAATCGGCGTCCTCGACCCGGACGACCGTCACCACCACCTCGTATGGGGCCACCGCCACCGGCCACACGATCCCACGGTCGTCGTGGGACCACTCCACCACCGCCGCCATGGCCCTCTCCAACCCGATCCCGTACGACCCCATCACGATCGGGTGGCTCACCCCTTGCTCGTCGTGGACCACGGCGCCGAAGGCCTCGGAGAACTTGGTCCCCAGTTTGAAGATGTGACCAACCTCGATGCCCTTCCACACCGAGATGGGCTCGCCGCACTCCGGGCACGCCTCGCCCTCGGTGACCTGGCGCAGGTCGATCCAGCGAGTCACCTCTATGTCACGGTCGACGTCCACATTGCGGACATGGACATCGTCGCGGTTCGCTCCGGTCACCATCCCGCGTCTCCCCTGGAGGGCGAGGTCGGCGAGAACGGGCATCTCGCTCACCCCGACGGCTCCCAGGCTCCCGGGATGAGCCCCGAGCGCTTCGAGGATTTCCTCCGAGCGGGCCGGACGCACCGCGGTCGCCAGGGTGGCGTCGATCAGCTTCTGCTCCTGGAGGTCGTGGTCGCCGCGCAGCAGCACCAGGGTGAGCTCCCCATCGATCGTGTAGACCAGGGTCTTGATCTGCCGGACCGGGTCGGCGTCGCCCGGAAAGCCGGCGGCCAGCGCGGCGATGGTCCGAATTCCCGGCGTGTCGAATTCCTCGATCCGAGGGCACCTCGTCGGGGTCGGCCACCGGATCGAGGCGCGATGTGGCTCGTTCCACGTTCGCCCGGTAGCCGCAGGAGGCGCAGGTCGCGATCCGGTCCTCGCCGGCGGGGCTGGGCACGACGAACTCCACCGACTCGGCGCCGCCCATTACCCCCGAGGATGCCTGTACATCGACGGGGTCGAGGCCCATGCGACGGAAGATGCGGAGATAGGCGACGTGGTGGAGGTCGAACCCGGTGTCGAGGCCGGGCCGGTCGATATCGAGGGAGTACGAGTCCTTCATGGTGAACTCGCGTACCCGGAGTACCCCGGCCTTGGGCCGGGGCTCGTCGCGGAACTTGGTCTGGATCTGATACCAGATCTGAGGCAGGTCCCGGTAGGAGGACAACTCGGTGGCGAGCAGGGCGAAGACCTCCTCGTGGGTGAACCCCAAGGCGAACTCGGCGCCCTTGCGGTCCCGCAACCGGAACATCTCGTCACCGATCGCATCCCAGCGGCCCGACTTGCGCCAGATCTCGGCGGGGTGCATGGCGGGAAGGTGGAACTGCTGCCCGCCGATGGCATCTATCTCCTCGCGGATTATCCGCTCCACCTTCGACCGCACCCGCTGACCGAGGGGGAGCATCGAGTAGTGGCCGGCGGCGAGTTGGCGGATGTAACCGGCTCGCACCAGCAACCGGTGGCTGACCGCCTCGGCTTCGGCTGGGTCGTCGCGCAGCGTGGGGATGAAGGCGCGGGACCATCGCATGGAGGCGCAACATTAGGTGCCGGTCCAAACTGAAGCTCGACCTTTGAGCACCGGCGTCGGCTCAGCTGACCTGGCTCAGCTAGCCCTCCTCAGCTAGCGGGGCCCCTCGCCGCCTCCTCGACCCGGGTGCGCCGCTCCCGTGTCCGGTTGACGTCGCCGCGGATCTCGAGAAGCTGGACCCGGTCGGCCTCGGCGATGGCGGCGGCATCCTGCTCGGCGGCCGCCAGCCTTGCCTCGATCCCTTCCTCGGCGAGGCGGCGGGCCTCCTCGACCAGGGCGGTGACCATCTCCGCCTCGGGGACCACCCTCACCACCTGACCCTTGACGAACAGGTGCCCCCTGCCGCGGCCCGCTGCGATCCCGAGATCGGCTTCCCGCGCCTCTCCCGGCCCGTTGACCACACACCCCATCACCGCCACCTGGATCGGGATCTGCTCGGCCTCGAGCGCCTTCTGAGCGGCGGCGGCCACCCCGATGACGTCCACTTCGGCCCGTCCACACGATGGGCAGGCGATCAGGTCGAGCCCACGCCTCTCCCGCAGCCCGAGGTACTCGAGCAGCCCGCGCCCTGCCTTTGCCTCTTCGACCGGGTCGGCCGTCAGCGAGAACCGGATGGTGTCGCCGATCCCCTCGAGGAGCAGGGTCCCGATCCCGGCCACCGACTTGATCAGCCCGCCCGGTGGCGGGCCCGCCTCGGTGACACCGAGGTGGAGCGGGTACTCGACCTTCTCGGCGAGCAGTCGGTAGGCCTCCACCATCGAGGGACGTGGGAGTGCTTGACCGAGATCTTGATGTCGAAGAACCCGACGTCCTCGAGGTACCGGACTTCCGCGTAGGGCCGACTCGACCAGGGCCTCGGGGACCGGGGCCCCGAAGGTCTCCAGCAATTCCTTGTCGAGCGATCCGGCGTTGACGCCGACACGGATGGGGACTCCCGCCTCGCCCGCCGCCCGGGCCACCGTCTTGATGTGTTCCTCGTTGCGGATGTTCCCGGGGTTGAGCCGGAGCCCCTGGACGCCCGCCTCGAGCGCCGCCAGCGCCAGCCGGTACTGGAAATGGATGTCGGCGATGATGGGCACGGGTGACCGGGGGACGATCTCAGCCAGATCCCTGTGCCGCCTCGACGTCGTTGCAGGTGATCCGGACGATGTCGGCACCGGCCCCCTTGAGGGCGTACACCTGAGCCAGCGTCCCGTCGACGTCGGCCGTCTTGGTGGTGGTCATCGACTGGACCGACACCGGGGCCCCGCCGCCGACTTCGACATCGCCGACCCGCACTGGGCGGCTCTTCCTGCGAGCGATCATGGGTGAATCGTAGGTCTCGGGCCGGCTTGTCAGCCGGGAAGCCTGATCGGGTTGATCAGATCCAGTACCACGCCGACCAGCCCGACAAAGGCGACCAGTGCGATCACCACCGCCGCCACCGGGGCGAGCTTGCGGACATCCGCCACCCGCCCGCTCACCTTCTCGTACACCGCCACCGCGAAGTGCCCGCCGTCGAGCGGGTAGAGCGGCAGTACGTTGAGAGTGCCGAGGACCACGTTGACCGAGGCCAGCAGCCAGATGAGGTTGCCGATCCCGAGCGACTCCGCCTGGGTGCCGATGTTCACCATCCCGATCGGGCTCACCGGACGGATCTCGTCGGGTATGTCGGTATTCCCCACAAATACCCCGCCCAGCTGGGCCAACGAGGCGGGCTGGATCATCTTGCCGAGGAAACTGAAGGTGGCGCCGATGGCATCGGCGAACGCCTCGCCGGCCAGCCCCATCGCCTCCCAGACGCCCACCGACCGAAAGGCGATCTCCGGCGACACCCCCAGGTAGCCGACCGGGCTCGTGCCTCCCTCCTCGATGCGGCTGGAAAGCTGAGTGGTCAGCGTCACCTCGGCGCCGTCGCGCTCGACGACGATCTCCACCGTCTCGCCCGGGCTCTGCTCGATAGCCGATGCGGCGTCTTCCCACTCGACGACGGGGCGCCCGTTCAGTTCGACGATCCGGTCACCGCTTTGCAGACCCGCCTCCGCCGCCGGGCTCGGCGACCCGTCGTCCAGCTCGAGGAGTACCTGGTCGAGCGTGGTGGAGGCGACGGGTTGACCGTCGGACGTCATCTCGGGGACACCTTCGGCGAGGATGACGCCGAAGAACATGAGGTAGGCGATGAGGAAGTTCATCGCCACCCCGGAAAGCACGGCGACCGACTTCTGCCAGAACTTCTTGTCGCGGTAGGCCCGGCCGGCGTCGGCCGGGTCGACGTCCTCGAGCGAATTCATCCCCAGGATCCGGACGTAACCGCCGAAGGGGAGCGCCTTGACGCCATATTCGGTCTCACCACGGCGGAACGAGAAGAGTCTGGGACCAAAGCCGAAGAAGAACTCGGTGGCCTTCATCCCCGTCGCCTTGGCCGCGATGAAGTGGCCCGCCTCATGGGCCATGACGAAGAAGACGATCGCCAGGAACGCGGCGATCCCGCCGATCATGTGATGTCGCCTCGCCGCACCGTGGCGAGTATGCCAGGGCGGGGTTGCTATCTGGTGGCTGGGTCATTGACTTGCTGTGTCGGCCTATCGGACGGACCGCTTGATCAGCAAGTTCCCACCAACTCGGCCGCCATCGCCCTCGACTCCCGGTCGACGGCGATGACCTCCTCGACGCTGGCCGGTCGCGACCAATCGACGCGGTCCAAGGTCCGCTCCACCACGGCGGGGATCCCGAGGAACCCGAGCCTGCCCTCGAGGAAGGCGGCGACAGCCACTTCGTCCGCCGCGTTGAGGGTGGCCGGGGCCGAGCCGCCACGTCGGCCCGCCTCGTAGGCAAGGCCCAGGGCGGGGAATGATTCATGGTCGGGACGCTCGAAGGTGAGGCTCCGCCCGGCGAGGTCGAGCGGGGCGACGGGCGCGGCGCGCCGCTCGGGATGGGTCAGGGCGTATTGGATGGGTACCTTCATGTCCGGCTCGCCGATCTGGGCCTTCACCGACCCGTCGACGAACTCCACCATGGAGTGGACGATGCTCTCGGGGTGGACCACGACGTCGATCCGGTCGTAGCCGATGCCAAAGAGGACGTGTGCCTCGATCACCTCGAGGCCCTTGTTGATCAAGGTGGCCGAATCGACCGTGATGCGCCGGCCCATCGACCAGGTTGGGTGTCGGAGTGCCTCCGCCGGCGTGACCAAGGCGAGTCGCTCGGCGGTCCATCCCCGGAAAGGGCCTCCCGACGCCGTCAGGATGATCCGCTTGACCGCATCTGCCTGCTCCCCGGCAAGACATTGGAGGACGGCGGAGTGCTCGGAATCGACCGGGATCAGCTCCCCCCCACCCTTGGCAAGCGCCGCGGTGACCAAATCACCACCCGCCACCAGGCTCTCTTTGTTCGCCAGCGCCAGACGGTTCCCGGCGCCGAGCGCGGCAATCGTCGCCGAAAGCCCGGCCGAGCCGACCATGGCGTTCATCACCGAGTGACCCGGTTCGGCGGCGAGGTCATCCACCGCCTGCGCACCGAATGAGACCCGGTTGCCCAGGAGGCTGCTGAGACGGGCGCGCTCCTCGCCTGCGCCGCCGACCACCACGATGGCGGCATCGGGGTGGGCCTCCGCCAGGGCAACCATCCGATCGGACGGCGACTTGGCGGCCAGCCCGACCACCGGGATGCCGAGCCGGGTGGCCACTTCGAGGGTCTGGGAGCCGATAGAGCCTGTCGCGCCGAGCAGGACCAGGCTCATGGGATCACAGGTAGCCGGCCCAGAGGTAGATCACGTAGGCCGCCGGAACCACAAAGAGGATGGCGTCGATCCGGTCGAGCACCCCACCGTGGCCGGGCAGGATCCCACCCATGTCCTTGACCCCGAGCGCCCGCTTGAGCAAGTGACTCGCTGAGGTCGCCAAGGATGCCGAGCGCCGCAACAGCCACCCCGAGCGCCAGCCCTGCACCGATCCCGATGGGCTCGAAGAAATCGATCAACGAGAGGCCAACGCCCACCACGATGGCCACGAGGACCCCACCGACATAGCCCTCGACCGTCTTGTTCGGGGAGACGGCCGGGGCGAGCTGCCGGCGTCCCAATGATCGGCCGACGAAGTACTGCGCCGTGTCGAAGGCGACCGTCACCACAACCGCCGCCAAAATCAGTGCCACCGGCTCCGGCGCCCTGGCTATGGGAAAGGCAAAGGCGAGCAGCCCGATCCAGATTGCGGCGAGGACGGTGGCGCCGGCGTTGACCAGGGCCTGGCGTCTCGGCACCACGGCGTAGAAGAGGAGCACCACGAGGATGGCCAGAGCCACCACACCGCCCATGGCGGCAGGTCCGGACAACCAGGCGGCTACCTCGGCGCCGAGAAGTCCAACCAGTGCGAACAGGGTGAGCGGAACGAGCCCGGCCGATCGCAGACCCCTGGTGAGCTCGATCAACGCCACTGCCGAGAGCGCCGCCACCAAGGCGAAGAACCACCACCCACCTGCGAAGAGCGAGGCGACGAACAAGGCGGCCAGTGCGATACCTGTCCCCAGCCGCAGTGCCAGGTCGGAACGGGCCGGTGGCGTGTCGTCGATCTCCTTGCCCTCCGCCCCGATCACGTCCTCGAAACCGACGACACCGGTCTCGAGCCCCGGCATGGAAGCGGCGACAGCCTGCGGCTCGTGCTCCTCCTGCTCGGCGGCGGCGATGGCCTCGGCCAGACCCTGATACTCCTGGGTGGTGGCGAGGACGTAGTCCTCGTGGGTGTAGTCCTCGAGCTCCGGTGAGCTCTCGATATCGAAGGGGCGATCCGGGGCCGGCGCGATCGGATCTTCCTCTACCGGCTCGGCCCCGGCCCTCTCCCATGGCCGGGAGCGCTCGTCGGCGCCGGGAGGGGCGGGAGGCGCATCGCGGAAACTGTCGGGTGGCGGCCGTTTACCGGGGGATGCCGTTGGCACATCGCCCGGTGTGACCGGTGCCTCCTCCCAGTCGAGGTCGAATTCCTCGCCCTCTTCCTCCCACGGCATCGGTTCGTCCTGGAGCCCGGTCTCCTCTTCGGTTGACGGCTCCTCCCAGGCCGAAGGGTGCCGTCGCCCGGGAAAGCGGACGACCTCACCACCCTCACCATCCTGGTCGTCTGCCATCTCAGACCTCGAGCAGCTCGGACTCCTTATGGCCGAGCAGCTCGTCGATCCGATGGGTGTGGTTGTCCGTGACCTCTTGGAGGGTCTTCTCGCCGCGGCGGATCTCGTCGTCGGAGATCTCTCCGGTGAACGCCTCCATGTCTTCTTTGATGTGGCGCCGTACGTTGCGCACCGCCACCCGACCCTCCTCGGCCATGTGCCGCACCAGCCTGATGAGCTCGCGCCTTCGCTCCTCGGTGAGTGGAGGGAAGGACACCCGGAGCACGGACCCGTCCGATGACGGGTTGAGGCCGAGGTCCGAGCTGCGGATGGCCTTGTCGATGGCGCTGACCGAGCTCTTGTCGTACGGCGCGATCATCAGGAGGCGGGGTTCGGGCACCGAGAACGATGCAAGCTGCTGCAACGGCGTTGTGGAGCCGTAATAGTCGACCATCACCCTATGGAGGATGGCGGGATTGGCGCGACCCGTGCGGACCGTTGCGAACTCGGCCTGGACGTGGTCGACCGCTTGATCCATCTTGATCCCAGCCTCGGCCAGCAGGTCATCGATCATCCGCACTCCGATTCAATGAACCAGGGTCCCTATCCGCTCTCCCCTGACTGCCCGGACGATGTTCCCAGGGACGGTGATGTTGAACACGACGATGGGCAGGCGATGGTCCTTGCACATCGTAATGGCGGTGGAGTCCATCACCCTGAGCTCCTGGGCGAGCACGTCCATGTAGCTCAACTCCGGGATCAGCATGGCGTCGGGGTGGGTTACCGGGTCGGCGTCGTACACCCCGTCCACCATCGTCGCCTTGAGCACCACCTGGGCGTTGATCTCCACAGCACGCAGGGCCGCCGTGGTGTCGGTGGTGAAGAACGGGTTGCCCGTCCCCGCGGCGAGCACGAGCACCCTCCCCTTTTCGAGGTGCCGGATGGCGCGCAACCTGATGTAGGGCTCGGCGAGCTGTTGCATCGAGATTGCGCTCTGGACCCTGGTGGCCACGCCCGTGGCTTCGAGTGCGTCGCGCAGCGCCAACCCGTTGATCACCGTCGCCAGCATCCCCATGTAGTCGGCGCTCGCCGGGTCCATCCCAGATGCTTGGGACGACACACCGCGGAAGATGTTCCCGCCACCCACCACGATGGCGATCTCGGCCCCTTCGCCGTGGGCAGCGACGATCTCACCGGCCACCCGGTGGACGGTCTTGGGGTCTATTCCATATCCGAGCTCAGGGTCGGCGAACGACTCGCCGGACAGCTTGAGGACAACCCGGCGCCGGATCGCCTCGCTCAAGACTCAGCCCTCCCCGACCGCAAGGCGGGCGATGCGTGTAACCGAAATGTTCTCCCCCATCCGAGTTCCCAGCTGGGTCACCATCTCACCGACCGACCCCTCGAAGATCGGCCGGGTTGACGAACTCCTGCTCGTAGAGGACGTTTTGGCGCAGGAACTGCTGGATCTTCCCCTCGACTATCCGGGGGACGACGTGCTCGGGCTTCCCTTCGTTCTCGGCCTGGACGGTGGCGAGCCGGCGCTCCTCCTCGAGACGGTCCTCGGGGACGTCCTCGGTGCGGAGCCATGTCGGGTTGGCCCAAGAAACGTGTTTGGCGATCTCGTCGGCCGCGGCCATGAACTCCTCGCTCTTGGCGACGAAGTCGGTCTCCGCAGCCAATTCGACCATGGCCCCGATGGTCACCCGTCCCGCCTGGCGGTGCAGGTAGGCACCGACCGCGCCCTCTGATGCCGTCCGGTCGGCTCGTTTGGCCGAGGCGGCCAGCCCCCGCTCTCTCAACAACTGGAAGGCCCGGTCGAAGTCGCCGCCCGCCTCGGTGAGCGCCGCCTTGGCATCCATCATCCCGACTGATGCGGTCTGTCGAAGCCGCTGGACGTCCTTGGCGGACACCGCCGGCGCGCCGGTCTGCTCGGCCATCAGCCGGCCGCCCCGACATCTACCGCAGCGGTGGCGGGCTCTGTGACAGCGATCGCATCTGGAGTCCCGGTGGGCTCGGTGTCGAGTTCGAACTCGGCAGCCGGCTCCTCGAACGCCTCGTCGTCCTTGGAGGCGATCCCGGCACCCTCGCGCAGAGCATCTGCGATGACGCCGGCGATGAGGTCCACCGCCCGGATGGCGTCGTCATTGCCGGGTATGACGTAATTCACCGGGTCGGGGTCACAGTTGCTGTCGACCAGGGCGATGATCGGCAACCCGAGGCGCGCCGCCTCGCGGATGGCCGTGTGCTCGACATTGAGGTCGACCACGAAGAGGGCGTCTGGAAGTCGGGTCAGCGACCGCACCCCACCGAGGTTCTGTTGGAGCTTGAGCAGCTCACGCCGCAATCGGAGACGTTCCTTCTTGGGCAGGGAGTCCATCTCCCCTGACGCCTCCATCCGCTCCAGTTCCTTCATGTAGAAGATTCGCTTCTGGATGGTGGTGAAATTGGTCAGCATCCCGCCCAGCCAGCGGAAGTTGACGTACGGCATCCCGGACCGGTCCGCCGCCTCGGCGATCGCCCCCTGGGCCTGGCGCTTGGTGCCCACGAAGAGGATCACGCCGCCGTCGGTGCCCAGGTCGCGGGCGAACTCGGCGGAGCGTTCGGTGAGCTCCAGGGTCTGACGGAGGTCGATGATGTGGATCCCGTTGCGCTCGCCGTATATGTAGGGGCGCATCTTTGGGTTCCAGCGCCGGGTCTGGTGCCCAAAATGGACGCCAGCCTCGAGCAGCTGCTTCATGGTGACATGGGCCACGTTGGCTCCTCGGTGTTTCGGTTTCGGTTCCTCCGCCCACCGGTGCCGTCTGAGCCCGCCGATGACGGGCGTGATGCGACGCAGCCGGGCCTACCGGCTCCTCCACCGGAGCGTTGCCGCTCCGACCGCTGGAGGACGGCGGGCGTGTGTGATGACCGGGAGTGTAAGCCCTCGCCGCCGGCCCGGGAAAGTCAGGCTGCCGGCTCGGCCATCCTGCCGCGGAGGCTCATCACCGACTTGGTGTGGATCTGACAGACCCGGCTCTCGGTGACACCGAGCACCTTGCCGATCTCGGCCAGCGTGAGTCCCTCGAAGTAGTAGAGACCGAGCACGAGCCGTTCCCGTTCGGGGAGCCGGGATATGGCGTCATGCAGGATCTGGCGCGTTTCCTCGTCCTGGAACGCCGCCTCCGGTGTGATCCCACGGCGGTCGGGGACCATGTCGCCCGCCGATGCCCCGCCTCGCTCCGGTGAGAGCATCTGGTCGAGTGCCACCATCCCGAGATTGGAGATCTCGGCGAGGGCGTCTTGGAGGCCGTCCAACGGCATCGTCATGTGCTCGGCCAGCTCCTCCTCGCTGGGGGTGCGCTGCAGCCGGTGCTCCAACTCCGTCAGCGACCGCTCGATCTCGCGGGCACGTGCCCGCACCGACCGCGGAACCCAGTCGAGAGCCCTCAACTCGTCCAAGATCGCCCCACGGATCCGGTTTATGGCATAGGTCTCGAACTTGAAGCCCCGGCTGAGGTCGAACTTGTCGATGGCGTCGATCAGACCGAAGACGCCGTAGCTCACCAGGTCGGAGTTCTCGACGTTGGCCGGCAACCCGGCACCGACCCTGCCGGCGACGAACTTGACCAGCGGGGCGTAGTGGATGATCAGTGCCTCGCGCGCCTGGGCGTCCGCTTTCGACTTCCACTGCTCCCAAAGGCTGCTGACCGGGTCGCTCACTTCATGCTCTCGGATGGGTGCGCTCATAGGTGGATCTGAGGTGGTGGCGGGTGACGGCAGTGTAAAGCTGTGTCGTCCCCAGTTCGCGATGGCCCAGCATCTCTTGGACGGCGCGCAGGTCGGCCCCACCCTCGAGCAGGTGGGTTGCGAATGAATGGCGGAGGGCATGGGGGAAGGTGGCCGCCCTTTGCTGGACAACCCTGCGGACCCCCCTCGAACCGAGCGGGCCCGCCGCGCTGGCCGAGCCAGAGGGCATCGCCGCTCGCCGCTGACACCAAACCGGCCACGGGCCGAGCGGAGGTAGGTGCTCACGGAGTCCTGGGCCGGGATGCCAAGGGGCACCACCCTCTCGGTCCCTCCCTTGCCGACAACCCTCACCCGGTCTGCACCCTCGACATCACCGACGGTCATCCCGGAAACCTCCGAGACACGCAGCCCGGTTGCGTAGAGCACCTCGAGAAGCGCCCGATCGCGCAAAGTCACCGGGTCATCGCCATCGATCTTCTCCAGCATCTCACGCACGGCCCGCTGAGGGAGAGCGTGGGGCAGCGAGGTGGGACGCTTTGGCCTGGCGACCTGGTCCGCCGGGTTTACGGGGCAGTTCGCCACGGCGAGTGGCGTCGGCGAAGAAGGCGCGCACCGCCGAGGCCTTGCGGGCGATCGAGCGGCGGGCGTACCGCCTCGTGTCGAGGTGAGCCAGGAAGCGTCGAACGTGCCGCCGATCGATGTCGGCGAGCGACGCCACGCCCGATCGGTCGCAGAAGGCGAGGAATTGCGCCAGGTCGCCCCGGTAGGCGGCGACCGTGTGCGCCGACAGCCGCCGGTGGTGCCGCGCCCTGTCGAGATATGCCTCCACCGCGGGCTCAGCCCACGGCGGGATAGCGGGGATGGCCACGCCGCCATGCTACGGCGCACCTTCGCCTCCAGCCTGCCTCGCTCTCGCCTTGCCCGCCGTCGCCACGACCAGATCGGCCTGTCGCCGCACCCGGCCTTCCAACTCCAGTTGGGTGATCCGGGTCAGCAGGTCAGAGATCGGCCACCCCAACTCGCCCGCCATCCAATCGACCGGTCGTCCCACCGGGCCGGCCAGCCGAACCACCGGGTCGGTGTCGGCCTCGATCTCCGATAGGTGGTGGAGCCCCGGTGAGCAGCGAGAGCGCCTCGACCAGGTCTGCCTCACCGAGGACGGGATGGGCTCCGTCGCGAATCAGGAGGTTGCACCCCACCGACGTATCGCGGTCGATGTCGCCGGGCAGGGCAAGAACCTCACGACCCTGTTCGAGCCCATATCGGGCGGTTATCAAAGCCCCGCCGTCGGGCCGAGCCTCGACGACCACAACGGCGACGGCCAGCCCCGAGATGATCCGGTTGCGCAACGGAAACCGCCAAGGCTCGGGGCGGGTGCCAGGCGGGTACTCGCTCACCACGGCCCCACCGGCGGCGAGCAGGTCCTCACCGAGCGAGCGGTGACCAGCCGGGTACCAGACGTCCACACCCGAGCCGAGAACGGCGACACCCGGCGTGGGGCCGTGAAGTCCGCCGCGGTGTGCTGCGCCGTCGACCCCACGCGCCAGCCCACTGATCACCGGCCAACCCGCCACCGACAACGCAGCCCCAAAACGCTCCGCCAGCCGCAACCCGTAGCCCGTAGGCGTGCGCGTGCCCACGACGGCCACCCCGGGCAGCTCGGGCAACCGACCCTTGACGAAGATGGCGTCCGGTGCGCCGGGGAGCGACGACATCCAGGGCGGGTAGCTCGGGGTCTTCCTTTGCCAGCACCGAGCAACGCGCCAAGGCGAGCCGCCGGCGCCATTCGGCGTGCAGTCACCGAGGCAGCCTCACGGACTGGTTGCGTCGCTCTCACCCGCCCCGCCCGGAGCGCGGCGACCACCGCGTCCGGAGACCCGAGTGATGCCACCAGTGCCGCCGACCTCTCCGGGTGGAGCCCCACACAGGCGAGCACGAGCCGGGCGTCGGAGATCACCACGACTCCCGGAAGGAGAGTGCTTCGGCGATGTGCGCCTCGGTGACGGCATCGCTGGCGGTCAGGTCGGCCAGAGTGCGCGCCACCCGCCGCACCCGGTCGTAACCGCGTCCGCTGAGGGCGCTCCTCTCCACGGCTCGCTCGAGCAGACCGACACCGGCCGATTCCCAGGGGAGGGCGTCGAGGCGGCGCCGATCGAGCGACCGGTTGAGCGACCCTCTGTCGGCTTGCCGCCGGCGTGCGGCGATCACCCTGCTCCTGACATCGGCGCTGCTCTCCCCTGCCGGGCCGGAGAGCGCCGACGAGCCGGGGCGGCTGACCGCAACCCTGAGGTCGAACCTGTCGAGCAGCGGCCCAGAGAGCCGTCTCCGATAGCGCTCCACACCGCTCGGCCGGCAGCGGCACGCCACCGCACGATCACCTTCGAACCCACAGGGGCAGGGATTGGTGGCGGCGACGAGTTGGACGTTGGCCGGGAACATGACCGACCTTCCCGAGCGGGCGACCGTCACCCAGCCCTCCTCGACCGGCTGGCGGAGGGCATCGAGCAGGTTGGTGGGGAACTCACCCAACTCGTCGAGGAACAACACCCCATGGTGGGCGAGCGAGATCTCTCCGGGGGTAACGATGCCGCTCCCCCCTCCCACCAGCGCCGCAACCGTTGCGGTGTGGTGGGGGGCGCGGAAGGGCGGGTACCGGCGTGGAGCGTCGCTCCTCCCCGCGGCCGACCAAACCTGGGCCACCTCGACCGCTGCATCGGGCGTCAGCTCGGGGACCAGCCCAGGCATACACCGTGCGAGGAGCGTCTTCCCCGAACCGGGAGGGCCCCACATCAGAAGGTGATGCCCCCCCGCCGCCGCCACCTCCAGCGCCCGGCGCGCCGTTGCCTGACCCCTCACTACGGCCAGGTCGGGTGGGTCGGGTGGCTGGTCAGCGACGGCGCCATCGGTGGGCGCCGCCGATGAAGGCGCACCCAACGCCACGGCGACCGCCTCGGCCAGAGAGGTCACCGCCCTCGTGTCGGCACCCACCACCAGCGCGCCCTCCGCCATCAGCGCCGGCGGGAGCAGACAGGGCCGGCCAGACCGGGCCGCCACCACCGCCGCCGCCATCCCTCCTCTGGCCGGACGGACGGTCCCGTCGAGTGCCAGCTCTCCCAGCGCCACCACGTCGGCCAACCCCGGGGGTGCCCCGCCCGATGCCGCGATCACCCCAAGCGCGATGGGCAGGTCATATGCCGAACCCGCCTTTGGCAGATCGGCCGGGGCGAGGTTGACCGTGACCCTGCGGTCCGGCATTCGGAACCCGGACGACTGGAGAGCCGCCTGCACCCGGTCTTTCGCCTCGCGGACCGCCGTATCGGGCAGCCCTACGAGACGAAGTGACGGGAGCTGACCGCCGACGTGGACCTCCACCCGGACCGGCCGTGGTTCCACGCCGACCAATGTCGCTGAGGTGACTGCGGCGAACATGGCGGCAACGTATGACCCACCTGCGACATTCTCCGTGGCGCCCGGGCTCGAACGCTCACCGCCGACGCGACGGGTCCAGGTAGCGGACGAGGCTGCCACGCTGGTCAACGACCCCTTGCTGCCTTACGTTCGGCTTGGGCGCCGACCTGACCCAGGCGGAGTCTCGCCGTGACACCCATCGCCCCCAGTTCGAGGGCTGCGAGCGCCTCGATGACCTGGGTGTCGCCCCGCAGCAACGCCGATGCCGGGAGCTGGGTCGATGGCGGCGAGCTGGCGGATCGGGCGGTTGGCCAGCGCTCGGATGGCGAACAGGGTCGTGTCGTCGCGGATTGCGCTCGCCGCCTGGGAAGCCCGGATCCAGATCAGGCGGCCCGGCAGCCACAGGATGAGAGCGAAGGCAATGGGGAGTGCCGCGACGACCACCCCGACCCAGCGGGCGAGACGGACCGCCGCCTCCTGTTGTGACTCGCCGGCGTCTGCGATACCGGCTACAGCAGACTGTGCAGACTCGAAGGGGGTGGCGAGGGCATCGCCGAGCAGCGGCGCATCGGCCAGGGTGTCCGCCACAGTTCCCAAACGCGCCCGCGACCTCCTGGGCGGCGTCTTCGAGGAGCTCACCGGGGATGCCCAGTTGAGCGACCAACTCGTAGAGATTCACGCCGACCCAGATCCACAGGATGATCCAGCCCAAGACGATCAGGTCCACGATGATCTGGCGCCGGCGCACGGTGGGGAGATCGGCATACAGTCTCATCCGCCCATTGTGCGCCGAGGTGCGACGTGCTGGGTCCAATCGCCGGCGGCGAGTCCGCCGGCAAGACCCCGGCCTCGTAGACTGCGTGCCATGCCGGATCGTCCCCCGTTGACGTCACGCGCCCGCGATGCACTCAGGGAACGGCTCTCCTTCACCGCTCGGCGGAGGATCGCCATCGCTCGGGTGACGGTGCGCCGTCCGACCTCGACGTGGCGGGCGCTACCCGGGCTCTTGGTGATCGGCGCCCAGCGGGGAGGCACCAGTTCCCTGTACCGCTATCTCGGGTCACATCCCGCAGGTGGTGCCCTCGCTCCGCAAGGAGGTCGAGTACTTCACCCGGCGCTACACCGAAGGCGACGGTTGGTACCGGGCGCACTTCCCGCTTGCGTACGCCGAGGGACCATGACCTTCGAGGCCGATCCGTACTACATGTTCCACCCCCTCGCCGCCGAGAGGGCGGCGAAACTGCGTCCCAGACGCCCGGCTCGTGGTGATGCTGCGCGACCCGGTCAAGCGCGCCTTCTCCCATTGGCAGCACAACCGCAGGCTCGGTGTCGAGCCGCTCGAATTCGCCGCCGCCCTCGAAGCGGAGCCCGAGCGGCTGGCCGGCGAGGAAGAGCGGATCATGGCCGACCCCGGCTACGACCCGTGGAACCACAACATGCTGTCCTACGCGGGTCGGGGCCGCTACGCCATCCAGCTGAAGAAGTGGCTGGAGCACTATCCCGAAGACCATCTTCTCGTGATCCGGAGCGAGGACTTCTACGCCGACACACCCGCCACCTTCGACCGAGTGGTGAGTTTCCTCCAACTGGAGCCGTGGCGGCCGTCCGAGTTCGCCAACTGGAGCTATTCGAGCAGCGGTGGACCGGCGAAGGAGAAGATCGACCCGGAGATCGCCACCGCGCTCGCCGAGACCTTCGCCGCCGACAACCGGGAGTTGGAGGCGATGCTGGGGTGGGATGCCAAATGGACCTGACCGACCGCTCAGACCTGACCGCTCAGCTGCCACGCTCGTCGAGCGCTCGCAGGTAAAACCGCTCCACCCTCGCCGCCACCTCGTCGGCGTCGTACTCGCTTGCCACCTCTTGGCGGGCGGCTGTGCCAAGCCGCTTCCGCTCTGCCGGGTCGGCGAAGAGTCGCGTCACCATCGCCGCGATCGCCGCCGGATCCTCTGCGGGAACGAGCACCCCGGTCTTGCCGTCGTCCACCACGTCGCTCATCGGGCGCCGGTCGGTGGTCACCACGGGCAGAGCCCGGCCCATCGCCTGGAGCAGCGAGACACCCAGACCCTCGAACAGCGAGGGGAAGACGAACACGTCGGCGGCGCCCAACAACCGGGGCACGTCGGAACGCCGACCGAGGAGCATGACCCGGTCGGCGAGACCGAGTTGTTCGACGAGGGACTCCACCATCGGGCTGGATGCTCCGGGCCGACCCGCCACCAGGAGCACGGCGCCGGGAACCTGCTCCAAGATCGCCGGCATCGCCTCGACCAGGTAGCGGTGGCCCTTCTGAGGCTCGACCCGGCCCACGGCGAGCACGACGAAGGCATCGTCGGCCAAGCCCAGCTCGGAGAGGATCGATTGCCTCGCCTCGTCGCGGGAGCCGCCGGCGTCGAGCTCGGCCAGGTCGATCCCCCGCGGGATGACCTCGATCCGTTCGGGGCGCAGCCCGACGACGCGTCTGCCACGACTCGGCAACCGCCGGCGTGAGCGCCTGGAAGCGGCTCACAGTTCTCATCGTGATCCGATCGAGCAGCCGGTGACCCTCCAGTTTGAGCTTGGTCACCCCCGGGTTGTCGGTCACCCGCACCGGCTCGTGGCTTATGTTGACCAGGCTCTCCACCACCGGGATCCGACGCCGGGCTCCGACCAGCCGGGCCGCCAGCCCGGCGTTGGCCAGCGAACCGTGGATCAGGTGGGGCCGGATCTCGGCGACCGCCCGGTCGAAGCTCCGCACCAGGTCCCAGCGGCCCGACGGCCGGGCGTCGCCCTGGTAGAGCAGGTGTATCGGCACCTCGTCGGGTACTTCGTCGCTCCGGCTCCCGACTGTGTCCTCGTAGACCACGGCCAACGCGTGACGCAGGCGCCGGTCGGCGAACCGGCGCAGGTTGGCGACTAGCTGCTGTTCAGCGCCGCCAACCGTGCCGAGCGAGTCGATCACGTGGAGTACGAGTTGGTCGATCATCGGGCGGCGAGGGTAACCCGGGAGATGTCGCCCGCGAGCCCGCCGAAGTCGCTTGACACCCGGTCCGTCCTACCATCGCTCCGCCAATGCGCTTGAAGTCCGCTCGTCCACTGCTCACAGCCGGGCTCGTCCTGGCGCTGGTGGCGTGCAGCGGTGGAGGCGCGGACCCACCGGGTCAACCGGGCCGACGGACCGTCCCCGGGACTCCATCACCCGGCCAAGCAGGCCCTCGACGACGCTGCCCACCAGGCCCTCGAGGACGACGGTTCCCTCGGCGACGCCGACCACCGCGGGCGGCCCGACCCCTACGGCGCCCGTCGGCGAGCCCACCGACGTAGACGGCTTGGTCGGTTTTGTGGGGTGCTCGATGACCGAGAACGCGGTGGACGGCTACGCCGCGCTGGGCGGAGACAAGTTCTGGCCCAGATTCGGTCGCTACGGCGGGGGCACGGTGGGACGCTGGGCGTTCGGCGCCGAGGCCGGCAGCCGTCTGTGGGCCATTTTCCGCGGCCAGTTGAGGGATGCAGCCCGACACGGCCGCCATCTGGTGGCAGCTGTGCACCTTCGCCGGAGGTGCCCAGGACGACCTCGACCGGGCGCTCGCCGTGCTCGAGGAGATCAAGGCCTCGGCGCCGGGCCTCCCCATTTACGTCTCACCCCAGCCTTCCTACACCGACGGGCACGTGTGCGAGATCGCGGGCGACGGTGGGCCCGAGCGCATGGCGCAGTTGGCCGCAGACCTGGTGGCAACCGGTGAGGTCATGGCTGGTCCTCCTCAAGGCCCTCTGCCCTCCGACGTGACCCGCGACGGCTGTCATGCCGATACCGCCGGCCAGGAGATCCTCGGTGAACAGCTCGAGGCGTTCTTCGACGCAGGATGACGGGCGAATCTGTGCTCAGGAGGGTGGGGGCTGCCGCCGATATACTCATCTGCTGGGTTGATCGTCGGCACGACGCGCCGTGACCCCGTCCCGGCCGGCGATCTAGCGCCGAGTGCCACCATCGTGAGCAGGGAGACCCCAACAATGGCCGATGTCCCAGTCGGCGAGATACTCGTGTCCGTCGAGGACGTCTCCAAGGTGTATATCCCCTCGCCCACCTGGCTCCGGGTGCTCATCCGTTCCTCGAGCAAGGAGGCGGTGACCGCCCTCGACCGGGTCGACCTCCAGGTCGGCGCAGGCGAGATCTGCGCTGTCGTCGGCCCCAACGGCGCCGGCAAGTCGACCCTCTTCCGCATCCTCACCGGTCTCACCACCCCGAGCAGGGGGCGTGCATTGGTGGGCGGGCTCGACGCCACCCGCCAGTCGTCGCGTGTGCGGCGGATTGTCGGCTTCATGCCCGCCGACGACCGCTCGCTCTACCTCCGCAACACCTGCGTCGAGAACTTGAGGTTCCACGGGCGTCTCCAGGGGATGGACACCGGCGACATCGACCGGCGGATCGACGAGGTCCTCGAGATGGTCGACCTGAGCTACGCCCGCGACCGTGTCGGCTTCGCCCTCTCCTCGGGGATGCGGGCCCGGCTCCAGTTGGCGCGTGCCATGCTCCACCGGCCCCGGGTCCTGATCCTCGACGAGCCGACCTCATCGGTAGATCCCGTCGCCGCCTACGGGTTGGTCCAGTTGATCAAGCGGGTGGCGGAGGAGGACAAGGTCGCCGTGCTCATCAGCTCGCACCGGCTGGAGGAGGTCGAGGAGCTGCACGACAACGTGGCGATGCTCAACAAGGGCCGGATCATCTACTGGGGCGACCTGGATGTGATGCGGTCCAAATGGGAGGAGTCCACGGTAGAGATCGAGTTCGTCACCGAGGCCATGACGACCGAGGCGAGCGTCCGGCTGGCCGCCATGGATGGTGTCGAGCTGGTCGAGCTGGATGGCACCCAGATGACGGTGGCCACTGTCGCCCCCACCGGGGCTCTGCTCGCCGCACTGGACGGTCAAGTCGACGGGATCGTGTCTCTCCGTCACACCCAGATGCCGCTGCTCCGTCTCTTCAGCAAGATCGTCGAAGGCGAGGTGACGGAATGAGCGCCCTCGCCACTGCCGGGCTCGGCGTGCGCCGTGCGTCCGGCATCTCCGGGGCCTTCTTCCGGATGGGGTGGAACTACTCCACCAACTACCCACTCGGTTTCTGGCTCGGCCAGGTCAGCCAGTTGCTCCCGGTGGTGATCTTCTACTTCATCTCCCAGCTCAATGTGAACTCACCGGCCGTTGGAGGCGACTACTACACCTTCGTCGTGCTCGGCTTCGTGGGGATGATGATCATGGCGCCGGGAGTCAACGGGCTGAGCTTCGAGCTAGAGGCGGCGATGCTCCACGGCCACTGGGAGATGCTCCTGGTGGAGCCGGTCCCCTGGCGACTCCTGCCTTTCACCATGGTTGTCTGGCCCACCGGTCTCCGGCTTCTCCTCATCATGGTGATGGTCGTCCTCTCCACCGTGCTTGGTGCGGTCTACGACCCATCGGGGCTGGGTGTGGCGATGCTCATCCTGGTGCTCGGTCTCGGCACCGGGCTGGCCATCGGCGTGCTCTCCGCCAGCATCAAGGTGCTGGCCAAGAAGGGTGATCCGGTGCTGACGCTCTACATGCTCGCCACGCAGGTGCTGTCCGGGCAGTTCTTCAACATCGAGGCGCTACCCACGCCGCTCCGGATCCTGGCCTATGCCATCCCCCAGACCTACGTCAACCAGGGGCTGCGCAAGGCATTGATGCCGTCGGGTGACATCATCCCCGGATTCGGGATCCCCGAGTCGCTCATCGCCCTGGCCGCGTTCAACCTGCTGCTCCTGCCGGTAGCGATCTGGCTGTTCGGACGGTCGATGGAGTACGGGCGGTCGATCGGCGTCCTCAGCGGGTATTGAGCCTCACGAACTGAGCTCCCGCTCCAGAGGCGTCCCGAAAGCGGGGCGTCACCCGCAATGGTCCGAGGACACCGAGCGACCCGCTCGGCCTCGCAGACCCACCGCCTCGGCGGCCTCAGTCGGGACCTCCTCCAGAAACCGGATGGCGATCTCGCCGTCCTTCCGTTGCGCCCATCCCCCCACGACCCGCCCCTCCCACCAGATCGTTGGGCCGGCGTTGCCGTTCCGGTCGAACAGCCGTGGGCGATGATCGCCCAGGTACCAGGACCGCTCCGACCAGCCCATGATGGTGGAGTCGAGGGCGGGGAGAAGCGCCGCCCACGGTTCGACCTCAGCCACCTGGTCGGCGTCGTCGGCGAGCACCACACCGGTCCCGGTGTCGAGCGCCACCTCGACCAGTTGCAGCCCGGCGAGGGCGGCCGTCGTCTGTCGGGCCGTCCACCCGGTCCACCAGGTGAGGTCGCTGACCGGTGCCGGACCGAAGGCGGCGAGCCAGCGGCGGGCAAGCTCGGTCCTCGCCTCGTCCACCGCAATCTCGGGGATGCCCGCCGGGCAACCAGGTTTCGCTCGGCGCCCATCGATAAAGGGTGCTCAACCATGTCCCCTTGGGGCGACCCCTCACGATCCGGCCCTCGGCCCCGAGAAGGAACAGGACCTGGGTGGACATCCCGATCTTCCCGGCGTAGTTCTTCCCCTGGTTGACCTCGACCTGCACTCTCAACTCGGGCACATCCGAGGAGAGCTCGGCAGCGGTCGCCTCTCCCCGAGCGGCGAGGGCCTCGAGTGTCGCCTCTTCGACACGCGGCCAGCCACGCCTCCGGGTCGTCCGCCACCCCCGCTTGGGCGACCAGTTGGACGATGCGGCGCCGCTGCTTGACCGCGATCTCGGCGGTGACCGCCGACTGGATCACCGCAGCCAGATCGGCGGGTACCACGAACACGGTGCGGCGCATCCCGAGTAGCCGCACCAGCGAGCGGTCCTCGTAGAGAGCCCTCTCCAGCGCCGAAACGTCCGGCGGGTTCATCCGGGCGGTCGCTCCGAGGAGCACCGTTGCCGGGTCGGTGGCGTGGAGCCCGACGAGAGCAGCGGCGACCGCAACCGGGTCGTCCGATCGTCGTGGCGAGCAGGTGCCGTCTCGCCAGCCGGGCGCGCCGCTGCTCCCCGGTGATGCGGAGGGTGGTCACAGCCTCCGGCGCACTATCGCGGTGATCAGTTCTATCGCAGTTTGCTGTGCCTCGAGCGAGCGGAAGCTGCTCAGATCGCCCCGCTCGGTGACCGCCACCTCGATCCCGGGCCGAGAGCGCTCCAGGTAGTCGCCCGAGGGGACCCTGGCGGAGTGACTCGAACGAAACGAGTTCGAGGTCGTCCGCTCCGAAGACGAGATCGACGGTGACCCCTCGATCGCGAAGCTCGCCCATATCCGCCCGGAACGACCCCGGGGTGAGGCTGATGTCGCGCGCTTTGGGGCCGGCCGGGGCGGGGCGGAGTCGCCGTGTGGCCCACCGCGCCGCCGGCCGCCACAACTCGGGGTTGGTGGCGACGTTGGCCACGCCCCGCCATCCCATCTTGCGGGCCCTCCAGTCCGCCTTGGTCTGCTCGGCGGGGAAGGGGAAGGAGACAAGCACCAGCCCGGAAAGGTTCTCCAACTGCGACGCCGCCGCCAGCGCCGACCGTCCGCCGAAACAGACACCGATCATCAGCAGCCGGTCGGCGGCCCCACTCAGCGCGTCGCACACCGCCACCACATCGCCGACAAAGGGCCGGTCGAGCACGAAACGGTCGATCTCACCGCTGCTGTCTCCGACACCATGCCAGTCGAACCTGACGACGGTGTGCCCGAGAGCGGCGATCTCCCTCGCCAGCCTCACCACGACACGGTTGCGGTTGGTCGAGGTCCCGTACCAACCGCCCGGGCAGATCACCACTCCGGTGCCGGTGGGCGTCTCGGGTCTCGTGACCACCGCCGCCAGGGCGCCCTCGGGACCATCCACGAACACCGCCTGCTCCTTGGGCGGTGATGCCGTCACCATGCGCCATCCCCGAGCAGGAACCCGAGGGTGAGGGTCACCGCCTCGGTGGCGGTCACCTCCACCTCGAGACGCCCGCCCTTGCCGGCCGACCCGAACCACCAGGACTCGGCAGCCGCCACCGTGTCGATCCGCACATCCGCCCCGTCGCGCCGCGCCATTGCTCGGCGAGGTCGAGGACCGCCGGACGCGGAGTCCCCTTACGTGACATCTCCACGATTTGGATCCGCCTGGCCGCGTTCTCGACCTCCGATAACGGTTGCGACCTCGCCTCGTCGAGCAGCGTCCTGTCGACCGGATATCCGACAACGTCCACCGGGCCGTCGTCGGCCCGTATCCGATTCGACGGTCTTCCTCCTTTGACGGATTCACCCGAGGCGAGCTCGGACAGCCTCCGGGCCCGCATCACCTCTTTGGCATACGCCGAGCCGTCCACCACCGGGTCCCAGAGAACCAGCGTCCCTCCGGCCGGGGTGGTGCGCGCCGCCACCACTGCGGCCAGCCGGGTCCCGACCACGGCAACCGGGAGGTCGCCGAACTCGGCGAGCAAGCGCCCCCAAGGCGTTGGAGGCGTCGGCTGACATCGAGGCGAGAGTGAACGGGCCGTCTCCGCTCTGCCCACTCCCGATGGGGTGAAATCGCATCGCAGCCACCCCACCTTCGGCCAGACCGGCGGCGAGTTGGTACTCGCGCCGGTAGTTGCGGGGTCCCTCGGCAAGTGGCGGCGGGCAGATCAGGGCGACCCCTCTGGGCTCGCCGGCGGGGCCGTGCACCGCGGCGAACAGATCGCCGGTCGCCGTCTCGATGAAGCCGACCCGAACCCAGGCCCCATCGGGCCTCTCGATACGATCGGCTGCTACCGATTTCCAGACACGATCGGAGTTCGGCATGTCCAGAGGGTGGTCATCACCCCCTGAGGTGATGGTCACGTCAGCCCGGCTGCCGCCGGGTCTCGACCAGCCGGGCGATGGCTCCAACGGATTCGAAGTTGGCCACGGCCAGATCCTCGTCGGCGACCTCGATGTCGAATTCCTCCTCGATGAACGCCACCATCTGCTGGATCCCCATCGAGTCGAGGATCTCGGCCTCGAACAGAGATACATCGTCGGTCAGTTCCTCGGAGGACCCCTCCCAGCCGAGGTCTTCGACGATGAAGGCTCGGATCGCCTCGGCGGTGCTCATCGACGACGTCATGGCTGCTGCTGCTCTCCCAGGTGGCTGCGCGGGCATGGTACCGCCTCGAGACGGGCAGACCGCAGGCCGCTTGCCGATGGTGGTGGCCGGCAATGGGTAAGGTGCCTTGCCCGCTCTCAAGCTTCTGGCTCTTACCGCCGATGATGGCAACTAGGTCACACCGAGCCTGCCGCAATCGGTTCGGGCGGTGCCTTTGAGGGGCGGTCCACAGATCAATGAGTGGTTTTAGATCATGAGCGATGTCGGTGATGAGATCCTTCGGTTCGTCCAGTCCGAGTTGTCGGATGGTTCGTTTCCGGTCGGCGCTGAGACCGACCTCCTGCAAGAGGAGATAATCGACTCGCTCGGGGTGTTCACCCTGATCGGATTTCTCGAGCAGCGGTTCGGCGTCAAGATCGATGCTTCCGAGGTCGACCTGGACAACTTCCGGACCGTGACCGCCATCGAGCAGTTGGTGGAGCGGTCGCGATGAGCGAAAGCCAGATCCTCGGCGGCATGGACCCATTTCGGATCGCGGTGGCACAGGCCCCCGACACCGCCGCCGCCCTGCTTCCACCCGACGCTGCCGACCGTCTCACAGACCGGATCTACCGGCTGAGGGGTTCGGCTCCCACGGTCGAAGTGGTGCCGGTTCCCGACGTCGCTCTCGAGCGTCTCGATCCCGCCGCCCTCATCGGAAGCGGCGCTCACGCCGTGATCCTCTCCGTCGTATCGGAGATCGATTCCCCAGCGACAGAATTCGCCGCGGCCGCCGACCGCATCATCACGGCCATCCGCAATGAGGACGGACCGCATCTCGCCTGGTTCACCGCCTCGACCGTCGAACCGGAGGGGAGCGATGCCTACCGCACCCGACCCGAACGTTTCGCCCTTCGAGCGCTCCGGCTCGATGCCGAATTGGTCAGGCTTTCGAGGACCCGGGGGGTGGCGCTGATCGACGCCGACCGGATCGTGGCGGAGCTGGGTGGAGCCGACCATGTAGTGGCACCGCTCCACTACTCGCCGGCCGCTTCCGAGGCGCTTGCCGAGGAGACGGTGCGCGTCCTCGACGACATCGGGTTCTTCGAACCGCGCCCACTGGTCGCCCAGATCGGCGCCGCCGGAGGCTGAGATGCGCTACGACCTGAACCTTCCACATCTCGACCGCAGGGTCGGACAAGCGCGACTTCTGGAGTGGCACGTCGCCGAAGGCACCGAGGTCGGCTACGGGGACCCCCTGGTCGACATCCAAGCCGACGAGCTCACCACACTCGAGGTTCACCGTTCCGCCAAGTACCTCACCAAGCTGGCGGGACGCAAGGTGGCAACCGGGACCAAGACCACCCGGGTGAGCCTGGTGTGGCGGCTGGTTTCATCCGACCGCGGTGTGGTGCGCCATCTCGTGGCAGCACCGGGCGACATGATCGAGATCGGTGACTCGCTCGCCATGCTCACCACCACTCCCGATGAGGATCCCGCCGCGGGGCCCTCAGGGAAGTTCCGCGTGGTCACCGAGCCGGTGGCCCAATCGTGAGGAGAGCCAGATGAGCGCCGTGGCGCGCAATGTGCAGCGGCTGGTCCGCAAGATCGCCGGTGAGAACTCGGCGATAGAGCGCCGGCTGCGCGGCACATACCGGCAGGCAGCGCTTCGCAGCGAGGCCGGGGATGACTCGAAGACCGAGCGGGCCATGCGTGGCGTGGCCTCCAGCGCACGGTTCCGCCTCCGCGGCGAGCTCACCACCCGAAGCGCCACCGTCTTCCGCCGTGGCAAGAGCGACAACCGGTTGGGCATCTACATGCTCGGTGCCTGTGACCTTCCCACCGTCTTCGCAGCAAAGCCCTTCATCGAGGAGGACCTCAACGGGGTCTGCGCCATCATGCGAGACGGCGAGGTGGCAGATGCTCGCTCCGATTTTCTGCTCCAGGCACTCGACGGTGTCGACCCGGCTGCGGTCGCCGAGGCCGGTCAGTATCTCAAGCTGCCGCCCGATGCCTTCGAGCCGCGTCTGTTCAGACCCGAGTTCCGGATCCCGGCGCTGCCGTCTCTCGGCAGCTTCCCCAAGACCGTGGTGGTTCTGTCCATCGCCGCCGACCTGAGCCGCAGCCTGTACCGCAACAACGAGCACGGCTACCTGGTGGACCCGGGCGGTTGGTGGTTGACCACGCCGATGGGAGAGGTGATGGAGCACCTCGACCGGGTGGCGTGGATGAGGGAAAACTTCACCGCCCTTGGCAAGATCCCCGTCGAGGAATTCCACGACAACATGGGCCGGATCGTCACCGAGGTCAAGCAGCGGACCGGGGCGCATGTCGTGGTCTTCAACACCCTGACCGTGAGTCCGGGCGACCTGACCCACACCTACCAGTTCGTCAGAATCCCCCAGAACCTGAGACGTATGGAGTTCGACCTGGCCCTGGCCGACATCGCCGCCCAACACGACGTATCGGTGGTGGATGTCGACCGTGTGCTCAAGCTCGAGGGTGTCAAGGAGCAGATCGACTTCGCCCACTTTCCCATGGACCGGATGATCCCCATCGCCCGCGAGTTCCACCGCGTGCTGCGCGATAGGGAGATCATCTGAGAGGTAGGGCGGTCAGTCGGTGTAGAACCGGGCGATCTCCTCACCGATCGGTCCAACCGCCGCCTCGGTGAGGTGGCCCAGGTCGTCTCTGTAGTCGGCGCAGCTACGCACCTCGGGCGAAGCGCCCTTTTCGACGCCAACCACGCTGAGAACCGTGTGTTCGATCGCCTGGTCGATGATCGGATGGTTGACCGAGGCCCTGACACTCTCCCTGCGGTCCCCCGGACATAGCCGCTCGTCGGGACCGCCGACGATTGGTTGGAGCACGATTGCGGCGCCGGGGTACTTGACCCTGGCAGTAGCTACCGCTGACGTGATGTCCTCGACCCACTGTGCCACCGGGCGCTCGGCACCGGTCACCGTGAGCAACAGCCGACTAGGGGTCCCGTCCGTGCACCCCGATACCACCTGATTGCTCCAACCGACGAAACCGGGATCGGCCCATTTCTCGATCGTTGCTCCAGACTCCCAGAGGAGCTCCCACCTGGCGTCACCCGCCACCGGCTCGAAGCCACCGCCGGTGAACCACTGCTCGGTCTGACTGAACCCGACCACCCTGGTGCAGGAGAAGGGCCCAGTTGCCGTCAAGCCCAGCGCCCGGGCGAGGAAGCTCGCCATCTGGTCGCGCCTCACCGCCTGTTCCGGGCAGAAATGGATCCCGGACTCGTCGCACCCAGCGGTGATTGCTGCTGCGGCGATGGAGTTGATCGCCTCCTCGTGAACGCTCTCCTCGTCGTCCACGAAGATGTCGGCGCTGGAAGCGGGGAAGGCAAAGCCTCGCACCAAGAGGCTCGCCATCTGGGCCCTGGTGAGCGCCTCCGACGGGCAGAAGCGCGTCCCGGCCGCGTTGCAGCCGATCGTGATGCCCGCCTGGGCGATGGCGTTGATCGCCTCCTCGTGGACGCTCCCGTCATCGTCACCAAAGGAATCGGTCCCGGATAGGGGGAGGTCGAGGGCTCGCTGCAGGAAGCTCGCCATCTGCCCCCTGGTAACCGCCCGGTCTGGGCAGTAGAGGTTCGAGCTGCAGCCAACGGTGATGCCTTCGGCAGCGATCGCCTCGATGGCGGCCTCGTGGACATTGCCATCGTCGTCGTCGAAGGTCCCCGCAGCTGCCGCCGGAGAGGCGGGGATCAACCAAACCGCAACCGCCAGGATGGCGGCGCCGGCACGGCGGATCCTCACTGGTTGCCGCAACCAGGCTCCCAGCCGGGGTTCTCGTTCCCGGGGGGAGGGGCGCCACCACCACCGCCGCCACCGCCGCCACCGCCGCCACCACCGCCGCCACCACCGCCACCGCCGTTGCCGTCGTCGGAGCCCAGCGTCTTCCAGCCGTCCCAGAAGGCACCGATCTCCTCGACGCCTCCGGCGGAGGTGATCTGGTAGGCGCTGCCGTCGGTCCGCTGCACCCGGATCAGCGAGTCGGGGTGAAAGCTCACGATGTCGAAGTCCGACGGCTCGACCCCGCTCTCCACGAAGTCGTACCAGCCGCGTTCCAAGCCGACATCGTCAACCTCGATCGCCCCGTCGAAAGAGCACTGGTAGTAGAGGGTGGCCAACGAGCACGGCAGCGAGTGGGTCGTGAGGGTGATCGCCGGGCTTCCGGCGAACACGAATTTCTCGAACGAGAGACGCTCGTCGGTGAGCCGGTTCTCCGGCACGGTGCACTGGGCGTGCTGGGTGAGCCCGTCGGTCGCGTTGTCGACCGACTTCGAGTTGCGGTAGTGGTACCCCTTGGTGTTGTAGGCCCCGTGGTCGATTCCCGACTGCCCGTTGTGGAAGGCGAGGTAATTGTCCACGAAGTGAGGTGTGGTGGCCGTGTTCTGCCAGACGAATATCCCGTTGGTCTCGTTGTTGTGGGCTCGGCAGTTCTCGAACACCCACACGTTGGGCACACCGTTGGCCTGGCTCGGCCAGTGGAACCCCGAGGAGTTGGCGCCGAACCTGATGGCGGAGGCCACCGAGTTGCGGATCACGTTGCCGCTGCCTCCGCCGAGAAGGAACCCGGTGAGCTCCCGGGGAGTGGTGGCGAGCCCATCGTCGGTGCGTACCTCCACCGCCAGGCAGCGGTCTATCACGATGTCGTTGGTGTCGTTCACCTCGTCGTTGGCGTCGTCCTCGGGCGGGAGGTCCCACCAGTAGGCGTCGCCGACGACGTCATAGGCGATGCAGGACTTGAGGGTTACCCCGTGCGAGGCGTGGATGGCGAACCCGTGGTGGTTGGAGTCCCTCACCACGACCCCCTGGAGGATGCTCCCCCGCGACCCACCCCCACAGAGGTGGAAGTGGATGGGGTACTTCCCAACCTCGGTCGTGATCCCCGCATACCGCACCAGGGCGTACTTGATCTTCTGGGGCGAGGAGGACATCACGTGGATCTGTTCCATCGGATTCGATGCCGTCCCGCGGATGATCACGTTCCGGGTGAGGTTGAACACCTCCGCCTTGAATGTGCCGTGGGAAGTGTTGGCGGAGGGGACGGTGCCCCCCTTGGTGAAGTTGCGCACCGTGTAGTCGCCCTTGGCGACCGGCGTCCTCTTGAGGTCGTCGCTCGATACCCAGGTGCCGCTCTTCCCCGTCCGGTTCCAGGGGGTGCGCGTCGTGCCCTTGAGGTCGAGCTTTCCGGCGCCGAGCACCCAGAGGGTGCCGCCGTTGGTGAACCGGATCTCGTGCTTTATCCCCCGGCCGGACGGCTTCATCCGCAGCGTGCCGCGGACGGTGAGGTCACCGCTGAACTTGAGCGTGGTGTCCTTGTCGGGGTCGAAGGTGAGCGTATTCCCGGATGGCACCACCATGTCGTCGCTGTACGTGTGGGTGCCCGATTTCTTGCCCGATATGTTCGTGGCGGCTCTCGCCGGACCGGCCATGGTGCCGATGGCGACGGCTGCGGTGCCCGCCACCGCGGTTGCCCCGAGCGCCTTGATGAAGGTGCGACGGTCGGTCCCTACCTCGCTCACGTGCAGTCGAGCCATTCGAGCGCCCGTACCAGGAACGAGGCCATCTGTCCCCTGGTGACCGGCTCATTTGGGCAGAAGCTGGTGCCGCCGCATCCCTGGGTGATCCCCGCTTCGGCCAACGCGTTGATGTCCGCCTGGAACGTGCTGGTGCCGTCATCGCTGAAACGGTCGGGCCCGGGGGGGAGGTCCAGAGTTCGGGCGAGGAAGGCTGCCATCTGCCCGCGAGTCACCGAGCTCTCGGGGCAGTAGGACGAGCCACTGCCGCACCCGGTGGTGATCCCCACCGATGCGATCGAGTTGATCGAATCCTCGTGGGTGTTCCCCGAGTCGTCCCCGAAGTAGTCGAATTCGGCGTCGGGGGTGACGAACGATCGAGCGAGGAACGATGCCATCTGCGCCCTGGTCACCGGGTCCTCCGGGCAGAACAGTGTCCCGGCGTCGTTGCAGCCCTTGGTGATCCCCCATTGGGCGAGGGCGACGATCGAGTCGGCGTGCACCGATCCTGCGATGTCGACGAACGGCTGTGGCTGCTGGGCGAGGGCCGGTGAGGGCGCCATCGTCATCGAGGTGACTGCGGACAGCGTCAGCCAGAGCACCCAACAACGCGGCCGGCTGGCTAGGCCCCTTCGGGATGTGGTCACACTGACCCCCGATCCGCCGACGCCTACTACCCCGCCGACAAGGGCGCGAGTCAAACAACCTGATGCGGCGAGGTCAAATGGAGGGATGTGGGTTAAGTACTGAGTACTAAGTACTCAGAACCGCCACGTCAGACCGATACCACCTCGGGGCTCAGCCCCATGCGGGTGAGGTCGGAACGGATCTCCTCGTTGGTAGATCTGGTTCATCACCACCACCAGGTCGGGCTTGATCTCGATGAGGGTCTCGGGTGCCAGCACCTCGTGGCCGGTGCCGGGGAGGAACATCCCCTGCTTGTAGGGGTTGATGTCCACCACCGCCGTCACGCTGTCGCCGAGGCCGATGGTGGTGAGGAAGGCGACCGCCTTGGACCCGCCACCCCAGATGGCGACACGCTCGCCGCGTTCGGCCAGACCCTCTAGCCGTTTGCGCCAACTCTCGATGTGGCGGTTGGCGCCGGTGGCGAAGGCGAGCACCATCTCGCCCACTTCGTCGGGTGATTCCTCGATCGGCAGCGGATCGGCCGATCCGCCGATGACCGAGTGGGCCAGCAGGTACTGGTCACCGAACCCGAGCCCGATGTCGGTGACGGTGAACCCGGCCTCTCTGAGGGCTCGCCCCAGCGAGCCGGGTGTGTAGTACGAGCAGTGCTCGTAGTAGATGTCCCAGAAGGCGAACTCCCTCAACACCCGTCCGGTGTCGGGGACCTCGGTGAACATCGCCGCTCCTTCGGTCTCCTCCACGGACCGTCGCAGCAGCCTGAAGAAGTCGCCAACCGGGGCGATGTGCTCCATGGTGTGGCGGGTGATGACCAGATCGCCGGTCAGCCCGGTGTGCTCCTCGCCGTAGAAAGCCCGGATCAGCTCCACCGAGCCATCGCCTGCTCCCCCAACAGGCGGCCTCCCGAATCCAGGGTCGATCCCGATGCCCCGGCCGATGCCGAGCTCGGCCAGGAGCATCAGGAAGTCCCCCTTGCCGCTCCCCACCTCGAGCACGGTCCGCCCCTCGAGGCCGTACCTCTCGACGAGATCGCCGGCGAGTCGGCGGGCGAAGTCGGTGAACAGCGGCGAGAAGGCCTGCGACTCCTCGGTGGGCTGTCCGTAGTCCACCTTGCCGTGTTCGAAGCAGATGTTGGTGATGAACCCGCATCGAGGACACAGCCCGAGCACAAGATCGCCGGTGGGATAGGCAGACGCCGACGGTTGGTCGGGCAGCAGCACACAGCTTTGAGTCGGGATCTCCCCCGCGGCGAAGAAGGCGAGCAGCCCGGTGGCGCCGCAACTCGGGCAGGTGGCTGAGGCACCGAGGTCGAGTAGGTCGTCGCCCACCAGAGGGCGCAGGTCGGTCGGGCCGATCACAGGATGGTGGGTTGCGGCACCGGGACGATGAAGCGCCCGCCCCTTGCGGCGTACTCCGCTTGCTGGCGCATGATCTCGTCCCTGAAGTTCCAGGCGAGTATCAGCAGATAGTCGGGCGGGTCGTCGAGAAGCCGCTCCGGGGAATAGATGGGAAGCCGCACGCCTGGCATGTGCAGTCCGTGTTTGTGGTCGTTCCGATCCACCACGTATTCGAGGTACTCCGCCGCCCCGGTGTAGTTGAGAAGGGTGGCGCCCTTGGCCGCGGCGCCGTAGGCGGCGATTTTCGCCCCCTCGGCGGTGAGCTTGGAGAGGAGGTCGATCAGGTCCTCCCTCACCTGCTCGACCCGATCGGAGAAGGCGGCGTAGTACGCAGCCTCTGTGAGCCCGATCCTCCGCTCCTCCTCGAGGTACTCCTCCACCGACGGCTCGGCTTCGGCCACCGCCGAGAAGGTCACCCGGAGAGACCCACCGTGGATGGGGAAGTGCCTCACCCGGATCAGGTCGAGCCCGTGTCTGCCAAAGAGGGCGGCGAGCGCGGTGACGGAGAAAATGCAGTGGTGCTCGTGATAGATGGTGTCGAACTCGCAGTTGTCCACCATGTCGCGCACGTAGGGGACCTCGATCTCGACCCTCCCCTCGGGGGCGAGGATCGTCGCTATGCCGGCGACGAACCGGTTCTGGTCGGGGACATGGGCGAGGACGTTGTTGCCCAGGATCACGTCTGCCCTCACTCCGTCCGCCAGCAACCGATGCGCCAACTCGGGCGTGAAGAAGTCCCTGATCGTGGGGATGCCCCTCTGCTCGGCAGCGGCTGCAGGACCGGGCGCCGGGTCGATCCCGAGGACGGGCACCCCGGCCTTGAGGAACCATTGGAGCAGGTAGCCGTCGTTGCTGGCCAGCTCCACCACCAGGTTGTCCTCGCCAAGGCCCAGCTCGTCGACCAATCCTTCGGCGTGGGTCCGGGAGTGCTCCAGGACCTGGTCGGAGAAGGAGGAAAAGTAGGGATAGTCCTCGTCGAAGAGCACAGTGGGTGGCACCGTCTCCTTGATCTGGACGAGCGAGCACCGCGGGCAGAACACCACGGTGAGCGGATAGTGGTGCTCGTCCGCGGCGGGGAGACCTGGGGCCACCAGCTCGTCGGCCAGCGGGACCATCCCGAGATCGAGCACGGGCACCAGATCGGTCGCCCCGCAGCTGCGGCACCCGCCAATTACATCATGCACAGGCACATCATGCACGGGCACATCATGCACGGGCGCCACCCGTCGAGCTCATCAGACGGAGATCGTCGCCCAGCACGCCGGCCTCCTGGAGCGACCTCACGTGTTTGACGCGGAGGAGCTTCCCCAAGAAGGCGTCGGTCCCGATGCCGTAGTTGACGAAGGCTTCGTGAAGCTGCTCGGCACCACGCCTCACCGTCCACTGCGTGGCGAAGGCGGGGAGGACTTCCTCGATCTTCGAGCAGTCGACCCGGTAGTCCCTGATGTCGGGCCCGGCGGTGTCGGAGAGGACGATCTCGCTCCCCGGCACCACCTCCTGGACTATGTCGGCCACATCGCGGATCTGGTAGTTCTCCTCCGAGCTTCCCACGTTGAGCACCTGGTCGTGGATCCGTTCCCGCGGCGCTTCGACGGCAGCGACAAATGCCCGGGAGATGTCCTCGATGTGCACCAGCGGTCGCCACGGACTGCCATCGCTCTTCATCAACACCCGACCCTCGGTCACCGCAAAGCCCACGAGGTTGTTGACCACCAGGTCGGCCCTGACCCGCGGCGAGTAGCCGTATGCGGTGGCGCTCCGCAGGCAGGTGGGGCTGAACGAGGGCGAGGCCAGCGCCCGGATGTCTCCCTCTGCGTAGATCTTGGAGAACCCGTATGGCGTCACCGGGTTTATCTCCGACTCCTCGGTGACGAATGCTCCCGGCGACGCGCCGTAGATGCTGCACGACGATGAGAAGACGAAGCGCCCGACACCCACGGCGGCGGCGATCTCCGCCAAGCGCGCTGCGGCATGGTGGTTGATGGCATAGGTCGTGTCGGCGTCGAGGTCGCCAACCGGGTCGTTGGAGATCCCGGCGAGATGGCAGATCGCCTCCACCCCGGCGATGTCGTCCGGCTCGACGTCGCGCAGGTCCTTGCGGACTGCGGGAATGTCGGGCCAGTCGGGGCCGAGAGTGCAGTCGGCGAACATGTAGCTGTCGAAGCCCACGACCTCGTGGCCAGCCTGTTGCAGGAGCCGCACCAGCACCGTTCCGATATAGCCGTTGTGGCCGGTGACCATTACGCGCATGGCCGTTCAGTCCCAGATCTTCCAGGGCGGGTCGCCGCCATCCCAGAGCCGCTCCAACAGTGCCTTGTCCCTCATCGTGTCCATGCACTGCCAGAAGCCCTCGTGGCAGTAGGCCATCAACTCGCCGTCTGCGGCCAGGTTCTCCATCGGCTCCCGCTCCCAGAGCGTGTCGTCGCCCTCGATGTAGTCGAAAACCCCGGGCTCGAGGACGAAGAATGCCCCGTTGATCCATCCGACGTCGAGCGGCTTCTCCGAGAAGTCGACCACCCGATCCCCCTCGACATGGAGGCCGCCAAATCGAGCGGGTGGGTGGACCGCGGTCACAGTGGCGAGCCTGCCGTGTGATCGGTGGAAGGCGAGCAGCCGGGAGAGGTCGATGTCGGACACACCGTCTCCCCAGGTGAGCATGAAGGTCTCATCGCCCAGCCAGGGCGCCAGCCGCTTGATCCGCCCGCCAGTGTCGGTCCACCGGCCGGTCTCGATGAGGTCGACCACCCACTTCTCGGCCGCACCACCGTCGTGGACCCTGACATCGCCTGTGGAGACATCGACGCGGAGGCTGGAGGTAGTGGTGAGGTAGTCGGTGAAGAACAGCTTTATCTGATCGCCCTTGTAACCGAGGGCGATGACGAACTGGTTGTACCCGAAATGGTCGTATTGGCGCATGATGTGCCACAGGATCGGATGGCCGCCGATCTCCACCATCGGCTTGGGCCTGATCTCGGTCTCCTCGGCCAGACGGCTGCCCAGACCGCCGGCGAGGATCGCCACCTTCATGACGCAGTCATCCCAATGCTCCCCTCCCGTCACTCAGCGTGGCGATCGTACCACTCGGGGCGACTCGCCGTTTCTGTACGGTCCCGCCTACGCTCCCGGCCCTCATGCCCACCGACCAGCGACCTTCGAAGATGCAGAAGCGAGTCACCGCGCTCAAGCGCAAGGCACATCTCGGTGTCAAGCATCGCTCTGAATTCGACAACATCTACCACTGCTGTGTCCAGCGGACCGCCAGCCAGTGGCTCCGCAACATCTACAACGACGAGGTCTTCTACCGGAACACCGGGCTGCGAGCCATCCCATACAAGGAGATGGGTTTGGCCGGCGCCCACATCGACGAACCATTCCCCAAGCGGACGATCGTCACCCACCTCTACATCTCCCACCCCACCTACCTCTCGATCCCGAAGCCACGAGCGCACCGGTACTTCTTCGTCCAGCGCGATCCGAGGGATGCGGTGGTCTCGTGGTACTTCGCCGCCCGCTACTCGCACAAGCCGATGGGGTCGATCCCGGAGATGCGCCGCGACCTGTCGTCCATGTCGCAGGAAGAGGGCATCCACTACATGATCGACGCCATCAGCGCACGTGGCTACTTCGATGCGCTCCGCTCGTGGACGGAAGTCGAGCCATCGGATTCGTTCCGTATCTTCCGCTATGAGGACATCGCCCTCGATCTTCGCGGCTTCCTCGGCGATCTGTTCGATTTCCTCAAGATTCCGGCGCAACCTGCCGAGTTGGATTCGTTGGCGGAGCGCAAGAGCTTCCAGCAAGCGAGCGGCGGCCGCCAACAAGGCGAAGAGGACATACACGCCCATTTGAGGAAGGGGACACCGGGCGACTGGCGGACGGCGCTCAACGACAGCGCCCTCGACCACCTGCGCCGGGTATCGGGTGACCTGGTGGAGGTTCTGGGGTACGAGACATGACCGTCGGGTCGCCCATGTCGGAGAAGGATGGGAATGACCCCGCTACCCAAAGTGTCTATCGGCCTGCCGGTCTATAACGGCGAGCGGCACATCGGTGATGCCATCGAGTCGATCGCATCACAGTCTTTCGCAGACTTCGAACTGATCATCTCCGACAACGCATCGACCGACTCCACCAGCGAGATCTGCCGGGGATGGGCCGAGCGCGACGGACGGATCCGGTATTTCCGCAACTCCTCGAACATCGGAGCCGCGCCCAACTACCACCACGTCTTCCGGATGGCACGGGCCGATCTCTTCAAATGGTCGGCGCACGACGACATGCTCGACCCGGGCTTCCTCGAGTCCTGCGTCGCCGCCCTCGATGATGACGCCGGCGCGGTGCTCGCCTACACCGCGGCCCGTCAAGTGGACGGCGATGGGAAGCCGCTCGGTGACATCCCACGCTTCTCGCAGGTGGTCTCCGCCGACCCCGTGGAGCGGTTCCGCGAAGTGGTCCGCCGGGAGCGGCTCAATCTCCCCATTTTCGGGCTCGTCAGGTCAGCGGCTCTCCGGGAGACCGCGTTACCCGGCTCCTACCACGCCAGTGCCCGGGTCCAACTCGCAGAACTGGCACTGCGCGGCACGTTCGCCTTCGTGCCCACCGTCCACTTCATCCATCGCAACCACCCGGCGGGGTCGCTGCGCGCCTATGACTCGGTCCATGCCCTCCGCAGCTGGTACGACACCGGCCGATCAGCTGGGACGTATATGCCCAGGTGGGAGTACATGAGCGGTCTGATGGGCGCTGCAACCCGCGCACCACTGTCGTGGCGGCAGCGGCTCGACTGCTACGGAGAGGCCTTCAGGTGGGCGTTTGAGAAGCGCCGCAGCCTGGCATTGGATGTGGCCGAGGCGGGACGGCAATTGCTCGGCGGAGCCGTGCCTCGCCTGCGTCGCACCTGAGCCGGGTCCGCTTAGACCCGGCTCACGTGCGTACTACTCCCTCAGCCTGAGCGCTATCTCAGCCTGAGGCTCGCTCAGCCCGAGGAGAAGGGCTTGTCGGGGGCGGTGTCCTCGCTCCGACGCCGTGGCCGCCCCGAGCGCCACCGCGCCCGCCACCAGCAGCGCCGCACCCAGGCTCAGCCAACCACCACCAGCGCCAGGCCCGGTAAAGGGCAGGGTCTGCGCACGGTGGTGGCGGAAATCGAGGTGGTGGTTATCGGAATCGTGGTGGTCGTGCGTCTGGCTCGGTGGTCGTGGTGGTGGTCTCCGATGTTGTAGTCGTGGTCTCCGGTGTTGTAGTCGTGGTCTCCGGTGTTGTAGTCGTGGTCTCCGGTGTTGTGGTCGTGGTCTCCGGTGTCGTGGTCGTGGTGACCTGCTCTGCGCAGAACACCGACACCGTGTATACCACGGAGGTGGCCACGATCTCCTCGTCGTCGGGGACCATGATGTTGTAGAGCTCCATCGTCTCGCCGAGGACGAGGGTGGCGGTCGTCGAGCACGGTCCTCAGGACATTGGGCTCCGATTCCGTCTCGAGGACGTCGGTCTCGTTGTCCCCGGTCACGAGCCGCCCGAAGTTGTAGAGGTGGACGCTGTCGCCATTGGCCGCCAACACGATGATCCCGCAGGTCTGCCCGACCAGCTCCTCGAACCCGTTGGCCACCAGGTCAAAGCTGGCCACCAAGCGGGGCACGTTTTCCTGGTCGGTCTGCATCGGCGTCACGGGGGATGAAGAAGTCCGACCCGGTGAAGGTGAAGTCGGGGTCGAGGATCTGAGCCTGAGCCGGCACTGCCAGCACGACTGGCACCGCCACCAGCGCGGCAACCACTATTGCCGCCAAACGTCTTCTCAGCCCGGACACGCGCCAGACTGCTCCTAGTTGCGTGTTCCACCCACTTCGCACTCCCTTCGTCAACCCCTTGTTCGTCGCCTACCGGGACGGTTGACGACCCTGGCGTATAAGGCAATCTAGACAGACCCAAAAGGAAATGCGTGCGACCCGGCCCTTTTCCGCCAGCCGGCTGAGATCTCCTTACCGGAGATCCTTGCGGTGGTCGGTGAAGCGGCGCGCCTTGAGGTCGAAGCGGGGAAGCGTCCCCATCGGGACCGGCGTGGCCAGTGGCCGGACCCCGATCCCGGTGTGGATCTCGCGGGCAACGGCGGCGGCGAGGGCATCGGGGTCACCCGATGTGACCTCGATCCGCAGCTCCATCACGTCGAGCTCTTCCTTGCGGTAGACGTCGACGGCGAACTCGCCGATCTCGGGGAAGCGCCGCACCAGGTTCTCCACCGCGCTGGGGAAGATGTTGACGCCGCGGACGATGAGCACGTCGTCGACCCTCCCGGTGACACCGCCCTCGAAGCGCATGAAGGTCCTGCCGTCCTCGCTCGGCTCCGAGGCGACGACCACGTGGTCGCCGGTGCGGTAGCGGATCACCGGGAACCCGGGGCGGCCCAGGTTGGTGATGATCAGCTCGCCGTCGTTCGACTCCTCACCGGTGGCGGGATCGATCACCTCGGCGAGGAACTCCGCCTCGTTGACGAACAGCCCGTTCTGGAGCTGCGACTCGAAGCCCCAGGCACCCGACCTCGGTGGCGCCGGCATGGTCGTAGGCCCGTGCCCCCCACGCCTCCTCGATCCTCGCCCTGGTCGCCGGGATCCCTGCCCCGGGCTCACCGGCGTGGATGGCCACCCGCACACCCGAGTTGGCGATGTCGATCCCCTCCTCGGCTGCCACCTCGGCGAGGTGGAGGGCGTAGGTGGGGGTGCACACCAGCACCGAGATGTCGTTGACCAGGATCGCCTTGAGCCGCTGCAGCGACGACATCCCACCGCCAGGGAAGGCGAGGGCGCCGATGAGACGGGCACCCTCATAGGCGCTCCAGAAACCGATGAACGGCCCGAACGAGAAGGCGAAGAAGATGCGGTCCATCGAGGTGACACCGGCGCTGCGGTACACCTGCGACCAGCAGCGGGCCCACCACCGCCAGCTGTCCTCGGTGTCGAGGCAGCGCAGCGGCTCACCCGTGGTACCGGACGTCTGATGGATCCGGGTGTACCGGGTGCGGGCATAGGTGAGGTTGGTCCCGTAGGGCGGATTGGAGATCTGGTCGGTGGCCAGTTCCTGCTTGGTGGTGAACGGGATCTTCTTCAGGTCGTCCATGGTGCGGACGTCGTCGGAGCTGCGAATGCCGGCACGGCCCAGCTTGCCCCGGTAGAAGGCGTTGCCGTCGAGCACCTCGTCCAGCAGAAGCTGGAAGCGGCGCAGCTGGACCTCCTGCAAGGCGTTGCGGCCCAGCGTCTCGGCGAACCCGGTCGAAAACTCGAACTCCATCGTCATCCCTCCATGTCTCTCTGACCCCGCCCTCAATCGAGCGACGGAGCGGGGTCCACCCCCACTGGAAACTTCTCGTTTATCAGCATGAACGGCAGCCCTCGTGGACCACCCGGTAGGTGCGGGCGATGAACTCGCCCAGCCCTCCGAGCCCTTCCGGCGGAACGGCGTTGCGCTCCCGCCCGTACCAGAGGATGTCGCGCCTCGTCTCGAGACCGGCATCGTTCATGATCCTGCCGAGCCCACCGGGGTGGGTGGCCAGTTCATCCTGGACGCTGCTCGGAAGCCGCTCGGCGACCAGGAGCGAGGCGGCGTGGGCGAACACGACACCACGCAATGTGCCTCGCAGCAGCACCTCGCGGGCGATCACCCTTGTCCCGGCGGGAGCCTCGAGCCACTCGTGATCGGCGGGGAGGACCAACTCCTCCTGCGACAACCGCTCCACCACGACCGGCTCCATGGTGAAGGCCTCGATGAACTTCGTCACCGTGCCGTCGATCACCAGCAGCGACCGGTAGAAGGGGCTCAACGCCCTGAAGTTGACCGGCTGAAGCGTCTCCGGCCGGGCGAACTGGGCGACGAACACCTCGGCGGCGGGATCGAACCCGGCGGTGGTGCCGACAGCGGAGCTTTGGTGCCCCATCTCAGCTCACCTGAACCTGCTGAAGCTCGCCCGACTGGTACATCCGCTTGAAGTGGCGGTGGCGGCGCTTGCCGCTCGACGTCTTGGTGAGCGTGCCCGTCGGGACCAGCACCACGTCGACATTGATGCCCAGCCGGAGGAAGCTCTGGCGGCGGATCTCGCCGGCGATCTCGTCGGCCGGACGGGGCATCGGGTCGGTCACCTCGCTGACGACGACGACCCGCTGCGTCCCCTGGCCCGCTCTCGTCCATACCGAAAGCGGCGAAGCACCCCTTGCGAAGCCCCTGCACCTCGAGGAGGAAAGGCTCGAAATCGCTTGGGTCGAACTTCTTCCCCCGGACCGTGATCCGCTCCCTGGACCCGACCGGCCCAGTAGAGCTCGTCGTCGCGCATGTAACCGAGGTCGCCTGTACGGAGGAGGTCGCCGTGGATCGCCCGCTTGGTGGCCTCGGCGTTCTTCAGGTAGCCGTTCATCCGGGAAGCGGTGTCGAGGGCGATCTCGCCGACGTGACCCTCGGGAAGTGGCTCGCCGCGGGGCGAGAGGATCTGGATCTTGATCCCCGGATGGGGTCGGCCCGATCCGACGATGCTCACCGCCTTCTCGTCAGTGGGGTCGACGATCCGCGCCGTCCGCGCCTCGGCGAGGGCGTCGCGGTCCACGAACTCAACCCGGTAGGGCTCCCCGGGACGGGTGAAGGTGGCACCGCCGATGTTCTCGGCGCAGCCGAAGTTGGTGCGCAGCCGGTCCCATGGCACCCCGAAGCTCTCGAACCGGCGGTGGAACTCGACAAACGTCTCGTGGTGGATGCGCTCGGCGGCGTTCCACCAGCCGCGTACCCCGCTGAGATCGACACCTTCGAGATCGCTGTCCTTGACCCTCTGTGCCGCCAGGGCGTACCCGAAGTTGGGTGACCAGGTGACGGTCGCCCCGGTGCGCTGCACTCCCTGGAGCCAAGCCGCCGGCGACTTGACGAAGTCGTGGGGGCTCATCAACACCAGGGGGATGCCGGTGGCCATGCAGGTGAGGAAGTTGTTGACCAGACCCATGTCGTGATACAGCGGGGTCCAGTTGAAGAAGACGTCCTGATCGGTCAGCTCCATGGCGGCCACCATCCCGTCGATGGCGGCGGTGAGCGCATGGTGCTCCCAAACGCAGACCTTGGGGAGACCGGTCGTCCCCGAGGTGAGCTGGTACGCAACCACCTCGGAGGGATCGGGGAGGTGACGGGGAACGGCGTCCACGTCGGGAGCGCCCAGCGCCTCGTCCTCGGAGAAGAGCCAGCGCGTCGAGCGACGGACCCGTTCCAACTGATCGCGGTCGCGGGCCATCGAAGCCGGAGCCACCACCAGTTGCGCCTCGGTGCGGCGCACCGTTGCCGAGAGCACCCTGGGCAGGTCGGAGTTGGCACCGAGCAGCGAAGGCGGCGCCACCAGAAGGGGACGGGCGCCCAGGAGCAGCGAGCCAAGCACCAAGTGTGGCCGCCGGCTCAGCGCTGCTGAGCACGATGACGACGGCGTCGCCCCGGCCGACGCCGAGTTCGGCCATCCGCCCCGCCGACCCGGCGGCGGCGGCGTGGACCTCGGAGTAGGTGCGCCAGGTGGTCGTGCCGTCGGGTTGGTAGAAGGCGAGGGCGCGCTGCTCGGGAGCGCGCTCCAGGCGCTCATAGAGCCGCGCCGGCACGGTCTCGGGGAGGATGCTTGTGCGTATCACTGGGCTCACCTCGTCAAAGGGTCCGGCCGATGGCCACCGATATCCGGCGGCACTCCTCGACCAGGTTGGAAAGCTGATCGGGGGTCACCGACTGGTCACCGTCGGACAGGGCCTGCTCCGGGTTCTGGTGCATCTCGATGAGCAGCCCATCGGCCCCGCTGGCGATGGCGGCACGCGCCATGGCCGTGACCAGCGAGCGCCGTCCGGTGGCGTGGCTCGGGTCGACCACCACCGGGAGGTGGCTCAACTCCTTGAGCACCGGGATGGCGTTGAGGTCGAGAGTGTTACGGGTCGCCGTCTCGAACGTGCGGATCCCCCTCTCGCAGAGGATCACGTTGGTGTTCCCCTGCGACATGATGTACTCGGCGGAGAGCAGCAGCTCCTCGATCGTGGACATCATGCCCCGCTTGAGCAGGACCGGCTTGGGCTGACGGCCCGCCGCGAAGAGCAGATGGAAGTTCTGCATGTTGCGGGTACCGATCTGGAGGATGTCGGCGTACTCGGATACCAGCGGCACCGTCTCGGATGACATCACCTCGGTGATCACCGGCATCCCGGTGAGGTCCCGCGCCTCGGCGAGGATCTTGAGCCCCTCCTCGGCCATGCCCTGAAAGCTGTATGGCGAGGTTCTGGGCTTGAAGGCGCCGCCGCGGAGGACGGTGGCGCCGGCCTTCTGGGCGTGGATGGCGGCCTCGATCAGCAGGTCGCGGCTCTCGACCGAGCATGGCCCGGACATCACCACAACCTCTTCTCCGCCGATGACGACGCCGCCGCCAAGATCGATCTGGGTCGGCTCGGGCCGGTATTCACGGCTGGCCAGCCGGTAGGCGCGCTTGGTTGGGAGCACCCGCTCCACACCGCGCAACCCGGTGAACGCCGACGGTGTCGCGTCGTCGAATGAGCCCAGGATTCCGATGAGGACCTGGCCGCCGTCCTCGGAAACATGCGACTTGAGACCGAGGCTGTGGACCCGGGCCACGACGTATTCGACGTCCGCACGGGTCGCCGCCATCTTCATCTTGATGATCATGCTTGCCATTCTCCCCGACACTCGGACCCGGTCCGGTCCGCTCCATTGGCATGCCCTCTCGGGCATCCTGGAGCCGGCCGAAATGCCGGATCGCCCCTTCCCCGCAGTCATCGACTTGCGGGGGTCGGACCGGCTGCTGCTGCCGCGTGCCCCGACCGTTGTCGATATCGGCACCGTCAGCGGGCAACTGAACAGGAAACTCCTGGTCAGGTCGCACCCTATTCGACCGGGCAGGCCCGTTGCTCGGGGCCCCGTTGGGCGTGGTCTTCCCAGAACCTGGCGATGGCCGCGGTGTCGGCACCGTCGAGCCGCAGCATCACCGTCCACGCGGTGGCGACCACCGGCGCCGGCATGCCGGCCCTGGGGGCGATGATGACGTGGCTGGCCAGTTCGTCGGCGAGGCCCCGCAGCGCGGCGAGATCCTCTTCTGCAAGGTCCGGGTCGTGCTGCACCACGACGACTCCGTGCTCCAGATCGTGCACCTGGACCACATCGGGTATGGGCTCGTCATGTACCCCGCAACGCGACCACACCGGAGCGTGCGCCCCGCTCGTGGGCGGATCCGTCCCGTACTCAGGGAGAGGGTCACCGGCTGACAGGTGGTCGCGGCCCTCATCGGGAAACTGCTCGACCGAACCGCTCGCCGTAGTGGCGGAACAGGCGGCGAGTGCGACCAGCAGAATCGCCCCGAGGCGGGTCACCGTCCGCGAAAGGCCGGGTCACGCCCTTCGAGGAAGGCGGCGACACCTTCCGCAACGTCCTCCGTGCCGAGGCTGATCGCCTGGGCATGGGACTCGTGGGCCAGCATCTGCTCGAAGGTGGCGCCAAGCGAGCGGTCGAGTCCCTGCTTGATGAAGGATTGCGCCAGCGGGGCGCCTGCGGCGAGGCTCTCTGCCAGCTCGGTCACCACGGCCTCCAACTCCCCTGGCTCCACGACCTCGAGCACCAAGCCGATACGGCGAGCCTCGTCGGCCTCGACCATCCGACCGGTCAGCGCCAGTTCCTTGGCTCTCTGCAGCCCGACGATCCGGGGCAGCAGCCAGGTGCCCGCGAAGTCGACCGCGAGTCCGCGCTGGACGAAGAGCTCGGCGAACCGGGCCCGTGACGAGGCGACGACGAGGTCGCACCCCAGTGCCAGGTTCATCCCGGCACCAACGGCGGCACCATCGACCGCCGCCACAGTCGGCTTGGTCAGCCGGTGCAGCGATCGCGCCGCTGCGGCCACTGTCTGCAGCCGCTCGTAGCGGTCTCGGTGTGAACCGAGCCCACTGCTGGTGCCCGAGGCGGACAGGTCGGCGCCCGAGCAGAAGGCTCCACCTGCTCCGGTGATGACGAGCACACGCTGCTCGGCCGAGGAGAAATCGTCGAACGCCTCGGCCAGTCCCACCCACCCGTCGGGCGGTATGGCGTTGCGGCGCTCCGGTCGGTCGAGGGTCAGCCACCGCACAGGTCCGCGGTCCTCGATGGTCAGCATGGAAAGACGGTAGACGGAAGACGGTAGACGGACGGACGGCAGACGGCAGCCAGAATCGGACATAACGGACAAGGAGGGCCTTTGGCGTTCATCGAGTTGCTCCCAGAGGAGCAGGCGGCTGCGCGGTTGGGGTTGCCCGCCGGGGAGGAGGTGCCCAATTACGCACGGTTGGGCGCGCTCCATCCGGAGGCATATGCGGGGTGGGCGGCGCTGATCGACGCAATAAGGGACGGGATGGATCGCCGGCGCTACGAACTCGCCACGGTGGCGGCGGCGAAGCGACTCGGCTCGAGTTACTGCTCGCTTGCCCACGGCAAGGTGCTCGCTGAGCGGTTCTACGACCCCGACCGGGTACGCGACATTTTCGCCGACCGGACTTCGGCTGGGCTCGACGAAGTGGACGTGGCGGTGATGGATCTTGCCGAGAAGGTGGCCGCCGATGCGACCTCGGTCGGCGAGGGGGACATCGAGCTGCTGCTGGAGCTCGGGCTGAGCGAGCGTGACGTGCTCGACGTGGTGCTCACCGCCGCCGCCCGCAGCTTCTTCACCAAGCTCCTTGACGCTTTGGGTGTCGCCCCGGACGGCTCATACCGCCAGCTCGACGCCGACCTGGTCGAAACACTCACCGTGGGACAACCAATCGAAGGGCGCGGCTCCCCTCTAACCTCTGTACGTGGGCTTCAACCCGTTCCGACAGCAGCGGCACAACGGCGCCGACGTGGCGATCGTCGTCCTGGCGGTTCTGGTCACGGCGGCGGTGGTGGCGTGGGCGCTGCTCGGAGGGTGAGCGGGAAAGGCTGGCCCCAAGCCGAGGTGGTCACGCCGGTCCAGCCGCACGCCGCCCGAAAGTCGTACGTCTGCCCGGGCTGCGAGAGCCTCATCCCTCCCGGGACCTACCACGTGGTGGTGGTCCCCGAGGACGCACCCGACCTGCGACGTCACTGGCATCGGGGCTGCTGGTACCGGGAGCAAAGGCGGCGGCACGGGACCGCTCCCAGCTAGCCCACGCCAGGGACCCAGCGCAACTCCACCGATTCTTCTCCCATCGTCACCGCCAACAGGTCGATCCGGGTCGCCCCGAGCGCCCGGGCGAGAGCGCGCAGCCGGTCGAGTTTGGTCGGGGTGATATGGGCCGCGGCGGTGATCCCCCCCACTGTCCGGGAGACGGTCTTCACCTCGACCACCACGGTGGCATTGCCGATCCTGGCGAGGAGATCCACTTCGGACCTGCCGACCCTCCTGTTCCGCTCCACGATGGCGGCGCCGCGGCGGGTCAGGAAGTCGGCGGCGAGCATCTCGCCGATCGCACCGAGCTGAGTGCGCCCCCGGATGCTGGTTAGAGCCGGACCCCTGGCTCGAGCTGCTCGATGTTGACGTCGCGAAAGGTCATCACCCGGACGTTCTGGAGGAATCTGGCCGGGCGGTACATGTCCCAGACCCAGGCATCCTCCAATTCGATCTCGAAGTAGGTGGAGCCATCGACGTGGCGGGTGTTGATATCCACCTTGTTGGCCAGGTAGAAGCGCCGCTCCGTCTCGACCACGAACTTGAACATCGGGAGGACGTCGCGGTACTCCTTGTAGATCTGGAGCTCGACCTCGGTCTCGTACCTCTCCAGGTCCTCTTCGTTCATCCCGCTTCTCCCGCGCCCCGTCTATCCCTCCCCGCAGACGCATCGCGCCCGAGCCGGGGTGGTGACCACGATCGTGGTCGGCGTTGCCGATACTACCTGCCGGCGGCTGGTTCGACCGCCTCGATGGGGGGTTCATACCGGCAACCTCTACCACCGTGGTGCGACATCATCGGTACGGTGCGGCGCTCATGGTCGTGACCGGCGAAACCACCGGCCGCCGCTTCGCCCTGGTGACCCTGCTCGCCCTGGCGATGGCGGCGGGAACCTTCATCATCCCCGCCGTCGGCGTCCTCGCCTCCATACATCCGCCAGGACCTCGGGCTCGAGCTGTGGCAGGTCGGTCTGCTGGTCACCGGATCGCCGCTGATCGGCGCCTTTCTGGCGCCGCCCTTGGGGAGATTCACCGATCGGGTGGGCGGCAAGACGTCCATGGTTGCCACCTTGGGGCTGGGCGCGCTCACGCTCGCGCTGTTCGCTGCCAGCCCCACATTCCTGATCCTCGTCGGCGCCACGCTCCTGACCGGGGTGAGCCAGGGTTGGGCCAACCCGGCGACCAACAAGGTCATCTCCCGCCACTACCCGCCAGGCGGCCGGGGCGTCGTCATCGGCATAAAGCAATCGGGGGTGCAGTTCGGCTCATTCCTCGCCGGGCTCGCCCTGCCGGCCGCGGCGCTCGCCCTGGGTTGGCGTGGGGCGTTGTTGGCGGCTTCGACGATCCCGCTGCTCGGGACGCTGTTGGCAGCCGTTTTCGTCCCCACCGATCCGCCGGCGCCGCCGCTGGCCGACCGTGGCGAACGCCCTCCCCTCCCAGGTGAGGTCCGCTTCCTCGCCGTCTACGGCTTCCTGCTGGGACTCACCGCCAGCGCCACCATCGCCTATACGGCGCTTTTCGCCGAGGACGTGCTCGGGCTGTCGCCGGCGACCGCCGGCGTGGTCGTCGCCGTTGCTGGGCTGGTGGGCGTTCTGGGACGTGTGGTGTGGGGAGGCGTCGCCGACCTTCGCGGTCGTCACATCGGAATTCTCGGGCTGCTCGGAGTGATCGGGGCCGTCGCCGGATTGCTCATGGTCGGCGCCGCCACGATCGATCCGCGGCTCGTGTGGCCGGCAGCGGTAGCCACGGGTGCCGGGATCAACGCGTGGAACGCCGTGGGGATGCTGGCGGTGGTCTCGGTGGTGCCCGAGGAGGCGGCCGGCCACGCCTCGGGTGTGGTCCAGTTCGGTTTCCTCATGGGCCTCGCCCTCGGCGCCCCGATCTTTGGTGCCGTGGTCGACGCCACCGGCTCCTACCTGCCCGGTTGGCTCGGGGTGACCTTCATCTGCCTGGTGGCATCGCTTCTGACCGTGTTCCGGCGCTCGCGCAGCTGAGGGCTCGGGATAGGAATGGCGGCTGAGCTGCCAAGGCTCAGAGCCCTCCCCATCGAGATGGGGGCCAGATCCGGACGAAGGCCCGGCCGATCACCTCTTCGACCGGGATCGGGCCGAAGACCCGGCTGTCCTGGGAGTGCTCTCTGTTGTCACCCATGACGAACAACTCGCCCGGGCCGACCCGTACCGCCCGCTCGTCGGGCATCACGGTCCCCGGTGGCAGGTACGGCTCATCGATCGGATCCCCGTTGACCAGCACCTGGTTACCCGTGATCCTCACCGTGTCGCCTTCCACCGCGATCACCCGCTTGATGAAGTCGTCGGTGGCGGCGGTCCGCAGCCCGATGGCTTCAGCTATGTGCCGTAGGACCCCCTCGACCACCGACTCATCGACTTCGGGGCCATTGCTGTCGAAGACCACCACGTCCCCCCGCTGTGGGTCGCCAAAGCGGTAGGCGAGCTTGTTGACCAGCACCCGGTCGTTGATCTCGAGCGTGGGGATCATCGAGCCGGACGGTATGTAGAACGCCTGGACCAGGAAGGTCTTGATCAGGACGGCCACCGCCAATGCCACCAGCACCAAGATGGGAAGCTCGGTGAGGAAGGACTTGGCACCCGACCGCTGTGGTTTTTCGTCCACGCGGACATGCCTGCCCGGGCCGGTGCGATCGGTCCCCTGCTCGGGTGTCACCACCCCGCCGGGTGCGGGCTCAGGTGGTGCGTCGCTCACGGATTCGAGCCGACTTCCCAACCCGATCGCGCAAGTAGTAGAGCTTGCCGCGCCGCACCGCTCCTCGACGTGTCACCTCGATCTTCTGGATGATGGGGGCGTGCACCGGGAAGATCCGCTCGACACCGACCGCCGAAGCTGATCTTGCGGACGGTGAACGTGGCGTTGAGCCGGCTGCCGTCACGGGCGATGACCACTCCCTCGAACACCTGGACCCGTTCGCGTCCGCCCTCGACCACTCTCACGTGCACCTTGACGGTGTCGCCCGGTCTGAAGTCGGGGACGTCGTCGCGCAGTTGCGCGCTCTGCACGTGCTCGAGGTCGTTCATCGGGGGAGGCTCCTTCGGGACGCGGCAAACAGGAGCGCCGCGGCGGGATCCGATGTTACCAGGTCGCTCACAACTCGCCTTTCTGCGGCACCTTTCGGCACTTTCGGGCATCTCGGCCAACTCGCATCAGGTTCCGAAGGTCGGGACGGCGTTGCTCGGTCCGCTCGCTCCTCTGCTGCACCCGCCACCGCTCGATCCTCCCGTGGTCGCCGCTGAGCAGCACCTCGGGGACCGCCCAGCCTCGATACTCGGCGGGCCGGGTGTACTGCGGCTCCTCCAACAGCCCGGAGCGGAACGACTCGGTCTCTGTTGACACCGGGTTCCCGACGACACCGGGGAGCAACCGGGCAATGCCCTCGATCACCGCCATCGCCGCCGGCTCGCCGCCGGCGAGGACGAAGTCGCCGAGGGAGATCTCCTCGTCAACCAGATTGTCGGCGACCCGCTGGTCCACACCTTCGTAGCGGCCGCAGACCAGGGCGATGTGCTCTAGCCCGGCCCAGCGGTCGAGCGTGGCCTGGTCGAGCCTGGCACCCGCCGGCGAGAAGAGCACCTTGTGGGCACCCTCGAGACCGGCAGTGCGAGGTCGATCGGCTCGACCATCATCACCATCCCCGCCCCGCCACCGAACGGGGCGTCGTCCACCTGACGGTGCCGGCCCAGCCCGTGTTGGCGAAGATCGAGCAGATCCACCTGGAGAGCGCCGTTTGCGATCGCCCGGGCGACGACGCTCACCCCGAGCGGCGATTCGAACCACCCGGGGAAGATGGTGACCACCGAGACCCGCACCATGCCGACGGTAGCGGCGGTAGGCTCGCCGTCCCGAAGCGGAGCAGCCAGGTGGAACCCGACGATCGAGACCCGATCACTGAGACGGGAGACGAGGAGCGCCCAGAGGCCGTCGAGGCGGACGACTCGGCAGTCACCGCCGAGCCCGATTCGGCCACCGCGGACCAGCCGTCTCAGGAATCAGCAGATCGCCCCCCTGAAGCTTCCGAAACCGGTCCCACGGCGCCCGATGGTGGACCCGACGTACCGGCGGTGCCTGGCGGGCAGGTCGATGACCCCACGGCTCCGACACCCATCCAGGATGACCAAACCAGCCCGGCCGAGGACGTCGCCGCGCCGACCGGATGGTTCGAAGACCAGGCTCCGACAACCGGCACGCCAATCGAGCCGACTGCGACGACGGAGCAACGAGGCGCCGACACCCCCGTGACGACCAATCGGGGCCGGTGACGACGTCACCGTTGCGGACCAGCAGCCTGACCTGCCGCCCACGCAACCGGCACCGATCGACCTTCCCTGGCCGAGCGCCGCCGAGGCACCCGCCGCCAGCAGCGAGGCGGCCGCTTGGAGCATGGGTGCCGACAGATCGGGTTCCTCGGGGTGGGGTGCGCTCTGGCGGCAGTCGGCGCAGGGCTGGGTGGAGGATCCGGCGGGTCGAGCCGTGTGGCGTCCCATCGTCACCACCTCCGCCACGCTCTCCGAGTGGGAGGTCGACACCTACCTCGGGCTGGTCACCGGGGAGCTGGCCGTGTCCGTCGACAACCTGGAGGGAGGTCTCCGCTCCGCCCGGCAGGACGCGGTCGAGCGGATGGTCGACGATGCCCTGGCACGCGGCGCCCACGCCGTGATCGGCGTCTCGGTGGACCTGGTCGAGGTTGCCGGGAGGGTGGTCGTGTCGGCCGCGGGCACCGCGGTCACTCTCAAGACCAGCGAGTGACCGTCAGGTCGTAGCTGCAAAGGGCTGATCCCGGTCGGGGCGCGGTTCGCCGGGCAGGCCGAGGATCCTCTCGGAGATGATGTTCTTCTGCACCTCGTCGGTGCCCCCGCCGATCCGCAATCCGGGCGCTCCGAGGAATGCCGAGATCCACTCTGCCGAACCGTCTCGCCCTTCGAGCGTTCCGAAGGGACCGAGCAGTTCGAGTCCCAGGTCGTATGCCCCGCTCAGGAACCTCGTCGCCGCCAGTTTGACCACCGAGCCCTCGGGGCCGGGTGTCCGGCCCTGGGCGAGTGCGGTCAACAAACGCAGCTTGTGGAATTGGAGGAGCCGCGACCCAATGGCGACCTGGGCGAACCGCTCCCGAACCGTGCGACGGTCCCCGGTGCCGGTCTCGCCAATGAGAGCCTTGAGCGCCGCCACGACGCCCTCGGTGTCGAAGATGATCCCCGTCCTCTCGAACATGAAGGTGGTGATCACCACCGCCCACCCCTGGCCGACCCCTCCGACCACCCGGTCATCGGGCACCACGACCTCATCGAGGAAGACCTCGTTGAAGTTGGACGACCCTGTCATCTGGACGAGCGGGTTGCAGTGGACCCCGGGGTGGCGCATGTCCACCACGAAGGCGGTCAGCCCGCGGTGCTTGGGGACACCGGGATCGGTTCGGGCTATGCACAGCCCCCAATCGGAGCGGTGGGCGAACGTGGTCCAGACCTTCTGGCCGGACAGCACCCATTCCTCGCCGTCACGAACCGCCCGGGTCCTCAAACCGGCGAGGTCGGAGCCGGCGTCGGGCTCGGAGAACAACTGACACCACACCTCGTCGCCGCGCAAAAGGGGTGGGAGAAACCGGTCGCGCTGCTCATCACTCCCGTGGACGAGTATCGCCGGACCGCACCACCCCAGCCCGACGGAGAGCGCGTCGCGCGGCACATCGAAGCGGGTCTCCTCCTCGTCGAAGATGACCGATTCGACCAACCCGGCACCGCGGCCCCCGTATCGGGTTGGCCAGGCGATCCCTGCCCAGCCCTGCTCGGCTTTGAGACGCTGCCAGTCGATGGCTGCGCCGAATCGGACCTCCTCCTCTTCAGGAGACCATTCGGCGACGATCGCCGACGGAGCTATCGCGGGCCCAGGCCGCTTCCGGGCATGATTCTCGAGCCAGCTTCGTGCCTCGGCGCGGAAGGCGGCTTCCTCGGCCGAATCCCTGGGGTCCACCACACCGAGGGTAGAGCCGGTATTCCAGGCGAGTGGCTTAGAGGCGGCGTACCCGGAGGTCCCCGGACACCGATTTGAAGTTGAGCCGGGCCGAGCGCTCGACCGGCTGCTCGGCGGGTGCGGGATCGGGGAGAACCACCCTGCCCGACATCGTGTCGGCTTCGAAACCCAGCTCGGTGCCGGTCGGGATCCCCACCGTGAAGTCGCCGCTCACCGTCTTGACCGAAAGCCCGGCGCCGGTGAACCGTGACACGCGGACGTTCCCGCTCGCCGTCTTGATCTCGGTGGTGCCGTCGGCCTGGTCGACCACCACGTCGCCCGACGCGGTGTTGAGCCAACCGCTCCCGAGGCGGCCGACTCGCAGCTCGCCGGAGGCGGACGAGAAACGGAGCTCCCCGCCAACCGCTTCGACCCTCACGTCTCCCGAAGCCGTCTTCACCGCGGCATCTCCGCTGACCGACCCGAGCCGGACATCTCCCGAAGCGGTGTCCGCCTGGAGCGATTCCAGTCGAAGCTCCACCACCAGGTCGGCCGAGGCGAGAGACGACTCCAAGCGCGACCCCGACGGGGCTGTGATCGACACCCGGTGGGCGCCGCGACTACCCGTCAGCCACGACCCGGTGAACTCCTGTCGCACCACGACCGAAGAGCCGGTCTGACTGACGGCGAACTGCTCGGGGTGGGGGCCGTCGATCGTTACCTCGACCCATCCCTCGGCACCCTCGACGACCTTGACCTCGCCAGAGCGGAGCGAGATCTCGATCCGAGGCGGCGCCTCGACCGTGAACTGCTCGTGCCTCACAGCCGGATCGTCCCCTTCATGCTCCTCCCTGATCCGGTCTGGCGCTCGGCTTCGCGTTGCTGGGCCGCCAGAGTCCGCACGACGAAGGAGTTGACCGAGTCGCCAAGCTGCTGGGCAGCGGACTCCACGGCCAGCTTCAGGTTGGCGGGGACGCGCAGCGTGATGCGGGCGTCGAGATCATCGGGGTCGACCAACATCATCGGTGGCGGCGTGCCGGATACGGAGGACCGGCTCCCCTTCCTCGAGGACCACGTCCACCTCTCTGCCGGGAAGCTGGGCGGCCACCTCGTGGGCGGCTTGCTGGGCCAACTCGTATGCCACCTGTCGGAACGCCGGCCGGAGGGCGGTGAGCAGGGCCTGCGAAGCCTGCTCGACCGATGGGTCGCTCCCGGTCAGGGCGAGATGGTCGGCCACCGCCCCCTCGATCTGGGTGAGTGCACCCGCTGTGTCCATCGCTCAGTTCCCCCGACCCGCCGTTCCCGGCACCGCCGGGCGACGGTCGGCTGGGCGGGTGGCGTCTGAACGGCGTGATGCCGGCCTGCTGTCCCGTCCCCGGGGACGCTGGCCCCTCGCCGCGGTGAACTGCCGTACCTTCTCTGCGTGGAAACGGTCGCTGAATCCCAAGTACATGGCTACTCCTCCCGCTATCGACATTGCTGACATCACTATGATGTCATAATGATGTCATCTTGTCAAGAGGGATTTGTTTGTCACATGTCGAGGAGCGCCCTCCATGTGTTCGGGCCGACGACACCGTCCACATCGATGGCGGCGGCGCCTTGGATCGCCCGCACCGCTGTGTCTGTGTTCTTGCCAAAGGAACCGTCGATTTCGAGCGGCGATCTGACGCTGAGCAGTGCCTGGAGCGATCGCACCGCGGTCCCCTTGTCCCCCTTTCTCAGGTATGGCAACTGGACCTCGACCGAAGCCTTCTTGGTCGATGCAATTTCCGACACCATGGTGCTGTCGCGCTTGACAGCGCGTTGCCCTGCGATTCCATGTCGCAGCTCGTCGGGGTGACAGTCGATCTGAAAGTGCATCAGATCGGCGTCGGGCCGCCAGTGGCCGCCCCACTTCCACACCCTCACCCCCCGTGTGGTGACGATGGCGTCCACCGCGGCGATCTGATCGGGGGTGAACCTGGTCTGGTGCCAGCCGGACCAGGGCACGTAGGGATTGGCCGCCGGGTCGAGGTCGATGGCGATCCCATAGCTGTGCAGGCTGGGCAGGTCGCTGCCGGCGATGTTGCGCACGTTGAACGCCCATGAGGACTGCGGGGTGTACCCGCCGGCCCGTAGCGCCTGCTCGAGGGCGGCATAGGCCGGCGCGGCCAGCGGTCGGGACACCTCCCACTCCCCTACCGAAGAACTTGACGTCGGCGAACTCGGACTTACCTGCGTACCAGGGAGCCCACCAGGAGCGGAGCGTCGATGTCGGCGCCCGGTGCTCATCCTCCAACCACTTCTTCACCTCCGGATCGGAGCGCTCGGCGCCATCCGGGTCCATCTGGCCCGCCAACTCGGCGGGCGGCTCCAAGGGAACATCAGCCACGGGTCACCTCCCCACGAACTGAACGATACGCCCCATGGCAGCCTGATACCCCTGACGGTTCGCGGGTTGACGACGTGCTCGCTCGAAATCGGCGTGATCGGGGGCAATCCGCTATCGAGTCGGCGGGACCGACACCTCGTCGAGGATCTCGTATGTGGTCGATCGCCTGGCAGGGACGCGGTTGGCGGCGAGGATGGCCGTCTCGAAGTCGGAGGGGGTGACCTCCTGGCCGTGAGCAGCGCCTGCGGAGCGGGTGATGATCTCGTTCATCAGTGTCCCCCCGAGGTCGTTGCAACCGGCGTCGAGCAGCCGTGCCCCCCCGTCGAGCCCGAGCTTGACCCACGACGCCTGGATGTTCGGGATGAGGCCGTCGAAGGCGATGCGGGCGACAGCGTGCACCAGCACCACCTCGTCCCAGGTCGGGCCGGGCCGCGACCGGCCGCGCAGGAAGATCGGCGCCCCCATGTGGACGAACGGCAGCGGGACGAACTCGGTGAAACCACCGGTGCGCCGCTGGATTGCCCGCAGCACCTCGTAATGCTCCGCCCACGACGCCGGCCCGTCGATGTGACCGAACATCAGCGTCGATGTGGCACGCAGACCCAACTCGTGGGCGGTGACCATCACCTCGGCCCACTCGGCGGTCCTCACCTTGTCCGGGCAGAGGTGGTGGCGGACACGGTCGTCGAGCACCTCCGCCGCGGTACCGGGGAGGGTTCCCAACCCGGCGTCGCGCAGCCTGGTGAGGAACTGCCGCACCGGCACGCCGAGCGTCTCGGCGCCCTGCCACACCTCGAGCGGTGTGAATCCGTGGATATGGATGTCGGGAAGCTCCGCCTTGATCGACTCGACCACGTCGGAGTAGAAGTCGCCGGTGAAGTCGGGGTGGATACCGCCTTGGAGACACACCTCGGTCGCCCCGCGCTCCCACGCCTCGCGGGCTCGCTCCACGATCTCCTCGACTCCCATCAGGTAGGGCTCGCCCCTCAGGTTGAGCGAGCGGGGGCCCTTGGAGAAGGCGCAGAACCCGCAGCGGAAGTAGCACAGGTTGGTGTAATTGATGTTCCGGTTGACCACGTAGGTCACCCGGTCGCCGTTGGTCTGTTGCCGCAGCAGGTCGGCCACCCATGCGACTGCGTCCACCTGGTCGCCACGGGCGCGGAACAGCGCCTCCACCTCCGACTTTGTCGGCGTCATGCCATCGAGCGACCGCTCCAAGATGGGGGCGAGGTCACCGGCGCCGTCCAACTCCTCCGGCGGCCGGCCCTCCACCCAGAGGGCGTCACCCCACTCCGCCGAGAGGCGCCGTCCCGGTACCGGCAGCGGTTCCTCGAGCCCAGGCGCCCACCGGTAGCGGGGTCGGGCGGCCCCCGACCCGTCCACCTGGCCAAGCCAGGCGGTGAAGAGCGCCGCGGGAAGCTCCGCCCGGACCTGATCCACGTCCGCCCCGACGGGGAGAGCGGTTCGCTCCACCAGCGCGTCGGGGGCGAGCGCCACGCGCAGCGCCGCCAGTTGCTCCACCCCCCAGTCGCGGAGGAGCAGATCCCCAGCCCCCGAGCGCAACCGCCGTCACGGCGTCCTCGATGGTGTCCACGAAAACCGAGACGGTGGCGACCAGACCGGGGAGCCCGGCGAGATCCGCGGCGTCGGCAACCCGGCTCCTCCCGGTCCGGAGGAAGACTGCCTGCGACCGGGCCAGCGCATCGAGCACGATCTCGCGGGGTCCCTCGTCAGCAACCGTCAAGCGGAAACCGGGTATCCCGGCAGCGGAGAGCGCCAGCGCCGTCGCCGGGAGCGCCACCCAGGCCGCCGGGACCGCCCCGACGAAATCAACACTGTCCGCCGGATCCCCGACCTCCACCGGGAGGATCCCGCCCGATCCGGCAGCAGCGACGTCGACCTCGCTCAAACCGGCCACCTCGAGCGTGGTGGTCCCCTCGCGCCTCCGGGTGGAGGCGGCGAGCTCGATTATCCGTTCGGCGGGGCGGACACGCAGATAGCTGATCGTCCGGGGCATCAAGCCGCTCCTTCCAGTTGCGGGGCCGCGGCATATCCCTCGGCGTCGATCGCTCCCCGAACCTTTTCGAGCAGCGAAGCGTCGATCCACGACGGGCGGATGTACTCCGGATAGACGGGCAGGCGTGGCATCAGACGGAAACCGGCGGCCTCGGTCCGCTCCCGCAACTCCTCGAGATGCGGCCACGGGGCTTCCGGGTTGACCCAGTCGATGGTGAGCGGCGAGACGCCTCCCCAGTCGTTTATCCCGGCGTCGAGGTACTGCTCGAAACGCTCGGTGAGGTTGGGCGGGACCTGGAGGTTCATCTCCGGGCCGAGGATCCAACGGGCGACGGCGACCACCAAGGCGAACCAAGCCGGGACCGGCTCGGCATGCCGGCGCATCGGGGTGTCGGCCTTCGCCCTGAAGTTCTGGACGATCACCTCCTGGATGCACCCCCAGCGCTGCTGCAACTGGGCGAGGGCGAAGAGCGATTCGATCACCTCGTCGCGGCGCTCCCCGATCCCGACCAGTATCCCGCTGGTGAACGGCACGCCCGCTCTCCCGGCGGCCTCGATGGTGGCCACCCGGAGACCAGGGTCCTTGTCGGGGCAGTCGTGATGGGGCATCCCTGGCTCCATCAGCCGGGGTGAGATGTTCTCCAGCATCAACCCCATCGACGGGTTGAAGGGACGGAGTGAGAGGATCTCCGGTTCGGTCATCACACCAGGGTTGGCGTGGGGAAAGAGAGAGGTCTCGGCCGACACCCGCTGTGACATGGCGATGACGTATTCCATCGTCGTGGCGTGGCCGTTCCGTCGAGGAACGCCCGAGCCTGTGGCCAGCGCTCCTCGGGGCGGTCGCCGAGGGTGAAAAGCGCCTCGGTGCACCGGTGGGCCTCGCCCGCCCGCGCCACGGCCATCACCTCTTCGGGCTCGAGGTAGACGCCACCGGCACCGGGAGGTTTGGCGAACGTGCAGTAGGAGCAGCGGTCGCGGCAGAGAGTCGTGAGCGGGATGAAGACCTTGCGGCTGTAGGTGACCGTCCGACCTTTCCCCTCGTCGCGCAGCCGTCTCGCTTCGGCGAGGAGCGGTCCGGAGGGACGGGCACCCTCGAGGTACTCCAAGGCGAGTCCGGGGTCGGGGGCGGGGTGGGCCATGAGAGGCGGCACGCTAGTCCCGGCACCGGTGCCGGCCGACCAATCTGGCCGACCAATCTGGCCGACCACCGTGGCACCCGCGCTCGAGGACGGCGCTTTACCCTCGGCACGATGGCGATCCGGCTTCTCGCCCTCCTGATCCTGCTTGCCGGGTGCGTCCCCGACGGCGCCGACCAGACGACCGATGTCCCGGCGAGCACCACGACCACCAGCCAGGTGACCACCACCACCGACCCGGGCCCGCCCCCAACGACCGTGGCCGCCGCACCCCCGTGCCTCGCCGGTGACGAGCCGTTCACCTCGCGGACGACCGGCGTGGTCGGGCGGCCCGACGGCGATGCCGCCGCCATCGCCGGGCTGCGATGGGAGGACTTCGATGGGTGCCAGCGTGTGGTCGTCTCGCTCGCCACCGCCGACCAGGCGCCGGCAACCCGCAGCGGTCAGGTAGAGGTGTCGGTCCGCTCCGACCTGGGGGTGGTTCGGATCGACTTCGGCGCAGAGGTGGAGCACACCGCCGTCGCCGACGCAGTGATGGACACAAGCCTCGTTGCCGGCGCCTTTGTGGTTCGCGACATCGAGGGCGGTCTCTTCCTCGACCTGCATACCGAGACCAGCGTCGAGGTGAGGGCGATGACCCCGAGTGCGCCCGCCCGCGTCGTGGTGGACCTGCGGCCCGTCGGGAGCGAGGGCTCAGGTTCGGCGGCCACCGGACCGCTTGCGGTCCTGATGACACCCAACCAGCCGGCGACTTCCTACCCCATCGACGTGAGCGGCTACGCCAGGACGCCCGAAGCGGCGGTGGTGATCCGCCTCACCGTCGACGGGGAGCAGGTGGCCACTCTCGGTACCCCCGCCACCGACTGGCTGGAGACGTGGGGGGTCTTCGCCGCCACCATCCAGGACGGCCCGCCCGGTGAAGGCGAGTTGATGGTGGGGGACGGCTCGGAGTTGGACACCGTCTTCGGATTCACGATTCGAGAAGGCCCGGAAGCGGAGCGATGACCACCGACCCCGAGTCGAGATCCACCTCGGGGACGAGCGGCTCGACGAACGGGACCTCGAATCGGTCTCCTCCCCGCTCGATGACAAGCCGGTCCTGGGCGCCGCCGACGATCACGTCGACGACGCGGCCGACCACCTGGCCGTCGTCGGTGTGCGCCTCGAGCCCGACCAGGTCCTCCGGCCAGTACTCCCCTGCCTCCAGCGGCCGCAGCTGGTTTTCCTCGATGGTGAGCTCCACGTTCGCCAGGTCCTCGGCTGCGGTGATGGTCGCCACGCCGGCGAAGCTGACCAGCATCGCTCCTCGATGGGGGCGGACGTCGACGACTGTGAGCTGACGCGGCGGCTGTGTCGCCGCGGTCGAGGCGCGCTCCGGCCACGAAGCGCTGCGGATTGTCGGTATCGGGGAAGAGAACGAGTTCGCCGTTGAGACCGTGCGGCCGGCCCAACCGGCCCACCGTCACCGGCTGGCCCATCGCCTCACTCGTCGAGGAATTCGACTCCCGCTTGGAGCCCTTCCTCGTCTGCGGCAGCTTGGGCGAGGGTGCGGATGGCCCGCGCCACGCGGCCGCGCCGCCCGATGACCCTGCCCATGTCGCCGCGTGCGGTTGTCACCTCGACCACGACGTCTTCGGGGCCCTGCTCGACAACATCGAGGCGCACGGCCTCCGGTTTGGAGACGATCTGTGAGACGACGTAGCCCACCACGCGCTCGGTTATGTCGCTCCGGCTCACGACCCCGCCACGGTGTGGATCTCGCCCTTTGCCACCTTGAAGCGCGACCAGGCACCCGACGACTCGAGCAGCCTGCGGACCGGCTCGGTTGGCTGGGCCCCCTTGCGGAGCCAGTCGACCGCTTTGTCGTTGTCGATCTCGATGAGAGTCGGCTCCTGGCGGGGGTCGTACCGCCCGATCTGCTCGATGTACCGGCCGTCCCGCGGGGTGCGGCCATCGGCGACGACCACCCGGTACACCGGCTGCTTCTTCTTGCCCATTCGGATGAGGCGGATCTTCACCGCCATCGCATCACCATCCTGTCCCAAATCAGTCAGCGCTGTCACATCAGCGCTTGCCGCGCTTGCCGCCGAGCAACCCGGGTAGCCCGGGTATGCCCTTTCCCTCCGCCACCATCTTCATGAGCCGCTGTGTCTCTCCGAACTGCTTGAGCAGCCCGTTGACCTCCTGCGACGTTGTGCCCGAGCCCGACGCGATTCGCCGCTTCCTGCTGCCGTTGATCAGCTTGGGATTTTGGCGCTCCTCGAGCGTCATCGATCGGATGATCGCCTCGACCCGTCCCACGTCGCGGTCCGAAACCTCGACATTGCGGAGGAGGGACCCGGCGCCGGGAAGCATAGCAACCACCTGGTCGAGCGACCCCATCCGCTTCACCTGCTGGAACTGATCGAGGAAGTCGTCGAAGGTGAAGCTGGCGGTCCTCATCTTGTCGGCGAGCTTCTCTGCCTGCTGGGCGTCCCAGGTCTGCTCCGCCTTCTCGATCAGTGTGAGCACATCGCCCATCCCGAGGATGCGCGAAGCCATGCGATCGGGGTGGAACACCTCGAAGTCGTCGAGCTTCTCCCCCACTCCGGCGAACTTGATCGGGCTCCCCGTCACCTCGCGCACAGATATGGCCGCCCCGCCCCTCGCATCCCCGTCGAGCTTGGAGAGAACGATCCCGGTCAAGTCGACGTACTCGAGAAACCCCTTGGCGACGTTTACCGCGTCCTGGCCGGTCATGGCGTCGACGACGAGCAGCGTCTCGGTGGGGTTGGAGGCCTTGTCCAGATCGGAGAGCTCGCCCATCAGCTGGCGGTCGATCTGCAGTCTCCCCGCGGTGTCAACCACCACGACGTCGCGGCCCAATCGGGTTGCCTCCTTGAGGGCCGCCTTGACGAGACGGGCGGGTCGCTGGGTGCGGTCGGTGAACACGGGAACGCCGGCGCGCTCACCGAGCGTCTGCAGTTGCTCGATCGCCGCCGGACGCTGCAGGTCGGCTGCCACCAGCATCGGCTGCTTTCCCTGGCGGACCAGATGGCGGGAGAGCTTGGCCGCAGATGTGGTCTTTCCCGACCCCTGCAGGCCGACCATGAGGATCACGGTGGGAGGGGAAGGGGCCATGGATAGCCGCGCCGGTTCGGTCCCGAGAGTCGTCACCAACTCCTCGTTGACGATCTTCACCACCTGCTGACCGGGGGTGAGGCTCTTGGTCACCTCGGCGCCGACGGCACGTTCCTTCACCCGGTTGAGCAGATCGCGGGCCACGGCGACGTTGACGTCCGCCTCGAGCAGAGCCAGCCTGATCTCGCGCAGCGATGCGTCCACATCGGCCTCGGATAGCCGGCCCTTGCCGCGCATCCGGTCGAAGATCCCGCCGAGCCGATCGGTGAGTGTGTCGAACACGGTCGAGATGTTACGGGTATCCCGAAACTGACCGATTGTGCTAATAATTGAGGGCTTGACCGCGGTCGTCGCCGCGGGTTGCCTGGGGGGAATCGTGGAGATCTATGGATAACCTCTGGGTGGTCGTTCTATCGGCCGTGGTAGCGCTCGTTGTTGGGGGCATAGCGGGCTATTCACTGGCCTACTTCCGGCTCCGGCGTCTCGAAGAGCGCTGGCGATCATTCGTTGCCAGGCACAAGCATGAGGCTGAGATCGCCCAGGGGCGCGCCACCGAGCTGGCCAACCGTCTGGAGGCGGTTCAATCGGGCGCCGAGACGGGCGAGCTGCAGACCGCCCTCGATGAGGCGCAGCGCGAGCTGGCCAGAGCGGAGGGACAGGCCGCTCTGCTCAGACCCGAGGTCGATGCCCTCCACCGCCTGCTCACCGAGAAGGAGCAGGAGATCCTCCTGCTCAAGGAGTCCATCAGGGAGTCGGCGGGACCGACGGCCATCGAAGGATCAACGAGGCAGCCGGTGCATCGGAGCCGGTGGCCGTGACCGCGCCCGTCATCGAAGAGGTGACGGAGCCGGTGGCCGCGCCCGTCATCGAGAGGCGAGGGAGCCGGTGGCTGAGCCCGTCATCGAGGTCGAGGACGAGGTGCCCGAGATCGTCGCGCCACCCGAAGCAGATCCCGTCCTCCCGCCGCCCACCGAGTTGCCCCCCGAGTTCGCCCCGCCTGTGTCGACGGTCCCGAGCGCCGTCGAGGAAGCGGCAAGGCTCAACGGGGAAGTCGAGGACGATCTCACCGCCATTTCCGGGATAGGCCCGGCAACGGCCCGCCGGCTCCGCCACGAGGGGCTCACCAGCTTCGCCCAGATCGCCGAGCTCAACGACGAGGCGATCGACGAGCTCGCACCCAAGCTGAAGAACAGGGCCGAACGCATCAGACGCGACCGCTGGGTGGAGCAGGCGAGAAAGCTGGCCGCGGAACGCGCCGATTGAATCTCGCCGCTCTTCACCCAGAGCCCAGATGACCGGTCCACTGGCGGTCGACCGCGACGAGGCGCTGCGAGCCGACATCCGCCGCCTCGGCACCCAGCTTGGCGAGGCGCTCGCCCGCCAACACGGCACAGAATTGCTCGACCTGGTCGAGCAGGTGCGAGCCCTCTGCAAAGCGATACGACACGACCACGACCCCGAAGCGACGAAGCAGCTCGATGCGACGTTGAGCTCGCTCGATCTCGGCACCGTCATCCAACTGGTACGAGCCTTCACCGCCTACTTCTATCTGGCCAACGTCGCCGAGCAGACCCATCGGGTTGGTGAGATGGTCGACGAGGACCGCCGCTTCGAAGCCACGGTGGATCGCATCATCGAAGCCGGACTCGACAAGGACCTGATCGCGTCGGTGGTGTCCAGGCTCGAGCTACGCCCCGTCTTCACCGCCCACCCCACCGAGGCCGCCCGCCCGACCACGCTCAGCAAGCTGCGCACGGTGGCCGACCTGCTCGACGACCGGCTCGACCCCCGGGCAACCGAAGCCGATCGGGTGCGGATCGACCGCAGGGTCGCCGAGGTGATCGACCAGATTTGGGAAACCGACGAGCTTCGCATGGACAAGCCCGAGCCGGTGGACGAGGCCCGCTCGGCGATCTTCTACTTCGACCGGTTGGAAAGCGACGTCCTCCCTGATCTGGGCGAGGAGTTGTCGCTCCAGTTGGACCGGCTCGATCCCAACCGGGACCGCACCCGGACGCCGATCCGCTTCGGGACATGGGTTGGTGGCGACCGCGACGGCAATCCCTCGGTCACCGCAGATGTCACCCGGCGGGTTCTCGAGCTGCAGCACGACCATGGCCTTCGACGGCTGATCGAGGCGGTCGAGCGGCTCGCCGAGGATCTGTCGATCTCCGACAGGACGTGGAATGTCTCCGCCGAGTTGATGGCATCTCTGGAGCGCGACCGTGAGTTGCTCCCTCTCACCTGGCAGCGTTTCCACGGACTCAACGCCCACGAGCCCTACCGGCTCAAGCTCGCCTACATCCACAGCCGGCTGGGCGCCACCAGAACGCGAATCCGCGAGGGCGCTCGCCATCAGCCCGGGGTCGACTATGCGGGCCCATCTGAGCTGGCCGCCGAGCTCGAGCTGTTGCGGTCATCGCTTTGCGAGAACGCCGGTTTGCTCATCGCAGAGGGTTCGGTGATGCGGCTCATCAGGGTGGTGGCCACGTTCGGATTCCACCTCGCCACGATGGATGTGCGCGAGCACGCCGACCGGATCCACGATGTCGTCGCTCAACTGCTCGACAGGGTCGGCATCGCGTATGCGGACCGCAGCTCCGAGGAGCGTCTCGAGTTGCTCGCCGGGGAGCTCGCCGAGGGCAGACCCTTGGCAACCGCCGGCTGCCCGCCTTGGTGAAGGTGCCGAGGAAACCATGGCCACCTTCGCAGGCATCGCCGCCGCCCTCGACCGGTATGGGCCGGCGGTGATCGAGTCGTACATCGTCTCGATGACGAGGGGACCCGACGACATCCTCGCCGCCGCGGTGCTGGCCCGTGAGGCGGGTCTGATCGACCTCCACGACGGTCTGGCCCGGGTGGGGTTCGTGCCGCTCTTCGAGACCATCGACGAGTTGAGACGCTGCGGCGAGATCCTCGACCAGTTGCTCTCCGACCCCTCCTACCGCCAGGTGGTCTCGCTGCGGGGCGATGTCCAGGAGGTGATGCTGGGGTATTCCGACTCGAACAAGCAGGGCGGGATAACCACCAGCCAGTGGGAGATCTACAAGGCGCAGCGTCAGCTGCGGAACACGGCGCGCCACCACGGGGTCACGCTCCGGCTCTTCCACGGACGTGGCGGCACCATCGGCCGGGGCGGGGGCCCAACCCACCAGGCCATCCTCGCCCAACCGTTCGGCACCATCGACGGGTCCGCTCAAGGTGACCGAGCAGGGAGAAGTCATCTCCGACAAGTACGGGCTCCCCGGGCTGGCGGCGCGCAACCTGGAACTGGCAGCGGGCTCGGTGCTCGAGGCTTCGCTGCTCCACCGGTCGTCGCGCCAGCCCAAGGAGGTGCTCGACCGCTGGACCGAGGCGATGGAGGTGGTGTCGGAGGCGGCGTACTCGGCGTACCGCACCCTGGTTGACGACCCCGGGATGGTGCGGTTCTTCCTCTCCGCCACCCCGGTCGAGGAGTTGGCGTCGATGAACATCGGGTCGCGTCCCTCGCGACGTCCCGGCAGCGGCGCGGGGCTCGACGACCTGCGCGCCATACCTTGGGTCTTCGGGTGGACCCAGTCACGGATGATCATCCCCGGCTGGTACGGGGTGGGCACCGGTCTGGCCGAGGCACGCAAACGCGGTTACGGAGAAGTGCTCGACGAGATGCACGAGCAGTGGTGGTTCCTCCAAACCTTCGTCTCGAACGTCGAGATGACACTGACCAAGGCCGACCTGGGGATCGCCCGACGGTACGTGGAGGAACTGGTCGACCCTGGGGTGCAACAGCTACTCGACATGATCCTCGAGGAGCACGACACCACCATGGGCGAGGTGCTCCGGCTCACCGACCGGCCCGGGCTGCTCGCCGGCAACCCATTGCTCCGCCGCACCCTCGAGGTGCGCGACGTCTACCTCGACCCGCTCAACTACCTCCAGGTCGCGCTCTTGGCGAGAAGCAGGGCGGGCGAGACCGACCCACTTTGCAACGGGCCCTGCTGCTCACGGTGAACGGGATCGCCGCCGGGATGCGCAACACGGGCTGAGTTGCACGATGGTGCAGTCATGTCGCATCATCGTGTGTCGGACCGGGCTGACGCGCTCTGGCTGCCGTCCGCCGTTCGCTGCCGTCTGCCGTCTGGATCTCGGTAGCCTGCCGCAGCCAAGGAGGCAAGCCGTGCCCCTGACCGTCGTCGAGCACCCATTGGCGCGTCACTACCTGTCGATCCTCCGTCGCGCCGACACCGGGTCGGAGTTGTTCCGAGAGACCACCCGCCGTCTCGCATACACGCTGGTGATGGAGGCCACATCGGATCTGCCCGTGGAAGAGATCTCCATCGAGACCCCGCTCGAGCAGGCAGCCGGCCACCGGCTGGGGAAGGACCTGGTGGCGGTGGCGGTGCTGCGCGCCGGTCTTGGACTGCTCCAAGCGGTGCTCGACCTACTCCCCGGGGTCAAGGTCGGGTACGCCGGAGTCCAGCGCGACGAGGAGACTGCGCTCCCTCTCGAGTACTACACCAAGCTCCCCAAACTGGCCGAGGCGCGCGTCCTGGTACTCGAGCCGATGCTGGCCACCGGCGGGTCGTTGTCCTGGGCCATCGGGAAGGTCAAGGAGGGTGGTGCCCGTGACATCGTCGCTCTCTGCGTGGTGGCGGCGCCACAGGGTGCCGCCGTCATCGAGCGTGACCACCCCGATGTCCGGGTTGTGGCCGGCTCGCTCGACCGCGACCTCGACGACCACTTCTACATCCGTCCCGGTCTCGGCGACATGGGCGACCGGCTGTTCGGGACGCTGTGAGCTCGTCGTTCCGCGAGGCCGTCATCGGTGTGGTGAGCTCTTTGAGCCCGGGCGAGGTCGTCTCCTACGGCGAGGTGGCAGCGCAGGCGGGCCGGCCCGGTGCAGGCCGCGCCGTGGGCCGCATCCTCGCCGAGGTCGAGAGCCCTATCCCCTGGTGGCGGGTGGTCGGCCACGATGGGCGGCTCCGGTCGCCGTCGATTCATCGTCAGGCTGAAAGGCTGGCCAACGAGGGCGTCATCGTGAGCGCAGGGCGGGTGCGCAGCGTCTCGCCCTCCGGCCACTGAGCCATCGTCCCGACGCCCGATCTGCAATCCGACCGTGGTCCGATGACACCCGACCTACGATCGTCCATAGTTCCCCTATGACGACCCGTGAGTCGCCCCTGCAGGTCTTGCGCGACGGCTACCGCCTGGTCGCCGGGTTCGTGCGCGTCCACCCGGTCTCTTTCCTGGTGGCCGTGAGCGGGGCAGCCATCTTCGCCTCCGGCGTGATCCTCTCGGCGTGGGTCATCGGCCGGGCAACCGATCAGCTCATCATCCCCGTGCTCGACGAGGGAGCTTCGCCCTCCGGTCTGGTCCTCCCCGTCGTACTCGCAATCTTGGCGGTGGCGGTGTGGAAGGCGGCCGGGATCGTGCTTCGCCGCACCGGTGCGGGGTGGCTCCAGTTCCAGACCAGGGCCGATGTCCGCAAGAAGCTGATCTCCCACCAGCTGCGGCTCGGGTTGAGCTGGTTCCGTCGCCAGTCGGTGGGCGACCTCCTGGCGGTGAGCGAGACCGACGCCAGCCAGGGAACCTTCATCCTCGCTCCGCTCCCGTTCGGCACCGGCGCCGTGCTGCTCCTGGTGGGCACGATCGTCGTGATCTTCGCGCTCGACCCGATCCTCGCCATGCTCACCTTTGTTGCGCTCGTGGTGGTGACCGCGGTGGACGTGCGTGGCTCGTGGAAGTTGTTCGAAGCCTTCCAGGAGGTACAGCGGCTGCGCGGTGAGACCGAGCACGGTGGCGCACGAGAGCTTCGACGGAGCGCTCACGGTCAAGGCGCTGGGGAGGGAGGACTTCGAGACCGAGCGGTTCTCCCTGGCAGCGCACCGACTGCGCGACAAGGTGATCACCGTAGAGCGGGCGGCGGCGACATACCGGTCGGTCGTCGAGTCGTTCCCTGCAGTGACCACCGTCCTCGTGCTGACCATCGGCACGATGCGGATCGCCGCCGGCGCCATCACGCCAGGAGAGTTGGTGTCGGTCGCCTACCTGCTCTCGCTCATCTCGGTCCCGATGCGGCTGATCGGCTACGTGTTGTGGGACCTCGCCGAGAGCCTGGCTGGCTGGCGGCGGGTGCGCGAGGTGCTCGACGCCGACGAACTGGTGGAGCACGGGCAGCTGCACGCCGTCGAGGACGAGTCCGGGGCGAGGGTCGGAGGTGAGGACATCGGCTTCGGGTACGACGAGGGTGACACAGTCATCTCCGAGCTCGAGCTGGACGTCCCACCGGGAAAGGTGGTGGCGATGGTGGGCCGCACCGCCTCGGGCAAGTCCACCCTCGCCGTCCTGCTCGCCCGGCTCTGGGACCCCTCCACCGGGACCATCCATCTCGACGGCCGCGACCTGAGATCGTTCGCCCGCTCGGAGCTGGCGAGAGAGGTCGCCTTTGTGTCCCAGGAGACGTTCCTCTTCGACGACACGGTGCGGGGCAACATCACACTCGGCCTCACCATCCCCGACGACGAGGTGCAGGGAAGCCGCCCGTCTCGCCGGTGCCGACGAGTTCATCAGCCAGTTGCCCGCGGGCTACGACACCCGGATCGGGGAGCGTGGCACGTCGCTGTCCGGCGGCCAGCGGCAACGGCTGGCGCTGGCCCGTGCCCTGGTGCGCCGTCCCCGCCTTCTCATCCTCGACGACGCCACCTCGTGCGGTGGACCCCTCGGTCGAGTCCGAGATCCTGCGCGGACTGCGCCACGCCGGGCTGCCGTCCACCGTCATCGTGGTCGCCTACCGGCGCTCGAGCATCGTGCTGGCCGACGAGGTGATCTACATCGAGGACGGCCGGGTCGTGGCGCAGGGAAGTCACCGCGGACCTGCTGGAGAGGGCTCCCGGGTATGCCCGACTGCTGCGCGCCTACGACGAGGACGCCGCCGCCCGAAAGCAGGAGGCCAGGGAGCGAACGCTTGACCGGGTCCCATCGGGCACCCGACGAGGTCCGCACATGAGCACCATCGCCCCTGCTGCGACGACGACCTCGGCCCTGTCCCGCGCCTTCCGGCTGGCGCCGGCGCTGGGCCGAGGGCTGTGGTTGACGATCGTGCTCGCCTTCGCCGGCACCGCCTCGCAGGTGGTGGTGCCGATCCTGATCCAGCAGATGACCGACAACGAGATCCTCGGCGACGGGCGGCGTGGACGTCAAGGGCGCAATCACCCTCGGCGGTCTCGCCCTCCTCGCCATCGCCGCCGGGGTGGTTGCGCAGCGAGCGGCATTGGCGCGGCTCGCCACCTCGTCGGCCACCGGCCTCGCCGACCTCAGGGTCGGCACCTTCCGCCATCTCCACCAACTTGTCGATGCTCCACGTCCAGTCGCAGCGCCGGGGCGCCCTCGTGGCGCGGGTGACATCGGACCCGGAGACGATCCAGGACTTCATGGGTTGGGGCGGCGTGGGCATGTTGGTCGGATCGGCGCAGGTGGTCCTCGCCTTCACCGTGATGGCCATCTACCGCTGGTACCTGGCGCTGCTCGTCCTCGGTGGTGTCGTGCTCTACGCCCTGCTGCTCCTCTGGTTCCAACGCATCCTCCGCCGGGCACACGACCACGTCAGGGAACGGGTCGCCGACAGCCTCTCGGCGCTCAGCGAGGCCATCGCCGGTCTGCCCGGTGGTGCGCGCCTACGGGGCGGAGAGGGCCACCACCGCCAAGGTGGAGGGGGCGCTCGACGCCCAGTTCGAGGCCGAGTTCCGCACCGCTCGGCTCGGCGCCGGGCTGTTCTCCTCGGCCGACCTCTTCGCCGGGACGCTCACCGCGGCGGTGGTTGCGGTCGGGGTGATCACCGGTGTCGCCGACGGCACGTCTGCCGGGACGCTTCTCGCCTTCCTCTTCCTTCTCAACCTCCTGGTGGAGCCGGTCCAGATCCTGGTGGAGACGCTCGATCAGGCACAGACCGCAGGTGCCGGGCTGCGGCGGATCCTCGGGGTCCTCGACACTCCGGTGGACGTGGCCGACCCCACCGGCGGGGTGGACCTCCCCGAAGGCGGGCTCGACGTCGAGATGGAGGCGGTCAACTACCGCTACCCCGATGGGGCCGACGACGTCCTCAGCGACGTATCGGTTCGGATCGACGCGCGGGCGGCGGGTCGCCGTCGTGGGAGAGACCGGATCGGGCAAGACCACCTTCGCCAAGCTGGTCACCAGACTATTCGACCCGACCGGGGGTGAGGTCATTGTCGGGGGAATCCCGGTGGACCGGGTCAGGTTCGCCTCGCTCCGCTCCCGTGTGGCATATGTCCCCCAGGAGGGCTTTCTCTTCGACGCCTCGGTGGCGGACAACGTGCGCTACGGGCGTCTCGCCGCCAACGACGAGGGCGTGCGGGCCGCCTTCTACGACCTCGGTCTCGACGAGTGGATGGACTCGCTGCCCGAGGGGCTGGACACCTTCGTCGGCGAACGCGGTGGCCGATTGTCCGCCGGGGAGCGGCAGCTTGTCGCCCTTGTGCGCGCCTGGATCACCAACCCCGATCTGCTGGTCCTCGACGAGGCGACGTCGGCGGTGGACCCGGCGCTCGAGGTCCAGCTTCGGCGTGCCATCGAACGCCTCACCGCCGGCCGGACCTCGATAACCGTCGCCCACCGCCTCTCGACAGCCGAGGCCGCCGACGAGATCCTGGTCTTCGACCAGGGGCGTCTCGTCGAGCGAGGCCACCACGCCGAACTGCTCGAAGGGGGCGGCGTCTACGCCCGTCTCCATGCCGACTGGGCGGCAGGCACCGTCAGCGTCGCCTGATCAACCGGATAGCTTCGCGGCGATGAACGCCGTCGAGCTGATAGAGCGGAAGCGCGACCGGGGGGCCCTCACCGCCGACCAGATCCGCTGGTTCATCGCAGGGGTCGCCGACGGGAAGATCCCCGACTACCAGGCGGCGGCGATGCTCATGGCGGTGTTCATCAACGGGATGGATCCCGACGAGCTGGCGACATGGACCGACGCCATGCTCCACTCCGGAGAGGTGCTCGACCTCTCCTCGATCGAGGCGCCGAAGGCGGACAAGCACTCGACCGGGGGCGTGGGTGACAAAGTGAGCATCCCGCTCGCCCCAATCGTGGCCGTATGCGGGGCGGCGGTCCCCATGATGAGCGGGAGGGGGCTGGGGCACACCGGTGGCACCCTGGACAAGCTGGAGTCGATCCCGGGCTTCACCACCGCCCTCGACCCCGATCGGTTCGACCAGGATCTTGGATACCTGCTGCGGTTGATGCCGAATCGCAGTAGACTCAAAAGGTCGTTGCTTCTATTGAGAATTGCAGATTATCGTGACACCTTGTCGCTTCGCGCTGATGCGATCACACAGGGCTTGGAATTGGCTCCCTCGCACCAAAACCAGAAGGGCTTAGGCTGAGGGTTTAGCTTTCGGATGAATCAACTACTGACACTCAGCTCTGGATAGGGGTCTCGGGACACTGACAGTCCTCAATAATTGAAAGGAGAACAAAAATGGGAAACTCAGATCCAATCCTGCAACTCCTCAAGGAATTTGGCTACTCTGTGGTGAGACTGCCACGGGAGAGCATTCGTCCTCTTCAGGTTGTCGAAAAACAGAAAGATGCTTTGACGGTCTTAGGCGAACTGTCGGACCTATTCAGCGGAGGGCAGTCCCTTCCGGCAGTCGGGCCAGACCGTCAGGCAGCATTCATCAATGGGAAAAAAAGCCGAGCGCTCGATATCAATGTTGGCCTAAGTTTGCTCGGTGGAATTGTCGGTTCCATGACCGGAAAAAAACCCAAACTTGACGCCGCCTACAAAGGAGCTAGCAGCTTGACGTTTGAATTTGAAGATGCGCAGGTTTCGGAGGTCAATCAGCTTGCGGTAAACAAGTTCATCAGCGGAAATAAAGTGGATACATCCGTTGGCGGTGAGATCCTCAAGGCGCTCGAGAGAGACAGACTGTACGTCATCACCAGCATCGTGAAGAGCAAGAAGTTTCAGACGCAAGCCACCCAATCCGACGGCTCGTCCGTTCAGGTTGACATCCCGGTAGTCAAGGAGATGGTAGGAGGTGCCGTGCAGATCCAGTCCGGAGGATCCAGCGACTCAAACATAACCTTTGAAGGCGCCAACCCACTGGTATTTGGTTTCCAGGCAGCCCAAATGGAGTTTGAAAAGGGAATCTTCAAAGGCCTCAAGCAAGCCAAGGCGGCAGAGTCCGCTCTGAGGGGTGCGCCTCAGGAGGCGAGGTTCGAGCTGCTCGAAACAACAGGGCCTTTTGCCAACCTTTCGGAGCAACCAAAGCGCAAGGGTCCGGCTTCGACGACACGTTCCAAGAGTCGGGGCAGTCAAGGCTGATTTGAAGAAGAGTAAAACAAAGGAGCAGCCAGCATAATTCCACCAAGTCGGCGAAGACGATTTCATCCGGACGTATTTGCGGCAAGCCGCTCGTGTGACCGAGCGTCGTCGCGCGGCGGTAGTTGGCTTACGCGTACTTCGAGTTCAGGCACTCATGCCCCTGTCAGTCCGACGATGAACGAAAGTTTTGCTGTTCCTTTCAGCGGAGCTTGCCGACAGTGGCCTCGCATCGCTTGATTGACTCCTCCAGTTCCCGTCCCATGGTAAACCCCTGAAGTTGAGACTGTGACCGGACGGAGCGGTAGAGTGCGAGAGCTTTGTCGGAATCTCCCGTCGCTTCTGTGAGACGGGCAACCCAAAACTCATATCTCAAATGCGGCTTTCCGAGATCTCGCACCAGCCATTGATAGGTAGTGAGGTGCTCGGAAGACGCTAAGACTGACGGGAGTCGATCCAAGACCTCTCGCCTCAGCGCGAAGTAGACGCTACTTTCCAGGTCACTTCGCTGGGCCTTTTCCAGAGGCTCGTCGTTCCTTCTCATCTCGTCCAGTATCCTGATAATCTCCACAGCGCAGTCTCCAGTTTTGGCGTTCTGCAAGGCTGCGAGCTGCAGGTGTCTCACAAAGTCTCTGTCTCGCCCGCTCTTTAACGCGACAGAGAAATGCTGCCGAGCTTCCACAAGATTGTGAGCATCCTCCCAGAGTATCCAGTGTCCCCACATCGCTTGAGCATAGGCATTCTGGGGATCCAGCTCCACGGCTTTCCTGTAATTGCCCTCGACCTCCAACCAAGGCATAGACTCTCGACGCTTCAGAAAGTTCGCCCATCCGATGTGAGCAAAACTGTCGACTTCCAGAGCCGCATCATCGCTGATCGCACCCCGATAGAAGGCGCGCAGTACCTGATCCGCCACCGCGGTAAAGGTTTCTCCTTGGTCCGACCTGACAACGAGGTTCCGCAACCACGCCATCGCCACTTGGTTCTGCAACCGGAAAGTTTCTGGCGTGGGGTCCACCTCCAGCGCTTGCTGAGTCAGACGCCAAGCACCCTTGAAGTCTTTGCCTTCGCTCTGCAGCCGCGCTGTTCTTAGCAGTTCAGCACTCTTGTTCTGAACCTCGCCCGCCTTGCCCTGTGGAAGAGACCGACGAGATCCGTCAAGGATAATCCCCCATCCTTCAAGAACAAACCTCGCGGCAACAGATGGCGCGGCATAGCCTGCCTGCCCGGACACTTCCGTGATCACTCCAATAACCTTGCCATCTCTGATGAGAGGCCCCCCAGAGTTCCCTTCATCGGCTGGAGCTGTAAAGGTCAGCGCCCTGCCCTTCTGGCCCCTCAGACTCCCTTGAGTGACGGCCCAGAGCATACCCGTAAGTCTTGGAAAGCCGATGAGGCTCACCGTCTCCTGTTTGCCGACCTGCACGGAGAAATCCAAGCTGAGAGCCAGCAAACCCTGCGGAAGCGGTCCCTCCACCGCCAGAGCGGCCAGCCCCTTGGCAGGGCAGAAGGCTGGCCGTCGGGTAGGGGTCAGCCATCGTAATCACTGTCTGGGCTCTCTTCTCCAAAAAGCGTAAGCACTTCCTGACAATCGGCTACAAAGATCAGGAGGACAAGCCACAGGGAGTTGTCTTGGAGATCGCCAAAGGCCGTGCCAAATCGATGATTACCATCATCGAGGCACGCAGCGGAAGGAAAGTGGAGTACGAATCGGATGAAGCGAAAAAGCACGTCCACGGCTAACCCGAGGTTCTCGTTAGTCTCACGCAAGTCTTGCAAATCCGTTGAGCAAATAGACGCACGCCAACCGCATGACCTGCGCCTCTTCTCAAGTTTTCTAAAGCTAGCGCACGGAATAGGGACTGCCCAAGTTGCCCTAGTAGCTTCATTTCCCTGCTTAGTAGTGTTATTATGGTACTCCACCCATTGTTTGTACATAGAAAGCCACTCGAAAACACAGATAGGATACAGAAATCTCTATAGGGGCAGCTTAAGTCAGTGAGATTTTTGAGGTTTGGCTCCATCGAGACCTTTCCGCCCCTGCTAACATTTTCAACCCGAGGAGCCGTTGTGAGGTTCGCAGCCTTTCAACGGCTTTTCTATTTTTTGGCGGCGCTGAACTTGGCGCGAGCATGGCTGGCGGGGGTCTAGCTGCCGCTTTGCCGAGAAAAAGCGTCTGCGCTGTTCCGTATTCAATCCCTCAAAGAAGCCGGCAGAGAATCCGCCAGGTCCGCGTCAATGAACGGCTGCTCGAACTCTTTCTCCCAGTCTTCTTTTTCGTTTCGGTAATGCGGCAGAGTTCCTCAAACGTGCAAACTCCTTTGACCGCTTTACCAGTTGGTTCCGGCCCTAGACCGTTATTCAGTTCGACTAGCGCCGCAACCATCGTGCCTGTCAGGCTGATGTTGCCGTAACCTCTGAAAGCTCGGTAAGCGGCATTTAGTCCCAGTTTGTACGATTCCTCGCTAGACAACATGGCCATAGCATCACAAACAGCCTGCCGATTCGCAAGCAACCATGCTTACATCACTGCAAACTTTTTGTTTACATGGTAGCGGGGTTTGAGGTTGGGCGCGGTTCGAGCGGGGCGGGCGTTGCTTAGAAGTTGCAAGCACCTTTCAAAGTCTTTGAAGGCTGATTCTTGGTCGGCCCCAGCGGATTCCATCTGTTTCCAGACTCCCAGCCTTTGTGAGTCTGTTGAGACTTTCCTTCACTTCCTTCAGTGATGGTCTTTTCATTTCACGATTGACTATCTCACGGCGCCGTTGCAAGATTCTCAAAAACATCCTCAAGCGGATACTTCTGACCCTGTGGCTGTCCAGCGAAGTAGTTTCTAATGCAATCGTCCACCTTTTCAGCCCGCCTCGCTTTTCGATCCCGGCTGATCCCTTTAAGCAAGGCCAAAAGCATCAGCAGAGCTATCACTAATCCGGCCGTTGGTGCCCATTCCTGACTGTTTTCCAATCCACTTATGAACCGCCCCAGGTAACACAGCGAACCGCATTCTATTCCCGCGCTCAGCAGGGTTCAACGTGGAACCGCTGGGCTGGGCGATGCTGGGCAGGTGTAGAGGCAGCGCAGAGGTTTGCTCAGCCGGGTTTTGGCACGCGGGCTTAGCAGGTGTGCTGATGACGGTGTTTGACATATCGCGATCGCGCTGCACTGCACTCTTCCTTGAGTTCTTCGAGCAGTGTTTTCGATACTGCGCTGGCCATGCCTATAGTCAAAATCTCAGCGTACTCACGCTGGGCAACTCCCACCTTTTCAACTGCCGTCAGGTACGCAGCCAGTAGCTCTCTGTGAATTGCACAAGGGGATTTCAGGTTTAGCACTTTGCCTCTCTTTCGGTTTCGAGTCAGAGAGGCGAGCAGTTTGTCTCGGTGAGGGGAAACTGATTACATCCTACACCCTTTTGGCCGTCGGCGCCGATTTGTGGAGCATGGCTCGTGAGGCTGCATTGCTGAGGCCGGGCGTTGGCGGCGCTGAGCATGGCTGAGGCGGTCTGAGCGAGGCTAACGGGGCCGCAGACCTTGCTGGGCTTGCCTCTAGCGGCGCTAGCGGGGCTGTGCTCTGAAGAGCATTGCTGGACGCGGTGTACGGGCTGGCGTCGGATTCTAAGGTGGGGATCGATCAGTTTTGCTCAGCGGATGTACCTACCCTGCATTGAAAATGGGAGCGGTAGGTAACACCATGCCTGATGCAATGAAAGTTTTGATCGAATCACGGCGGTTAGTCGAGGCAGCCCAAGCGGAAGTGGAATTTTCGAAAAGAGTGACCGCTGACTTTCTCAACACTGAGGTCGAGATAACCGCCACGCTTGCCGACATAGCGCTCGTTTCATGCGCAGCCGGTCGCCTGCCTAGAGCGAGACAGGCTGCAGCGGCTGCGAAGAAAGGATATGAGACGATCCACAGGTTTCGATCAAAGTTGAACGATGACGACCGGGAGCAGATCGAGGCAAAGCTAGCAACCCTCGATCCTCTGATTGGACAATTAACGGCGATTAAGTAGGCGGCGTGACTCCTTGACTAAGCCTTGCCTGTACTCTTGATGAAGGCATCAGCGCGAAGCATTGCGCATCCAAGTTCGTGCCCCTTCCCTCCAGCCTTCGCCCTGCACATGAGGCAAACTTTCTGCGCTCGAACTGCTTTGACAAACTCCACGAGCAGGGCCAAGCACTGGGCCTGCGCCGCCTGCTGTTCTAGGCTGTGAAGTTTGCTTAGCATCGTTCACCCCCTGTATCGACAGAGCCAGTAGAGCAGAGACCCTCTGATGATACTGTGGCGAAGTATACACACCTGGGGGAAACCACTAGCGAGGACTCAGGGTTTGCCTAATCGCCCACAGCAGGCAATGGGCAGAGACTAAGCGTGCGACATTCGAGATTCAAAGGAAGAGAAGGTTGTGCTCAGGTTCAGACGTGTTCATGAAACAGGGACTGACGCCTTGGTCACCCAGCATTCCGACGGCTGGCGTGTTCACATCAATCTGCGGGAACCAAATCGCAATCCTGGGACGATCATCGGGTATTTGTCACCCACGGACTGCGCTCAGGAATTTGCGGACAACGAAATCGCAGAATACGGCCATGTCTGTAACGGGGCGTGCCAGGAGTGGCTTATGGTTTGAAAGGTAGAGGGTCCTTCATGCTCCAGCAAGGTGGTGCTTTATTTTTTGTTCGAGCCGCGCCAGCTCCCCCCAGTCGGCTTCTTCAATCGCTCGCTGCGTCTGAGGCTGTTGTCGTAGTTCTAGCTTTGCCTGGATGAAATCTCGCATCCGGTCGAGCTGCGTCAGCTGGTCGGTCTGTACTTGCGTGAACTTTTCGTTTCTCAATGCCTCTTGTAGATCTTCCCTGGCCACCAACAGCCACGCTTCAGCCAGGATCAAAAGTTGCTCCTGTCGAGTGGGTAAAGCGGTCACCAGCCGGAATATGAGGGGAAATAGATCGTCCGGAGCCATTTGAATCACGCCTCAGTGCAGGAGCCGAGCACGTCCAACTCTCTGCGATTCTCAGTATGGAGCGTTGATTCAAAGCCTTCCTGTTCAATCCTGCACTATTTTGCTGGAGAATCAGCATGTCTGCGTACTCGCTGAGGACGTGCGGATTTTGTGCTGGTACACCAGCGCCGAATCCTGACTGTCCGGGCTGCGGTGGGAATGGACAGGTTCAGGTGAGACTACCAGTCAGCTGCTGCAAACGCTGTAACTCAACTGGGAAAGCCATCCCCTCAGATCCCTTCTTCATTTCAAAGAACGGTCATCGTATTTGCTCGCTGTGCCAGGGGACAGGGTGGTTGATGGCTCGTCTTTGTGTCTAACCGTGTGTCAAGCGGCGCTGAGCATGGCTGGCAGGCTTGACGAAGTAGCGAGAGTGGGACGGCTTGCTTCCCGAGTCTCCTTATAATCAGGCAACGTATTGAAGTTTCCCTCACTCCATTTTCTGTAAGTTATGCAGCTAAGACGCACTCATGACGGCATTCAATGCGCCATCTATCAAGAACCTCGGCGCTGGAGAGTCGCGATAAAATTCTGGGAGAATGGCCACCCAGCAAGCGCAATCGTCGGCGTTTTTCAGCCCACGTTGCAAGCGGCCAAAGAGTTTGTAGACGACGCTGTTCTGAGCAGCGGTCATGCCTGTAATGGAAGATGCACCAAGTGGGAACTCGTCTCGACATGATTGCAAAGCCTTCATGCAAATGCCCGGCCTGTAAAGCAACGCTAGATCAAGACTCCGCGTATTGCCATCACTGCGGGCGGAGCTTGGACAAGGCTCGCAGGTTGGACCTGTACCTTGATCTTGGCCTAACGGCGTCGTTTTTGGCGCTCAGCTGGGTAACGTTGCTTTGGCTGGGATTTTGATTTGGCCTTGTCTGAAAGTGGCAGGCCGGTTTACGATTTTAGGGCTCTGTTCCTCGCCCACCCGAGGGGCAGAGCCCCAGCGCTTGCTAGGTGGTCTTCCTGGATCGGAACTGCTGCCTAGTAAGCGCTTCTTTTTTGGCAGCGCTGCCTTCGGCGCCTTACCCCACCGTGTTGTCTGCGCTGGCGCATTACTTGGCTTCCCAAGTTGTCCCATCCCAGAATAGCAACTTTAGTACTGTTGCGTTGGCACGCCTATGCGCTGGGATGTGTAAGGGATCAGCCCAAGCCAAAGTCGCCTTTTTGCCCGGTTTTATTTTGCTATCCCACTTGTAACCATCTAGCGCGGGAATTGAATCACCCACCGCATCAAGATACGTCACTCGAAAAGAAGATCCCTTTATCTCTCTGTCACCCACGTTCTTACAGACCACCTTTAGCACCCTATCTGAGGGAAGAATGTAGGTGTCCAATATCAGTAGGGGGCTGGGCCCTTGAGCCAGCAACCCAATAGAAGCTACAAGCACCACAAGGACACACAAAAGCAAGGTTCGCATGGAGGCTACCTTTCTCCCTCAATTAAAGGTCCCGTTTCTACGGCTCACAGAATCAATATAGGAATTAGGGGGTCTACGATATCACGGCGAGGATCGACTGGCACGCCCGCCGTATCTACTTCAATGTGAATACCACCACTGAAATTGTTGATTGACGGCCCACCAGCAAACGTGGTCCCGACTGTTGTTAATCTACTTCCACGGTATCGGTCGTTTCCGAGATTCCTCTGCCATGAGTTTTACCTGACACTGTCTGTACGAAAAGCCAACGCTCTCCAACCACAACTTGAGTTCCTCTGGTCCGCTTCCTAAGAAGCTCATGATTTCTCGCTCGCTGAGAGTGCCTTCCAATGCAAATTTATATTCTGAGCCAGCCGCCGTGAGCCCCTTCTTGTGAACAGTTCGGCTCTCGGGGTTAAATGTATATTCCACAACATGGCCGGGTGATAGGGTCGGCACTCGAATGCTCAATCTTCTCATTTGCCTTTCCCTTTCGTGAACTTTTGCTCGCAATTGTAAGCCGACGCTCGCCAGTGTCAATGTGGAATCGTGCGGCTGGGCGCTGCTGGGTAGTGGCGTTGTGCTGGCTGCTGGCTGGATTCTGATTTGGTCTTGCGTGAGGAGCGGACTTTGGATTGGCAGGACACGCTTCGTTTCACCGACCGCGTGCCTCTTCTATGTTCCGCTCTCTGCCTGAAACGTTTGGGCGGATTGAAGTCATGGAGCCTGTCAGGATTAGCTCCTCTGAGCCTATCCGCTTGGTAATCCCAAGCCGCTTACAGAGTTCAAACTTTGTGGGCGGTTTTTTTTTTCTGGGCAGTGCCGCCTTTCGGCGCTGAGCATGGCTGGCAGGGCGTGGCGAGGTTTGGCCTTGCCTGCGGTTGTAGCTAGGCTGTACGATTTCCGCCTCTCCTTTTGGTGGACAGGGGCAAGCCCAGCGCTTGCTAGGTGGTTTTCCTGGATCGGAACTGCTGCCTGGCAGGCGCTTTTTTTTCGCAAAAATTCTGCCCTCGTCCAAGATTGCACAGGAAGGTTTGAAAGAATGTCCGATGCTAATACTGCAGGGAGCGGACATTGGGTTGACAGGACACGCTTCGTTTCATGGGCCGCGTGCTCCTTCTATGTTCCGCTCTCTGCCTGAAACGTTTGGGCGGATTGAAGTCATGGAAGCTTGTCGGGATTAGCTCCTCTTAGCATATCCGCTTGGTAATACCCAAGAAAGCCGTTGGAGGGCTCAGCCTTTCAGCGGCTTTTCTATTGCGGGGTGCGGTGTGCGGGCTGGGGTGAGAAGGACTTTATGCGATCCGTGGGACTAGGTATGCAAAAGCGAACGCATTCGGGCGGTATCGAAAGTTTGATCCAGCGGGACTCCTCCACTCGCTACAGAATCTCCATCAAGCACAGCCAAGATCGTCAGCCTCCAACCTCGTTTCTAGCCTTTCTTGAAACGACGCTGGACGGAGCCAAACGAATTGCCGATGAGGCCGTGACAAAGAGCGGCCACGTGTGCAATGGGTTCTGCAAGGATTGGGAAGTAGTCTAGGTAGGCAACCAGTCCGATCGGTTTAACAGCCATGCTCCCGTCTATGTCCTACATATCTCGCCCGCGCTGCATTGCACTCCACCTTGAGTTCTTGGAGTAGCGGTTTTGTTACGGCGCTGCCCATGACTGCCTTGGGAATCTCTGCCCGTTCAAGCTGGGCAGCTTTCACTTCTTCAAGGACGGCCATATATTCAGCTAGCAGCGTCCTGTGAATTTCACAAGGTGATTGCGTGTCCAACATTTTCGCCGCTTTCCATTTTTCGACAAGGAGGCAAGAGTTGTCCCCGTGGAGGGAACTGGTTAGAGATAGCTCCTATTGATTGTAGATAGGATTGAGCTGTGACTGGCATTGTATGCCCGTGCTGCGCCGGTGTTCAATGTGGAAAACGCGGGATGCTGGGCAGCGTTGCTCTTGGCTGGGATTCTGATTTGGCCTTGCTTGCGGTCGTGGCTAGGCTGTACGATGCCTGCGTCTGTTCCTTGCTTAGGGAATAGGGAGCCCAGCGCTCTGTTAGGTGTTCGTCGGGATACTTGGCAGAGCGCTTTTATTGCTGAGCGGGCGGGGTTGGACGGGTCAAAAAGCGGCGGGAAAGCGTGACCGAAGAATGGCAGAATCGAGCGAATTACGAGGAAGTGAGGCAGAGAAAGAATCCTTGGAAACAACCGTGGGCAGGGCATCTCCAAGGATTTTGAATGAGTTACAAAACCCCCTGTGGGGTGATTCAGGTTCTAGCGGTCGCAAGGCCATGGGGGTTCAAGTCCCCCCTTCCGCACCAACAACTTACGAGACCTTCCGATTTCGTCGTTTTCCCACCGGAGTGAAAAGCGGAGTGAAATTCTTCTGAGGCTGGATCTTCTCCAAAGCTTCGGCGAGGTGTTCACCGGACAGGTGGGCGTAGCGCTGAAGCATCTTCGGTTCTTCCCAACGTCCCAATGCTGCAGCGTGAGACTATTGACGCCCTTCATGGCGAGGCGGGATGCGAAAGTGTGTCGCAGAGTGTGCGGAGTGACCTTTCCAGCTGATTCTGGCGGCGGCACAGGCGTTCTCGAACGAGGTACGAATGTCGTGCATCGGCTTTCCTTTCGGGCCTGGGAAGAGGTAGTTGCTGGTGCTCCCCATCATGCGCATCCGGAGTGGATCGATGAGACAAGAATGGATAGGCATCGTCTGCGTTTTGCCATTCTTGGAGTAGGCTGCCTCGATGGTTAACAGTCCGTTTTCAAGGTCAACATTCTCCTTCTTCAACGTGAGGGCTTCGGCAGCCGATGCGAAGTCCCATGTAGAGTCCTAGCAGCACGATTGTTCGCTGCGGTTCGCGAAAAGCGGCAAGCCAAGTCGATGATACTTGGCAAGAACCCTCATTGATTTCCGAGCTGCCTCCGTTGCTGTCGAATTCGATATACTGACGGCCCGACCTTGGTCGCCTTCCCAAAGACGAAGAGCGCACCATGTAGATGAATTCTCTCGGTCTGTATCTCCCGAACGATCGTGAGGCCGCTGATGAATACCCGATCCTGTCTATTCTGCACCCATCCCCTGACCGAACACGCGCGTGAACACGTCATTCCGCAATGGCTCATCGACTATCTGGGCGTCAGAGACGAGGATCTGTTCCAAGGGATTGCACAGACCGAAGACGGCGCGCTCCTCAAGCAGCGCACTCACGTGGCCCAAAGCTTTGTCGAAGGCCGCGTCTGCAAACAGTGCAACAATGGATGGATGGGCGACCTAGAGAACCAAGTAAGGCCCTTTCTGACGGACCTGATGACGGGACAGCGGACTCTCCACGCGCTCGGCGCGGAGGAACGTTTGGTCCTCGGCCGATGGACAGCAAAGACCGCATTTGTGCTGAGCAATGCCGCGCCCTTGGAGGCAGTTGTGCCGGAAGACCATTCACGAACCCTCAAAGAAAATTCCGAATCGCTTCCAGTAGGAGTCGGAGTATTTGCGAACCAACATGAGCACACAGGGAAATTCTCTTACGTGCAGAAGAATCACTGGCTGCGCTTCAGCGAGGAAGAGCAACCAGAACACCCTGAACGGTACAAGATCGCGCTTCAGCTCCAGAATCTTCTCCTGCTCGTCGCCCATTGGCCGCCACCAACGCGCTTGATACTCGCCGCTGCGACTCACGTCCCCATCTGGCCGATTGAGACATTGTCTCCGTCCTACTATCCGGGGATCGACCTCCCGCGACCTTATGATTCCCGGAGTCTCCTCATGCGTTTCAGCGACACTCTGGCGGTTCTTCATCCAACTTAGTTGTTAGTTGACTGTCTGATGGGTAAGGAAAAGTCGCGATCGGCTAACATGGGATGGAAAACAAGCGGATTGGTTTAGTTTAGATATGTTGGCTCAAGCCCGGAACCAACCCGGCTTTGTTTGGAGGATCAAAAGGATCCTGCGCTACTTTCCCCACCCGATATAGGCGTTCTTGTAGAAAATTGCCTTGACGGTGTTACGTGGGATGCCTATGGCAAAAACGACTCCCTTCACCACGTATTCATTGCCAGTGGCTACAATGAGATCAACTTCATAGGTCAACTTAAGGCTCGCGGCATCCTTTTCGAATTCGATGCCAGAGGCCTTCAGTTCTGCCGCCAGAGTGTCGTCTATGTCCAGCAGAAGTTTGACCGGTGTGGGTCTTCCTCCTCCCGCATATGTGGGAATCGTTTGGTAGTCGAATTTGCCGAAGCTCATCAAATAAAAGATGAAGGAAGCCAGGAGAACCGGAACGGCCACTAGTAACAGGGAAATACCATGTGGTTTTCCCATGATCTCGTGACGGCTTTCCCAAAGAACAACAAGACAAAGGCTGATTGGAAACACCTAGATCATTGAAGGAAGCGGCAACGAAACAGGCTCGGGTGCGCTCGCAAAGCTTCACAGAAACCCGAACCGAAATGAGAAAAAGCAATGGGAGAGCGAGGCTCGACGCAAGCCGCTTGGCAAAAGATCCATATTTGCCTTTCTTCAAGAGTCGGAGTTGTAACCTGGCGAAAGGAAGTGGCTTTTGGTGACGTGGCAGAGCACGCAGAAACAGCCTCCAGAAGATGAAGATCACAGTTGAGCTCAGAAAGAGTGGAATCAGCGTCCATACGCCCGCTACCACATAGCTGAGCCGAAGGAGGTCTAAGGAAAAGATGCCGTATTGATGGAGATGAATGGTTGTAACGATGAGACCAATGACGTAGCAGATTCCGAGCAGGCCCACGGCGGCCTTCCCGAGCAACTCAGCAACATCCCTTCGATTTGTCAAAGTCCCAATTCATGCAGGCTGAAGCGAGATTATTGCTCTAAGTTGCTTTCACCACTTTGGAATCCAGCGCGGCACCGCTCTGCAATAGCCCAGGTAGGACGTCCCAAATTTCTCCGTCAAGACAGGTTCTTCGTAGAGAGTGACGAAGAGGTGAGCGCCCAGGAACCATAGCGGGCAGAACAGCAGAATTGCTTTCGATTGCTGGAAGAAACCAAAGCCAGCGAGGAGAAGCAGTCCACCGACATACATGGGGTTGCGGATGATTCTGTAGGGACCAACGGCAACAAATTGCTTGGGAGCGTCGAAAGGAGCCGGCGTTCCGCGACCCTGAGCAACGAACAAGACAATGCAGGCGACAACCAGGCTGGCGCCTACCACGATGGCGAGAAGTCCCAACGTTACAGTCCACGCCGGCAGTGAAGA